>NZ_WIXN01000034.1 GCF_010994035.1 Virgibacillus aidingensis
GAGCCCGCACGCAAATCGATCGAGCCCGCACCCAAATCGATCGAGTCCGCACGTAAATCGATCGAGCCCGCACGCAAATCGATCGAGCCCGCACGTAAAATCTCCATTAAATAATCATTACAAACTCTTTCTCCCGCTCATAATTCATTCAAATATGTACCACAATAAAAGATACATTTAAACAAAAAGGATGTTCCTATGCGTAATTCAAAAATTATCATTGCCATATTCATTACTTTTCTCATTTATACATCGATGCCGCTGCAAATATACAGTCAATCTCCTATGGACTTGCAGGTGCATTTTATTGATGTGGGTCAGGGAGACAGTATACTGATTCAAACACCTACAGAAAAAAATATTCTCATTGATGGCGGTCCGCCTGAAGCTGGCAGCAAAGTAGTTTCTTATCTTAAAGAACAGGATATTGAGACGATTGATCTTCTTGTTGCCACTCATCCGGATATGGACCATATTGGTGGTCTGCCACATGTAATGAAAGAATTTAAAGTGAAAAATATTCTTGATTCCGGCAAGCTGCATTCCACAAGAACCTATGCAGCGTATTTGCATCAAATCAGGAAGCAAGATATACCTGTTCAAATTGCCATGGAAAACGAAAAAATAAGGCTGGACCCGGAACTCACCATTCTGGTGCTAAATACGTATGGAGCAACCAAAACAAATAATCAATCCTCCATTGTATTAAAACTTACTTATGAGGAGATAGATTTTTTGCTGATGAGCGATATTGAAATGGAACAGGAAAAAAATCTGATGGAAGAATATGATGTAGAGGCAGAGGTTATCAAGGTTGCCCACCACGGCTCCAATACAAGCTCATCTTTACCTTTTTTACAGGCGGTAAACCCGGAAATTGCCCTCCTCACCTACAGCCAGGAAAATGACTTCGGACATCCGGTTGACCGGGTTATTAATAATTTAAATAAAATAAATGCCATGATTTACTCGACAGCTGCATTTGGGGATATAGTCATCAGAACGGACGGGAAAAACTATGTTGTCCTGCCACAAGAAAACCCACTACATCGCATGATAGACACAGCAGGATGAAACACCATCCCCATGTTGCATCCACCTAACGTGCGGTTTCTCTGCCAAAGAGAAGCCGTATTTTTTTATGAATACATATTGACACCTTAGTTCATTTGTTATATGGTTAGTTACATAAGTAATGAACCAATTAATTAACGAAGGTGATCTGATGAAAAATATGCTTGACGAAAATAAGCCCATCTTCCTTCAAATAAAAGAACAGATCGAGGACTCGATCATCAATGATTCCCTAAAACCTGATGACCGGGTGCCTTCTACCAATGAACTTGCTGCCTATTATAAAATCAATCCGGCTACAGCAGCTAAAGGAATTAATGAGCTTGTTACAGAATCCATTCTTGTGAAACGAAGGGGTGTAGGCATGTTTGTAACAGAAAATGCCAAGAACATTTTAATTGAAAAAAGAAAAGAAAGCTTTTACCAAAACTATGTGCTCCCATTAAAAGATGAAGCGGGGAAATTGCACATTAGTAAAAAAGAGCTGCTTGAAATGGTGGAGAGGGAGGATGAGCAAAATTGAAAATCGAAGTGAAAAACCTGACTAGGAAATATGGGCAAAATAAAGCATTGCAAAATGTATCTTTTACATTGGAAGGGCAGAAAATATACGGACTTCTTGGCCGTAATGGAGCAGGAAAAACGACCTTTATGGATATTTTGGCCGGGAACATTTTATCTTCAGAAGGAGAAATATTAATCAATGGCGAAAAACCATTTGATAACCGGAAACTCACCGAGTCCATTTGCCTGATCAAAGAAGGAAATAATTTTAAACGGGATTTAAAGGTGAAAAATGTACTGAAAATTTATTCTTATTTTTACCCGACATGGGATCAGGAACTTGCAGAGGATTTAATTAAAGTATATGGCCTGAACATGAATGCAAAGGTAAAAACACTTTCCAAAGGAATGGAGTCATCGCTTGGCATTATTGCAGGACTTGCAAGCAAAGCTCCAATAACGATTTTTGATGAACCGTATATCGGATTGGATGCAGCTGCCCGTAAAAAATTTTATGAGATTCTTCTGGAAGAATATGAAGAAGAAAACCGAATGATTATTTTATCCACGCATTTAATTGATGAAGTGAGCCTTATGTTTGAAGAAGTGCTGATTTTGCAGGAGGGACGCCTCGTATTACAGGAGGAAGCGGAAAATCTGCGGAGTAACACCTGCGCAGTAACCGGGAAGAAAGAAGAAGTCGAGGCATTTATTGAAAATAAACAAGTAATCGATAAAAAAGAGCTGGCCGGCATGATGACAGCGTATATTTACGGTACGAAACAGGAAGCTCACAGCTATGGACTTCAGGCTGAAGGGATACCTATTCAGGAATTGATGATTCATTTAACGCAAAAAGAGGGGGCTTAATGATGGGAAGACAACTAAAAGGATTATTGTACTTTTTTATTATGGATCTTCGTTATTCCTTAATGATTTTTTGGACGATTTTATTAGGAATATTGGTCATATCACTTGCTTTTGCTTATTTTTTAACAGGAGTGGAGGGAGACACTAATTTCGTTTTTTTCCTTAACATCCCTATGTATGTTTACGCTGGCATTGTAGGTTATTTAACTGTGAGGGATTTTGTCCCGTTTTCGATTAAAATGGGAGCAACCCGAAAAAATATGTTCATTGCCATCGGGATTTTTTTCTTCCTTATTTCCGTTTTTAAATCATTATTAGGGGCTGTAGTGCAGGAGCTGGTAGAAGCATTTAATGCATTTGCAGGAATTGATATATTTACTTTTCTTCATTTCGCCCATCTGCTTGAAAATAATTGGTATACAAGAATGCTGATTGATACAGCAATGATATTCTTCTTTTTCATGGTCATGCTTTTGATCAGACTGCTCCTCCATAGATTTGGACTGCTTGGTGCAGGAAGTGTCCTGGGGGTACTGGCTGTTTTATTGCTGCTTGCGGTTGCCAGAGGCTGGATTTTTGATTTCTTTCGGGAGTTATTTGCCGCCTTTGAGATCGTAATATTTTATCAGGTGTTCGGCATTGGGTTGATATTATATTTAATCTCTTTCATATTCATAAAACGAATTGAGGTGAAATAAGCAAAATAAGGGCTGGGGAATCATTTTTCCTGCCCTTATTTATTATTCTGCAAGTGATTTTCTCCTGAATAAAATGATAGCCCCAATGAGAAAGGATATAATGAGCCCCATTGTAACAAAAGCTGTTGCTATCAAATCACCGGTTAGCTGATCTATCATCAATGATTCAAAAATATGGCCGGATAAATTATTTGGACTCCATTCAAGAAAACGTCCGAATACCTGGGTTAATAAACTCATTGCCATGATGGTCGCAATAGATAAAAAGGCGACCAGACCGGGAGTTTTCACGAAAGAATTATAAAAAATCACGATTGTCACCACCAAGGTAATCCAAAGACCATAAAAGAAAATAATCTGCAGCAGTGATATGACCGGAAGCTCCCCGAATAAAGTTACCGTATAATACCAGCATGCTGTTAGTCCGAGAATGAGGGCTGTCCAGACAAGTGAAAGAAGTGCAGCCCATTTTGCAGTAATATAATGCTGGTATGAAACAGGTTTGACGAGGATGAGTTCAATCACTCCGCTTTTCCTTTCTCCTGCAATCGCTCCCATTGACATCAGTATGATGACGAGTACACCTAAGCTGCTAAGCTGTCCCAGGGTCATTAAAATCACTTCTGCAGAGCTGAGTTCGGGAATTTCGAAAACGGCCCCTTCAGGCATGCCGCCGATAGAATCTATGATTTGCGGCATATAGTAGTTGGAAATGGGATCGATGATGGCAAGCAGAATAAAAATGAGCGGCACCCATATCCATTTTTTATTTCTCCAGTTTTCTATTATTTCTTTTTTAAAAAGTGTCATCCATTGCATTACTTTTTCACCGCCTTCATAAACATATCCTCAAGAGAAGCGCGATGCAGGGTAAAGCTGGTTATAGGCCATTTTTCATCTGCTGCCGCTTTTAATATTTCCTCACGGGCAAGAGAAATGTCCGATGCGGAAACATGTATGGAATCGTGTTCCGTATAACCATTGTCTACGGATGAAAGCTGTAAAATTTTATCCTGGTAAAAACGTGTATTATGTGAAAATGAAAGTTCGATCGTTGCTGTCTGGTATTTTTCGCGCAGTATGTTTATTGAACCGGCTTCCACGATCTCCCCCTGATGAAGCAGCAGAAGTGCATCGCTTATTTCATCGGCATCCGTCAAAATATGAGTGGAGAAAAGAATGGTCATTTCGTTTTTTAATTCCTCCATCAAGGTCAGCACTTCCCTGCGCCCAATCGGATCAAGGGATGAAACCGGCTCATCCAATATCAACAGTTTCGGATTATGTATAATAGCCTGTGCGATCCCGAGCCGCTGTTTCATACCGCCGGAATATTTAGCGATCGGTTTATTGCCGGCATCCGCAATTCCAACTCTTTCAAGCAGTTCATTTGCCCTTGCCATTGCTTCTTTTTTTGATAAATGAGCAAGCTGACCACTGTAAATGAGAAATTCGCTGCCTGTCATCCATGTATAAAAAACAGGATATTGCGGGAGATACCCGATGAAGGAGCGGATATCGCTGTTCCCATTTATTTCACTCATTTTTACATTGCCGGAAGTAGGCCGCAGCAATCCTGCCAGTATATGCAATATTGTTGTCTTCCCGGCCCCGTTTGGACCTATCAGGGCAATACATTTCCCCGGCTGAAATTCAAAGCTGACATTTTTCACCGCAAAATTGCTGTCATATTTTTTGGATAAGTTTGTAACCGATAATAATGCCATGTCAGCGTCTCCTCCCGAATATGAAATAGATGACCGGACCAGGTATACTTAGAAATATAATAATAAAAAACCACAGCCACTTTGGACCGTTAAAATCATCAGCCTTTATCCAGTCAACGAGAGCAACAATCATGAGAATGAGTTGTATGACCAGCAGAGGGGCAACAAGCTGCCAGTCAATTTCCTGAAGCAAGTCCATTGTTCTCACTCCTTTTCATTTATCTTCCTTAACATATACGTTAATATAAGCAGTCCGGTTTCAGAATTATTTAGAGGCTGGGAAAAAGGTGATTTTATCAAGGTGAAATCCTAACAATGATAATTAGCACCTAAAATCTGCTCTCCGCTAGATTAGCTCACTGTTCGTATTTAGGGACCACCCTCTAAAAATAAAAATTCCATCAGCAGAATATGTAGATATTCTTACTGACGGAATTATAGCTGCTCGTATTGGTCAAGCATATTTCTAAATAATTTATGTATGGAAAGCTGCTTCTTCATTGGTAAATTTTTTAATCGGTAAATGTCTTCCTTGAAATCCGGGTGGGTCATAATATATGCCATTAGATCCACAGCTTCTTCCTCAAAGGAAAGGCTTTCCGAACTGTATATTCGTTTGAATTCCTTCAGGAGATCTTCGCGGAATGCATGGTTTCCGGTAAGATGATCCACGGAAACATCAAATAACTTGCTTAAATTAATTAAGGATGCTGCATCAGGCAGGGCTTTATCGCTTTCCCATTTTGCTACATTTGAGCGGGAAATATTTAATTTGTCGGCTAGCTCCTGCTGCGTCAGACCAAGCTGATCGCGAAAAAATTTAATATTATAGGATAACTGCTCCAAACTCATTATGATCACACTCTGACAGAAAGATTAGGAAAAATTTCCTGATAAGTACATTCAATCCTAACATGACCCCGGCAGAAAAAAAGAAAGCATTTGTTCTTTTAGTGTACATATAGTAAAATGTTCCTATAAAGAACAAAAAGCGAGGGTCAGGAAATATGGTAAGCTGCATGATTCTGTACCATTCAACAATAACAAGCTTAACTAAAAGCAGAATTCTTCGTTCTATCTTTCATGGAGAAGAGTTCGAAATTGAAGTATTGAATGAGCGAACCATGATTATTTATTTGTGGAACGTAAAAAAAATTGATATCTGGCAAGCAGCAGCATTATTGGAATCGACCAATATACAGCTTGGTTTTGGGTTTGGGATTGACAAATCGGAGGCAAGTTTAAATGCGGATGACATGCTGAAAAGGTGGAGAGGAATAGTTTAAATATATCCAAGTAAAAGGCGTAAACACGCATTTTGTTCGTCTTTTCGTAAACGCATTTATATTATCCGGGACTAAAAAATATATCCCCGAACCCTACCTCACAGACGAAATCTCCTGCTTCTTATGGGCAACAAAGAAAACCGCATCTGCTAACTGCGGTTCCCTTTGTTGGAAAGCTGGTTATAAATGCGGTCTGCCTGTTTAAACTCTTTCTGATAAAGTACTTCCTGTGTCTTGGATAAATATTTTTCCCGCTGCTCTTTTTTCAAAAAAACCCGCTCCTTTTTTATATAGTCTTTACCAGACGGGAAATTTTATACACACCTAAACTACCTCTTCATCTGTGGAAACAGCTTTATTTCCAGCAAATTGACGGTAGGAAAAGTAATGTTCTTTTGTGACTGCAAAAAGATTATACAGCACATCCTGATTATTTATATTTTGATATATCTCCGGATAAACATGATTCCCGGCAGTAACATAGGGTAATTTCAGCACAGCTTTTGTAGAGCGAAAGTTTGTTTTTTTCACTTTCATGAAAATACCCTCCACCCCCAAGTGATGAAAAACTTCATCAAAAAACGCCTCCTTGGCTAGCCGGTTATAGCCTTTTCCGAAATAGGGACGGCCAATCCATGTAGAAAGAAAGCCATAATTTTCCTGAATATCATATAAAGTGATAACTCCAATGGGGAGATTGTACTCATCCAAAATCGTTCGTGAAATTAATTCAGCCCTGCATTCTGCTTCCATGCTTGTTTTCGTATGAAAATAATACTCATCGATTGTATTTGCTTTTAGTCTGACATAAGGGAAAACCTCGGGATGGATCATCAAGTCAAACAGCACCGGCACATCCTGTAATTCACGCATTTTTAACATAAAAAATACCCTCCTTATCCGGGTGGGTATTTTCCTGGAAGCAATTAGGCTGTTCGGCTGCCCACCCGCGAATTTTTAGTTAAGTTTCAACAAAAAAATTCGGGGTGGGAATCGAACCCACTAGAATCGGATCAACCGATGGCGCACCAATTGCCTTCCCTATTTAATTCACTTTTCCATGTTTTTAATGGACTCCAGCATATGCAACCCAGCGCCTTGCCAAGCACAATACATAGACCAGCGACATTGGATCTGTACTTTTATTTTACTTGCTGCATTAAAAAAAGGGAAGCCTTTTTTTAAGTGTTTTTCATCATTTTTCAGGGTGATTTACTTTTCTCCCTCTTCAATTTCTTCCAGAGCACCTCTCAATTCAGGATAGGCAAATTCAAAGTTGTGATCCATCGCTTTTTGCGGCAGTACGTATTGTCCCTCCGTAATCAGCTGGCTCATTTCCCCTGTTGCCAGTTTGATGAACATGGAAGGGGTCGTAAACCAATAAGGGCGGTGGAGCACTTCCGTCATAGTTTTCATGAAATCTTTATTTCTTTTCGGATTTGGTGCTGTTACATTTACCGGGCCTTCAATACTATTATTTTCAATGCAGAATTGGATGAGTCTGACGACATCTTTAATATGTACCCATGTCAGCCATTGCTGTCCATTGCCGATTTTGCCGCCTGCAAACAGTTTGACAGGAAGGCGCATGAAAGGGAGAGCACCCCCATTACCCAAAATTACGCCAAAGCGCGTAAAAACCGTCCGAATACCAAATTTCTCCATCCGTCTCGCCGCATCTTCCCATTCAACAGCAACCTTCGCGAGAAAATCACTTCCCGCCTGTTTTGTTTTCTCGGTAAAAATCAAATCCTCGGAAATACCATAAAAGCCAACCGCAGATCCGTTTATCAGGACTTCTGGCTTTTCATCCATTCGCTGCACCATTTCGATGAGCCTGCGTGTAATTTGAATCCGGCTTGTAATAATCGATGCTTTCTTCTTTTTTGTCCAATAGCCAAAAATAGATTCCCCGGCTAAATTAACAATGGCATGAATTTTCGGAAGTTGTTCGACAGGGTAATCATAGCTGATAAAAGTGGAATGCGCAGTATTTGTTTTGGAATCGGGTGATCTTGTGAGCACATACGTATGATGATTATTTTCATGAAGTACTTTTGTAAGGTTTTCGCCGACAAAACCCGTTCCACCGGTTATTAGTATATTCATCTTTAGTTTGCGCAGGTTATTAAAACCTGCACTTTGCCTCCTTTCTTTATTGTCCTTTTTTCGGTCCAATTTTTTAAAAAATGCATTTATCTGCTGTTTAAATTGTAGCGCAAATTTTATATATTATATGCCAAAAAACGATTCTTATAGTAGTGTCCGGATTATTTTTGAGCTATAGTTATAAGGGAAAGGGGTGAGAAACTTTGGCCCGGATAACCCGGATCACTACACAAAAGAAATATAAGAATCGTTATAATATCTTTTTGGATGATGGCCAAGGTGAAAAATATGGCTTTAGTGTAGACGAAGCAGTTCTCGTTGAATACAGACTAAGGAAAAACCTAGAACTTGATGAGTCACAAATTTCCACGCTTATCCAAAAAGATACATTACATAAATCATATACCCTTGCAATCACATTTTTAAGCTACCGAATGCGTACAAAAAAGGAAATATATGATTATTTGGTGAAAAAAGAAGTGGATGAAGAGCATATCCCGCAAATTATAGATAAATTAACAGAGGAAAAACTGCTGGATGACGTACAATTTGCGAATATGTTTGTTTCCTCCAGAATCAATACATCAACCAAAGGACCGCTCCTGATAAAAAAAGAGCTGATGGATAAAGGTGTTTCCGAGACAATCGCCAATGAAGCCATTCAGCAGTTCACTTATGAGGAGCAATATGATAAAGCATCAAAGTGGGCGGAAAAAAAACTCAGCCAAAGTAAAAAAGATTCCTTCAGGCAGCGGGTGGACAAGCTGCGGGCAAATTTAATGCAAAAAGGATTTACACAGGATGTGGTGAAGGATGTTTTTTTCCAGATAGAAGAAGTAAAAGATGATGAAGCAGAATGGGAAAATGCAATCTATCAAGGGGAAAAGCTTCTCAGAAAACATGGCAGAAAGCTGGAAGGCTATGAACTGCGCCATAAAATCAAAGAAGGGCTGTACAGAAAAGGTTTTCCGATGGAAATAATTGAAAAATTTCTTGATGAGCATCTATGATATACATCATTTTCATTTTCCGGAACTATTGGTAAAATGGATATGAAAGCGAGGGAAACCATAGTGAATACAAATAGCAATTATTATAGATATAGTGACTACTCCATAGAACAGCTGTATGAGGAAATTGGCATACTCAAGGAAAAAGCGTTGAAGGCAGAACAGGTCGGCAATATATCCGAAGTAGCTGTAAACGAACGCAAGATGCAGGTTGCCATTGCTTACACACTTAATCCGGACGACTTCAAAGACGGGGAAACATATGAACTTAAAATGGAACCGGGGATGTCATTTAAAATTGACTACATCAATGGCATCTTCGCCTGGGGACGCCGGATCAACTTACTAAATGAAGAATACGAAAAAAAAGAAGCGCTCCCCATCTCCCTCCTAGGAGATAAAAAATGAAACACCGGGAAAGTTTTCTTGTTGCAAACGTAAAGAGATTTTAGGATGGTTTCTGAGACGGCAGTGACTGCCGATCAACGCTGAATAGCAAAGTTTTGCAAAACTTCCTGTAACACTCAGGGGAACACTGGTGAATCACATAGTGAGCATACAGGATATACATCCTCAAAAAAGGCTGCCCGGACAGGGACAGCCTTTTAGTAAGGAAGATTACTCTTTGTTTCATATCGGACTTTCTTCCACATATAATTTACTTTGCAGTTTTTGTTCGGAGAAAATCCAGCCTGTGTAGGAACTCATGACGTTCCCATTATCATCGATTTGTACGACAGCAACAAACGGATAATGCCCTTTGGAGCGGTAGCGCAAATCGATGAGCCGGACTTCGGTAAAGTCATCAAAGTCATTTATTTCCCACCGGTAAACAGGGGAAAAGTTTAAAAATGCTGCAATGTTTTTATCTTTCTTAGCCACTTCCATGATGTCTGAATCAGGCAGCGGCAGTCTGTCAAATTCGTCAATGATTTCGATATGCCCGTTTCCGACTGTTCCTACATAAAATTTATCTTTGGTTGTAATAGCTACCCGCCAGTAGTTTTGCTTAATTGTGGGGGAAGTGGCAATGCTTTCCGTATCTGGGAAATAATCTTTAATCTTTTTCGTAATTTCTCTTTTATCCATATACCGTTTAATATAGTACAATGTAATAACGGCATAGATGATCAGCCACGTATATCCCGGATTAGCTCCTAGCACCCAGGCGCCTATGCCTGCAATATGCAGCGTGAAAATATACGGGTCAAATGTGTTAATAAACCCATGTGCTATCCATTTATGGGTGAATGGCCGATATGCCTGTGTACCGTATGCGTTAAATATATCTACAAATACATGCAGTATTACTGCCAGAAAAGTCCATAGCCATAAATGGAGAAAATTGACCTGTGGCACGAACATATATATGATGCCTGCAATAAATATCCCCCAAAATATAACTGCCGGCACGGAATGGCTGATGCCCCGGTGATGGCGGATATAGGTTGCATTATTTCTCAGTTTCATTACTGTATCAAAATCCGGTGCGTGGGAACCTGCAATTGTTCCGACGAGAACGGCATGAAAGAGGGTGGGGTCTTGCTGCACTGCCGGATCCAATGTTGCCAAACCACCCAGGGCAACACCCATAACAATGTGGGTACCGGTATCCATATAGTAAGGTCCTCCTTAGCATCGATTTAAGTAAATTTTTTTCAATATATTTTATGGAAACATGCGCTTAATTTTATTGTTGGTTTTATTGTACCATATAGGATGTGATTTTATTAGATACAAAAGTTTAGATAATATGAACATTTCCGCTTTCCAGCATGATTTACTTACATGGTATCACGAAAATAAACGTGAATTACCATGGCGGGAAGATCAGGATCCCTATAAAATCTGGGTTTCTGAAATCATGCTTCAGCAAACAAAGGTGGATACTGTTATCCCGTATTTTGAGCGGTTTATTGAAAAATTCCCGACTCCGGAAGCACTGGCGGAAGCCGAGGAACAGGATGTATTAAAAGCGTGGGAAGGCCTTGGATACTATTCCCGTGCAAGAAATCTGCAAAACGCTGTGCGGGAGGTAGTTTCTTCCTATGGCGGAAAAGTTCCCGATAACGAAAAGGAGCTGGGTGACTTAAAAGGAATTGGTCCTTATACAAAAGGGGCGATTTTATCAATTGCTTATAATCAGCCCGTACCGGCCATCGATGGAAATGTCATGCGGGTTTTCTCACGGCTGTTAATGATTGATGAAGACATAAGCCTCCAGCGCACCAAAAAGCTGGTGGATGAAAAGTTAAGGAACATAATCAGCACCGAAGATCCTGCATCATTTAATCAAGCTATCATGGAGCTGGGTGCCTTAGTGTGTACACCACGCTCTCCCGGATGCCTGCTCTGTCCTGTACAAGCGCATTGTGAAGCTTTTAGTCACGGCAGGGAAAAAGAGCTGCCAATCAAAGCCAAAGCAAAAAAACAGCGGGAAGTGGCATATGCAGTATTGCTGATCCGAAATAAAGAAAATGAGTATTTGATTGAAAAAAGGGATGAGAAGGGGCTGCTAGCTAACTTATGGCAATTTCCAATGGTTCCGCTTGCTGCAAATAATTTGAATCAGGTGGAGGAATGGATATATAAACATTATGGATTACATGTTCAATTGAATAAAAAGCATGGAAAACTGAAGCATGTTTTTACTCATATTATTTGGAATTTGGATGTGTATGAAGCAGTTACAGATGAAACGATGGAAAAGAAGGACAGTGTAATTTTTGCGGGAAGGGAAAAGTTGGAAGAACGTCCGTTTCCTGTTTCGCATCAAAAAATGATGAAATATATCCGGGAATAATGGAGGGGCTCCCTGTAAATGGGAGCTCTTTCGTGCAGTCAGGAGTTTTATTCTATAAATGGAAGAAATTATCTTCTGCTTTGTCTTTCTTCGTTAATTTCATGCAATATGCTTAATCCTTCCGGGTTTACATATGGTAATAACTGGGATAGGGCATGTTGAAAATAATCTAATTCCTCTTTGTTCCATTCCGTTTTGCTCATCATGGACAACTCGGTGAAATCCCTTCTTGCTGCCTTCACTATTTTCAACCTCCTAAAAAATAATTCATTTATAATCTGTGTTAAAACCTGTTTTTTATTCTAATATGGAATGAATTTCCTGCGCATTACTTCGGATAACAATGAACAAAGTGGACAAATTAACTACTGCGGAGGTGATATTGATGGCTAATAGGCAACAAAACCAAAATCCAGCTTCAAAAACAAATGCGCAGGAAGTAAGAAAACAGAACCAACAGGCAGCTCAAGGCCAAGGACAGTATGGTACTGAATTTGGAGCTGAACAAACTAACGCTCAGGAAGTAAGAAAGCAAAATCAAAAATCACAGCAAAACAAAAAGTAACATTTTTAACCCCAAAAGTAAAAAGAGTTTCCTGTCTCCCAGGAAACTCTTTTTTGATGGGTAAAAATACAGCAGGGAAAAGTGCCATTCTTTTCATAATGCTTTATGTTTCCTGATGTTAGCTTTATAATGGTATTGGATTTGTTTCTGGATTATATAGAAAGGGAGATAGTATGGCTGCTCCGAAACCCGGGTCGAGAATTCAAATACAAAGTTATAAACATAATGGAACGCTCCATCGATTATGGGAGGAAACACTTGTGTTAAAAGGCACGGAATCAGTAGTCGTTGGAGCAAATGATAAAACATTGGTTTGGGAAAGTGATGGAAGATCATGGGTTACCAGGGAGCCTGCCATTTGTTATTTTCATTCGAAACATTGGTTTAATATCATCGGCATGCTGCGAAATGATGGAATTTATTATTACTGTAATATCAGTTCCCCTTTTGTTTATGATGAAGAAGCTTTGAAATATATAGATTACGATCTTGATGTAAAAGTTTATCCCGACATGACGTTTGAATTGTTGGACGAGGATGAATATGAAGAGCATAAGACGCTGATGAACTATCCGAGAGTCCTGGATCGAATTTTGCATAATAACGTCAACTATTTGGTAAGATGGGTACGGCAAAGACAGGGTCCATTTTCCCCGGATTTTGTAGATCAGTGGTATGAGCGATATTTAACTTATCGCTAGGTCAGTTGTTTTTACAAAAACCAATTGATTATTGGTCAATACAGCCTTGTTGCACTAACGCAGCAGGGATTTTCTTTTTACACGTTATAAAATTCATGCCAATGTGTGTTTTAGCGGGGCGGGGAACAGCGGTACATCATTCCCAAATGTTTATGATGGGGCTGGACACTGCTGTATTACACAGTCCCTAAAAGAAGGGTTCGAGTAATTAAAATTTTAAGTCCTAAGTATAGGAAAAACTGATAAAATCAAAAAAAGACTGGTGAAAGCGGGTTTTCCCAATGCAGTTAAGAAAAAGTATAAAAACTTTTTACAGAATAAGTGCAGCTAATGTTGTCACCTAGAGTCCTGATGACAACCCAGGTTTTCTACAGAATATAATTTTAAGGAAGATTGATTATGGGCAGTGTAAGGCAGTATATGCAATTTGTAAAACCTTATAAATGGAAAATATTTTGGACAGTGATTATCGGTATCCTGAAATTTGGGATTCCTCTCCTGATGCCATTGATCCTGAAGTTTGTTATTGATAATATCATTGGCGCGGAAGGAATGACAAATGATGAAAAAATATCCGAGCTGTTATGGCTGATGGGTATTGCTTTTGTCGTTTTTCTCATATTGCGGCCGCCTATAGAGTATTATCGACAATATCTTGCCCAATGGGTGGGGAATAAAATCCTTTTTGATATAAGGGACCGGCTGTTTGATCACATTCAAAAATTGAGCTTGAATTTTTATTCGAGGACAAAATCCGGCGAAATTATTTCCCGGGTAATACATGATGTCGAACAAACAAAGAATTTTGTCATAACCGGTCTCATGAATGTCTGGCTGGATTTGGTCACTATTCTTATTGCCATTGGAATTATGCTGACCATGGATATCTGGCTGACCATCGTAGCTATCATACTTTTCCCTTTTTACGGTTTTTCTGTGAAATACTTTTACGGCAGACTGCGAAGTTTGACAAGGCAGCGTTCCCAGGCACTGGCAGAAGTACAAGGCCATTTGCATGAGCGTGTACAGGGAGTCCCTGTGACAAGAAGCTTTGCATTGGAAGATTACGAGCAGGACCAATTTGAAGGCAGAAACAGTCACTTTTTGACAAAGGCCCTTGATCATACCCGATGGAATGCAAAAACTTTTGCAGTAACAAATACAATAACAGACCTGGCGCCGCTGCTGGTCATTGCTTTTGCCGGCTATCATGTGATAAGCGGAAATCTCACACTTGGTACTATGGTTGCATTTGTCGGCTACATGGAGAGAGTGTACAGTCCATTGCGAAGGCTGATTAACTCCTCCACCGTGCTCGTGCAGTCTATTGCATCCATTGATCGTGTGTTTGAGTTTGCCAATGAAAAATATGATGTAACAGATAAAGAAGATGCAAAAGAATTAAAAAGGGTAAACGGTTCAATTTCCATGGAAAATGTCTCGTTCAGTTATGACGAAGAAAAACAGGTGTTGAAAAATGTCAATCTTGATGTAAAAGAAGGGGAAACTATTGCCTTTGTCGGCATGAGCGGCGGAGGGAAATCTACATTGATCAGCCTGATTCCCCGTTTTTATGATGTCACCGGCGGGTCGATAAAAGTAGACGGCCAGGATATACGGGATGTCAAAGCACGGTCGCTTCGCAATAATATCGGAATGGTGCTGCAGGATAATATCCTGTTCAGTGAATCCATTGCCATGAATATTCGTATGGGGAACCCGGACGCAATCGATCAGGAAGTTGTGGAAGCGGCAAAGCTCGCGAATGCCCACGAATTTATCCAAGAAATGTCGGATGGCTATGACACGCTGGTCGGTGAGCGCGGTGTGAAATTATCCGGCGGTCAAAAACAGCGGATTGCGATCGCAAGAGTCTTCCTGAAAAACCCGCCGATTTTAATTTTTGATGAAGCAACATCTGCATTGGATCTGGAAAGTGAGCATATGATTCAGGAAGCACTGGAGAAACTGGCTTCCACCCGCACTACATTTATCGTAGCACACCGGCTTGCTACAATCACACATGCGGACAGGATTGTTTTAATTGAAAATGGAGAAATTGTGGAAGAAGGAACCCATGATGAATTGATGAAAGAGAAGGGGCATTATTACGATCTGTATCAAGTACAGCATTTGGATGAATAAAAATAAGGTCTCTGCCATTTGTCTAAAAATGTGCAGAGACCAGTTATTTTTAACCGTCCATTTTATTTAAAACTTTTGTTGTTTTTTCCGTCCTCATAACCAGGCAAAACCATTATTTCATTGCTTCAAAGGCCTTTCCGGCTGCTTCAATTGTAAGATCGATATCCGTTTCGGTATGCTCCGTTGTTAAAAACCATGCTTCATATTTGGAAGGGGCAAGGTTAATCCCCTGCTGCAGCATATGTTTAAAAAATAGAGCAAACGCATCCCCGTCCGTTGCCTCTGCATCTTCATAGCTGCTGATTGTTCCTTCCGTAAAATAAACCGTTAAAGCACCACATAAACGATTAACGGTAACTGACACACCGTGTTTATCCGCCTCTTCCAAAATTCCTTTTTCAAGACGTTCACCAAGCAGATCCAGCTTTTCGTACACACCTTTTTCCTGTAAAACTTCCAGACAGGCAATGCCTGCTGCCATGGATGCCGGGTTTCCTGCCATCGTTCCTGCCTGGTATGCCGGCCCGAGCGGTGCCACCTGTTCCATAATATCCTTGCGTCCGCCGTATGCACCAATCGGCAAACCGCCGCCGATGATTTTTCCCATTGCTGTCATGTCCGGTTCCACACCATATACTTGTTGTGCACTTCCGTAGGTGAACCTGAATGCGCTGATCACTTCGTCGTAAATAACGAGCCCCCCTGCTTTATGGGTAATATCATTTACCTCCTGTAAAAATCCTTCTTTAGGGGTGACGATGCCAAAATTTCCCACAATTGGTTCAACAAGTACGGCCGCAATCTGATTTCCCCATTGCTCCATTGCCTGCTTAAATAAATGGATATCATTAAATGGAACGGTAATAACATCTTCCGCAACAGAACGGGGGATCCCTGCTGAATCGGGCGTCCCAAGTGTAGCCGGTCCGGATCCCGCCTCCACCAATACAGCATCAAAATGGCCGTGATAGGAACCGGAAAATTTAATGATCTTCGTCCGGTCCGTAAAGGCTCTGGCTACACGAACTGTTGTCATAACCGCTTCTGTACCGGAATTCACAAAACGCACTTTTTCCAAAGAAGGAATAGCGTCTTTAAGCATTTTTGCAAACTTATTTTCCAGGCTGGTCGGTGTCCCGTATAATACACCGGTTTCAGCTGCGTTGGAAATTGCCTTGGCTATATGCGGGTGAGCGTGGCCGGTGATGATTGGTCCGTAAGCAGCCAAATAATCTATATATTTATTTCCGTCTACATCCCAGAAATAAGCTCCTTGTCCGCGTTCCATGTAAACAGGTGAACCGCCGCCAACTGCCTTATAGGAGCGGGAAGGGGAATTGACACCTCCTACGATATGGTTTAGTGCTTCTCTATGTAATGCTTCTGATTTGGTGAAGTTCATAAAAGTATGCCTCCTTCATTTATTTGCCATGCTTCCCTATTTTATCGTAAATAAAGAAAAAATAAATGACAAGCTTGTATTTCTTTATCATATGAATAATAAAAGAATATAAATGAAGGGGTATCTTATGTTTATTATTCCATGGCTTATTCTTGGCGGTATCGCCTTTATTGTCATTAAAAGTCTGATTGATTTCATCAGGGGAGGAAGATTCCGGACGGAAATGCGGGACGCGGGGTTTTCCTTGGATTTGTTTTATTCCCTGGTCATTATATTTATTATCGTCATTACCGGTTTTGGACTGATTTATTTTATTCTTTCGTTTCAGGGAATCATTCTTGTTGAACATGGGGAGTTAAGGCAGGTAAGTGTTTTGGGTACTTTAATTCATTCCCTTTATTTTAGCGGTGTTACCATGCTTACCATTGGCTATGGGGATATAACTCCTATTGGAATTGGAAGGCTTATTGCTGTGTTGCAGGCACTGATCGGATATATACTTCCGACAGCATTTGTATTGCGTTTAGTGCAGAGAGGGCAAAGAAGCAGGAATGAGTAATTCGGTTTCTGATGGAGCAAAAATGTACTTAAAGGCATTACGTTTTACATATATACTTGCCGGACCCAAATAATTCCTGAAAGCTTGGTAAATGCCAGCTCTTTATCTGTATGATATAGTAGTGGATAAAGAGAATGGAGGGATCTGGATGACTGTGGAAGCAGGACAAAAGGTTAAAGATTTCACATTGAAGAATCAGGATGGTGAAAGTGTCAGCCTGTCTGATTTTAAAGGAAAGCATGTTGTTCTTTATTTCTATCCTAAAGATATGACACCTGGATGTACAACAGAGGCATGCGATTTCCGTGATTCACATGAAAAGTTCGGTGAACTGGATGCTGTCATTATCGGAATCAGCCCGGACCCGGTGGAAAGTCATCAAAAGTTTATTGATAAGCATGATCTGCCGTTTATGCTTTTAGCTGATGAAGATCATAAAGTAGCAGAAGACTTTGGTGTATGGAAGCTGAAAAAGAACTTCGGCAAAGAATATTATGGCATTGAGCGCTCCACATTTATTATTGATAAAGAAGGCAAACTGCAAAAGGAATTCCGCAAAGTCCGCGTGAAAGGGCATGTGGAAGAGGCGCTTGAATATATCCGCGAGCAATTATCCGGAGTTTAATAAGGGTAAGGTGAAAAGACAGTCTTTGGAAGGCTGTCTTTTTACTTTTGGAAACGCGAGATAACGGATGAGGTCTGTTTTATTTTATGTGTTCTGCCCTGACCTGAGTGATGAATCAACGAACGAGAGAAATATCATCCAATTCATTGACAGATCCGCATGATGAATCAACGAATGAGAGGAATTTTATCCCATTCATTGACAGATCCGCACGATGAATCAGCGAATGAGAGAATTTTATCCAATTCATTGACAGGTCCGCACGATGATTTAACGAATGAGAGGAATTTTATCCAATTCATTGACAGATCCGAGTAATGAACCCGGACATGTTTATTTTGTTCATTCACACAGATAGAAAAGTGCGGACATCTATCTGTGTGAACTTTAGATAAATATAAGAAGATACCGTTAAATTCCGGCCTCATATACTTTCCCATCACGCAATTCATTAAATGTTTCCTTTGCTTTCTCCAGAATGTTATCTTTATTTATAAGCAAATCATAAGCAGTAAGTGCCATGCTGCTCGCTGCAAGGTGCATTCCTTTGTAGCCGATTTCCGTGCCGAATGAAGCGGTTGCCTGCCAGGAGTGCAGGGCTGTTCCTTTTGGTGCACATGTTGTGGTAATCATCCCCATAGGTGCAATCCAGCTCACATCTCCGACATCGCTCGAACCTGGCATAGAAGCAGCTTTGTAAGGTTTATAGGAAATAGAGGCCGGCAGCAATTCTTCTACAGGTTTACCGGCACTCGGCAGTGTTTTGGCAAGTTTCTCTGCAAAACGCTGTTCTTCTTCTGTATAAACTAGCGGATTGCTTTTTAGCATGTTTAAGTACATTAATTCATTTAACGGGTTATTTGGCAGTGTTTCATAAGGAAATGCAAGCAGCTCTGATTCCACTTCAGTATCATTAATCAGGGCAGATCCTTTGGCGATATCTTTTACTCTAAGGAGGATCTTTTCCACTTCTTCCTTCGAACTCGCCCGCAGGAAATACCAAACTGTTGCCGTTTCCGGTACGATATTTGGCGCCTGTCCGCCATCGGTAATGGTGTAATGCATGCGAGTGCCGTCCGGGACATGTTCCCGCAAGTAATTTACTCCAATATTCATGATTTCCACACTGTCCAGGGCACTTCTGCCGGATTCAGGAGAGGCAGCTGCATGGGCAGGTTTTCCTTTAAAGTGAAACTTAATAGAAACCATAGACTGCATACTTTTATACATCGCAGCGTTACTTGTCATCGGATGCCAGGTTAAGGCGCAATCAAGATCATCAAAAACACCTGCCTTGGCCATATAGGTTTTTCCCGATAATACTTCTTCCGCCGGACAGCCATAATACCGGATGGTTCCCTGTAAACTTTCTGCATCCATTTTTTCCTTCAGCGCAATGACAGCTTGTACGCCGGCTGTCCCAAGCAGATTGTGGCCGCATCCATGACCGGGACCATTTTTTGTCACTTCCTCTTTTTCCGGAATTGGTTTTTGAGAAAGACCCGGCAAAGCATCAAATTCACCGAGAATGCCAATAACCGGCGCTCCCTGTCCGTATTCAGCGATAAATGCTGTGTCTATCCCATTTACTTTCTCCTTGATGGAAAAACCAGCTTGCTTTAAAGCATTCATTTGCAGGCTGCTTGCATATTTTTCCTGATAGGCGAGTTGCGGTTTGTCCCAAATATTCTGAGCCATGGCAGTATACGTATGCTTATTATTTTCTATCCAATCTATAATTGTTTCTTTGCTCATTGCTTTCACCCCTTATATTATTATAGCCTGAAAAATCAATCGGAAAGCCTTTGGCTGTTCTTCCATTCTAATCTGAAAAAGCACTTCTACTTATAAGTATAAACAAAGACCAAAAAATACCCGGCTGATAGTACAGAAAACTGTAATGGCTTATTATCAATATTTTATTGACAAAAAGTGCTGTACTGCCATTATCATACAGCAACAGCAATAATACAATTCATGTTCTCATGTAATAAACCCGTCCTTTCTGGAATAAGTTTTACTGGATGTAAACAAACTTAATATGGGGAGGCTAAAACAGGGCAGAAGTTATATAAAGAGCTGCAAAATACTTAAATAAGCGCTTGTATCATCAATTTTTATAAAAAGATCATTTTAGTAACCGGGAATTGAATTTTGCCGGAAAAATAAAAGAGAACAGCGCAGAGCTGTACAAACGGCAGTGTATCATACATTTAAAAGGCTGATCGATATTTTAATCGGTATGCTGCTGGTTATAGTTCTTCCCTTTTATCCCTGCATATTTGCATAACAGATAAAGTTAAAATAAATTTACTCATTTTATACCTGACTTAAAAAAGGCTTTTCTCAATTAAATATCTTCCTATTGTTCATTTAGTAAAAAAAGATTTATGATAGAAGTAAGAGTGAACAAGGAGGGATTTATCGTGATTCTTTTTTCCGCAAAAATTTCTCAAAAGCATAAGGATGCTTTGTTGGAAAAATATCCGGATCAGTCATTTATATTCTCTGATAACATGAATACAGCCAAAGCATATTTACAGGAAGCGGAAATTCTTGTTACGTATGGCGAGGATCTTCATGCTGATTTAATAAAAAGAGCAGACAAGCTGAAATGGATTATGGTGATTTCCGCGGGGATGGAAAAAATGCCGTTTAAAGAAATCAGGGAAAGAGGAATATACGTGACAAATGCACGCGGTATTCATAAAACACCAATGGCCGAGTATGCGATCTCCATGCTGCTGCAGGTTCTTCGAGAGACAAAGACATTATTGAATAATCAAAAGGAACATATTTGGGATCGCACCGTACGTATGCAGGAATTGAAAGGGAGGACAATGCTTATCTTGGGGACGGGAGCAATCGGCCAGGAGGTGGCACGTCTTGCCCAGGCCTTTGGTGTTACGACAGTGGGCGTTTCCAGGAGCGGCAAACCAGTCACTCACTTTGATGAAAATCACCAGACAAAGGATTTGGAAAGTCTCCTTCCGCATGCAGACCTCGTCGTTGCTGTACTGCCAAGCACAAAGGAAACGAAGGGACTGTTTACGTATGATTATTTCGAGCAGCTGCCAAACCACAGTATTTTTCTCAATATGGGCAGAGGGGATCTTGTGAAAAAGGAAGATCTATTAAAAGCTGTACAAAATAATGAAATTGCCCATGCTGTATTGGATGTATTTGAAGAAGAACCGCTGCCCGCAGAGCACCCTTTTTGGAAGGAAGAGAATATAACGATAACACCTCATTTATCAGGAAAGTCCAGGCATTATGTAAGGCGGGCATTAGCTATTTTTGATGAGAACCTGCAAATTTATCAATCAGGAAAAGATGATTTTGTTAATAAAATAGATGTATCGAGGGGGTATTAATCATGGCAAGAATATATACACGGTCAGGAGATAAAGGGCAAACATCCCTTGTTTATGGCAGAAGGGTTGCAAAAAATGATATACGTGTGGAAGCGTACGGAACCTGTGATGAAACAAACTCCATGATTGGCTGGGGGCTCAGCTTCTTGGAAAATGAGGATTTTGAAGGCAAGGATAATTTTATCGAAAAATTGCACCGGGTACAGACAATCTTATTTCACGTGGGCGCAGAGCTTGCGACACCAACTGATAAAGAGGTAGCCTGGAAGCTGAAGGAAGCACATATTGATGAATTGGAAAAACAGATTGACGAGTGGCAGCAGGAACTTGAACCATTGAAACAATTTATTCTGCCATCAGGCCATAGCGCTTCAAGTGCCCTGCATGCTGCCAGAACTACTGCAAGAAGGGCAGAACGGACGGCAATTGGGGTGGAAGACGTGAATCCGCTGGTTGTCTCTTACTTAAACAGGCTGTCCGACTTTTTATTCGTTGCAGCCAGATTTGTAAATAAGCAGCTTGGCGGGAAAGAACGGCCGCTTATAACGGATATTTAAGAATTGTTGGGTACCGGGAAATTTTTTTACGAAAGTCGATCGATTACAAGTGGTGGTCGATCGACTTTTCATAAATAACGATTGATTTTCCGTTACTCTCGATCGGCTGCAGATGATGGCCGGTCGATTTCTATGAGTGTTGAATTGCTTACCATGAATGCGGTGAACGCCATTTGCCTCGTGTAGGCAGGAGACACGAAGTTTCGGTAGAATTCCCGGTTTTCATATCTTTATCGCTGTTCTCTCTTTAATCGTATAATATTATTTATTTGACATAAATCACATATAGAGCGTAAACTATTTATAAAGATTATAAATTAATAATTTTATTGATTTAGTATAAATATCGGAAGTGAGGTGGATGACGATGTCTGAAAAGCGCTTACAGGAAGCCATGGACACATTAAAAGAATCAGGCGTCCGGATTACACCACAGCGCCATGCGGTGCTTGAATACCTTTTAAATTCTATGGTTCATCCAACAGCCGATGAGATTTACAAGGCTCTGGAAGGAAAATTCCCGAATATGAGTGTTGCAACAGTATATAATAATTTACGCGTATTGCGTGAAATCGGACTTGTTAGAGAATTGACTTATGGAGATTCATCCAGCCGGTTTGATTGCAATACAGAAGACCATTATCATATTATTTGTGATTCATGCGGCAAAATTGTTGATTTTCACTATCCTTCTTTGGATGAAGTGGAATCATTGGCCGAACAAGTAACAGGGTTTGATGTAAGTCATCATCGAATGGAAGTCTACGGGAAATGTGAAAACTGCCAGACTGCAGCAGCTCCACAGCAATAATTATATGTTTATCAAAAAATCCAAATGTCTCACACATTTGGATTTTTATATTTGAATTCCACAGGTATCCATTTTCTTACGCTGTTAATAAACCACACATTTGAGCATTTCGGAAGCAGATCCACTTTAATGATTTTTTCCTTGATGATTCCTTTCCTTAATAAATATTTTCTAAAGGTGCCATCCAACAAACCGCAGGAAACAGGCGGAGTAAAGAGCTCTCCATTCAATTCAACGACGACATTTCCCATTGTAAACTCGGTTAATTCCTCATCCTCATTCCATAACAGTACATCAAAAATATCCTTATATTCCTGCAGTTTTTCCTTGTATACTTCCCTGTTCGTTGTTTTATGATAAAGAAAAATATCATTTTTATCGACCGGCGTTTTGGCGAGGGCGATTTTTACCGAAGTATCCATCGGCGAAATTTCCTGAGCCTCTATTTTTATCTCTCCATTCCTGGACAGCAGCAGGCGTAATTTCCAATTCCCGCCGTTCAGTTTCTGTTTATAATCAAGCAGTTCCTTCTTTATTTTTCCTATATCGGCGGGAAAATGAAAGTAGGAAGCAGATTGTTCAAGCCTTTCCATATGTTCGTGTAAAACAACGAACTCTCCATCAAGGCAGCCGATCGTTTCCAATAAATAAAAATCCGGATGCTTTCCCTGCAGTACTTTTGCTTTTGTCAATATTTCCTCATACTCCTCCCGTTTATCGGAATGCCAGGTAATACCGCCTCCAACACCATATTGAGCAATATTTGTATTATGGTCGATCATGACGGTTCGGATGGGGACGTTGAATATTGCTTCCTGATCCGGTGTAATGAACCCGATTGCACCGCAATATACTTCGCGCGGATCTTTTTCCAGTTCATGAATAATATTCATCGTACTTATTTTCGGAGCACCAGTAATGGAGCCGCAAGGAAATAAAGCTTTGAAAATAGCAGCTAAATCTATTTCCTCAGGTATTCCTGCAGTTACGGTAGATGTCATTTGATAGACGGTTGGATATCTTTCGATGGAAAAAAGCTTTGGCACCTGTACGGTTCCGGCATCTGCAATCATACCCAGGTCATTTCTGAGTAAATCTACAATCATTACATTTTCCGCCCGATTTTTCTCCGAATGATATAGCCATGCTGCTTTTTCCTTGTCTTCCTGAGGATTCATGCCTCTTGCTGCTGTTCCTTTCATTGGTTTGGCAGTCAGTTTTCCATTCTTTAAATGAAAAAACAATTCGGGGGACACGGATAGTATGGAAAAATCATCTATATGAAGGTAGGCACTGTAATTGGCTGACTGATTTTTCGCCAGCTGATTATAATACGATTTCGAATCTCCACTGAAATTGGACTGCATGCGAATCGTGTAATTCACCTGGTAACTATCCCCTGCTTCAATTGCTTCTTTAATAACATTGATATTCCGGCAGTATTCATCCATGCCGGTTTGCGGGACCCAGTCTGTCGCATGGAACTTTTTTTCTATGTCATTTTCCTCCGGCGCAGGCTGGTCGAAAATACCAAACCATAGAAGCGGCATACGATGATTTGTATGTACTTGAAACGCTTGATCGAATGCAGGGGCTGCTTCATAGGAAAGATAACCGGCAGCATAATAACCTTTATTAACGGCATCCTGTACTTTTTCCAGGGCATGGATGACTTCATTTGTTGTGGCAGCAGTAATAATGTTTCCCGGATTATTAAATAATAATGGCTTCTTATTACCTTGATCATCAGCAAAATCAAATTGAAGCTTCGGATACACTTTTAATTACCCCTCTCCCAGCAAAGAAATTATGTAACAAATCAAGCCCATGTTCTGTTAGAATAGCTTCCGGATGGGCTTGAATACCTTCAACAGGGCAAATTTTGTGCCGTATTCCCATGATTTCTCCATCGGCCGAAACGGCACTGATTTCAAGACAGTCAGGCAGTGTTTTTCGATCAACAATCAGCGAATGATATCTTGTTACAGACAGAGGGTTTTTAACGGATTGAAAAATTCCCTTGCAGTCATGTCGAATGAGGGAAACCATACCGTGTATTGGCTGTTTGGCTTTAATGATGTTCGCACCAAAATATTGAGCAATTATTTGATGGCCAAGACACACGCCAAGTATCGGAATGCTGCGATGAAAATGCTCAACCACCTTTAAACTTATACCGGCGTTATCCGGATTCCCGGGACCTGGCGATAGCAGAATATGAGTTGGCTTTATTTGTTTGATTTCTTCTATCGTAATATCTGCATTTCTTTTTACCAATACTTCCAGATCCAATTGCCAGATATACTGGACGAGGTTATATGTAAAGGAATCATAATTGTCGATAACCAAAATCATTTCTATACCTCTTTTCAAACAGGATTGAAAGCAATTATAACTGTCATAAAATAACCCATATGAATATGAAAAAGTCATTAAAAAAATCCGTACTGAAATAATACGGATTTCTTGTTGACAAAGAAGAAGCGTTAATCAGGAGCTGATCCGATTTTATTGCTTCTCTTTTTTCTTCTTCTCCCTGGTGTAACGCCGTGTATTATATTTTTCATCAAATTCCTTGCCTTCCAGATCTTTATCAAGTGTCAGCGGCTGCTTGCAATGCATGCAGGCATCGACGCGGCCAAGCATTTTAGTCGGCTTTTCACAGCTTGGACAGACGATGGGGACAGCTTTAAGAGAGAGCGTGCCAATAAATAGGTAAACAACACAGCTGAGCAATACCATCAGGACGCCGAGTGCAAAGAATGTAAACATCAGCCAATCTGTCCCGCGGCTTAACAGTCCGCCATACATCAGCAGGATCCCGCCAAAAATCAATAACAGGGCAAAGGTTCTTATTTTGTTTATTTTACTGGAATAAACTAATTGTGCCATGCTGGTCCTCCTTCAATATTTCACTATGTAGTATATCATATTTTTATTAAAATTTTGTTACAGAAACAGGATTTCATCTAATTGTAACGAAATATATTAAAGACAAATGATTTGGAGGAGATCTAGGATGGATCAACATCTTCAGCCTTTATATAGAGATTATGCAAATGATTTAAACACAATGGGTATTTTAATGATGGAAAAAACAGAACCGAATAGTCCGGTTACCGATGGCTTTGATATTATCCTTTTAATTATCGTAAAAAATACTAATAAAACCTGGAATGCCAAGCATTTTGAAACTGACGGGAAATCCGTGGCACTGCATGTTGTAAATGAAGGAACACTGATGAACTGGATTGATACGAGCGGATACCGCCGTGCGGTGGAATGGATCATATACGGAAAGGTATTGCTCGATAATGGTGGGTATATCTTTAAGTTGAAAAATGAGCTGAGAGATTTTCCCGTTCATAAAAGAGAACTGCGAAAGACAATCGAGTTTGGCAAGCTTGTCAAAAGCTATAATGAAGCGAAATATTTATTTGAATTGGGGGAAACGAAAGATGCGTACAGTAAAATCCTGTATTCACTTCATTATCTGGCAAGACTGGCGGTAATAGAAGAAGGGTATTATCCGGAAGTGACGGTATGGAGACAGTTAAGGCAGATTGATATGGAAGTATACAAACTATATGAGGAGTTTATTAACAGTAAGGAAGACATGGAAAAACGTATCCAGCTTATGCTGATTGCAATGGATTTTATTATCAGCTCCAGATCGGAGGATTCGGTAAGGCATCTATTGAATATTATGCGAACAAGGGATAATGCATGGTCATATTCGGAGTTAAAGTCCATGCCAATGGTGGATCCATACTCACTGGATCTGTCGGCCATCTTTTCTTATTTACTGGATAAAAAAATTATCCGATCAGTAAAAGAGGAAATGAAGGATCCCGGCTTTTATGAGCAAAAATATGCACCTAGCGGGCAGGAACATTAAAGCTGGTTTTTGCATACTTACTATATAGTGGATTTGACCGGGGGATTATTATATGGAAAATCCCCCGTTTAATCGGACGTTTTAACAACGGATCTATAAATAAACAGTAAATTGCAGACGCGGACTCCAGTGCGATTAACGCTTTATTTTTACCATTGACTTTGCGGTAGAACCATGTTAAAGTTAAATTCGTCGCAAAAAACGGCGACATGAATTACCGACAGGAAACAGAATATTTTTCTTGACATCCAGCCGGTGATCATGGTATTGTTAAAGAGTCGCCAATTTGAGCAGATGAAATTGGAAACAAAGAATGTGTTGACATGAACTGCTTAAGGTGATATAATATAATCTTGTCGCAAAACAAGCGACAATGATAAATTTGCTCTTTGAAAACTGAACAAAA
>NZ_WIXN01000035.1 GCF_010994035.1 Virgibacillus aidingensis
ATTAAGTCTAAATAGAGTATACAACTAATCCCACCTGCATAAGTAGGTGGGATTTATTTGACGCTTACCTATTTGCTCATTTAGTATATCTAAATACTTTTCATCCTTGGTTACTCTATACATATCCACTAAAGAGTTAGCAACATAGCTCCAGCCCCAAGCGTATGAATTTGCATTAAAGTCAGGGGACTGAGAGGGGAATTGTTCAATAGACCACGTAGACAGTTGATTATAAAAATCATTATAAATTTCTTCCGTTATTACTGTTTCAGAATCTACCTTTAAGAATAAGTATATGATTAATGTTATCAAAATAGAGGTTAATACTAGTTTTTTTTTCATATAATTAATCCTTTAGTCTAAAAATTAAACCTAATTTCAGATTATAGTATATTGGACTTTAACAAGGTATGTAATTTCACTTACAAACTTGCACTCATTTTTTTGCTTAGATTTTAATTATCCTAAACACTCATTTACTGCTCCGGCTATCTTCTCGACCTCCTCTTCTTTTAGGTAAGGATGCATTGGCAAGGATAGCACAGTATCACATAATTTGTTAGTAACAGCGAAATCAAGCTCATTATAACTCTTATCAGAAAATGCTTCCTGTCTATGCATTGGCTTCACATAATAAATCATCGATGGAATACCTTGTTCTTTTAATTGATTTTGTAGCTTATTCCGTTGTTGTTTACTATTTAATTTTATTGTATATTGAGCGAAACTAGAGTAATAACCATCAGGAATTACAGGTTTGACTACACTACCTTCCAGCTTGCTATTATAAAATTCGAATACCCGATTAACATCATCTAATTCATGTTCTCTAAATGCTCTCAGCTTAATTTTTAAAATCGCAGCTTGTATGGTATCTAGTCGTGAATTTATTCCAATCCTGACATTATCATATTTATTTATACCTTTCCCATGAATTTTTAAGGAGTTTATTAATGCGGCCAGATCATCATCATTTGTGAAAATAGCTCCTCCATCACCAAAACATCCTAAAGGTTTAGCCGGAAAGAAGGATGTTGTAGCAGCATGCCCAAAGCTACATGCCATTTTCCCATCAATATTTCCACCAAATCCTTGTGCTCCATCCTCAAGCACTAACAGATCATATTTTTCAGCTACTTTTTCAATTTCAGGGTAGTTAGCTGGTAATCCAAACAAATCTACGGGAATAACCACTTTTGGGGATAGTTTCCCTTCTTTAATAGTTTTTTTAACCGCTTTTTCTAGCTTTTCAACATCTATATTAAAAGTTGTTTCATCTACATCTACAAATACAGGTGTAGCTCCATTTAAAGAAACAACTTCACCAGTTGCAAAAAAAGTAAAATCAGGTACAAAAACCGCATCTCCTTCTTTTACATTCCAAGCCATTAAGACCAAGGATAATGCGTCTGTACCGTTCCCGCAAGATATACAGTGTTTCACACCTACATAATCAGCTAATTCTGCTTCCAATTCTTTTACTATGGAGCCGCCTATAAAGTTAGCACTGCTCATTACGTCCTGTACTGCTGCGTCTATTTCATTTTTATAAATAGCATATTGTGACTTCAAATCTCTAAATTGCATCTTTAAACCTCCTGCTGCTATCTATTATAATCATCCTTAAGCCTGGGTTTTAGAAAACTGTTTTTTCAAATTCTCTTTTCAAAATATCAATAACCTTATCTTGTTGTTCGTTACTCATATTTGATCCACTAGGTAAGCACAATCCATACTCAAACAAATAATCCGAAACACTATTACCTTCCTCATGGGAATAATATTTCACACCATCAAAAAGTGGCTGCAAATGCATTGGCTTCCAAACTGGACGTGCCTCAATGTTTTTTTCGCTCAATTGGCTAATAATTTCATGATGAGAAATACCAGTTATTTCAGGATCAACAGTTAAAGCGGTTAACCAACGATTTGGCTTGGTATTTTCTAGTTCTGGTTGAAATTCGATGCCTTCTACATCACCAAATGCTTCATAATACCGTTCGAAAATAGCTCGTCTCTGCTGTACTCGCTCATCCAAAATTTCCAGCTGTCCACGGCCAATTCCTGCAACAATATTGCTCATCCGGTAATTATAACCAAGCTCACTATGCTGGTAATGAACGGCAGGGTCACGGGCTTGAGTGGCCAGGAACCTGGCTTTTTCCAAGGCTTCCTTATCATTAGAAACAAGCGCACCTCCGCCCGAAGTCGTAATGATCTTATTTCCATTAAAAGAGAACACCCCATATGTACCAAATGTACCGCTTTTTCTTCCTTTATATGTACTTCCCAATGATTCTGCAGCATCCTCGATAACCGGCACACCGTACGCATCACAAATATCTACTAATTCATCAATTCTTGCACTCTGGCCATATAAATTTACTACAATTACTGCTTTTGGCAATTTTCCATTCCCTTTTGCATCCCTGAGTGCCCTTTCTAGAGCCTTAGGTGACATATTCCAAGTATCCATCTCGGAATCAATAAATACAGGTGTAGCTTCTTGGTACAAAATCGGATTAGCACTGGCTACAAAGGTCAAAGATGAACAAAAAACGATATCACCAGATTTCACATTCAATAACCTTAATGCCAAATGAATAGCCGCAGTGCCGGATACAACTACTGCAGCATCTTTAATGGTATTATACTCAGCCAGTTCACGTTCAAACCCATCTACATTATTTCCTAAAGGAGCAATCCAATTTAAATCAAATGCTTTTTGAATGTATTTTTGTTCGTTTCCGCTCATGTGCGGGGATGAGAGAAAGATTCGGTTGTTTACAGCCATATAAAATTCATGCCTTCTTTCAAGCTTTTTGTTAAACAAAAATTAGTATTATTAAATAACTTATTTATTTGTAGATTATTTTTCTTTTCTTAAAACCACATCATCATACTTCATCATAACAATATTTTCTTCATATTGATAACTTGTATATGCTTCATTAATTTTTCCCTCAAGATTATGAACGATATACTCCATAAAATCACAACCCATTTCCTGAGAATGGGGATATCCTCCACCAAAACGAGGGTTGATCTCAGAAATATAATATTTTCCGTTATGCTCAAAACAGTCAATATCTATAGGACCAGCAAAATCTGCTTTTAACATAAAACTCTTAATTAATCCCTCTATTTCTTTATTATGTATAGAAATAGACTTATCTGTTTCACCAGATCTCATTTTAAGTTTCTCTTTAATAAATATATCTACCATTTCACCGCTAATCATATCTATATAAACATCTATTCCATACTCTCTATCTTTTAAGTATGGCTGTATTATTAAATTATCATCTTTCGAGAATGTGTATTCCAAATCTGTTAAATTGTTAACTATGTTTATACCAATACTTGCACTTCCCTTTCCTGGCTTCACAACTAATGGAAAATCCATTTTTTGTTTATCTAAAAGTAATAATACTGATTCCAATTCACTATAAGTAGGGACTGCGGGTATATTTATTGCATTTAGGTAGTTATATGTTTCTTGTTTATCGAAACAATATTGAACCATCTTAAAAGGGGATAGAACTAATGATACACCAATTTCATCAAAAAGTTCTTTGTTTTTTGCAAGAGTTTCTAGCTCTGGATCAATTAATGAAATAACCCCTTGAATATTGTGTTTTTTACATATTCTTATAACTTCATTTAAATAGTCTTGACTGTCAATCCTTGGGATAAGCTCTTTCTTATCCCCAAAATAAAGGGCAGGCGCTTTTGAATCACAGTCTGCTGTAACAACAATTCCACCTTTTTTGTTCAACGATTCCTTTAAATATTGAACTATTTTAACTCTTCTTCCAGCACTGCAAAGTAAAATATTCATTCATTCTAACTTCCTTTCAAACGCTTCTGCATGAGTGAAAATTAACGGAATTCCACCTGTATGTATAAATAGAATATTTTTATTCCTGATATTTTCTTTATTAATTGTTGTCAACATCCCATGAAATGCCTTACCTGTATAAACCGGATCTAAAATTATCGCTGATTTCTTAGCTACGTATTTAATTGTGTCAGTGATTTCAGAATATATATCCGCATAGCCTTGTCCTACATATGAATCATCAAACCAGATATCTTTTTTACTTATCTTCATTTCAATATTTTGAAATTCACAGTATTCTTTTAAACTCTCGTAAATAACATCTGTTCCTCTTATTTTGTTTCTTGCTACACTTATGCCCATAATATTAGTATGAGATGAATTTTCCATTACACCTACTTCTAATCCTGCTTGTGTTGTTCCTGTCCCGGAAGCAAGGAAAATATAGTCATATTTTATGTTCTTATTAATTTCCTGTTTTATAATTTCTTCATAAGCAACTCTATAAGCATGTGTTCCTAAATTACCGTGACCTCCACCCTGTATAAAGTACGGATTGTATCCTCTCTGTTCTAAGTCAGATAATGTACTATCAATTGTATGCGGCACTTTGTCTATGTCTGTCCACACAATTTCTGCATCATATAAAGAATAAAGAAAGTAATTTCCATTTTTATTTATGTCCTCTGCTTTTGAAAGTATTAATACAATTTTCAATCTATATTTACTTGCTGCAGCAGCCGTAATCCTATTATGATTAGATTGATGCCCTCCATAAGTAACAATACAATCATGATTATTATTCAATGCGTCAGCCATAAAGTATTCTAACTTTCTAGCTTTATTACCACCCAGTGAAAAATCTGTTAAATCGTCTCTTTTTATATAAATATTATTAGAGTCATAATGATCAAAGAAATTAATAGGTGTAGGGAGATTAGTAAATTGCAACCTATCCATAAAAAAAATCCTCTCGATAAATGGCATAATAATATCTATCTACTTTTCGACCCATATAAATCAAATCTTCTTTTAGTAATCCTTCCTGCTGAAAACCTATCTTTTCAAATAGTTTTTGTGCCGGTAAATTATCTACCTCTGTGTAAAGATAAATTTTATTCAAGTTATGCTTTAGAAAAGTATGTTTTAAAAATTCTTTGGTAGCTACTTTAGCTAGTCCTCTTCCCTGGTATTTTTTTTCACCATTTACAATATAGAATTCGGCTTTTCTATTTTTATTATCGATACCTAATAGTCCAATTAACCCTATTGGTACAGGACCATTTTCTGTAATAAATTCATAGATATAATCTTCTCTTGAATTATTAGACATTATTTTATTAAACCAGTTCAAAGTTCTATCTGGGCACAACGGCAAATCATAATGTAAGAATTCATTTATTTCTTCATCGTTGATCCATTTTACTTTTAAATCTATATCATCTTTTTTAAACAGTCTTAAATTGATAGAGCTATTTTCCGCTTTCACGATAGATATTCTCCTTTCGAATTACTGATAAAATTGTTTTTATTACAATCTTAATATCTAAAAGTAAAGAAATATTTTTTACGTATTTCACATCGTATTCAATTCGTTCATCCCAGGAGAGTGTATTTCTTCCATATGCTTGTGCCATACCTGTAACCCCAGGTTTAACAGTAAATCGTAATCGCTGAGTGTCGGTATAGTCTTCATATTTATAGGGGTGGTAAGGTACGGGTGGACGCGGTCCTACAAAACTCATTTCTCCCTTTAATATGTTTATAATTTGCGGTAATTCGTCCAAACTTGTTTTCCTTAGCAGACGTCCTATTTTGGTGATTCTTGGATCTTCATCACTTGTAAATACCCCTGTGCCAACTTTTTCAGCATCTTGAATCATTGTACGGAATTTATAGATTTTAAATACTCGTCCGTATTGTCCAAGCCGATTTTGTTTAAAAAGGATTTTTCCTTTGGAATCAATTTTTATTAAAACAGATATAATAATCCCTAATATTAATAAAGGAATAATTACTAAAAGTAAAGTGAGTAAATCTAACATTCTTTTTATATAACTTCTGTACATTTTTTCTTCCCACCTATAAAAGTATTTAGGTAAGTGTTTTAATTAACTTCTTTGCCAAACTTCCCCAATGGTGATTATCTACTACATACTTAAAGGCATCATTTGTTAGTTTTTTATATAAGTTACTATTATTTTTAATCTCTAAGATAACTTCAGCCATTTCTTTTGGTGAATTTACTTTTATAACGCTTGAATTTTCTTTTACCAACTCATTTATATAACTTGTTTTTATAACAATTGGAAGTTTCCCTGCGACATAGTCGTACAGTTTATTCAAACTATATCCCCATTTATATAATGAAGAATCTTTCATAGCAATCAAGCCACAATCACAATTTTTCAATAGTAATGGAATACTCGTCTTTGGTATTGCATCCAAGAAAGTAACATTTTGTAATTCTTCTTTTTTTGCATACTCTATTAACTGACTTTTTTCATCTCCTTCACCTACAAACAAATAATGAATACTGGTATTACTGTTTAAATGCTTTGCACTTTCTAAAAGATCATACATGTTATTTGCAATACCGTGGGAACCAATGTATACACAAATAAACTTGTTACTATTTTTCAATTCATTTAACTTAGATTCTATTCTGACGGGAAGAGCTTGACCAAACTCTTTATATCGCTCTATATCTACTCCATTTGGTATATAAAGCACCTTATCTACAGAAAATCCCTTGCTTGAAATATATTTAAACGCATAATCAAATAAGGTGATAATCCTATCTGATTTCTTATAGAGAAAAAATTCTAACTTATATAGTAATTTTATAATAAAATTATTCTCATTGAATTTACCTAGGTCAACCAATGTTTGCGGCCATAGATCTCTCTCTTCAAAGTAAAATAGAGAGTTTTTTACTTTACTTAATTGATAGCCTGTGTAGGCTGCAATAGGATGTACGGATGAGCCAATAATTAAATCAGGCATTTCCTTAACATTTCTTCCTATGAGAAAAGCTCTATATGAAAACGTGAGCATATTAAGTATTCTGCCAAAACCATTTTTTTTGTAACTAAAAGATTTTATCCATATAAATTTAATTCCATTAATGGTTTCAATTAGATGTATATTCCCAAAGTTATAAGATCTAGTTTCAGCTTTTGTTTGATGACTAAATGAAGACGCTATAATTGTTACTTCATGCCCTTCTCTAGTTAAGTACTTAGCTAAATCATAATGTCGGCTTCCACCACGAGTTTCTGGGCCTTTTGCATAATGATTAACAATCCAAATTTTCATAGATATCTCCTTATTTATTTTGATTTCTTAATAACTGTTCTTTTGGAACGCTACGCATTTTTTTTGCTGGAGAGCCCACAACAATTTCTTCTTTTAATATATCCTTTGTTACTACACTTGCAGCAGCCACAGCAGCGTCTTCTTCAATAATCCTTCCAGGTAATATAGTAGAATTTGCTCCAATTCTCCCTCCTGTTTTGACAGTAACACCCTTAAAGTTTTTAAATCTTTCTTTACTTCTACCCATAAAATTATCATTAGTCGTTACGGCACAAGGTGCTATAAATACATAATCTTCCAGGTCGGAATACGCAGTAATATAGCAATTAGTTTCAAGTTTACAATTTTCCCCTACTCTACAATCATTTTCAACTGCTACTCCTCGTCCAATTATGGTGTTTTCACCTATTTTTACACGCTCACGAACAGTTGTAAGGTCGGCAATAAAGACATTATCAGCTATCTCACACTCTGCATAAATAATAGCTGAAGTCCCAATGGTTACTTCAGAACCTATTTTTGCCGCTGCCAATCCTTTTGTATCTGGTAATATAGAATTCCGTGCTCTAATCGGTTGTTTTCCTATAACTGCATTATCCTGTATTGCTACATTATTACCTACAGTTGTTCCTTCATAGATAATGACATTGTGACCAACTTTAACATTTTCTCCAAATGTTACATTGTCTTCTATGACTGTGTTCTCACCGATTTGTGGCCTTCCCATATTAATTACCCTCCATCCTCTTTATAACCCAACTTCTACAAAGTACTTTTATGTCATTAGAATTTTGTAGTTAAAAAATGTAAGTCTTCACTGTCTAATAAACATTGAATCAAAAATTGTTTGAATAGGAGCCTCTACTAAATTCACTTACATATCAGCTTCTCCACATAAAAACCTGTATATTATCTTGCAATCCCATTCATACGAAAAGTGGGAAAAGTATTATTTTATAAAGAAAGTCCTTTATATAAACTGATTAACTTTTCACTTTCTGATTCCCAATTATATTTAGCTCTTACTGCTTCCCGACCATTTTCACCCATTTCTGTTGCTTTTTCAGGGTTTTTTAGTACCCATTGGATTGCTTGAGTAATTTCATCAACATTTAATGGATCTACACATATACCACAATTATTTCCTTCAACTATATTTTTCCATAAAGGAAAATTTGAAGCTATTACTGGTAATCCTGTTGCCATATATTCAAACATCTTTATAGGCAAGGAATCAATAAAATTGGGCTTTGGCTGTAGTATTACCAATCCAGCCATTGACGTTTCTAAAATTTCCTTTATTTTACCCCTATCAATAAAACCCAGAAAGTCAACCTTTTCCCATGAATTTAACTCATCTAATTTTATTTTCTCATTGTTGTCTGCAAAGTTACCTGCTAATTTTAAGGTGGCATCTAATTCAGAAATGGCTTTAATCATATTTACACTTCCGCGTGCTTCAGAAATACCTCCAATATAAGTAAACGCTTTTTTCTTAATAACACTTTTACTATCTTGCCTATATAATAACTCCTTCATTATAGGGTAATTATTAATATTAACCACCTTGCTATTATGCTTAATAAATCTATTCATTATATAAGGTGTTGCTGTAACAAGAGCATCCATTTTCTTTACGGATTTATTCTCATATTTTTCAAATACAAATGATATTATTTTTCTCAAAGGTTTTGGAATCCAATACTTTGAAACTATTTGCCTGGGCACATCCTCATGAATATCATAGATAACCTTTTTACCTTTCTTTTTTAATTTAATTCCAATATAAATTAATTCAGGGTCATGAAAATGATATATGTCAGCATCTATCTCTAATGCTTTTAAATATACATCCTTTGTAAAGTTCAAGGCTCTCCTTACTCTTCCTTTATAGGTGTTATTTACACCATAAACATGTATACCATTAAATACTTTATCTTCTGTATTTGGAGCTATTAGGGAAACTTGATAATTTTCATTAACTAGTGAACTGCATTCTTTTAATGTTATACGAGTATCATTATATTTGTGGACGGAAGTTAAATGGCAAATTTTCATATTATACCTCACAATCGTGTATTTTATATGTACCTGTATCTGCTGGTATAACTAGCAAGGATTCTTACTCTTATTCCTGATAGCAATCATTCTCATAAATGTATTAAAATTAATTCCGGAAATGATTATACAGTTAAAGACCGTGGAAAGTTTAAAATTAGATTGAAATAGTAATAGCTTTTTTTGAATCTACAGTCAGAGCGAATATAATTAATACCAAAGGAAATAATTTTAAAGAATGAAAAACTGCTGCAGGTATCATAAACACCATTACAGCCGTAAGAACTGCAATAGTTAATTTCTTGTAATTACTTTTAGCTTTAAGAATCGGTACAAAAAAAATAAAAATAAGATAAAGAGTGCCAATTAATCCGTATGATCTCAAAAGTAATAGCCACTCATTATCTGCTGCAAACTCAAAATCAGCCCGCCTTAGCGGTCCAACACCAAAAATAGGATTATCCTCAATTATATCTATATTTTCATCCCAGTTACTAAGCCTGGCTTGCCAACTAGTACTAGCCTCTAGATTATTTAATTCAGCAAAACGCCACCAAATTTCATTAGAGAAATTAGTAAAATTTAAAGTTATTGTAGCTATTATTATTAAAATCAAACTAATAGGCAGTATTCTTTTTATAAAATTTACGTTAATAGAGGTATTTCTTAATGCCATACCTATAATTAATATTAAGACGCCAATAACCATTGCTAAGAACGCACTGCGTGATAATGTAAAAAACAATCCAGAAATTTGCATTATTAGGATCAAAGTGTATTTAAGTCTGTGTGTTTTAGAATTATACAACATGTAAATTGATAGAATTACTGTTATTACAAATAAAAATCCTAACTCATTAGGATTGCCATACATACCCACAACACGGGCATTTGCATCACCTGCTAGTAATGTTTCATCTTGTGTAGGAGCAATTAAATGAATATATTGTTCATTTAGATTAAATAGATTAAAATATTGCTGAATAACAATAATGAATAATATTATTGATGTATTTAGAATCGTATTTATAATCCTATTTTTCTCTGCTTGACTATCTTTACTTAACTTTATTAAAGTTATAGCCATTGTATAGATAGTTAGGTATTTAAGGATTCTAATAAATTGATTAAAATCTGCTAATGAAGTGTTGTAATTATTCAGTGACCCTATTAGCATGGATAAAGAAATTATTATTAAAAATGCTATTAAAAATACTTGAAAATAATTAATTCCTATAATTATTTTTTTCTTCACGCACAAATTGACTACCAAATACAACATGAAAATTACTATTAATATCTCTTCCACCCTTATATTTGGTATACCAGGAATCATCCCAATATTAGGAGTTATAATTAAGGATATAAGCACCGTATGAAATAATACTCTTATCGTTTTTATAAATTTCTTTGGTATAGTTGTATTCATTATTTATGATCACCATTATAACTTTCTTATAGCTTTTTATTTACTTCCTCGTAAAGATTTTTATTTTTAACCGCTATTTTTTCCCAAGTAAAATTATTTTCGACTAATTCCTTTGCATTATTCCCCAGATGCTTTATAACCCTCTCATTATTAACACAAAAGTCGATCAAATACGACAAATGGTCAATGTTTTTTTCTTCGACTAGAAACCCATTAACCATATGTTTCACAATACCATCTACACCATGATTTTGAGAGCCTATTACAGGCTTACCGTGAGACATTGCTTCTAGGTAAACTAAACCAAAGGTCTCTTGCCAACTAGGTAAGGAAAACAAATCACAAATAAACATATACTCCATTACTTTGTTTTTTTCCTGAAATCCTTTAAATTCTACGATATTATTGAGACCAAGTTTTTCTACAAGTTTTTTTAATTCACTTTCTTGAGGTCCTTTACCAATTACAATGTACTTAATATTGTCCCTTATTTGGGCAGGTAGTTTACTAATTGCAATTAAATTCATGTTAATACCTTTTGATTGTATTAATTTGGATACACTCAATATTATGAACTTATTACGATACTTTTCTTCAAGTGCAGTCTTACCACTATAGGTGTGGTTTAAGTATATCCCTCTGCCAATAAAATTTGAATCTATTCTCAGTCTATCTTTTAGTTTCTGCTTTATTATAATTGAAGGCGTAGTAACCGCATCAGACTCTTTTAGAACCTTTTTCATATTAATTAAACTTTGTTTGTTTCTATATATCAAATGATCGATGTCTGTTCCATTAACGGTTGTAATCAATGGAACATTATATTTTCTTGAAATCTCAAGTCCAAGTGATCCATTAGTAAGGGCTGTTTGAGCGTGAACATGTGTAAAGTTAAACTCTGAATAAACTTCATCAATTAGCCCTTTGAATTTATTGAAATTGTATAAACCTGCTTTATGTGGCAAATATTTGGCTACCAACGGATTAGTTTTAGGGTGATAAACTGTAATCCCTTCTAAATCTCTTTTACTTTCAATTTTTTGTATGTTAGTCCATTTCTTTTTCAACTTCGAAACACCTTTTGGAATATTCAATATTGGTGAAATTATCCTTACATCACATCCTAGATTTTTTAATTCCAAAGCCTGTCGATGTACCACCATCCCATAAAAGGGGTCGGTGGGAAGTGGATATAAATGAGAAATAAAAAGTATTTTATGCATATATTGACCTCTTTTTTATAGTAGATAAAATTACCCTTTGTTAACCTGGGGAAAATTTCTAATCCACATTACCTATACTAACTTTATAAGATATAATTATGTTTAATATATAGTAAACGCACAAAATAATAGAATAAGTAATAAAAAAACTTATTATATCTAGTTTAAAAAAAGCTGAGGCAATTACTGTAACTAGAACAATTAAAAGTAGTCCACATTGCCATAATAGATCAATTTGTTGTTTTTCAAAAACGGTTAAAGTGAGATTTAAAGGTGCAGCTATGAATCTTAAAAAAAACAACGGAACCAGAATTTTTGCATATACTCCAGCCATTAACCAATTGTCGCCAAAAATAAATACTATTATGTCTTCCACGGTAAAAAATAATATAATGAATGGTATTAAGCTAATAGTAAGTAACTTTTTAAGTGTTGATATATAAATTATTTTGGCAGTCCCGTATTTTTGTTTTTCTATTACAGCTTTTTGTATAAAAATTTGTCCTATTGATTGTCCAACTAAATTAGTTGGTAGCCCAAGTGTCCGTTGTACTAACGAAAAATGACCTAAAGTGGCAGCAGAATACAGCATTGGTATAAAAAGACTTGTAATATTTCTTGCTGATGTATTTGCCAACGTCGCACCCATTGAAAATTTCGGGAACTTAATGTAAGTTTTTGCTAATACTAACATTCTCTTTATATTAATATTTGATAGTGTTATTGAATTCTTTAAAAAGCTCTTTGCCAACCTTCCGTTCGAAAATAGATGAGAAAAAATTTGTCCTAGTATAAGTCCATGATGACCAAACTTCAATAAGCCTAATAGAATTTGTGATATTGCTAGTGAAACAGATTTGAGTACACTGACCTGGGCAATTATATTATATTTTTTTATTCTTGTATTATAGAACTTAAATGCATTAAAAATACCTATCATAAATACCACTAAAGGAACAAAATATAGCCACAAGTTTATTTCACTGTTACCAAGAAATTTAATAATATTATTTTGAAACATCAAGATAACTAAAAATAAAAAACTACTCAATGTAAAAGAAATTAATATTGATAATGCTACCAAATTAATAGCATCCTCTTCTTTTTCAGGTAATACTATAGACAGTTCGTACCTAGCATTCGATATAGAACCTAAAATAGCTGTTATAGCTGTAAATAATGCTAAAACACCAAATTCATCAGGTGTATAAATTCTAGTAAGTATTGGTGATATAGCAATAGGGATTGCTTGGGCAATTGTTGTTCCTGTAGTAAGTTTCATAACATTACGATTAAAATCATTTGATAATATTCTTCTTATCATCTTAGGCCATTCCAATTTATAACTTATAATAATTTTTATTTAAATTAGTTGATCTAACAGTATTTCTAGTGTCAAATATAACTTTTGAATTCACTATTATCTCTTCGTAATCAAAATTACTATGATCTGTAGCAATCAAAACCAAATCGGCATTTCTCAACATTTCTAAAGTAACCTTTTCCATAGGTGTCTCCATGTTATTTCTATATCTGTATTCTTTTATATGAGGATCAACTACAGTCCAGTTTGCTCCCGCTACTTCCAATTTTTCTAAGATCGGCAATACCGGCGATTCACGGTAGTCGTCAATATCTTTCTTATATGCTACCCCTAGTACTAATATTTTTGATCCATTAAGTGCTTTACCTTCTTTATTCAAAATTTCCATTATACGTGATAATACGTATTGTGGCATTTCATTATTAATCTCACCTGCAGTTTCAATTAACTTCGTATGGTAGTTATACTCACGGGCTTTCCATGTTAAATACCATGGATCAATCGGTATACAATGCCCTCCTAACCCAGGTCCTGGATAAAACGGCATGAACCCATAAGGCTTCGTCGCTGCTGCATCAATTACTTCCCACACATCAATACCCATTTTATTACATAAGATAGCCATTTCATTAGCTAATCCAATATTAATATTGCGAAAAGTATTTTCCAGAATTTTTTCCATTTCAGCTACAGATGGACTTGATACCTCATGTACATCACTTTCTAAGACATTAGAATACAAGGAAGCGGCAACTCTTGTACAATTTTCTGTAACACCACCTACCACTTTAGGAGTGTTTTTAGTCTTGAATTGCTTATTTCCTGGATCCACCCGTTCCGGAGAGTATGCAAGGAAAAAATCTTCTCCGCATTTCATTCCACGCTCCTCTAAAATTGGCTTTAATAATTCTTCCGTAGTTCCCGGATATGTAGTACTCTCAAGAACAACGAGCATTCCTTCATGTAGATATGAAGATATTTCAGCTGCGGAACTTTCTACATAGGATGTATTTGGTTGTTTATAAATATCAAGTGGTGTTGGAACACAGATTGCAACTGTATCGACTTCTTTAATAAGCGAGTAATCAGTTGTAGCTCTTATATTTTTATTTACCACTAACTCTTTTAACTCCTCGTCAACTACGTCACCAATATAATTGATTCCTTGGTTAACCTCATCAACTTTGGATTTTTGAATATCAAAACCTATCACATTATATCCAGCTTTCGCTTTTTCAACTGCTAGTGGCAAACCTACATAGCCTAAACCTACCACTCCAATTACAGCAGTTTTATTGTTTAGTTTTTCAATTAGTTTTTCAGCGACTTTTTTCTCAGTTTTTAACATATTCTTTCTCCTTTGCTAATTGGATCAGTTGATTATTTTTGGCAGACTTATAAAAAGATAGTACTAATTCTAATGATTTCCTTCCTTCTTCACCAGACACAGCTGGTTCTCTATCTTCATCAACAGCTTTTACCATGTCATCTATAATACATTGGTGACCTGGTATTCCAAACGGGTCATTTTCAACTTTTTCTTTTAAATCGGTAATGTTTTTCTCTGGCATTCCTTCAATTTCTAAATGTTCAAAGTAAATGGCATTTTTTCCACCAATTTTTACAATGCCTTTTTCACCAAATAGAGTAATTGACTCTTCATAGTTTTGACCGTAAGCTGTGGTCGATGCCTCTACCATCCCTAAAGCTCCAGATTTAAATCTAACAACTCCAGCAGAAACATCTTCCGCTTCAATCTTCCGAAGACGTGTAGCTTCCATACTAAAAACCTGTTCTGGCTCTCCCATAAACCATAACAATAAGTCCAGGTTATGTATTGCTTGATTCATTAAAGCCCCACCATCAAATTCCTTGGTCCCTCTCCATAATGCCTGATCATAATATTTTTGATTCCGGTTCCAGTTTACAATAGCATTTGCATGGCTTATCTTTCCTAATAAATTCTGATCGAAAATTTTACGAAGTTCCCTAACCACCGGACGAAAACGATTAGGATGCACTACAGATAGCTTTACATCATTTATTTTACATGCATTTATAATTTTATCGGTATCTTCCAAAGTCATAGCAATAGGTTTTTCCAGTATAATATGTTTTTTGGCATATGCTGCTTTAATACTTAATGGAGCATGCAAACCAGTAGGAGTGCATATACAGACTATGTCTATATCATTTCTTTTCAGCATTTCATTGAAGTTTTCATAAGGAGTTGCTCCATATTCTATCACATATGGTTCCATAGCTGATGGCACTTTATCACTCACAGCAACTAATTTGGCGTTCTTCACTTTATCAATCGCATTAGCATGCCTTTTTGCTATAAATCCGCATCCTACTATTGCAAAATTCATATTCTACCCTCTTTCTACCACAGTTATTTTATATTTATGATCCTTTCACCGACAACACAGTCCGCTCCATATAAACAATCTTCATCAATTCATCCTTCAGCTTGTCTGCGTTGTAAGTATCGAAAACCTCCATCAGCCTGTCCAGCATCGATTCATCCACTTCCACCGTCCGGCCGACATATATTTTTTCATAAACTTCTCCGGGCAACACCTCTTCGTCACCGAGAAGCTCTTCATACATCTTCTCACCCGGCCGCTTTCCGGTAAATTCTATCGGAATTTCTTCCTCTGAAAAACCGGATAGTTTAATAAGGTTGCGAGCCAGATCTACAATTTTTACCGGTTCTCCCATATCCAGTACAAATATCTCTCCGCCCCTGGCCATGGTTCCTGCCTGAATGACCAGCCTGGATGCCTCCGGGATCGTCATGAAATAACGAGTCATTTCAGGATCAGTGACAGTTACCGGACCGCCATTTTCGATTTGTTTCCTAAACAATGGGATAACGCTGCCCCGGCTTCCAAGTACATTTCCAAACCGGACAGCAACAAACTTCGTCCTGCTTCGCTGAGCCAGGGACTGTACAACCATTTCTGCTACACGTTTCGTTGCTCCCATTACATTTGTCGGGTTCACTGCTTTATCCGTGGACACGAGCACAAACTTGCCAATGCCAAATGTATCAGCAGCTTCGGCGACATTTTTCGTGCCGATCACATTATTCTTCACCGCTTCATGAGGGTTGTGCTCCATTAACGGCACATGCTTGTGGGCTGCCGCATGATAAATAATCTCCGGCTGATGCTCTTCCACGATATCAAATATGCGGTTCCTGTCCTGCACGTCACCAATGACTGGCACGATTTCCGTCCCTTTATCGGTAAATTTTTGCCTGAGCTCCATATCAATCGAATAAATACTGAACTCCCCGTGGCCGACAAGAATGATTTTTCCCGGCGTAAACCGCATCAGCTGCCGGCATATTTCCGAGCCAATCGATCCGCCTGCTCCGGTTACCATGACAGTATGGCCGCTGACATATCCGGATATTGCATTGATGTCCAATTTCACGGGGTTCCGTCCAAGCAGGTCCTCCACTTCGACATTTTTCAAGTGGCTGACAGATACCTTTCCTGTCATGAGATCCTCAATCTTTGGAATCATCTGTACCTGCACATCCGTTTTATTGCATTCCGTAACAACCCGTTTTAGCGCCCCATTATGTAAAGAAGGAATAGCAATCACAATATGCTCGATGTTAAATTCTTCAACCACTTCCGGTATGTCATCCACTTTTCCCGCAACCGGAAGATCATAAATCTGCATGCGCTGCTTTGTCATGTCATCGTCAACAAAGGCAACAGGCAACAGTTCAAATTGCTGACCGTCATTTTTCAGCTGCCTGACAATCATCGCTCCCGCAGATCCCGCTCCAACGATGAGTGTCCGTTTTTGATTCCGTGCCGTTGTAATATACCGATCACGGAAGAGACGCCAGATAAACCGGGAACCTCCGATAAAGATGATATGCAGCATCCAGGTGACAACCAATGCCCTCCGGTAAATTGTAAAGTCATTTACGAGAAACTGAACAATGGCTGTTGCAAAAATGGAAAATGTCACTGCCTGAAAAATAGTGAGCAATTCCCCGATGCTCGCATAGGCCCATACTTTGTTGTACAGCTTGTAAATAAATGCAAATAAATGATGGAAAAACAGAAGTGCAATCGCGCTGATGATCAGTACCCCGAGGTGTTCACCGGAATAAACCGGGAAAACAATCCAGGAAGCAATAAAGATTGCAGTACTGACAATGATGGAATCCAGCAAAATCAAGAGGGTTAATCTCATTTTGTAGGTCATTCGCTTGGCTCCTTTCCTTCATGATGTCTGTATGGAAATGGGATGATTTTTTGTTACTGGCATTGCACTTGTATATTTCTTAATCAAAGGGACTAAGGCTGTTCATCAGTCATGTTATTTGTCATTCTGGTTAACAATTGGATGACTATATCCCTTCGATTCCCTCCGATTTTCCTGCAAACATGACAGAGATGAGCGATTACTGGTCCCTTTGTTATTAACAGTATTCGAGCTTTCTCTCTGTTTTTTGTCCTTAATCCCAAATGATAGTAAATTTTTACCATTTTTTTAGTTGGTTTGAGGGCATGTTTCAACATATCTTTCACAAGGACAATACTTAGGAAGCCCTTTTCTTTTATAAGCTGTTTCACTGCCGTTTTATATGTAAGGGGTTCGGAACATTAAATTTCTGGGCTTCCTCTTCATATTGTCTTCGCTCCTAAGTATCAACGATATTTTTATGATATAAATACCCGCTCATGTTGCAGTAAAATGAAAGTCATAATTTCCTATATTCGACATAATCTGACAAAAAGCAGCATAATCAGACGTCTCCAGGTGGCAGCGGTGATAAATGTCACTACCTGGAAGAAGCACTCAACTAACCATACCCGTTTTTCATTTGATTAAACCTTTAAGAAAATCAATTACTTTTTTTCGATGATGAATATCAACTTTACTGTACAAGTCGCTGATATAATTTTTTACCGTCCCTTCGCTTAAGGACAATTTCTCTGAAATATATCTGTTCGTTGCACCGTCCATAAGTAAATCTGCAATTTCCAATTCACGATTCGTAAGGTAGATACGCCTGTTCTGCAGTCTGTCATTCAGGATATCTTTATTATCGTATTGGATGTCTCGGAATCTTTTTGCAAGAAGCTTTGCCGCTTCACCCGAAATCACTACTTCATTGTAGTTGACATCATATATCGCCTTAATGAGCTGGTTCCGATCCAGCTCCCTTGACAGAAACCCGTCTGCTCCGGCATTCAACCCATATACGATCGTCTCTTCTTCTGCCGATCCAGTTAGCAAAATCACCTTCACTTTCGGATATTTTGTTTTCACTTGAAAAGTTGTTTCAACCCCTGCAGATTGCGACATATGCATATCCATTAAAATAACATCCGGCTTCAGCTCATTAACCAAATCAAGAATCCCCTCGCCATCAGAAGCAAGTCCGACAACCTCGATCTCTTCCTCTTGTGATAAAATAGCCTGCAGTCCTTCAATAAAAAGTCGCTGGTCATCCACCAGCAGCACACTGACCATAAAAAATCCCCTCTTTCTTTTCATTGCGGATTTCACGCTCCACCGCGTTTTAATTTCAATGTATACATAAAGTGGTATACAAATTAATGTATACCACTTGTTTCATCATTCTTGAAATGTACGTGCTTTTTCCGAGTCAAGTGTAATTTAAAACAAACCGAAAAACTTCTTCTTCTTAATTCTGGATGGTTCCAATCTGTTTACGTTTAAATCATCCAAAAGCAAATGATTGTTTTCCATGAACATATAAAATAAATCATTGCCAAACTGCTTATTTACCTCCTGGTAAGCCTCGTTCATCCAAAAGGAACGAGTGGACGTATTATGTGCATCAGAGGCAATAAAGTGTGTTAAAGCGTTGTCAATAAGCTGATGTGTGAATTTCTCTATATTTTTTCCAAACTTGCCGATAACGCTGCCGGCAGTTACTTGAGTCAGCGCCCCATTTTTGACGAACTCATACAGCTTTGCGGGGTTTTCAATCAGTTCCCGGTTCCGTTCCGGGTGGACAATAATCGGCGTGTACCCTGCCACTTGCAGGTCATAAATCATCTGCTTGGCATAGTGAGGCACATGCCCGGATGAAAATTCCACAAAAACATACTTTGTATCGTTTAATGGCATTAATTCCCGGTTTTCCAAATCCAGGACCATGTCGCCGTTAATACGGGTTTCCTGCCCGGGAACCACTTTCAGCGGAATATCTTCTTTCCCCAGCAGATTATTGAGTATTTCTGTATATTGTATAATCGATGTCCGATTATTTTCATACCGCCCGTTTTTATGATGCGGTGTAGCAATGATGGTATGAATCCCCTGCTCAGCTGCGGCTTTTGCCATGGCAATACTGTCTGCTTCGGTTTGCGCCCCATCGTCAATCCCCGGCAAAATATGACAGTGTATATCAATCATCGTTTTCACATCCTCCATACATAGTGACAATTTATAGAATCATCAAACATTCATATACGCAGTGTAGCAAGATCACCTAATATTCAGGATACATCATAAGGTATACGCTTTTGTGTAATAGGTGGTGCCATTGTATATCTCTTTAGGTAAATAGTCTTGCAGGAAATTTTATCAGATTCTATTACTTTTTGTAACCTATTTTATTTGGATAGTAATTATTGGTTAAAAAAATTGCCCCATGAAGAGTGAAAATGCCTGCTGCATCGTGGATGAGTCTTCATGCGACAACTTTCTTGTTTTTGTGGAATGGCTAGTTATTGCCGTAGTAATAATAGTAGTTTGCTTGTTTTTTCTCACGGTCATTAAGCACGGTGCCGAGGAGTTTCGCCTGGGCCGGTTCCAATGCTTCTTTTGCCTTTATGGCTGCCTCATACTCCGTCATCTTACTTCGAATCACAAGCAGGGAGCCATCTACAATATTTGCCATGATTTGCGCATCGGTTACAGCAAGCACCGGCGGGGTATCAAAAATGACAATATCATAGGTTAATAATGCCTCACTTAAAAACTGCTTCATTTTTTGGGAAGCGAGAAGTTCAGATGGATTGGGCGGGATCGGCCCGCAGGAAATGACATCCAGATTGTCTACATCCGTCTCATTTGCTGTTTCTTCCAACGTTTTTTCCCCAACAAGAATATTGCTCAGGCCGCGTAAATTATCCAGGCGGAAGGTATAGTGTACAGTTGGTTTTCTCAAGTCTGCATCCACAAGCAGTACCTTTTTTCCCTGCTGCGCGTATACAACTGACAAATTTGCCGTTGTTATTGATTTCCCTTCTCCCGGTCCCGAGGAGGTAACAATCATCGATCTCAAATCCTCATCAATCGCGGCAAATTGCAAATTTGTACGAATCGTGCGGTATTGCTCCGTAATCGGCGACTTCGGATTTAATTTGGCAATAACATGTCTCATTTTATTCGTTTGTCTAGATTGTTTTCTTTTTCGAGCCATCATAACCACCTCGATTCGCTTGTTTAGATTTAAATGTAAACTGCCCTGTATGGACATCTTTATCTTCCATATGCGACACGACGCCGAGCACTGGCAGCCCAAGCTTTTTTTCAATATCCTCTTCGGATGTAATCGTGTTATCCAAGTATTCAAGCAGGAAGGCCAGTCCAACCCCGACCATGCCGCCAAGGACGATGGCAATGGCGATGTTCAGGAGCGGATTTGGCGCTACGGGCGATGGGTTTGCCGATAATTCCGCCTGGGAAAGAATGGTAACATTGTCCACACTCAGGATTTCCGGAATGTTTTCCTGGAATACGGAAACTGTCGTATTTGCCAGCTGGACTGCCATTCCCGGCCTTTCATCCGTGGCGGTAACCGTAACCACCTGGGAATCCTGCGCATTGCCCACTTGAATTTTCTCTGCAAGTGTGCCGGATGAATACGGGAGTTCCAATTCCTCTACCACTTCATCCAAAATAGCAGGACTGGTAATAATGACATTATACGTATTAATGATTTCAGTATTGCTCCAGGCTTCATTCACATTATATTGCGTATTCTGATCCTGCTGTCCCTGATTTACAATAAACTGAGAACTTGCCTCATATATAGGTGTCAGAAAAAAATAACTGACCACAGCAGCGATCAAAGCCGCACCCAAAATAAATGCCAAAATAAGCAACAAACGTTTTTTTATAATTTCAAAAATCTCTTTCAAAGAAATCGTCTCTTCCATACACTCAACCCTCTCTCTCGTGTTAGTGGGACGGGGGGACAGGTTCCTTGTCCCAGTTTTCGATGGGACAGAGGGACAATTCTTTACGATGGGACGAGCATTTAGCACAGTCCCAGGTTCTTTGTCCCATTTTCCGATGCGTCGGCGAACAGCTCGCTCTTCATCTACAGTGAAGAGACATAGTTCGCGCCCCGGTGACATGTCATTCCACATTTTCAGGCCAGTATCTTACTGCCTTTAGCAGCACTCCTGCCCTATAGACAAAAAATTCGAAACAGCATTCATTTTTCCGTCGGTGGGACAGAGGGACAATTCTTTACGATGGGGCGAGCATTTAGCGCAGTCCCAGGTTCCCTGTCCCATTTTGCGGTATAGCGGAGTAACAGTCTCTTCTCACTTGCGATGAAGAGACATAGTTCGCGGTCCCGAGGACATGCTATTTCACTTTTTCAAGTCAGCATTTTATTGAATCTTTTAATCTTTTTCCTGTCTTTAACATTTATAGTTAACGATTATAACACATTTAAAAATAATTAAATATGAATTCTCTGTACAATCTCAGGGAAAAAATGGTATTTCAGAAAGATAATATTGTAATGTAAGCTTCCAGAAAACACGGTGAAACAATTAATTCCTCTGCTGAAGCAACTATGTCAGAATCCAACATTTTTCTTAAAGTTTTCATTTTCATCCAGTGGTTCCATCTTTGTTATAACACAGTTTTCTTGCCTTTTTTCCCCTCCTTTTTGATGGTCGATACATCTCTTCCATATTTAGTAAGCATTCATTTTTTAAAGATACCTGTCTTTTATGTATTCCGGACGCCCGCTCAACAAGCATCATTCTTTTTATTGCACGGCTTATGTAGACATACCTATACTAAATTGATTGCTTACTAATCCTTATACTCTTCCCGTTCACAAGGGCTTTATAACCTCTAAATAGTCTAATTCCCAAAAAATATATAGTGAATGAACTCCTGCGTACATGGCACATTTTTTCTAGTTTCCCAGTGGGTGTTCGGATTACCCTATTATCAGCAGACAGCGACTGCTGAAATCTACTATAATTTATCTATCGGAATATATATCCGCTATATTAAATTCAATATGTAATTTTTTTAAGGAAAAAATTGGTCAGCTTATTGTTTGGAGGCCTTATTTATTGTAAGCGTCAAATGGGTTTATAAATCGCGCTTAACTGCTGCTTGAAATCACTCATGATATGCAAATCCTCGCTCATCTTTACTGTAATGCGGTCCCAATTTATCTTCCTTTGTCATCTGCGAAATGAATAAATCATGCTGCAGTTTAATAATCTTGAGCATACATGGAGTCCATGTGTTAAGCGAAAATTGATCCGGGGACAAGTGATTCCAACATCAGCATTCGCTTGCAATAGCGACGTTTCCCGGGAATTAAGCGGGTATGTGCTATCCTGTGGAGGCACGGGGACTACATTGGAACGAGCATTTAGCGCAGCCCTGGTTCCTTTTCCCAGTTGGTATTTATTCTTTTTAAAGTAGGGTTTAACACTGGAAACATGAGCAGAATCGTTGAACTGTGGAGATGGAAGAGTATTCTGAAGGTAAATGCGTGCAGTGCAGTAAAGAAAAAAGCAAGGAGCCGATGCACGCAGCTCGTATTACGAACTACATGATCAGCCCTTGGTTTATGAAATCATATATGAATTAATTCAGACGTCTGGATAACTTCTCCTCCAATAATGGTTAATTTCTAGCCTCTTCATCCAAAATTGTCCATCTAACTTCACCATGAGTTCCGGCAGTTACCGCACCTGGGCTTGACCGGAAATAATATTCTTCTGCGGTTCTTGTGTCTGCAATAAACTGAGCTTCTCTTTCCTCTCCCGGTGCAATCTCCCCTTCAAAATACGCAATACTGTCAAAAGATGCTGCAGCGTTTGTATAATCTGTGCCTTCGAGATCGGTTACCAACCCAAGATTGATCATAAGGTCTTCAGCAATGATGGGCTCTTCCCCAATATTTTTAAAAGTCATCTCCAAAAGGATGAGTTCATCTAATAAAGCTTCTTCCCCATCCAGCTCCGTACCAACAATTTCAGCAGAATGAACCGTTAACTCGTAGGTCCCTATCGATGTTTCAACCAGTCCTGTATCCCCAAGACGCAAATCTGTCTGAGGATCTTCGGTTACCTCAATAGCTCCATCATTCGAATCAGCGGAATCTTCACTGCTGGCATCCTCGTCAGCTTCTCCATCCACATCTTCTGTACCTGCATCCTCCATTGCCTCTTCATCACCGGTTTCTTCTTGTTGTGCTTTGCTATCTTCTGCTTCTTCCTCATTATTTCCACAAGCAGCTAAGACTGCCATCATCAGCAATCCAGCTAACATTAACAATAGTAATTTTCTCATCAATGCACCATACCTTCTTCCCTGCTTTAACTTTTGCCAATTTGTTTAACTCTTTTACAGGGTATCATAAGTCGCTATTTTTCGGTTAAATAATGCTAGATTAGTAATACTTTTTACAACCATTTAAGATTCTCTTTATCAACGGAAGCCACCCCGTACTGCCCCCAATCTTTCTGCCAGAAGGGGTCCTTTTTTAAGTTAGAATCAATTTTTGAATAAGAAATTTCAAGTGCAGGCTCAGTCTGCAAAACGACATTTCCCGGGAAATATCTGCAAATTAATTGTGAAGTGTGAGGAGGTTCTTTCTGAAGCTGCGGCGGCCTCATATATCAATTTCGTTTTATTTTGTTCAAGCCGATATGTGTCGACTGACACACAGGCACCGTGAAATGATTTCAAATTCAACATGAGGATATCCCATATATCAAGATGCCTTCCGATTATCTTCTGTGTTGCCAGACTTCATTAAATTTTACGTATTTAGTGTTCCTGCTCCTCTGTTATGGCGCTCTATTACATAACAGATTACTCTATAAATATTTCAATTGCTTCCTCATTCTCTTTAACTAATTCATCCAGCAGGTTATCGGCATTTTTATTATATTTCCGCATTTCTTCTACACTGTCATCCTTTGGTTCTCCCAGCATTTCTTCCAGGTAAGTGACAATATAAGCATTTTGTTCATTTATTTTTTCAGTATACATTTGATGATATTCTTCAGGATTCAATCCAAGTTTGTCAGCTTGGGATTCAGCAAACTCGCGGATCGATTTTTCTGTTTCGTTTTCTGTGCTTTTAGGAGGAAGGCTCATTAATTGGGCCTGCTGTGCTTCTGCCATCATATTACCAGCAGGATCCAGGTTCATATTTTTCACTTCTTGCTTTGCCAGCTCAACCATTATAGCCCATTCCATGGATTCTATTACAGCATCATCAGCATAAAGAAACCGTAATTCCCCTATCGTAATTTCCTTTCCATTAACCAAAGCCGCCACTTCATCGTCATCATAATCTAACGGACTCGTGCACCCTGCCAAAAGCAGAAAGATGATAAAAACGGGGACCTGGAAAATTCTTACCATGAAAAACACCTCCCTTTTTTTACTTTAATCAGAAGCATAGAATTAACGAAATGTGCGTCCTGTTTTGTATAATAATAGAGGCATATAATCTATAAGTTCGCTGGGCACCTGTCAACGTTCGGGCTTGGAGCTGCCATTGTACGGAAAGTGCCTCTTGGCGGCGTACCTGAGAAAGTTCTCGGAGTGGTCATTGGAATCAAAGTGGCTCTTGACGTACCTGAGAAGCACCCTCGGGGCGGTCATTGACTCTAAAGTGGCTCTTGACATACCCGAGAAGAACTCTCGGGGTGGTCATTGACTCTAAAGCGGCTCTTGACGTACCCGAGAAGAACTCTCGGGGTGGTCATTGACTTCAAAGTGCTTCTTGACGTACCTGAGAAGCACTTTCAGGGTGGTCATTGACTCTAAAGCGGCTCTTGACGTACCCGAGAAGAACTAAGCTATTGGGGGCATGTCATATGACACCATTTAGTCAAGTCTATAATTCTGTGTAAAAGTATATTTTCGACCAACAGAAGTATTTTTTAAAATTATAGTT
>NZ_WIXN01000036.1 GCF_010994035.1 Virgibacillus aidingensis
AATAAAAAACTGAACTGCGAAGTGAAAGCCGTACGCTCTTCCACTTACACAGTTCAGTTTACACTCCCAACAATTTTAGTAAACAGAATCCGAACAACCTTATATTCTGCGCTTAAAACCCGCTCCGGAAATATACTTCGCTTTCACCATTGGCACAAGTGCGACATCCGTTCAAACTCCCTTTGGTCGTTCTCTCGGTGTCTGCTTTGCCGCGGGCGGCTGTTAAGCCTCCTCGTGCTGACGCACTGCGGGGTCTTACCGATGCCTTTGCTCCCGCTGGAGTCTACGTATATTTCCGGAGCTAATATGGTAAATTGTTCGTCTTTTCAATGCTTACTCAGAGTTCTGTCTCAGCCTTAATAAAATAGCCGGAAGACAGATATGCTTGCCTTCGATTTTTCAGGCAGGTATACCTGTCTTTTTATACGGCAATATATCTTATTTGTAATAAACATTTCCATCTTCTATCCGGTGTTTTTATGTGCGTTTTTTCCGTTTCCGGGAAGAATCCGCTTTTTTCTTGCCTGTTTCCCTGTTTGTGGTGCCCTGCCCTTCTGTTTCAGGAGAGCTCATACCGTTCGTTAATGGATTTGCTTTTCGTTTAGACACACTATTCACCTCCAAAAATAGTATGTCTTAAAAAAGTTATTTTTACTACAAGTTTATTAATTACCGAAAAGGTGTATCCTAACTATTGCCCCTTATCCCTCCTGCCTAGAACTCCTCACTCAACGTTAAATTTATTCGGACAATCAAATTGTTCATTTCCTGTCTAAGGTGAAAGTAAAGCTCCTCAAATTCGTCTTTATTTTCACTTGGATCTTCAAACTGTCCCAGCTGACCCCAAAGCGTTTTTACCATCTCCATATTTTCATACAATTGTATATCCATTGGAGTTTGTGGTGCTGGAATGAGCAAATTTGGTGTGCCAAGCTTTTCAAATTCGGCAAGCAATAATGAGAATGCTTCATGATTGTACATCTTATTTTCAATAAGATGGGCCAGGTCATTCAATGCAGGGGCAGACAAATAAATAACCTGAATCATCCCTCTTTCCAAATTCGTAGCTTCTTCCCATGTGCGATAATCTTCCCGATCTAAATCCCGCAGTTCCTCCGGTGGCGATGAAATAATTAACTCATACGCCTCTTCTATCATTTCTGAATCCGTTATCTGGTATGCTTCTTCCTCAAGTATTTCAATAAAAGAATCACTGTAATTTGTAATATTGGTAATAGACGCATCCTCACTCGTGATACTGCGAATTGGTTCTTCATTCAGGTCAAAATATATCCGTCCATCCTCATCCATGAATTCCTCTACTATCTCCTGTTCTGTATGTTCATTGATAATGTTTCCGTCATCTCCAAACGGGGAGTCAATCGGAACTGTGTCAATTTGGATCATTTCTATATCAGCTTCCGACAATGAACTTTCGTCTGTTTCTTCATTGATGTCCTCCTCTATGTCTTCTAAATTCTCTTCCTCCTCTTCTTCCACAACCTCCGTATTATCTGTTTCTGTTGCCGCTGCCTCTTCGTCCTCTTCATTCTCATTACTTACTTCCTCGTTTTCCGCACAGCCTATTAATAGAATAATTAATATGAGTCCAATAAAAATTTTTCGCATCCATTTCATCCTTTCTGCTGCTCCATTATATAATGTAGAAAAGCGTATCTTTGCTGAAACCCTTGCACTTTAAATGTGATTCTCCATACCAGATGGATACGATCTAAAGTCACTTGCATTTATGCAGCAGGAAGTTTTCTTGCTTTCCAGCCTTTCAAAACACACGACATAACTGTATCCAGCCATTTTTAAAGAATCTTTCTGTCAATCCGATTGGCACCTCTCACCCCAATACAAACAAATCTTCATAGATAATCGTTAATTCCTGGATTTGCACCTCATCAACCTGCTCTTCGAATCTTCTTTTTCGGACAGGTTATTATATTCCAAATTTATAATCCGAAATCTCATTTCATCAGAGTTAAGAATTTTAGCAGACATTATTCATCATTCACTTTCTTTTCATTATTGATGAATTTTATTGAGTTCAATATATCTCTAACATTTTTTTTAAAATACTCACTTCTTCATCGAGATTTTTTTCAACAATAAATCTCATTTCAACTCCGCCATTTTCTTTTTGGTTTTGTACATAGCCAATAAATACATAGTGACTCTCACTTCCTGAGGGATCTTCAGTAAGATAGACTGTTCCTGTCTTCCATATCTTCCATTTCAAACTTTAACTCTTCGCCAAAATTTTGTTCTATAGTATTTAGATATTTTTCATCATCATCTCATATTGAGTTATAGCTAGTATGTATTTGCATTTCCCCACTTTCTGATTTTACGCCAATTATATTTTCAATACCAGTGTTTCTTTAGTATAACCTTTTTCCCCAACACCCCCTCCAGTCGGAAAATCCATCTCATACTTTCTCGTCCCGGATAAAAAAAGGATAATATCCTGATCTTGTTTCTTCTGTCGATTGTAAAATACCACGCGTAAATTCATCTTCAAAGGCTCTCACATCCGGTAAATCTTCCGGGTTCATTTCCGATAGTTTTATGTCTTGATCTTCATTGTTCATTTGGCAGCCTCCAGCAGTATAATTGACATGAAAAAAATACAGGTAACCAATACTCAACAATCTAGCCTCCAATGTCTCTGACTGATAAGCGATTAAATATTTGATATAATATGATTATAATTATCGTTTCAAATAATTTGAAGGAATTACCATGCTTATTATGAGAAAGGTCCTTATGAACCAGGACTAAAGGTTTGAATCAGTAACTGGAGACGCGATTTATATTGAGGTGCGTGATTCTTTAGTAACGGTTTTAAATTTAATAGATTAGTCGTTTGAGGTACTTTTCTTGCTTTTCTCTTGCAATCTTTGCAAATATGCTGACGATGGCCATTCCCGCTAAACTTTTTCATTCGGATGGATGTTGCCACATGCGCTGCAAAAATGACCTCGCCGCTTTTTTTCTTTTCCCCACTGATAAATCCCCTTTTTAAACTTCATTCAAATTTATCCCTCAGCCACTTCAGCCACCGCCTTAAACACTGTTCTGCTGCTGTTTTCATTCATCCCTTCTATATAATAAAGGTTTTCATCCCTTTTAGACGTATCCTTAAATAAAACAATTGTCTCCCCCGGAAGCATTTCATTGACAAAGTTTACTTCCAGCGTTTTCAGAGATGATTTCATATGGGCTTCGACCGGAAAACAATCCATCAGAAAGTCAACATATTTTGAGTTGTTCAAATGGCCATTAAAATCCACATCACTGTAACCAATCATCCGCTTATAAGCAGTCTCCAGCGGACCATTTTTCCTCAGACCTCCCAGTTTGGCTTCAATCGCTCTTTCTTCTATACTTTCAGGGTAAGTAAGCCCAATAGCCTCACTTCGCTTCAGTTTCCTTTCTTCAAGGTCCATAATTACCCAGGAAGAAATAGAACGAATGATAATATCCCCCTGTTGATCCCTCACAAGGAAATCCCGTTCAAACTCCAGGCGCTTTGGCTTCAATGGCCAGGTTTCAATGAAAATTTCCTCCCCCCACTGTGGAAGCCTTGTAATATCCACACGAATCCGCATCAGAATCCAAGCCATACCATAGGATGTTTGAAGCTGATTTACCCCAGCACCCAAATTAGCTGCTGCATCACTGGCTATATCCTGAAAGTAATTAAATAACATACTTAATTTCAAGTTATTTTTAAAATCAACGTCACTTAATTCCACCTGGTATTTCTTTTTAAATAATGTAACAGGTACCATATTCCCACTCACTTTCTTTTTCTATCTATATTACCAGTATAACGCATTCCGCGGTTTGAGTAACAATGGAAAAGGTAAGCTTTGGTTTTTTGTTAAAACGGGAAGTTATCAGCAAATTAGTTGCAAGTCTATCTTAAAAAGGGTAAGTTCGGGGAAAGGGTCATATTTAATTTAGGAGGAGAGAGTTATGAGCAAATATACAGAACTTCATGCTATGGAAGAATGGGAACAAGCTTGGGAACAAAGTACAGAAAAACCAGTCCTGCTGTTTAAACATAGCACTACATGTCCGATCAGCGCCCGTGCATTTGATCAATATCAAAATTATTTAGAAACAGCGGATCAGAACGTTGACAGTTACCTGGTGAAAGTAATCGAGGATAGACCAGTATCCAACCAAATTGCAGAAGAAACAAATGTGAAGCACGAATCCCCGCAGCTATTTTTAATCCGGGATAAAGAGGTTCTCTGGCATACCTCCCATTCAAATATAACCGTTGAAAATATCAGTGAAGCAGTTAAGACTGAAGTAAAATAGGGACGGGGGGACAGGTAACGTGTCCCCCGGTTCAGCATAATCAATGTTTTTGCAGCTTAAGGAATAAGCCATGTACCTTAAATTCCCTTTTCTTCATTGGTGAAATCAAGTCTCCCCCTGCTGTTGATCCTCATTTAGCTTCTAATGTCATTCTTGGCAACCACCATCCTGTTAGCCCGTGGCTTAAAACCGTATCACACATTCAATCCCTGCTGGCTTTAAGATTATGCGCAGGCAACAAAACCTTCTCACTTTAAGTCTGCAGCCATTCTGGAAAGCAATATAAATATAGTGGACTGTTGGAGAACTATCATGTGAGGATTTTTTAATTGAGGTGAAGAATGAAGAATACGTTTCATGCGTAAAAGATCAGCAGACTTTTGCAATAACCCTGGCACCCATTATCCCGTGCAAAGAAAATTAACCAAAAAATACTTTAACTTGTCCTTCTTTTTGAGCAGTTTTTAAACCGTTTGTTATAAACTTTAACATTTCTGCATGATGCCACTGAAAAAAATCCCGATTGCCTGTGGGGTAAAAATCATTCTCTTTTAATGCCTTAAATGCGTTTAACGCTTGTTCCATCTGGTTTTGAGAGAAGACGGCAAAATGACCGGAGCCGCTCACTGTTGCATTAAATTGTTCAGCCCCCAGCACTTCATAAAACAGTGCAGCATTTAAATCCCCCATCGTAAAACGCACGTATCCCACCTCTTTACCAGATTGATTATACGAACTAATATCATGACCCATATTTTTTCCTCCTTTTAATGCGGATATCCTGTACACAAAGTAGTCGGGCCTGTCCATGGCCGCAATATTTATTTTATTTTCGGGATAAATTTTGGGCGCAAAAGATGTTGGATGGGTTCTTAAACGAGTTTTGCAGAGGAAAAGAGATGAAAAAAACTTGCTCGTTTATAGGATTGCAGAAGTATAAAGGGGAAACTTAACAAATACTATACATAATAGTATGCTAATTGTCAAAAATTCTGATTTTAGAGGTAAAATAATACCGAATGCTTTTTCCTAAATAGGAAAAACCAGCACGTAAGCAGGAGTCTCCTCACCGTTACTGCTGGTTTTAAGCAATTACTTATCATTAATTTTTTTAAGCATTGTGTTTCTTGATCAAGTCAACAAAGGCATCCACAAAAGACTGCAGAAATTGAACCGTATCCTCACTCTTGAATTTCCCGCTGTCATCCAATAGGTCCTGAGAATTGGCAAGATAGACTTCAGGCTGCTGAACTACCGGCATATTTAAGAATGTAAGTGACTGCCGCAAATGATGATTTGCACCAAATCCGCTCAAATTACTGATGGATTGGCTGACAATGGCTGCAGGCTTTCCATCCCAGACGCTCTCCCCATAAGGACGGGAAGCTACATCCAATGCATTTTTTAATACGCCCGGCACTGAACGGTTGTATTCAGGCGTAACAAATAAAATCGCATCCATTCCCTTAATCTGCTTGCGGAATGTATTGTATTCCTCAGGAGAATTGCCGTCATATTCCTCGTTATATAAAGGAAGATGGCCAATTTCTACAAACTCTGTTTCATATGCACCCGGAAAAAACTCAACTAAATTCTTTGCAATTTTCCTGGAAAAAGATTCCTTTCTTAAACTCCCAACGACTATACCAACTTTTGTCATTTATTACCCTCCTAAGCATTCTAGTAATAATGGATTACTGTAAAATTCATCTATCGATTAACTTTATTGTTCATAAATATTTACATATTATTCACTATTTACCCGGCACATTAAAAATCATCAGTCAACCCCGGGTTTTCCGGTAAATATTTCTGCAGCTCTTATTCCTATTTTTCATCAGGTAACTTACAGTTGTTTTGAACAATGGCATATACATCCGGATTTGCCTTGTTCAGCCGGACGGGTTTCCATTCCTGATTCACCCACATATGCGTTGTTGTTCCTTTTGCCAGTAATTCTCCAAAAGGTGCTGCTGCGTAATCTTCCGTACTTTGATTGAAGTCTTCCTCACTAATCTTTCTCGCTTCATATGCAAATTCCAGCCGAACCGGGGAATATTTTTTTATCTTGGTGAAAATAGAGATACAATCATCAAACCGGGCAGACTTCCTGTAACTGATATTTACATCTGTGACTGGAAGAAGCACTCCGGCTTCCTCCAGTCTGTGATAGGCCATTCCAAAATGCCGCATCCATTCCGTCCGGCCGACTTCAAACCAGATAATGTAATTTCCGTGGTGTACCACACCCATTTGATCTGTATCCTTATACTGCACACGAATCGGCTTCTGATGCCAGACTTCCGACATAATCATCCCTCTTCCACTATTCAAAATTACAATTTTTCTTTTTTTCCGGATAGTTTTTCTTCCGCCAAATCCTGCAGCCGGAATTTCTGCACCTTTCCGGTACTTGTCATTGGCCAGTCCGCAGAGGATACAAACCAGATATGACGGGGAATTTTAAACCGGGCAAGGCGGGCTGAACACCAATCAATGATTTCCCTGCGTGTTGCAGACTCACCTTCTTTTAATTCTACAAACCCGGCTCCGGCCTCTGTTGTTATCCTGTCCGGTACGCCAATTACACTTACCTGGCTGACTGCCGGGTGTTCAGAAATAACAATTTCCACTTCTCTTGGTGATACTAATTCACCGGAAACTTTGTACATCTCCTTGCTTCTGCCTAAAACCTGCAGATAGCCGTTTTCATCTATTTTTCCTACATCCCCTGTGCGCAGCCATCCATCTTTGTCAATCGCTTCAGCAGTTTCTTCCGGTTTTTTGTAATAACCGCGGGTCACTGTTGCCCCTCTGACCGCAAGCTCGCCTACAGCACCTTCAGGCAGGTCCTCTCCAGTATCCCGATCGATGGTTTTATATTGTACCGCACTATGGTTGAACTCCGGCAGTCCACTGACACCATTTAATTTTGGACGTCCTACTCGGGAAGAAATGCGTTCCAGGGAATCACCAATTTCCGTCGTTACACCGGATGAAGCCACTTCTGTCTGCCCGTATCCGGTTATGATTTCCGTCAAACCGAGCACATCCACCGCTTGCTGCCATACAGGCACCGGTGCCGGCGCAGCCCCGCACCACATGGCAAAAAGACCGGATAAATCGAAATCTCCAACACGAGGATGGTTCAATAACGGCACCAATGTGGAAGGAACACACAAATAATCGTTCGCCTTATGTTTTTCCATTAATTCCAGTGATTGTAACGGGGACGCACCTACCGCAGATATAAACGATCCTCCCACAAAAGACATCGCAAAAATTGCTTCTATGATGGCAAAACAATGGTGAAATGGCAGCGGTGCAAAAGTGACCCGTCCGTCTTCAATCGCCCTGCTCAACGCTGTGCCGTATCCACTGCGCAGCAGCATATCATCTGTCAGCATAACCCCTTTAGGACTTCCTGTTGAACCGGACGTGTACATGAGAATGGCCACTTCATCCGGATAATGGGATGCACCCCACCTATGTTCCAATTGTTCATCCGTAACCGATAATGCCTTCTCAAGAAAATCATCCCACATCAAAAAATCTTCGTTAACGGAAGCTTCTCGTTCATTTTCCAGGCAAATGATTTTTTCCAGACTGCTGCTTTCCTGAAAATCAGCTTCCTCCATCAATTCGGATACTGCTTTACCATGATGCTTGTCTTTTACTTTTTGCTGCAAGACCAGAAACTGCGTGTCCGACTGGGAAATAATATACTTTAATTCATCCTTTGTGAGCATCGCATTGATCGGAATAAAAACACCGCCGACAAGGGAAGAGGCAATCATCAGGGATGGATAAACGGCATGATTATTCATCAGTACTGCAATATGGTCTCTCCGTTTTACCCCGAGTGCGATCAATGCCTTGGCATATTGGACCGCTCTTTCCCAAACTTCCCCATAAGTAAAGGTTTCTCCGTCTATATGCATATAGTTTCTGTCCCTATATTGACGGGACGCTTTATAAAAATGTCCTGCAATGGTATCCCTTGGCCATGCAGAGAACCTTGCTTCCAATGCCTGTCTTCTTTCTGAAACACTTTGATGATGCGCTGTTTTTTCTCTCGTTACAGCCACACAATCTCCTCCTTGTTGGATGCTAAAAATTTTCCTTCAAATTTTTTTAAAAGCTATAACGGCATTATGTCCGCCGAATCCAAACCCATTGGACAATGCAATATCTATATTTCCTTCCACTGCTTTGTTCGCCACATAATCCAGACTGCATTCCGTATCCGGATTATCCAAATTAATCGTAGGGGGGAAAACATTTTCGGCCATTCCCTTAAGCGTTATGATCGCCTCCACCCCGCCAGCCGCTCCAAACATATGTCCCGTCATGGATTTGGTGGAACTGACTTTGAGTTGATGTGCATACTCTCCAAAGACTTCCTTAATTGCTTTTGTCTCGGAGATATCACCTGCAGGCGTGCTTGTTCCATGCGCATTAATATAATCCACATCAGCGGCCCGTATTTCAGCCCGTTTCAAGGCCAGTCCCATCGCCTTGGAAGCACCCTGGTAATCCGGAGCGGTTATATGATAGGCATCTGTAGTACTCCCGTATCCGATAATTTCACCAAGTAATTTGGCACCACGCTTTTTGGCGTGTTCATATTCTTCCAGAAATAATACACCTGCCCCCTCTGACATGACAAATCCGTCCCGATCCTGATCGAAAGGACGCGAAGCACTTTCCGGCGCATTATTTCTTGTGGACATGGCACGCATTTTGGAAAATCCGGCAAAATAAAGCGGATGAATGGTAGACTCGGCACCACCGGCCAAAATTACATCCGAATAGCCATGTGCAATATTCAGGTAAGCCTCACCAATTGCATGATTACTCGTGGCGCATGCTGAAACTGCTGCAAAACTTGGTCCCTGAAACCCTGTTTTGATCGAAACCAGTCCGGAAACCATATTATTGATTGACATCGGGATCAGGAAAGGAGATACTCGCTTCGGCCCTTTTTCCAGCATGGTTTTATGATTATTTAATAGTGTTCCCAGGCCACCAGCACCTGAGCCAATGTAAATACCGGCGCGATCCTTGTCCACTTTACCAATGTCTATTTCAGCATTTTCCAGTGCTTGTACAGCGGCTGTATAACCATATTGTGTAAACAAATCGTACCTTTTTAGTTCTTTGGCTTCCAAGTATTTTTCTCCGTGAAAATCATCTATGAAACCGGCAATTTGTGTAGGTATATCACGGAATGCTTTTGATTCCAGCCTTTTTATGCCGGACCTTCCTTTTTTGATATTTTCCCATAAGGATTCGGTTTCGTTTCCCAATGGCGAAACCGTTCCCATTCCGGTTACAACTACTCTGCGCTTCAAATTAACTCCTCCAGCCTATGTGGGTTTACTTATATCTTATCTTAACACAGACCCAGAGCAAGCTTTGTATATATGCATTCTTTTGTGAATGAATAGAGGGCCGCACCTATATATAAATAAGTAAAAATTTCTTCGGTCAGTGAAACAGTAAAAGAAGTTTAGGAGATTTACCAAAGCATTTCATGGACAAGGAAGTGAGTGTAATTAATGTGTATGTAAAAGTTTCTGTTACCTATTAAAAAGTTTTCAAATTACAAATTACTTTAGTATAATATATTTTTAACTACATAAAAAAGGAAGTGGAATATGATTTATAAGTCACGTGAAAAGTCTGCAGAATTGAAAATAATGGAGATGCTTCACACTCGTATGGATCTTTCCCCGGAGGACAAAAAGAACTATTTGAACTTAGCAAAAGGACTGGAGGGAGAGATGCGCTTTGATTCTTTTACGGAAAAACTTCAATGTGAATGCCTCGTTCTTAACGACTTGTTACTCGCCTCAAACAATACCACCTTTCAAATCGACGCTTTGATTATTGTTTCAGATACCATTTACCTTTATGAAATTAAAAATTTTGAGGGGGATTATTATTATAAAGACGGAGATTTTTACAGCATACGGCACTTCAAAGTACTCAATCCGCTGCATCAGTTAAACCGCAAAGAATCCCTGCTTCTCCCATTGCTGCGCAAACACGGGTATCATTTACCTTTGGACGGAAAAGTTGTATTTATTAATGAGAATTTTACCCTCTACCAATCACCAATGAATCAACCCATTATTTACCCGACCCAAATCAGGAAATATTTCAGCAATCTGAATAATATTCATTCCAAGTTACACAAGCGGCACAAGCTGCTTGCGGAAAAGTTGGTATCACTTCATATCACAAATCCTTCTGTTAAGCCAAACATACCTCCCTATGACTATACACAACTTCGCAAAGGAATTTCTTGTGGTCATTGTAAATCACTTTCCGTTTTGGTTGATGGAAGAAAATGCTTTTGTCCAAAATGTAAACACGAGGAAACAGTCGCAAGTGGTGTAGTACGGTCTGCAAGGGAATTCCAAACCCTCTTTCCCGAAAAAAAAAATGACAACAAAAATCATTCATGATTGGTGCCAAGTTGTTGATTCAAAAAAAAGGGTGAAGTATATTTTGGATAAGCATTTTAAAGCTGTCGGAAAAAAACGATGGCTATATTATAAATGAGACTATAGTTATTCAGCTTAGTCATAGAATGGGTTGCTAGTTATACTAAAGAGATGTGGCAAGGCAAAGCCCAGCTTGAATTAACTTTTATATGAATTTTAAAAGAACATGGTTGGTTCCAGTCTAATTCTATTGTCAATTCCATGGATTTTATAAACGTTTCAGGATCTTAAAATGGTTCAATTGTACATGGTTCATTCGTTTTAAGGTGGATTTGGATATTAGAATGGTGCTAATAACTAACTCTATGGGTTTTTGAGCAACTTTAATAACCATTTCAATTGAATTTTTTGTAGGTTTTGGGTTTTTGAGCGCTCCTATTTACGAATTCTATTGATTTTTCTTCTGGTTTTGGGTTTTAGAGTACTTCTATTAACCAATTCAATAAATTTTTACCCTGGTTGGGTTTTAGAGTGCTCCTATTTACCAATTCAATAAATTTTTACCCTGGTTTTGGGTTTTTGAGCACTTCTATTAACCAATTCTATTGATTTTTCTTCTGGGTTTGGGTTTTAGAGTGCTCCTATTTACCAATTCAATAAATTTTTACCCTGGTTTTGGGTTTTAGAGCGCTCCTATTTACCAATTCTATTGATTTTTCTTCTGGGTTTGGGTTTTTGAGCGCTTCTATTAACCAATTCAATAAATTTTTACCCTGGTTTTGGGTTTTAGAGTGCTTCTATTAACCAATTCAATGAATTGTTCGACTGGGTTTGGGTTTTTGAAAAAACAATTGATAAACAACAGCATTAAAATAACTGTCAGAGGGAGGACCCTGAGTTGCCCCTCTGTATTTCACTACTACCCTTTTTTGACCAGTTTCGCCTGTACGACCAGTCTGCCTTCATTTTCATCCAATACATAATCACAGGTGGACAGCGTGATAATCTGATCTGATGCCTTTACTTCCACATCTGTGTCATATATGGATTCCTGTTCAATTTTGGCAAGCAGCTGTTCATAATCGTCGTCATTTGCAAAATCGGTTTGTATATAGTTAAAATCTGTCGTTGTCGCATACACGGCAAAAATTTCAGCTTCATAGCTTTCATATAACGTATCAAATTGGAAAGTTGGATGGTTTTTAAAAAAATCCTCATCCTGATATTTCGATAATTGTTCAAACATGGAGCCATCCTTCATTCGATGACCATAGAGAATTGTATTTTGACCGGTGGATTCAATATTATTGCGATAATCCATAAAAATGCTTCCGGCCCTGTTTTCATCTTTATAAAAATTACGGGTTAAATATTCGATATTATCGTCGGCCTGCACAATCGGATAATCTATTTGTGTACCGTCTATTGTAATCCAGCCTACAAGGTCCTCATTTTCTTTTAGCAGGGAGTCAAACCCCGAGCGGATACTATGAGTATCTTCTTCCACCCCATTCATTTCCATTTCATAAAAAGTTTCCTGGATATTTCCCATTACTTTGCGATTTTCATAATAATCGAGTGCTGCAGCAATCAATCCCTGCGCTGCATAAATGAACACACCTAAACACACAACTGTAAGTATGACAGATAAAAACCTTTTCATTTTTTTACTCATACAAATGTCACCCGATTCATCATCAATTAAATTCCTAGAGGAAGAATATACAATCCAACGTTTTCATCATTCTTCACCATAATATTTATACCGTAAACTTCTTTCATCAGTTGATTCGTCACAATTTCTTTTGGATTACCTTTTGCGATAATATGCCCCCGTTTCATGGCGATAAGTTGATGGCTGTACTGAATGGCCTGATTAATATCATGCAGCACCATCACAATCGTCAACCCATGCTCATTACATAAGCGCTTCACCAGCTCAAGAATTTCATACTGGTAATAAATATCCAAATTGGAGGTGGGTTCATCCAGAAAAAGATATGGCGTGTCCTGGGCAAGTGCCATCGCAATCCAGACTCGCTGCTGCTGGCCTCCGGATAATGTATCGATCGTTTCATTCCTTTTTTCATATAAACCTGTACTCTTCAGCGCCCACTTCACCATCGCTTCATCCTTATCATTTTTTGGAGAAAAGGGATTTTGATACGGCAAACGTCCATAATGTACAAGCCTTTCCACTGTCATATCCGAGGGTGCGGTGTTTTGCTGATGAACGACACCGAGTCTTTTCGCCAGCTCTTTCGGTTTATATTGATTGATCGCTTTTCCGTCAAGAATAACCTGCCCTTCCTGCGGCTGATTATTATTTGTTAATACGCTGAGCAATGTCGATTTACCGGAACCATTTGGACCGATAATGGTGGTAATTTGTCCTTCTTTTATTTCCGCCTCTACATGATGCAGACGCTTCACTTTATCCGAATATGAAAAAGTTACATCCCTAATTTCCATAAATTCGATCACTCTTTCTAAGCATGAATATGAGGAATGGCCCGCCGATAATCGCCATAATAATCGATGCGGGTATTTCAATGGGATCCGCAATGGTTCTCCCCAGCGTATCTGCAACAACGATGAGCAATGCCCCGGCCAAAGCCGAAAATGGAATAAGCAGCTTATGGTCATTCCCGACGAGCGTTCTTCCGATATGCGGGATCAGGAGCCCGATAAAAGCAAACATTCCTGCTATAGCCGTAGCTGTAGATGCAAGCAAAACGGCAATTACAGAAATAATAAACCTTGCCCGGTTCACATTAAAGCCTAAATTTTTTAATGTTTTATCCTTTAGTCCTAAATGGTTACACCACGCATAAACAAGAAAAGCAATGATAAGACCAATGGAACCATAAAGTGCAATGATTTCCACATCAGACCATGTTGTCATTGTTAGTGTCGAAGACGTTACGGAAACGCCGGACATCATACTGCTGGCGTTCTGGGAGCTAAGAAATTCGCTTAGCCCTGTAAATAATGCATTCACGGCAACCCCGATTAAAATCATTCTTAGCGGGTTTAGGCCGGATTTCCAGGAAAACATATAAACAAGCAGAAAGGCGATCATCCCGCCAATAAAGGAAAAGAGCGGTGTATAAAAATATAAAGCCGGAAAAAATGTAATCATAATAATGGATACAAACCCCGCTCCGGATGACACACCGATAATTCCCGGTTCGGCCAATGGATTACGCAGGACAGCCTGAAGGAGAACACCAGATACTGCCAGTGCTGCACCCGCAAACAGCGAAATAATAATCCGCGGCAGCCGCAAATCCTTAATGATTTCCACATTTTCATTCATGCCGCCGAACAGGCCCGCAATCAATTCTCCCGCTGTAACTTCAATACTCCCGGTGATCATTGAATAAATGGTCGCGCCAATAAGTAAGGTGATGACGGCAATGAAACTGATCATTTTTTTGTACATCTTTAAAACCTCTTTCGCAACCCTTTATTCAGCATCTGGATAAAAGATATCAACCAGCTCTTCCAATGCGTCAACGGCTGCTAAATTTGCCGTGGTGGGAAAACGTTCTTCCTCCAGATCGTATACCCGTCCATCCTGTACTGCTTTGAAATGGCGCCAAATATCATTTTCCCGAAATTCCGCGTCAAACATTTCTACCACTTCTTCCGGCATACCGTGAGCCATGCGCAAGATGATATCTGCATCGGCCTGCTGCAGGGTTTCCGTATTGGAAGAAACATATTCCACACCTGTTTCATCAATCGCATTTTTCCCGCCGGCACGTTTGACAAGATCACCTACATAGGAATCTTCTGTTGCGACAAGGTAACTTCCCGGTACACCAAGTAAAATGAGGACAGTAGGGGATTCTTTTCCTTCAATTTCCGCCTCGATGTCCGCAAGTTTTTCCTCAAATGTATTTACCATCCCTTCCGCCTGTTCTTCACGGCCGAATTTCTCACCAAAATGGACTATTCCTTCGTACATGGCATCCACACTATCCAGGTCAATATAAGTTGCTTCCATATCCGCCTGATCAAATGATTCTTCCACATAAGAGGTTAACGTTGTCGTTGTTAATACATCAGTTGGATCCAGGGAACGAATAATTTCCATGTCCGGGTCCATTGCCATGCCTACTTCCTGCACGCCGTCATATCGCTCAGGCAAATCCATATAGGTTGTCGGAATACCAACAAGATCCAATTCCAGTTCATCCATAATTTCAGTTATTGCAACCGTAGTGGAAACGATGCGGGCATCTGTTTCCAGTGCCGTTTCTCCCGTTGTATCTTCTTCTGTTGCTTCCGCTTCTTCTGTATTTGATTGTTGATCTTCAGTTGAGGCTTGACCTTCTGCGCCAGTCGGATCTGCATCAGTACCGCAGCCGGCCAAAACGATGAGCAGGGGGATGATGAGATAGAAACTTATTTTTTTCTTCATGACTGTACACCTCTTTTCCATTCGTCATGCATCAGGTTTATAACCTGCCATAGGAAATAGGGAGTCTTACTGTTTGATGGAATCACAGTAAGACTCACCTATTTAAATTATCCATTAAACGAAACGTTTTTTAAATTGTATGGCCAATGGGATTGCAGAGCCGATTAACAATAATAGATATAACATAATATTGGATGTATCCCCCGTCTTAGGGTTGGTTCCCTCTTCACTGGTACCGCCAGTACCATTATTGTCTTCACCCGGTCCCAGTTCAGGCTTTTCCGGTGTGTCGTCGTTGTTGTTGCTAGTACCGTTATTGTCTTCATCCCCGGAGTTCCCACCAGCATTCCCGCCATTGCCGAAAACTTCAGTATCAGTACCCGCTTCTTTACCAAGCCATGGGCCATTTTCATTTTCAGGATGAGGGGAAGCTGCTAAACGATAATTTTCAGCGCTCACTTCAACCATACTTTCTCTATCAAGAAAAAGCCGGGTTGTATGTTCTTGGTTATACAGACCTGGAACGGTGACTCTCATCTCCAAAATTGCAGGGTTACCGTCCACCTTGAATTGTACTACAATTGAACCGTCTGAATTTTTTTCAACGATTAGCACCTCACCGTTGAGCGTTTTCAAAGTTCTAATCATATCACTATCTGTGACAGTTAATTGGAGATATTCTATTCCATCTTTTGTTAATAGATAAGCATTTTCGAAATATTCATCTGCTATCGAAACTTTATCATCAGTTTCATGTTTAATAACAAAATCAATTTTATATGCACTATCTGGTTTTAATGGATCCGTTTCATCAGTCGGTTCGTCTGAGCTATTAGTTGTTTCATCCGAATCTTCTTCTGGCTCTTCTTCTGGCTCCGGTATTTCAGGAGCGATGTACTTTGGTTCATATTTATCTTCTTCAGTTGCCTCTTTTAAACTGGTTTCATCAAAAACTATTATAAATTCAGCACTGCTTTCAAACATGGAACCATTAAACGGAGCTTGATATTCCACATAACCTTCTAATTCATCAGGCAAGCTATCAAAAGTAAATGTTTCGTATCTTGTATCTCCATCTACTGTAGATTCAATCGAGTCTTGACCATTTAGTTGCAGTTTCGTTACTGTTTCATCGGCAACCGCAATAGTTAATTCTATACTTCCGTCACTTTTTTCAATAAAAGCAGGACCGACCATATAGCCAGCCATTGCAGAAGGACGATCTCTGTTCAAATGCAGCGCTTCAAAATCTATGGTATAGTAACCATCTTCTTGGATAATTCCTTCATTACCTTTTGGCTTTTCAACAGGTTGTTCTTCAGGCTCCTCCATTTTTGAATCATCTGGTTGTTGTTCAGCTTCCGGATTGTCTGAACTATCTGGCTGTTCTTCAGGCTCTTGATTATCATTACCAGGATCTTCTGTTTCCTCATCGTTTACATTCAAGTCGAAAAAGGCACGAGTAGTATATGTGCTTTCATAGTCACCTGATTTTACTTGTATTTTCATCATTACAGGTTCAGACAAATCATCTTCTATTTCAACTCTGATAACCCTTGAATTATTATCTTCATTTTCTTCTACAACTTCTGCAGGACCCGAGGGTACTTCTATTAGTTGAATCATATTACTTGCGTTAATTGTTAGTTCAAAATATTTTCTGCCATCCTCAACTATTAGCGTTGCAGGCTTCACAAAAAAGCTATCTGCCCGTGATAACTCGTCATCAGTTTCATGTTTTATAACATATTGAATATCTTCATATATTCCATCTTCCAAATCATCTTCTGCATCCGCCACCACCGCACTACTAAAGAACGGTAGTGCAAATATAGCGATCAATAAAGTCAGCATCCATTTCCGCATCTTATTCTCTCCCTCACTGGTTTAATTAGTTACGTGCAGGACGAAATTTCCAAATTGCAAATAAAGCTATAGCAGAACCAGCCAGCAATAGAACATACAGGCCGATGGATGAATTATCTCCGGTTGGCGGGTTTTCTACTGCTCCACCGGCTGCTTCATCTCCATCCGTTCCTTCAGATCCGCCATCTTCTGTTTCCTGTTCAGCTGCTCCACCGGCTTCAGGCAATCCGCTTACATCGAATACCGCCCGGGCAGTGTGTGTCTGATCATACAGATCTGGCACAATAATATGCATGTCCATGCTGACAGGCTGTGACAAGTCGCCATCCACCGGGAATTTTACAACCCTTGTATCATTTGCTTCATCCTCACTTATGATATCGACAGGGCCTGCTGGACCGGAAAGTGATTTAATATATTCAATGCCTGTAAGGGTCAGCTGAATATGCTGTACACCATTTTCCACAGTCAGGGTTGCAGGTTTTGTAAAATAACCATCGGCAATGGAAGTGTTGTCATTGTCTGCCTCTTTCATTTCGTAATTAATTTCGTATGTACCATCTGCAATTTGGGCTGATACAGGTGATACAAAAAATAAAACGGATAAGACCATAGCTGTTATGCCCATGAATAAAAAGCTTTTTCTCATTCTTATTCCTCCTGGCTTGTATTTATTGGTTTATAATTAAATAGAAAATAACACCCTGGGCTGATTTAACTTAAAAGCGGCAAGTGCACTTTTAACATCCTACACTCACTATAAACCTCCCTAGCCTATATACTTTAATACAGTAAATCATTCAATCTACTTAAATTTATCAATGATACACATCACTATCAATAGACAAAACATGAATAAATTAAGTCAAATTCATGAACTTATTTTGCCTAAAGTGTGACATTTTCGTCTGAAGGCGGTATGAAATATTTGACTTATCTCCGGGTTTTAGTCAGCTCTTGTATGAATGTGTTGAATGCATGGAGAAAGGTAGGTTTGCCACTCTATTTGCAGAAGAGATAATCGCGGTTCATCTGCAAAAGTTAATAGATGTATTACTTGAAAAAACCACCACAAATGGAAAGAACATTCTGACCCTATGTATTTTCTCTTATTAAAAAAACCGGCAGTAAAACAGAATTTTTTCTGTCCCACTGCCGTTTCCATATTTTACGCCATTACCATTTTCTATGCTCAGCCATTACCCCTTACTTACCAATTTAGCCTGAACCACCAGTCTTCCTTCATTTTCATCCAATACATAATCACAGGTGGACAGCGTGATAATCTGATCTGATGCCTTTACTTCCACATCTGTGTCATACATGGATTCCTCCTTGATTCTTGCAAGCAGCTGTTCATATTCCCCATCATTTGCAAAATCGGTCTGTATATAGTTAAAATCCGTCGTTGTCGCATACACGGCAAAAATTTCAGCTTCATAGCTTTCATACAATGTATCAAATTGGAAAGTTTGATGGTTTTTAAAAAAGTCTTCATCCTGATATTTCGATAATTGTTCAAACATGGAGCCATCCTTCATTCGATGACCATAGAGAATCGTATTTTGACCGGTGGATTCAATATCATTGCGATAATCCATAAAAATACTTCCGGCCCTGTTTTCATCTTTATAAAAATTACGGGTTAAATATTCGATATTGTCTTCTGCCTGCAGGATCGGATAATCAATTTGCGTACCTTCCATCGTAATCCATCCAACCAGGTCCTCATTTTCTTTTAACAAAGTATCAAAACCCGGGCGGATGATTTGGGGATCATTGGTGTTTTCATTCAATTCCACATCATAGAACGTTTCCTGAATATTTCCCATTACTTTGCGGTTTTCATAATAATCGAGCGCTGCAGCAATTAATCCTTGGGATGCGTAGATAAATACTCCTAAACACACAATTGTTAGTATTACAGATAGAAGTTTTTTCATTTTTTCACTCATACAACCATCACCCGATCCATCTTTATTTAAATTCCTAACGGAAGAATATATAGCCCGGCATCATCATCATTTTTCACCACGATATTTACACCGTAAACCTCTTTGATCAATTGATCCGTAACAATCTTTTCCGGATCACCCTTTTTAATGACTTTTCCTTGTTTCATCGCAATCAGGTTATGACTGTATTGAATGGCCTGATTGATATCATGCAGCACCATCACAATTGTCAAACCGTGCTTATCACATAAGCGCTTTACCAGCTCCAGAATCTCATACTGATAATAAATATCCAGATTGGAGGTGGGTTCATCCAGAAAAAGATATGGCGTGTCCTGGGCAAGAGCCATTGCGATCCAGACACGCTGCTGCTGACCTCCGGATAGTGTATCTATAGCTTCGTTTCGTCTTTCATAAAGCCCCGTACTTTCAAGTGCCCACTTCACTATCTTTTCATCCTTGTCCTCTTTCGGGGAAAAGGTATTTTTATACGGCAGGCGTCCATAATGTACAAGTTTTTCCACCGTCATATCCGCCGGTGCCGTGTTTTGCTGATGAACAACGCCTAGTTTTTTTGCCAGTTCTTTCGGTTTATATTGACTGATCGCTTTCCCGTCAAGGATAACCTGCCCTTCCTGCGGCTGATTATTTTTTGTTAATACGCTGAGCAATGTGGATTTCCCGGATCCGTTTGGTCCAATAATAGTGGTAATCTCACCTTTTCTAATTTCTGCTTTTACGTTCTGCAGCCTTTTGACTTTATCCTGATATGAAAAAGTTATATCTTTAATTTCCATAAATTCGATCACTCTTTCTTAGCATAAAAATGAGGAACGGCCCACCGATAATCGCCATAATAATCGATGCCGGTATTTCAATGGGATCCGCAATCGTTCTTCCCAATGTATCCGCAACTACAATTAGGAGTGCACCGGCCAAAGCGGAAAACGGAATAAGCAGCTTATGATCATTCCCGACGAGCGTTCTTCCGATATGCGGGATCAGGAGCCCGATAAAAGCAAACATTCCTGCTATAGCCGTAGCTGTAGATGCAAGCAAAACGGCAATTACAGAAATAATAAACCTTGGCCGGTTCACATTAAAGCCTAAATTTTTTAATGTTTTATCCTTTAGTCCTAAATGGTTACACCACGCATAAACAAGAAAAGCAAGGATAAGACCAATGGAACCATAAAGTACAATGACTTCCACATCAGACCATGTTGTCATTGTTAGTGTCGAGGACGTTACGGAAACGCCGGACATCATACTGCTGGCGTTCTGGGAGCTAAGAAATTCGCTTAGCCCTGTAAATAATGCATTCACGGCAACCCCGATTAAAATCATTCTTAGCGGGTTTAGGCCGGATTTCCAGGAAAACATATAAACTAGCAGAAAGGCGATCATCCCGCCAATAAAGGAAAAGAGCGGTGTATAAAAATATAAAGCCGGAAAAAATGTAATCATAATAATGGATACAAACCCCGCTCCGGATGACACACCGATAATTCCCGGTTCGGCCAATGGATTACGCAGGACAGCCTGCAATAGCACACCGGATACTGCCAGTGATGCCCCTGCAAATAATGAAATGATAATCCGCGGCAGCCGCAAATCTTTAATGATTTCCACATTTTCATTGGTGCCGCTTAAGAGTCCGGATATCAATTCCCTTGCTGTAATATCAATGCTTCCAGTAATCATCGAATAGATGGTTACGGCAAAAAGTAATCCGATGACGACGATAAAACTAATAATCTTTTTATACATCTCGAAACCCTCTTTTCGTAACCCCTTTATTCAGCGTCCGGATATAGTATGCCAACCAGCTCTTCCAAAGCTTCTGCAGCAGCTAAATCCGCTGTTGTTCCAAAGAGAGATGAATCCAAATCATATACACGATCCTCTTGTACTGCTTTAAAATGCTGCCAAATATCATTCACAGCAAACTCTTGTTCAAACATTTCAAGCACATCCTCTGGCATACCCTGAGCCAGTCGTAATATAATATCAGGTTCGGATTGCTGCAGGTTTTCCGTATTGGATGACACATAATCCACACCCGTTTCTTCTATCGCATTTTCTCCGCCGGCACGCTTGACAAGATCACCTACATAGGATTCTTCCGTTGCCACGAGATAGCTTCCCGGTACACCCAGTAAAACAAGCACTTTTGGGGACTCATTTCCTTCTGCTGTTTCTTCAATCTCCGTCAGCTTTTCCTTGAAATTGTTTACTAATTCTTCTGCCTGCTCTTCGCGATCAAATCTCTTTCCAATATATTCTATTCCTTCGTACATTCCCTCAATCGTTTCGAGGTTAATATAAGTTGCTTCCGTATCCGTTTGATCAAAAGTTTCTTCTACAAATGGAATCAATGTTGTCACTGTTAACACATCTGTCGGATTTAAGGAACGAATTAATTCCATGTCAGGGGTCATCGCTATACCCACTTCAGGCAAGTCCTGATATCGATCTGGTAATTCCTGCTGTGTTGTTGGAACACCAACCAGATCCAATTCCAGCTTATCCATAATTTCCGTTAAGGCAACCGTTGTGGTAACAATTCGAGCATTTGTTTCAAGTGCTGCCCCTTCTGAGTTTTCTTTTTCTGTTGTTTCCGTTTTTTCTGCGCTTGTTTGATTATTATTTGTTGAGGATTGGCCTTCTGCAGCAGTTGTTTCTCCATCCGTACCACAGCCTGCCAATATAATAAGAAGAGTTATAATGAGAAAAATACCTATTTTATTCTTCATGACTGTACACCTCTTTTCAAATAGTCATGCATCTGAATCATTTTAAAGTAAATTGAAATATGGAGTCTTACTGTTTCATAGTCATACAGTAAGACTCATAGATTAATAAATTAAGTGAAACGTCTTTTTAATTGTAATGCCAGCGGGATGGCAGAGCCGACCAGGAGCAATACATAGAGCATGATGTTAAATGTATCACCTGTTTTTGGGTTTGATCCTTGTTCAGCCGTTCCATTTTCGTCACTAGATCCGTTATCTTCTTGATCCGGGCCTAATTTGGGTTTTTCCGGATTGTCAGAACTTAAAGAGCCAGCAGCAAATTCATCATCATCAATAAAAGGACCATTTTCATTATCCCGGTCATTTGTCCCAACCAACATATGATCACCTACAGAGATTTCTTCGATGGTGTCTTTATGAAATACTATGACTGCATCAGGACTTAACTCTCCTGGACTTCCAGGAATATCATCCCCTACTACGATTCTCATACTTAGCAACATATCAGATAAATCATTATCTACTTTAAACTGAACAGTAATCGAACCGTCTGTATTTTCTTTAACAAGAAGAGCATCGCCATATTTATTACTTAAATCTCTAACCATATGACCGTTATTTATAGTTATTTGTACATACTTGCTATTATCTTTTTCTAATAACAGAGCCGGTTTTTCAAAAAGATCGTTAGATATTGATTCTGTTCCGTCTTCTTTTAGGATATCGTAATTTATCGTAAAAGCTTTTTCTGGTATTAATGCAGGGTGTTTATCATCTATTACTTCTGTATCGCGATCATCATCTGATCCATCACTTGAATCTGTTTCATCTGGATTACCGGGCGTACTATCTTCATCTTCATCAGGTTCACTTCCCATTAACTCTTCGGCAAATGATAGTGACACATGAAATGTCTGTTCACCCATGCCAGGAATAGGAGGCGCAATTACCATACCAAAATCCAGCTCATCGGAAAGGGCTCCTTCTAATTCAAATTGGATAGCGAATGTACCATCTGACTTTATGGCACCCCACTTCACTTCTTCTCCATTAATGGTTAGTGATTTTATAAATTGCCCGCCAATTCCATTCATTTGAATATATTTTTGACCATCTTTAGTGAATAAAGTAACCGGATTTTCAAAATAATTATTTGTAGCATCAGAGTCAGTCACAAAATAAACTGTTTCCGATTTATCAAATTATTCCACTGGTATTAATTCCGTAAAAGAGAGAGAAACATTGAATGTCTGTGTATCCATGCCAGGAATAGGAGGCGCAATTACCATACCAAAATCCAGCTCATCGGAAAGGGCTCCTTCTAATTCAAATTGGATAGTGAATGTACCACCTGATTCTATGGCACCCCACTCCACTTCTTCTCCATTGATGGTTAGTGAATCTATAAATTGCCCGCCAGTTCCATTCATTTGAATATATTTTTGACCATCTTTAGTGAATAGAGTAGCCGGATTTTCAAAATAATTATTTGTAGCATCAGAGTCAGTCACGAAATAAACTGTTTCTGATTCATCAAATTTTTCCTCTGGTATTAAATTTGAATCATTAGATGACAAATCATCATCAGCGTTATTTCGCGATCCGGAGACGTTCCTTTCCTCATTTTTCAACTCATCGGAGCTCCCGGATTCAGTTTCTTCCTCGTTTCCTTGCTCAACTGCATGGTCAGAATTACTTCCCTCTTCATCTGACTCACCGGTATTCCCGGCATCCAATTCGTCCTCTTCATTAGCTTCTTCTGTCTTATTATCCGTTGGCAGAAGCAAATGATTATCAGTATCTGCTGTTTGCTTAGTGTTTTCAATTAATGATAAAGAAACATTAAATTCTTTAGTACTTGCACCACTCTCCATTTCCATACCGATGTCTAATTCATCAGACAGAGCAGTATCCAGTTCGAATTGTACAGTAAATGTTCCGTCATCTTTTAATTCTCCCCAGGTAACTTCATCACCATTAATTGACAATGAATTGATAAGTTGTCCACTGCTTCCGTTCATTTGAATATATTGAATATCATTTTTATATAGCAGCGTTAGTGGATTTTCAAAATAATCTTGTACTATTGGAGAATCAGTATCATATTCAATAGTATATGCCTCATCTGGTACAACTAAAGGTAAGCGTCAAATAGTCCCCACATTTTCACCATAGTTTTTTCATGCGATAATCTTCATAGAAAATA
>NZ_WIXN01000037.1 GCF_010994035.1 Virgibacillus aidingensis
AGGTTGATAGGTCCGGGGTGGAAGCGTGGTGACACGTGGAGCTGACGGATACTAATAGATCGAGGACTTAACTAAACCAATAAATATGTCGTTCTATGCTCTTATTTAGTTTTCAAGGTATAAAATTATACATAGTAATGTAATTTTACTTGATTTTTTGCAGAAAACAATTATAATAATGGTTGTCACTGAATTTGCGGGTGACTGCTGGTAAAGATATGTTTTTCCTAAAAGTCTGGTAGCAATAGCGGAGAGGTCACACCTGTTCCCATGCCGAACACAGAAGTTAAGCTCTCCAGCGCCGATGGTAGTTGGGGCTTTGCCCCTGCAAGAGTAGGACGCCGCCAGGCTGATAATTTTCTTTCCACAGTAGCTCAGTGGTAGAGCAATCGGCTGTTAACCGATCGGTCGTAGGTTCGAATCCTACCTGTGGAGCCACATGGAGAGCTGTCCGAGTGGCCGAAGGAGCACGATTGGAAATCGTGTAGGCCGTTATCACGGCCTCGAGGGTTCGAATCCCTCGCTCTCCGCCACTTTTACATACCATATAAAAATGGCCCGTTGGTCAAGCGGTTAAGACACCGCCCTTTCACGGCGGTAACACGGGTTCGAATCCCGTACGGGTCACCAACATGGAGGATTAGCTCAGCTGGGAGAGCACTTGCCTTACAAGCAAGGGGTCGCAGGTTCGAGCCCTGCATCCTCCACCATTTGCTTAAATTTATGAGCGCTTATTTTTTAAAGTAATAGTATGGTAAGCATCTAAGTGTAATTTAATATTTCTCTCATATCGCGGGGTGGAGCAGTCTGGTAGCTCGTTGGGCTCATAACCCAAAGGTCGCAGGTTCAAATCCTGCCCCCGCAACCAAAACAATTCAACTTACTGCGTTGAGCGCTTCAAAGTTAGTTTGAAATTATGTTGGATAAAATTTTATGCTAATTCAAGCTCTGTGTAGTATATTTTAAATTAAGATAAGGTCCGGTAGTTCAGTTGGTTAGAATGCCTGCCTGTCACGCAGGAGGTCGCGGGTTCGAGTCCCGTCCGGACCGCCACTTATATATGATTTCTTAACAATATAATACGGCTCGGTAGCTCAGTCGGTAGAGCAAGGGACTGAAAATCCCTGTGTCGGCGGTTCGATTCCGTCCCGAGCCACCATTTTATTGTATTTTTCATTTGGAGGGGTAGCGAAGTGGCTAAACGCGGCGGACTGTAAATCCGCTCCCTCAGGGTTCGGCAGTTCGAATCTGCCCCCCTCCACCACTTACAATCTCATATAATAGGGGTATAGTTTAATGGTAAAACGAAGGTCTCCAAAACCTTTGATGTGGGTTCGATTCCTACTACCCCTGCCATTCTTTTATGGCGGTCGTGGCGAAGTGGTTAACGCACCGGATTGTGGCTCCGGCATACGTGGGTTCGATCCCCACCGGTCGCCCCATAATATAATAATAATTGGGCCATAGCCAAGCGGTAAGGCATCGGGTTTTGATCCCGTGTATCCTAGGTTCGAATCCTAGTGGCCCAGCCAGATGCGGAAGTAGTTCAGTGGTAGAACACCACCTTGCCAAGGTGGGGGTCGCGGGTTCGAATCCCGTCTTCCGCTCTCTTCTTATTTAACATGGCGGTATAGCCAAGAGGTAAGGCAGAGGACTGCAAATCCTTTACCACCGGTTCGAATCCGGTTACCGCCTCCACTACTTCATATGCCGGTGTGGCGGAATTGGCAGACGCGTGGGACTCAAAATCCCATGTCCTTTGCGGGACGTGTCGGTTCGACCCCGACCACCGGTATTTTTGGTTAGACTGAGTTGGAATATAAAATCCCTAAACGTTGTTAAGACAGTGTTTAGGGATTATTTTTTTAGTCAAAAAAAATCGGAACGATAAAGCATATGTTTTTAAGTTATGCTACACATTTCCAACACACTAATACATATTTATAGAAATTGTTTCATCTTCTTTTCCAGCCACTTTCATGACGCTTATAAGTAAAATCTGGCAATGCATGGCAATCATACAATTATGTAGAAATAGTAATTAAGAATAATTTATACAGGAGACGACATATATGATCGGCTAATAGCTTCCGCTCTATCCATGTGAAAAATAATTATGACTTTGATTTCATCTCTAACTTCAAGTAATAATTAGAAAAAAAGGCAAAGAAATAACGTAACTGAAAAAAATACTAATTTACCCGTAATCCCAATAAGGTCTGTTTTAAACTGACCGTAGAGACTCAAGAAGAGGCTGAAGGACTGGCTGGTTGTTATTTTTACCAACAAAGAGGATATTTTTCCCCTGACAGTGAATATAATTTCTGAGAAGGGAGGCGAAGCCATGAAAAAGAAAATAGCAGCTGTTGCACTTGGAATAGCTTTAGTATTTTCTGTTGCTTCATATGTGGGTGCAGATGCTCAGGAAGCCATGAATAAAGCGGAATTTGTATCAGCATAAGAAAAAGAGTCCTGCGGGGCTCTTTTTCTTATGCTACAGGCGGTTGGAGGTGAAATTCTGTCACGAAGAAAAACCTTCATTTAACTGCGGATAAATCAACAGGGGGTAACAACGAGGAAGTTTGCATTAAAAATAAGTTATGTTCCTTGCCTGTGATGTTAAGCAGCTGATTATTCTGAAGCATGAAGAGATATTTCTGCGTCAATCAGTGTCTGTTCAGCATTTGCTCTAACCAGTCGGAGAGCGCACAAACTTTTAATGTGTGTTTTTTCTCTTCATTATACTTGGTTTCATAAAAACAGTTCTGTATCTGTTTTATAAATCGAAAATTTGAATCCCTGATATAATCAGCATAAATTTAAAAATAATGTTCTCTTAAGGACAGAAATGGTATTATGTTCAAAGGAAACAAATCAAGCAGGAAAGTGCATTCCGGCCGGTGATGCCAATGTAATGATCTCACTTGCCGGGATTAGAAGTTTATCGTGGAAAGGGGGATTTGATGAGAGTTGTAGGGATTGATTTATCCGGGCCGAAGAATCACAGGGATACGGTACTCATGGTGTTTGAAGCAGCAGATAGTCAATTGAGATTTATCAAATGCAGAAACCATATGAGTGATGAAGAAATTTTAAAAGAAATTGCAGATCAATCTCAACTGGATGAAGTTGTTATCGGTATTGATGCTCCTTTGTCTTATGAGGATGGAGGGGGAGACAGGGAATCGGATCGTGCCTTAAGAAAATTTATTGTTGAACTTGGAATGAAGCCTGGTTCGATTATGGCACCTACATTTAATAGAATGGTATATTTGACGTTGAGAGGAATTAGACTCAGCAGAGAAATAGAAAGACAAGCATCATCTAACCCAGTTTCAATTGTAGAAGTACACCCCGGCGCTGTGATTGGTTCCAGATTATCTTCCATAGAAATGAATGATGTTTTAACATATAAACAAGATTTGCAAGTGAGAAAAGCTCTCCTGCCATGGTTTGAACAGCAGCAGCTTATTGGAATTCCGGATACAGCAGCTGAACAGACCCATGCTATTGATGCTTGTGCAGCAGCCTTGGGTGCCTGGCATTGGGGGGATCACACATGCACACCTAAATGGAGATATGCTGCCAAACCGCCTTTACATCCTTATGATTTTTGCTGTTAGCGGGAAGATAAAATAATGAAGTAAATGGCTGTTAAGTCTAAATTGGGTAGACAAGGACAATGAATTCAGTGCTCAAGCACCTACTGGCCGATATAAAATACGTTTGATAGGAGGGTTCAACGTGAGTCTGCATTTTGAAGTGAAACAAACAATTCAGGTGCCCAAAGAAGAAGTATTTGAAAGTATACTTGATTCTAATGCTGCGCATCATTGGAAACAGGGAATAGTCCGGATAGAACGTTTGGATGATGGACCAATCAAACCTGGAAGTGAGTTGAAAGAAACAAGGAAGGTGTTTAATAAAGAAGCATATGAGCATTTTGAGGTAGTTGAGCTTTCTGAACCGGAAAAAGTTGTACTTCGCTGTGATGGAACTAAAAGTACAACGGGGCAGGGAGAATATATTATTACATATCAAATCACTTCGTCAGGGGAGGTTTCCCGGATTATACTAAATGGCGAGATTAAGGGTGTTACTGGTTTGTCAAAGTTATTTGGCAAGCTGACTGCCGGGTCTTTTAAAAAAACATATGAAAAAGATTTGGAAGCATTAAAGGATTATTTAGAGAACTGATCAAGATGGGTCTCAGCCAAATGGGCCGGAGAGGCAGGAAATAGGGAAGACCGTGTTAACCAAAAAAATGGGCCCTTCAACATAGTGAAAAAGAGACAGGTTTTGCTTAAGACTTATACACGACAAGGTAATCTCAAGTATACCGTCCGCTTGGAAACTTCTAATAAATTAAGGTTCTTTACTGTACGGTATGGTAAAATATAATCAGGTATATTTTATCAGCACAAATCTGCTTGAAATGGAGGTGAGTTTATTGAAAGTATCGACAATCTTGAAATGGGTCACTGGGGGCCTGGAAGCTGTTTGGGCTATTCCCATTATTGGCGGTACTGTTATCGTCAGTCTGGCGTGGACGCCATTAGTTGTAATGCTTGCACTACATATTATTACTTTAATTTTTTCCATTAATGAAAAACGCAGGATCCATGGAAGTGTTTTGGGAATTATTACATCAGTAGTGGGATGGATTCCTGTTGTAGGCTGGATTATGCATATTATTACAGCAGTTTTTCTTATGATTGATGCCTACCAGACAAATAAACGCGACCAAATTGTCGTAAAAGAAATGTAAAGGAGCTGCCAAATATTTAGAAGACATCTTTTAATATTGGTGGTTGAAAGCTACTGAGATAAGCCCTTTTGAGGCCAAGCAAAAAAGCAGGATGATTAGAATCCTGCTTTTTTATTGGCTCAGGCTTCTCTTTTTTAATGGCATTCTAAGTGGAGCCCCCCATGCTTCATCTATATACTGCTTACCCCATGCATATTTTACAATTCTTCCATTACATCAATTCGCATCCCGATAAACAGGGTGGAGCCTATTAAAAAGCTCACATCCTCCCTCGCAGGTTTTAAATCGGTTTTTTTAGGATATTGTATATTATCCAAGTTCCCAAAAGGTGTATAAAAAGGAGGAGTCTTTTAGGGTATTATTGATATTTCAAGAAAAAAATCATTATCACTAATAAGAAAATCAAACAACACAGCTCGGCAATAATGAAAAAATCTGCACAAACACATGTATCGCAATAAAGCTGCCGGTGAAAGCTGACAAAAAAGTCTTCCATTCGCCTGCAAAGAATCCCCGGAAAACGATTTAGATAAAACCCATTAACAGATAAGAGGTGTATCAGCATGAATATTTTAATGACATCAAGTGCCAGAAGAATCGATTTTGTAGGTTTTTTTCATGATGCGCTGAGAAGTGTGGGCATAAGTGGAAAAGTAATCACGGCGGATCCCGAGCATAATGCACCGTCTTTGCAAATGGGAGATGAAAGCTATGTAATCCCGCATCAAACAGACCCTCGTTTTATCGATGGGATTTTTGAAATTTGCAGGAAACATAAGGTGGATTGTCTGGTTCCATTAAATGATTTGGAAATTCCCAAAATATCCGCCCATAAAGAGAAATTTAAAGAAATGGGTATTTCCGTTTTTGCGCCGGATTTGCCTGTGGTTAATAAGGTGCGGGACAAGGGAAAGTACCGTGAACTGCTTAAAAGTTTTGATGTGAAGGCTCCCCTTTCCTATCTTAATCTGGAAGATGCAGAGAGGGCATTGAAACAAAAAGAGGTGTTCTTTCCGCTAATTGTTAAACCGCGTAACGGTTCTGCTTCCATTGGGATCGAATTCGTTTATAGTGTGGAAGATATGAAATTTGCTTACGAGCATGCTGTAAAAGAGATTAAGGAAACATCTTTAAATGAAGCCACTTATAAAAAGCCCGATGATAATATGATTATACAGGAAGTGATTGAAGGAGATAAATTCAGTGTGGATATGTTCAATGACCTGGAAGGAAATCATCTGGCTTCCTTTGTCCGAAAACAATTGGCTATGCGGGGCGGTGACGTGGACCGCACTATTACTGTAAACGAGCCTGAATTACAAGCTATTGCGAAAAGAACTGGTGAAAACCTCGGCCATGCCGGCTATATGAATGCGGATGTATATGATGATGGAGAAAATTATTATGTGATTGATATTAATCCCCGTTTTGGGGGCGGTTACTCTTTTACCCATAAAGCAGGTGCAAATATTCCTGCTGCAATTGTTGCCCTTGCGGCTGGCAAAGAGGTAAAAGATGAGTGGCTGACACAGAATTCAGATATGGAACTCGCTCGCCATGATGTCGTAGCACAAATAGATGCAAATAAAGTAAAGGATATTTTTAAGTAATAATTAATAGATAGGAGGTTTAAGATGGGTGATCCAATTCCATTGCTTGAAAAACTTATAGAAATAGACAGTTCGGAGAAACCGGGAATAAATAAAGCGATGGATTATTGTGAAGCATGGCTGAAAGACCAGGGGCTGCCCGTTGATAAATTGGAAAATGAAGGTTATAAGATGCTTGTCTGTGAGATTGGCAATGGAGAAAATACCATCGTTTTTAATGGGCATATAGATGTGATTGAAGCAGAAGAATATCAGTTTGAGCCGTACATTAATGATGGAAAGATGTACGGCCGCGGCTCTGTGGATATGAAAGCCGGCGTGGCATCCATGATGGAGACGGTTGCCCAGCTGAAGGAAAGTAATTTATCAACCAAAGTCATGCTGCAAATTGTACCTGATGAGGAAACGGGCGGAAACCATGGTACCCGGTTTTTAACGGAGAATGGGTATTTGGGCGATTTCATTATTTGCGGAGAACCAACGCATATGGGAATCGCGATACAATCAAAAGGTGTGCTGCAGCTGGATTTTAATATCCGCGGCAAACCGGCACATGGAAGCCGTCCCTGGGAGGGAGTTAATGCCATTACGAATGCGTATAAAATCTTTGAACAAATTCTTAAGCTCCCTTTTGCAGAAGAGTCCTCGTCCATGTTTGAGAAACCGTCCATTAATCTGGCTAAATTAAAAGCTGGCACCGTATATAATAAAGTCCCGGAAAGCTGTAAGATGTCACTGGATATCAGGTACTTGCCAAATCAATTTCCCGATGACATTCTGGAACAAATTGAGGAGGTTACTGATGGAGAGGTAAAGATTCACCAAAGCAAGGGACCGGTTAAAACAAAGGAAGATAACCCATATGTACAGGCTTTGGCAGAATCGGTAAAAAATCAAACCGACCTGGAAAGGGTAAATATCTTTGGGCAGCATGGGTCAAATGATGGCCAGTATTTTACAGAGTACGGAGGATCTGCTGTGGAATTCGGCCCGGTAGGTTATGATTGGCATGGTGACAAAGAACTGGTGTACGTGGATTCTGTAAGAGAATACCAGCAGGTACTGGAGGATTTTACGAAAAACTATAATAGCAGATAGGGAAAAAATGGGGATATCGCGACGCTCTCTACCCGGTATCTATTTTGCAATAATTTATGAAATGTCATTGATTATTCAAAATTGTTTCTTTGAATTAAAGCTGATTTCACTGTATAATTATGTCAGTGGAAGTATTTTGCTGTCTTCATTCGGCGGCATATAAGATCAAAAATAAGGTAAGGTGGATTACCATAAAAAATATAAAGAGTGTTATTTTTGTTGTGTTAGGCTTTATTTCATTTGGGGTTGGCGTAGCTGGTGCAGTTTTACCTGTTTTGCCGGGCGGACCGTTTTTCCTGTTCGCTGCTTTTTGCTTTGGGAAAAGCTCCAAAAGAGTGGAAAATTGGTTTAAGGGAACAACTTTTTATAAAGAATATGTTGTACGGCTTCGCGAAAATAAAGGCATGACAAGAAAAGAAAAAATTCGCATCAACCTCATCGCCGATGCTTTCATTATATTTTCTGTCATCTATGTGGACATGATATTTGTCAAAGTTATTATGGTTATGCTTTGTATGATAAAGCATTATTACTTTATCAGGAAAATCCCAACGGTTACCCCGGAAGAGGCTAAAGACATCAGAGCTGCCCTGAGTAACCGGCAGAATATAGACCTCACAAAGTTGAATGCATAAACTTGTGAGGTCTTTTTTATTATCTTTGCTAATGGAAGCAAATAAAAATGTGGTAATGAAGCAGTATTGTTTATTGATGCCAGTTGTATAATTTACTTAAGATATTTTTTGCTTATTCTCCATCCTGAAAGCTCTGGATCAAATTAGCCATGTGAGCGTATGAAGCGCCTGCACGTATTGCGGAAGTGACCATGATGGCTTCAGCCAGCTCTTCACTTGTTGCGCCAAGGCGATCCGCATTTTTTGTATGTACGTCAATGCAGTAAGGGCATTGCGTAGCACTCCCTACAGCAACGGCAATAATTTCTTTAAATTTCGCACTTAATTTCCCTGCTTTTACAGATGCGCTGCTAAATGCTTGATAGCCTTTAAAACCATCAGGTGCAAATTTGCCTAATTGTCCTAAATGCTTCAAATTGGACCGGGCATAGAGTACATCAGATGCCTCTTTATCTTTTGCCCCATGCAAGTGGGTGCTGTGAGTAACGGTGCCCCCAGCTTCCACCCCGGCAGCTGCAAATACAGCTTCTGCCAGCTCTTCCAAAGTTGCTCCTGCTTTTTTGGCATTTTTTGTGTGTGCGTCAATACAATATGGGCATTGGGTCACATGGGTGATTGCAACAGCAATGATTTCTTTTTCTTTTACTGTTAATGCCCCATCTTTAAAAACAGCATGATTAAATTCATTAAATTCCTTTAATTGTTCCGGAGCCAAATCTTTTAATTGAGCCAAATGCTTTGTGTTTTCTTTTTGATATAAATCAGCAGACATAGTGAAAATCCTCCTTTATTTTATATAACAGTTTCGATAAATGTACTCCATTTAAGGGTTCCTTTCAACTTATATAATTTTATTTTCACTTTCTAAAAGATTTTTTGCGGCGGGATCTAGCTTCGTTCTTTTTTCTCTGTAAAAAAACTGTGACTCTATACCACTAGACATTCATTAAGAATAAAAGTTGAAAAGTTGTCATAAAACAATCGGGATTCCTTTCCTATTATATTCTGTCGTCCTGGCTGTGTTTAATACGGCTTTTTTTTATTTGTGCATTGCTTTGGTGTGATAGAGAAGAAATATATGAAGTTAAGATCAATCCTAATATCTATCGGTAAAGGAAACCTGAAAAAAATAAACCTTCCTCTTACGTGATTTTAATCACAACCTCAATTTTAACGCTATATTATACTAGCCATGTACAGCTGAACAATACTCAATGAATTACATAAATACGAAAGACAGTGTAGTTATGTACAGCAAAAAGTACATTTTTAATAGTAGTAATTTGTTAATATGTCGTTTTTGTGTATTCATCGTTTATTGTTCCAAAAACCCTTATTCGTACATGTGGGATTTGTCGAGCATAAAAAATCATCTAAGCTGGTAGGTTTCATAGGAATCTCTTTGTATTTATGCTTTGTAAAGTTTTCTTATTTAGTTATTTATTAGCTCGGCAGAAGTTAAGGGCAGCTTTTACTTAAAAACTGATAGGAGGAAAAGAGGATGAAAATTAGATTTCCCATATTAACGTCAATTACGGCAATAATTTTAGCAATCTTTTTTGTAACACCTGTGTCTGCACAAATTGCAGATGGTACGTATGAGGTAGATTATGAAGTGAAAGAGGATGGAACTGACAATACATCACTTTCAGACGGTTATTTTACAAAGCCAGCGACACTAACTGTAGAAAATAGCGTACAGCATATTCAGTTATCCATTACAGGAAGTAATTATGTTGAATCCCTTTCTGTACCATCAGGTCCGGTGGAGGTCGTCAGTGAAGATACAGAAAATCATATTCGGGTTGTTAAATTCAGAGTAGATGGTGATCTCTCCCAGCCAGTTAATATGGATATGACTATTAATGTTCCAGAAATGAATATGGAGAATTTCCAGCCTTCAGCCCAAGCTGTTTTTGATGTTAGTGAATTACCACAAGCCGGATCAACTGCAGAACAGGAGTCAGATGATGACGGTAGCGAAGCAAGCGGGGGAGCAGTAGAAAACCCGCCAACCGGCGATAACTCATCAATTGCACTATATGCTTTCTTAGTGCTTGGATCAGGAATTGCTTTATTTGTAATTTGGAAGTTACGGCCTGCAAGGAACTAACTAATCTTAAAGGAGAGAACACAGAATGAAAAAATACTTTAATATACTGCTTGCTGCAATTATTGCTTTCTTTACAGTACCGATTACTGATTATACTGTGCTGGCAGATACTGGTGGTAATTCTTTAGTTGTAAGCGTCAAATAAATCCCACCTACTTATGCAGGTGGGATTAGTTGTATACTCTATTTAGACTTAAT
>NZ_WIXN01000038.1 GCF_010994035.1 Virgibacillus aidingensis
GAAGTTAAGCTCTCCAGCGCCGATGGTAGTTGGGGCTTTGCCCCTGCAAGAGTAGGACGCCGCCAGGCTGTTTTTAATTATATTTATCGGTTTTTGGCATATTATTTATTTGCTTTTATATTTGGGATTTGGAATAACCTAAGGAATATCGGAAATACTATATAAAGTAATATAAATTGTATTTACCTTTATTCCACAGTAGCTCAGTGGTAGAGCAATCGGCTGTTAACCGATCGGTCGTAGGTTCGAATCCTACCTGTGGAGCCATTTTTGTGTTTAAATATGCTTCCATAGCTCAGCAGGTAGAGCACTTCCATGGTAAGGAAGGGGTCGTCGGTTCAAATCCGGCTGGAAGCTCTTAGTGTGAAAGGCTTTTGCCCGCTTAAGGCATCAGCCTTTTTTCATTTCTTCTAACATTCTTCTAACATACACTTTTAAATCGAATACGTGGATTAATTGGAATGTATATTCTTATAAAAAGCAAAGAAAACCATATAAAATGATGTTTGAAGTACGATAACCTGGTCGAATCTACATATAATCTTCATCCAACAAATTGGCTATTTTTTTGGTCTGCTTCTACCGGGTAATGGCCATATATATTTGTTGTGGTGGTAATATTGACGTGTCCTAACCGTATGAATATGAATGTATATTTGTATTTTTATTTATTAAATCAGTTGCAGCAGTATGCCGCAGATCGTGAAAGCGTATCTTCTTTAATTGTTCCCTGTCATTCTCTTTCAAGTCATTATAGGACGGAAAGCGTATAACCCTTCGTAACCCAATTGCTTATTTACGAAAAGCCAGATTGCATTGACGACACACCATAGAATGCCAGAGGTCTGTGAGCGATGGTTCTTATCAACATTGGATATTATTAGTTGCAGGTTTGACTTTTTATTATGAGTGTTGCTTGTATTTCATTATTCTGTCTTTATGCTCTTTACCCCATTCCTGCATAAGCAAAATAATAGGTTCCAAAGTTCGGCCAAACTCAGTTAAAGAGTATTCTACTTTTGGAGGGACCTCTTTATAAACCTCGCGGTGAATCAGACCATCCCGTTCCAGTTCTCTTAATTGCAAAGTAAGCATACGTTGAGTAATTTTAGGATCTAGTTTTTGAAATTCATTAAATCTCTTTTTGCCGCCAATAAGATGAAAAAGGAGAATACCTTTCCATTTACCTCCAATAACATCCAATGTTATTTCCACTGGACATCCTTCAAAGTTAGAATCATCTAATCCAATTTTTCGATTTCTCATGCCATCTGCTCCTAATAGTATATTCTTTGATACTATGTGCAATTAATGTGCGTACTTCTTATATTTTATCATACAAGATATAATGAAGTCATATTAAAAAAATGAAAGGAATGAAAAGTATGAAAACTAAACATGCAGCCAATAATTTTCTTGAATAAATAAACAGTGAAAAGAAGTTTTTTTAAGTCTAAAGGGTGAACCGTTCACGATGGATGTACGTTCTGCAATCTTGCCGCTGAAAAGGGTTAAAATGTCTTCTCGTACCTTCCGAGTCGAGTGGAAAAAACCAGTGGTTTCTTGTATCTGCATTAACATGTGATTCTTTTGTTTCTAAAAGTTTCTTTATTATGAATGATATCTGTACAGAAAGTTAGGTGGTTTGCTTAAAACAAAATTTCACTTTGGTGATCTTAAAGTGGTACTTTCCGGGGTTTTTCTTAAGGTTTAAAGAATTAGACTGACAGGACTGTATTAAGGGGAGGAAAAGTAATGATTTCTTACAATTCTACGGCTCGGAAAAGCGGACAAATAGTTGCGGTTTTTGGCGCCTCTGGCCATACCGGCCAATTCGTCATCACGGAATTACTGCGTCGTGGCTTAACGCCTATCGCGATCGCGAGAGATGCGATGCGATTATCTGCGCTGGACTTTCAAGATCGCGGCGTGGAGACGCGTGTCGCCACGATCGAAAATCCCGAGTCGCTAGATCGGGCATTTGCCGGTACGTCAGCCGTTATCAACTGTGCAGGTCCATTTTTAGATACTGCAGAGCCGGTTATAGAGGCGGCTTTGCGTGCACGTATTCATTATCTGGATGTCACGGCAGAGCAAGCGAGTGCATTGGCAAACTTCGAACAATATGCGATTCCTGCCAGCGCCGCAGGCATTATTGCCGTTCCTGCTATGGGATTTTACGGCGGTTTGGGCGATCTTCTTGCCACTGTCTCTGTAGGGGGCTGGGACGAAGTAGACGAGATTTGCACAGCAATTGCCTTAAGTAATTGGGAACCAACGCAAGGGACACGGTTAACCGGAAAACGGAATACAGCCCGGCGGCTCTTCATTGCTGATGGAAAACTGGAACCATTACCCGCCCCAGCGCCGACTTCATCATGGAGTTTTCCTGAGCCCTTCGGCTGCCAGGATGTTGTTGAATTGCCGTTTACCGAAACTGTTGTGATCCAACAACATATACGGGTTTCCACACTACATTCCTATCTCAATCTAGCACCACTTCGGGATCTGAAGGATAAGTCTACACCGCCACCTAAACCAATCGATGAGATTGGGCGCTCTAACCAGATTTTCGCTATAGAGGTGGTAGCTCGAAAGGGATCAGAAACAAACCGTATAATTGCGCAGGGGCAGGATATATATGCAATTACTGCACCTATTGTTGTCGAAGCGGTGCAACGGATTCTCGACGGAATGGTTGAAGAGCGCGGTGTTCTTGCTCCCGGTTCAATATTTGATGCGATGGGCTTCCTGCAAACCCTCGTCCCCAGATATCTGACCTTAAAAATCAAGTCTTGAATTTTGTAAACGGAAATAATGTTGTAACGTTTGAAGGTCTTTATTCGAAACATTTGATGACACTTTTTAAATACTCTAGCCTAAAGTCTTCTGTCACCATAAGTTTCCATCTACTGAAAGACTGGCAGAACAAGGCTTTTAATATATGATTGTAATAGAAAGTTATACTAATACAGATATGGTAAGGAAAGAGGTCGTCGGTTCAAACCCGGCTGAAAGCTCTCGGGTCAACGCTTGTCCTATACGGGATAAAGCGTTTTTTTATGTTCTAACCAATAATATTCCACATTTTCTGGTGTTGAGACAATAAAATTTCCTATAATTTTAAAACTTTTCTATTTTAGGTGTTTAATTATTAAATGAAAGGGTACCTATCTTTATATGGGGTATCTTCAATTGGTATGCCAGTATAAGAAGATTATTATATACAGGCAAATCACTATGAAAAATTTTCGAAGAGGGAGTGTTTCAAAATTATGAAAGACCTTTATCCTTCAAGAAAAGGGGATACACCAAAAATTTTGGAGAGAAAGGATCCTGTAATCCATACGGAAAGATCTAAGGATGATCAGGCGCCTATTTCTAAGGAACAGTTAGATTTCTATGAAAAGAATGGTTTTTTGCAAATTGAAAACTTTTTCCCGGAAGAAGAAGTTGCAGACCTGCAGAAAGCTATTTTTGAATTGCAGGATGCAAACAAGGATGTGAATTCCGATAAAGTGATCCGTGAGCCGGAAAGTGAGGATATTCGTTCCATATTCCATGTGCATAAAGATGACAATTATTTCAAAGATGTAGCAAATGACCAACGTATTTTAGACATAGTAAATCATCTGCTGGGAAGTGATGTATATATCCATCAATCCCGAATTAACTACAAACCCGGCTTTAAGGGAAAAGAATTTGACTGGCATTCCGATTTTGAAACATGGCATGTAGAAGATGGAATGCCCCGGATGAGAGCGGTAAGTCTTTCCATTGCACTATCTGATAATTACACATACAACGGACCACTGATGCTTATACCCGGATCGCAAAATTATTATATTAGTTGCATAGGGGAAACCCCGGATGATAACTATAAAAAGTCATTGCAAAAGCAAAAGCTTGGTGTCCCGGATAATGACAGCCTGCGTTGGCTTGCCGAACAAGCCGGGGGCATTTCGGTACCGACCGGTAAAGCAGGTTCGATCACCTTATTTGAGTCCAATACAATGCACGGTTCTACAAGTAATATGACACCATATCCACGTAATAATTTGTTTATGGTATATAATAGCGTGGAAAATCAGCTCGTTGAACCATTTTCAGGCGGTAAGCCCCGTCCTGAATATATCGCTGTGAGGGAGGGAACTCCATCATACAGCGGTGCTAAATAAAAGAATAAAAGAGATTACCCCAAGAATTCTTATACTGGCATACATACATTCGACTGTCCCGAAAATGGGACAGTTTTTATTTTATGGTGAGGGTACAGTAAAGGCGATAGAATACCTTAGAATTGGTGCTTTTAAAAGCGATAATGTTAAAGTAAATCGAATAAAGAGAATAATTGAGAAATAGAGTAGAGGGGGTTGTTATTTTTTACTTTCTCCTCTCCTCTATCTAATATAGGACATATTCAAAAAATACAAATCTCCCTTACTAGATCTCTAAGCAGGGTACAAGCCTAATCAGATTATGAAGGTTTCAAAGTAAACTGCTTTTTCTCAGCCCTTATCAAGGGTCCGCCCAGTGAAACGAATACATTATTTAATTTCATTATTAACGTAACACAAGAAGAAGGGTTGGTGAGGGAAAAGGTTGATTAAGTTACGTTATACTCCAGCAAGAGATTATTCATGTAAAAAACCCTTAAGTGAGCTTTTCTCACTTAAGGGTTTAGTTAATATATGCATTTCATTTTGCTACAGCGCTTTAGACACTGGGTTACTCTTTACTTCCTTAAAAAGACAGTTCCCTCTCCCATGCGGAATACACATCGGTGTTCCGAAAATCGGGTCACAAGCTATGTTGCAGCGCATGCGAAATACTTCAGCAACCATGTCACTTGAAATGGTATCCTCGGGCTTGCCTTGTGCATATACTTTCTTGTCTTTGATGGCTATTATATGGTCAGCATAACGGCTGGCCAAATTTAAATCATGGAGCACCATAATAATCGTACGGCCATCTTTTTCGTTTAGTTCAAACAGGAGGTCAAGCACGTCGATCTGATGCATTAAATCCAAATATGTCGTCGGTTCATCCAATAGAATAATATCCGTATTCTGTGCCAGTGTTAATGCAATCCACGCACGCTGTCTCTGTCCTCCGGATAAAGAATCAACGGATTGATGCATTAGTTCAGTCATATTTGTATCATGCAAAGCTTTTTGCACAGCTTCCTCATCTTCCTTGGACCATTGATTCATGATCTTCCGGTACGGATGCCTGCCTTGTTTTACCAATTCATATACTGTCAGCCCCTCCGGACTTGCAGGTGACTGGGGGAGAATCGCCATGTTTTGCGCGACTTCCTTTGTGCGCATCTTTGCGATATTTTGCCCATTTAAAATAACTGAGCCTTCCTTTGGCTTTAATAAACGTGCCAATGAACGCAGCAGCGTGGACTTCCCACAGCCGTTTGGCCCGATTAGTACGGTGATTTCCCCTTTAGGTATGGTAATATCCAATTCATCTATAATAATGCGGTTGCCGAATCCAAGTGTTAGATTTTCCGCCGATAAAGATTCCAATATAAACGCCCCCTGTTCATAAAAGCGAACTATTAGGTACTACCTTAATTTTATTGGTTTCCAAGCGATTAGTCAATGATAATTATTTTCAGTTAGCAACAAGACATCAGAAAAGCACGCATTCGCTGTATTTTCCTGAAGTATCCCTCTAATTACTATGTGCATCGTTTTCTTTATAAGGTTCATGCAAAGTTCTACAGCGGTTTCTTTACCCCATCAAGAACCTGTGCTGTTTCACGGGGATGGTTTTACAGCACGAGCACAAATCAGTTAGTTTACTGAAAATTAGGGTTTAAAAATTTTATTTTTCTCCATCTGCTTCTGTGCTAAAAATATCTTAGCAGATAAAAAAGCCTTGCATTACGAAAATATGCAAGGCTTTTAGAATGAATTCCCGAAGAAAATTATTGCAGTGTTTCAATTAGCATATCCATTGTCTGTTCCGCAGCAATCAGGCCGCTATTGGTCCAATTGCTTTCATCCTCAATATAATACACCTGGTCATCTTGCACAGCGGTGGTATTATTCCATACATTACTATTTTCCAGTGTTTCTATTCCTTCATCATTCTCATTTCCGAGTATAATTACATGGTCTGCATCAAGCTCAGACAGTTTTTCCAAAGAAATGGGATCCCAGGAGGCTTCTGTTTCCCCTAATTCTTCCACAAGTGGCGGCACGTTGACGCCAAGTTCGTCATAAATCATGGCTGCACTGTGGCGTTCTTCTTCAAACAGGAAATAATTTCCGCCTGTCACCCACATCATGGCGAGTGTTTCATCCCCAAGTATGTTCTGAAGGGCTTCACTTGTTTCTTGTACTTTTGCTTCATAATCAGCAAGCGCTTGTTCTGCTTCAGCTTCTTTTCCTAAAATCTCTCCGAACTTTGTCAATTGTGTTTTCCAGTTCCGTGTTTCTTCCTCTGTCATCACATAGGTCGGCGAGATTGCTGTATATTCATCATAAGTACCTTCGTAGCTGTCTAATCCATTTTCCAATATAATCAGTTCCGGCTCATGACTTAGCACTTGTTCCAAAGGCATGGACCATTCAATGCTTTCAATATCTTCTAATTCATACTCCAAATAATCCTGCACGGATTCTCCTATTGCCCATTTTGCTGCCGGTGTAATGCCCAGAGCCAGCAGGGAATCTTCATGAAACGGAGCCATTACGCGTTCTGCACCTGCCGGAAGTGTCACTTCACCCATTTCAGAATCAACTGTGATTTCTTCATTGTCTGACGTCTCGGTATCCGGCGTATCATTTTCGTCATTATTATTGCCACATGAAGCGAGAAGTAATAAGGTTATAAGTAGCAGGATGAACAAGTATTTATTTTGTCTGATTCTATTCATGTTCGTTCTCCTTTATGATATAATCAACACCTAATGATAATGATAATCACTTTCAATTATAAAGTCAATGAATATTTCAACACTTTTATTCGCACTGGATATTTGACCGAACTATTTTTGAATGCTTATAGAAACATAGGAGCTTAACCATGAAAACTTCTCAATTATCAAAGGTTGCTATAAATATTATTGGTATTATTCTTGTTCTATTTTCAATTGGGGTATCTATTTCATATGGTGCCACAAATATTGAGTTACATACTGTATGGCAATCCATTTTTCAATTTGATCCGGATCAGCAATCACATCAAGTTATACGCGAGCTGAGAATTCCGCGGGCATTGGCTGCTGTATTGGCGGGAGCTTTTTTAGCAGTGTCCGGGGCAGTCATGCAAGGGATGACCCGTAACCCGCTTGCTTCACCGTCCATTATGGGTGTAACAGACGGGGCCGCTTTTATGCTGGTAATCATGCTTGCTTTCTTTCCTGCTGTTTCCAATAATGGGTCTACATTTGCAGCCTTTTTTGGAGCGGGGCTTGCTGTTACGCTTGTTTTTTTAGTGGGTTCTTTTTCCGGCGGAGGTTTAACTCCGGTCAAGCTGGCCCTGGCAGGTGTAGCGATAGGAACGCTTTTACGTTCCCTTTCTTCTGTTATTTCTCTGCATTTTCAGCTGGAAAAGGATATTGGTTTTTGGCTGGCTGGCGGCTTGGATGGAGCCGGATGGGGGTCGGTACAAATGCTTGCTGTTGCAGGGCTGATCGGAATACTCCTTGCCTTTTCCATCTCAAAGTCTATCACAGTGCTTAGCTTGGGAGACGATGTATCCACCGGATTGGGACAAAATAATACTTTGATTAAAATAATGGGAATTATTGTCGTTTTAATTTTAACGGGTGCTGCGGTGTCTGTCGCAGGTGCGGTTGGATTTATCGGGCTGATTATTCCGCATATCAGCCGATTCATTGTTGGTACCGACTACCGTTGGATTGTTCCGGCTTCAGCTGTATTTGGTGCACTGCTGCTTGTTAATGCCGATCTTGCCGCCCGTATGATCAATGCACCGTTTGAAACACCGGTCGGGGCGATCACTTCGATTATCGGAGTCCCTTTTTTCCTCTATCTGGCCAGAGGCAGTGGAGGTGACAGCAAATGACCAGCATAGAAAAACAAAAGCAGAAAAAGTTTTGGACGATTATTGGCATATTAATCCTGGCGATCATTGGATTTTCTTTTCTCAGCCTCAACTTAGGCGTTATTTCTATTTCTCCGATGGAAGTAATACAGACGTTATTGCAAAATGGCACGCAGCAGCAGGAACTCATCCTTTTTGAATTCCGCATGCCGGGTATTATATTGGCGTTACTAATTGGCGCAGGACTAGCGGTCTCGGGAGCAATCTTGCAGGGCATCACCCAAAATGACCTGGCAGATCCGGGGATATTGGGAATTAACACAGGAGCCGGTTTTGCAATTGTTTTATTTTTGTTTTTCTTTCAGGGTGCCATTCCGGCAGACAGTCCGGTATCCGCTTTTGTGCTGCCGTTTGCAGCTTTAATTGGTGCATTTACAGCTGCTATGCTCATTTATGCAATTGCCTGGAAAAAAGGCGTTTCGCCAATCCGGCTAGTCCTTGTGGGCATCGGTGTCAATGCTGCATTTAGTGCCCTCCTGACCATTGTACAGCTGAGAATGGATCCACAGGATTATCGGCAGGTTACCATTTGGTTAACAGGGGATATCTGGAATGCGAATTGGAGCTTTGTCATATCACTGCTGCCCTGGATGCTTATCCTGATTCCCATCGCGATAAAGAAAGGGAAGTCCTTAAATGTCTTTCATCTCGGTGATGATGTGGCCTCAGGTCTTGGAACGAGGGTGGAACTGGAACGGGGGTTATTATTACTGATTGCGGTCGCGCTGGCTGGAGCTGCTGTTGCAGCCGGCGGTGCTATAGCATTTTTGGGACTGGTGGTGCCGCATATCGTAAGAAAGCTGGTTGGCCCCCTCCACCAATATGTGATTCCAATTTCGGCTCTGTTGGGAGCATTTATTTTGATCGTCGCAGATATGGTCGCGAGCAATCTGCTTGCGGCTGCATCCATACCGGTTGGAATTGTTGTGTCGATCGTCAGCACGCCATATTTTATTTACTTACTCATGAAAACGAAGTAGCAGCTATGGAGGGATACCATGAAGACCAGTGAAGAGGTTTTCGATGTAACAATTATAGGCGGAGGACCTGCGGGTCTGTTTGCAGCCTTTTACAGCGGCATGCGGGAAATGAAAACCAAAATCATAGAATACTTGCCTTATCTTGGCGGGAAAATCCCTTATTTTTATCCGGAAAAAGTAATTCGGGATATTGGTGCAATTGCGGAAGCCACCGGTGATGAAGTAACGGATCAGCTCGTGCAGCAGGCGATGACTTTTGATCCAGCCATTGTGTTAGGGGAACAGGTGGTGGACTTGGAGCGGCTCGAGGATGACACATTTAAGCTGATCAGCAGCAATGGCAATGTTCATTTTTCAAAAACAGTTATTCTTGCCACCGGGTTTGGAACCTTGCATTCAGTAAAATTAGAACATCCCGAAGCTGCTGATTTTGAAGAAAAAAGTCTGCATTACACAGTGCGAAAACTGGCTGATTATCATGGCAGGCATGTATTGATTTCCGGCGGCGGGGATAGTGCCATTGATTGGGCATTGGAGCTGGAAAACATTGCAGCAAGTGTTACCTTAGTCCACCGGAGAAATGAATTTAAAGGATTGGAGAGCAATGTAACAAAGCTCAGGAAATCCCGTGTACGCATGATGACGCCTTATGAAATTTTGCAGATTCATGGTACCGAGGGACAACTGAGAAAGGTAACAATTCAACATAAGGATAATAAACATGATCGTCAGGATATTGCTGTTGATCGAGTTGTTGTGAATCATGGTTTTCAAATTAACCTGGAGCCGATAACGAATTGGGGGCTGGAAATGGCCGATGGGATGTTTGTGGTGGATTCCAGTATGGAAACATCGATGAAAGGTGTATTTGCAATTGGGGACATTGCGCACTATCCAAATAAATTGGGACTAATTGCAGGAGCTTTTAATGAAGGCCCGATTGCCATTAATCACGCTAAAAAATTGGTGGATCCCAAAGATCCGGTTGTGCCTCTATTCTCAACTGAATACCGACCGTTAACGGATAAAGAGTGATGTGGGGGACGAAGGGACAGGTACCGCGTCCCACCCCACCGGGACGCGGTACCTGTCCCTTCGTCCCCCTTGTGTCTTCAAGAAATCAATGCTATATTAATATGGAAAACTAAATATTTTAACGTATTCCTTCGGGGTCAGGTGAAAGTAATCACTCTGACCCCGTTTTAATTTGCTCTATAAACATTGGTGTA
>NZ_WIXN01000039.1 GCF_010994035.1 Virgibacillus aidingensis
AATATAGAGCTATGGCCGCATAAATCGTTTTTATTATTTCCACTGTCTACTTGACAGGGGGCAGTTCATATTGACGTTAAACATTTTAGAATAGAGGATGCTCCAGAGGATTCAGATATCATTGTCATTCACAAGGATTTATTAGAAAGAGCACGCATGGCTCACCATGACAAGGTCATCATTTCCATTGAAAACTATATTAATGACCCTAATCTTGTTGAATTAATTGATAAACTAAAAAAAGATTAGGTGTCAGGAAAAAACTGCAGTACTTGCAGCAAGAATGCACAGTACTGCAGTTTTTCATAGACCAAAACCGGCACAGCTGACATCTGGATGGTAAAAATTTCCGATAATAATATGTTAGAATAGCCTGGGATCAAAGTAGTATTATAGAGTTTGGGAGGCGTGGCGTATGATAAAAGGTATAATATTTGATTTTGACGGATTAATTTTTGATACTGAAACTCATCATTACAATGTATTAAATGATATATTTATCGAGCATGGCAGCACATTGCCGCTTACAAAATGGCAAGAGCAAATCGGTACTTATACTGATTTTTCGCCATACAATTATTTAGAAGAACAGCTTAAACGGAAATTGGACCATAAAGTATTAAAGGAGACTTTCGAGGAAAAATTTCATGCAAAACTTTCTGCCGAAAAAGCAAGATCAGGTGTAGAGGATTATTTAGAATCAGCAAATAAGCTTGGTTTAAAAATCGGATTAGCTTCAAGTTCAAACTACGAATGGGTGTCCTCTCACCTGAAAAAACTGGGATTATTTGATTACTTTCAATGCATTAAAACTGCAGATGATGTTGAAACAGTCAAACCCGACCCTTCGCTATATTTAGAAGCAGCAAAGTGCCTGCAATTAAATGTACAAGAATGCTTAGTGTTTGAGGATTCAGCTAATGGTTCACTAGCAGCAAAAAGGGCTGGTATGTCATGCGTCATTGTGCCAAATGAAGTGACAGAAGCAATGGATTTCTGTGAGGTGGATTATCGAATAGGATCTATGTCTGAGATTAGTTTAGAAGATATAATCAAGATTGTGGGGAAATCTTCTTCTGATTAGGGGCTGTTGAACAACTTTTAAACAGCTTAGTGCTGCCGTATGTTCTGTGGTCTTTTCCTTTGTAGACCACAATACCAACCCACCGGAAGTCCACAATAACCAACGCTGTTTATGCCAAACTAATAGCGTAGAGTTTTGCACGGAGTAAGTTTCCGTGATAAGGAATCTTTAATACAGCAATAATTTGTTGTGATAAGCGGTATGCATTTTTAATTGCCTTATCATATTTTTTATTTGCTAAATACATCTTATTTTCAAGGTGGAATGTTGCCTCTAACATTTGAGTAGCAGTGACTATTGGGAGATTTGTGACTTTCTCGTACAGAAACGTATTTTTATGAGTTAATAAAATATCACAACACCCCTTATCCATTTATCTTCCTGAAAAAGGGGTGTTGTACATTTTGGTTATACATGAACTTCTATTGCCATTTCTTAATTAAAGAATCGGCGTCGGCCTGAAGGATGTTAAACGCCTTATCTGAAATCAACTCTTTCTGATGATCCAGCAAAACTTTAAAACCTTCCATGTGATGAACTACTTTCTCCGCTTGTCCTCTTTCTTCGTAAAGACTCACTGCAGTCAGATGCATTTTTAAGGAGCGGGCAACTTCATCACTCTCGAATTCTCCTTCCTCTGCAAAACGCTCAGCACGTGCTTTCGTCCCTGAAGCAGTTGTTAAAATCGTTTCCTCCCCTGGATAAATAGCGTTTGAAAGTAATCTATACAGGTATTCTGGATGGGCTCTAAATCCAACCTCTAATCCAAATAAAGTGACTTCATTGTTGTGTCCTTTAATTATAGTTGGCTGTCCTTGTGCTGTCTCAGAATTTTGCCAAAAGCCGGCTCTAAAAAAGTCTTGGTCTGCAAAAGATGCTATAACTCTATCATCTTCAATGTCTGTGTACCATACGGGATTATAAACGAAACCTATATCATTCTCATTATACCCGGAAGTTAAAGTGGTGTCTTTATAATTAACACTCACAATTCCGTTATCGTGCCGACTGCCAGTATTTACTATAGTATCAGCTAATCCCAGCTGAACAGCAACATTGGAAGCATTAGCTCCGATTGCGATATATTTGCCACCGTTAGATATAAACTCCTGGATGTTTCGTTTATATGAATCACTGTCATGGTTCCCAGAACCGTTGGCAACCAATGCATCATAGTTGTCTAACCCGTTTTCAGCTATTTCTTGAGGAGCGATTTCAGTTATATGGAATCCAAGTCGTTTAAGAGCTGTGCGTATACCATGTTGACTCCGATCTTCTAATATTGCCACATTTACTTTCTCCAGTAATTTGGCTTCTTCAGGCAATGGCACTGTTTCTAAAGTAATTCCTGACTGTTGTACTGCATTAAGCAAAGTATCTCCATTGCTTTGCTCTACATAAAAATGCCCATTACTTCCTTTATAAACTGAAATGTTATTCTGGATTAGCTGGTTAACCAAGTTCACGGCTCCAATTGAACTGTTTCTAATTTCATATGGACCGTCCCCTCTTAATTGACCTTCAATTTCTAGCTCCCGGACCTCTTTTACAGCGATATCAATAGAAGTATTAGCAGCGATCACATCAAAGTCCCATAATTCGGATAAACTCCAGGCAGATATATCGTACATGCTATCAACGTCATCACTGATATCTTCGCCCTCCCAAAGCAAGTTGTTGGCTAAACCTGCTCTTGCTTGGTTCATAAACACAATGTACGTTCCACTGTCATATTGTTCGCCGTTAACCGTAAACGATTCTTTGGCTTCTGAGACCTCAATGCCATTTTTAATGAGATGATTTATGGCCCTCACCGTTATGGAAGAATCTGCTTGGTCGGGGATTACATATGCTTTTGGAAGAAACCCTGATTCATGATTAGGATGGTCAAATTCAACCCCCCTCCTAAAGACTTCAATTTGGGCTTTAAGCATTTCCAGCTTATTTTCGGTTGCATATTTAAGTGCTCCCATAGTAGCATCAACATGCCATCTGACACCGTCCCAACTATTTGTTGGTGCTTCGTTCGTATAGGCAAATGCTCCGTGACCCTGAGCATACATAGGCGTGAAAATTGGCGGGTAGCCATCCCATCCGAAATCCTGATCCCGGGCAGGGATATGAGTTCCTTGCATATTTCTATACAGGTCGCTCTCATAATTATCTCTGTTTTTAACTAGTTCTTCTTCCATCGCTAAGCTCTGCTCCATCCCCCATTTAAGATATATATCTGTTTCAATATTGGGATTGTATGGAGGTGTAGCTGCTCCAAGAAGACCGGGAGTATCAGTAGATCTTATTATATAGCCATGTAGATCTAGAAAGACCATAGGAAGCCATTCTTTAATTAATGCTACATTTACATTTGTTTCCGGTTGTAATTGTGTCACGTGTTCACGGTTTAAATCAAACCCTTCAGCATTCTGTCTCGTTCCTAAAATACGTCCATCTGGATTGTTCACAACATTAAAGACGAGAATATTATTTTCGAGGATGTTCTTCGTTGTTTCATCATTTTCGTATGCAAAGCGCTCAATAAGTTTTAATACAGCATCGGTACCCACATATTCATTACCGTGTATGGATCCGTTAACCATAAAAGGAACTTTTACATCGGGGTTTGCTTCAACAAAATTGAGTGCTTCATTTGGGTCTTCAATCATTAACTCCCGTAAAATTTCGGATTTCTCCAATCCTTCTTCGTCCTGAGGATCAGAGATGACAACAGCGTATAGATCGTTACCTAAAGTAGATTGTCCCACGACTTCCACCGATACGCGGTCACTTTCTCGTTCATATTCTTCTAATTTTGATCCTATCTCTTCGTATGGAACTGGATTGTAGGGTGTTTGTGCCTGCACCGTTTGGGAACCAGTTGTGTAAGCGGTTACAAATAACGCAAGAACAATGAAAAAGGTGGTAAATGCTTTTTTTATCAAAGATTTCCTCTCCCTTATCAATAATATTTTTATACTAACTCTAGCCGATCACTTTTATTGAAACACAGTATTATGAAAGTAAATTGCACTACCAAATCATCGAATTCACCTGCTGGCAGAGCATCACCAAGAAATTTATTTAATGCATGCTCCCCAATAGCTTCCGTTGTCATTTCCCTAAGCTCGACAAGGGCAGTTTCGTATACTACTTCGCCCAGCTTGTACAAGTTATATAAAAGCTCTACCGGGATGGCTAACCGAAGTCTTCCGTAATATCCTCTTCTGCATCATCGACGGTATATTCAGTATCCAGATATACTTGATGCATATCACGTGTCCCATTGTTTTGCAGTTCAAAGGTACGAATCATAGTATCATCTGGTTTCATATTATCCACATTAATAATCTCTGTAGGCTCTGCTTTCAGATCCGGTATATCTTCTGCAAATGTAGATTCTATTGTCATTGAGTTACTGAACTAGGTAAACGTCCCTTCTTCGATTAAAGAACTCCCAAAGATAACTCCCATACATTATTTTTTAATATTTATTGGTAATCTCCCCTTTCAATTTTCGGAATATGGATCTCTTTCGCCTACTCTTTCATTGTTTACACCTGCCTATCTATGATTTATTGAGATCAAAGATGTCAGTAATTCTTTTATATGTTCCACTATAATTGACAATAACAAATAGAGTATAAAAAATCTATATATAATTCCCACTTTTCTTAAAACAATAATTAAGAACTACATATTGAGAAATATAAATAGTATCAATCAATTACTAAAATAGTGAACTTGAGGAAATACTCCTAATCTAAAAGTAGTGTAAACACCAGTCAGCCTGGGGGTATTAAAAGTAATAATAAGTTTATTGAAGATAATGATGAATAGTTTTCATCACTTTACTACTGTAATAGTATCTAAATTTCCCTTGGGGGGGAACTGTTCAATTACCCTGAACAATCAAACTTCGGGTTCACCTAGGGGTTGATTATCGAATAGGATCCATGTCTGAGATTGGTTTAGAAGATATAATCAAGATTGTGGGGGAATCTGCTTTTAATTGGGGGCTGTTAAATAATTCTTAAACAGCACATCTGAATGCTGTCATATGTTTGCATACCCCAGACGAAGCTTATGAATCCCTATTGTATACCGATCAGAGGTGAATAATGGCTTTAGTCAGCCCACTGCAATTACCGAATACGTTATCATTGAACAAACGAGAAACCAAGCACCTATTTTTGCTTCAGCTGTCTCTCTGGATATAAATCATAGGCTATTAATTTTAAAGTAGTATTCTTAAAGACTCTTGCATACCCACTACCACTTAATACTCTCTGTTTTCTCTTTCGCATATAAAAAAGATGCAATACTGCTTAATCTTGTATTGGGATTCATCTCTTCAATATTAATTTTTTTATAAACTCTTTCTAAGGCATCAAAAACACTTTCATTGTATACGCCTAAAAAGCTCCATCTAAAAACATCATAATAATACGGATTCTCTGCTAGATTATAATATACTTTTTCTTCGTCACTTCTTTTATGAATATACTTTCTCATCTGGATAGACGAGCTATCATCCTTAATTATCTTAGGTATATTGTTCGCAATCTTCTCGAAGTCTTCTTCTGTAAATACTGAGTATCCTACTTCTTCATGAAGGATATGAATTCCATATACCGTAACTGCTGCATGACTAATATCTTCCCATGGTTTTTGAATATTTTGTTCTTCCCAATAACTCCAGTAATAAGAATCAAATTCCCCGTCATATTTAAACAAAGAATTCTTAAAGTAATTTAGACTTTTTTCTATTCTTTCATCGTAAGTATGACTCGTTGTTAACTTGTCATATAATCCTGCAGCTGCAAGATAAACACTTATTCTATTTGGTATCCCTATTTTACCTGCCTCTGATACTAAGCCTTCTCCATACGGGTGTCCGATATAAAAACCTTCAGTATCGGAAAAATCCACCCACAACTCATCCTGATTATGTATGGCAAGCGCTTCACCTGATGCTGCTAAAAAACGCGTTGCAGACTCCCTATACTTATTCAGATCATTTTCATAGACTGTATCAACGTATCTTAAAATAGGCAGCGTAATCATTCCAGTATGAACTGGATACACATATGCAAATTCTCCAGATGTGTAATGACCCCGGTCAGACCAAGCAGGAAGAGATAACCCAGTTTTCGTAAAACTTTCGATTCCAAGTTTCTCATCTGTTTGAGAAAGTATATATTCTATTTGCTCATTTAGGTAAGCGTCAAATAGTCCCCACATTTTCACCATAGTTTTTTCATGCGATAATCTTCATAGAAAATA
>NZ_WIXN01000004.1 GCF_010994035.1 Virgibacillus aidingensis
AATATAGAGCTATGGCCGCATAAATCGTTTTTATTATTTCCACTGTCTACTTGACAGGGGGCAGTTCAGAATAAAGAGCTTTTCCAATAACATTTTTTCATCATGTCCCTCCTTGTATCTTAAAAAGTAAAAAGTATTTATTATCCGGTTATCATCATAAAACGAATAGCTCTTTCAGATAAGGTATTACTAGCAGCTTAGATCGAAATAGAGATAAACCAGAAAATTTTATGCTCGTTAAGTTGCAGCTTCGGGCTCTGACATATATTTAATTACATCTACCAGTGAAAGAACATTTTTATCGAAAAGGTAAATTGTTACAGTAAGGGCTAATTCCTCCCATGAATGTTATTAGAAGCTCATCAATCCATACCTATTAATGAGTTAAGTCCTCTGTGGCGATGAGTCTTTTACTTTCCACAGAGGATCTGTCCTTACATACTTCAAGTTTAATAATTTATTGCCATTTATCAATCAAAGATCCAGCATCAGACCGGAGCGAGTTATATGCTTCCTCAAAGATCTGCTCATCCATATGGTCAAGCAATAATATAAAGCTTTCCATATGTCTCACTACTTTTTCTGCCTCACCCTGGGATTCATACTGATCCACTGCAGTTAAATGAAGCGTTAATGACCTGACAACCTGATCATTCTCAAAAGCTCCTTCTTCATCAAACTGTTCAATACTGGTTATCATGCCGGCTGCACTGATCGGTTCTGTTTCTGCTTCTTCCAGTCCGTCACGTGCGTCATTCAGCACGGTCAGCGCAGTATCCACTTCTTCTTGTGTTGCCTCTGAATCACTAAGAACATGCTCAGCTGCAGATAACGCATCTTTCAATGCTTGCCAGCTTTCTTCCGTATAATCAGCTTCGTTCAAGTTTTCAGCATTGATCTCGTCGACACGATCCTGCAATGCCGTTTTGTCAACTTCCGGGTCGAATAGATCTCCCGGTGCACGAGGTGCATTCTCTCCACCGGTGCCGATGCCGACATACGCCCAGTCATTGATGACACCATCGGTAAGGTGCATTAATCCGACTTTTCCTTCATCCAGTGATCCATTATATGCAGTAACCTGCCACTCCTCAGGCTCTTCTTCCCCAAATGGCCATACCTTTGCATGGATCAGATTTCCCTCACGCTGAACGGCCACTTGATACCAGCTGTCTTCAGTAAAGGTGAACGGCAAATCCGAACGGCTGATTACCGAGAAACTTCCGCCCAAGAACTGATTAATCCTTACTTCAAGCCTGCTGCCATTTTCATAGATATCAATATAATAGGCATTCCTGCTGCTGGTTGCATCCATAGTACCTGACATGTGGAACCCAAGCTGAAACTTTGATAGTCCAGTGTTACGTGCGCGCACAACTGCAGCCATCTCTACGTCTCCACGAACCTCACCAACATCATCCCATGTTAATGCCCGGCGTGTAAGCTGATCTCCAATCGACTGATGCTCCAGCCGGTAGGGCTCATCCAGTACTGTCCAGTTACTTTCTCTCCATAACGGAGACCAATCATCCGGTGCTGTTCCAATCTCATATTCCTTGAAATCAGTCTCATATTGAGCAGGCCCTGTCTCTTCTAACGGCTCTGGAGGATCAATTGATTCCAAGTCTGTACAATCCTCTAATGGCAACCCTTTCACTTCATTATAAAGAGCCCGATCATCAACTAATAACGGGACAACTGTCATCATCGGTTGACTCATTGTTAGAAACACAGCATCATCACTTACCTGCTCTGTTTCCAGTTCAAATAAGTCAATGTGACGCTCGATGACCTCCGCTTGCGTTGTATGAAGCAAATATCCGCATACCGGCGGATCTATAACTTCTTCTTTTTCTGGTTCATCATCTGCACCAGCTAAATAATAATCTGCTTTATTCTCTCCATCTTCCTGCTTACGAACTGGTGCCCCATCTACAGCAGTTGCAATTTCATCAAATCTTTCCTGGTAAAAACTTAAAACAGAATTATAGGAGCTTAACTGCATACTCACACGATCTTCATTAGTTGCTCGGCCTGCTGATTCCGTAAGAACAGTTAAACCATGACGCAACCCGCCCATATTCCGAAGAATACGTTCATCTTCTCTTCCACTTCCGCCAGGCCTTCCGTACAATCCTGTTGACCACCCATCTTCTATCGCCTCTGGCATCATGTAATCTTGTATCAACTCGACATTCAGATCATAAATTTCACGATCCACGTTAAGATTACGCGGCCACAAATACTCAATATCCGGATTGCTGCCACTTGGACGTTCATGGGCATCGATGGTTATATCCGGGCTGAAATCTCTTAATACTTTTGCAATTGTTTGGTTCTCTGGAGTCGCTAGGTTAAGATTGTCCCGATTATTGTCAATTCCCCAAGAATTTCTGCGAGTGTTTGCCTCACGGCCATCCGGGTTCGGTGTAGGCATGATTAAAACAGTTGACTTTTCAAGGACTTCTAACATAGCAGGATCATCCGTAAAAGCTAAATCACGCAGAATCTTAAATGCTCCCTCTCGACCTGCTGGCTCGTTTCCGTGTGGCGTACCCATAATAAATACTGTACGACCATTTTGAATCTCTTCTTTGGAGCGTTCAGTTTCTCCAACATAGACCATATATATAGGTTTTCCATCAACGGATTCTCCAACTTCTTCATACCAAACCCTGTCTGATAGTTCTGCCACTTCATCAATAAAATCTATCTCTTCTTCCAATGTGGTCCACTCGCCACTGTTTCGGTCTTCAAAACCGGTCGTCGGCAAGTCTTGTTCATCATTTAATGCTGCAAAACTACTTGCCGGGATAATAGTGAAGATTAATAAAATTGTCATGAAAACTATTCTATTACGCATTTGTCTCCCCATAGTTATTTAATGTCCACCTCCAAAAGTATTGGTTATTTCTCTTTAGCATGAATTCTTGGCAGCGTTAACTATTTGTTTAAGATAAATTAGTCCTCGTGTAGGTTCACATACTAATTTTCTAAACAAACTCCCAGTACACCTCCTATTCACCATTGAATTTTTAATATTATATTAAAGGCAATTTATTGCCTTTATATACAGAATTTTAAATCTTTATTCTATTTACTTTATAATTACGTGTTCAAAATGGAGGATAAAAAAGACCGGGAAGTTCAGATCACGGCATAGTTTTGAGCACTAGAAAAGCTTCTGTGATTATACATCGCACGCAGGAAAAGTGTTTTTTCTTTTCCAAAGGAACGGAATGTATGCATTTAGATACATGAGTAGCGCAAAAACAAGCCAACGAAGAAATTCGACGTATCATTTTTACCGGACTTTTTGAACAACTTCTATAAGGATAATATTTCATAGTTTGTTAACTTTTATTGAAAAATGATGAATCCCTTTGATCTGAATCTACTATATTACTGTTACTGTTTTTTTCTATTAATCTGCCATATTACTCAACAAAAACAATGAATATGAAACTGATGAACAATCAGTTAATAAGGTATTGCAGTGTTAAGCAGTTTTTCACCAACTTTTTGATTACACCTTTTATTCCAGCTTTATCTGTTGCTGTTCTACCTGAAACACAACCTGTTCTTTATCTTTATCTTCAACTGGATCTCTATCATTCCCAAGAATCGGGGTAGAGAATTAAAAGATGGTGAATATACCCCTGCGGCAGTAAAACAACTGCCGCAGGGACGTATTCTTCTGTGTTATTTCCATTTCTCAATTAATGATTCGGTATCAGCGTATAGAGAGTCATACGCTTCCCCGGAAATTTGTTCCTTTTCTTCCATATGGTCAAGCAACAATATAAAGCTTTCCATATGTCTCACGACTTTTTCTGCCTCTTCCTGTGATTCATACTGATCCACTGCAGTTAGATGAAGAATTAATGACCTTGCAACCTGATCATTTTCAAAAGCTCCCGCTTCATCAAACTGTTCGATACTTGTAATCATGCCGGCTGCGCTGATCGGTTCTGTTTCTTCTTCGGAATGTAATTCCCAAAAATCCATGAAACGTTGCCAATCATATGACGTCAAGTCATGACCTCCTTGACGTACATGATAACCAATTTTTCCAGCATGTAGTGGCGTGTTCACACTTGGAAATTCATCTGTTTCCAATCCATCTCCGTATAATTCATAAACTGGACTTGCATGTACGGCTGATAAAAATTCGGATTGTGGATCGGCCCAACTGTCACTGGATGCACTGGAAACATAAACTAGTCGAGGTGCCATTAACGAAACCAATAGATGTTGGTCAATAGGCAATTCATATTCCAATCCATTAAAATATTTATAGTTTCTATTGAACCAATGTGGAAAACCTTCATTAATATTTTCAATGGTTTCTCCACCTTTACCTCTTGCTATTGCTGCACCGGTACTACCAGAGTTATTACTAATCGTTAAGTCGAAACGTTCATCTGTTGCCCCTGCCCAAAGAGCTGCTTTACCTCCTCTTGAGTGACCAGCAACAGCTACTTTATTAGAATCAATAGCTGATTCAGTTTCTAAATAATCGAGTGCAAGACTTGCTCCCCATGCCCAAGCTGCAATCGTTCCCCATGCATCATATGCTCTTTCACCCTCTGGATCAAAAACTTCATGTACTCCACTATTAAAAGCAGCGGAACTATCATCTTCAGAAACTTCAGATGTTTGGAATACCGCGGTTGCATAACCTCTCTCGATAATTTCTTCCGCTGGCCAGAAAGGCATTATAATTTCCCGGTCCGGGTCCATATTTTCGTACCCTCTATTATTCATGAACAAGAATGTTGGTACAGGACCATCTGCGTTGTTTGGTATGAAAACTAGTAAATCAAACGAATCGGTACCACCAGGACCACTATAGGAAATTGTAACCTGCTGACGAGTTGCTTGCCCGCCCATCATATCTTCATTCACATCTTTCACTTCAAAGGTGAGATTATCCGGACGATCGACAGGAGCTACTCCGTAAATATATTCTTTAAATAATTCAAGGATTTCTGGTCTTCTAATATTCTCCCAATCTTCTGTTGTTGATATTTCCTCACCTTTTACAGATAGAAATGGATCCGGTAAAAGACGGTCACCGATTTCTCTAATTATATATTTATTCATTGTGTTCATTCTGGCATCATTTAGGTTATTTAGAGCTTCATCCACTTCTGCTTGGGTTGCATTAGGATCATTTAATATTTCTTTTGCTGTATCCAATGCTGTTTTAAAAATCTCCCAATCCTCTTCTATAAAGTCTCCTTCTGTTAAACCTTCATTTTCAATATCGGCAACCCGTTTTTGTAGTGAACTTTTATTAATGGGAATAGTAGGGTAATAGTCTTCTTCTGCTCTAGGTGCAGATTCTTCACCTACGCCAACGCCGATATAGGCCCACCTTGTTGTCGTATTCTGAGAAGCACCACTTACACCTACGTAACCACCTGACAATGTACTGTCATTAATAACAACATCCCACTCTTCTGGTTCCGGTGTACCGTTCTCCCAAACTTTACCTCTTAACGTAGTTCCTTCTCGCTGGAAAAGAACTCGATAATATGTGTCTCGTTTCATACCATAATCGGTTCTTATTAACTCAGTGAAAGCACCTTCATTATAACGAGCAATACGTACTGCACCTATATCAATATTGGCATTTAAATAATATGCTGTTTCCGTACCAGATTCACCTGAGACATGGATTGGCAGACTGAATAAAGAATCATTAGAATCAGCACTTACGAGTCCAAATACTTCTACATCACCTTCGATTTGACCAATTTCATCCCATGTTAGTGCCCATCTTCCAGTACTACCTCCAGTTGTTTGGATTAATTGATTGTCTGTTCCATTAGCAATCTCCCAATTACTTGGATTCCAACTTTCACTCCAGCCATTAGGAATAGATCCAACCTCATATTCGGAAAAGTCAGTTGCATACTGTACATCTCCTTGACGATCAAATAGGTCAGCAGCTGCGCGCTCTGTTGTCCACTCGCCACTGTTTCGGTCTTCAAAACCAGTTGTCGGCAAGTCTTGTTCATCATCATTTAATGCTGCAAAACTACTTGCAGGCAAAAGAGTGAATATTAATAGAATAGTCATAAAAACTATTCTATTGCTTATTTGTCTCCCCATAGTTTATTAATGTCCTCTCCCCAAATAAAGTAATGGTTACCTCTCTTTATGTTGGATTCTTGGATGCGCTTACAATTTATTTAAGCTAATTTAGTACATTCTGACTGAATTCATCTAGTTTTACATATTCATTTCCTAAACAACTTTCAGTACACCTTTTCTTCATTGAATTTTAAACCTTATATCAAAGGTCACTTATCGCCCTTAATAAACAACAAGTATTAACTGTTTTTGCTAATAGATCTCTATAACTCTAGTGATCAATAACTACTCGGTGTTTTCAAGATTAAAAGATAATGAATATATCCCCCGCGGAAGTCCAATGACTCCCGCAGAGGCGTATTTTCCTGTGTTATTCCCACTTGGTAATTAAAGATTCAGCATCAGCATAAAGCGAATCATACGCTTCCTCGGACATCTGGCCTTCCATATGTTCAAGCAATAATTTAAAGCTCTCCATATGCCTCACGACTTTTTCCGCTTCTTCCTGTGATTCATACTGATCCACTGCAGTTAAATGAAGCGTTAATGACCTGACAACCTGATCATTTTCAAAAGCTTCCGCTTCATCAAACTGTTCGATGCTTGTGATCATGCCGGCTGCACTGATCGGTTCTGTTTTCCGTTCTTCCAAACCGTCACGGGCTTCATTCAGTTCGGTCAGCATAGAATCCACTGCTTCCTGTGTGGCATCCGGATCACTCAGAACATTTTCAGCTGCGGTTAAGGCTTCCTGCAATGTTTGCCAGCTTTCCTCTGTATAATCTGCCTCGTTCAGATTTTCTGCATGGATTTCATCAACACGCTCCTGCAGTACTGTTTTATCAACTTCCGGTTCTTCCGGATCAAACAGATCCCCTGGTGCGCGCGGGGCTTCTAATCCACCTGTGCCAACTCCCACGAATGCCCAATCATTAATTGTTCCATTTGTAAATGCTGCAAGTCCCAGTTTTCCACTGGTAAATGAACTGTCTTGTCCTATTACCTGGAACTCATCCGGTTCTTCTTCACCAAATGGCCAGGCTTTGGCATACAGCCTGTCACCTTCGATTTTTAATAACACTTCATACCAAATATCTTCGCCCACTTCAAATGGTAAAGCTCCGCTGCCTCCAATTAGCGTGTAACTTCCATTTACATATTTGCCAATCCGTAACTGGTTGGCCCGTGAACTGGCGTCCGGGCTTCTCATATCAATGTAATAAGCATTTTCACTGCCTGCTTCCCCGGACATGTGGAACCCTACTTGGAACATCGTATCCCCTACATTACCTGCACGGACAACTGCCGAAACCTCGGTATCTCCTTCATGTTCACCTATGGCATCCCATGTCAGCGCCCGACGTCCTCCACTATCCAGTGAATGCTCGAGTCTGCGGGGATTATCGGTAATTTTCCAGTTGCTATTTCTCCATAAAGTTGACCAATCTGATGGAGACTGACCCAGCTCATATTCCGAGAAATCTGTTTCATATTGTGCGGCATTCTTATCTAATAATCCGGCACGCGCATTTTCCAGTTTTACCAATGCATCGTTAATAACAGATTGTACTGCTTCATTCGGATTATTTTCTGCGTTTTGCAATACCTCTCTTGCGTTTTCAAGTGCGTTTTCTAATGCCTCCCATGTTTCTTGTGTATAATCTTCTTCCACAAGGTTTTCGCCTTCAATGGAATCCACAAGCTCCTCCAGACCTATAGTACTAATATATCCAGGCATACCTTCCGGTGCCCGCGGCGCTTCTTCACCGCCAGTACCGACTCCTACAAATGCCCAGTCATTGTATCTGTTGCTGGTAACATGTCCGAGTCCGATTTTGCCGCTGTTTGTAAGCGGGTCTTCTACGGTAATGGACCAATCTTCTGGTTCATCAGCACCATATGGCCAAACCTTTCCTTTTAACATGGATCCTTCGCGTTTTAATACAACATTTAACCATGTATTTTCATTCACGATAAACGGCAGACTTGACGTTGCACGCGTACTGAAAGAACCATCCAGGTTCCGATTTATACGTACAGAATTGCTTGTTCGAACATCCAGATAGTAACTATTTTCCGACCCCGCTTCTCCACTGGCATGCAGCTGCAGCTGGAACAGGGTTGAACCACTTCCTCTTGGACGTACAAGAGCTGCTACTTCAACATCCCCGTGAACTTCACCAACTGTATCCCAAGTCAATAATCTGCGGCCGCCTGCACTATCTACAAAGTGTTCCAATCTATGCGGCTCATCCTTGATTTCCCAGTTACTGTCTCTCCATTGCATAGTCCAATCAGCCGGAACACCCGATTCGGTATCCGAAAAATCAGTTTGATATTGAGCAGGCGCTGTCTCTTCCGGCGGCTCCGGAGGATCCATTGATCCCGGATCTGTACAATCTTCCAACGGCAGTCCTTCTACCTCATTATAAAGCGCCCGATCATCAACCAAATATGGGATAACGGTCATCATCGGCTGATCCATGGTTATAAATACACCATCATCACTTACCTGTTCCGTTTCCAGTCCAAATAGATCAATATGGCGCTCAATTGCCTCTGCTTGTTTTGTATGAAGCAAATATCCGCATACCGGCGGATCTATAATTTCTTCATTGTATGGTTCGTCATCTGCACCGTCCAAATAAAAAGGTGCTTTATTTCTGCCGTCCGCCTGTTTGCGGGCTGGCGCACCATCTACAGCAGCTGCAATTTCATCAAATCTTTCCTGATAAAAACGCAGAACGGAGTTGTATGAACTTAACTGCATATCAACACGGTCTTCGTTCGATGCTCTTCCGGCGGATTCCGTCAGTACACTTATACCATGTCTGAGACCTCCCATATTCCGTAGAATACGTTCGTCTTCTCTTCCACTTCCGCCAGGCCTTCCGTACAATCCGGTTGACCACCCATCTTCTATCGCATCCGGCATCATGTAGTCTTGTACCAGCTCGACATTCAGGTCATAAATTCCACGATCCACGTTAAGGTTCCGCGGCCACAAGTACTCAATATCCGGGTTGCTGCCGCTTGGACGTTCATGGGCATCGATGGTTATATCCGGGCTGAAATCTCTTAGTACTTTTGCAATTGTTTGGTTTTCGGGTGTTACCAGACTGAGATTGTCCCGATTATTGTCTATTCCCCAGGAATTTCTGCGAACATTTGCCTCACGGCCATCCGGATTTGGTGTAGGCATGATTAAAACAGTTGACTTTTCCAGGATATCAAGCATATCCGGCTCATCTGTAAAAGCTAAATCACGCAGGATCTTAAAAGCTCCCTCTCGGCCGGCCGGCTCGTTTCCGTGGGGAGTACCCATAATAAACACAGTTCGGCCATCCTGGATCTCTTCTTTGGAGCGTTCGGATTCTCCAACATAGACCATATATATAGGTTTTCCTTCCACTGATCGCCCAACTTCTTCATACCAGACTCTGTCTGATAGTTCTGCTACTTCATTAATAAAATCTATTTCTTCTTCCAATGTTGTCCACTCGCCACTGTTCCGATCTTCAAAACCGGTCGTTGGCAAGTCTTGTCCATTATCATCCAATGCTGCAAAAGCCGTTGCCGGAAAAAGAGTAAAGACCAGCAAAATTGCCATAAATACTATTCTATTGCGTATTTGACTCCCCATCGTAATTTAATGTCCTCCTCCAAAGTAATAGTTATTTCTCTTTATGCCGTTTCTTGGATGCGTTTTAATTTGGTTTAAAATAAATTAGTACCAATGCAGGTTTACAACTAATCTACCGAACCAATACCAGTTCACCCCCTCTGTGATTAAACTTTCAATATAATATCATCAAGGGGGACTCAGCCCCCTTAATAATCAATGATTAACCTTTATTTAGATTCTGGAAGATCCCTATAACTCTAGTAATTAATTGTAAATCAACTAGAGGAAATGATAGTAATATCCCCTGCGACAGTACAGTCACTGCCGCAGAGACGAATTTTATCTGTTATTCCCACTTTGCAATAAGTGATACAGCGTCAGTGTAAAGAGATTCATACGCTTCCCCGGACATCTGCTCATCCATATGATCAAGCAGCAACAAGAAGCTTTCCATATGTCTCACTGCTTTTTCTGCCTCTTCCTGTGATTCATACTGATCCACTGCAATTAATTGAAGGGTTAGTGATCTTACAACCTGATCATTCTCAAAAGCCCCTTCTTCATCAAATTGTTCAATACTTGTGATCATGCCGGCTGCGCTGATCGGTTCTGTTTCTCGTTCTTCCAATCTGTCACGGGCTTCATTCAGCCCGGTCAGCGCAGAATCCACTTCCTCCTGTGCGGCATCCGGATCATGCAGTACTTCTTCAGCTGCGGTTAATGCTTCCTGCAATGCTTGCCAGCTTTCCTCTGTATAATCGGCTTCATTCAGGTTTTCAGCATGGATCTCATCAACAAGATCCTGCAATTCCGTTTTGTCAACTTCCGGATCAAACAGGTCTTCTGGTGCGCGAGGGGCTTGTTCTCCCCCAACGCCAACACCAAAGAAGGCATGTTCATTTATTACATTACCGGGTGAATGACCTAAGCCCACATAGCCGCCACTTAAATTGTCATCAACATATTCAACCTGCCAATCCGGCTCTTCCTCTCCTAGCGGCCAGGCTTTCGCGCGTAATATATTTCCCTCACGCTGGAACACAGCATGATACCATTCATCAGGTACGACCTCGAACCGAAGCCGGGCATTCGTACGACTGCTGAATGCACCATCAATGTTACGGTTTATTCGAATATAGCCTGTCGTCCGCAAATCCATGTAATAACTATTTTCAGAATCTACATCTCCGGATGCATGTAGCTGCAGCTGGAATAAGGTTGTTCCAGTACCTGAAGTACGCACCAAGGAGGATACTTCCACATCCCCTTCCACATATCCCGGTTCATCCATGACCAAGGCCCTGCGTCCTTCACCGGGTATTACGGTGTGTACCAATCTGCTTGGATTTTCTTCTACCTTCCAATCACTATCAGCCCACAAGGTTGACCATCCAGCAGGCGGCTGACCAGTTATATCTTCTGAAAAATCTGTCTGGTACTGTGCCGCATCTTTTGCTGTTAAATTAGCCCTGGCTTCGTTCAAAGCTTCCAAAACTTCTTCTATTTGAGACTGTGATACATTTTCATTGGCCAAAACAGCTCTTGCATGTTCAAGCGCTTGCTGCAAAGTTTCCCAGCTTGCTTTCGAATAATCTTCCTCCACTAGATTTTCTGCTTCAATTACAGCTACTCTTTCTTCCAAAAACGTAAAGTTGGTAACTCCGCTTAAGTCCTTAGGTGGTCTGGGTGCATCTTCTCCACCAACCCCGACACCGAAAAATGCATGATCATTTACAGTATTTCCGGTTGATTGACCTAATCCGACATAACCGCTGTCAAAAGTATCGTCTTCATATTCGACCTGCCAATGGTCAGGTTCATCTTCCCCATACGGCCATACTTTGCCCCGCAGCATATTGCCGTCACGCTTCAATACCGCGTTATACCAAACATCTTCCTCAATATCAAAAGGAAGCCTTTGTGTGGTCAGCGTACTGAATGATCCGCCTGCATTACGGTTCAAACGGACATATCCATTTGATCGCACATCCAGTAAATAACTGTTTTCATTATTCGCCTCTCCAAAAGCATGCAGATGTAAATGGAATAAGGTTGAGCTGGAACTAATCGGTTCAATAAATGATGTACGCACTAAGCTGGATACTTCCACATCACCGGCAGCCATTCCCGGTTCATCCATGACCAGATTTCTGCGGCCATCATTGGGCGTTACAGTATGTTCCAATCTTCTTGGATCCTCCTGAACCTTCCAGTCACTATCCCGCCATAAAGTTGACCATCCTTCAGGCATTTCCCCAACCTGGTCTTCGGAAAAGTCAGTTTGATATTGAACTTGTCTAAACTGCAATTTAGAATAAGCATCATTTAACAAGGCCAGGGCCTCATCAAGTTGTGCCTCTGTAACATCTTCCTCTTCCAGCAATGCATTTGCTTCATCTATGGCATCCTGAAGTCTTGTCCAGCTATCCCCAGTGTAATTCTGCTCATTTAAACCTTCGCGCATTATTTCATTAATTCTATTTTGCAGAATTGTTCTGTCAATTTCAGGAATAAGATGATCTGGTGCACGGGGTGCTGATTCTCCATCTGTTCCTACACCAATATGTGCCCACTCGTTTAGAGTTCCTGCATCAAAATGGCCCGGGCCAACATGACCGCCAACCAAAAAATTGTCTTCGGCTGTTACTTGCCATTCATTAGGCTCCTCTTCGCCATAAGGCCAGACCTTGGCACGAAGCGTTGTTCCTTCCCGCTGAAGCACTGCCTGATACCATTGGCCGCCTTCCGCATCAAATGGCACACTGCTAGAAGCCAGATTACTAAAGCTGCTATCAAATAATCGATTGATTCTTACCGTACCCGAGCTTCTTAAATCAATGTAATAGCTATTTTCCGTTGCCAGGGCATATTCTCTGGCAGTATCACCCGATGCATGTAAATGAAGCTGAAATAGTGTCGACCCGGCACCATTGGAACGAACTAACCCGGAAACTTCGACATCACCAAATTGTCTTCCAACGTTATCCCATGAAAGTAACCTTCTGTCTCCACTTGGGTCTACGTAGTTCTCCAATCGGCTTGGCTGTTCCCTTACACTCCAGCTGCCCTCTTTCCACATCATGGACCAGTCTTCAGGGATGGAGCCTGCCTCCTCATCGGCGAAAGTAGTGGAATATTGCTGCGGATCCAATTCTGGCGGCACTTCCAAATCTTCCTTATTGGAACAATCATGAACTGGCATTCCTCCCGCCACACTGTACCCTGCCCTTTCATCCAATAATAATGGGATGACCGTTCTCATTGGCTGTCCCATAGGAACAAATACGCCGTCTTCCCCGACCTGCTCAGTTTCTATAGAAAATATATCAAGATAATATTGAATCTTTTCGGCTTGAGAAGCATGAAGCATATAACCGCATGCAGGGTTCTCCTCTACTTTTGTCGGTTCCAGTTCATCAGATCCATCAAAGTAAATGGGTTCAGTCATATCGGCTCCTGCTTCAGCCTGACGTTCTTTGGAACCGTCTCTCACTTCTTTAATTCTATCGAAATTTTCATAGTAAAAATCCAGTACCGAATTTGCGGCAATCATTTGCATATCCGTTCTGGCAGCATACGAGTTGCCCATCCCGGGTTCGGTCAGTATGCCTATACTATGCCGCAAACCTGCCATATTGCCGAGAAAACGCTCGTCTCCGCCTCCAAGAGGATAAGGACCGGTAGTATAACCTTCGTCTTCCACATCCGCTGCAACCTTATCTTCAATCATTTCTATGGATAAATCTCTTAATTCCTCATCCATATTTAAATTTTGCGGCCACAGCATCTCAAGATGAGGATTTGTACCGCCGCGTTCATGTGCATCAACGATGATATCGGGATCAAATCGATTTAATACATCTGCAATTACTTGCACCTCAGGAGTCTTCATATTCAGATGATCCCGATTCATATTTATTCCTTGCGCATTTCCCCGTGTATTACTTACCCGCCCATCCGGGTTTGCAGTTGGAATAAATAGTATAGTTGTTTTACGCATCAAATCCAATAGCTGCTCGTCTTCCGTAAATGCCAAATCTCTTAATAATTGTAAAGACATTTCACGTCCGGAAGGCTCCCTGCCATGTTGCGTACCAACAATAATCATATTGCGCCCATCCGCAATTTCCTCATCGGAAGGGGCTGCCGGATAGCCAACCCGCACTAAATGTATAGGTCTTCCTTCGTAGGAAGTTCCGGCTTGTGTTATGTTTACCCTTTCTGACATTTCATCCACTTGCTGTAAAAATAACTGTTCTTCTTCAAAGGTTGTCCAACTTTCCGCATTACGATCTTCAAAACCGGTCGTTGGCCAATCATCCGGATTTTCAGCAAATCCGTGAACAGGAGTCATCGTCATCACTAAAAGGACAATCATAAAAACAGAAAAAACTTTGTTAATCCCCCTATTTTTCATGTGCTTTTTCCCCCTATTATTTTTTTGTAACAGTGATCAAATTACTAAACTATTAAATCATCGCCCTTTCTCTTCCGGATCATGATGGTTACGTTTACATTTTGATTAAGATAATATAAGCAAGACTATTACTCATTCCGGACTGGCTTGATAATCATGAAACAATTTATCTTTTAACATCGGGTTTTGTTATCGGTCACTCAGTTCCTATTTAATACAACAAAAAGGGGACGCTGACGATTACAGGATGAGAAGATAATAATATGCCCTGCGGCAGTGAAATCACTGCCGCAGAGACAAAGTCCATCAGTTATTCCCACTTCGCAATGAGTGATTCTGCATCAGCGCAGAGAGACTCGTACGCTTCTTCGGAAATCTGTTCCTCTTCTTTCATATGCTCAAGCAGTAATATAAAGCTGTCCATATGTTTTACTACTTTTTCTCCTTCTTCCTGGGATTCATACTGATCCACTGCAGTTAAATGAGTGGTTAATGACCTCACAGCCTGATCATTCTCAAAAGCTCCTGCCTCATCAAACGCTTCAATACTGGTGATCATGCCGGCTGCACTGATCGGTTCTGTTACTGCTTCTTCCAGTCCGTCACGGGCTTCATTCAGCTCGGTCAGTGCAATATCCACTTCTTCCTGTGTGGCATCCGTGTCGTTTAATACTTCTTCCGCTGCGGTTAATGCCGCCTGTAATGCTTGCCAGCTTTCTTCGGTGTAGTCTTCTTCATTCAAACCTTCAGCTTGAATTTCATCGACGCGATCCTGCAGTGCTGTTTTATCAACTTCCGGGTCAAATAGATCAGCCGGAGGACGCGGGGCTGCTGCATCATTTGTACCTACGGCGAAGTATGCCCAATCATTTGTTGCACCGCTCGTAACATGCCCTACTCCTACTTTACCTTTATTAAAATTGTTATCCTCGACTTCTATTTGCCATCCGGCCGGTTCTTCTTCCCCGTACGGCCAAATCTTTCCTTTTAACATGGACCCTTCTTTTTTCAATACCACTTGCAGCCAGTCATTGGCTTCTGCTGTATATGGGAACTCCACTGCACCCAAAGAATCAAAATACGCATCCATATTGCGGTTTATTCTCACCCTGTCATTTCGTAAATCGATATAGTAGCTATTCTCACTGCCGGCAGATCCTGATCCTTGAAGATGAAGCTGGAACATAGAAGCAGCATAATCTCTTGCTCTGACAACAGCAGCGACTTCCACATCACCATAAACAGTTTCCGCTTCATCCCACGTGAGTACACGGCGGCCTCCGCCTTCAGTTACATAATGTTCCAGCCGGCTCGGGTCATCTTTCACTGTCCAGCCGCTTTCCCGCCATAACATGGACCAATCGGATGGTGCTTCTCCCGTCACATATCCGCTAAAGTCTGTAGCCACTTGTTTGGAAACGGTTTGTAAAGCTTCATACGCATTTTCCAACTGCTGCATCGCTTCCAGTATTTCTGATTGCGTTACTTCAGATGCTTCCAGTACATCCTCAGCATTATTGATTGCATTTTGCAGCATACCCCAGCTGTTTCCAGTAAAGTCTCCTTCATGTAAATCCTTTGACTTCATTTCATCCAATTTATCAGCTAAAGGTGATTTATCAGCAACCAGACCTTCTTCTGCGCGTGGTGCTTCAGCATCATTCGTTCCTACCGCAAAATATGCCCATTCATTATTTGCACCGGATGTTACATGCCCAACTCCGACTTTTCCGTTTTGGAAGCTAGCATCATCCACTTCTACCTGCCAATCCGCTGGCTCTTCTTCACCATATGGCCATACCTTTCCTTTCAGGGTCGTTCCTTCTTTTTTAAGTACTGCCTGATACCAGCTATTCGTGCGTACTTCATAAGGAAAACTTTCCGATTGAAGCACGTCAAAATAAGCTTCTCTATTACGGTTAATTCTTACATTTCCTGACCTCGTGACATCAAGATAGTAACTGCTTTCACTTCCCGCATCACCTGAACCCAGCAGATGAAGCTGGAATAACACGCCATTGTCAGTAGTATTTCTTACCAATCCTGAGATTTCCACATCTCCATAAACTGTATCTGCTTCATCCCAGGTTAATACACGGCGTCCTCCGCCAGATGTTACAAAATGCTCCAAACGACTAGGATTATCTTTCACTGTCCAGCCGCTCTCCCGCCATAACATAGACCAGTCTGAAGGAACCTCACCTGTTTCATAGTCACTAAAGTCATTCGCAAGTTGTTTGGAAATGGTTTGCAATTGACCAAAAGCATCGTCCAGCTTCTGAATCTCTTCCAGTATTTGCTCCTGTGTGAGGTCAGATTCTTCCAATAACTCTTCAGCGCTGCTTATCGCATTTTGCAGGTTGCTCCAGGTGTCATCAGTGAAATTTTCTTCACTTAAATTTTTTGATTCTATTTCAATTATTTTATCCTCTAAAGGACTTTTATCGATAATCAAATTGTCCGGTGCACGGACAGCCTCGGCTTCATTCGTACCTACCGCAAAATATGCCCATTCATTTGTTACACCGCTGCTGACATGGCCGACTCCTACTTTACCTTGAATAAAATTGCTGTCGTTCACTTCTACCTGCCAGTCCTCCGGTTCTTCTTCCCCATAAGGCCAAACTTTTCCTTTTAATGTTGTACCATCACGCTGAAACACCACCTGATACCACTGGTTGCCTTCAGGAGTGAACGGAATGGAACTGCTCTGCAGAACCGTAAATCCTCCATTCATATTCCGGTTAATCCGTACATTTCCTGAGCTGCGCAAATCTAAATAGTAACTATTTTCGCCACCTGCATTTCCCGATCCCTGCAGGTGAATTTGAAACATCGTATTCCCCGGATTTGCTTTTACCAATGCGGATAATTCCACATCACCTGTAATATCACCGGCTTTATCCCAGGTTAATACACGGCGGCCGCCACCTTCTGTTACAAAGTGCTCCAGCCGGCTTGGGTCATCCTTCACTGTCCATCCGCTTTCCCGCCATAATGTTGACCAATCTGATGGCGCCTGTCCAGCTTCATATTCGGAAAAGTTGGTGCTGTACTGGGCCGCCAGGGAAGCGTATGCGTTATATAATGTGTCAACTGCATGATTTACTTCAGATTGTGTTGCTTCCTCATCATGCAAAACATTTACTGCAGCATTTATTGCCTGCTGTAAATTATCCCAGCTGTCAGGCAAGAAATCTTCTTCATTTAAATCTTCATCCGCAATTTCGTTAATCCTTCTTTCCAATACTGACTTATCCACCCCTTCTATTAAATCATCAGGGGCTCTCTCTGCACTTTCGCCATATGTGCCGACACTCAAGTATTTCCAGTCATTAATCATACCTGTTGTGGAATGACCTACGCCAACCCTGCCTAAATCAATATACATATCGTCTTCAAAAGTGATTACCCATTCCTCAGGTTCCGGTTCTTCATACGGCCATACTTTTCCCTTTAATGCATTGCCATCCCGCTGAAATACTACTTGATACCATTGGTCTACTTCCAATTCAAAATCTAAATCTTCTGTTGCCAAGGTTGTATTCCTGCCACCCATCAGGCGGCTGAGCCGAATACTGTTCTCATCATGTTGTTTTGTTACATCCAGGTAGTAGCTGGTCTCATTGCCTGCACTGCCTGAACCATGGAGATGAAGTTCAAATAATTCACCTTCATTATTGGCCCGGACTAAAGCAGCTGCTTCCACATCACCATGTACTTCTCCAATTTCGTCCCAAACAAGCAAGCGGCGATCTCCGCCATCCGTTACGAAATGCTCCAGACGTTTTGGATCCTCCTGGATTGTCCAGCTGCTGTCGCCCCATATATTTTCAAATCCGGCAGGAGCTTGTCCAGCTTCGTCATTGGCAAAATCAGTTTCAAACACTTCAGCTTCAGGCATGCTCGGGGGATCGAGCTTTCCGATATCCTCGCAATGATCTACAGCTAAGCCGTTTGCCAGTTTAATTTCGGAATTTTCATCAAGCATGAAAGGAATGACTGTCATCATCGGCTGAGCCATGGACACAAAGTAACCATTCTCTACTTCTTCTATTTCCAGTCCGAACAAATCTATTTGCGTCTCAAGATATTCCTTTTGCATTTCATTAATTAAGTATCCGCAAGGCGGAGGGTCCAAAATGTCTGATTCGTCTTCCGGTAAATCACCAACCATTCCGCTTAAATAAAATGGTTTATTCCGTTCTTCTCCTTCACGCATTTTATTTTCGCGGGAGGCAGACACCACCTCGCCAACACGATCAAATTTTTCGTGATAAAAACGCAAAATGGAGTAAGCTGATTCCATTTGTCCTGCTACTCTCACCAATGGTTCATCGGTCCACGAACCTTCTGTGAGTATTCCGATACTATGTCTTAACCCTGACATACTCCGGGTATTTGTCGGCCTTGCCCCCGGTGGATAATAGTCTACAGTAAATCCTGCATCTTCCAGGTCAGGAAACATGAAGTCTTCAAATAATTCATCGTTTAGTTCCCGTAATTCTGAATCCACATTGAGGTTGAGGTTACCCAACAGTGATATATTGGGTCCGGATATTCTTTCATGTGCGTCCAGAATAATATCGGGTTTAAACTCTTGTTGTACAGATGCTAAAGTTTGCACTTCAGGTGTTTTCAAAGCTAAATGGTCGCGGTTTAAATCAAAATCATCTACATTCCTTCTTACATTTGCTTCCCTGCCATCCGGGTTCATCGTAGGAATAAACAGAATGGTGGAGTTTTCCATTAATTCCAGCAAATCCGGATCATCAGTAAATGATAAGTCCCTGAGTAATTTTAGGGACATTTCCCGTCCGGAAGGTTCATTTCCATGAAACGTTCCAACGATTAGTATATTTCTGCCATCTGCAATTTCCTCATCTGTTCCGGGCCCCGGATTCGAAACCCTTACCAGATGCAAAGGACGTCCCTCCGCCGAATACCCATGTACCGTGTATTCCATTCGATCGGATTTTTGTGAGACTTCCTCCAGAAAATCCAATTCCTCTTCATGTGTAGTCCAGCTGCCATCATTACGAATCTCCAAACCTGTCTGCGGAATGTCTTCATCCTCTATCGTTTCCCTTTTATCCGCAGCTGCAGCACCCGGTTCTGTCACAGCTAAACCGTGCATTGGCAGCAAAACTAACGCCAGCAAACCAATTATTAAAGATATGATTCCATGTTTTTTCCCCATATTGATACCCCCTGTCTCATTTTGTCAGCGCTTTCTTTTTTACGATTTTATAAAACTTTAAATCACCTGCCTCTTTTATAGTTATTTAGTCTCGAAATATAATATATTTCTGGGTAACTATTGATACGAGAATAGCAAAAAAACCAAAGAAAAACTATATAAATTCATAATCTTTCAAAGAATGATGAAAAATTACTACATTTATATAGCCTCTTTATAGGTATTTTTGTTCAGTCTTTAACAATTATTAGTGAAATAGCCTCTATCATCCATATCATGCATAATTATTTGCCATCATAATAAGACTCCGCATAATTAAATAGCCATCAATAATATGATCCGTATTATATTGCACACTTAATGGGCCATTCTTTTTTACAATTGGCAATGTATCCGCGATATCCGCGAATATGGTGCTTGAAAATTGTATCTCAAACTGATAGTCATTACTATCCAATTTGTAAGGCCGAATGGATTTGCAGTTTAATAGTGAGTCAGTCACACCCTTTTCAATAAGGCCGCAGGAGATATCCGGATGCAGATTTTCACTTGTTACCTGATTAATGGTACGTTTCACCTGGGCAGTACCAATATTCCCGATAAGCGCTTTTGCCTCTTCAACAAGGAGATTGCACCCTGACACGAAAACTGCAGGAACACCGAGCTCTCCGGCAACTAGCGCATTCATGCCAAACTCCCCATATTCTTTTCCGTTAATTTTAATGCGGGTGCCGACTCTGCTGTTATAAGTGTGATTTAATATTCCCTGGGAGCCGTTTTTCGTATGATACCCTATAAAAACAGCGGCATCAAAATCACTGTCTATTCCTTCCATCATTGCCATCTTCTTTGGAGTTCCCGATATTAGCTTTGCTTTATTTGACAGTAATTCAACGTAAATGTTCCGCATGGTGCCGTGTGAATCATTTACAATGATTTCTTCGGCACCGGCCTCGATTGCTCCCTGGATTGCCGCATTCGTTTCATTGGTCATCAGGACTCTGGCCTGTTCATAGTCTTTTCCATCTCTTCCCGTGTGGTCCCTGTGAACTACTCCAGCTATGCCTTCCATGTCGGCAGAAATATAGACACGCATTATCTCACCTTCTTAATCTATTAGTCTAGTTATATAAATGGCAGGCGACAAAATGATCCTTTCCCATTTCTTTTTTCTCCGGTTCTGCCTGTGAACATATATCCATTGCAAATGGGCATCTTGTATGGAACACACAGCCGCTTGGCGGATTTAATGGAGACGGCAAATCTCCTTTTAATATGATCCTTTCCTTTTTCTGTTTCGGATCGGGAAGCGGCACTGCTGAAAATAATGCCTGGGTATATGGATGCAGCTGCTCTTTAAACAAACTGTCCGTAGGCGCCTCTTCCACAATTTTACCCAAATACATTACACCAATCCGGTCAGAAATATGCCGTACGACACTAATATCATGGGCAATAAAAAGATAAGATAAATTTAATTCCTCCTGTAAAGACTGCAGCAGATTAATAATTTGCGATTGTATAGATACATCTAAAGCCGATACCGGTTCATCACATATGATAACTTTCGGGTTTACAACCAATGCTCTTGCCAGACCGAAACGCTGTCTTTGTCCGCCGGAAAACTCGTGAGGAAATCTGTAATAATGGTCCGGCCGCATTCCAACCTTTTCCATAATCTCCATCACTCTGTCTATCCGCTCTTTTTTATCTCCTATGGATTGAATGATCAGCGGTTCCTCAAGTATTTTCCCAATGCGTTTTCGCGGGTTTAAAGATGAATAAGGATCCTGAAAAACCATTTGCAAATCTCTGCGGAGTTCCTGCAGATCTTTCCCGGATAGTTGAAGTATATCCTGGCCGTTATATGTAATACTCCCTTCTGTAGGCTCGGTTAAGCGTAATATGGACCTTCCGGCAGTACTTTTTCCGCAGCCGGACTCCCCCACCAATCCATACGTTTCCCCTTCATACAAATCAATAGATATATCATTAACAGCTTTCACATATCCTTTTACGCCGCCCAATCCTCCAAATACACCTCTTACCGGAAAATACTTTTTTAATCCTTCTATATGAAGAAGCGGTGATCTTTCCTCAATCTGTTGAGACATGTTCTTTCTTCCTTTCATTCAGGATTTTTTCAGCATGCCAGCATCTGACTTTAGAGCCTTCCTCATCCTTAAAGGGCCTAAGCTCAGGCATTTCTTTTAAGCATAATTCATCAGCAAATGGACATCTTGAAGCAAAGCGGCATCCTTGGGGAATACTATCCAGGGATGGTACACTTCCCTTTACTACATTTAATTTTTTTGACCGGTCCCCATCCATTTTAGGTATGGACTCCAATAAACCGGAAGTATAAGGATGGAGCGGCTGTTCAAATAAATCTATGGTTCTTGCTTCTTCCACGATTTGTCCAAGATACATGACAGCAACACGGTCACAGATTTCAGCCACAACACCCAAATCATGTGTAATAAAGATGACTCCCATTTTTAGTTCCTTATTTAAGCGAAGCATGATATCAAGAATTTGCGCCTGAATCGTTACGTCCAGCGCTGTCGTTGGCTCATCCGCAATTAACAGGGACGGCTGGCAGGCTAGTCCGATGGCAATCATCACTCTTTGCTGCATCCCCCCGGATAATTCATGCGGATATTCCGTAATTCTTTTTTCGGGAGAAGGTATTCCCACTAACTCTAAAAGTTCAATTGCTTTGTTATGTGCTTCCTTTTTGGATATATCCTGGTGAAGCAAAAGTGCTTCAGTGATTTGGTTTCCAATCGTATACACGGGGTTTAAAGAACTCATTGGGTCCTGAAATATCATGGATATTTCATTCCCCCGGATGTTCTCCATTTTTGACAATGGGAGTTTTAATAAGTTTTCTCCCTTGTATTTAATCTCACCTTCATACATCGTATTAAATTTCTCATCATGCAGGCGCAGGATCGATTCTGCTGTTACACTTTTTCCGCACCCCGATTCACCTACCACTCCCAAAATTTCTCCTTCTTCAACGTGGAATGATATACCGTCAACCGCAGTAACAAAACCTGTATCTGAACCAAAATGGGTTTTTAAATTAGATACTTCCAGCAAAGTCTCATTTTGCATGCTTATCCCCCTTTATTTTTTTGCCTGACTTTACACGCGGATCAATTAAATCTCTCAGTCCATCTCCAAACAGATTCAGGCTCATTACAGCTAAAATGATCATTATTCCGGGAAAAACCGTCATCCACCAGGCATTAAAAATGACCAGCTTCCCATCATATAAAATGTTTCCCCAACTTGGATCCGGTGCGGGAACCCCTACTCCTAAGAAGCTCAATGCTGCCTCAGTGATCATGGCATCGGAAAATATAAATGTAGCCTGAACAATTAAAGGAGAAATGGTATTAGGCATAATGTGCAGCCAAATTATTCTGAATGAACTTGCTCCTTGCGCCCGCATCGCTTCAATATATGTCTGTTCCCGAACCGATAAAGCAACCGAACGTACTACTCTGGCAATATATGGTGTAAAAACGATACTTAACGCAATAATTACGTTTCTGGTAGAAGGTCCTAATGCTGCCATTAATGCGATAGCCAATAAAACCCCCGGTATAGCCATCAGTCCGTCACTTATTCTCATTAGGATATGGTCTAACGTTTTATAATAGCTTGAATATAACCCTATAATCAGACCAAATAAGGATGACAGAATAGCAACGGAGAAGCCGACACCCAATGTGGCCCGGGACCCGTAGACTATTCGGGAAAGCAGATCGCGGCCGAAGTTATCCGTACCCAATAAATGATCCCCACTGGGTGCAGTAAGACGGTCACTCACTGTCATCTCGTGCGGGTCATACTTTACCAGCATCGGTCCAAACAAAGCCAGAAGGCAAAGCAGAATGAATATAATCCCGCCTGCAACCATTAATTTATTTTTCATGATTTTTTTTGTTAATATTTTTCGCTGTTCCGATTTAAGTGTACTTTTTATTTCTGATAGATCAACATTAGTGTCCGTTTTCAATGTCTGCATTCTAATCCCCCTCTATTTGCGATCCAGACGAACTCTGGGGTCAATCATTCCATACAATATGTCGATTATTAAATTCAGGAAAATATACAGGACTGTAATAAACAAAACCACACCTTGAATAACTGCAAAGTCCCTCCGCTCAATGGAATTAATAACTAACTGTCCAATCCCGGGGATATTAAATACAGTTTCAACAACTACCGCACCTGTAATTAGCGTTCCAAAAGTTTGACCGACTACTGTTAAAATCGGCAGAAGCGCATTTCTAAACGCATGCTTGAGTATTAAACTGAAGTTTTTCACACCTTTGGCACGTGCAGATTTGATATAGTTCATATTTAATACTTCGAGGATCGATGAGCGGGTCATTCTTGCAATAAGTGCAGCCTGAATAGCCCCAAGGGATATGGCAGGTAAAATAAGGTATTGTAAATGGATCAGCAAACCTTCCGACAGCGGTCTGAAACCCGCCACCGGCAGCCAGCCCAGCTGCACGCCAAATAACAGCACCAACAATAATGCCAGCAGAAAACTTGGTATGGACATGCCCAGTAAAGCAAAAACCATCATGGATGAATCTGCAAATGAACCTCTTTTATTGGCAGCAAGAACACCAATGGGAATAGCAATCAGGAGGGCAATGATTTGAGCAAAAATTGCCAGTGAGATTGTAGGGACTATACTATTGGCAATTGACTCCGTAACCGGGGCTTTCATAAAATAAGAGGTGCCCAGATCTCCCTGGAAAACCCCGGCAATCCAGCTGAAATATTGCTGATGGATCGGCAAATTAAGTCCTAAACTTTCTTCAAGTTCAGCAATTTGTTCCGGAGTAGCCTCTTCCCCCAATATTACGGAAGCAGGATTGCCGGGTGTTATATGTATAATTAAAAAAATGACGATAGAAACAACCAATAATACCGGTATGGCTGAAAGAATTCTTTTCATAATGTAACTAAGCATGTGCTAACCTCCGTTGACTATATAAATAATGAACTAATAATAGATTACTCTCCTAAGAGGGTTGCTCAGGAGAGTAATCATGCTTACTTATTTACTGAGATATTCCAGAAAATCCCGCCATTTGAATATACAAATCCATCAACATAATCAGCCATTACGTATAAGTGGCTATATCTTCCCAATTTCGTTCCGGGCAGGTACTCTGACCATACATATTCCTGCATTTCTTCCCAGCTTGCTCTCGCTTCTTCCTCCGTATCGGCTTCTGCAATGCTATCCATTAATTCATCAGCACGATCATCCTGACCTACCCCTGCAGTTGTTGGCTGAAGATACAGCACTTGCGTAGGGTTCGGTCTGAAAGTATATCCATTTACCCGCATATGCCAGGCAGATTCATCCTGAACTAAATCAGTAAGGGATGGCCAGTCGTATACTTCCAGGGATACATTCATCCCCAAATTTTCCAATTGTTCCTGGATCACTACAGACGAATCATAATAATGCTGATAATCCCGTGTTGTAACTATTTTTACTTCCTCTCCGTCATAACCCGCTTCATCCAGCAATTGCCTTGCCAGCTCTTCATCGTTCTGGTTGTAATATTCTTCTCCAGCATCCGTTGCCCACTGCACATTCTCATCTTCCATCAGGTTGGCACCCATGGTATATATCTCCGGATCTACCAGTGATGCCTGCAGTATTTCATCAATATTCAAAGCAGCATTTACAGCTTGCCTCATCTTAGGATCTGAAAATAATCCATCAGCAGAATTGTATTGCAGAATCATATCACCTGCTAACGACGGTTCAACCTTTAAATCTGTTTCCATCAATTGCTGATAACTGTCAAATGGCAGCTGATAAGCTAAATCATATTCTCCGGACTGTATACCTGCCAGTCTTGTGGAAGAATCCGGAGCAATATAAAAGTAAATTTCATCTACAGGGGCTGTTCTTGCACCTGCCAAACCATCCGGTTCTTCGTCAAGCGGCTGATAATCCTCAAATCTTTGAAAATGAATGTAGTTATCCTGTGCCCATTCAACAAATTCGTACGGACCTGTACCTACATATTCTGTAACACCGTCCGGACCTGCATTCTCGGCAATATCTTTTGGCATAATAGCCCCGAATTGACCGGCAATTGCCATGATCCCCATAATCAGCGAGGAAGGTTCATCCAGTTCCAGGGAAACAGTATACTCATCCACCTCTTCAAATTCGTTATCCCCAATGATTTCACTTGCCTGATTTTCATTTTCTTTCCATCGATTCATGGAAGCCACTACATCTTCCGCCGTCATTTCTTCTCCATTGTGAAACATAATTCCTTCTCTTAAATGGAAGGTAAAATTCTGATTATTATCATTCTCTACCTCTTCTGCCAGAAGCGGCGTCGGCTCATATTCTGAGTTTAATACAAGCAAACTTTCAAACATCATACGTGCTGTATCTCTTGAAGCTGTTGATGTAGTAACCACAGGATCAAGTGTCGGCGGCTGTGCATTAAGCGCAATGTTTAATGTACCGCCAGTTTGGGACCCTTCTGTCCCTTCTGATTCACCGGATCCATCGGCATCAGTTTCTTCTCCGCCATCACAGGCAGCAAACAGAAATGCTAATGCAGCAAAAAGAAATAAAGCAAGAAAACTTCTTTTTAATTTCACTAAAAATCCCCCTTATTTATTTTTTGATAAGTATTCAAATAAACCTCCTTTTCCCTTGGAAAACCCTTACATTTTCATTGGTATAATTTATAAAAATTTCAGGATTAACCTAAGTACTAATACATCTTTAATCTTAATATTGGAAAGGGCGAAAACTGTTAGAAATATTATAACACACAAAATTCACTTTACAAGAAGAAATATTTGAAATAATTTTTACTGGAAATGCGGTTCTTTTCCTTATCATTTGGAAAGAAAAAATCATATAAAAGGCATTGGTATCAGTATCCATATTCCAACCCCCGTAAAACTTACCTGCTGACTTTATTCTAAATTTATTAAATATTGATTGATTTATAAAAAACAATGCTATATATTAGATATCAAATATTTTTAAATTGGGGGAAATAATTGTAAATTTACCGACAATAAAAATGCGGCCAATATAAGTTTTTAATATATTTTTTTATTTTGCCGGTAAAAAACGCTAGGGAGGTGATCATATAACCAGCTATCCAAGTGTAAATTCTTTTGCACATTTTTATAAGTGACTATTACAATATAAATCACATTAACCAAGTTCAGTTTGACTAGTATTCTTGATAAAGGCAGTTGTTCGAAACTTGTTTTCAAAATTTTTTGCAAATTATGGTCAACACCAAAAGAAGGGGGAATTATCATTGAAGCGTAGAAGAATACAATGGTGGGCAATTGTAATTATAAGCATTTCTTTACTGATTATATCCGGGTGTAACTCAGATTCAGAGCCGGCAGAAGGGGAGGCCGGAAGTGGAGACAATACTGTAAGCGGGGATTTAAGAGTGGCTCATAACGCGCAACCGCCAACGCTTGATCCGCATATGACGACAGCAGGAGTAACAAGTGATATGAGCAGAATAGCTTTCGAAACACTTTTAACTGTAGACTTTGATTATCAGCCCATACCCATGCTTGCGGAATCTGTAGAACAAAGTGATGAAAACAAAATATTTACTTTTCATTTAAGAGAAGGGGTTACTTTTCATAATGGAGAAGAAATGACAGCCGAAGATGTGGTTGCTTCCATGAACCGCTGGCTCGAACTTTCCGCTGTAGCAAATGAAGCATTTGGCGATGCCGCGTTTGAAGAAATTGATGAATACACCGTTGTTTTAGAGTTGGAGGAATCATCCTCAATTGCATTGGATGTCCTTGCCTCAAAAGAACAATTTGCCGCCATTATGCCGAAAGAAATTATTGATGAAGCAGATCCTGAAGGGGTAAAAGAACTTATTGGAACCGGACCATATGAATTTGTGGAATGGGCGCAGGACAGCTATGTCCATTTTACAAAATTTGATGATTACCAGCCTGTAGATGAACCTGCAGATGGGCTGGGCGGAAAAAAAGAAGCACTTGTTAAAGATATTTATTTTGATATTGTAACAGACGCCTCCACGAGAGTAGCGGGGATTCAGTCAGGAGAGTATGATATTGCCTTTGCCATTGCTTTTGAAAATTATGACCAATTAGCCGAGAATCCAAATATAAATCTTGAACCCGTATATACATCCAATATGGATTTAATTTACAATAAACGGGGAGGTCTTATGGAAGATGTTAAAATGAGAGAAGCAGTTAATGCAGCCATCAATATTGATGATATTTTACAAGCATCCTTTTCTGATGAAGAACTATACTTATCTGACTCCGGTTATATGAGTAAAGATATCAGACACTGGGCAAGTGACGCAGGAAGTGAAATGTATAATCAGAATGATCCGGAAACGGCCAAACAACTTTTTGATGAAGCAGGTTATGATGGAGAGGAAATAATTATCATGACGACTCGGGATTATGAGCATTATTATAATGCATCTGTAGTTATCAGTGAGCAACTGGAACAGATTGGGATAAATACCAGTTTGGAAGTTTATGACTGGCCAACCATCGTGGACCGGCGTGAAGATCCGGAAGCATGGGATTTATTCGTCAATGCCTTTCCATTTAAATCCGATCCTACTCAGCTGCTGCAGATAAACCCGGATTTTGCTGGCGGTGTTGAGGACCCCACAGTTAGAGAATTACTTGGCAAAATACGCACCTCTCCATCCCAGGAAGAAGCAAAAGTTTACTGGGATGAATTGCAGGAGTATGCCTGGACAGAGTTTTTACCGATCACAAAATTAGGTACATTCTCCAGTATATACGCTATTTCGGAAAATGTAGAAGGATTTACTGTCGGACAAATGGGGGCAATGCTTTGGAATACCAGGGTGAATGAATAGTAAAATTTTCTTTAAGTTAAAACAATTATGATGGAGCTTTCTTTTCCAATATGCAGGACTGCTGTACAGTTAAAGAATATCCGACATTTTATTAGTACTTCTCAATGCGGCTCTTCCATTGGATTACAAACTAAATAGAAAACCATCACCCTGTGCGTACCTTGTTACAGGGTGATGGTAATTGACTTGACTTCATCCAAGTATTTATGACTAATCCTGGGTAAATATCAAGTGCCACATATGTTTTTTATTCAGTTTTATCAAATTGTCTTCATGATGTTCTATCACACAAAGTCTAACCTCTGGGAACGATAGCATAAATCTTTATTCCCATTGTTCAATTAAGTCATCAGCACCAGCTTTTAGTTCATCATAAACAGTCGGAGAAATCAGCTCATTTTCTTTCTGATGTTCCAACAAGGATTTAAAGCTTTCCATATGTTTGACAGCCTTATCCATGGAACCTATTCCTTCGTATTGTTCTATCGCGGTTAAATGAGTGAGTAAATGCCTGGCAGCCTCATCACTATTAATCTCTCCTACATCCAAAAATTCTTCAACCTGTGTCTTCATTAAATCGATAGTATATTCAATTGGATCTGGATCATCCGGATCGTCACTCGGGGTATAAATCGTATCTAAATTACCTCTCAAGTGCAGTAGCCGTATAATGGATTCACCAGCTGATACATTTTCACTAATTTCCTGAACCAAATCCCATTCTCCAGGTTCATTTTTACCATCTTCCCAGAGACGGACAGCTAATTCATCTTCATTAATGTGCAGTCTTAACCAATGCCAATCCGTAGTCATGTTGACATTAATACTGTCTAAATGGAAAGTATTTTTATTTTCCATTCCAAATAATTTTAATTGGTTTGTATTAAAATTCAACTCCATACCATAGCCGTTTTTCGGTGATGAATTTCCATCCAAGAATTCATCAGCACGAATAAAGGCTCTCATCCATTGATTATTTTCAGCTCCGTCAGTGCGGAAGCGCATTAGCATACTGCTATCCATCGGATTTTTCATCATCGGTATTACTTTACCGTAAGAGGCACTTAAATCGTTTTGCTGTTTTCCCAACTCAACCTTTCCGGTATTATCCTGTATACTGTACTTTACACCGTCTGGATTGTCGGATGCTGGAAATGAGTAAAGTTGATCAAATGCATCCATATCCCAATCAGCCCCATCATCACCACTAAAGTCATATTCAAAGATAGATTCGTTCTCTGGCGACTCTATGCTAATATCATCAATATAGAATACACTTTCCTCATCTGCATCAAGATTAGCAAAACTTAACATTGATTTTTTCTGAACTTCAGGAATATCATATTCAATGTCCCATTCCTCAGGTTCTTCTTCGTTATCATTCCATAGACTAACCGCCACTTTACCTTCTGAAGCACGTAATTTCAACCAATGCCAATCCGTGGTCATATTAGCCGGAACGCCTTCCAGCTTGGTAGTACTGCTGTCTTCTCTTCTTTGCAGAGCCAATTCGTCATTTCCTAAATGTAATGCAATACCATAACCATTCCGGGCAAATGAACTGCCGGAACCAAATTGATCGGATTGCACCCATACCCTTAACCATTGCGTACTTCCTAATTCATCTACCCGAAAACGCATCCGAACCTCACTGTTGTCTAAATCCTCCATAATTGGAGTTAATTTCCCATAACTGCTGGCTGTTCCATTCCTTCTCTCTTCTACTTCCATCTTACCGGTATTGTTTTCGATACTGTATCTGACGGCATCCGGATTCCTTGGGTATACAAATAGATCATCACCAAAGGCTTCCGGGTCCCATGAATCCCCATCTTCGCCTGTAAAGTCATAGGAGAAAGCAATTGTTTCTTCATCCAAATCCTCCACGGTAAACTCATCCACATGGACCGTATTGCCGTTATTGTAATCTAAATTAACAAAACTCCAGAGAGCCTGTCCTTGTTCGATATCATATTCAAAATTTGTCTCCCGGTCGAAATCTCCCATCCAGTCTTCCAAAGTATCCCCTAATTCCGGAAAACGAATATCCGATGGACTCTCCACCCTTTCATTTACGATTTCATCAATTTCTTCCCTAATCTGCAGCCGCAGTTCAGGATCGACCATCCTCTTTAACATTTCGGATCTGCCGCCTTCCTTCACCCAAGAAGGAACGAAATCAATCAGCTCAGTTTCAACTTCCTGATTATTTGCTTGAATTTGTTCAGCAGGCATTTGTAAAAACATACCTGACAACAGCAAAATAGCAATTGATATAATTGTTATCCTATTCATCAATTTAGACATTTTAACCAGCCCTCCCATAATTATTTCAATGCTAGATTAATTGATTCAGTAAATATCTATCGGCTTTTAGACCCAGTACCTCTGATCAATAGTTCTCTACCATATAATCCATGATCTCTTTGCCGATCTCAGAAATTGTGGGAGTTGCGGTATTAGGAACTACATTATGCGTAAGGACAGCAGCGTAAATCTCTTTATCCCCAAGTGTAAAAACAGCCACATCATGAAGTACTCGTGGACTTGCTGTTGATCCTCCCTTGCGGCCAGTCTGAATATCTCCGTGAATTTCTGGATCTTTATAGCCAGTAAGCCTGCCATCCGGGACTTCCCTCATAATTCTTAAAAATTCTTCTTTACCTTCCGAAGAAAAAATATCTTCATTTATGACCCCTGAAACCACTGTCGCCATATCTTTCGCATTGGTATAATTATGCGGTCCTCTGTCCTGCGGCATGGATGTATAGATAGAATTCTGCATGACTGTGTCTTCACACCCAAGCTCAATACAAGTCCAATTGACTTGGTCAAATCCCACCCTTTCAGCAATCATATTTGTAGCAGTATTGTCGGAAACAGTCATCATTAGCTCCGCCAACTCACGGACAGTCATATGCACCGGCAGATCCATATCTCGTATCACTCCACTGCCGCCAACAGCATCCGACTCCTGGACAAGCACTTCATCCTCCCAGATCAGGTCTCCTCTTTCAGCCTGTCTGATAGCTTCAGCCAAAATAGGAACCTTGATCACACTGGCCGAAGACATGACCTCCTTTTCATTCATATTAATAATCCCTTCACCGGTATCAATAAATACACCGATAGTCCCATCTGTATCAGCTTCCTCCACAATTCTTTGTACTTCCTTTTTCAATCCGGAAAAAGAGTCTGTGTCTGCCTGTCCATTTTCCATTGAGGTAAACGTAAACAAACCCGCCACCATTACAAAAGTAAAAGCTACCAAACCAAACCGCCGAATAAATTTCATCATGCTAAACCTCCTTTTTTATAGAAAAACTATTTTTACTGTATAAAAAGTTCACCTCCATATTTCAAAGTTAAAAATTGTTTATGGACAAGTATAGCAGAATAGGGTTTTTAATTGTTAAAATTTTATAAAAATGATGAATAATTACTATTATTAATATTTTGTAAAAGGCAATTTTCCCCAAACTACTTAATTCTGATACGAACTACGTCCTATGTATATAGCCTATTTACGTAATTTCAGAGATATTTTAATCAAAATTTATAATTTACTCCCCTATTAATAACCAACCAGAAAACTTATTAACATACTTAATATCTTTACGGTAAGACAAAAAACGGCACAGAAACCAAACTACTGTCTCCATGCCGCTTCATTACCCCAAAGCAATTTCACCTATTTATTTGTTCACTTACCCTGTATAACCCCATCCAAAAATGCAATAATTCCGTCCACCACTTCGTCCCTGATGTCCCGGTAGTTATGGATCTCATGCCTATAACCCGGGTATACTTTCGTTTTCACCTGATTCCCTGTTTCTGCCAGCCAGTTTGATACAGCATAAACACCTTCACCGTACTGACCAACTGGGTCCTGGTCCCCGGCAATATTGTATACGGGAATGGATGCAGGAACCTTTTCCGCCCATGCAGTACCGACAATCTCTTCCATCATCATCGTGAAATAGTACAGTGAGCGTGTGTTAGGCACTGAGGTAAAGTTATTGAACGGATCATTTGCATGGTCCGCTACAATATCGGGGTCACCGCTGATCCAGTCATTGCCCGTCTCAGAATTTTTAATGCGCCGGGTCATCCACCCAAAAAGTTTTTCCAATTGTTTCGGATCCTCTTCTTCCCCCCTGCCTTCATCAATCAGTTTTTTCAGCGCTGCTTTAAGTTCTTCCGCTCCGGGAAATTTACCGGAAGTGCCGCATAAAACCAATCCGTCCATTCCTTCACCGTATTTAGCGGCGTAACCCCTTGCAATCATCGATCCCATACTATGGCCAAACATAAAATACGGTAAATCAGCGTATTTCTTCTGAACGATATCTCTTAGCGTATGCTCATCCTCAGCCATAGTCATATAGCCCTTATCGCCCCAGTCACTCCAATTCCCGGAGTCATATGCCGTCTTACCGTGTCCGACATGATCATCAGCCGCCACGATAAACCCTGCCTCATTCAGCTTTAAAATCATATGTAAATACCTGCGCGAATGCTCGCCAAAACCATGGACGAGCTGCACGATGCCTCGGGGCTTGCGGATTGGTGTGTAAATCCATCCTTTCAGATTATCCTTTTCATTAAAAGATTTGAAGCTTATTTCTTGTATTGCCATCAAAAATTCCTCCTTCTTTATAATGTTAAGCTCTGCTTTTGTAAGACAAACTAAAACTAATCATTAATTCGTCAATTGTTCAATAAACTTTATAAATTGCTCATTATTCCCACCATCATCTGGTATAGCGTTATCCCACTCTTTACCAAACATCAAATCCATTTGCTCTACTAAAAAATTGAGTTCTCCCCATTTCTCTTCAATTATTAAAGTGAAAACATATGCCATTCTATTGACCATATATTTATTTAATTTCATCATATCATCATCTGTAATGTTTTTTTCTGGATCTGCATGCATATCTTCTATCGGACCATTTCTAAAAGCAAAGTGGGTTAATGCTTTTGATATCTTATTGATATTTTCTTTCGTAAGCGTAACCCCTTTCATTTCCTTATTATATTTTTCCGCTATATCTGATTGAGGACTTAAAAACTGATCTATTAATGAATTTTTAATAGTAATTCCATATTTCCTTCTCAGATAAGTAACTCGTGAGGGTTTTACTTCAAAAAGAGATGCAATACGGGCATCGGATATTGATTCATCTATAAATAATGTTTTTAATTCTTCTTTGGTCAAGTTTTCAAAATTAAGACTTCTGCCAGCTTCTTTACTTTTTATAAACATCTCATAAAGTTTCATATTCTACACTTCCTTATTACATTTGTAACAGGGCTGATTAATCTATAACTTATTATTATCTGACACAACTCACCCCAACAATCTCCCAATTACTTTCCCCGTCAAATTAGGCACAATCTCAAAAGAATACGTCATTTCCGTTCGCTCAAAACGTTTATGTGCGTCAATGCCGTAAGGGCCAATGTTGATCACCGGTACATTCAATTCCCGTACAGCGCCATAATCAACATAATGTTTTGTTCCCCATGCAGGATTGTTGGCGGCTGCCTTCTGAATATCATCATCGTCATCATGAATTGCAATAAAACTCATATCGGAAATGTGCGGAAAAAAGTGTCTCGTTACAATTGGATGCGCATAACCAGGCTGTATTTCCCCGATTGCTTCATCAAGTGCTGCAATTAATGCCCTGCTATCCTCTGTCTCTCCTTCTGTTACTACGCTCGGCGAATACAAAGAAGAGTAGAACACGATGATGGCAGGACTTTTATCTGTCATCCATTCCCATGCTTCCTCCACAACTTTTACAGCAAAAATCCTTGTATCAAGTGTCGTGTCTTCCAAAAGATTACGTTTGAACTCCTCCATATGTTTTATATAGGAATCCCCATGTTCCTTGATCAGCTGTTCTTCCATTTCTTCATACGTAAGCACTTTCGGCTGCCAGGGAAGACCTTCGTATTTTTTCCCGCTTAGGGCGCCATAGGCCCGATAGTGCTTTTCCAGTTGATATAATGCATTCTGAAAAGCGGCAAAAGCATGTGCTTTTAATTTACCCAGCACTTCTTTTGGGGACCATGCATGCACAAAGAAATTAAAGTAGGCAAAAGCGGATAAAGCTGTCTGCACCGTGTAATTCGGCTTCATATCCGCCTGTTTCAGGGCAACCGGAGGAACCGTCGCTTCTCCGTAAGCTTCATCGCTGAGATCCGGATTATAACTGATCTGCTTTGTCAGTTCCGCGATAATGTAATTGGGATCCAGTCCTTCGAAAGGGGAGCCGACATGGGTTTCTGCACCTGTGACGAAAAAGGTCGGCAGGAGTTTGCCGATAGTTCCTTTGTAGACATACCGGTTTGGATCCTCTTCATTATCGGGGGAAACAAAGTCGGCATTAATCGCCGCAATATAGCGGAAACCATGTTCCTTTTTCCATTCCCTCAAAACATCCAATGCAGACAGAATACCATGGGAGCCATCCTCCTCATCACATTCGGCAAGAAAAACAAGGCTGCCATCCAGCTTTTCCGGGTGCTTACTATAATATGTTAAAAGATACAAATTGCTTGCCAGACCGCTTTTCATATCAAGCACACCCCGTCCAAAGAGCCAGTCACCAGAAGTGAGATGTTCTTTTTCTGCAGCCGGCAGTTCTTCATCCGACAGCCGCGCCATTAATTCATCAGGAGCGGTCGCCCATTCCTTTAAATGGCTGAAATCATCCGTTCCGACAGTATCCAAATGCCCCATCAGGATTACTGTCCGCTTACTTTCTCCTTTTGTCCCTTTGACAAAAGCCATTACATTGTATCGTTCCCGTTCGTCATCCATGGTCCGGGCAAGTTTTACCTGTGTTGGATGCTGTTTAAAATAGGATAAGTCACGAATTTTGGCATGCAATGATTCAGCCAGCGTTTTTTCCCCATTCGTATTCACAATGCTTTCAATTTGAACAAGCTGTTTGGTTAGTTCCAGCACCTCATATCGACTTGGCAGCATAAGCGTCCCCCTTTTTTTAGAAAAATGTATATCTTTATTCATTTTATAATATAAGTGTTTGATGAGCCAATTTTACTTTCGTTGAATTTCCTCAATAGATGGCGAACTGCTGCTAAAGTGGTCTAAGTAGGATAACTGCTTTTTAAAAATCCATGTTATACAACTCCAATAAAGGGAATACGACTTAGTGTGGGTACGCAAGCTTATTTATATATAACCTGGATGAAATTCATCTCCATCACGAGAGGATAAATATGCCTGTTTAGCGCTAAACCAATAAATGCAGTACCACACATCAAATTAACCACGGTTATATCCCACTCTAGATACAAATCTCAAACTATATTTAAAGGAGTGTTTTCATGTCAAAAGTAAAAAATAAATCCGTTATTGTTACCGGTGCAGGTTCCGGCATTGGAAAAACAGTTGCACAGCAATTTGCTGAAAACGGGGCAAAAGTTATTTGTGCCGACATTAAAGGTGCCGAGGAAAGTGCAAAGGCCATTCAGGACGATGGCGGTACAGCGATAGGCGTTCATTTGGATGTAACCCAATTGGACAGCTGGAAAGAAGCGAAGGAAAAGGCGATTAGCGAATTTGGTTCGGTCGATGTATTATGCAATATTGCAGGGATATCCGAGGCAGTTGACATCGTGGACTTGGAAGAGAACGACTTCGACAATATGATTAATATCAACTTAAAAGGGACTTTCTTTGGCATGAAAACAGTACTGCCGGAGTTTGTGAAAAATGAATCGGGAAAGATTGTAAATATCGGTTCGCTGGCAGCACATGTAGGTTTAACCGGACTGCCCAGCTATTCAGCATCCAAGGGCGGCGTCATAGCCATGTCACGCCAGGCAGCTGTAGAATACGCCCCGAAAAATATTCAAATCAATGTAGTATCGCCCGGCATTATCGAAACACCAATCCTGGCAAATAACCCGCCTGAAGTAACAAAAGAATTCACTGATGCCACCCCGGCGGGAAGGCTTGGTAAACCGGAAGAAATAGCCAGCATGGTGCTCTATCTTTCCTCAGATGAATCGGACTTTGTAACCGGCCAGGTAATTAAAGTAGATGGCGGCTGGGGCTCAAAGTAATTTTACTAAAGGAGCCCCAACTGAAAATAGAGAACGCCAATCTGATTTTGATTGGCGTTCTTCTATTACATAAGAAAACTTGAAATTTTAATCATTTACTCATTGAATTAACCGTCATGTTTATTCAGTTAATTTACTTTTTCTTGCTTTTATTCCAGTAAGTATTAAAACACCTTTTAATTTTCCATTTCCAGATTATAAGTTACTTAACTAACATACAAGACAAACCACAATCCCTGACCGCCATTAAAACTGCGTTTGTTCTGCCAGCCACATTTAATTTTTTCTGCATTAATAAAATATGCTTCCTGTTTTCGGGGAAACAGAGAACTTGGTTGCCATCAAGTCTCTAGGTGACAACCTTAGTGCACCTATATCTGCAGGAAAGTAACAAGATAATCGGCAAAATCAGATTTTTTCCTCCTTACATCCGCCTGCTGACCCATACTACAACTTAAATTTCCGGACGAGACCGCTCAAATCCTCTGCCAACCTGGCCAGATCATCCGCACTTGCTGCCACTTCTTCCATCGAACTGCTTGTCTGCTGGGAGGCTGCAGATGTTTGTTCCACCCCTGCTGCGGACTCCTCGGATATAGCAGCAATTTCCTGAATGGAACTGTTCATTTGCTGACTGGTTGCTGCCACTTCAGATAGATTGTCTGAAACTGTTTGGATGCTGTCCACGACATCTGAAATTGCCGTGCTGATACCATCAAATTTCTCCCCGGTTGCCTTAATTTGTGCCATCCCGCTTTCCACTTCTTTATATCCATTTTGCAGGGAACCGGTAACCACATTTGTTTCACTTTGAATATTTGTCACGATGCCGGTGATATCGGTAACCGAATCACCGACTTGTTCTGCCAGCTTCCTCACTTCATCAGCAACTACGGCAAAACCTTTTCCATGCTCTCCGGCTCTTGCAGCCTCAATCGCTGCATTTAAAGCTAACAAATTCGTCTGATCGGCAATATCCTTTATAACAGACACCAAAGTGGAAATCTCCTGAGATTGTGTATCCAGTCCTTCCACCTTCTGAACTGCATCCTGCACAATCTGATCGATCTTTTCCATCTGAGCATTGGATTTGTTCATTAACTGGCTGCCTTCCTCCGTCATCTCCAATACTGCACCGGAATGATCTTTGATTTTTTCACCGCTGGCATTTGCTTCCTGCACGTTCGATGCAAATGCTGTCATGGCAGATGACAACTCGGTTGAGCTGTTTGCCTGGGTTTCAGATCCGGAGGCCAGCTCCTGCATGGTGGTTGCAATTTGTTCCGACCCTTCCTTCACTTCATTGGCGGATTGAGTCAATTCCTCGCTTTGGGCACTAACCGTGTCTGACACTTCATTAATTTGATTTAATAAATTTCGTACCTCTTTGTTCATATCATTTGCAGCAACTATCAGCTGGCCTATCTCATCTCTGGAATTTGTTTTCAGTGCTTCCTGTGATAGATCCCCACCGGTAATCAGCTTCATTCGCTCCACCACAGCCTGGACTGGATTTGAAATCGTTCTGGCAGTGATGATCGCAACAAATACAGCCAGCAAAATCATCAAACCGGATACGATTGCGGCTATCGTTAACAGCATTTCACTGGTAGATATCATCCTGTCCCCTATTTCTCTGACCTCTGCTTCTCTTTCAGCTGCTAAAAGCTCAAACCCCTCTGTCAGCTGATTCCCCAGCGGCATTACTTCATTTTCCATGATGCGCAGTGCCTGGGCCGTATTTCCATTTTCATACAGTTCCATGACTTCATCAGTGAGGGTGCCCCACTCAATTTTCATGTCGAGGAACTCCTGCATTTTTTCGGATTCACTCAGCTCAGCCGCTCTGTTTTCAAGTTCGACGCTTTCTTCGATACCAGCTTCAAATTCCTCTTTATAAGCTTCATCTTCAAACAATAAAAAGCCCCGCAATAAGCTTGTTCTTTCATTCATATTGGTGGCAAGCCTTTGATCGGCAACCATGAGGGCAATTTCCTCATCTATCAGGTTTTGAAGGTCGTTATTTGTTTTATTCATAGAAAATATATTATAGGCACTTAATAATATCGCCAGTATAAGTACGATTCCAAATCCAAATAATATCTTCGTTCTTATCCGCTTAAATTTAAATCGATTTTTCATTGTTAAAATCCTCTCTCTGCTGTACGGGGAACCCCGCTATGCTAAAATTATAAAACTTTGTCCAGTGCCTCTTTAATACGATCGGCGTTAAATGGCTTTACAATAAAGTCTGCTGCACCGGCTTTTATCGCATCCAGCACCATACTTTGCTGCCCCATCGCTGAGCACATGATCACTTTCACATCAGGATGTGTTTTTTTGATTTCCGCAACAGCTTCCACCCCGTTCATTTCGGGCATGGTGATGTCCATAGTAATCAGGTCGGGGTTCAATTGTTCGCATTTCTCTATGGCATCCCTGCCATTTTCGGCTTCTCCGATCACCTCATGTCCCAGTTTTGTCAAATTATCTTTTAACTGCATCCTCATGAAGGCTGCATCATCTGTAATAAGGATTTTTGCCATCTCTCTTTCCTCCCTTTTCCTTTATGTCTCCATCATTTCGTTTACCTCATTGACCTCATCCAAATTTAATACATACTCTAAATCCAGCAAAATCAGCAACTTATCCTCCAGTTTGGCAACACCATTTAAAAATGATTCCTTCACGCCGTTGATCATTTGCGGTGCATCCTCTATAATCGCTGAATCAATATCCATGACATCTGTTGCTGCATCCACAATCAAGCCCACCTGCATATCATTCATCGTCACGATTAAAATGCGGGTTTGTTCCCTGTACGCTGTTTCCCCAAGCTTAAACCGCTGCTTTAAATCAAGAACGGGAGTGATATCCCCGCGCAGATTGATTACACCTTTAATAAAATCCGATGTCTCGGGAACATTGGTGATTGCATGCAGCTTCTCAATACCGAGCACATTTTCTATTGAAATACCATATTGCTGATCTCCCATTAAAAAAACAACTACTTTCATTTAACTGCCTCCTTTTTTACTTTACCAGCGCATTGGGGTCAATAATTAATGAAACCTGACCATTGCCCAAAATCGTTGCCCCGGAAATCGCAAATATCCCTTTCAAATAATTGCCCAGTGATTTCAGCACGACTTCCTTTTTGCCAATAAAAGCATCGACGATTAACCCCGTCATCCTCTCTCCCTTTTTCACAATTACTACGGATAAATGCTTTTGTTCCTTATCCTGTTCGTAACCCGGAACTTCAAGCACTTCCTTCAGTGACAGGAGAGGAATAATTTTCCCGCGGAAATCCATCACTTGTTGCCGGTGGGAATACATGATATCCTGCTCATTCAGCAATACAGTCTCGACGACGGAAGAAAGCGGAATTCCGAAAATTTCTTTCTGGACATGGACCAATAAACTGGAAAGGATCGATAAGGTTAACGGCAGCTGAATGGAAAATTTGCTGCCCCGGCCCGGATCCGATTCTATGAAAATATGGCCGCCCAGTGCGGCGATTTTATTACTCACTGCATCCAAACCAACTCCGCGTCCCGATATATCCGAAACTTTATCTGCTGTACTGAACCCGGAGGCAAGAATCAGCTGATAAACATCTTCATCCTTTAACTCCTCCGCACGATCCCCTGTAATCAATCCATTTTCTATCGCTTTTTGTACGACTTTTTCCCGGTTAATTCCTGCCCCGTCATCTTCTATCTCAATAAAAACATGATTGCCGCTGTGATAAGCACGCAGAATTAATTTTCCATTGCTTGGCTTTCCTGCCCTCCTGCGTGCTTCCTCAGTTTCAATACCATGGTCAATGGAATTGCGGATGAGATGAACCAGCGGATCCCCAATCTCATCGATCACTGTCCGATCAAGTTCCGTATCGGCCCCAATAATTTCAAGATCTATGTTCTTTCCAAGATCTTTAGCCAGCCCTCTCACCATGCGTGGAAACCGGTTGAAAACCTGTTCCACAGGCACCATACGCATCGTTAAAATTAAATCCTGCATGTCCTGGGAAACCTTTGCTATATGTTCCACAGTTTCCGTCAATTCAAGATCATTTTTCTTTGCGGAAATGTCTTCCAGGCGCCCCCGATCCAGTACCAGTTCTTCAAAAAGATTCATGAGCTGATCAATCCGTTCACTGCTGACACGGATAGTTTTGGAAGATGTATGCTTGCCATTATTATTCGCGGATGTAGACTGTGATTCTTTTGTCTTATCCAAATGATCCTGAACTGTTTTTTTATCCATTGCCTTCTTCACATTCATATCCAACGCGGTTAATGTAACAGATTCTATCTCGGAAATTGTATGTACACGCGCTTCAATTTCAGCTGCCGGCGCCTTTGATAAAACAACGACTGAAAACTGTGTCTCAAATTCTTCAGCCTCCAGCTCCTCCACCGCGGGAACCGATTTAATAATTTCGCCAAATTCCTCAAAAACTTCAAAAACCATATAGACACGCGCAGCTTTTAATAAGCAGTCCTCAGACAGATTTACCGTTATCTGAAAAGGGGTAAATCCCTGCTCTATCGCTTGTTTCACCACGGTCATCTGGTATTCATCCAAATTCATGTGAGGATTAAACTGTTCCTTTGCCGCTTTGTGCTCCAATTCTGTCTGGTCATCTCCGCCCTCAATATCTTTTAAATGTGAAACAAGTGCAGTAACATCCATACTGCCGCTTTCACCTTGGCGAATGGCCTCCACCATTTGCTCCAATGCTTCGACTGCCTGAAAAATAATATCGACCACATGTTCATTCACTTTCAATTCATTGTTTCTCATTTTATCGAATACATTTTCCATTTGATGGGTCAAAGATGCTATATCTTGAAATTGCATCGTGCCCGCCATCCCTTTTAATGTATGGGCCGAGCGGAAAATTTCATGAACCATCTCCAGGTTTTCCGGGTTTTTTTCCAGTTCCAGCAAATGGTTGTTAATGGCCTGTAAATGTTCATCACTTTCTTCAAGAAATACATCAAGGTAATCAGTTGTTTCCAATTCAGTTCCTCCTCTCAAAAAATTAATCAATTAGTAGAAAAAGTGCTAAATCCCCTGTACTTTCAAAGGCAATTGCTACGCTTATCCCCTGTTTAAAACCTGATAAGGTGGTATTTCCCTGCATAATAGTGGGGGAAGTAATATTAATATCGATACCTTCTGAAGCAATATTTGATGACAGCCCGCCTGCAACCATATTCCCGAGCTCTCCGCTAAATGATAAAAGCATTTCTCCTTCAAGAGGCATCCCATACATCGTTTGCCCGACTTCACTGAAAAAGGGCAATTCTCCTGATAAAACCAGCTTCCCATTAACATCACCGACAATACCAATCAGGACACCAAACTCGAGATTGAAATTTTGCTTCAACAGCTTTGGTGCAGATCTTGTATAGTTAATCGGAATGACACCATCCAGAGATGTTAACGTACTATTTAACAAGCTGGTAACCACTTTATTTCTTTCGTTTACCTTCATTTGCATTATTCCTGCTCCTCATCTTCCCTAATATCAATCTCATAGTTTGGCAGAATCTGTACTTCTACCCTTCTGTTTATTTCCATATTTTGTTTACTGGAGTTAGGTACAACAGGATGATGTTCCCCGAAGCCTTTAGCACTGAATTGCTCCGGGTTTAGCTTTTCATGTTCCAGCAATAACTCCATGAAATTGATCGCCCTTACCGCACTCAATTCCCAGTTGGATGAAAAATCGTGATTGTCTATCGGCCGGTTGTCAGTATGCCCGCTTACCACAATCTGATTAGGCGGGTCAGTATACAGAAAATTCGAGACTTCCTCCGCAATTTCCCTGCCTTCTTTCTTTACTTCAGCACTCCCGGTATCAAAGGAGACATCGTTGGATATGGTGACAAACAAACCTTCATTGGATAATTTCGTTCCCAGCTCTTCCGACAGATGGTTCTCCTCAATATAATGATTAATCTGCTTTTGCAATTCCTTTAATTTACGCAGTTCGCTGATTCCGTTCTGTTCCTCTTCATTTTCATCCATCTCTTCGCTATCTGCAGCAGGCAGCTCTTCCGGGGCTCCCTGGTCATCTTCCACAACACCAATTTCACCACTAAACTCGCTTTCAAAAATCTGCATCAGGCTTTCATATTTTTGGGAATCTACTTCACTCATGGCAAAAAGTACGATAAACAATGCAACTAAAAGTGTGAGCAAATCCGAATACGGCAGCAGCCACGATTCATTTATATGATTGTCTTTACGCCTCCTCACTTGTCGCATTTGTTCCCTCCTGATTTAGCATGGCCAGCTCTTCTGAAGATAAGTATGAACTCAGCTTATCTTTGATGATTTGCGGAGATTCCCCATTAGTAATGGACAAAATGCCTTCAATCATTATTTGTTTCACACGGACTTCATTTTCCGACTTCTCCCTTAATTTATTTGCAAAAGGATGCCATAAAATATAACCGGTGAAAATCCCCAATAGGGTTGCTACAAACGCAGCTGCAATAGCACTCCCGAGCATTTCCATATCGTTCAGATCACTCAATGCTGCAATTAATCCAATTACGGCTCCCAGTACGCCAAGAGTTGGCGCATAGGTTCCCGCCTGAGTAAAAATGGACACACCTTTTTGATGCCTTTCCTCCATCGCATATATTTTTTCCATCATTACTTCCCGGATAAAATCAGATGTCTGCCCATCTATGGTTAACTGCAGACCGGAACGCAAAAATGGATCCTCTATCCTTTGCATTTGCGCTTCCAGCCATAAAATGCCTTCTTTCCGTGTTGATTCTGCCCAGCCTGTAACCTCTGTAACGAAAGCTGCCGCATTGCTGTTTCTCTCTTCCGTAAATATGATCTTTAAAAGCGTTGGAATTTTTTTTAACGTGCTCATTGGAAAAGCGATTAATACAGCTGCTGCCGTACCTAAAATAATAATCAGTATGGCTGCCGGGTTAATGAGCGCCATGGGACTTACTCCTTTTAGTATCATTCCGGCCCCAACGGCAATAAAACCAAATAATAATCCGATAATTGATGCTCTATCCATCATGTAACCTCCATAAATTTATATAATGATTTTCAAATTGAACTATGTATACCTTGATTTTTAAACTTCCTTTCTTCTTCAAGCAGTACTTGATTATTTAAGGGGTTTAGTATGTGGATAGCTGACAAATGATGAAAAATCATTTATGTCCAAAGTCCTATCACGCACACATGCAATCAGTATTTGGCAATAAAAAAAGACTATCCAGTAACTAGAACAGCCAAAAGTAACATACATGAATGATTTTGGCAGCCAGGCGATCATAATGCCATATACAATGCACCTTAGACCCTTAACTTTGCGTCCTACCCTTTCGGATAGTTTGCCTTTTTCTACTGAAAACCGATATAACCATGGTACTTTATTCCTATCTATTATTTTATCGGCATACCGGAAGAATTATTTATATTGGTAAACAAATAAAATGTGAAAAAAAGGTGAAGCGGATTAAAAATAGCAGTCATACCTTGCATCATTTCTAATTATTTGGCAGCTGCTTCGTTTGACAGAAGCTTTGCGCTACTTTAAATAATCCGGAAGATTTGGCGAAGGATTGGTGCTGAAAAGAGGATATAAGGTGAAAAGATGAACCTGAAGAAAGTATAAAGCTTGTTATGAAGGTGCCGGGCAAGTTCCGGTCTTTCTTACTCAAAGAGCCGGTTTCCCTGGTTGGGGCAGGGTGGCCCAAGTGAACAAAGACAAGCGTAAAGTCACAACCAAAGCGCAAAACTTACCTTGATTGTGACAGGTATTCACTTACCGATTTAGAAAGTCTTTCATATATTGATTGGGAATAATAGCGATTCACCCATAGCGCAGCACCAGGATATGGTAGTATTCAACGAGCTGCACGCTTGCAGCCACCTGCTCAAATCAGTTGCTCCTCTGAAACAATCACTCCGTCTTCATCCGCATAAACGTATTCCCCCGGTTTCCAATGAACATTGCCAAAAGAAAGTTTTACATCCCGCTCGCCTATCCCATTCTTTTTACTTTTCAAGGGATTCGTTCCAAGGGCAAAAATTCCCGTATCCATTGCCGCAAGATCTGCAGAATCACGGACACAGCCATTAATAATAATTCCTGCAAGTTCCCGGGATGCCGCAATTCCGGCAAGACGGTCGCCCATTAATGCACAATTTCTGGAGCCTCCGCCATTCACTACAATAACAGACCCAGCCGGCACAGAATTCAGCGCCTCTTCAAATAGAACGTTATCTTCATAAACATCCACTGTTTCAATTTTACCGTAGAACCGCTTCCTTTTTCCGAATGATTGAAATTCCAAATGACACACCTGCACAGAGCTTGCATGGTCATCACACAAATCCGCTGTCTTAAAATTTGTCATATATATTCACCTCAGCTAAATATTCTTAATTCTCTCTTTTATTATGAAGGAATTATAATGAAATGCAATAAGGAAGGAGATAAGAAATGTTTACAGTGGATTTAGACTACGGGGGGCGTTATATACATTATCCTTGGATGACGAGGTATTCTCGGGGACGTCATTCGCCCATTTTTTCTCGATGACATACCTGAGAACCTTTCTCGGGGGGTGTCATCTGCGCACTTTTTCTCGATGACATACCCGAGAGGCTTTCTCGAGGTCGTCATCTGCGCTTTTTTGCCCGATGACATACCTGAGAAGCTTTCTCGAGGTCGTCATCCCAGCATTTTCTCTCAATGACATACCCGAGAATATCCCTTTGCCACGTCATTTACTGATTTTCACTAAATATGTACTTGAGAACAATAAAGCTGCACGCTTATGAAAAATGTCTGACTGAGGTTTATCGATAAAGATTTCCGATGCTTTTCCAACGCTCCCCGGTTTAAAACTCCCTGGATAATATAAGTTTCAGCACACCAGTATTCCAAAAAGCAGATTCCCCACCCCTCTATAATGGTTCAATATGCCAACTTATGTTACTATAAATTCAGAATAGCAAAAAAATCCTATTCCATAGAAAGAAAGGAGTTCTTCATTTTGGAAGTGACATTAAATGGTAAGCGCTTACTTGTGAAGGAAAACCGTACTGCCTTGGATATTATGACTGAAAATGATGTGGAAGTGCCAAGCTTGTGTTACCACCCGAGTCTTGGAGCAATCGAAACCTGTGATACATGCATCATCAACGTAAACGGCAAACTCGTCAGGGCATGCTCCACCCCGATTCAGCATGGAGATGTAATCAGCACGAATGACGAAGAATCCCATGAGGCACAGACCCTCGGCCTTGACCGGATTTTGGGCAACCATGAATTATACTGTACGATTTGTGATTATAATAACGGGGACTGCGAGATACATAACACCGTAAAAGAAATGCAGATCAAACATCAGGACACCCCGTTTGAAAGCAAAGACTATGAAAAAGACCGCAATTCTTTTTACCGCTATGACCCGGATCAGTGTATCCTTTGCGGACGCTGTGTGGAAGCCTGTCAGGATGTGCAGGTCAATGAAACGTTAACCATTGACTGGGAAAGGCAGCAGCCACGGGTGATCTGGGACAAAGATACACCAATTGAAGATTCATCCTGCGTGAACTGCGGCCATTGTGCAACAGTTTGTCCATGCAATGCCATGATGGAAGTCGGCATGGAAGGGGAAGCCGGTTTTCTGACCGGATTGCTTGAATCCACCAAACGCCCGATGATCAACATTACCAAAGAAGTGGAAACGGGCTACGACCAGCTCATGACCGTATCCGATGTCGAAGCATCCATGCGGGAAAACCGCATTAAAAAAACCAAGACAGTCTGCACTTACTGCGGTGTCGGCTGCTCCTTTGATGTATGGACAAAAGGCCGTCATGTATTGAAAGTGGATCCGCAGGTAGAATCCCCGGCCAATGGCATTTCCACCTGTGTAAAAGGAAAATTCGGCTGGGATTTCGTCAATAGTGAAGAGCGTCTGACCAAACCGCTGATCCGCGATGGAGACGCCTTCCGCGAAGCAGAGTGGGAAGAAGCTCTTGATGTCATTGAGGCCAATTTCAAAAAACAAATGGAAAAAAACGGCCCTGATGCGCTTGCTTTTGTCAGCTCTTCCAAATGCACCAATGAGGAATCCTATCTCATGCAGAAGCTTAGCCGCGCTGTTGTCGGTACAAATAATATTGACAACTGCTCCCGCTACTGCCAGTCGCCGGCAACGATGGGGTTATGGCGTACTGTAGGCTATGGCGGCGACTCCGGATCCATTACAGATATCGCCAAAGCAGAACTTATCATCATCGTCGGCTCCAATACTGCCGAATCCCATCCGGTCATTGCAACCAGGGTTAAACGCGCACAAAAGCTGCATGGCCAAAAAGTGATTGTTGCCGACCTTCGCAAAGGCGAAATGGCCGATCGAGCTGACCTGTTCATTCATCCAAATCCGGGCAGTGATTTAATTTGGCTGTCAGCCGTGACAAAATATATCATTGACCAGGGCTGGCATGACGAGGAATTTTTGAAAAAACATGTCAATCATGTTGATGAATATATGAAGAGCCTTGACATGTATACACTGCAATATGCAGAAAAAACAACCGGCCTTTCCAAAGAAGAACTGGTGGAAATCGCAGAATCTATTCATGAAGCAAAAACAACATCCGTTCTCTGGGCAATGGGGATCACCCAGCACGGCGGCGGCAGCGATACAAGTACGGCTATTTCCAATCTATTGCTCATCACAGGAAATTACATGAAGCCGGGTGCCGGCGCGTACCCACTGCGCGGGCATAACAATGTGCAGGGAGCGAGTGATTTCGGGAGTATGCCTGACCGGTTTCCGGGATATGAAAAAGTTACGGAGAAAGAAGTCCATGCCCGCTATGAAAAAGGCTGGGATACCAAGCTGCCTGAAGAACCCGGTCTCAATAATCATGAAATGGTGGAAGCCATTCATGAGGGGAAATTGCGCTCCTTATATATTAAAGGTGAAGAAATGGCACTGGTCGATTCCAACGCCAATTATGTACAGGCCGCATTTGAAAAACTCGATTTCTTTGTGGTACAGGATATATTTTTCTCTAAAACGGCAGAATTTGCGGACGTAGTACTTCCTGCAAGCCCAAGCTTTGAAAAGGAAGGAACATTTACCAATACTGAACGCCGCATCCAGCGTCTGTATAAAGTATTCGATCCGCTCGGGGATTCCAAGCCGGACTGGGAAATTATTATGGCAGTTGCCAACCGGCTCGGCGCGAACTGGAACTATACCCATCCCGGTGAAATTATGGCAGAAGCTGCGAGCCTGAGCCCGATGTTTGCGGGGGTCAGCTACGACCGGCTGGAAGGCTATGACAGCCTGCAATGGCCAGTGGCAGCAGACGGAACAGACACACCGCTATTATTTGAAAATGAGTTTCCATTTTCAGACGGCAAAGCAAGACTTTTTCCGGTCGAATGGACGGAACCAATCACATTTGGGGAAGAATATGATCTCCATATCAATAATGGCCGTATCCTGGAACATTTTCATGAAGGCAACATGACCTATAAATCAGAGGGAATTTCCAAACACACGCCAAGCGTATTTTTGGAAGTATCACCGGAACTTGCTGAAGAACGGGGCATTACTGATGGCACCGTTGTACGGCTGACATCTCCATACGGAAAGGTCAAGGTCCCTTGTGTAGTTACTGACCGCGTAAAAGGAAAAGAGCTTTATCTGCCAATGAATGACCAGGGTACAGGCGGGATTAACTACCTGACCAGCTTCCATGCCGATAAAGATACGGACACACCGGCATATAAAGAGGCAAATGTAAAAATGGAAATACTGCAGCCAACCGGTGAAAATCCGCTGCCGAGAATCAATCACAGAAATGGGAACCCGCAGCCGCAAATCGGGGTGAAGGTGGAACAGAAATGGGCGCGAAAAGACTATTTCTTCCCAGGCGATATGGTAAGAGCCAGAAGGGGGCGCGACAATGGCTAAAGCAACCAAAGTGATCCACCGCATTCAGCCCAGCGAGGAAACGCTGCGACAACAGGATTTGCAGGAAATTGAAGACGCCCTCGCGGAAAATAAAGAAGCGGTCATCGAAACCCTTGAGCTGTTGAAACAAATCCATGGTACAGAACTGCCGAATATGTTAAAAGCAATCATTGCGGAGCGGGAGGAAGTACTGGAGCAGATCGTCACGTTTATGGACGGCTCGGACATTACCCGTTCCCTGAGCAATGCGATGCAGCTGTTTACTGTACTGGGGCAATTTAATGTTGAAGAAATGGAACCTATTGTGAAAAAATTGAACGCCGGAATGAGTGAAGTCGCACATAGGAACAGCAAAGGAGGCGGGGGGATTCCTTCCCTTCTTCAGGCCATGACAGACCCAGATGTGATAGAAGGATTGAATACCGGACTCGCTTTTGTGAAAGGGCTGGGTAAATCCGATACGGATAAAGATATTGAGGAGTCAGCACCGGTAAGACAGCATAAAAATGAAAAGGCCTCCGGCACAAAATGGATGGCCGCAGCTGCAGCAGGAGCATCACTGCTCGCATTGCCGCTTTTATTCAGGAAAAAGTAACAGCATTGCCCGTGGCTGCGTTAAAATGCTCGCACCGTCATAAAAGTTTAGCCGGACATCCATAGAGAAGTATGCGAAAAGATGCAGCCCGCCTGTATAAGGTTACGATTATAAAATAAATACAACTCTCTTTCTGTAAGGACTGACAGGAAGATCGCTCCATACGAATTGCCGGATGTCTTTATACGTATGTGAGTGCATCAGCAAAAATGGTCCCCATCTATTTAAAGATGCGGACCATTTCATTTTTCACTTATTATAACTGCTCAATCTCTTCAAATTCAGCATCAAATTCTTCTTCATACTGTTTCTGTAAATCTTCTATTTTATTACTTTTTTCATCCATCTCACCAGTCATTTGATCCACTTCTTCTCCCAATGTCATCATGGCATCAAAATCGCCATCTGTCATTGCAACAACTAGTTCAGATGTTTTTTCCAAAATGTCCAAAGTCATATTCATTCCATCAGTGAGCGCAGTATAGTATTCCTGTGCTTCCTCTGTGCCCGGTTCTGTGTAATCTTGAATATACGCTCTGTTTTCATCAATAACCGATTGCAAGTCCTCTTCAAAATAGGTAATCAATTCATCCCCTGAAATAGCACCACTTTCAAATTCCACAGCTTTTTCCTCAATACCTTCCGCTAATTCAAAAATTGGTTCAGCCACATTGTCTTTTATGTCCGTGTGGAACTCCTCCAATTCCTCTTTAGGGCTTGCTGAACACCCTGAAAGTACTGCCATGATAAATAATGCACTAAAAATAAATAATACCGGCTTTTTCATTTAACTATCTCCCTCGTATTCATTTTTCTTATAAAATCCAACATTCAACATATCACAACAGCCCTGTTTGGGCAACTTGCTGCATGTTTTCGAGGGATGATTATTCCTTTTATTTTACTGTCAAAAATGGAAATACAGGCATTCATCAGACACTATTCAACCGGAATATTCCTGGGAGTGACATATTTTGTTGATGAGCCTCCGTATGTTACGCAGTCCCAAGCACTCCCCGAAAAAACTAAGCCGCTTCTCCCAGCTCACTGACTGTCCCCCGCTTCATATTCCTCCAAAATATTTTCTATGACAAAATCCACTGCTTTAAATGCTTCTTCAGAAATAAATGCTTTATCATACTGATCGATGAGATAGCTTTGCAGATTGCTTACATGCCTGATGACTTTATCCGTCTGTCCCTGTCCGGCAAAAATTTCCACTGCGGAAAGGTGCATCATGAGCGTGCGGAATGTTTCATCCTGAATTTCCCCTTCTTCATTCAATGCTTCTGCCAGTACCTTTAAATCGCTTAAGCCTATGACCACCAACGCATCACGGGCCTGTTCCACGTTTTCCAGTGCGTGATCCACTTCCTGCTGTGTTGCCTCCTCATCTTCCAGCACTTGATTCGCTTCCGCCACGGCATCCTGCAGGCTTTCCCAGCTTTCCGTGGTGTAAACATTTTCATTTAATCCGCGGATCTCCTCCAATATTTCTGTCAGTGCTTCTTTATTAACCAGCTGCGGCGGCTCGCGATGCTCTGTATGCTGTTCATAGGCATAAGCCAGCTCAATTAAAGTTGCTTCTTCAAATGGTCTCGATAAAAACTCCACCCCTACAGGAAGTCCATTCTCTGTAAATCCTGCCGGCACGGTAATCGCCGGAAAACCGCTAAAAGCACTTAATCTATTATTGCTTCCAGAACGCTGACCTCTGCCAATTTCTGCAGGAGGATTGGTGGAAGTCGGATATACCAGGGCATCGAGCCCATGATCTGCCATTGCCTTCAGCAAGCCATTTTGCGACTGCTGCGTCCGGAACAGTAAAATATCCTTATACTCCTCCGTATCCAATGTTTCCCTTTCATTTCTTTGAATTAAAGACCGTTCGACAGAATCCAAATATTCACCCGACTCAATAATCTCCGTTAATGAGCTGTATGGCGCGGCATCCCCCATTGCTTCCAAATAATCATTGAGCTGGAATTTGAATTCCCAGCTGCTTAAACTCGGATAAGCGGTTATTTCACTCAACTTATCAATCTCAACATCCAATACTTCTGCACCGGCCGCTTCCATATCCTGAATAGCCTGGTCAACTAAACTGTTTACCTCTGCGTCACCCCGCTGAAAAAGCTGTCTGATCACACCAATCTTTGCACCTTCCAACCCGTCCGGATTCAAATATGCCGTATAGGTTTCCGGATAATTATTGATGCTTTTTGCCGTTTCAATATCATTCGGATCATATCCTACTGTGGCATCCAATAAAAGCGCTGTATCTTCCACTGTTCTTGTCATCGGACCGCCAATATCCTGTGTCAAAGCAAGAGGTATAATTCCATCCCGGCTGGCAAGCCCCATCGTCGTCCGGATTCCTACTAAACTATTAAACGCTGAAGGCAGCCGGATAGACCCGCCTGTGTCCGTCCCCAGCCCGGCAACAGCAAAGTTGGAGGCAACACTTGCTGCCGTTCCACCGCTCGAACCACCCGGATTATGAGCCAAATTATACGGATTCAACGTTTGCCCGCCCAATGAGCTCTCCGTTGTAATCCCAAATGCAAACTCATGCAAATTGGATTTTGCCAGAATAATCGCCCCTGCTTCTTTAAGTTTTTTTACTTGAAAAGCATCATCTGCAGCTATCGAATCTCTTAAACAAAGACAGCCTGCTGAAGTCGCCATTCCTTCCATATCAAAATTATCCTTTACAATGATCGGAATCCCGTGCAGCGGACTTCTCGGACCGCTGATTTCCCTTTCTTCATCCAATGCGATTGCTTCTTCCACTGCATCCTCATTCAGTGTAATGATAGAATTAATGCTTGGTCCCTGCTGATCATATGCATCAATCCGGTCCAGATAGTAATGCACAAGTTCTTCTGCTGTGAGATCACCTTCCTCCATTTGTTCCTGGATTGACGCAATGGTTGCTTCTTCCAGTTCAAAAGACTCCAGGCCTGCTGCAGGTGAAGCCGCAATCGCGCCGTTGAGGCCGGGAACAGCTATGAATATAAACGTCAATAATAAGAGTAAACGGTGTTTTAACCTCATTTTATCCTCTCCCTTTGTCTAAAATAGACAAGTAATTAGCTTAAATAACAAGTTTTTTCGCATAGAATCTTCGCCACTTTTCTTTTTACAAAAAACTATGTGCTCACAATCTGCTTTTCCAACACTCCTTCCCTGGAAAATATATAAAACTGGCAGCTGCTTGCTGTTAATCAAAAAATACCATTCCTATACTTAATCTGTATATGGTATAAAGGAATGGAAGTTTAGACATTATTCGACATACTTATAGCTGCATAATTTCGTAGAGTTAATATAAAATTAATGCAGGACAGGGCTATTACACTAATTTTACTGCTGAAGCGTGTTTGGAAGCCCTGCAATTTGACTCATTTTTATACAAAAATAACAGACCCGGACAATGCCGGTTAGCTCAAATGGCCCATTATATTTTCAGAAAAATATTTACTATATCCGTTTTTATATCAGGGATAAAAATGATTTGGCAGACGAAAAACTTGGAAGAGAAGAAAATCAATGCAGGGTATTTTGACATGCGAAATTTGCAGGAACATGCAGAAATTAAGAATGAATAACCTGCTAGGGAATATGATAACTTGTAAAGGATATTAACTATGGAAAAGTGCAATAAATATGATGGCATAATTAACAACGTGAAATAAAGCCGGTCTGCAACGCAGCTGACTTACAAAAACAAGCTATTATCTTTTGGAAACAGCCATAATTCGAACGGGATACTAGCTGTCACTTGATAAACCAATCTTCGTCAGGAAAAAATCAGCACTTACTTCCTTATAACACGGCAGATCTTCAGCCGAGAGGTGGGAATATATCGGTGGTTAAAAAATGGAGAGGATGAAGCAGTTCCATTTTAATGGATAGTTTTACAGGTTAATAAAAACTGTTATTTACAAAACCCGCGGAGCAGCTGGCTCCTTTAAAAGGTAACGCTCGATAAAATCAGCTAAGCCATCCTTTTCATGATGACCGGTTACAACATCTGCGGCTGCTTTTATTTCCTCGCCGGCATTTGCCATTGCAGCACTGATTCCGGCATTTTTTAGCATTTGCATATCATTGGGACCGTCGCCTATGGCCGCTGTTTCATCAGGATGAATCCCAAACTTTGCAATCAGTTCTTGAATCCCGGCCCATTTAGAGACACCTTCCGCCACAATCTCAAAACCGTCCTGCCAATCAATTACCTCCACTCCACTACAAAACATATAAGACAATTGTGAACCATGATTTCCAGTTCTGACACTGTATTTCAGCACATCCCTGTAATCCGCATTCTGCAGATCGCCAATATATTTTGGCACAATGCGGCTTTCCTCTGTCCACTCCTCTACCTCCCTGCTCTTCCTGTTGCAATAGAGCCCATCAGCAGTGTGAACCATAACATTGCACGAGTTCTCGTTTGTAACACGGTAAAACTGCTCCTCATCCAGGATGACCGGATTCATATGTGCAATTCTCCCCGTAAATCCGTCGTAAATGGAAGCACCATTCAGACAAATCATCGGCGTTTTCAAATCAAGATGGCTATGGTAAGGTGCCGTTATTTCATACTGGCGTCCTGTCGCCAGGAAAACTTTTACACCATGATTCATCAACTTGGTTATTGCCTCCGCATTTCGCCGGGAAATCTTATTGGACGACTTTAGCAATGTCCCGTCCATATCAATAAACAATGCACGTATACGCATATTTTTCATCCCTCCTTCCTTTTCACATCAAGTCTATCATTTCAATGTTAAGCATAGGTTAATGAAATGTATTGATTTTGTAAATGATGGAATGAGATAAGCCAGTAAATCCTATTTAAGGAAGCCTCTATGTTACATAATTCAACAAAATTCAAGGGACGATCCATCAGTTGTTTTAATGTCTCCTCAAAAAATACTTATATAATTTGCGGCCGCTGGCAAGAAATGCATGTAATCAAGTATACTTAAAGAAGCAGAGATAAGGAGTGGTATTATGGAGGAAATGATTTTTAGATATATGGATACGATTCGTGACCATACGGTAAACACAATAAATGAAATGACGGAAGAAAAAGCGGATGTGATTCCGCCGGGCTTTAATAACAATATACGCTGGAATTTTGGTCACATTGCTTTTATCCAGGATCGGGTGACCCTTAAACTGCTTGGAGAAGAAATGGGAGTCCCGAAAATTTATAAATTGCTGTTTGCTCCCGGCACAAAGCCGGCTAATTGGCAGTTCCCAGCACCATCTTTAGAAGAACTCTCGCAGGAATTAACCAATCAAAAATCAAGAATCAGAGATTTTCTTACAGGGCGGCTCGACGAAAAACTGGAAACACCATTTACAAATGGAATAGGACTAACCTTCTATACGATCGGCGAGTGTTTATTATTTACGTTTTATCACGAAGCATTACATATGGAATCAATTAAAAGAATTAACCTTGCCATCAATCAGGACAATAACTAACCACGTGATGAATGGATAAAGTGCTCCACCTTGACTTCATTTTTTGAGGTACACCTGTATTTCAGTATCTTACAGATACGGGATAGGAACACATAATAACTTTGGCAGCTATCAAAAAATTCGAAAGGTGCCTGTGTATTCAGGATCACTATCATATTGCATCATCAATTAAAAGACTGCACCCCAAAGATAAAATTGAAGTGCAGTCTTTTATGGTTTATACGTGATTAAGTCAGATGAAATGGATTAAACATTCCCGCTGAATTTTACCGCATTCTACGGGGGGGCCAGGTCTACTCCCGCTCTCTGATCAAATAATCAGCACTAACCATCAGCACGTTATATGCCCTGTCTGAAATAAGATCATTCTGTTGCTGATGATCCAGCAGCAGCTTGAAGCTCTCCAGGTGTCTTACCACTTTTTCATCCATTCCCTGTTCTTCATAAGCATTCACGGCAGTCAGATGGACACTCAAGGCACGGGCAGTTTGATCATCCGCGAATTCTCCGGACTCCTTATAGCTGTCAACAAGTGTAATCATATCTGCTACACTGCCAGCTGTATCCTCTGAGGCAGACGAAAAGATGCTGTTTGCCAAAAGACGATAGCTGTATTCTGTGTGCGCTCTGAATGCCAGATCATTGGCAAAAAGCGTAATTTCGGTGTCTTCCAGCTCCTGTGTAAAGGCAAGCGTCTGACCTTGTGCTCTGTCGTTGCCAGGCCACCACCCTGCAACATAGAAATCATCATCGCCGCTGAAGGATGCCAATACTTCCGCATCTTCAGGAACAGAACTAATCCATGCTCCGGAAGTAGTATACAAAAGCTCATTCTCCTGGTAACCGGAAGTCAGCATATGATCATGGACGGTCGCTTTAACCAATCCTTCATGACCGTTTCTGGTGCTGCCGAAGCTGAACCCCGGGAGTGCGCCGCTGTTATTCACGGCATTTAGTGCGCTGACACCAATCCCTACAAACGACTTTCCGGATAAACTATCGAGATTAAAGTTTCTTGAATCACTTACCACAACATCTGCTTCAGCCTGGTCGACCAGGTCAAAACCAAGATCCCTCAGGGAAAATGCCAATTGCCCTGATCCATTTATCGCTGCTTTCGGCTGTATTAGTACCTCTGTTTTTAACCGGGTGGAACTATCCAAAGCCGATGCTTCAAAATAATAGTCATTGCCATATCGCAATAAGTCTGCTGTGCTGACGATAAAATCGCCCTTATTCACGTCATCATTAGTTTCGACCGCTCTTTCCACCAATACTCCATTTCCCAAAAGCTCATTTACCAGTTTGACTGTATCATTGTTCGTATTTTTCAACACTTGTTTGGAGGCATCTCCATCTGCTTCACCTGTCGGCAGTGTGACACTTTCCATTTCAGAAGTATTTTCAAAAACACCCGGCTCACGGACTTCTTCTATATCAAAACCGCGCAGCGCCGGGAAATTCACGACAATCGGGTCATACATCGCGTTCCAGTCGGATACATTTTCCCCTTCGTATAGCATGGCATTTGCCAGCCCGCGTTTTGCCTGATTCATTGGCACGACAAACGTTCCTTCAGGATACGTATTGCCATTCACCTGCGTATCACTGGTCGTTTGTTCCACCTTTACTCCATTGCGGAGCAAATAATCCACCATTTTATGTGCCTGCAAGTTATTTTTTTGATTTTCTCCGTCAGTTGGAATCACATAGTAATCAGGGAAGAAATTTTCGTTATCCCCTCTTTGTCTGCCGATCGATTCCCCGGCTGCATTTATAAAATATTCATCCACTGCACGGTTATCTTCCCCATCTACGCCGCGTTTAAATATTTCAAGCTGGTCCTTATACAGTTCATCCTTATTTTCAGTGACGTATAAAGTAGAACCCAAACCTGTCCCGACCGCCGCGTGGAGACTATCCTGACTTAATGTCGGCACTTCCACGGTATGGCCCATCGATCCATGCAGCATGGCAAATGTGGCTGTATAGGCGGGAGTCATATCATCCCAGCCGTCTGCCCAGTCAAGTGCCGGAATAAAATAGGAATCCAAATCCGAGTTGCCGACGCCGGCTTGTCCCATTGCATGGGCCTGGTCAATCATATTGTCATAAAGCAGGTCATACTCGTAATTCGGATTATGCGGAGGCGTCGTTGGCTCGATTAAAAATCCGTTTACGTAGCCGTGCAAATCAATAAACGACAGTGGTGTCCAGTCTGCAATTACCTGTGTCACCTGCTGCGTTTCTATCTGAGTCTGATAGTGATTGTCGCGGTTCAAATCAAAGCCAAGTGCATTGGCCCGTGTATTTGCAGCCCTGCCATCCGGATTATTTGTAAACATGTATAAGAAAATCACATCATCAAGAACTTCATCCATCTCCAGCGTTTCAGTTCTTTCTTCCTCTTCTTCTGTGATATCAAAAGTGATTTCATCCTCCAGTGCAAATTTCTTGAATAGTTCAACCTGGGCATCCACCCCTTCCACTTCATCCGGGTGAATGTTATTAAACCAAATTGGAATTTGATAGTCACCTATTGTATCGTTTTCTATTTCCTCTATTAAACTTTCAGGGTCTTCCAATGCTTGAGGCAGTGTTTCTTCCAAATAAGTATCCACCGCTTCCTCATCCCTTGCCAGAATCACAAAATGCAGGTCACGCCCCTCTGCTGACTGGCCGAGATTCTGATATTCCAGATAACGGTCATTTGCATCCTCTGCTTCTTCAAACACTTGATCTATAGCCGGCTTTATTTCATCGTAAAATAAAAATTCGTCATATACATTCAGTTTGACATCTGCCGCTGCCTTTTCCCCGTTTTCCGGGTTGATCATCGCCAATTCGTATTCGCCGATAAACTGCTGGTACTGCGTGCGAATCGTCCGGTTTGATAAATTAGCAGTGTTATAGGGCAGGCCAAACTCGATTGTAGCTGTTACCTCGGTTGTGCCATCAACATATGAAGGTCCATCTATGACGTTAATAAATGGCTCCCCATTATAGTTATTGCCCCCGCTCCATTTTTTCCACTCGGAAAGGCTTTTTCCTCCAAACTCAAACTCCAGTTCATCAAGGTCCACCTCTTCACCAAAGTCGGCCTGAACCTCTACTGTGCGTATTTCCGTAAGAGAAAAAATATCTCTGCTTACATCCAGCTCCGTTGTCTCACTTGTTTCGGCTGCGCTAATTGTATCAACAGGCATCGAAACAGGAAATACGAGCGCAAGAGCCAATAAAATTGCCAGCCAGCCTCTAAATAAGTTCTTCATTCATTCTCCCCCTCCCATTATTTTCGGTCCCAAAGACTGCGCTGAATGCGCGTCCTGCCGTATAAAACTTGGGACTGCGATAAAAGCTCGTCCCATCGTAAAAAAGCCAATCCTGAAAAAGCTCGAACTTTGCCCGATTATTTTCTCAGGGTCAGCAGTTCCAGGAGAAAAGCTGGTTCCCTCCTGAAAAATAGATTTGATACTCAAAATAAACAGATTATTATTCAAAATACCATACTATTAATATAACTGTATATAGTATAAAAGCAGGGATTTTTAGACGTTTTCCGACAATGGCATATGTATAAAGTGAGGTTTTATGGAGAAGAAAATGTCAAAATCGGGTCTATTACACTACTTTCCCGCATCATCAATCGGGACTGCAAAAATGAGCATGTCATTAGCCCAATAAAAAAGGAGGTAATCATAGATTTATAGATCTATTGGACTAGTACAAGTTGTCAAATAATTGCAGTAACAAAATTTATGCTGCAAAAAAAAGGGAACACAAGGTTCCCAGTTTCAAAAGCTTTTCGTTCGTTCATTCCCTGAACTGCTCTTGCCATTAATCTATTAAATTATTTTGCCATCTTTCCACTGAAAAGCTCACATTGCTGTAAAGTTTGTTTTCCCATCTTTCAAGCAATAGATTTGTATCACTGTTAAGCCTGCTATAGGCTGCTCTTTCGATGGATCCGTTTTCCCGCTGATGATCAATCAAATCTTTAAATCCATTTAAGTGCTTAACCATCTTTTCTGCATCTTCTTCTTGTTCATAAATTTCCAGTGCAGCCAAGTGGTTATCCAATAAACGTGCATCTCTTGCATTTTCAAACTGTCCTTCTTCCGTAAAGCGTCCCGTAACAACATCCCGCATATCTGTTATGTTGTCCGTCCAGTACCTTGGAATTTCAGTAAGGAAATCATCCCCGTTCAAATCATCGATGGTACCATCTGCAGCCCGTGTAATCATACCCCATAAGCCGTTTTCCACACGATCTATCAATTCCTGATCATAGCCATATGCAGGCTGCTGTCCAGGCATTTCGAACAGAACGGTCGCAGTACCGTTAAGCGCAAGGGCAGATCTTGCCTGTCCAGGATAGTCCCGCTCCTGGAAGTGTATATACTGAGCCACACCTGACTCCTCTTCGTCAGATAATTCTTTTACACCAAGTGCAGCGGCCAGCGAGTAACGCTTAGACTTGTCCTGGTCCAATAATGGCCAATCATCGTATTTACCACTGTCTTCAGGACCAAGCGGCGGAAAGTCGATAGCAATGGTGACAGGTTCACCTGTTTTATTCATATCCGGAGTCCCCATATGATGTACATCAACAAACAGCTCTACATGTCCAAACTCATCACGCAATTCGATATAAAGATCTCTAAGCGCCTGGGACTCACTTGTAAGGAAAAATCCTGGCAACAGTGTATTCCCCGGTAAATCCTCTGCTTGTACTTCATAGTCCAAATCCGCATTAAAATCACGGTTTATATCAAAACCTTCAGCTCTTGAATTATAGTACCAAGCTGAGTCGGCCCCTTCCAAATGCGGGTAAGTTTCCACTACTTGTTCCCATGGAAAGACATTTTGTCTTTGTGTCAATACGGCACCATCCATGTTAAAACGAGGAATGAAAACGATGGTCACCTCATCCCGGATATGCTGGGAAAAAGAGCTGTCATCCGCAAGCTTTTCCAGCATGCTGATAATTGCCTCAGGACCACTAAACTCATTCCCATGAATTTGACCATTGATGATGGCCACCTGGTCACCTGTTCCAACACGTGCCATAGGGATGTCCGTTCCTTGAGAGGATTGTCCCAAAGTTCCAAGTTCCACTTTTCCGTCGCTGGCTTCCTCAATGTCGTTCAGCCTTTCTATCATCTCTTCATTGGTCATCCAATCTTCCTCGGCTTCAGCTGAAATTCCACTGACCGGAATGAACATGATTAATAAAACCACTGCAGAAAAAACTATTTTTTTCCATGCGTTGTCCCTTAACATTGTATTCATAATATCCTCCTTAAAATTTTTTTAATCGGACCTGGTTTCATAGATTCATGGTTGTTATGAGGTATTATCGTAATACATTTAAATCAGCCTCCCTCAATAAAAATTTTCCTGTATGTTAACTTCCTATGGTGTTTTAATTAATCTCAGATTATGAATCTTACAATTACACAGCAAACTCCATAACCTGTAATTTATTTTAAATCTTCCTTTTTGCTTCATTTTCCGAATCTATCACAGCAGACCGCTCTTTAAATTCTCCTTCAGTTCCTGCTACAACTACAGAAGCGGAGGCATCCCCCACAATGTTCACTGTAGTCCGGAACATATCAAGGATCCGGTCGATACCGGCGATTAAAGCAATTCCCTCAAGCGGCAGACCAATGGAAGCCAGAACCATGGCGAGCATGATCATTCCCGCACCCGGTACTCCTGCAGTTCCAATCGAAGCAAGCACTGTCATAAGCACAACGGTAAGAATCTGCATCAGGGATAGTTCCAGTCCATAGAACTGGGCAATAAACATGACTGCAACACCTTGATAAATAGCTGTCCCATCCATATTTATGGTCGCTCCCAGCGGCAGAACAAAACTGCTTATCTTATTTGATACACCTAAATTTTCCTGTGTATTTTTCATCGTTACCGGCAATGTTCCCGCACTGCTGGCTGTACTGAAGGCCACTACAGCAGCAGGTGTAATTCCTTTAAAAAATGTAAAAGGATTCATTCCCGAAAATACTTTTATTGATGAAGAATACACTATGATGGCATGTAACAGACAAGCAATGGCGACTGCCAAAATCACTTTTAAAAGCGGCAGCAATACGGAGGCGCCATACTCTCCAATGATCGGAGCGACAAGCCCTAAAATTCCAATGGGTGCAAACCGCATAATCACACCGGTAATCCAAAACATGATTTCAGCAAACCCATCAAAAAAGCGGTGAACAGGATCTGCTTTTTTGCCAACCACCGTAATGGCCAGTCCAATAAAAATAGCAAAGAAAATAATCTGCAGCATTTCACCCTGTGTTAAAGCGGTGAATGGGTTCTCAGGCACAATATTAAGTAATGTCTGGATAACTCCTTCAGATTCATTTACTTCCACTTCCTCTGTTACTGCCGTGTCCAGCGACAAACCCTCACCAGGTGAAATTAGAAATGCCAGGCCCAGGCCAATTATAATAGCTATCGCTGTGGTGATAAGATAAAAACCGACCGTTTTGGAACCGACTCTTCCCAGTGACCTTATGTCACCAATACTTGCTACCCCAATAACAAGCGTAGCCAGCACTAATGGTGCAATAATGAAATTAATCAGCCTTAAAAATAAATCGCCCAATGGCGCTATTATTTCAATTGATTCGCCGAATATAATGCCAAGCGTGATAGCAATAACAAATGCGATTAAAATTTGCGTCAATAGGTTTGCTCTAAGCAATCTCATAAATTTCCCTCCTTTATAGATTTTAACGACACTTCCTATATTTGTATCTATACACCTTTATTCCTATCACCCCCTTACAAATAATTGTAATCGCTTACTTTTCCGACAATCTAAATATTACAAAATATTTTAAATACATTTACAATAACTGGTTCTCCCTGCTATTATAAAATATAAACTACGATAATTAACTAAAAACTACAAAAAGTACATTTTATTTGAACTTTTTATGGCTGCAGGGAGGCAATTGAAAATTGGTCCCTTTGTTAAGAAACAATAAATATATCTTTTTTTATGTAATGATTCTCATTCCCTTAGCCGGGGAATTGAATTTTTATCCTTTTAATGATTCTTTTCGTGTCAGCTTTGGGATGCCAACTTTTTTCTTTTTTTTATTGATAACACACAAAAAAGTTCCTGCTGTTCTATCGGGAATTTTAGCAGGGACAGCCGTTGTCACTTTTCGGATTTCACTGGATTTGTTTCATGATGACCTATTCAGCGCTTTTATCCAGCATTACCCGACTTTTTTTTACTACTTCACTTTCGGTTGTCTGTTTTATGTAACAAGAGCAAAACGCTTTATAAAGCGATCAATTTTAATCAGTCTTTTGGGAACATCCTTTGATATTTTAGCAAGTTTGGGGGAACTGACGTTTCAATATATCGCTTTTCACTCCATGATCACCTTTGAAGACATTCAAAAAGTGAGTATAATAGCGATCTTCAGAAGTTTTTCCACCGTAGGTTTATTAAATCTGCTAATTCTTTATAGAACACAATTAAAACAGGCAGAAATACAAAAACAAAATGATCAGCTTACGTTAGTCATTTCCAGTTTGTACGAGGAATCAATTCATTTACAGAAGACGCTGGTGAACAGTGAATCTATTACCAAAGACGCCTATCATTTATATACAAAACTATTAAACGTGGAAAATAATCCGGAATTAACCCAAATGGCGCTGAAAATTGCTGGAGAAACTCATGAGATCAAGAAGGATAACCAAAGAATTCTTTCAGGACTCTCCAGACTTATCACGGATAAAAGTTTCTCGGAGCATATGGAAATAAACAAAATAGTGGATCTTGCGGTAACTTCCAATAATAAGTATGCCCGTTCATTAAAAAAAGATATTAAAATTATTTCCCATACACAGGGAGAACATCCCCGTTATCATGTATACCAAATCCTTTCCATGATCAATAACCTGATTGCAAACGCAATAGAAGCAATTGAACATGAAGGAAAAATATATATCAGTGTAAGAAGGGCAGATGATATGGCTGAATTTCAAATTACAGATAATGGTCCGGGAATTCCAAACAATCAAATGCATGTAGTTTTCAAACCCGGGTTTACGAATAAATATGATCATGCCGGCAGCTCATTCACTGGAATAGGGTTAACCTATGTAAAAGGGATGGTTGAAAGCCTGGAAGGGGAAATATCCCTGCAAAGCAAGGTTGGGAAAATAAGCGGAACGTCTTATAAAATACAATTGCCAATGAAAAATATAGCGATGAAAGAGTGATATGATGTTATTTTATATCGTGGATGATGATGAAAGCACACGTGCCATGCTGGCTGAAATCATAGAAGATGGTGACTTGGGAGTCGTAGTAGCCGAAGCGGAGAATGGTTCCAAACTGGACAAACAATACTCTCTCTTAAAAAAAATAGATATTTTACTCATTGATTTATTAATGCCTGTAAAAGATGGCATCGAAACCATCCAGGACCTCAAACCTGTTTTTCAGGGGAAAACGATTATGATTTCCCAAATAGAATCAAAAGAATTAATTGAAAAGGCGTATTCCCAGGGAGTCACCTATTTCATTACGAAACCAATAAATAAAATAGAAGTCCTGTCCGTGATTAAAAATGTGATAGAGAATATCCAGTTGGAAAAGTCCATTCATAATATATATAAATTAACAGAAAACCTGCTTCCCGATAACCCCGCTGAGGAACAAAGCGGCAACTCAAGCAGCGATTTAACAGCAAGTGCCGAGTTTCTCTTGTCCGAAGCAGGAATTACCGGTGAAAAAGGACACCAGGATTTATTGGATATCTTAAACTTTCTATTTAAATATGAAAGGGAAGAAACGTTTAATGACGGTCTGCCTCCATTAAAAGATATTTATTTAAAAGTGATACAGGATAAAAAAGAGCTTTCTTCACAGCAGGTATTAAACCGGGAAATCAAAGCTGCTGAACAGCGAATCCGCAGGGCCATATACCATTCATTGACACATTTTGCTTCCCTCGGGTTAGAAGATTTTATGAATCCGACATTTGAAAAATATGCACCCAAATTTTTTGATTTTGACATTGTACAAAAAAGGATGGAGGAGATTAAAAATAACCGTCCATCCACCCCGCCAATCCGGGTAAATACGAAAAAATTCATCCTTGTGCTTTATTTTGAAGCAAAGCAGTTACTGGCATAGTGATGCCTGTCAGCGCGGTTATGCAGCACGCTGACAGGCAGCTGTACTATTCGATATAGACATCCTTTAATTCCAGATACTGTGTCGGCAGCTGGGACAGCCCTTTAACACTATCATCCACACCCATCAAATATTCCGGGTAACTGATATTAATGGCAGGTGCGATATCCACGAGCAGCTCCTGTATTTCACTGTAGAGTGCCATGCGATCATCCACGTCTGTTGTTTGACGTGCTTCATCCAACAGGGCATCCAATTCCTCATTTTCGGTAAAGGTCCGATTACCGGGAGCACCCACACTGTTCGAGTGGAATAAAGAATAAACAGAGTAATCAGGGTCCCCTGTTCCACTCGTCCACCCAATGACAAACATATCATGCTCCCCGTTGGCGGTTTGTTCCAGATATGCACCCCATTCAAGCACTTCTACTTCTGCATCAATGCCAATCTCGGCCAATTGGGACTGCACATTGACAGCGGTATCCATTTGTTCGCGCTCATCATCTGTCCAGATGGTAGTGGAAAAACCATCCTCATAGCCGGCTTCCGCCAACAATTCCTTCGCACCTTCTACATCATACTCATAGTCTTCCACGGTTTCATCATGCCCCTCAATGTCACGAGGGATCGGCGTATTCGCAGGTATACCATAACCCTCGAAAATACCATCAATGATCAATTCTTTATCGACAGCCATTGATATCGCCTGTCGTACAAGCTGGTTGTCAAATGGCTCTTTATCCATATTAAAACCGACATAGGAATATCTTACAATACTTTGCTGATGCACTGATACTCCATCCATCTGTTCAATCTGCCCTACATCCGACGTACTCAGCGGACTCGACACATGGCTGTCCCCTGTGCTCAGTTCGGCAATACGGGTTAAATCCTCATTTACCACTTTAAATCTGACGGTATCAAGCAATGCTGTACCATCCCAATAATCTTCATTTTTGGACAAGTCCACATATTCACCTGTCACCCATTCATCAAATTTAAAATAACCGGTGCCAATCGGATTTTCATTAATAATGGTTCCCGGTTCTGCGCCATCTTCCATCGCTGCATAGTCTTCTTCTATTACTTCCAGCGATACGATACCGCTTACAGGATGCGCAAGATGAGCAGGCAGTGGTGCAAATGGATAATCCGTTGTCAGCCTGATTGTATAATCATCCACTACTTCAATGTCGTTAATCATCTCATATAAGGAAGCCTGGGATGAACCTACTTCCGGATCAATGATACGCTCAATATTCGCTTTCGCTACTTCCGCGTTAAACGGGGATCCATCGTGAAAAGTTACCCCCTCCTGCAGTTTAAATTCCCACACATTATCTTCTATTGCTTCCCATTCCTTTGCAAGCCCAGGAACAAGCTCCAAATTTTCATTCTGCTTTACCAGTGTCTCAAAAATATTTCTTTGTACGTCATAGGAGGATATGTCGTTGGAACCATTCGGATCCAGTGATACGACATCCGTTCCTTTTGCGATGATCAAGTCTCCGCCTTCACCTTCCGTTACTGCCTCTTCCCCATTATCTGTGGTTTCTTCACTGCCGGTATCCTCAGGCTCACTTGCACATGCAGCTAGCAAGAAAACAATGGATAGTATAAATGCTGTCATTCCAAAGCGTTTTAGCAAATACATTTCTGTCATCCTTCCCCTGTTGAATATATGTAACTATTAATTATTTGAAGTTTATACTAAAATAATAAAGATTTCAACAAATTTAAATAATTTTCGCATTTTCATCATTATAATTGATGAAAATCAAACCATTACAACAAAGGGCAGCAGTAATGCCGCAGATGCGTTTCAATTTCAGACTGCGAGCATCGGAGTAGACTGGGAGAGAAAGATAAAGAAGAGCGGCAAGAGTTAAAGAATACGAGGTGCCCTTGGCCATTTTTCCAGCCAAGGGTGTTTTTATTTACTTTCTTTTGGAAAACGCTTCGTTTCCCGTTCGACATAGGTATAAGGATGAAGCAGCTTTTCAAACAGTTCATCTCGATCTGCCAACACTGTCTGAGGGCAAAATGTGATTTTCGTTAAACCTTCATTATATGGATGCTTATGAATTCACCAAGTTTCTGCAAAAAAACGATAATCAGATTTAATAATTGAATAATGGAAATGCCGATGATGAAGCAGGAAATAATGATCATTGTCCCAAAAAGTAATCTGAAAAACCATTTTCGGATGAAGTCCTTTCTCAGACTTTGTATTATGCTTTTTTGCTGCTGCGGATCATCAGGGTAACTGAAGTAATAGACATTTCGGGAGCAAAGAAAATAAATGAAATTTTTTATTGATCTTATTTTATCTTTCAGCCATTTCAGATTATATTTAGTAGGTATGAACCCCAGCTTATAGTCGTATAAACTTAAATGATTAAGAATCCAGGCAGTATTTTTGATTATTCTTTTGCTCTGTAATTTTATATCTTTAAAAGAAGTTTCATCCTTAAAGGAAAGGTCGATTATTTCTATTTCAAAATAAGACCAATTGAACAAGTCCCGGGAAACAGGAAAAGCATCAATCCGGTAAGATGTTCTGCTTTTTAAGTTTTGCACACTAAAACTTTTATATAACACTCTTTTTGCGCTAACTTCAGGGTCGCGTGAGTAAACAGAAATGGTGCCGGTTATTTTGTTTATTGCTGATAATTCATTGTTGTTCACAATCTGAACAGTTATATAATAATTGTTTTCAATTTTATCATTATCAACCAATGTAAAATAAACGTTATTTACAGCATTTGTACTTATTTTAAAAGGTTTATAGTGTCTGTCCAGGCTTTCTTTTACAAGCCTATTTGATTGGTTATCACTATATTTCATCAATAAAATAAGAGCTGCAATAAGAACTGCCCCCAGGATTGACAAAGGATATCCCCCGACTATGAATATCATCCCATTTTTAATCAGGTTAAAATGATAAACTATTAAGGAGAAGGCTATCAATAACAAAATTCCTTTAAAAATTTTTTTGCCTGTTAATTCTTTTATTAGATTTATAAATTCCATATAATATCTTCCCGTTTAAGTATTTTTAAATTAACGGTTGTACCATCAGCCCCATACATAGCGGAGAGCGAAATCCTGATAATAGAATAAGATGATATACCTGCCGCTTGGACTAAGTCTCTTTGAACATGTATGTGTAAACCTTCTTATTTTAATAGGCAGATCCATCATTACAATTCTATTGTACTATTTGTACTATAAAATTCCACGTATCTTTCCGCTTTTCTTCGGCAAAAAAACACAAAACACCCCAGATACAACTTGAATCATGTATCTGGGGTTGAAATATCATGAAAGATATTGCCGGAAATGAGAACAATCCAAAACTAACCCTCTCTTTCTATTAATTCCTAAAATGATAAAGCGAGTCCGCTGGACATACATCCTCCGGGCATTATTACATTGTGTTTCACATGATCGTTACCGGCTTTATAGATTCATTCGGTTCTAATATCGGAACATCCACACTTACTGTATTCGGATATTTAATCCCAGCTCCTGTATTAAGCACAACTACCTTTTCTTCCTTTTTAATCCAGCCTTCATTGCGCAATTTACGTGCCGCATGAAATGCTGCAGCCCCTTCCGGACAAATAAAAAGCCCTTCTTGTTGGGAAATCAGTTTTTGCTCCTCCAATAAAGCCTGATCACTTACCGATACGGCACAGCCTGCTGTTTCATAAATAGCCTGCAGAACTAAAAAGTCTCCCAATGCCTTAGGTACATTTATTCCGAATGCCAAGGTTTCCGAGTTGTCCCAAAATGCTGATTCCTTTTTACCTTCCTGCCAGGCTTTTACAATCGGCGCACAGCCTTCTGATTGAACTGCTGCCAGCCTTGGCATTTTCTCCTTATTGATCCATCCTAATTCCTGTAATTCCCGTAACGCTTTATAAATACCAATTAATCCAACGCCGCCTCCGGTAGGATAAAGGATTACATCAGGCACTTCCCAGTCAAATTGCTCAGCTATTTCAAGTCCCATCGTTTTCTTGCCTTCAATTCGATATGGTTCCTTTAATGTGGACACATCATATAAATTATATTCCTCCACAGCTTTACCGACGATTTTCCCTGCATCACTGATTAAACCATTCACCAAATATAAGTTAGCACCGGAAATGGCACATTCATTTCTCGTAATTTTAGGAGCATCTTCTGGCATCACGATGGTAGAGGAAATTCCCGATCTTGCGGCATAAAGCGCCCACGCTGCGCCGGCATTGCCATTTGTCGGCATGGCAAACTCTTTTACACCCAGTTCTTTTGCTTTGGAAACACCAACTGCAGCGCCCCGGGCTTTAAATGTTCCAGTCGGAATAATGCCTTCATCCTTCATGTACAAATGGTTTATTCCGATATTGGTACTGATCGATAACATTTCAATTAAGGGTGTCATTCCCTCGCCCATCGATACAATATTTGATTCATCTGCCACAGGTAATAATTCATGGTACCGCCACAGGTCATTTCTGCGTCCGGCTAAATCATCCGGCTTCCATTGAGCAGCCAATGAATGTAAATCATATTTAACGAGCAGCGGTGCACCGCATTTACATAATTGCTGCACTTTATCACGTTCATATTTCTCCGAACACTTTGGACAATATAGATGAGATATGTAACTAAACTTCATTTTACTCCTCCTTATAAAATTATGGGTTAGAAAGCTAGACGGCGATAGCATTGGAAGGAAAACAGCATAAATTAATCATCCATGTTGTTGGTTAATATCTTTTTCCCCTCATTTTTTCGGCAGGGATAAAGCAAGATTTGATAGATAATCTTTTTTTCATCACGCCTTTTAAGACATTCTATTAAAAAAACATCATTGGCAAGACTTCCATAACATTATCTGTGCAAATCCACTTTATACTGATAAAGATCAGACCGGAATTTTGTCTGCGTATACTCAATCGGTTTATCTTCCACCCCGTAACTTAATCTGTCCATTTGCAGCAAAGCCGTCCCTGTACTGACTCCCAGCAAATCAGCTTCATATGATGTCGCATTGATAGCGGAAATTGTTTCATCGGCTCTTTTCAGAAAAATATGATTCTCCTCCAATATCTGATAAAACTTTGCGCTGTCCAGATCATGTTTCATTAAAATCTCACCAATATATTTAGGCCAGCTTGTTTTCTCCAGTGCTATCGGCTCATCATTGGCAAATCTGATCCGGCGGATGCATAATATTTCTTCGTCATCTGCAATTTGCAGTTTCTTTTTTTCAAGGAAAAGATTATCTCTGAACTCTGCCCTGATTAATTTAGATTTCGGGACATAGCCTCTTTCCATGATTTCTTCGGCAAAACCGGTAAGTCTCCCCAGGGAACCTGTTAATTTCAGTGATTTTACCGTGGTCCCTTTTCCCTGCTGTTTTTCCAGTAAACCTTCCTGAACCAGTACATTAATCGCTTGTCTGATCGTTGTGCGACTGACGTCAAACTCTCTTATTAACTCCGTTTCCGTAGGTATTAAGTCGCCGGGCTTCCAGATACTGTCCGCAATTCTTGCAGCAAGTATTTCCTTTACTTGATGGTAAAGGGGAGCATGGCTTCCATTTTTTAATTTAGTATTTTTCATATTTATGTTCCTTCCTCAAACAAATAAACTAGTATACCTGTTTTATATTGTTATGAGCTAAATGCTCTTCAATATTTACTGCTTTTCCCGTTTTTAATGATTCTTCTGCTGCCGAACCGACAACAATGGACCAAAACCCTTCCTCAACGGTAACTTGCTGCTCCTCTGTGCCTTCAATACTATTTATGAAATGAACTTGTTCATAATAGCTGGATCCCCCATGTCCACTTTCTTCGATTATTGATGAATAACCCGGTGTCATCACTTTGGAAGGGGCGCCATCCACCCGCATTACTTCAAGATGATTCCGCTTCGCATGCAGGGAATTAAATTGTTCACTTTCAGAAGCCTTTAACCGCCCTTCATCTCCGCACAAAATGAGTTCTTCATAAAACATTGGCGAAAACATACAAAGATTAAAATTTGCCCGGACACCGTTTTCATATACAATATTTACAAATGCATGATCAATGATATCACTTTGATTGCCCTCATATTCAAAATCTGTGAAATTCACTGCTGCTCCCCCTGTACTATACACCTTCACCGGTTTGGACTGGGCAAACAGATTAAATAAATCGAAATAATGACAGCATTTTTCTATAAATGTGCCGCCGGAGTAATTCGAGAATTTATTCCATTGGTCCACTTTATCCAGGAATGGAATTCTATGTTCCAATATACTTATCGTTTTCAGATCACCAATTGATCTCCTTTGTAAAGCTTCATGAATGGCCTCCACATAGATGGCTTTATATCGGTACTGCAGGCCGATTTGTAGCACACTTTCATAGGATTCCGCCCATTCCTTCATCATATAAGCATCACTTACTGTTGTTGCCATTGGTTTTTCAAGCAGTATATGTTTCCCTGACTTCATTGCATCCTTCAAAATATCCATATGCGTAAAGTTTGGAGTACAGATGATTAAGCCATCTGCCTCAGGATCATTACATGCTTCATCCAGCGTGGTATAGACTGTCAGCTCATATCCGGGGTAATTTTTATGAAACATTTCTTTTGTATGTGCAGCACTTTTTTCACTTGTATCATATATGCCGTTTACCACCCCTCTTCCTTCCATCATCGTTACCTTTATATGTTCGTTTCCTATATTTCCGGCTCCAATAATATTAAATCTATATTTGGGCTTTTCATTTTTTGACAGGTACCTGTCTTTCTCAGGCAGATAGTCACCTAAATGTTTTGCTGCTGAATAAAAGCCTTTTATATTGTTTTTGGATTTTAACATGAATTATCTCCTCCTCCATCATCGGGAATTCAGTAAGATTGGTCAAATTGTTCATTTCTCATATGCTTTGTATTATCTTTCCATTAAGTCAATCAGTTGGAAATATCAGGCTTATCCTATAACCCTGGTGTTGTTCCTGCCTTATCTGTTGACTCTTCACATTCCAAGCATGCCTACCCTTTATTTGCCCCTGCAGTTATTCCTTCCATAAAATAACGCTGCAGGAAAATATACAGAATGATCATAGGTATAGATGCTATCAATACACCCGAGAAAATCATCGGATAGTTTGTAAAATATTCTCCCTGGAAATCCAATAAAGATAGTGGCAGGGTTTTCTTTTCCGGGGATGCGACGAATAATAATGGATATAATAAATCATTCCAAACCATGACTCCAACAAAAATTGCCGCTGTTGCCATAGCCGGGGCCGACAATGGCAAGGCTACTTTCCAGTAAATTTGCCATTCGGATGCTCCATCCATTGTACTGGCTTCTATCATACTTCCCGGAATCGTTTTCATAAATCCTGCCACGATAAATACGACAACCGGCATAAAAGTAGTAGTCGAAACTAAAACCAAACCAATTAAACTATTTAACAGCCCAAGCGTATCAAGCACCCCATATAACGGAATCATATTTACCTGTGCAGGAAGCATCATTCCCAGAATGAACAAACCAAAAAGCAATGCACTTTTCCAGCCTTTTAAACGCATAATGACGTATGAAACCAGACTTGCTACAAATAAGCATAACAGTATGGTTGATACAGAAACAATGAGACTATTTAAAAAATGTATGTGTAAATTATTTTCAGTAACGATAGCAATAAAGTTTTGAAATGTGACCGGATCAGGCAGCCCCGTTGGATCTAAATAGAAATAATCACTTGTTTTCAATGTGGTGATAACGACCATAAAAACGGGGATAATGATCAATAAAGCGAATAAAAGAACAAGTATTTTTTTGAATAGAGAACGAATCATCAGCATACCTCCTTTATTTCAAGGCCTTAGTATTAATGTTCCACCTTATTTCTGCCAATTAAGCGGAACTGTATCAATGTAATCCCGGCGACAATGATCATCAATATAACAGATGCTGCAGATGCATAACCAAACTGGTAATGACTGAATGCCGAATTATAAATAAAGGTCACCAAAATCTCTGTGGAAAATGCAGGACCTCCGCCGGTCATGGCAAATACTAAATCAAAGGCTTTAAATGATTGGATGATCGTATACCCCACAACCATGGTCGTGGCAGGTGCAATGAGCGGCCATGTAATTTTTGCGAACCGCTGCCACCTGCTTGCCCCGTCGACAATGGCTGCTTCATAAAGCTCTTTCGGTACATTTTGCAGTCCGGCTATAAAAATAATCATCACTTGTCCGGTATGGAACCAAATTTGCACAAATGCCAAAGAGAAAATAGCGATTTCCGGATTTCCAAGCCAATTTTGCGTTAAATTTCCCAAACCAATACTTTCTAAAAAAGGATTCATGAGACCAATAGAAGGCGCATAAATAAACGACCAAATAAAAGCAACGGAAACCGATGATAGAATCGTAGGGAAGAAAAACAGTGCCCGGAAAAATATATTTGTTTTTGTATTCTTCAAAAGAATCAATGCGAATATTAACGAGAATATAGTTTGAAATATAACAACTGCCAATAAGAACTTTAAATTATTTCCCAACGATTTCATGAAAACAATATCATTCGTAAACAAGTCCATGTAGTTTGCCAGTCCAACAAAATTGAAGTCTGTGTTTGCGCCATCCCAGTCTGTTATGGAATAGAAAAACGCGCCAAGTGTCGGTAAAATAAAAAAGGTAAAATAAAGCAGCGCTCCCGGGATCAGAAAAAGATAGATTCGTTTACTAAATTGCACAATATCCCCCCTTGTAAAAGAAAGACTTTATAAGAACGGAGTAAATTCCTTTGATATTCCTCTATGAAACAGTCATCATTCCATCAACTTCAGATTCATGCCAGCTGCGGAAAAACCTATAAAGGCAGCGTGAAGTAATAATGTTAGCCTGGATAAAATCAGGGGATGAGGAACCTTCCTGATTTTACCCAGGTAATTTAATTATAAATCCAAGGTGCGTCTTATAACGATTGATCAATGATTTGCTGCGCCTGCTCCGCTGCTTCCTCCGGTTCTACCCCGGTTAAAACGGAATCAATAGAACCTAAAACAGCATCCTGCACCTGTCCATTTGTAATCGTATATCTTGGCTGAAAAATGGTATTCTTTTCTGTCCACGGTTCCTGTGCCTTTAACACTTCACTTTCATAATTAACCTCTTCCAGCGTAAGCATCTGGCCTGTATCATTTGCATAAATGGAAGCGTTTTCCGGCCGGGTTAAAAATTCGATGAACTTCTTTGCTTCCTCTTTGTACTCAGATTCCTCATTGACGGACAGCATAAATGTCGTCGTGTGGATCCCTTCCCAAACCATGTCTTCTTCAGAAGTTGTAATCGGGGCAAGCAATCCCATCTCCATATCCGGATTTTGATTATGCACCTGTGCCATCATATAAGATCCCATTGCAAGCATTCCTGCTTTTTCCTGGGCAAATATCGTACCGGAATTATCCTGGGTTATTCCTAACGCATCATTGCCAAAATAACCTTTATCGTTTAATTCCTTAATTTGTGTCAGGGTCTTCACCCACCAGTCTTCTGTCACTTTTCTCTCGCCTTCCTGCACCTTAATCCAAATTCCTTCTTCCGGTTCGTTGTTCATCATCATCGGGTTCATAAACTGACCGGGTCCATTATCTGCTGCAGGAAATACGATGGGATATTCTACACCGTTTTCTGCCAATGTTTCATTTACTTCAAGAAAACCTTCCCAGTCACTCGGGGGCTCCAGTCCGTATTCATCAAACATCGTTTTGTTATAAACAGGAATATTAAAAACTAATTGTAATGGTAATCCATACTGTTTTCCGTCACTTTCACCTACTGTCGTATATTGGGAATTAAATCTTGAGACAAAGTCTTCGTCCGAAATATCTGCAGCCAGTCCAGCATTAATGATGGTATCAAATTGAACACCCGGAAGCATGGCAAACACATCACCGGACGCGCCACCCTTTAATTTTGTTTGTAATGTGGACTCATACTGATTACTTGGAAAAGCATCCATATTCACCTTGATATCCGGATATTCCTCTTCAAATTTATCAATAATCTTATTAAAAGAATCTGTATCCTCCCCGCGCCAGTGAATAAAGCTGATTGTTTTTTCCCCATCCGTTTCACTGCTTGCATCTTCTGCCCCATCGCCGCAAGCAGCAAGGACTGCACTGAGCAGCAGGATGAACAGAACGGTTAAACTATACCTTTTTATCAAAAGAATCTCCTCCATTACCGTTTTTTTATAAATGAAATATCGTCCTTCCTTACCTGCAATTCTTTTTGTTGTACCTGCATGTTGAAACATTTCTTCCATAACCCGGTTAAAACAGCACTTGTTCAAAGTATTTTCTGAAAGAATGGGGCCTCAGACAGTTCATGAAAGTCCCATATCCTCCCTTTTTATCTACCTCTTTTCTTTTCATCATGATAATAGAATCTTTTATAATAACATCATTATCTTTATTAAAAATAGTACCTAAGATAGCGCTTTCAGTGCACTGCAGAATGTTACGGCTGCTGTCTGATTTAACGAACCTTATCTATTCACCAGTCCTGTTTCGCTTCATTACGTATATTAAACCCGAATAAGTTGCAGTAATGCTTTCGCTTTGCCAGAACTATTAAATACCTTCATTTTTTCCTTCACCTTTAATTTCATATACTTCTTTCCTGAACCTAATGTATCCGCAAGCACGTAATTATTGGGGTTATTGTTAAATGCATCCTGCACACCTCTCGTAAATGCCTGTCGTAATTCTGTATCCACATTGATCTTGGAAACACCCAGTGAGATTGCCCGCTTTACCTGCTCATCCGGTACTCCCGAACCCCCGTGGAGAACAATGGGTCTGTCAACAGCTTCGGAAATTTCTTTTAATCTCTCCAGCCTCAGATTGGGTTCCTCTTTATATATGCCATGTGCCGTACCAATGGACACTGCTAAATAGTCAACATTTGTTTTTTCTGCAAAGGAAATGGCTTCTGAGGTTGTTGTAATCAAAGCATCTTCATGATCAATCGTGATATCATCTTCTGTGCCGCCGATTTTCCCGATTTCACCCTCACTCCCTATACCAAGTGCGCCCGCAGCCGCCGCTACCTGTTTCGTTATCGCTACATTTTCTTCAAAGGAGAGGGATGATCCGTCAAACATTACAGATTGAAATCCCAATTGAATGGCTTCCATTGACTGTGCGTACTCTCTACTGTGATCCAAATGGATGGCAATCGGAATGGTATAACCCTCCGCCAATGCGTCAATCAATACTTTCATAGGCTCGAGCCCAATATGTTGAATGACCTTTTGACCGACCTGCATCATGATTGGCGATTGTTCTTCTTCCGCTGCATCCAGCACTGCCTGTATCGTTTCCGCATCATGCACACTGAAAGCCCCAACGCCATATCCATTTCTTCGCGCATGTTCCAGCAATAATTTTCCATGAATAAACGGCATTCACTTCCTCCTTTCTTGTGTGTGTGTTCCTGCTCCTTGTTGCTTCTATGAAACTAATGATTGTTGAGATTTGTTTGTTTCAGCTTATTACAGGATGCTAATATAGGCTGATTGACTCCCGAATCTTCCATAAATGGCCGCAGCCAATCATAATACCGCTTTGGATTATCAATAAAATGATCAGGCAAAAGCCTTTCTCCAGAATGGGCTACATCCTTTAAAGATACGGGCTTCATTTGAATTTCATATCTTTCCTCCTGTAAACGGCGAATGGACACCATAACACTGGATAAATCCTGTTTCACCCAATATCCGCCGGTAATCCCTGCCAGATATGCTTCCTCTTTATCTACTGGTGAAACGAGGGGGGAAAAAGATCTTTGATTCATACCCAATATTTCAGATCGCACTTTTACATGCAGCTGTTCAGTTATACTATTTTCAATTTCATTGGATATCCCCCCTAAAACAATGCGATCATGGATAATGTCTTTTTCAATTTGGTTTCCTTCTTCCCACACGACACCTTCACTTACTACCATTACGGCATACCCATAACGGCTGACTGCAGATTCTATCGCACTCATCAGGCTTTCTTTACGCATCCTGCGTTCAGGCAATGCTATAATGTGCGGACCTTCTTCTTCAGATTTTTTAAAATAACCGGAAGCAGCAGCAAGCCAGCCTGCATTCCTGCCCATCGTTTCTATGATTCTTACTTGCTCAAAATTTTTCATCGATTGCAGATCATAGCTCAAATTCCTTGTTGCATGTGCCACATAGTTTGCCGCACTCCCAAACCCGGGTGCATGGTCTGTGTAATTAATATCATTATCCACTGTTTTGGGAATCCCGATCACCTGCAATTCATATCCCTGCTTCATGGCCTCAAGATCAATACGATGCAAGGCTTCCATTGTTCCATTTCCGCCTATAAAAATAAGGGTGTTTACTTTTTCATTTTTCAGGAATTCTACTGCATGAACTACTTCTTCATGTGACATAGGGTATCTTCCTGACCCCAGACAGGCACCCGGCTTGTTTTCCTGCTGAAATATCCAGTTTAAAAATGGATTATTGCCTTTTCTCATGTTTTCATGAACCAGCCCATCATATCCATTGCATATAAAAGATAATTGGACATCATGCATTAATTCCTTAACCAGGCCAACCAGCGTTGCATTAATAACCGATGTAGGACCACCAGCCTGCCCAATAGCCACTTTTTTCATTTTAAGTATCCCTCCTTTCACCAAATATATGGTATACGATTAATCTGCTGATTCTATTACCTTGATTAAATAATGAAGGATGGACCTGCCTTTTTACAGTAAGGAGATTATCTGACATATACTTTTGTTTCCACACCCAGCTGACGCCCCAGTTCGATGAGTTCATCCACTACATCAGCATAAACCAGGGCATAGTGGGGTTCAAAACCCTCATCCATTAAGCTGTACAATGTTTCATTTATATTTGTCTCCAGCTCCACCTCGACAGAAGTGCCATGAAAAGGCTGTGGTGTATCAAGAGCTTTCCCGCGCATGACAAGAATACGAAATCCATCGGCCTTCGTATAGCTTAATCTCATCAATGTTACGGTTCCCGGTTTCAGGCCAAAATCCAATGCGAAACCCAATTTTCTGTTTGGATGAACACCAGCCTGCGCCCCCTGGGCAGGATGAGCCAGCGAATAAGCCCCCGCACCGCAGTGCCAGAATACCGCCCCATTACTGGCCTCATTAATATGAACCATATCACCAAGGTAAGGCGCTTCACCATTGGCAAGCTCCCGTAAAATAAACATGGAGATTGATCCATGAATGTCTGATTCACAGGCCGAAACAACCCCTTCTTCCGTAAATTGGGACAGAGTGGAACATGCAGCAGCTCCCAGTTCATTAAAGAAATCCGGCCAGCATCTAATAGCAAGTGCAGAAATCGCTTTCTTTTGAATTTCCTTTTCTACATACGTTGAAAATTGAGCAAAACGTTTCACGGTTTCTTCGTTTTTATTTAAACCAATCACTTGTTTCTCTGCCCGGCTAATCATGTTTTCGTATTCATTTTTGGGGATTTCCAGGCTTTCCTTAAAAGCTTTATGCAGATCAAAGGTTTCTACGACAGGCCCAATTTCCTTTTCCAACAGCTGTTCATCTGTATCGGAAAAGAAAAAACCCGGCGGATATTCGCCAACAACACCTATTTTCAGCTTTTGCAGCCGCTGAATGACCTTTAATACAGACAGCTGTTTCCGTAATTTTTCCTGCACCTGTGATTCATCTGCATTCCCATATACAAAGCTGTATGGATGCCCCTCCGAACGAAGGAAATGACATGTGCTGTTGCCCCCTGTTAAAGAATTCAGGCGCAGCCTCCCGCCAATACTCGGTTCACGCACAGACCAGACAATAACCGGTGCGCTCACCTTTTTAATGATGTTTTGTATGAATGCAGCATCAGCAAAAGTAACACTTTGATATATAGTTGCCATCACAGCTTCACGATCCACCTTGCTTAAAAACGCTTCCAATTCCTCCGGTGAAGTAATAATTCCTTCCGGCTGAATAACATCCTTATGAATTTGATGCAGGTATCGTAAAGATTTTTCCCTCTGAACTTCTGCTGCCTCCAAATCAAATGTTTTTCTTCCAATTGGTATGTATAAGATTTTCTTTCGCAAAAAGATCCTCCTTTGCTAATGTGATGTCAATGAGGCGGACAGAGAGCTGAAATCACTCCTCATCCGCTCAGTCCACAATCGGGAAATCGCTTACATTTTAAGTTTACTTATTGAATGTGTTTACATTATTACTGTAAGTAATAATTACCTTTAAGTTAAACATCATTACCTTAATTTGCATTATAAATATAAATATATAGAATTGCAAGTATTATTTTATTTTTTTGTTTATGGTTAATGGAATTTTATAAGACAGCCGCCCACTCATTACACTATTTAAAACAGAAAAATTTCTTACTGCGTTAAATCCCTGAAATAAAAAAACTGCTTTTTTTGAATAATAGTGAGCCCCCTCCCTATTTCCACTTGAGACATCTAATAGTTAACTTATTAACTGGCACAATAAAGTCAATTATTTACAGAAAAACTGCCAGGGTTTTGCTGAATTTGTATAAATAGGTATTTATGTTTATTTAATTTTATAAATAAACTGAAAAACAGTACTTTCCTACCTTAGTAAAACATGGAAGTTACTTTAAAATAATAAGTAACAGCAAAAGACAAAAACATACATAATAAAGCAAAATCTGTACTTTGGCATAAATCCAATTGATTGGATTTGCAATAAAATAGTTTCTACCTATTAGAAGGGAGGGAATATAAATGGAAGGAATCGTGATTTTGCTCTTACTTGCAGGACTTGGTTTTTTATGGTTTCGGACAAAAGACATCAGTCAAAAGAAAAAGATAATCTATTCCGTTTCAGCAATTATTGCAGCATCGGTTATACTGGCTGGTGTAGGGGAATCAGATAAAGCAGCAAGTCTGGAAGCGGAATTGGAAAAGAACCAGGTGCTGGCAAAGGAAAATGAGGAACTCACTGCATCCAATACAGATCTTGAAGAAAAACTGGACAATCTTGAAACAGAAATGGAAACGCTTACCGAGGAGCTATCCAGTATTGAAGAAGAGAAAGAAAATTTACAGAAGGACTATGATGCACTCTCGGAAGACATCGGAACATATCCGGAAGAAATAAGTGATTTAGAGGCAGAGATTGATGAATTAGAGGAGCAGTTAAAGGAAAAAGAAAAGGCCATATCCAGCAGTACTGCTTCTTCAAACGGCAGTAATAATGACAGTAACAGCTCAGGCACTTCATCTTCTTCAGAACAGGAAGTTGCCAGTGAATCCGTTTCAAGTGACAATTCCTCAACTTCCAGTGGTGAATGTGATATAAAAGGAAGCGAAAGTGGTATTTATCATGTTCCCGGCAGCACATACTATGATCGAACTACCAATGTGGTACAGTGGTTCTGTTCAACAGAAGAAGCAGAAAATGCCGGTTACCGGGCACCGAAAAACGAATAAAACTATTGATTGCAGCGGTGCCCCTATTTGCGGGTACCGCTTTATAGTTTAGAGAATGACTTCGGGTTACGATTAGCTTAAATTCTGCCTCGTTTTCATCCACTTTGTTTTTTGTATAGACTGTTTACTGTTCCCTAAGCAAATGCAATAACTTCTGCAGCAAAAATATTTTTATAAAATAATTAAACATTCCCTAATACTGCCGATATAAGTAATAAGTCATCAGGGAGGATGATGAGCCATGGCATTGATGTTGGGTAGAAAACCCGGGGAAAAAGTAGTTGTCCTGGATGATCAGGGCAGGGAAATTGAAATTAAAGTGGTGAAGACTGAGGCCAGCGCAAAAAGTGCGCTCAAACTCAGAATCACAGCTCCACCAGAGTTTAGGATTGTGCGTGGAGAGATTTATGAAGGTAATAACTCCTAAACACGGGAGATTATTATATAGACTAGCATTTCAAAAGGATAGGTCTTGCTAGTAAAATAAAAAACACGGAGGTAAGGTAAAATGATTATCAATCACAACATTTCAGCTCTTAATGCACATAGGCAATTAGGAGCAAACCAAGGTGCAGTACAGAATTCATTGGAGAAGCTTTCTTCAGGTCTTGGAATTAACAAGGCTGGGGACGACGCAGCAGGTTTAGCAATTTCTGAGAAAATGCGTGGACAGATTCGTGGATTAGAGCAAGCATCTACAAATGCTCAAGACGGTATTTCTTTAATACAAACCGCTGAAGGAGCATTGAATGAAACACATTCAATTCTTCAAAGAATGCGTGAGTTAGCCGTACAAAGTGCTAACGATACTAACACTGATTCTGATCGTGCAGAATTACAAAAAGAAGTAGACCAGTTGGCAGAAGAAATAACAAGGATTTCTAACAATACTGAATTTAATACACAGAATCTAGTTGGTGGAGAATTTGATGGAACATTCCATATTGGTGCTAATGAGGGACAATCTCTTAGCCTTACAATTGGTGCAATGGATGCAAACTCCTTAGGTGTAGATGACGGTACAGGTTCCGCTATGTCAGTAGACGAATCCGGAGATACTCCAACTGTAACAGATGCTGTAGTTAATGGTGGCATCGATATTTCTTCTCAAACTGCGGCAGATTCAGCAATAGGTACAATTCAAAGCGCAATTGATGACGTTTCAGCTGAACGTTCAAAACTTGGTGCACATCAAAACCGTTTAGAGCACACAATCAACAACCTTGGAACTTCTGCAGAAAACCTAACTGCTGCAGAATCACGTATCCGAGACGTCGACATGGCGAAAGAAATGATGGAGTTCACTAAGAACAACATCCTTTCACAAGCGGCACAGTCAATGTTAGCTCAAGCCAACCAACAACCGCAGGGAGTACTTCAGTTACTTCGTTAATAGAAGAATATGAAAAGGGCTCTGCCTTATGGGTAGAGTCTTTTTTTATGATATATTATAACTATGTTAAAAAACACATAATACAGTTGGATAAAATTAGTGCTCATAATAGTAAAGTTTTTTTATTCTAAATGAAATTGTACGCCCAAGCCCACTTAATGGAATTAATCTATCACCTATGGGACAAATGAGGAGCTGTAAATTACAAATACTTCTATTAGCTAGATGCCAAAGCTATATTGAGGATTGAGTCCTGCCTGCTTAAATTAAGCTGAATTCACCACTTTCCGGTTAAAGGTATCTATTTTGTCTTCTATCAATAAAATTAGATAACAGTCCGATATAATCAATTGACCATGAATATTAAATGGGGGATGAAATAAGTGGACGTTTATGATAAAGATATTAGAAAAATACTTATTAAAAACTTTACTGGTATTCAAGCGTATATGTCGGATACCTCAACCGTAGTTGTTAATGAGTTAGATGTATGTTTTGGTGCAGCGAGAATTGATTTGGCTGTAGTAAACGGGCAACTTCACGGGTATGAAATAAAGAGCGAAAAAGATACGCTTGCCAGACTTCCCGCCCAAATTGAAATATATAATAAAGTATTTGATACATTAACCCTGGTTGTTTCAGAAAACCATTATCCCAGAGCAATGAAAATGATACCTGAATGGTGGGGAGTATTATGTGTACGAAAAAAAGAAGGCTCTCTAACAGTGGAAACAATTAGAGAAGCCTCAATTAATAATAAAATTGAACCGCTTCATTTAACGCAATTTTTATGGAAAAATGAGTTATTAGAGTTATTGGAACAAAGTAATGTGATTAAAGGGATTAAAAGTAAAACACGTATACAATTAGGAAGAATGGTAACGAAAAAAGTTTCTGAAGAACATCTATTTGAATTCGTGAGGAATAAACTTAAGACTCGTGATGATTGGAAAGCTCTTCAGTTACCGCAGCTATGTGATGATTTGCAGCAATCGTAACTTGTTTGTATTACATTGTATGTAAACTCCTCCTTCAAAAATCAAAAGCAAGTCACAATATAAACCAAAAAGTCCCGCCAAAAAACAGCGGAACTTCCCATAACCTATAAAATTAAAAAAATGCCCATCACAACAGCTGCATTCCCAATAAAAATACAGCTTCGTTATGAAGATGATCTTTCTCTCACAAATGAAACTTCCTTGCAATCTTCTGCTTCATTCGCTCAGGCATGACATATTTTACAGCGAGCATGATCAAGAGCACTGGAATAAGCTGCAGCACTGTCACGATGATCCAGCTCCATAGATTGGTTTCACTCTGATAGCTTTGAATGAAAAAGTTCACCCACATGGCCAGAATGACAAGCGCTATGAAAAGGGAGCCGATTACATTAAAGCCCCGCACCGATAACGCCCGGATGACACTCCAATATCCGATACAGATCACCGTAACCCCGGTCACAATCGGAAAAGCGAGCGGCATAAACCAGTCCAGCGTGCCATCAAAGCGGTCCAATCCAAATAATAAAACAAGCGCATTCAGCCCAATTCCAATAATCACCTTGTAATAACTTTGAACATAACCGAATGAAAAGAACAACAAAACCCAGCCGGCAAAAACACTTAAGTTGCTGTATCTGGACCAGGTGAACCTGTCATTCAGGAAATAATCTATATAAAACATGAGGCTGACAGCTACAAACACTGCTAAAGTGGTAAAAATAAAAATCCGGTTCAGCACTCTTCTCGTATAATCAGGGTACGGGTTTGCTGCTTTGGGAAACTTTCTGGCCCTCAAGCCTTCCGTATCGTCTTCATTCACTTTTGGAATGGGAAAGCTGCAAAGAGGACATGGCCGATTATCGCCTTCCACCCGTATCCCGCATTTAGGACAATAAGCCATCCTTACATCTCCTCATCATTGGTTTCGATCGTCACTTCCACACCCAGGCTTCGGATTCTCCTGAAAAACTCCCGCTCCAGCATCCGGTCCCTTGATAAATTTCCAAATGAAATATACATATGGTTCCGGTAACTGGTAATCATCGCCTTCACCTTATTACCAATACTGGGAGGCGGATAACACTCCACTCTTTCAATATAATCTTCCGTTTCTTCCGGCATCCGGATCATACCGAGGTTCGACAGGCCGCTTGTATATTGCCCTTCCCCGAAAAAAGAGTAAATCGAAGGTGCAACGATATCTTTTATTGGCGACGGCATTAATCGCAGTGCGAGAAATTTTTCCCCCATTACACTGCGCTTGATATATTGACTTAGCTTTTTTGGTGTAAGCAGGCGGCTGAACTCAATTTTCAGCTCCTGGATAATTTCTTCAAATGTATACTCACCAAGTCTTGCATCAATTGATGGGGTAATACTTACAAAGAAGTTACGCATCGTATCACTTTCAAAGAAGGCGCGCATATTTACTGGAACATTTATGACAATCGGACGTTTTTTAATAGCGACTTTTTCCTGTATTTTTAACAGACTTTCAATATAAACGGCTGTAAGGAAGAGGTTGATGGAGGCTTGATAGGCACTGGCCTTTTCCTTTAGCTTTCTGACATCAATAATCCCTGTAACAATATGATAATATCCCTTTTCATCCAATGGAAGCGGCAATTTAAATGATTTTCCCAGACGCGTTCTTGGTGCGGGAATATCCTTATTATAGTACTTTCGGAAAGCATTCTCTGTTTCTGATAATAGCTGTTCCTCACTTACCGTTTCCTGTTTGACCGGGATGGATTCCTTCAAATACAAGTATTGACGGACAAGCTCACTTAAAAACCGAAGTCCCCCCGTTCCATCGGTTAAACTATGGGAAAGCTCCAGTGCAATCCGGTTATTATAATAATACACCCGGTACGGAAAAGAACCGCGTTTTTTAATTGATAAACTGATACACGGATGATATTTTTCCTTTTCCACTTCAGGCGTTCGGTCTGTTTTTTCAAAATAATGCCAGAAGAACCCTTGTTTTAATTGCACCTTGAAAAAGGGGAAGCGCTCCAATGTGGCTTCCAGGGCACGCTGCAAATATTCCGGATGAACAGGAGAAGTGAGTGTCGCAGAAAGTCGAAACAAGGTGGTCGCACGTGAAGATATAATAGATGAATATAATTTTCCGGCATTATCCAATCGATACCACGTATTGTCCCCCATCCATTTTCAGTCCCTTCAAGTGAGTTCCAGGTTATTGTACCACATGGAAGAGAGCAAAGACAGAAACAGCAGAACGGCCGGAGATTTTCACGAAAAAAGCCGAAAAAGAAAAGTTACGCCAGCCTTTTCGCTTAAAGCAAGAGAACTCGTTATCCAGTGATATTAGTGGTAAAATGAGAATATGGATTTTAATAAAAACGGGCGGGAGAAAAAATGATGGACACAGGGGAAACATATACAAAGGAAAGTGTAAAAAGCAGGGGATTCAAACTGCTGCTGAAATTGAGCAGAAGCAGGAAGTTCTGGGAGAAGTCCGGCGAAGATTTGATCAAAGCCATTAACAAGAGAAGAATGCTGAGTGACGAACCGCCTAAAAAATTGTATAAAAAAATAAAGATTAAAAAGGGAGAAATGAACGGCAATGTTTATTATGAGTTGCAGCCGAGACAGGCACATGCCAGCGATAAATCTATTTTCTATGTGCACGGCGGCGCATATGTATACCGGATATCAAGACTTCACTGGAATTTCCTGGCCAAACTGGTCGATGAATTAAATTGTACCATTATCCTTCCACTGTATCCGCTTGCCCCGGAGCACACCTATCAGGAGACGCTTACGTTTATCCATGATTTGTATTTGGAAAAAATAAATTCAATGAAAAATCCGGAAAACTTGATTATTATGGGGGATTCAGCAGGCGGCGGACTTGCCCTCGTACTGGCACAATTATTAAAGGAAAAACAACTGGAACAGCCGGAACAGATTATTCTCATCTCTCCCTGGCTGGATCTATCTTTAACAAACCCTGAAATTGCCGCAATAGAAAAAAATGATCCCTTTCTTGTCAGGCAGGGATTAATGGAAGCAGGTAAAATGTATGCCGGCACAACGGACACAAAACATCCAAAAGTAAGCCCGCTATATGGGAATTTTCATGGACTGGCAGCTATCACCATATTTATGGGAACCCATGATATATTGGCTGCTGATGCCAGGAGGTTTGTGGCTGCCGCAAAAGAACAGGGTGTTTCAGTGAATTATATGGAAGCTCCTAAAATGGTCCATATTTATCCGATTTACAATTTTCCTGAGTCGAGGATTGCCTTGAGGGAGATTGTGGAGAGGGTTAAAGGGTAGGGTGTGATGCAGCAGGTCCATGGAAAGCGTCCCCCCTATTACTGAATCCGGCCGATACAATAGCCGCATCGATTCTAGTGAGTTTATGGAAGACATCCCACCACTGTGTTTCAGGGCAGGCTGCTCCCCCGGGAGCTTGCCAAGCCAGCAAATCCCCTCACCTGTCTGTCTCCAATCATTCGTTATTGCGAAAAACTACCCATTGTAGGATAATTGAACTACATTAAAGGGCGGGAGGGGATGGATAAGGTGAGGAAATACCTAGTGCTGCTGTTTTCTGTTTTATTGTTGGCAGCTTGTTCCGAAGAAACTGTAGATATAGCAGGGGAAGCGCTCAATTACGAAGAACTGCAGGCGGAAATTGAAGAAGCTGAAGACGAATTAGCATCCGTTAATGAGGAATTGGCAGAAAAGCAAGACGAATTAACCGATGTTGAAAGTGAACTTGAAGAAAACAAGGAAAAATATGAGGGTTTAGAAGAACTAGCCAATAATAAAGATGATATTATAAAAGAAGTAGAAGATGCAGAGGACACTTTAGCATCACTTCAAGATGAAATCAGTAAAACAGAAGATGAAGTCGCCACAGCAGCAGAAGCCGAATCGGAAAAAGACACTAAAGAATCGCCAGAGAAGGAAGCAGAGGATTCAGCTTCGGGAACGAAAGAAAAGTCCGAGGATGAAACACCCTCACAAAAAAATGCAGTGAATATGGCTAAAAGTTATTTGGATTATACGGCTTTCTCAAAAAGCGGATTGATAGAACAATTAAAATATGAAGGATTCAATGATGCAGACGCTGCTTATGCAGTAGATCAATTAAGTGTAAGTTGGAAAGAGCAGGCTGTCAAAATGGCTGAAAATTACTTAGACTATACGAGTTTCTCCAGAAGCGGCTTAATTGAACAGCTTGAATATGAAGGATTTAGCAATGAAGATGCAACACATGCTGTAAATGAAATAGGACTTTAAATTTCGGAATTATTTACCAATTATAATAAGCCAAACCTCAGGTGTGAACCGGTGGTTTGGCTTTTTGGCAGGAGAAAGCAGATTGGAATGAATGATCCGTCTGGATAGATGATCAGCAGAGCCTGCAGGCCGAACTTAAGGAACCCATGATATATTAGATTAGCTGCTGATGCCAGGAGATTTATGGCGACCGCAAAACAAAAGGCCTTCTGTGCACTATATTGAAGCTTCTAGGATGGTATATATTTATTATTTTTCAAAAAAGTATTCTATTTAATGAATGCTGTAAGTCTTCTTGCGTTTTTTGTAATAAAACTAAGTATTCCATGCTTTTTTCATACGGAATTCTGAAACTTGGACCTGCGATTGATAGAGAACCAATAATATCTTCGTTACGATTATATAAGGGGACTGCAATCGCTGTCACTCCATCCAAATATTCTCCGCTGGAATATGCCCACCCTTGAGTTTGTAAGGCATCAAGCTCTTCTTTTAGGTTCTGAGCCTTTTCTTCCTCACCTAAATGGAAACTGATTATTCTATCCTGGTCTGCTTCTGAAAGATATGCAAGAATAATTTTGTGAGATGCGCCGTATACAAGGGGCGCTCTTGCTCCGAGAGATTCATGAAATTTTACCTTTTGAGCGCTTTCAATTATATTGATATATACACCTTCATCACCATCCAACCAGGTTAACACTGTCGACTCCCCTATTTGATCGGTTAATTCCTTCATTTTAGGCTGCATGACTTCGGGTATATTTAAGTTATCTTGTAATAACCCGGCAAACTCCAAATGTTTGAATCCTAATTCATATTTATCATTAAATCTGCTTTTTCTTAAATACCCGAATTCCTCAAATGTTGATAGAATACGATACACCACCGAATGGTTCAAGCCTGTTTCCCTGCCTAACTCGCGAACTCCCCATGACGGATTTTTATACGTGAAACAATTTAATGTTTTGAGTGCATTTTCCAATGTTTTTAACTTTGCCATATCATTACCCCTTCATTCATACTAAATATGTACATTACAATCTATTATGACAAATCTATTGGAGCCTGTCATTACTTCTCCGTGAAAAGGGGCATGACATTAACCATCATACCCCAAGTCAAACTAAAATTCTCCTTATTCAGCTATCACTATTATTTTAGATACTTCGCTCTCTCAATAATAGATTAGTACCATACTTCATCAAGTACACGTAAAATATTTCCGCCAATAACCTTTGAAATATCTTCATCCGAGTAACCATGCTTCACTAACCAGCGAACGATATTCGGAAATGCTTCTACCGGGTTTTCTATCCCCTTAACATATTCCACTTTTTCAAATTCATTTTTTCCATGTGCTGCTGAAATTGACAGAGCCCCTGCTAGTGCGTTATGCAGCCCTACATGGTCACCAAAAAGCACATCAGGCCCAAATGCAACATGTTCAATACCTACCAGGTTTGCACAATACTCGAAATGCTCCATAAATGAATCGATTGTATGGACTCTTTGATCCCTGGTTATCGTAGTATGGGGAGCAGCTTCAATCCCGATTACTCCACCCTTTTCTGCACAGGCTTTAATAATATCATCCGGCTTCAATCTTTTACTGTCCCACAAGGCACGGGCACCGGAGTGAGTGATAAAAATAGGTTTATCACTTACTTCTATAGTGTCCATGGAAGTTTTGTCTCCCGAGTGCGAAATATCTATTGCCAACCCTAATTTATTCATGCGTTTTACTGCCAGGCGACCAAACTCCGTTAATCCTCCATCACCCGGTTCCTTTAGTCCTGCACCTAAACTATTTCCCTCACTATAAGCAATTCCAATTGACCTGACACCGAGGCCATATAAAACGTCTAAACGATCCAATTCATTTTCAATCATGGTGGAGGCTTCAAGAGAAGGTATAAATGCAATTTGACCGTTTTCTTTTGCTTGAACGATGTCATCTACCGTTTTCCCTACGATTACCATATCCTGATGAGCGATATCACTTAACCGCATGCCTAAGTCAAAAATGACATCTTCCCATTTCCAGCCTGCACGGGAGGTTATCATCGCAGTTCCATCCATCATATTATCAAAAAAAGCATCTAAACCGGATTTACTTAATCCCTCGTAGCCGGTAAAATCTCTTCCCCACCTTCGAAACTCCATAAATTCATCCAAATTTTCAGGAGTAATAAACATATGATCATGCAGCGAGATTGTAATATTTTCCTCAAATAACTTTTGAACACGTTTCTCTTCTTGCTCTGTTACAGGTACTTTATACTCGGGAACACGGTCGATTTCTTTTGCTAACTTAAATTCCTTGTAATCAACTCCCGGTTCCAAATACTGATAAGATTTATATCCATTATAATTCTTTTTCTTCATTTAATTTCTCACCTTTCTGTATATACTAAGATGGGTCTATTTCTATCACAATTTTCCCGAAATGACTTCGTTTTGCTAAGGCTTCCTGTGCGTCACCAAGTTCATTTAATGGATAGACTTTATGAATAACAGGATCCAATTTTCCCCGGAAAACCAAAGAGGTTACCTGCAAAAAGTCTTCCCAGTTGCCCATTGGTGCTCCGAGTATTTTTCGATGGTGCTGATAAATCTCACGAATACTTATATCAGGAAAGTCACCTGATGTTGCGCCGGATAAGATTAACTTTCCACCTTGATCAAGGGCATTCAGGCTATTCCTGATCGTTTTGACACCCACGCAATCCAACGCTAATTGAACACCATAACCGTTAGTCCAATCCATCACTTTCTCCAGCCAATTTTCATGTGAATAGAAAGCTTCGGATGCACCCATAGCCAGCGCTTTTTGTCGTTTTTCTTCATTTCCTACAATAGCGATGACCTCGGCACCCATTAAGACGGCAATTTGCATCTGAGCTGAACCTAAACCACCTGAAGCACCTACAACCAATACTGTGTCGGACGGCTTAATCCGACCAACAGTTACGGCACCCCTCCAGGCAGTGGTGTATACAGCAGGCACTGCAGCAGCTTTAACAGAACTGACATGCTCCGGTATTTCTATAATATTTTGAGCGGGTACTTTAACATATTCCGCCAAACCTCCCCACAAATGCTCTCCTACTATTTTATAATTTTTACACATACTGGGTTCCGCGTTACGACAATACCGGCAGGTTCCACAGCCGAAAGCAGAATTTACCAGAACACGGGTATTTAGTTCCGGCAGATCTTCTCTTCCACCCCCTTTCGCAGATCCGTAGGCGATAACCTCACCTACAATGTCTACTCCGGAAACATGCGGCAACGTAATCTTAGGGACACCCGGCCCCTTCAACCCCTCTCTTGCAAATATATCCAAATGATTTAAAGCTGTATATTTCACCTTAATTAACGCTTCGTTTGGCTGAAGTTGGGGAACCGGAACTGTTTCCATACGTATTACTTCAGGCCCGCCATGTTCCCGTATAACCGCAGCTTTCATTTCTTTTGGAAAATTATTCACTAAATTTAATCCTCCTTCCATTAATTGTGCTTTAACATCAAATAATCATGCTCCAATTCGAGTCTAGTTTCATTTGAAAAAATATAAAAAACTTTTATTAATGGTTTCTATTCTTCTGGGCCATACGCTGCACCTTCACCAAATCAAGTAATCTGTTTTCCATTCTTATAAACAAATTCAACCTGTGACATGTTTTTAATATCATCCAGTGGATTAGCTGGCAATCCTATAAAATCTGCAATCTTTCCTTTTTCAAGTGTGCCAAGCCGGTCTTCAATCCGCAGAGCCTCTGCAGCATGCTTAGTTACAGCTGAAATCGCCTGTATATTCGTAGCGCCAAACCGGACTAAACATTCCATTTCATACGCAAGCAATCCGTGCATACTGTCTGTGCCTAGTGCCAGGTTCGCACCTGAATGGATGACACGGTGAAAATTCTCGGAAACAATTTCCCTGGTCCGCAATACTTTATCCTTTATAACTGGATCATTGAAGTCAGTTTGTTCTATACCTGTCTCATGAAAAAGGATGGAAAACGTCCCGATGATCCACAGGTCTTTATTCACAACACCTTCAAGTTGAGATTCATTTATCAGGGCAGCGTGCTCGATAGTCCGGACACCTTCCTCTATACATAAATCCAGTCCTGGTCCCCCATGTGCATGTGCAGCCACATAGGAACCGTACCTATCCGCTTCCTCTACTGCCATTCTGACTTCCTTGCTGCTGTAGCTGCAAAAATCAATGCCTGTTTTGCTGCTGCTAATCCCTCCGGTTACAAACAATTTGATTAAATCAGCACCTTTGGCAAAATTTTCTCTAGCATGCCTGCGAATTTCCTCTTCCCCATCCGAAACCGTTAAAGCTGCGCCATGCCCATTGCTTGCCACTAGCCCCCGGCCGCTAACAAGCAGCCTGGGACCCGGAATCAACTCTTCTTCAATTGCTTTTTTTATGTCAATATCAATAAAATTCTCTTCTCCGACAATCCGCATGGTGGTAACACCCGATTGTAAGCTTTTTTGAATATTCGGCAGGCTTCTCAGTATATTCCGGCCCGGAGGTAAAGCCATTTGGCCGAGTTGATCTCCCAACGCAGGAACGATAGACAAATGATTATGACTATCGATCAGTCCCGGAAGGATATAATGAGAAGTGCAGTCCACCATCTCCACTATGCCATCTAATCCTGCAAACTCCTCCTCTTTTCCTATACCAGCAATTCTATCGTTTTGAATAAGCAAGCAACCTTCAGGAATAGGTGCACTGCCTGTTCCATCCAAAATAGCTTTTGACTTGATTAACTGATACACGTACATACCTCCTTTTACGTTTAAGCAACTTTCTTCTCACCTTTAAAAAATGGATCTGTTGCGTACTTAGGCGGTGCCGGCGTCATTAAGCTAACGACAACGATCAAGATAGTGGAGACAATAAATCCGGCAACCACTGGATCCAGAAAACTATGGAAGCCAAGCAAACGCCAGCCAAAGCAAGCTAATAATCCACCAATCATGGCACTGATAGCTCCTTCTTTTGTCGTTCTCTTCCATAAAACACCTAAAACTACAGGCATGAGAAAGCTGGAAGCCATAAGCGCACTAAACAAAGCAACCATAATTTGAACTAATTCCCCTTGACCGATACCAAACAGTAATAATACAACAGGTACTGTCCCTGCTATAACAACACCGATCCGGCCAACCCATATTTTACGTTTCTCTGAGGCTTTTGGATCGAATATCGGCTGATAAATATCATTTGATAATGCTGAGCCGGCTACAATTAATAGTGAATCAACGGTAGACATCATGGCAGATGTAACTGCAGCCAGCAAAATTCCGCCAATTAATGGTGGCAATACACTAGTTGCAATCATAGGCATGGCCAGGTCTCCTGTAGGCAATGCAGGAAATAGAACTGTACTGGACAGAGCTAAATAGTAGACAAAGAAATGAGCAACCCCTACGAGAATAATAGTAAATAAAATCCCTTTACGAATTGTCTTCATATCTTTCATTGCGTAAAAGCGAACCAATTGCTCAGGTCTTGCAACAGCTCCCAATAGAAATGCCAAGCCCATGGTGAACAGTACTGCCGGCGGCATTCCTTCCCAGGTAAACGTAATAGGACTTACCGACTGAACATAAGATAATAAATTATCCGTTCCTCCCATATGGCGGATAGCCAGTGGCACAGAGATAATCGCACCCAAAACCATTACCATCATTTGAACAAAATCTGTATACATAACTGCCATCATCCCGCCAATAACAGAGTAAATGATTAAGATAGCAGTAAACAAAAGCATTCCTTGCTCGGTTGGAATGCCGAAAATGATATTGGCAATGAGTCCGCCTGCAACTATTTGTGCCTGAATATAAACAACCATCGTAACAAGGATGATGATAGCCGCTATTATTCTGGCGTTTTTACTGTAATAACGTGTTTCAATAAAATCGGGCAAAGAATTTCTTTTTACTCTTGTAAACCGTGGAGCAATAAAAGCAACCATAAACCAATAAGCAAAAGGAAAAACCAATACAATCCAGCCAAAAGACCATCCGACTGCGTACATTGTTCCTATTGTCCCGATAAAAAGCCCTGAACTCATTTGGGTTGATGCAATACTGGCGCCACCGACCGCCCAGCCTAAATTACCACCTGCAATCCAATAGTCCTGGGCATTTTCCGTATTTTTATAAGAAACAATTCCAATGACAAGCAGAAGTATAAAATAACCAACAAAAACAATGATTTGGATATCCAATGTTATTCACTCCTTTCCGATTCAGATTTATTAGCCAGATACATCCAAATGATATATCCTAAAGTGATTACACCGTAGACAACAAACACACCCCAATATATAAAACCTAACCCCATTCTTTCTCCCCCTCTAACTTAGTAGGTTTTTTTCGATTTAACATCCAGGCAGCTGCAATAGCAGCAATCAGTAATAATACAACTGAAAAATCTACAATTCTATTAAAAGTAAAGAATGGTACCTCATTTATACTTCCATCAAACGAAAGCAGAGAAGACATTACCTGCAAATCAGAAGATACGCCATTGGAGCCGTCCGCTGTATATGCAGATGGAAAGCCACCTGTGACAGTTGATCCTTCCGGAATGTCCACATTAAATTCAAAGAAACCAGGTGCCGCTTCTAACGGTAATAATGTACTTGCAATAACCGGTATATTCACTTCAAAATTATTCCCATCATTCATGACAGCATTTGTTACACGGTAATCTATTTGAACATCAACCTCTGAAGAATCAGATAACTCTGTGTCCAAAATGATTTCCCCGCTTATTAAATTCTCATCTTGTTCCTCAAAACTGAAATTACCCGGCTCGCCATTAACTGTGACACTAATATCCTCAATACCACTGTTGAAAAAAAGAATTGCTTCAAATGGGAGACTTTCTGTTTCTTCATCAACATTGAACGAGTAATCCATTTTTACGAGTGCCGCTGTATCGTCAATTATTTCCGATTCCAATTCCGCTTTGGCAGGATAGCTATCGGCAAAAGCCGTTATAGTCATAAATAACCCCATAACAAATCCCATCGGAATAAGAACAGTCAATTTAGCTTTCATTGAATTCACCCCACTCATTTAATAAACAAGTCTTCAATACGCTTGTTATTTTCCATTTTTGGTGGTTTCATATAGCCTTTCTTACTATGTTCCAAATTTGACGAAACAAGTGCCTCTGCAAACTTAAGGCTTACTTTAGAAGGGTTAATTACCGGAACACCTAACTCTTCCATCATTTTGTCAGCAACATCAAGAAAGCCCATACTCATACAACCCAGTATCAAAACTTCAGCTTTATCTTTATCAATAGCCTTTTTCCCTTCTTTTATAAGCAGCTCCACTGCCAGATCATGATTCTTATTGATTTCCATGACCGGTAAATTTATTGCGCGCACAGACTGGAGCTTTTGGTATACGCCAGTTTCCCAGGCTAATTTTTCCAAACCATTAATTATACTGTCAGTAACAGTAACAACAGAAAATTTCTGGCCAAGTGTAACAGCCGTCCCCATTGATGCCCCAGCAGGCCCAACGACCAATTTATCGGATACTTCTCTTAACCCATCCAGTCCCGGATCTCCGAAACACCCTACGATCGTAGCGTCATGGCCTTCAGATTCAGCCTTTATTATATTCTTTGCTGTCCCAGGGACACTTAAATATTCCTCATACATGGATTCAATAGACGCTGGCCCCGATGAAACAGTAGAGATAGTAACTTCTGTTTCTGCACTTGCCCATCCCTGCAATTTTGCCAGTCTTCTGTTCACTTCTTCCATTCCCACCGAGGTTTTATGCATTGGTCCGGGGATAATGTATTGCAATTTCATATCACATTCTCCTTTTCAATTTTCGGAATTTTAACTCACAAAAATATCAATATACTTCCAGCCAATTTAACTAACATCACCTCTTTCGTAATAATCCCGAGCTTTTTGTATCTATATTAGAACCACCGTTTCTTAATTTAGGTAAAAAAATGAAGATGCAACAACATCTCTAAAATAGTAGTAGTAAAAGTTATTCGATTTCTCGGGTTTTTAGGTATTATGCAACATATTACTATAGTTTTTATTGTTTGTATAGTAAAAATTTAAATAAAACAGTAATTAAATTAATCTGTTAATTATCCTATTCTTTAAAGAAATTGAAACTCCATTTGTTTTATCACAAACTTCTTCAGAATGTTCGCTGCTTGTACACAACCACTAATTTCCGACCAATCCAGCGGATTGTGGTGATTCTTTCTTTTTACAGGTAACACGGCAACCTCTGTTTTTTACCAGTAAAATACACGCATGCAACTAAGGTATCGTTCCAGTCATCCAATGGTGTATTTCCTGCATGTCCAGTTTCTCCCCGGAAAGTAAACTCCAGCCAGCAAGTCCGGCAATACCACTCACTTTCCACGGGTAAATCCTGGTTTATTCCAGTTGCTTTCCCTGTTCAATGGGAACTTCAACAAACAAATCTACCAACGATCTGTTGCACTTCAAGTCCAGCCTCTCTCATCCATTTTCCAGAAAAAGGCTCCCCCCTAAAGCATCACACCTCTTGGGGGCTGCCTTAATCTACTTGTCTTATCAGCCACTCTGGTTAATTGTACTTAAACCGACACTGCTCTGTTTAAGTTTATACTGAATGAATATCACTGCTCCAAACAGTACTAAACCAGCAACAGATGTGATTACTTCCGGCATTAATAGTAATGCGGAGGAAATCAGCAGGAGTAATGCCTGCCAAATCTTTAATTTATCGACAAAATACCATTCAATCAAGGCACTAATTGCTATTAAGCCGGTTAAAGTGGAAACAAATGCAAAAACGGCTTCAAATAAATTTGCGTCAACAAATAATAAGTCAGGCCTATAGACAAAAAAGATCGGTAACAAAAAGCCTGGCAGTGCCAGCTTTGTAGCATGTAATGCTGTTTTTAAATAGTTACCTCCGGAGATACCTGTAGCAACGATAGCTCCGATTCCGACTGGAGGAGTTACAGCAGCCATCAACGCAAAGTAAAATACATAAAAATGGGCAACCATTGCCGGAACACCAAAGTTTATCATGGCTGGTGCAGCTAATAATGCAACCGTGAGATAGGCTCCGGTAGTAGGCATTCCCAAACCGAATATTAAACAGGTAATTGCCACTAAAATCAGCAACAGAGGCAGATACCCTCCTGCTAAGTCAATCATTTGGAAAGACATTCGCTGAGCAAAACCTGTGACCACAAATAACTCGATCATTATTCCAAGACTGGCCATCATCAGGCCCAGTTTTGTCCCATTTATCGCACCTGATTTTAAAGATTCCACCAGGAATGCTCCCATTTCTTTCAAAAATACTTTTACGTTTTTATGAACAATAAATTTTTTAATTCCTACTAAGATAAACAAAGATAAGATTGCATATAACGCCGCTAAGGTTACTGGCACTCTTACATACAATGCTAGTATCAAAACAATTAAAGATATCATTAAATATCCATCTTCTTTTAATGCCTGCAGGGTATTGACCTTCTCATCCGTTTTCATGGAAAGGTTTACCTTCACTGCCCTGATTTGTATACTTACCGCCAGATATAGGTAATACGTTAGAGCCGGCAGTAATGCTGCAATCAGAATTTCGGCATAGGAAACACCCAAATTAGTGGCCATCAGAAAAGCCGCCGCTCCCATAACAGGAGGCATGATTTGACCACCTGTCGATGCTACTGCTTCCACTGCACCTGCATATTCCCTGCTCAATCCTTTCTTATGCATCATCGGAATGGTAATCGATCCGGTTGTAGCCACATTGGTAGAAATATTTCCGGAAACCGATCCCATAAATGCACTGGAAATCACGGCAGCTTGTGCAGGGCCTGAACGGAAACGTCCACCAACACCTTGGGCTATTTTCATAAAGAAATTAGTGGCTCCTGCTGCCTGCAGCGTAGTTCCCAATAAAACAAACATAAAGACTTCCCTTGCCCCGATCCCTGTAAATGATCCATATATACCTTGGAAATTTGTACTCGCATATGCTATTAAACGTTCAAATGAAAGACCGGAATGATAAAGTATGCCAGGCATATATTGACCGAAATACCCGTATAACATAGCGACCAATACAATAGAAGGAATAATGAAACCCCATGCTCTGCGTGTTGCTTCTAAAACTATGACGACAAGTATGAAACCTACGATCGTGTCCGAGGTACTTGGAAGACCGATATTAGTAGATATAGACTCATAGTTTATAAGGATAAAAGCAGAAGCTGCTATGGCGGCCACCAATAATACCGCTCTTAAAATTTTTTTGAATAAAATGGCTTTTCCTTCAACCTTTTGCAGCGAGAGCAGGTAGACAATCACTAACCCAAAAGTAATGTGGAGCACCTTATGCTCATCAAGTGAAAGAACAAGCCATTGAGTGGAAATCATATGGTACAAACTGGCAAAAACAGCAATGATGGTGATAATTAATCCTAAGTTGAATTTATATTTACGCACCTAAATTCTCCTTTCTAAAACAAGGAGGAGATCTCCTCCTTGTTCTTTACTGCCCACTAATGATCATGTCGTCTTCCCATATGCCCTGTTCCTGGAAATATTTTGCTGCCCCGGGATGAACAGGATAGTCTTTAACTAAACCTTCCACCGCATAATCCAATTCAAATATATTTAATTCAGGACTGATGTTGCGAACTTCTTCCTCATTTTCATATAATACTTTTACCAGTTCATAAACAATATCTTCATCCGTGTCCGGCCTTGTGACAAGCATACCTGTCATACCTGGCGCCTGCACATCCTCTGTATAAAAATCAAACGTATCGGCTAAAGCAGTTTCAATACTTAATCCCTGGTTATTCTCGGTCACTGTTTCCAAAATGTCCTGATCAAACTCCAATGGTCTAAGCTCCATGGACTGCGCTAATTCCTGAAAAGGTGCTGCAACTAAATTCCCGGCCATATGGAACAAAACAGAAGCGTCAATTTGTCCAGCATTTAAAGCATCTGCAGCTTCCTGATAGTTTAAGTGTTCCAACGTTATCTCATCGATAATATCGTATCCTTCTTCACCCAGTACCGCATTGGCGATAATAGATGAGGAGCCGCCGGTTGTACCTACATTTAATCTCTTTCCTTTAAGGTCCTCAATCGTTTGAATATCTGAATCCATAGGCACTAATATTGGCAGCGACCAATAGCCATAGGCAAAAACCTGGCTGAATTCCGTTTCCTGCTGAAAAGGTTCTATTCCGTTTGTGGCCGCATATAATACATCACTCGTAGCCTGTCCCATTTGAATTTCTCCCTGATCAAGCAATACGATATTCTCTGCTCCCCCTGCAGTAGAAATAGTTGAATTTCTAAAATCATCGACATAGTTATTTGCAGTAGACGCCAAAGCTTCAATAATGACATAACCCTGTGAACCCAATGATGCCGATCCCCATGTTAGGGTGTCATTTCCTCCGCCGCTGCTTTCTTCCCCACCACCATTTGTTTCCTGGTTGCACGCACCCAACAACATAATTAGGACAAGAAAAAGTATACTGAACTTTGAAATTCTCATTTTGATTCTCCCTTTTAAATTAGTTATTTTTAATAATTTCTCCATTTTTTATCACCATGTTTTGTTCCTTTAAATGTTTAATGTCATCCAGTGGATTTGAGTTAACAACTAACATATCAGCATAGGCACCTTTTCTTAGTACACCGCGATCTTTAAAATTTATAGCCTCTGCTGCTACGGAAGTGGAAGCTTCTATCACATCCAGCTCGGACATTCCGGCCTGTTTCATTATTTCCAATTCTTTAAATAAGTCTTCAGGCGGATTGCACGGAGATCCCGCATCCGTTCCAGTCGCAATTTTAACTCCATATTCCACCGCTTTTTCCAGCATGCTAAAGTGGGTTTCCACGACCACTTTTGCCTTTTCTACTGCATACTCCGGTATTCCATATTCTTTACCTTCTGCTATACGCACCATTGCTACCATAGTAGGGACCATAAAAGTGCCCTGCGTTACAAACAGCTCTAATGCCTTTTCATCTGCATAGATAGCATGCTCAATAGTGTCTACTCCGGCATGCAAACAATTATAAATTCCAGTCAACCCCTGTGCGTGGCAAGCAACCGGAATATTTTTCTTATGCGCTTCTTCTACCGCTACTTGAATCTCTTCCTTCGTTAATTGAGGAGAGCCGGGTTCTTCACCTTCAGAGTAAATTCCGCCTGTAGCAAATAGTTTCACCACATCTACACCTTGTTTTAATAATTGACGTGTTCCTTTTCGAACTTCATCTTCCCCGTCAACTTCCTTGCCCGTCCTAAAGTGTCCGCCAGTCATAATAAGCGGTGTGCCGCAGCTGGAAATACTTGGAGCATCAAATAAACCTGTTTTAACCGCATCCCTTACTGCCAATGTTGTGAGACCTGTAGAGCCAAGGTCTCTAACTGAAGTTACACCTATATCTAAATGTTCTTTGGCATTTTTTAGTGCGTGCAGCGTAATCATTTCCATGCTTTCATTTTTTATTAGAGCATCAGGATGGGCACTCCCATTCCGCATAATATGAACGTGACCATTTATTAAACCCGGCAAAATCCAATTTCCTTTTAAATTAAAAGTTTCATCGTATACCAGACTGCTGGCTTTCTCTTCAAAATTCTCACCTATATCAATGATTTTTCCATTATCATTGTTAAACAGAATATAGCCTTTTCCAGAATTTATTACCTCTTTATTCTCTCCAGTAATAATATTTGCATTATAAAAAGCTTTTATCACTTCTGTTAAACCTCCTGTACTATAATTTGATTAAATCGCTTTCATATTTAAATATAATTTTTATTTCACCTGCCATTTTGAAAAGTTTCGAAGCTTTTTTATAACTTAGCAAATTAACTCCTTGATGTCAATACTAAACATTACAAAATGTAAATAATTATTGATTATTCTTTCACATATAAGGAATTGAAAGAATTCTCCTTAATTATTGGTGTACTTTTCCAAAAACTATCTTTTCATTCTATTGAAACTATACTTTTGATGAAACCCTCTATCCTAAAGACACCAACATGCTATGGTTTCATCGTCCGCATTATTGGGGCAAAACTGGCTTCCGAGCATGCTCTTGCTAAACATTTCTCTTATCTCCCAAACCATACTGGTACGTGTGGCAGCTCCTTTAACCTGGAGCATGCTCTGCTTTGGCAAACACATTTCTAGAGCACCTTTCCAATAACTTACGATACTTTCTGACATTAAGTTATAAAGTGGCAGCAGTTATTTTTTTAATCTTTCATGGAATCGGGATTTGTTTGGGCTGGAGCAGGCAGACTGGTTTCAACTAGCATTCCGGAGGATTTTGTACCTGGGTTTTCATGTATGTGGTCTGGCGATATGAGGATGAGTGGCTGTAAAAGAAGTTAATTTGTGTTTTTTACTAAGAAGATTAGATCGAAAAGAATCGGAGAGGAAATTTCGAAAGGAAGAATCATGATAATTTTTAAGATAACTTTCTTGGGTTTAAAAATACTAAACCCTCTGTGCCATACTGTCACAGAGGGTTTCTTAAATCTATCCCCACTTCTCTATTAATGCATCAGATTGATTCAGGAGTGTATTATATGCCGTTTCAGAGATTAAATCATGATTAAATTGATAGTTCAGTAAACCTTGAAAAGCCTCCATATGTCTGATAACTTTTGCTGCTTCCTCCTGATCTTCAAATTGGCCAACTGCAGTCAAATGCATCCCTAAAGCACGAACTGCCTCCTCACTCGCAAATTCCCCGTTTTCTGCCAAATAGGATACTGCCCGGTTCATGAGATTTGCACTTATTTCTTCATCATGCACATGTACTGTAATATTTTGATTTAATCTGATGCCATTTTCTTCATATCGTACAGCAATTTCCTGATCGCCGGGTTCGCTTGCATCAAATTCCGTCATATCGGCCAGTCCGGTGATGTCACGCATGAAATCGCTGTCGTATCTTGCATACACCTTGACATTCAGCCTTTCATATAAGTCATATTCCAGATCACCTATAATCACCAATTCTTCCAGCTGGGAAATCGGCAAATCCTCGGATGCTTCCACCCCGGCTATGGAATACATTCCCCTTACCTTTAAATCCATCGGTTCTTCCGTTAAATCCTCGCGAAGCCAGCCGGCATTCCCTTCTGCCAAAAATTCAATTGGCGCAACTCCATATTCCTGGGCTTTTAATAAGGACATCGTGTAGTAAAAAATACTTGCTCTTTTTAAATGATATTGGCTCGTTATAATAGAAACCGTATCTATATCATAATCATTGTATAGATAATCAAAACTGAAGGATGCATTTTCGACGGTATTTGAACTTTGATTTTCCACGATAATTCTATCTTCGGAAAGTCCTTGATCCACTAACCAGTCACGCATCCGATCGCCTTCAGTCCACCCGTTTTTCTCTACGCCGCCGGTTACCAGGACATAAGAGTCGGGGTATTTTTCTGCACTATTCAGTGCAACTTCCAACCTGTTGATTAATTCGTCTTCCATGGTACCGTCCTCTTTTAAAGCAAAACCCAACACAATAAACGCATGGGTGTCATCATCCGGCAGACCATCAGGTGCCACTTGTAAATTTTCCACCATGTCATTTTCAATAAAATCCCATTGATCAATAACTGCATTCCATAACTCATAATCTTCCGGATATTCCTCTTCCATTAATTCCAGCGTTCTAAGTATATCCGTCCGGGCCTCTTCTCCATAGTAATATATTAATTCGCTTACCAATGTATCTGCATCTTTTACAGTGTCGGGAGTTGCTGCCGAGACATGAGTGAAAGGCAACAGACTCATAATCAACAGTATACTGATAAAAATTTTGCAGGTTTTTTTCAATTTTATCATGCTCCTTCTATATTATATTTCGTAAATACCGCGTCATCAGTTTTCTTCGTCTTTCTTATTCCTTCACTTTCTCTCCGGGTTTAATATTATTCCCTCCCTCCTCATATAGAAAAAAGTTGGAAAACAAAATATCCAGCTAATATTTTGTCAATATGTATTCTATCATAATCTTAGACGCTTATAGACCACTACCCTTCGACAAAATTTGCAATTAGCCGAATGAGATTTACAAAAACGAATCTACTTTTATGTTCATACCGCATTCGTTTTCTTTACAGCGACTGGCCAAAAACCCTCCAGCTGTATCGTTAAATGGAAAGCGACATTAATGGAAAAAAACGAAAAAAGAACTAGGCAATTCGACTGGATAATAATAGTAGATTTTTAAAATCAAAACTAAAGTTATATAGACTGTGTCCGTGTGACTTGATAGTCTATTAATAAGTTTTAAATTATCTTAAAATAACTGCAATTACCCTCCATTTCTGTCGTAATGAACTCTTGTTGGTGATCGTGACCAAAAAGTGAATCTATTAGTGTAAGCGAAACCACGAACAACATTTCTGCAGCAGGAACTATCGCTTTGGCGGCGGCCAGTACAGTTAATGAATACCCTTTACAGCGGTTTCAACAGAGTGTTCCACTCTATGAATCTACAAATATATTTTAAGGAGGATGACAGTAGTATGAGAAGACATGCACTAAAGGAAACGCCTCATCAGTCAGCTCTATCTGCAGCTGACGGCAAAGGGACTTATCGATGGCACTGGTATGGTTTGTACGTATTTTTAGCTATTTTGCTGGTGATTACCCCGGCCGTTTTAGTCTCTGCCGATGAAAATGATGTGCCGGAGGATGGTGTGGTGTCCCCGGATGGGGAACGGATTGCCTGGATATCCGAGGATGAACAGAGCGTATGGAGCGCACAACGGATTACAGAACCTGATGATGCACCGGAATGGGGTTCACCCGAACGTCTCTTAACGATTCACGGTACAGTAAAAAATCTGGTTTTTTCGCCTGATAGCAAAAACATTGCCTTTGAGAATCACCGCAGTTCTGGTTCCTCCTTACAGGGTTATGCAGATCATGGTTTCATTGCCATTTATAGTCTGGAAAATGATGAAATTACTTTTCCGGATCCCTCTTTTGGTATCGACATTGAACCAGAATGGTCTGAAGATGGAGAGCACATATCTTTCATCAGACAGGTAAACGGAATGCCGGATGAATACAAAACAGTCCCCATATCAGAATCCGTAGATGACAATCCTCCGAGTCTGCTTGAATCGATGCTCGATGTACCGCATGTATCGGAGCTGACAAGCGCTGGTGATGGCAAGTCCATCGCTTATACTGCGCGCGAAGGGACAGAACGCAACATCTATTTTATGCCTGATAGAGAAGATGCTGAACTTGTCGTCCATTATTCTGATGATGACGGTCAGGCACTCTCACAAATCTCTCTTTCACAGCATGGTGATGCGCTTGCTTACGTGCGCGGGGATGGATACAATCCGGAAAGCCTTCCGACCCCGCCGGAGCAGGAAGTATGGGTGAAGGATTTGCCGGACGGGGATCTGCATTTGCTCGGAACAGGGAGCAATCCGTATTTTTCCCCTGATAATGAACGTATCGTCTGGACAGATGATCAGCGTTTCATGAGTGCACCGCTCTCCTGGCAGGATGGTGATTTGCAGATTGGAGAAGCTGAAGAACTTTTCACCTTTGAAGGTTCCATACAGACGCTTCGTTTCTCTCCCGATGGAGAGCAAATTGCTTATCATCGTGCTTCAGGGATCGACTTATACGACTTTGAAACCAAAAACATATCAAGAATCAGCATACCGGATGTGAGACTAAGTGATTTATCCTGGTCTCCTGATGGTGATCAGATTGCCTTTAGGCAAACTGCTTCAGGCGAGCCTTGGGGAATAGGATTGGCAGATGTATCCACTCTGGAAACAAGAGAAGTCTGGCAGGCTTCAGAAGGAAAAGGCTCGAGCTTTTTTGGACTTGCCCACCAGGATGAGCAGCTTTTCTGGTCTGACGATGATCACATCGCGTTTGTTTGGGAAGGAGATGGCTGGCGTCATCTTTATTCCGTTCCTTCCTCGGGAGCAGAAAACGCAACTTTATTAACCCCTGGTGAAGGAGAAGTGGAAAACGCTGCAGTTTCACATGATCATACCAAATTAATTTATTCTGCCAACATGGATGATCCCGGAAGACGACATCTTTGGGAAGTGGACTTCAGCGGAAAAGAACCAGCATCTATAACCAGTGGGACGGCCAGCCAATGGGCACCCACCCCTATCGCTGATGGAAAGCTTGCTTATATTGAAGGAGGATGGGCCGACCCAACTTCTGTAAAAGTAATGAATGAATCAGGCGATACAATGCAGGCAAGTCTGCCGGAAGTGCCTGAAGCCTTTCCGGAAGAGGAAATGGTGAATCCGGAATTTGTGGAATTTCCTGGCACTGACGGTCAAACCGCCTATGGACAACTATTTGTTCCCTCTATGGAAGACGCAAAAGGCTGCGGCATCATCTTTGCGCATGGCGGTCCCAGAAGGTCCATGTTACAGGGGTATCACTATATTGAAACGTATTCTAATCTCTATGGACTGAACCAATACCTGGCAAGTCAGGGATGTACCGTACTTTCCGTAGAATACCGGAGCGGAGTCATGTTCGGTTATGATTTCCGAAACGCTGAAAATGCAGGCAGACGGGGGGCCAGTGAGTATAAGGATATTCTTGGTGCTGCGGAATTTCTGCAAAATCACGAAACAGTTGATCCGGATCGTATTGGAATTCACGGTCTCTCATGGGGAGGATACATTACAGCACTTGCGCTCGCCCGTGATTCCGATATCTTTAAGGTAGGATTCGACTTGGCCGGGGTGCATGAATTCTTTGGTGAACAACGTCCATATTCACCAATGGCAAATATTAATGATTGGACATCTCCTGTATATGTCGCGCATGGTGACAGAGATCGTGCCGTTACTTTCAGTCAGTCGGTATTTCTAAACGAAGCTTTAAAAGCCAGAAACGTGGAAATGAAAGAGCATGTCTTCCCGGATGAAGCACACGAAATGGAACTAAGATTTGAACATTTGGTTGATGTTTATGGGGGAGGCAGTGAGTTCCTTCTTGACCATCTTGCTGCAGCCCCAAGTGTTTCAAATATGAAGACGTTAATTGAATATTTTAAAGATGAAGGAGAATTTGCTAATAATGCAGCGCCCCGATTATTATCGACACATTTGACAGCAGTGGGACACTACCAGGACACTGATCAAATGAACAAAGCTGTCAGACATATGCACGGATTTCAGGATTTACTGGATCATCAACTGGCTGACAATTCTGTTTCAGAGAAGGTGTATGATATTCTAGTAGAATTTAGTGATGATTTATTAGAGGAGTGGGAGTAGGAGATTAAATTGTTGGTCAAAGTAAAATAAACCAGACTGCGTAAGTTAGGGTGTACAACTCTTTCTTACGCAGTTTAGTTTATTATTAGGAGTATAAACAAAGTACCAGAAATGTTTTCTAATGGGAAAAACCAATTCCAATACCGCCCAAACTGTTCATTTTTATCCACCATAAATAGTCATTCCAGTCCAAGCAGCTACACCTATGTTAAGTGTTAAGGTATATTCTAGTAAATTGAATGTCTATAGAACCAAAGGGCCATTGATAAACAACTTGCTATCTTAAGAATTCGTTGATATTCTTTTCAACGGCTTTTATCGGTTATTTTATGAAATAATGTGAATAACCCAGTTATTATCTTACCCTTAAATTTCACTACAACTCCCTGCTACTCTCCCCCATACATAGCCAATAACATCGCCAGCAGCGCACTTCTCTTTGGCATTTCACTTAAAATTAAATGTTCATGATTGGCATGCGCGCCGTCACCTACAGCACCCAGGCCGTCAAGCGTTGGTGCAAGCGGGGCGGTAAGATTGCCATCACTTCCTCCCCCTGTTTCCTGTTCGGTTAATTCCATACCGATATAGGTTTTGGCCAATTGTTTTGCCGTTGTAAATAAACTTACGACTTGATCCGTGCGTTCCAGCGGTGCCCGGTTGGCTCCCCCTGTCACATGTAACGCTGCTCCTTCCAACTTTGGCTTCAAACCCAGCATTGTTTCAATTGCCCTGTCAAACGCTGCCTGCGTCTTGGCCCTTAAGTCCACCTCGGCGGATGCTTTTTCCGGTATCACATTGCTTCCGGTTCCGCCGGTAACTTTGCCGACATTAAAGGTAGTTCCTGTATCAAAATCATTCATGGCTTCTATATCCAATGTTTGCAGTGCAAGTTCTTGAATAGCACTTACGCCTTTATCCGGATCGATCCCGGCATGCGCGGGAACACCGGTTGCTTCCACATTAAAAATCCCCACACCTTTTCTTGACGTTTTCAGGCTTCCCTTCTCACTCATCCCGGGTTCAAGTACAAAAACAACATCACTTTTTTCCGCTTCCTTTTCAATCAACTCCCTGGAAGAGGGATTGCCTATCTCTTCATCTGAATCAAAGAAAAATACGACCTTCTTATTCATTGGGATATCCAATTCTTTGAGGGCTTTTAAGGCAAATAACCCTTGTATGATGCCGCCTTTCATATCAAAAGCCCCCGGTCCGGCAGCTTTGCCGTTTTCCATTTTAAAAGGCATAGTTTTTATCGTGCCTTTAGGCCAGACAGTATCAAAGTGACCTAATATGAGAATCTGACTTTCACCGCTGCCCCATTCTCCCCTAATATGATCTCCGTAAGTGGCTTCCGGAATCGTTGTCGTCGTGCCGCCGGTAAGTTTTTCAAATGTCTTTGCAAGCCATTTTCCCAGTTCATCCACCAATTCTTTATCATGAGAAGGGGATTCCTTTGTTACGATTTCTTCCAGATACGCATACATGTCCTCTTTTTGCTTTTCCAGATATGGATAAATATTCCTCATGTTATCTTCCTTTACTAACATTATTTAAGGTTTTCAGCCAATTAGTCTTCATTTCTATGAGATAATTTTGGTAAACGATTCGTTATTACATCAATACATAAGCTTCAGCCATTGGTTTGAAACTCCATTCCTTATCCTCCAAACATTAATTCCGCTTTTCGATAAACGCCTTAAGCACATGTGCAGCCTGGACACAATCATTTAAGTTTGACCATTCCAGAGGATTATGGCTGATGCCTTCAATGCTTTTTACAAATAACATGGCAATATCCGTTTTTTCACCGATAATCATGGCGTCATGGCCAGCACCGCTTGGTATCCGTATTGGTTCAATAGACTGCTCTCTCAATATATTTTCAAGTGTTTTCTGATTTTCTTCCTTAATTGGAACAGGCGGCGTTTCCATTTTCTTTTCAAAAGAAAGCGAAATACCATGATTTTCAGCAATATTTTTTGCCTCACGGATCACCTCATCTACGAGGGTGTTTCGGGTATTTTCATAAATATCTCTAATATCCACATACAATTTTACTTCGCCTGGAATGACGTTTACGCCATTCGGAGAAATATGCATTTTTCCAACGGTGGCAACACAAGTGTCATTGACTTTTCTCGGCAGCTCGGCTACCTTTGTGACAAATGAACTTGCCGCAACCAGGGCATCGTTCCGGTCATCCATTGGCGTGTTTCCAGCATGTCCCGCTTCCCCCGAGAAAGTAAACTCCAGCCAGCAGGGTCCGGCGATACCACTGACAATTCCACAGGGAAGTCCTGATTTCTCCAACCGTTTACCCTGTTCAATGTGAACTTCTACAAACAACTCCACCTCTGAAAAATCTCTTACAGCTTTCTGATAACTCTCAAGTGATAAGTCTACTCGATTTAAGACTTCCTTAAACGAATCCCCATCCACGGAAACAAGTTTTTTCAAGTCCTCAATATGATAATTTCCTGTCAGCGCCTGGCTGCCATGCAGACCGCCATTAAAAGTCGCCCCTTCCTCATCGGTAAAAATAACGACTTCATAATTTTTCTGGGGCCGATATCCGGTAGCTTTCCATGCCTCTGCTACTTCCAATGCCAATAGAACGCCCAGCGGACCATCAAAATGACCGCCATTAGGAACACTATCCACATGGGAGCCCGACATAATCCCGGGAACATTGGGGTCGTTTCCTTCCAATCTGCCAATCACATTTCCTGCACCGTCATGGTGAACCTTAAGCCCGGCTTCTTCCATCCATGCTGCAACTAGGCTTTTTGCCGCTGATTCTTCTTTGGAGAATCCCGGACGGTTACTTCCGTTTTCTTCTGTCAAACCGATTTTTGCGAGTTCATCAAGACGATGAGCCAGTCTCTCTCCATTTATTCCGTTACCATCGTATGTAACATTATAATCATCCATCAATCGTTGAAAAATAGGTCCGTCATTATGCATTATGTATTCACCTGACTTTCTTAAAAATATATGATTTACGGGTTAATAGATCCTTGTCACAGCCTTTGCCAATATCCTTTATTTATTGGCACTTCCCCCTATACCATCGGTTGCCGCTGTCGCAATAATCACACATGCCCACATATGTTTATACGCTGTCACGATGTCACTGCATGTGAACTTAATGCTTGTCGGTGACATCATTTCCACGGATGGAATGGTTGTAGTCATTTGGGCCTGTTGCGGTCCTTTGAATTGAATTTCAAATGTGGTTTCCATATCTTTGGTATCCAGGGCTTTAAAGCTGGTAATATTCCTTACTGCTTTTGCTACCCCTTCTTCCACCATTTCATTTACGATCTCCGGATGGAGTAATTCAGCAGATAAACGGTCTTTGGCATACTTGGTTATCACACTTTCTGCCCTTGGCAATGTCTCTTTTACTTCTGAGACATATAGGTTATCTCCACTAATAAAAATGGCCGGTACTTCAAAGGCTCCCGCCACCATGGCATTCATCTCGGTTTCACCAACAACTTTTCCGTTAATCTTCATTTCGTTAACACAGACGCCGGCAAGGGTATGAGAAATGACAGCTTTTGATCCGCCTTCCCGACCGTGATGGCCAATAAAAATGATACCATCAAAGGTTTCATCCAACCCTTCCAGTTGACACATTACTCGGTTGTTTCCGGACACCAGACGGGCACGGGGATCAAGATCCTCAATAATTATATTTGATATATTCCCATGTCCATCAGCAACAACTACTTCCTTAGCCCCTGCATTGAAAGCACCACGAATTCCAGCATTGACCTCTTCGGTCATTAACTTTCTAAAACGCTGATACTCCCCTTCTTTTATCATTTGCCGAATTGTACTTACACCAGCAATTCCTTCCATATCTGCAGAAATAAATAGTTTCATAAATTTTCACCTCATATAATAAGATAAGTGTAAATTCAGGCACTTGATCATGATCATCAAGTGCCTGAATTTAAAATTAGATAGATTAATAACAAATGAGCGATTCCAAATCTCTAGGATAGTAGGTCAACATTTCAATTCCGTCTTCAGTGACAAGCACGGTATCTGAATGCCTGAACCCTCCCAGTCCTTCTACATAGATTCCCGGTTCCACAGTAACAACCATGCCCGGCTCAATGGTTGTATGATCGCCTAAGTCGAAAAATGGTGCCTCATGACCCAATAAACCAATGTTATGACCAGTATGGTGTTTCGTAAGTTCTGTTATATTATTTTCCTTAAAATAATTTTGCACATCTTTTTCTACATCCGAATACTTTCTTCCCGGTCTGATTGACTGAAACGCCACTTCCTGTGCTTCATACATATAGTTAAAATATTTCTCCTGCTCCTTTGAAGCTTCCTCTACAAACATCACACGCTCCAGTTCACTTGTATAGCCAAACACGCTGGATGCTGCTGCAGTAACTAATGTATATCCCATTTGCATGACAATGTTTTGTGTCACTGCATGAGGAAATGCTGATTCAGGCCCAACCTGACCGCGGAAAATCGCGTATGCTGTTTGACCATGAGGCTTATAATCCGGTCCTAACGTATCGATCATTGCCTTCGTAGCTTCCATTGAGGCTTTGCTGGTAATCTCAATTTCACTGAATCCCACTTTTGTATATTTCTGCATCAAGCGATGTGCCAAATTACCCCATCTGCAGGATTCTTTGATTAATTCAATTTCGTTAGGGCTTTTAATAAATCGCATTTCTTCCACCACACCATAGAGAGAAATGAATTTCTTTACATGAATCAACTTGTCTATCGATGCCCCTCTATAGCCCATCGGAGAACCATAACCCAATGAATCATAACCTATCACCTTATTTTCAAAGCTATACTTCACCAGCACTTCTTTAAAATATTCCATCGGATGCTTAATTCCCGGATATTCAGGATAGGAATGAACGTAGTCGATCACACTGTATTCTTCTGCGTGTTCATGCTCCAATTCCGGAACAAATAAGTGAACTTTATCAGCGGGATCAATCATAATTCCGATCGGTCTCTCTGTAGAATGAAAGTGGAACCCAGTTAAATAAAAGATATCAGTTACAGAGAAAAGAACCGCAGCCTCACAACCTTTTTCTTTATATGTGCTTATAAATTTCTGCTGCCTTTCTTTAAATTCATGCTTAGGAATGGATAATAGCATCTTCTTTTTCCTCCTTGTGTTCTGTATATAAATGACAACTTGCAATATGGTCGTTTCCAACTTGTTTTAATTTTGGTTCAATTGTTTTACATATATCCATTGCAAATGGACATCTTGTATGAAAGGAGCATCCTGATGGAGGATTGGCCGGGTTCGGCACATCTCCAGTCAACACGATGCGTTCCCTCTCCTCACTTGGATGGGAAACAGGCACGGCTGAAATTAGTGCTTGCGTATAAGGATGCTTTGGATCAGCAAATAATTCTTCTGTCGCAGCCGTTTCTACAATCTTTCCGAGATACATTACCGCCACCCGATCTGTCATATGTTCCACCACGCTCAAATCGTGGGAGATAAATAGATATGTCAGCCCAAATTCCTTTTGCAGCCGTAATAATAGATTGATAACCTGTGATTGAACGGATACATCAAGTGCGGATACTGGTTCATCAGCCACAATAAAGTCCGGGTTTAAAATAACTGCCCGGGCAATCCCTATCCGTTGCCGCTGTCCACCGGAAAATTCACTGGGGTATCTGTTTAAATGTGCTTTGGAAAGACCAACAATTTCCAGAATATCCACAATCTTCTGCATCCGTTCCTCTGGAGTAAATTTATTATGCACGCGCAATGGCTCCATGAGGATTTGCTTGATAGTCATCTTAGGATTAAGTGAAGCATACGGATCCTGAAAAACCATTTGCAGTTCACTTCTTAACGAACGCACCTTATCGTAAGGCAATGATAAAATGTTTTCTCCTTTATATTTCACTTCACCCGCTGTTGCGTCCGTTAAACGCAGCAGCGTTTTTCCCGTAGTAGATTTTCCGCAACCAGACTCGCCTACTAAAGCAAATGTCTCCCCTGTCCTGATGGAAAAACTGATGTCATCCACTGCTTTTACGATCAGCTTGGACTTAAAAAGACCCCGGGATATCTCATAGTATTTTTTTAAATTTTTAATTTCAACCAGATTGTTATCCTCCATGGCAATTACCTCCCTTCTGGCTGCTGCAGCCAGCATTTGCTTAAGTGATCCCCTTCTGAAAAAGCCGGCGGTGTTTTTGCATAACATTTATCAAATGCGAAAGGGCAGCGATTGGCAAAGGCGCAGCCTTCCCCTATTTCATTAGGACGGGGCACTTGGCCTTTAATGGAATAAAGCTTGCTTTTCCTGTCATTATTTGTTGGCAATGAAGCAAGCAGACCTTTCGTATAAGGATGAAGCGGGTTATCGAAAAGTTCATTTATTTCGGCTACCTCGACAATTTCCCCAGCATACATGACAACCACCCGATCACACATTTCCGCAACGACACCTAAATCATGAGTGATAAAAAGCATGCTCATGTCTTTATCCTGCTTGACCTGTTTCATCAGTTTTAGTATTTGGGCTTGTATCGTTACATCCAATGCAGTGGTTGGCTCGTCACAAATGAGCAATTTAGGCTCACATAAGAGGGCCAAGGAAATCATCACTCGCTGCCTCATCCCACCGGACAGTTGATGCGGGTATTCATCAATAATCTGTTCCGCTCTTGGGATTCCAACCTGTTTTAAAACATCAACAATTGCCTTCTCCCTTTGTTTCTTAGACATTTTTTTATGCCGTTTTAATGGCTCGCTTAATTGCTCACCAATTGTAAAAACAGGGTTAAGAGAAGTCATGGGTTCCTGAAAGATCATCGATATATCATTTCCGCGCAGTTTTCTGTACTGCCGGTCACTATAGTGGGTAATTTCTTCATCTTCAAAATGAATACTGCCGGAAACTATTTTACTTGTTTTCTCTGGGAGAAGGCCCAATACTGTTAAGGACGTAACACTTTTTCCACTTCCGGATTCCCCTACAACACCCAATGTTTCGCCTTTTTTCAAAAAGAAATCAACACCACGTATTGGTTGGACGGTTCCTTCTCCTGTTTTAAACTCAATTCCTAGATTTTTGATTTCAAGAAGTACATCAGTCATGTTATCTCTCCTATCATTCCCCTTTAAGATCAGGGTCAAGTGTATCCCGTAACCAGTCCCCGAAAAAATTCACGCCAAGCGCTGTGATGATAATAGCTATACCAGGGAAGGTAATCAGCCACCATGAACTGAAAATATAATCTTTCCCCTCATTAAGCATGTTTCCCCAAGCCGGTTCCGGAGGCTGCACGCCAAAACCAAGGAAACTTACTGATGCCTCCGCAATGATATACGTGCCAATTTGCAATGAAGCCAAAATGATAATCGGTGTAAATATATTTGGCAAAATGTGCCGCACTAAAATCTCGAATTTCGAGACACCTGTAGCAATCGCTGCAGTAATAAATTCTTTTTCCCGTAAAGCCAATACCTCACTGCGGATCACTCTTGCAAAAATTACCCAGCCTGCAACGGCCAAGGAAATAATAATATTTGTAAGCCCGGTTCCGATGATAGCGTTAATGACAAGTACCAATAGAATAAAAGGAAAACTAAGCGTCACATCAACAATTCTCATCAGCACTACGTCAACCCAGCCTCTAAAGTAGCCCGCAATGACGCCGACAATTGTTCCTATTAAGCCAGCCAGTACTGCCGTTGCAACTCCAATTATGACGGAAACCCTGGCACCAACAATAATCCTCGATAATATATCCCTGCCCAGCTGGTCTGTCCCCAAAATATGTCCATCTGTCATCGGCGGCAGCAAACCTTTTGATAAGGGGGCATCCATCGGGTCATACGGTGCAATCCATTCCCCGAATATACTGAGAAACAGTAATAAAACAATGATGCCGAATCCAAGCATCCCCGTCCAGCTTCGTGATAACTTTCGGAAGAAGTTTTTTACCTTCGAAGTTTTTTTATTTATCTGATCGTCCATTACCTCAGTTGCATTCATATCGCGACTTCACCTACTTCACTCTAATTTGAGGATTTACATATGCATATAAAACATCCGCGATAAAGTTAATTACCGCATAGATAATGGCTATAATAAACACGCCTGCCAGTACAATCGGAAAATCCCTGTTTAATAAAGACTGGTGCAAAAGCCTGCCTACACCCGGCCAGGAGAAAACAACTTCCGTGACAACCGCTCCACCCAATAACACGCCAAGATCAAGTGCTACCAGCGTAATAATGGGAATGAGTGAATTTTTCAGGGCATATTTCATGATTAAACTGGAGGTGGTCGCTCCTGCTGCTTTGGATGTACGGATGTAATCCTGATTAAGCACATCAAGCATGGCTGACCTTGTAAACCTTACAAACCTTGATATACTGTACAATGCTAAAGTGATTACAGGCAAAATCATGTGACTGATGGAACCACCACCGCTTGATGGCAGGATCTGAAGCTGTGCTGCAAATATAAAAATCAGGATCAGCCCAAACCAGAAGTTGGGGATGGCCTGTCCCACAACAGACAGACCAACGCCGACTCTGTCAAATAGCGTATTTCGCTTATACGCCGAAAGAACACCTAAAGGAATTGCAATTAACATTGAAACAATTAATGCTGCAAATGCTAACTGAAATGTTGCAGGCATCCTTTGCATTACAAGGCCAAGCGCATCCTCCCCGCTTCTTAAAGACTGGCCAAAATCACCCTGTACTGCATTGATCATGAATTCACCATATTGCACATATAACGGCCGATTAAATCCAAGTTGCTCGCGGTATTCTTCAATTTGTTCCCTTGGTGCATCAGGTGGCAGAAAAAGTGTCGTCGGATCGCCAGAAAGACGAATTAAAAAGAATACAACTGTAAGGGCCAAGAATACGACGATAATAACTTGTAACAATCTCTTTACTATAAAATCCAGCATGCGATCCCTCCCTTATATCTCTTCTTAATTTAATGGGTAAAAATAAAACACTTACTTTAAGTAAAATTAGTTTTATTCCCAGGTCATTTCAAACACATTTATCTTTTCATCCACACGTGGTGTGAAATCCAGAGATTCATCAATGGCATAAAGGTCGGCCTGCTGCCATAACGGTACCCATGCTGCTTTTTCTACTAGTTCGTGCTGCAATTCTGCATAGCCATCAAATCGCGCTTCTTCATCAAACAGTGCATTGGTCTCAAAAATCTTTTCTTCCAATTCTTCATCATAGAAACTGCTGTATGGTGCCTCTTGCGTAAACAGGTTTTCAATGGTGGATTGAGGTTCAAATGCCGGTCCCCATCCTAAGATAAACATATCTCCTGTTTCTCTATTCTGAACCTTTTCCAAGTGATTGCCCCATTCATTCACTTGCACCTCTACCTCAATCCCAATATTTTGCAATTGAGAAGCAATTGCCTGGGCAATATGCGAATCCATCGGATAACGTCCACTTGGCGTATCAAGAGTTAATGTTAAATCTTCAGGACTATAACCTGCTTCTTCAATTAATTCAATAGCTAAATCAGGATCGTAAGGATAATCTTCTGTCTCCACGTAATTGGAGTTAAGCTGGGAAAGCGGCCCGGTAATTCTTGTGCCATAACCGTTTAATACAGCTTCTAAAAGTTCGTCTGCATCAATGGCGTGATTAATCGCTTTTCTTACCTTTTCATCTTGTAATGGTCCGTCAACTAAGTTGGAAAGTGCTAAATAATTAATTCTGGAAGAAGGAACTTCTCCTACTTGATCTGTCCCTATTTCTTCTACAGAGTCCACCGGGATATTTTTGAACAAATGAATTTCACCACTCATGAAAGCTGACATCCTTGCACTGAACTCTGGGATGATTCTGAATTCTGCCTGTTTAATAGAAGGCTCTCCCCGCCAGTAATTATCAAATGCCTCCAGTTTTAAATGGTTATCCCTGGACCACTCCACAAACTTATAAGCACCGGTTCCTACCGGTTCATTGGAAGCCTGATCTACACCAACTTCTTCCACATAGCCTGGCTCCATAATAAGCAGATCTTCCGTAATACGTTCTATCATGCTTGGGAAAGGACGTGAGGTATGTATTTCCACTTCATAGTCGGAAACTACCACTACTTCTTCAACATCAGTCCATCTTGAACGATAATAGGATCCATTGCTTTCATCCAGAATATAATCAATGCTGTATTTCACGGATTCCGCGTTAAATTCTGCACCATTATGAAATTCTACACCTTCTTTAAGCTTAAAGTACCAGGTTGTTTCATCAATGTTTTCCCATTCCTCCGCCAGCACAGGTCTGAATTCACCAGTCTGTCCGTCCCGGTCAATAAGCGGGTCATAAATGTTGCGGATTAACGTATCGGTTGTATAGTTTACATCATGGTTGGCCATCATGGTGGCGGCATCACCTTCAAATCCAATTACAATAGAGTCCTGTTGCCCACCATTTTCAGATGATTCCGTGCCTCCATCCTGGCTGTCTACATTTGTTCCATCTGTACATGCTGCCAAAAATAAAAAAGATAACAAGAAAACTGCTGCTATGTTCTTTTTAAACAAGATTGGTCATCTCCTTATGAATGATTTTTTGATAATATTTCCTCTATTTTTTCCATGGATTGAATGAGCGTCTCCATCTCTGTATTGTCAATGTCCTCAATCATCCTCCTTACATTCTCACTTGCTCTATCCGCTAATATTTTCAACTCCTTTTTGCCACGCTCTGTGATATGCAAGTATTTAATTCTCCTATCAAAGTCTGCTGATACTCTTTCAATCACCTTTTCCTTAATAAGCTTGTTAATTATTCTGCTCACATACCCTTTATCAAATGAAAAATATTCTGACAAATGAGTCGCAGTACATTTGTCCATTTGATCAATTTCAAACATGATCATTGCTTCTGACATCGAGTAAGGACTTCCATCAGTATATTGAGTATATATACCTATCATGTTTGTATAGAATCGGTTGAACTTCTTAATTTTTTCCACATGATTAGAAGACCCAGTTCCTGCCATTTTTAAGTTAGATACGATCGACTCGTCCATCCACTTCCATCCTTTTCAAATAAATAAAATAGTTGCCTTAAACAACTTGTTGTAAATCTTATAATAATTAGTTGCATCTGTCAACAAGTTTTTAGAAATTTTTTAGTAATGGTTTCTTTTAGATGCTTTAGACACTAAATTATCCGACTTTTATTAACAGTAATATTTATTTTACTTCTAATTTTATAGTATCTCTGTCTAAGTGGACGGGAACCTGCCTCTTACGTGATCCCTTCACTTTAATTACTTTCAAGCTATCCTGTAGCTCATTTCATCAGGCAATAAAGAACTTGGATCATAAGCATTTACACTGGCAAATAAAACCAAAAAACCCTGCCAACTTTTAGTAGAGACAGGATTTTAGAATTCAATTTGCAATTTTACTTGTTTTTTTACAAAATCGACAGAGAAATACTCACGGCAATATGACTTGATTCCATAATAGATGATCTGTTGTGCTCCAATTCGCCAGAGTAGTTTCTTCGACCCAAATAATAGATAATATTATTACCGCATATGCAACCATCCACCGTCAACCGGGAAAGATTGACCACTTATAAAATGTGCCCCTTCACTAGCCAGAAAGACCAATAATGGAACAAGATCCTCTTTTGGCTCACCTAATTTTCCGCCTATCGGAATTTGGGCAGCCATCACTTCGTCATGTGCTTTTAATTCTTCTTCACTTAAACGTTCTCTGAATTCATCATACATTTTCGTCCACATGGCGGGAGCAATGGCGTTGACAGTAATATCATATTTGGCCCATTCCTGTGCAACCGCCCTTGTCCAAGTATGTACGGCAGCCTTACTTGCAGAATACGCAGCCTGTTCGGGTACGCCAACAACTCCTGAGCGGGAACCAAAATTGATGATCGCTCCTCCATGATCTTTTAAATAACGAAAGGCTGCAGAATTGGTATTTCTCGTTCCTTTTGCGTTGACATTAAATACTAAATCCCAATCAGAATCAGGAATATCTTCGGAAGGGCCGCCGACCTCTACCCCGGCTACATTGACTAAAACATCCAAACCGCTCAACTCCTTCACTGATGCATCAAAAGCCCTGCTAACAGAATCCATATTAGCTACATCTACTTTGTGACGGTAAATCCCATTGCTGGTTTCCCCAGCATCACTAAATTGTAAATCCAGCGCAGCAACCTTTGCACCTTCTGCAACATAACCTTCTGCAATAGCAGCGCCAATTCCCTGCGCGCCACCAGTAACAATTATTTTTCTATTACTGAGTTGACCCATATTAGTAACCTCCAAATATACTTTTTTAAATTTATCTACATTCGATTTTATTTTTCCCAAAGATTTCTGCTATATTCAACACAAAGTATTGACTCACATACACATTAGGGATTGAGTACTTTATTTTTCATATCTCAAAAGATCCTTACCGAATTAGTAAGCATCCATCTAATCTCTTTCACTCCGGAAAAACGCTTTAACAACACACTTCTGCCTTCTCTACCTCCTGTTCCCCTCCAAGCCGCATTGGAACCACTTTATTTTTTGCCAAACTGGCACCCAGTGTGCGCAATTCCATCTGAAAACCATTTACTAGGAAAAACGTATATCTTCTTCACGCTTATATTTTGATTGACATACAGGCAAAAAACGTATGATCAATCCAAAAGTATTTTAATCAGAATTCCAGCCTATAAAACTCACTGATTTGACATAACATCAGCAGCAGCAAGTACTTACATAATGATATGATGAAAATGAAGGGAACTGAAAGGAGATCATATATATGGATGTTGTTGGTTTAGGAACTTTTGCGATGGATATACTTCAAAAAGTAAATAAGTTACCGCGTGAAGATGATTTTTGTATGATTGAGGACAGAGAATATCTTCCCGGCGGCAGCGGAACAAACGTGATTTCCCAAGTAGCGAAATTGGGCGGTACCAGCGCTTATATTGGTAAAGTTGGAGAAGATGAAGTTGGCAAACAAATCATCGCGAGCTTGGATGATGAAAATATTGACTCCTCGCATATGGTAATTTCTCCAAATGGAACATCGATTTATACAGAGATCATCATAGACCGGGAGGGAAAGAAATTTATCATGCTGAATATGGGGGATGTTGCTGCATCGCTGACAGCAGATGAGGTGGACTACACTGTTGTTGAAAATACAGATGTATATTTTACCGATTTATTTCCAAAGGATGCTGCTATCGAAGGACTGAAAAAGGCGAAAGAAGCCGGAAAAACAACGGTTGTCAACTTACAAACCGGCCTGGAATCCATGGAGAGCCTTGGTTGTACGAAGGATAATATTCTAGATGCATTAAAATATATAGATGTCTTTTCCCCTTGTTTTAATGGGGTAATGGATATTACCGGAATAAAAAATAAGGAAGAAATAGGCAAGGCAAAGGACTTCTTTCGCCAATACTTCTCCGGAACTCTACTCTTTACGCTGGGGAGTGATGGCGCAGCCGCTTTTGATAAAGCGGACCGACAGATATTTGTGGAAGCAAAAAAAGTAAATGCCGTGGACACGACCGGTGCAGGTGATTCTTTTCTGGGCGGCTTTATATACAGTTACTTCACGGAAGGAAAAGCGCTTGAAGAAGCAATGGATTTTGCCACTTTCTGTGCAGCCTATACTTGTACAGGCATTGGTGCAAGGTATGCCCCGAACAAAGCACAACTGAAGCAGTTTATGGAATCTTATGAAGTGTAAAGGAGTATGCTGAATGAAGATAAGTAAAGAAAGCCGTGTACTGGGAGGGCTTATTGGGATTGCCTATGGTGATGCCTTTGGAATGCCAGGTGAAGGTTTTTCAAGAAGTCAGATCAAAAAGAAGTTTGGGCGAATCGAACGATTTCTGCCTGGTCTGGACGAAAATCCGATTTCAAAAGGACTGCAGGCCGGAGAATTTACGGATGATACCATGAACACGATTTTTGTCATAGAGATGTTAAAGCAAAATAACCTTCAAGTAAATGCATATGACTTCATTAAAAGGCTGCGGAACTGGACTTCCACTTCCGAAAAAAGCTTCGCGGTAACAGGCCCAAGTACCAAAAAAGCTTTTGAACTGATTGAGCAGGGAGTCCCAATGGAAGAGACAGGAAAAACAGGCACTACCAATGGTGCAGCGATGAAAATCCTCCCTGTTGGAATGGTAAATAATTATAAAAATCTTGATGCCTTAATCGAACAAGTTCATTTACTGAGCATGCCTACACATAATACGTCCATAGCGATCAGCGGTGCATCTGCCGTCGCAGCAGCAGAGAGCTATGCACTATTCGGAAATAGTGATTTAAATGAAATGATTCAGGTGGCATGTAACGCAGCCGAACAAGGCAGCAGCCTGGGACACGAATTGCCTTCCCCGTCCATTGCTGCGCGAATAAAAACAGCCATTGGCTTTGCTGACAATTATTCCAAAGAAGAAGCCATTGATATAATTTGCGATGTGATCGGCACCGATGTAGCAATTTCGGAAAGTGTACCTGCCACAATTGCATTTGCTTACCTTGCAGAAGGAAACCCTTATGAATGTGCGGTTATTTGTGCCAATGCCGGTGGAGATACCGATACGATCGCTGCAATGGCATGCGGTATTTGTGGTACGTTGCAGGGTGATGCAGCTTTTAAACAAGAAGACATTGCGCTGTTGGAAGAAGTAAACCAAATAAATTTCAGGGAACTTGCGGAGGGTTTAGGTTTGCAAGATTAGCCTAATTTCACACAACCTGGAAAAAAGGAAAGTGACAATTCTTTTCGGTGGGACGATTATTTAGGCTTTATGAGGATGGGTGATGGAGTAATTGTATATTTATAGTATTGGCGGGGGCAGAACATTTCCCCCGCTTTACTTTTTTCTGGTTTTTATATCCGCTATCCGTTCCCATGCTCCCATGATAAAGAAACTATACCATTAAATGATGTTTGTTCCTCGCGACAGGTTAACCTCGTTAAACAGATTCATTAATAAACTTAGAAGGCTCCTCTCCCCTCCACAAAAAAACTCCCATACATAAAAATATAGGAGGGTATCATCAAATATTTTAATTCCGAGTTTCTGTCTAATGAAAAGGCTGAGAGTTAGGAGCGAATGCATCAGGACATATAATAACTTTAATTAAAAGCCCTAAACCGGAACTTCGACATCCAATAATGGCACATATTGCTGACTTCCAAAGATATCACCGTCACCAGGACTTCCACTGGGTTTATTCCGTCTTATCGTAAATTTAATTGCATATGCCGGATCGAATTGAACAAAGTCTGTAACCCTTTCCATTGGAATCTGGTAAAGTTTCGCTATTTTTTCCTTTGTTAACACTTCGCTCTGGCATACGAGATCATATTGTTCTTTCTCTCTGAAAATGATATCAAACGGGATCTTATCTGTTCCAGCATTCTTGGAACGAATCGTTTTTGCCAAATCTTTTAATGTTTTTTTCGGAATTACTGTTCACCCTCCCATCAATTACACATTCACTTTTGTGATTTACTTCTTCCACTCGAACATCAAACAGTTCAAGTGCATCTTCAACAGGCACAACGTGGTTCATTGTCCATTCATAGGTTGATCCTGCATAAATAACATCACCAATTAAATAAGCTGCAGTTCCCGCTGTCCCTTTTACCTGAGCAAGTCTTGCGTAAAGAATTTTTCTTGTGGCAAAGAGCGTTAATTCTTCCGCTGTAACTTTGGAATCAGCTACACCCTCAGCGACAATTCCAAATTCATGAGATTTAATTTCTGTTACAGGCTCCAGGTCCCCCATTGGTATTTGCAGGGGGTATCAAATGATAAATGAATTAATGGGAGGCTTCCTTGAGAACATACCGTGTAATGGACACCTTCAGGACGAAGCAGGTGCTCAACCTTCACACAAGATATTTGTTGAACCTGAAACAATTTTATATCACGCTATTCAAAATAAGGAAGTGGAAGTAAATAGTTTTCACAGTCAGGCAATCACTCAAGTGGGAAAAGGACTAAAAATAACTTCCTACTCGAATGATAAATTAATTGAAAGTATTGAAGGAAACGCTTCCCATTATATTTTGGGACTTCAATTTCATCCGGAATTTATCTTGGACAGTGAAAAAATGAGAAACATTTACAGAAGCTTTATCAAGGAGGCTGAAAAATTTAAAGTCAGCGGTTCAGAGCACGGGTGATGTTGGAAAAGGGAAGACATTAATCCCCCGGATACCCGGGAGATAGTGTCTTCCCGGCCGCCTTTTCTAAGAGATCTCCTATTACGATTCACACCAACCTGACTGCTCCTCAAGCGTAATTATTCCATTTAGCACTCCCTTCATACAGTTGCACCATCTCCCCTCTCCCGAAAGTAATCAACAAACTGTTTCACCATCGGGGTCTTCTGAGCATCGCGGTGATGTACCAAAAATATGTTTCGCTTTAAAAGCGGGGAGCCAATTTCCTTATAAATCAATCTATTACTTTTTATCTCACTCAGCATGGACAATTTAGAGAGAATCGATAACCCCAAATTAGACTGAATAGCTTTTTTAATCGCTTCTGTTGAACCCAGTTCCAGCTTCACATCCAGCTCTACCTTCATTTCCGACTGCCAGCGGTCGATCATGCGACGTGAGGAGGAATCCTTTTCACGTAAAATCCACTTCTGATCCTGCAGCATCTCCACGGACAGTTCGTCCAGCTCCGCCAGTGGATGGTCTGCATTCATGACCACGCCGAGTTCATCTTTCATCAATGGAAAAGCCATATACTCAGGGTCTGAAATCCCGTGCGCTGCCACAATGGCAAAATCCAAAGCATAATTCTTCAGTTTCTTCAAAATCAGCGGTGTATTTTCTACCTCGAGGGATATATGCACGTTCGGAAATTTTTTATGCAGTACACCGATCCCGTCCATCAAAAAATAAGTAGCCGCTGTATTACTGGCACCGATCAATACCCTGCCCTTATTCATTTCCCGGTACTCGTACATTTGACCCTCGGCTTCCTCCAGCCATATGACAATTCTTTTAGCATAATCATACAGTTTCCTGCCTGCGTCTGTTAAAAACACCTTTCTGTGATGCTGATGAAATAATGGAACCCCGGCGGACTCCTCCAGTTTTTTCATATGAAACGTCACCGTCGGCTGCTTAATCTCCAGCATATTTGCGACAGCAGTCACCTGCTTATGTTCTTCAATCAGCACCAATATTTTCAGCTGTTGTAGATTCAATGCCATCCCCTCCGGACTGCCTATAGATTTTATCTATAGTATACCAATAAAAACTAATAAATAATTTAACATATCCTTTATTTACTGTTAACTCTCCCTTTACGTTCGACTGCTAGTATTAGAAATGTAAGACATATTTCAACCCGAAAGGAGGAAACATGTATGGAACACAGTCAGCCTTTGGTTAAAAAACCAGTCCTTAAAAAAGAAAAAGGCAAACGCCGAGTAATATCAGAAAAACTGGTGCCGCATCTTTTTATTCTGCCTGCCATGCTATTTCTGTTTATTTTTGTCCTGCTGCCCTTAATAATGTCTTTTGTTCTAAGCTTAACGGACAGCAATCTTATTTCTGCAAGTTTTAATTGGGTGGGACTGGATAACTACAGCAGATTATTATCGGATCCAACTTTTTGGCAGGTTGTGAAAAACACATTTATTTTCGGATTTGTTTCGGTTTCTGTCACCGTTATTCTGGCAACCATTTTGGCAAATTTTTTGGACAGAAAGATCCGCGGCATCAACTTTCTGAAAGGGATTTTTTTTCTGCCGTATATTACCCCAATGGTTGCCATCAGTATCGTCTGGATCTGGATGTTTGATCAGCATTTCGGGCTGATTAACTGGTTTATCGGCTTATTCAACATCCCGCAGATACCATGGCTGACACAACCGGGCTGGGCGATGGCGGCAATCATTATCATGAAAATCTGGAAAGTTATCGGCTACTACACCATCATTCTGATAGCCGGCCTGCAAAATATACCGGATGACATCTATGAGGCAGCAAGAATAGACGGAGCAGGTGAATTTAAAATCTTTATGAAAATTAAATTGCCACTTCTTTCGCCAAGTCTGCTCTTTGTTATGATCGTAGCCATTATTGCCTCCTTCCAGGACTTTGATCAAATTTATACGATGACACAAGGCGGACCGGCAGACAGTACGAATATGATTATCTATTATCTGTATCAGTACGGGTTTGAGTTTTTTGAAGCTGGCTATGCTTCCTCCGTTTCCGTTGTACTATTTATTACCTTGTTCTTTATCACTTGGCTTCAAGCACATCTTTCCAGAAAGTGGGTGCATTACTAATGAAAAGGCAGCAGACAGCCGCAAATTCGTTAATCATGACCTTGCTCGTACTGTTAGGTCTGAGCATGATCATCCCGTTTATCTGGATGTTCAGCACATCGTTCAAGTCATTTGATGAAGTGTTTTCATTTCCACCTCAGTTTATTCCGGAATCATGGAACTGGAAAAACTTTGCGGATGCCTGGACGAGCGCACCTTTTGGCAGATATTTTTTTAACAGTGTTTTCACTACAGCGGTGATTGTTATAGCCCAGATAATTACATCCATTCTTGCAGCCTATGCCTTTGCCAGGCTGGAATTCAAAGGGAAAAATGTCCTATTTCTCATCGTGCTGGCTACCATGATGATTCCGATTCAGGTGACCTTTATACCGAATTTTTTAATCCTGAGCCAGTTCGGCTGGGTGGACACTTACTATGCGTTAATTATTCCCTTCTGTGCAAATGCCTTTGGAATTTTCCTTATCAGGCAGGCTTTCAGACAGGTGCCAAAAGAATTGGAAGAGGCAGCAAAGCTGGATGGGGCGAATCATTTTCAGATCATCAGGCATATCATGGTGCCTTTATCCACTGCTTCCATTGTTACCTTTCTACTTTTCAGCATTATTTGGCACTACAATGAGTTCTTTTGGCCATTGGTTGCGACAAACAGCCAGGAACTCCGCACACTGCAGGTAGGCATTTCCAGTATGGTAGCCAGTGAAGGAGGATCCGAGGGGACCCAGTGGAATCTGATTATGGCGGCAGCAACCATCGTACTTTTGCCTTTGTTAATTCTGTTTATCTTTATGCAAAAATACATCATTAAGGGAATTGCTAAAAGCGGTTTAAAATAACATCATTTAGGAGCGTGTAAACATGAAAAAAGTGATATTTCAACTAATGTTTGTTTCTTTATTATTCCTGCTTGCTGCCTGTGGATCCGGTTCTGAAGCAAGTGAAAATGATACTGGTGCAGCTGACGGGGAGCCGGTCGAAATTGACTTCTGGTACGGACTTGGCGGCCAGGTGGAAGAAGTTATTCTCAATCAAGTAGATCGGTTTAATGAAGCGCAAGATGATATTTATGTAAATGCTGTTTTTCAGGAAAGCTATGACGTTACTTCACAGAAGCTGCAGGCAGGGATTGTGAGCGGCGAACTGCCGGACGTAGTACAGATTAACACGCGTGCCTGGCCTATTTTCGGATATAATGATGTTTTTCTAAACTTGGATGATTACATAGAAAATGATGAGGAAATTAACTTTGACGATTTTATTCCCGGACTGCTCGTCAACACTGCTGTGGAAGATAAACAATATACTTTGCCATATAATCGCAGCACCCCTATTCTATACTACAATAAAGATATCATGCGGGAAATTGGCGCCGATCCGGATAACCCGGTGGAAACCTGGGACGACCTGGTGGAAATCGCCGGGAAAGCTTCCATTATTAATGATGGAAATGTAGAACGGTTTGGTTTCTCTGCAAGCATGTCCGGCTGGTACTTTTACTCCCTGGCCTGGTCCAATGGCGGTGAAATACTAAAAGATGATTTGACTACTGTTATGTTCGACTCCCCGGAAGCAGCAGAAGGTGTGCAGCTTTGGAAGGAAATGATTGAAGATCAGCTGATGATGCCCCCGGTAGGAGGAACCAGCACAAGCGGATCCAGCGCCGGAGAATCCCTATCCCAGAGCTTTTTTGATGAAACGACGGCGTTAACGATAGCAAGCACCGGAAGTCTGGGACAATACAGCAGTAATGTTGACTTTGACCTTGGCACCACCTTTTTGCCTAGATTTGATGAGTATGCGGTAGCGACAGGCGGAGCAAACCTGGCAATCATTGATACAGATTCTGAGGAAAAACAGAATGCCGCCTGGGAATTTATAAAATTCATGACTTCTACGGATGAAGCCGTATATTTTGCAAAAGAAACAGGATATTTGCCAATTCGTCAATCTGCCCTGGATTCAGAAGAACTGCAGGCGTATTATGAGGAAAACCCCATCTATATTCCGGCCATTGAGCAATTGGAATATGCGAAAGAAGCGCCGAGGTCCGAGCATACTCTAAGAATTGAATCAGAAGTGAACAAGGCGATGGAAAAAGCAGTTACCAGCGATATGACAGCGCAGGAGGCACTGACAGAAGCAGCAGATATTATACGAGATGTGTTGGAATAGAAAAAAGAGATAGATGACAAAGGGGAATGCTATAGTGAATATTCATATTAGACATGGGATTGAAGGGGCAAAAGAGGCAAAAGGACTGGCGGTCATTATCGATGTTTTTCGAGCTTTTTCCGTGGCGTGCTATATTGCCGACAAAGACCCAAAGTCGCTCATTGCCGTGGGAAACATAGAGGAAGCCTACTGCTTAAAAGAAGAGGAAGGTAAAAATGCAGTACTGATAGGTGAAAGAGAAAGCGTTATGCAGCCTGGCTTTGATTACGGCAACTCCCCTTCCAGTGTAAAAGACGTGAATTTTTGGCAACAAACGGTCATTCATACAACAAGTGCCGGTACACAGGGCATTGTCAATGCAAAGCAAGCTGAGGAAATTATCACAGGGAGTTTCGTCAATGTCCAGGCTATTGTCCATTATATCAGGAAAAAAAATCCTGAAACAGTCACTTTGGTGTGTATGGGCTGGTGTGGAACGGAAGCGGCAGATGAAGATCAATTTTGTGCAGAATATATTCAAAAAGCACTGCTCGGAGTTGATAATGATTTTGACGGGATCATTGAATTTCTGCGTAATAAAAGCAGCACGCCAAGTTTTATGACTGAAGCTGCTTCCAAAGAAGAGGCATTGGAAGACTTTGATTTATGCCTTGCATTAGACCGTTTTGATTTTGTGTTGAGATCTGTGGAGCACCATGGGCAGATTCACCTGCAAAAGGAGGTTGTCCCGTGCGTGGCTCACAAAAGCGTGTTTTGATTATCGGTGCAGATGGGCTCAGGCCGGACATGATCACCAGGGAACAGATGCCAGTGCTCACGGAATTAATGGAGAATGGCACAAGATACAGTAATTTCAAAAGCGCCTATCCTTCAGAAACAAGGGTAAGCATGTCCACGCTGACCACAGGTGTGTATCCCGGGAAACACGGTATTGTGGCCAATCTGATGTACATGCCTGGTTTTAAGGAAAACTTTGTACAGACCGGGAACCACCTGCATTTACTTTCATACGAAGAAGAAACAGGGGAACCAATCCTGATGGCCCCTACCCTGGGAGACCGGCTTAATAAACGGGGAATGCAGCTGTCTGCAGCTGCATCCAGCTCCCCGGGTGCATCCCTATTATGGAATATCCATCATCCCGAGAAAATTATGAATCCTGCAACAGACTATGGACAAAGTACTCTAGCCGAAATTCATAAAAAGTATGCAACTGATCTTACCGAGGACATAGACGGGGTAAAACGAAAAAAATCTTTATGGGCTCTCCAAGCCTTTATTTCCGAACAATTGAAGGCTGAAGCCAACCGGGTCTTGGTCCTCTGGCTTGCAGAGCCTGATTCCAGTCAGCATTATTACGGGCTGGGATCCAGGGAAAATCTGCAGGCATTAAGAATGGTGGATGAATGCCTGAAGGAAGTGCTTGACCACATCAAAAAGCTTGGCATGCAGGAGGACACGGATATTTTATTTTTAAGTGACCATGGTCATTCTACAGTGGAAGCGATTGGTTCTTTAACGGACCATGTGGACAAAGCCTGTGTTGAGCTGAACATCAATAACCAATTCACAGCTGTCGGAAATTATATTTATGGAAAGCATGGCACAGCTCCAGCATACAATGATTGGGCGGCTTTGATCAGATGGCTGCAAAGACAGGATTGGTGCGGCACTATTTATACGGATAAAAGTCTTGGCAAATTTGCTGGTGTATTCTCCATAGAAGAAATACTCGGCCCAATTACGCATAACCGGGCACCTGAACTGATCATTAATCCTGTTGGCACAAATGAGGAAAATGAACATGGCATTCCCGGAACAGTGAAGACACTCACAGATTCCAACATTTTGCGTGCCTCCCATGGAACTATGTCACCTTATGACAGACATGCTGTATGTATAGGCAGCGGTCCAAGTTTTGAGCGGGGAAAAACGGATGAGGGAGTGTATAGTATTGTAGATATTGTACCAACTATTTGCGAAATATTAGGGCTGGATGAAGATGGATTTGATGGAAGATCGTTATTAAATGAGTGTCACATAACGCCCACCAATAATAGGTAGGGGTTAATTTTGAATGTTCGGGAAAAATGCCAGAAAGGGACAGATTGGTCCAGGAGGAATGGATGCAAAGACTTTATAGGATGGCATTCTATTTGCCGCTGGACAGGAGAAAGTAAAATGCGATGGACATCGTGGAAATTGACCCGACGATCGATTTCCGCAATTTGACCAGCAGGAAAGCTGTATATGTGATATTGTAATTTATGAAAGTGAAGTAACCCCAGTCAGTAGGATTGTTCGTAAACATTAATCCCTCAATCCCTTGGTATACAAAGGATTGAGGGTAAAAAAATCATACTCATTATATTGCTGAATCTTAAGACGGACATCCTAGATTTCCAGTGGAAGATCCATCCCAACTTTTTGAAACACTTTCTTTTACCCAACTGCAGGCATTGTTGTGTGGTAAATCCTCTTCGTTTGTTGTAAAAACTCCTTCAGGCAGCTGTTGTAACTCTCTTCCCTGCTTAAGCTTGTTTCCATTTCAATAAATGTTACAAGCAACAGTGCAAATCAAATAATGATCCCATGCGCACGAATCCATCTTTTAAGTGATGAAAGCTGTCAAATCCTAGGCACCAATAGCTTTTTTTAAATAACTCATCATTCTATTAAAAAACCATTTTTCTAACCTTCCCCTGTTCCTTGAACTATGCTCCAACACTCCATATGCCTACTCAAAAATCAATCTAAATTAAATCTATCCTCACTTAATGTTTCATTAACCAGCCAAAAATTCCCTCACAAGCTTAAGGTATTTTTCATTTTCTTCAACATGTGGAGAATGTCCGCTATTTTCAAACTTAATATACGTATTGTTTGGAATTTTGACAGCCATTTCATCTGAATATTCTACCGGTGTAACCCAATCATGTATACCTACAGTAATTAAAACCGGGCAAGTGATTTGGTTCAGCCGGTCACTGACATCATATTGTTTTTTATTTACCTTGAATGCATAGTTATGTGTTTCATAGCGGAAATAAGTATTGTTCAGTTTCTCTTCAGCTGCTTTTTCATCCCATTCCACAGTGTACAAAGGAAGAATAGCCTTCGTCATCTCACGGAATTCCTCATTTGACCGCACTTCACCGCCGAATAAGCGGTCAAGCATTTCTTTATTTATGCCAGGCAAGTTACTTTTCATTGCTTTATCGATAGACAAATGATTATTTTTATTATTTGGTGCAGTATCACGTAAAATAATAGATTTTACGCGTTCTGGATAACGAAGCACATATTCTAAAGTTAAAAATCCTCCATAACTTCCACCAAGCATATGAACTTCTTCAATCCCTAAATACTCCCTTAACGCATCAATATCACTTATCCATTGTTCATGAGTATATGGGGGGACTGTTTCCGATCTTCCAGATCCACGATTATCCAAAAAAACAAGGCGGTATGTATCCCCGAGGTCGGAAAATGCTTTGACATCTCCCCGGCAATCACTCATTCCTGGACCTCCATGGATAAAAAAGATCGTTTCACCTTCCTCATTACCATGTACTTCATAATATATTTTACAACCATTTAATGTAACGTACATTGTTATCCTCCTGTCAGATATATCTTAAATAAACCTTCTGCATAATTGCACGATTATCCTGGAGTAAACTCAGGAAAAAACTCAAGGTATATTTCTACGCTTAAGGTACCTCTGCTATAATTTCATCTTCATTTAACTCGCTTTTTAAAAACTTTTCCAAATAAGATATATAATAATCTTCCTGCTCTCTTACTAAAGAGTGTCCATAATTCTCAAACAGTACGAAGATAGAATTTGGAATCAAATCTGCAATGACCCTGGAATACGCTGAAGGGATAATCCAATCATGTTTCCCTGCAACCACTAGAGCGGGAACTGAAATTTCGGGCAATCTACTTTTCAGATCAAAGGTCTTCAAATTTTCATGAAAAGCTGCATTATGTGTAGCGTAATGAAAATAAATTTGTTCCAATTTTTTCCTCTGTGCCTCTTTATCTTGTTTCATCGCATATAATGGAAGGATTTTTTTATATAATTCTTTGAAATCTTTATTTGATTTTACTTTACCACCAAACAACCTTTCCAGTTCTTCCTTGTCAATTCCCGTTTTATCACTGTCAAGTGCATTATGAATAGCTTTATAATGATGTTCATTATCGGGTGCGGTAACATTCAGAACGATGGATTTGGTGTGATCTGGATACTTTAAAACATATTCCTGTACAATAAATCCTCCGTAAGAGGAACCGTGCAGGATGATTTTTTCTAACCCCAGCTTTTTTCGCAGTTCATCGATATCATCTATCCATTGTTCATGTGAATATGGCGGAACATCTGCTGACCTGCCTGAACCTCTCATGTCTAAAAATACCAATTGGTATTGTTCCTCTAATTTTTTAAAAGTTACAATATCACTTCGGCAATCGCCAAGACCCGGACCTCCATGAATAAAAAAGATAGTATCCGAAGCATCGGATGAACCATGGATCTCGTAATATAACTGACAGCCATTTATTATTTCCATCATGAATTATCACTTCTCTCACTTTGGGTTGAATTTCTTTTCCCAGGACTAAATCATCTGGAAAAACTTTATTTTCCTAGATGCTTTGGGTCGAGCATATCGCGTAAACCATCACCTAAAAAGTTATAAGCAAGTACGACAAGTGTTATTGCCACACCAGGCAGTACTCCGAGTATTGGTGCTGTCCAAATATATTGCTGTGCATTTTGGAGCATATTCCCCCAGGTTGCAGTTGGTGGCTGAATGCCCAATCCCAAATAACTTATAGCACTTTCAGTTAATATTGCCCAGGCTATCCCCAGCGTACTAGCAACAATAATAGATGGTATTGTCTGCGGAATAACATGTTTTATCAATGTTCGCATTGATGAGGAACCCATTGCATTAGAAGCTTCCACAAATTCAGTTTCCTTCCATTTCAACGTTTCCCCATAAACAACTCTGGCAATTTCCATCCAGGAAGTAAAGGCAATGACCAATACTACCATCATTGGACTTTTTCCGAGTACAGTCAGTGCTACTAAGGCGAGGAAAAAGTTCGGAATAGACAGCATAGCTTCAGTAAACCGCATCAATACTGTATCAATCCACCCGCCAAAATACCCTGCTGCAGAACCAATAAGTCCGCCAATTAAAACTGTAAAAATCATAGAACCCAAACCAACCAGCAATGTGATTTGCCCGCCGTACAGCATTCTGCTTAATACATCTCTTCCAAGATCATCTGTTCCAAGTGGATGCTCAGCTGACCATGATGCAAGTGCATTCGCCGGATCTACAGCATCAGGATTGACTGTCCATATGAAGGGTCCAAGAAAAACACCCACATGAATAACTACTAAAAAAACAAATGCTGAAAATGCAACTTTATTTTTTAAAAGCTGGCGAAAAAAAGAACGAAATCGGGAAGTTGGTATTACATTTTCTCCTTTTACATTTGCTTCAGCTGTTTGACTCATAGTACACCTCCATTCGCAAAATCTCTTATTGGAAACCAGATTTTTTTCGTTATTTAACCAACATTTTTTACTCTAGGATCAACTTTGGAATAAATAATATCAACGATAAAATTAGATATTATCACCACAATAGTTACTATAACAGTTACACCCATTACCAGATTATAATCACGGCCTTCTGCTGCCTCTACAATAAGCCTGCCAATTCCCGGCCAGCCAAACACAGATTCAACAATTACAGTGCCGCTAAGCAGCCTTGGAATTAACACACCAATAATAGAAATAACCGGAATCAGCGCATTACGTAAGGCGTGACTGTAAATGACTACTCTTTCCTTTAATCCCTTTGCACGAGAGGTTCGGATAAAGTTTTGTGAAACTACTTCCAACATGGAAGAACGTGTAAACCTAACAATAGTAGGCAATGTAGCTGTTGACAATATAATGACGGGCATAAGGGATGATGTAAATTGTTCCATTAAACTTGCACCACCGACCCCCGAAGATGGAAGCCAGCCCAATTGAACAGAAAATAACAGAATGAACATAATTGCCAACCAAAAAGAAGGAACGGATAATCCTATGACACTACCAAAATTAATTACATGATCCTGCCATTTATTACGCTTTTTAGCAGATAGTATACCTAAAATAATCCCGACAATTACAGAAATGAGAATTGTCCAGACGGCTAACTGCAAGGTATAGGGAACTCTTTCCATTATACGGTCCATCACCGGTTCGCCGCTTGAGAGGGAAAGGCCCAGATCTCCCTGAAAGGCATTAACCAGCCAATTGCCATAGCGAACGACTACAGGATCATTTAATCCAAGCTGTTCAGCAATAGCCTGTCTTTCTTCTTCTGTTGCATCGAGCCGCATCATGGAAGATGGTCCTCCCGGGGCTAAGTTCATAAGAAAAAACGTAATAATTGTAACGATAAGAATCAATACGATACTTTGACCAAAACGTTTAATAACAAACTGCAGCACTCCAATTCCTCCCTTCTTTTAAATAGGATGGGGGTTCCCGGGAAGGAGAACCCCCTCAACAATTCATCAGATTGAACACAGAGCCTGTTAGATTTTATCCTACTCTTTAATCCACCATTCATTTATATAGTGCAGCGATCCGCCGAAGTAAATGTCCGGAACATCCTGCAGTCTCTTATTTCTTATACTTAATTCTTGCGGGTACCATAGATACAAGTATGGCAGGTTCTCCGCCATATAATCCTGGATCTCATCATAAACAACCGCTCTTTCATCCGGATCACTGATCGCCTGACCTTCTTCCAGCAATTCATCCAGTTGATCACTGCTGTATGCAGGAATATTATTTCCTGATCCGGCATGGGTTGAATGATATTGAGATAATACATCCGGATCCGTTGGGTATGACCACCAGTTCAACATCATCTCGAAATCACGCTCGATGACATTTTTCTGGATCATGCTGTTCCACTCCATGGTATTCAATGTCACATCAAAACCAACATCAATTAAATATTGCTGTACCAGCACTGCAATCTGCTCCAAATCTCCCTGCAGTGCAATATCAAATGTAACGGTAAAGTCTTCACCGTCTTTATCCAGCACACCATCTCCATTTGTATCTTCCCAACCGGCCTCTTTCAGTAATTCAAGTGCTTTATCCGGATTATAATCATATGTTTTTACATCCTCGTTGTAATATTGCTCCTGGTCGGGGGTGATTGCACTATTGGCAACCGTTGCATAGCCATCGATCACAGAGTCAATGATTGCCTCACGGTCTATGGCATGCATCATCGCCTGACGAACTTCTACATCCTGAAACTTCGGATCTTCCAAATCAACAGCCAACCAGTAATACCTGGTAATGTCAGATGAAACGAGATTAATGTTATCGGCATCCTCAATCCGATCCAATGACGCTTTATCTTCTAAAGCAAAAATATCCAGTTCACCGCTCAAAGCCTGCGCGATTTGAGTGTTTACATCGGGCAGAATTTTGAAGGTTACGGTATCCAGGTTAGCCGCCCCGCCGTGATAATCATCAAAGCGGCTTAGCGTCAGCTGCTGACCGGATGTATAATCTTCCAATTCAAATGGCCCGGTGCCAACAGGAGTCCCTTTATTAAAATCAGTAAAATTCCATGGGTCTTCTATATCTGCAAATTGATGTTCTGGCAGTATCTCTGCATTAAATGCCAAGTATGCCGGAAGCGAAGCAAAAGGGTTATTTAAATGAAAAGCGACTGTATACGTATCAACCACTTCGACCTCTTCCAGTGCATTAAAATTCGAAGCCCCATTTGCACCCAGTGCTTCATCAAGCACTATATTATTAAATGTAAACGCAACGTCCTCTGCTGTGAATTCTTCTCCGTCATGCCATTTAACACCTTCTTTTAATTCAAATGTCCAGGTAAGCCCATCTTCGGAATCTGTCCATTCTTCAGCCAAACTTGGCGCCGGCAGATTATCCAGCCCCGGTTTTGTTAGTCCCTGGAATAATATCCTGTTTACGATATTTGATTCCGCGTACGCATTAGGATGCCATGGATTAAAAATGGGATCCCCTATAATGGGAATAGACACATTTCCTCCTTGCTGTACCTCTCCATTTCCTTCAGAAGTTCCATTATCACTCTCCGCCTCATCCGGATTACCCCCAACACACGCTGTCAGTATAGTTAAAAAAAGGACAAGGGCAAACACTAAATACTTTTTCATTTATTTTCTCCCCCTATTTCACCCATGTTTCCTTGAGAACACGCATAATATTTTCACCCATCACCTTACGTATATCTTCTCTGCTGTATCCATGCTTCACCAGCCATCTGACAACATTCGGGTAAGCTTCAGCAGGGTTTTCCAAACCTTTTACATATTCCACTTCATCAAATTCTATACCAGCGTGTGCAGAACCGATTGATAATGCTGCAGCAAAAGCATGGTGCAGTCCCACATGGTCACCAAATAATGTATCAAGACCAAAAGAAACATGATCTATACCGACAAGATTTACAAGATAATCAAAATGTTCCATTACAGATTCGATGGAATGATTTGGATGCTTTTCCGTTAATGTAGTGTGTGGAGCTGCTTCCACTCCAATTACACCACCCTTTTCTGCACAGGCAATATGTACATCATCCGGCTTTAAGCGGCTGATATTCCATAGCGCACGTGCACCTACATGTGTCATAAAAATAGGTTTGCTGCTTGCTGCTATAACATCTCTGGCTGTCTGATCACCACAGTGTGAAACGTCTATAGTCATTCCAAGTTTGTTCATCCGCTCAACAACTCTATGTCCAAAAGCTGTTAATCCTCCATCATTTTTTTCCTTTAATCCGCTCCCGAGGGAATTTGCTTCAGAATAAGCGATACCCATAACTCGGACACCAAGACCATAAAGCACATCTACCCGATCAATTTCATTTTCAATTTGTGTAGCTGATTCAAGTGAAGAAACAAATGCTATTTTTCCTTCTCGTTTTGCACGGTAAATATCCTCTATGGTTTCTGCTTTTATTACCATATCCTGATGAGCAAAGTCACTGTAACGGATTCCGAGGTCATGAATTACATCCTGCCATTTCCAGCCGGCACTCGAGGTAATAAACGCTGTTCCGTCCATAAAATTTTCGAATACTACATCCAGCCCGGATTTACTTAATCCTTCATAACCGGTCCAATCCCTGCCCTGTCTTCTAAATTCCATGATTTGATCCAAATCTTCCGGAGTGACAAATGTATGTTCATGTAAGGATATAATCAGATCTTCTTCCATGATTTGCTGAACTTCTTCTTCCTGTGCTTCACTGATTGGATAAACATACGGTTCTACACGGTTTATTTGTTTTGCCAATTTATAAGGTTTATAATCCTTGCCCGCTTCCAGGTAATCAAAAGATTGATAGCCATTGTATTTTTTTTCTTTCTGTTTTGTCATATATATTTACTCCTTTTTTCAAATCGTTTCTTTTAAATAAATGTGGTATAGTATAATAGAAAGTAAGCGTTTCCTTTCTCATATGAGTGGATAATGACAGGCTACCTTTCTCCCCTCTGCCAAAGGGGTTAGTTTAGGTGTTTCTTTTCTGCAGCGCTCCGTTGCCAGCGGACAGCGCGTATGAAACCTGCAACCACTCGGTGGATTGGAAGGCGAGGGGATTTCTCCCTTCAAAACTACTTTCTCTCTTTTTGCTCTTGGGTCCGGAGTGGGATTCGTAGAAATAAGTGCTGATGTATAAGGGTGTGCAGGCCTTTCATACATTTCTTCTACTTCTCCCACTTCAACCAGATGTCCCAAGTACATGACACCAACCCGATCGGATATATGCCTAACAATATTCAGGCCATGAGCGATGAACAGATATGTCAGCCCCAGTTGGTCCTGCAGATCCTTCATTAAGTTTACAACCTGCGCCTGTACGGATACATCCAGTGCAGAAACAGCTTCATCTGCCAAAATGAATTTCGGGTTTAATGCGATTGCCCTCGCTATCCCAATACGTTGTCTTTGCCCTCCTGAAAATTCATGCGGATATCTATTTCTCCTTTCCGGATCCAGCCCAACCAATTCCAGCAGTTCGCAAACTTTTTTATCCTTTTCCTTCCCGCTTTTCTGACGATTTATTTCAAAAGGCTCTCCGATAATGTCACTCACTTTCATTCTGGGATTTAGGGAGCCAAATGGATCCTGATAAATAACCTGCATGTCTTTTCTAATCTCTCGCATTTCTTTTTTTCCCAGTGAAGTAATTTCTTCTCCCTGAAAGAATAATCTTCCATCCGTAGGTTCCTGCAAACGAAGTAATGCTCTGCCCAAAGTGGATTTTCCTGAACCGGACTCCCCTACAAGTGAAAATGTTTCTCCTTCAAATATTTTCAGGGAAATATTATCTACTGCTCTCACATATCTTTTATTTTTCTTAAACATCCCCTCCTTTATTGGAAAATACTTTTTCAAATGCTGTGCTTCCAGTAATACATTTTTTTCCTGCTGACTAATCTTTTTTTCTACTGTTTTATTTTCCCCAGCTGCTATCATCATTTACCCCCCTTCCCGATTATGTTTGCTTTACTTCCTTTTTTATTACGTCCTCATAATTCCAGCAGGCAACTTCCCTTTCATTTGCCTTAAGCAATGGCGGCTCTTCCTGTAAACATTTTTCTGTTGCAAATTCACAGCGAGGATGAAAACGGCAGCCTTTTGGCAGTTGTGTCAGGCTTGGAATGGTCCCCTGAATGGAATATAGCCTCTTCAGTCTCGGCCCTTTATCCTGAGGTATTGATTTTAATAGCCCCTTCGTATATGGATGTGTAGGCTCATCGAATAATTGATAAACACTTCCCTGCTCAACTATTTTCCCTGCATACATAACAACAATTTTATCGGCTATCTCTGCTGCTACTCCCATGTCATGTGTAATTAATATGATGGACATATTGGTTTTTTCTTTCAGTTCATTTAGAAGTGTTAAAATTTGTGATTCAATTGTTACATCCAATGCAGTCGTCGGCTCATCAGCAATTAATAATTTGGGATCACATGCAAGTGCAATTGCAATCATTACACGTTGGCGCATACCTCCGGATAATTCATGGGGGTATTGATACATTCTGTCTTCAATATCGTTTATCCCTACCAGTCCCAATAATTCTTTTGCCTTTTTTTCTGCATCTTGCTTGCTGACCTTTTGATGGTGCTGAATTCCTTCCATCAATTGTCTGCCAATTGTAAATACAGGATTTAATGCAGTCATTGGTTCCTGGAAAATAATTGAAATGTCATTTCCGCGAATATTTGACATTTCGTCCTGCGTTTTCCTTGCTAAATCCTCTTCCTTAAATAGAATTTCCCCATTGCTTATCTCACCATTTTCAAACTCAAGTAACCGCATGATGGCCAGACTCGTAACACTCTTCCCACTTCCTGACTCACCCACAATACAAACCGTTTCACCCGGCTTCACCTGAAAAGATACATCCTCAATGGCTTTGATTTTTCCACTGTCCGTTTTAAAGTCAACACTTAAATTATTTACGTTTAACAACCCTGTCATTTACTCACCTCCTTTAAATTAATTAAAACTTTATGAAAATTTAATATAAATTAAAACACTACTGGAGTAATCACTCCCAATAAATGTGTTTCCTCATCCAGTAAATTCTCCCCGTAATGCTCCAAATAGGAGGGAAAATGGATGGAGTCTCCTTCATAAATAGAATACTCTCTGTTTTCAATCGTGAATTTCATTGCTCCTTTTAAAACGTAATAAAACTCCTCACCAGCAAATTTAAATGCATCCTTTTTTTTCTGATTGGGCTCCATAATTAAAATATAGGGAGCCAATACCCTTTTATCAAAATTACCTCCTAAACTTGCATATTGAGTACGTAAACCCTTTACTTGGAAGACTTGCTGCTCGTCTTTTCGCGTTACATATGTATAATTTATTTTATCCTGGAAAAATTCTGATACATTTACGTTGAAAGCATCTGCTATTTTTTTTAACGAACTTATCGCTAAGTTAGAATTTCCTCGTTCAATTTGTGATAAAAAACCAACAGACAGTCCTGTTTTTTCACTTAAATCTTTTAACGTCATACCGGACTGCTTTCGCATTAGTTTAATATTTTCATAAACTTCCCTCAAAATTCACCAACTCTTTTCGGTTTTTATTAGGCTTTCTATTGATTTTTTCTGCATAAAGTTGTATTAATATTCATTAATGGTTATAAATAAACATTTTTCGCTAACTATCTTGCCTGCATAATTATTGTGTGAGTAAATTTTTATAGTGTGACTTAAATTGCAGTTTATTATATCATAAAAATTTAACTTGTCTAGGGATTATTTAATTTTTTTATAAAAAAAGAAATAAAAAACAAATTCTTAATATTTAACGTTAATTTCTATCCTGTAAGATAACTGAAAACACAACACCTAAATCCAAAATCTATACATAGTACCACGTTTCCCATGCAGCCAAATTATGAATGATGTATATTAGGCCAAAACTAAAACCCCGCAACTTTAACGTTCAGTCACAGAGTTTAGTTCATCTCAAATATTAAAAAGAATAAAAGCAGACTTCCAACCTGATCATTTCTGCCAGTCTTTTATTATTAATTATTTATGATGAGTGGCCAGGCGCTTTATTTCCGTATCTCAAAAAATCTTCACCACTTTGTCATCATCTATTCAATCGCTTCCGCTTCTTGTGAAGAAATTCAGAAAGGTAAATTCCCAGTATCATTGTCCCATTTTTCTGTCCCTCTTTCCAGATAGCCACTGGCACCATATTTCTTAGGTCCTGACGGCACCCTGCACACCACTGTACCGTAGTCTGAACTGATAATCACGCATCCATCACCACAATATGAGCAGCTTTCACCGGCCCGTGAACACCGACCACAATATTCATTTCGATATCCGCACTATTACTTGGTCCTGAAATAAAATTGATGTAAGAGGAAATATCCTCCCCATCCTCAACCTGCTTTTGGATTTTCTCCGTAGCCTGGGTCAGCCTCGGAACAATGGAAGACTTGGGGACAATAGCAGCATAGGTTACCGGCAGCAGGCTGACGGACCTGGCAATATCACTGTCATTGAACTGTGTGATAGTCCCAGATTCGGCAAGGCTTACATCACTGAACAAAAAGCCGATACTCGCTTCTTTTGCGGCCTCTATATTTTCATCCCCCAATGATTTATCCCATACATGCACATTGTTTTTTGTTAATACATCATGTAAACCGTACTCCTCAAAACGCCTGTCCTTCGTTGCAACCATAGATCCGGGGCCGTATGCTGCCATAATACTTTCCATGGTTTCCCCAAGCTTTTCTTTTGTAGTCTCTACTACATAAGTTCCTTTTTCTTCACTATTCTTTTTAAATAAGGTATATAGTTCATCAGCCGATTTATCATGGTAAACCTGCCATTGCGGCTGGAATTCCCATTCAGGGATCCGGACATCCTGTTTCCTTTCCCTTCCCAGCCGGTGAGCGATATGATTAAGAAACTGATCCCGATTTTGAATAGTACCTTTACGCATCCCTGCTGCCACCTTTCTTGTGTTCCATAAACCACTTTCTGAAATTTTCATTTCCCGGTGCCGGAAATTCGCGTATCCTGGTCCATAGCTTCATAGGCCCGGGACCTTTTGAAATAGAATCTTCTTTTACAAATGGTTTCGCAAAAACAGGTGCACCTTTTGTTGCCATTTTGAAAAGGGATGGTGTACTGGTGCCTATGCCGAAAGCCTTCATGGCTAATTTTTCACTTTTATCAGCATAACCCTGTTCCACATAGTTTTCACGATGTCTGATCAGCAGTTCGTGCAGCGGGATTTTTACCGGACAAGCTTCCGTACAGGCTGCACATAAACTGGAAGCATAAGGAAGCTCACCATACTCCTCATACCCGCCAAGGATCGGTGAAAGCACGGCACCGATAGGCCCCTGGTAAATGGAACCGTAAGCATGACCGCCAATATGACGATACACAGGGCATACATTCACACAGGCTGCACAGCGAATGCAATGCAGGGCAGACTGGAATTCCGTCCCGAGTGCTTTTGACCTGCCGCCATCCACAACAACTAAATGAAATTCTTTTGATCCATCTGCGCTATCGTCTTCCAGTTCGGGTGTGAGATTGGTTACATAGGTAGTTATCTTTTGACCAACAGCACTTCTGCTAAGAAGGTTTACCATTACATCAAGCTCTTTCCATGTCGGCACAAGCCTTTCCATCCCCATTACGGTGATCTGTGTCTTCGGAAAGCTGGTAACCATATTCGCATTGCCTTCGTTGGTTACCAATGCTACAGAACCTGATTCCGCAACCCCAAAATTACATCCGGTAATGCCGATATCCGCATTCATAAATACGTCCCTTAACTGACTGCGGGCAAAAGATGTTATTTCTTCCGGCTTATCGGTGCCGGTATAACCGGCTTTTTCAGCCAACGTGTCCCTGATCTGTGATTTGTTTTTATGAAGGGATGGTACTACGATATGGGAAGGCCGGTCTCCTTCTTCAGCCTGTAAAATATATTCAGCCAAATCCGTTTCATATACCTGGCAGCCAATTTCCTCCAATGCTTCATTCATGCCAATCTCTTCAGTCACCATTGACTTTGCCTTTGTTACGCTTTTGGCATTTTTCTCTTTTGCTACCTGTTGTATATATTCATTGGCTTCTTCTGCGGTTTCCGCAAAAAATACATGGCCGCCCCGCCTGGCAAAATTATCGGTGAGAAGTTCAAGATAGTAATCCAGGTTTTCCAGTGTATGCCGGCGTATTTCTTCCCCGGCGCTGCGCCAATCTTCCCAGTCACCTATCTCCTCGTCTGCTTCAGTTGCAGCAATTTTCTTTCCCCTTAAACCGTCCTGCGCCCTTGCCATCGATTCACGCATGAAGTCATCTTGCAATGCATCATCGACCCGGTCAAAAAATGGTTTCTCGCCTATCTTCATCGCCATGATTTTTTCCTCCTTTGTTCACACACGGGAATTTAAAATCTGTGCTATATGTTTAACCTCTATCGGTTTGCCTTTCCGGTCCATCCGTCCTTTTATATTCATTAAACATCCGCCGTCCGCTGTAATAAGCACTTCCGCTCCTGTATCCTCTACATGCCGAATTTTCTCATCCACCATTTGTTCGGAAATCGGTACCATTTTAATGGAAAAAGTTCCGCCAAATCCGCAGCAGTCATAACTGTTTGCCAGCGGCAGCAGCTCCAGACCTTTCACGTTTTTCAACAATTTGAATGGGGAATCCGTTTCTTTGAGCAGACGCATCATGTGACAGGATGTATGATAGGTCGCCTTTGCCGGAAATACTGCTCCGACATCTTCCATTTTTAGTACATTGACGATAAACTGTGTAAACTCGTATGTTTTATCAGCTGCTTTCTGCGCTTTTTCCTGCCAGACCGGATCCTCCCGAAAAAGCCCGGGATACTCTTTGAACATACCGGCACAAGAACCGGAAGGTGCCACAATATATTCAGATGACTCAAAGCTGGTAATCATCTGTTTGGCTGCCTTTTGCGCTTCTTTCCGATAACCACTGTTAAAAGCCGGCTGTCCGCAGCAGATCTGCCCTTGCGGAAAGTCAATCTCGCAGCCAAGCCGTTCTAGTACTTCAACCATGTCTTTGGCAGGGTTTTGATAAAATAATTCACCAAGACAAGTGACAAATAATGATATTTTCATTGCTATAAACATTCCTTTCGCTTCGCGTAATTGATGATGGAATGAAAGCTATTGTTTCATAACTTTTTGGGATTAAACCGGAAAATAGCCAGCAAGTCACTGGCTTCGAGCAGAAGCATTTCCGGCCGCGGGCTTATTACTTCTTCATTTGTTATATGCGTTTTTTAGCAGAAATACATTTTACTTGGCAAAGTAGTATCATCTATATGTATTCATCATAATCCCTTATACGCACTGCACGATATTTTCTTCAAAGGCAGCATAACATCAAATCTTTCTATACCAGGGGTTTAAGTGGATAATTGAATTGGTAAGGATAAGATCCGGCTGGGCCATTCAAACGTACATCATCTTTTCATGGTCGCAAATTTCAGAAAAATGATAAGCCATCCTGCGGCTAACGCGGATCTTTTCCGGATTAGTTGTGGTTAGCGTAAACCCTGGATAATGGAACGAATTTTTCAAGGCCACTTGATGTCAGCAAAAGAGTTCAATAGTAGGGCATATGCGTATCCTGCATCACTTCTATTGTTTTCTCGCTGTATAATGCTGGAAATCAGTTCTAATGTTTTAGTACATTATTGCACCCTTTTATACAGCAGGTTCAATGTGCATGATTCTCTCCGTAGATGGAATGAACCTTGGAAGAGCGCTTGACCATGCACATTCCGGCCACCATTCGCTACATGATTAATAAAATGTTGGATAGTAATGGTTGATACCTGCAGCTATACTTTAATTACATTTAAGGTTTTTTCTTCCAGTTGACGGATGGTATCACCGTCTACTTTACTGTCTATGATAATATTTTCAATTAAATCAAGGCTGGAGATGTGTGAAAATGCTTGCACACCAAATTTGCTGTAATCCAGCATTAAGTAGACTGCATCTGCACTTTCAATCATTTTCTTCTTTATACGGGCCTGCTGCTCATTGGAATCACTTATCCCCCGTCTCAAATGCAGACCTTTACAGGAAATAAAAGCCTTGCTGACATGATAGGTGTCCATAGAAGCTTCTGCAAGTGGACCGGTAAAAGAAAGTGACTTCGGCTGAAGTGTTCCACCTGTGGAGATGACTTCCACCTGTTTTTTATTGCTTAACTCCATTGCAACCTTAATGGAATTAGTTAAAACAGTGAGCGGTATGTCCGGCAGTGATTTCGCCATATACCAGGCAGTAGAACTGGCATCAAGAATAACCTTATCCCCTTCGTCGATCAGCTTGGTTGCTCTTAGTGCTATTTCCCTTTTCTCGTTAACGTTCATTATTTCCCGTTCAAAATAAGGCTGTTCCATGGAGTCTGAAGAATTAATATAAATTGCACCACCGTGACTGCGAGCCAGCTTATGTTCCTTTTCGAGCTTTTCCAAATCTCTGCGTATCGTCTCTTCTGTTACAGAAAAAATCTCACTTAATTCTGTTACACGAATACTTTTCCGTTCATTTACTAATTTAACTATCTTTTGATGTCTTTCAGCAACAAGCATTATCATCCCTTCTTTCGCTAGCTTTTTATTAATTTAAGTATACAATAGACTCCCTTCCCTCTGAAAGGAATCTATTGTAAATGGATTATCTTGTGAACGCTGCGGCAACCCCGCCATCGACAGTTACCATGCAGCCGGTTGTCTTCGCAGATTTTGAAGAAGCTAAAAATGCAATAGATTCTGCAATGTCCTCCGGAAGAATATTAACATTTAATATCGTCCGTTTGCGGTAGTGCTCCTCCAAGTCGTCTGCTCCGATGCCATAGGATGATGCCCGCTCTTCCTTCCAGTTTGAATCCCAAATTTTTGATCCGCGGATTACTGCATCAGGTAATACGGAGTTGACCCGGATTCCGTGTTCTCCGCCCTCGGCTGCAACCGTTCTGGCAAGATGAACTTCTGCAGCTTTTGCTGTACTGTATGCTGCTGCGTTTTTACCGGCATAGATGGAATTTTTTGATCCGACAAACACCATACTGCCGCCGATTTCCTGTTTTTTCATCACCTTGAATGCTTCTCTTGCTACAAGGAAATATCCGGTAACCAGTACATTGATATTTAAATTCCATTTTTGCATTGTTGTTTCCTCAAACGGGCTGGAGCTTGCAAGCCCGGCATTATTGACAATAATATCAAGCCCGCCGTATTCCAGTACAGTTCTCCGGATTGCTTCTTTTACTTCTTCCTCTTTTGTCACATCCATTTTGACAGCCAGTGCACGATTCGCTCCATAACGCTGATTAATTTCTGCTGCCAGTTCCCGTGCGCCATCCAGATCAATGTCAGCAACCACGACATGCGCCCCTTCTGATAACAGGCGTTTACTTGTTGCACCGCCTATACCGCCAGCTCCGCCTGTAATAAATGCAATCTTGCGTGAGAACTCTGCTTCCGGTGGAGCCAGGCTTAATTTATAAAGTTCCAATGGCCAGTATTCAATGGCAAATGATTCTGCTTCGTTAAGAGATACAAAGTTTCCAAGTACAGTAGACCCGCGCATAACGGCTACAGCGCGATGATATAACGATTCACTTACATTTGCAGCTGACCAGCTTTTTCCTGTATTGATCATGCCAATTCCGGGAATCAGCAGGACACGCGGAACTGCCTCAACAATTTTATCTCCTTCAGATTTATTACGGTTGAAGTAGGCTAAATACTCTTCTCTAAAGGAAGCAATCCCTTCCTTTATGCTTTCTTTTAAACTATCAGCATCTTTGCTTGATGGATCCCACTCTACATACAATGGAACCCGCTTCGTGTGAACGAGATGGTCCGGACATGCAGCACCGACCTGAGATAATTCTTTTGCATCCCTGCTGTTGACAAACTCCAGGATTGCTTCACTGCTGTCATTGGTGACAATCATCTTGTTATCCTTGCTTACCTGCCCCCTGATTATTGGCAGTATCTGTGCGAGAATCTCATTTCTTTCTTCTTCATTCAATGAAGGATATTTTTTCCCGCCAAATAATGACTTCCCTTTAGCTTTAGTTTCAATATAATCTTCCGCTTCCTGAATGATGGAGATTGTCTTATCATAGCTTTCCTTTGAGGTTTCCCCCCATGTTACAAGGCCGTGCTTTTCCATAATGACAAGCTCTGCGTCCGGGTTATTCTTAACCCCCTCTGCAATCATTTTTGAAAGCTTGAAGCCTGGACGTATGTATGGCACCCACACAAAACGATTCCCGTAAATTTCCTTCGCTATATCCATCCCATTGTCAGCACATGCAATGCTGATAATTGCATCAGGATGTGTATGATCAACATGCCTGAATGGTAAAAACGCATGCAGAAGTGTCTCTATCGAAGAACGGGGGTGTTTTGAATCAACCATACAATGTCCCAGGTAATCGACCATTTCCTCATCTGACATATCTTCTCTATCCAATAGAGGTTGAATATCATCAAGTTTTAATCCTGTGAAATTATTGGATTTCATTGTCGCAAGGTCTGAACCGCTTCCCTTTACCCACATAACTTCGATTTCATTTCCTTTAAAGTCCGTTTCTGTTGATTTTGCTGATGTATTTCCACCACCCCAGTTTGCAACAGAACGATCCTGGCCTAATAGGTTAGAACGGTAAACAAGTTCTTCTAATTCTGTTGTAAAGGTGTTTTTATTATCATCCCAACGATTTTTCACCATATAAAAAACCTCCCGCCTTATTTGTAATTATGTTACCACAATTTTGTTCATTTTTGAATACTTATTTTTATATGTGTTTTATTTTGTTTTGTGTTTGTTAATTGTTCCGATTTAATTGTCAGCAATTTTTTCATAACGGTATTCTCCCGCCCAAAGAAATCATATAATTTATCATATTCTTCATAGAGCTTTTCATATACTGCTGCATTTTCTGGGATTGGTTTGATTACTTTTTCTTTTACACGCGCCATTTTATTTACAGCATCCGTTATGGTGTCGAACCCGCCATCTGCTTCTCCTGCTGCTGCTGCACCAAACATCGCTGCTCCCACTGCTGATGTGTGATTCGTATCGGCAATTTTAATATTACGATTGGTTATATCTGCGTATATCTGCATTAATAATTTATTTTTATTGGGCAGGCCGCCGCATGCATATAATTCATTTACTATAACACCATTATTATGGAAAGTATCGACAACTTTCCTCGTACCAAAGGCTATGGCCTCAAGCAGTGCACGGTAAATTTCTTCCGGCTTCGTCTGAAGTGTCAGGCCTACCAGCAGACCGTTTAAGTTAGCATCTACTAATGTCGTACGGTTACCATTCCACCAGTCCAAAGCCAGGAGACCCGATTCACCGGGTTTTAAATCAGCTGCTTTCTTCTCCAGCCATTGATGAACAGATACACCGGATTCAGCCGCTGCTTCCGTCACATATTGCGGGACGGCATGATCCACATACCATGCGAAAATATCACCGCCGGCCGGCTGGCCAGCTTCGTATCCGTAAAATCCCTGAATGATTCCGTCTTCTACAATTCCACTAATGCCATCCACGACTACTTCCTCTTTTCCAAGAAGCATATGGCAAATGGATGTACCCATGACCATCACCATTTTCCCGGGTTCAGTGACTCCCATTGCCGGGACTGATGCGTGCGCGTCAATAATACTCACAGCAACGGACGTTCCCGGATTCAATCCAGTTATTGAAGCCATTTCGTCCGTTAATTCTCCCGCCTTTGTTCCAAGGGGATAAACATTGCCGCGAAGTTTTGTTTCTGCCAAATTTTCAAGAGCCGGGTCAAGTTCTTTAAAAAATTCTTTATCAGGATACCCTTCCTGCTTATTCCAGATTGATTTGTAGCCAGCAGCACAACTGCTTTTGACAAAGTTACCTGTTAATTGAAATACAACCCAATCCCCCGCTTCCATAAAGCGATCTGCTTTATCATAGATATGGGGAGCCTCCTCAAATGTTTGCCAAATTTTAGGGATCATCCATTCCGAGGATATTTTTCCGCCATAACGCTGTAAAAATTTTTCTTCCCGGTTACCCGCAATGTCATTCAGCTCGGTTGCCTTATCCTGTGCTGCATGATGCTTCCAAAGCTTTACCCAGCTATGCGGATTATCCTTCAGCTCCGCCTGGAAACATAAAGGTGTTCCTTCCTCATCAACCGGAAGCATCGTACATGAGGTGAAATCCACCCCTATGCCGACAATTTGATCCGGATTGACTCCAGATTTTCTGATTGTTTCCGGTATTGCTTTTTTCAGAACATCAATATAATCATTTGGATGCTGCAATGCCCAATCAGGACTTAACCGAACATCCGAATCCGGCAGCATTTCATCCATGACACCATGGGGATATGCCACAACATGATCGGCGATTTCTTTGCCGTTTTCGAGTGAAACAAGAACAGCTCTGCCGGATGCTGTGCCATAATCTATACCGATTGCAAAGGTCTCTTTCATTAAACATCCCCCTTTATACATTCAAAATAAAAAGGCTGCCGCCAGACAGACAACGACAGCCTCTATTTACTTAAACTTATTGATACAGCGGGCCAAAATTATCGCATGCACGGAAATCTGCGGATTCAATATTTTGCGTTCCGAACATTGACCAGACATGCGGACGGAAAACACGTGATTCATCAATATTATGCATATTTACAGGAATTCTCAGCATGGATGCAAGTGTCAATAGATCTGCGCCTATATGTCCATATGAAATGGCACCATGATTGGAGCCCCAGAAATCCATTACATCGTAAGCGGTCTTGAATGCACCTTCACCGGTCAGGATTGGTGCAAACCAAGTAGTCGGCCATGAAGGATCTGTTCTGCGGTCAATTTTTTCATAAACTTCCTCCGGCAATTGAACAGAATACCCCTCGGCAATTTGCAGTACCGGACCAAGACCTTTAACCATATTCAACCGTGTCATCGTGAGCGGCATATTGTCTTTCGTATGAAAACGGGTGGAAAAACCGCCGCCCCGGAAGTATTGTTTATCGGCCGGATGAAATGTTGTATTTTCCATCATCTTATCCACTTCTTCGTCAGTTACTTCCCAGAAAGGTTTTATTGCCGGTTTTCCATCCTTAGTTTGTTCACCTGTTCCATCCAGCGCAGAAGCACCTGAATTTTTTAGATGAATAAGACCATTTGCCGCTTTGCCGGTCAATTCATAACCGGTAACCCGTTTAACGGCTTCCGGACTCCAATAGGTGCGGACATCTGCAAATATTTGTGATGTATTGGTAAGCAAATAGTTAAATAACATGGCTACACCATTATTGTTATCATTCTCTGTCGCCATAACATATGGCGCCCGTCTTCCATTCCAATCAAAAGAGCTGTTGAGCATAGTTTCCATATAATCCCCATTGGGGAAGTGGTCTGTCCATTGACGCTGCCCCTGGAAACCGGACAGTATAGCATCATGCCCCAACGCTTCTTCTTCGTAACCCATTTCGGCCAACTTTTTATTTCCTGCCATTAAATCACGGCCGATCAGCGCCATTTTTACAACTGTTTCCCAGTTCTTTTCATACTCTTCCTCCGTGAATTTCAGTTCCTCTATATTTTTATCAAAGCCTACTCTGGCATTCTCTTTTGTCCACTTTAATGCTTTTTCGTATTCTTCTTTATCATATATTTCTTCATTCATGCGACGGACAAATTCAGTCATATCGACATACTCATTCCGCATTCCCAAATATTCCTGGAAAAAGTCATCTTTCACTATGGACCCTGCAATTCCCATGGATACACTGCCCATAGACAGATATGATTTTCCTTTCATCATGGCTACTGCTAATCCGGATCTCGTGAATTGCAGTAATTTTTCTGTTACTTCTTCAGGTATTTCCTCATCATCCGCTTCCTGTACATGCTCACCATAAATACCGAATGCCGGAACCCCTTTTTGTGCATATGCTGCCAAAACCGCTGCCAGATAAACAGCACCTGGGCGTTCTGTCCCATTAAATCCCCACACAGCATGCGGCATTTTATTGTCCAAATCCATTGTCTCTGTTCCATAGCACCAGCATGGCGTTACTGTAATTGTTAATCCGACATTTTCCTGGTGAAACTTTTCCTTACAATCTGCTGCTTCTTTAACCCCGCCAATTGTAGTATCTGCAATGACGCACTCGACAGGTTCACCATTCGGGTATTTTAATGTCTCCTGAATTAATTTCGAAACATTCTTTGCCATATTCATTGTTTGTTCTTCCAATGATTCCCTTACACCACGTCTTCTCCCGTCAATCGTTGGGCGTATTCCCACTTTTGGAAATCTAGTCATGTTTTTCCTCTCCTGTTCATACTATGTTTGTTTAATTCTATTTTTAAAAGAGTGGAAATGAGATCCACTAGCTCCCCTTACATTCCAATTAAAAATGTGGCTGATTTGCTTTATCATTAACTGTTTTTTTATTCATATACAAGATCTGTGATCTCTTCTGAATCAACATTTTCAGCGTCGTACCATACTGCCCCGGTATCCACATCAGAAACCTCTTCACCGTTAGCAGCCTTTACAGCTAAGTCCAATGCATTATACCCAATGGAAACCGGGTCCTGCGTGACGGCCCCATAGAAGCGTTCTGAACGGACTGCGTCCAGCTGCATTGCACCAGAGTCAAATCCTACTGCAATTACTTTATCCGGGCCGATTTTCCCGCCGGATATTGCACTGTCCGCATTAATGATTGCTTTTGCGGCAAATTCATTAGAACCATAGATTCCAATTAAGTCATCTTTATTTAATAGAGTTTGAGCTTCTGTTTGTCCGGCGGAATCAGTCAATTCAGCAGGAACTCTTGTTTCAATTACCAGCTTTGCATCTCCTTCTGCTACACCATTTTCCAGTTTCTCATGTCCAATGACAGCAACAGTGCCTTCACCAAGTTCACCTTCAACAAGTTCTGCCATTTTGTCGATAAATCCTACTGTACGTTCCGTGATAGAAAAAGAGTTTACCTCCTGGGCTACAACACCAATGCGGACATCACCATCTGCTTCCGCTACTTTATCTTCAATTGCTGGATACATATTTTCTGCAGCCAGTTCACCTGCAGCATAGTTATCCGTTGATGCGTTAGCGTCGATTGCACCCTCCGGAGCATCAGGAACACCAGAGTCAAATCCGATAATCGGTATATCCCTGTCCATGGACTGTTCAATAGGACCAATAAGTGCACTCGTATCAAGAGCGGCTAAAGCAATGGCATCAGGATTTTTATTTACTGCATTGTTCAGCATTTCAACCTGCTCGGCAATTGCAGACTCATCCTGAGGTCCAACAAAATTCATCTCCACGCCATGTTCCTCAGCAGCCTCTTCTGCCCCTTGTCTTACTGCCCGCCAAAAATCATGCTGGAACCCTTTTGCGACAATTTCTACTGTCATGTCTCCGCTTCCGCTTTCCTCACCGGAAGCCCCCTCACTTGAATCGTCGCCACATGCTGCAAGCAGTCCAATCAGCCCCGCCAGCGCGGCTAAAATTAAAAACTTCTTCATAATACCCTTCTTCATTTTACTTCCTCCCTTTTTTATAATGATTGCTTTTATGATGATTGCCTTCATGGCATTCATTTACAATTTATTTCTGCGGCGCACATCAAGGTATACCGCTATGATCAGTACAATACCTGTAATAAATAACTGGTAGTGCGGCTGCAAATCGATATACGGCAAGCCTACTTTCAGCACACTCATGATAAATACACCGATGACAGTACCAAAAATGGATCCAATACCACCACTGAGCGATGTACCACCAATAACTACCCCTGCAATTGCATCAAGCTCAAATCCTGCACCTTCCCCAGGCAGAATCGTAGTATATGTAGCTGCATAGGCAATACCTGCAATGCCTGCAAAAAGACCACTGATCACGTAAGCTATCGTCTCCCATTTGTTTACATCTACACCCGAGAGTCTTGTCGCTTCTCTATTGCTTCCGATAGAAAAGATATAACGTCCGACCTTTGTTTTGTTGAGGACGATCGCTGCAAGCACAGCAAATAGTATCAAAACAAAAATCCCTATTGGAAAATTATTATCAAGCCGGAATATACTTTTATAAAACCCTTCTTCTGCTCCTCTTAACGGAAAAGTAACACTTTGCACATTTGATATAATGGACCCAAGACCCCGGGCTATCATCATTGTCCCTAACGTTGCAATAAAGGGCGGCAGCTTGAACCTTGCTACAAGCAGCCCATTGAGCAAGCCAAATGTTCCTCCAATTGCGATGATCATGATAAGCGTAAGCCACATTGGCATTCCCATTTGGAAAAGCACACCGCCGATAATGGCAGAACACATCATAACCGTACCGATGGAAAGGTCAATCCCGCCGGTAATGATGACAAAAGTTACCCCTATGGCCAGGAAACCAATATAATAGGATGCATCAAATATACTGACAAGTGTATCTGTTGACCTAAAAGATTCACTGGATATTGCAAAGAATATATATATTGCCACCAAGGCAAGTACTGCAATAAACTTTTGTGAACCAACTACATTTCCCATTGTTTGTTTTAAACCGTTATTATCACCCAACTATATCTCCCTCTTTTCTGGCTGTAGCATAATGCAGGATTTTCTCCTGTGTCGCTTCTTCTATGGACAGCTCTTTAACCTTTCTGCCCTCACACATGACGATAATTCTGTCGCTCATCCGCAAAATCTCCGTTAATTCTGATGAAATCATGATGATTGATTTTCCTTCTTTCACGAGCTCATTCATCAAACTATAAATCTCACTTTTTGCCCCGACATCAATGCCACGCGTCGGTTCATCAAAAATCAATATGTCGCTGTTATGTTCCAGCCATTTTGCTATAACAACTTTCTGCTGGTTACCGCCGGATAAATTTCTTAACAACTGCCTCGTGGAATCGGTTTTTATTTTTAAATCAGCAATATATTTTTCACTGACTTCCTCGATTCTTTTATCATCGATAATCATATTCTTGATATATTTATTAAGCGAAGGCTGCACAACATTATCCGAGACATTCATCCCTGTAATAATACCGAATTGTTTTCTATCTTCTGACAGGTAACCGATTCCATAATTAACCGCATCCTGAGGCTTCATAATGGATGCCTTTTTGCCATTGATATAGATCTCCCCGCTATCTTTCGGATCAGCACCGAATATGAGCCGGGCGACTTCTGTTCTGCCTGCACCCATCAGACCGGAAAAACCTAAGATTTCTCCTTTGCGTAAATCAAAACTGACATCCTCCACGTCTTTGCTGCGCAAATTTTTAACAGAAAGAACAACCTCAGCATTTTCATCCACTTCCGGTTCCTGTTTTGGATCTTCATAAACGACCCGGCCCACCATCATATTGATTAATTCGTCTTTAGTTGTTTCCTTTGTATCTACCTTTCCAACATACTCCCCATCACGCATGATAGTAATCCGGTCCGTAATTTTGAAAATCTCGTCCATTCTATGTGAGATGTAAACAATCGCAATTCCCTTATTTTTCATATTTTCAATGATTTTAAACAACTCGTCTATTTCTTTTTCTGTAAGCGATGCTGTCGGTTCATCAAAAATAACGATTTTTGCATCCATGGAAACCGCTTTTATAATTTCCACCATCTGCTGTTTCCCAACAGTAAGGTTTCCTACTTTTTCTTTTGGGTTTACATCCATATTGAACATTTTAAACAGCTCTATCGTTTTCTCATTTATCTCATGATCATCGGTGAAAAACTTTGCTTTTAGACTTTCCCGTCCGATAAAAATGTTCTGTGCTACAGTTAAATGGTTCATCATGTTTAATTCCTGGTGAACTACAGATATTCCGGCATCCTGCGACTCTTTTGGTTTTTTGAATTCTACTTCATTGCCGTCATAAATGATCCGGCCGGAATCTTTCTCATGAATTCCCGTAAGCACTTTTACCAGCGTAGATTTACCTGCACCATTCTCACCCATTAATGCATGAACTTCACCTTGAGCCAATTCGAATTTCACTTTCTCCAACGCTTTTACAACACCAAAGGACTTGTCAATATCCTTCATTTCCAGAATGGTGTTATTGTCCACTGTCTTCACCTCTCTTACTAAATAACTCCTTTTTTCAAAATCACATTTGCGTATAATGATTTTTCGCTTGTTGTCACGATTGCATATGCCTGTCTGCTTTTTTCATAAAAAGAGAAGCGGTCCAAATATTCTATTTTAGTATTCTTCTCCCCGGATTCTTTTAAAATCCTTTTATAAACATCCCATATTTCCGGGATATAGCTATCCCCTTTGACAACTTCCATCAGCGAAACAGGATATTCGGTATAGGTATCAAGTGTAAAAAGCTCCAGGATGGACTCTAGCAATTCCGGGATTTTCAGCCCGTCACAGCGCACAAGATGATTGGCTTGTGATGCCCCGGGGAAATTTCCGTCCCCGATAACGATTTCATCCCCATGTCCCATTTCCATTAACACTTTCACTAGATCCGGTGATAAATTCTGCGGTATTTTTTTCAGCATTTTATCTTCCCCCGCTAAGCAATATATTTTTAAAATCATCATAATGAAGATTCCATTTCTCATGCTGGTCGGGCTGATAGGATTTTACATCAAAAGATTTTTTGATCACATCCCTTGCTTCAGATACGTTTTTAAATACCTTCTGCGATATCAGCTGGACAGCACTGTTGCCGATTACTGTTGCTTCCACAGGTCCTGCCAATACTTCTATATTGCTTGCATTTGCGACCATCTGACATAAAATTTCTGCCTGCGAACCTCCGCCGACAATATGTACTTGATTGAACTGCTTATTTGTACATTCCATTATTTCTTCAAATACATAACGATACTTCAATGCCAGACTTTCATACACAGTCCGGAAAATTTCGCCATCTGTTTCTGGAATCGGCTGGTTAGTCTTCCTGGCAAACGCTTTAATCTTTGACGGCATATCCCCCGGCAATTGGAAATCAGGGTGATCTGTATCAATAAAGCTTCTGAAAGACGCTGATTCTTCTGCCAGCCTGGTTATCTCATCATAAGAATACTTTCTGCCTTCCTTTTCAAATTGTTTTTTCGTCTCCTGCAATATCCATAATCCTGTAACATTTTTCAGGAAACGGGTTGTGCCGTTGACTCCGCTTTCATTCGTAATATTAAAGGATGCAGACTTCGTTGAGATAATGGGTTCCTCCAATTCGGTTCCGATGAGAGACCATGTCCCGCATGAAACAAACAGGAAATCATCGTCTGATGCAGGCACACCGACAACGGCACTTGCTGTATCATGGGAAGCAGTTGCCACAACCGGGATTTGTGGAATTCCTAATTCTTTCGCAAGTTCCCGGGAAATAGTTCCGATTGTTTCCCCTGGTTTCACCAGTTGTTGAAAGATATCCCCTGGAAGACCGAGCGTTTGAATTATCTCCGCATTCCAAGTTTTCTTGTAAGGGTCAAAAAGCTGTGTAGTCGAAGCGATTGTTTCTTCCGCCCGCTTTACTCCTGTAAGGAAATAATTGAATAAATCAGGCATCAGCAACATTGACTTTGCTTTGTTCAAATCTTCTTTTCTATATTTGTTCAGGTACATTAACTGGAAAATCGTATTGAAAAAGATAATCTGATTCCCGGTCAATTCATATAATTTTTCCCTGGAGAAGAAGCTTTCCACTTCTTCCATCATTCCATCTGTTCTTGAATCACGGTAGTGTACTGGCTTATGTATCAGCGCATCATTCTCATCAAGCAGACCAAAGTCAACTCCCCATGTGTCTATGCCAATACTGTCAATCACAGTATTTTTGCTTATTTTCTTCAGCGCTTTTTTTACTTCGCTGAAAAGTTTCTCTATGTCCCAGGAAAGGGTATTATTAACGAGAATCGGCTCATTTTCGAATCGATGAATTTCTTTTAATTGAACCTTCTCTCCATCATAAGTCCCTAGTATGGCCCGCCCGCTGGATGCTCCAAAATCAAAAGCTAAAACGTTTTTTTTCAATGTACTTTCACCTCAATTCATGATCATTATGTATATTCCAAAATCTACTTTTGTTTTTTCAGCAGACTGGAACGATAGGTTTCTGCGGATAGATTTTGTAAATCAAAACACTCTTCTTCCGTCAAAACTCTGGGTGAACCGAGCATGGATGAGATCGCATAAACCTTTGCTGCTTCTTCCGTTAATTGCATGTAGAAATACGCTTCTTTTACCGTAGTTCCCACTGTAAGCACCCCATGATTACGCATCACTATAGCCTGGCTTTCTTTAACAACTTCACCCACTGCCTCAGCAATACGGTTTGTAGTCGGGATAACATAATCAATATATGAAACTCTTTTTACCATTGCCGGATAATCAGGAAACATTGGCCGGATTTCTTTTCCTGCTGATGAGACTGCAACGGAGTAAGTCGGATGTGCGTGAAGTACAGCTTTGATATCCGGATCCCTTCTAAAACACTCCAGGTGCATTTCCAGCTCGGACGAAGGTTTCAATTCACTTAGAACTTTGCCGGATTCGATTTCAACTTTTACCCATTCTTTTTCAGTAATTTCCTTCAAATCAAAACCGCTCGGCGAAATATACATATACTCCCCATCACGGGCACTTAAATTCCCTCCAGCTCCAACAACGAGCCCGCTGTCTACTAATTTTGCGGCGTATATTGATAGTTCATTCAAAAGGTGCTTCATATGTCATCTTCCCCTTACCTTGATATTCTTTGTGATTTGGTTGTGCTATGTATGAAATGTTTAAAAAGCGATAAAAGTTTAGAGTCATTTATAAATATACAAAATAGGAAAATTCTGTTTATCAGATATATGTTTGTTTTGTTTTTTTTATGTTTGTTTGTTTTGATATTTAACAGTATATCAGACAAAAACAAATTGTGAAAGGGTTTTCTTTAAATTTTTATTATATTTTTATAAGTTAGGGTGATATATATTAATAAGACATAGTATCAGCTGTCTATTTCTCTTAGAAAACATCCCCTTTAGCAGATTCATAAATAGTTTCTATCCTCTGCCTGAAAGGGGATATTTTGTAAATTTCCCTGTAAAAGATTGATTTACTTTCAACAGAGAGCTGTCAGCATGTCAGTGCTGCTATTGATTTACTCCCATTCTTTTATTAATTCTTCGGCCTGGGAGTGAAGAATATTATAGACGTCCAAGGAAATCAGATCGTTGTCCAGCTGATGGTCAAGTAAGATCTTAAAGCCCTCCATATGACGAACGACTTTTTCGGACTCTCCTTGTTCCGCATATAGACTCACAGCTTTCATATGAAGATTTAATGAATGAGCTGCTTCATTTTTATCAACATTGTGTTCAATTAACTTTTGTACAATCGAAGTTGTCACTTCTTCGGGCAATGATTGGTGCAGACCAACCTTTGAAATATGAACCGGCGCTCTAGATTGTAATATGCGCAGGCGGAATTCTTTCCCTTTAACTTCCTCATCAAGCACAACTATACGCTTATATCCAATCACTTCATTAGTATAGATTTCTTCCCATTCACCATCACTATTGCGCACATCGATTGCAAAAGACTCTACTTGTTGTCCGTGATTAATATTTTCCTGCAAAGTGATTCTATCAACCGCAACTTCTTCATCCATGGTAAATGTTATACTGCTCGGTGCAGCATCTGCTGCTTCCCAGGACGAATCATAAATTCCATCAGTTAATTTATCAGGATCCGCACCTTCAGCGCCATTTTCTGCATGAATCGCAGCATCCTTAGCATGATCAAGCGCAAAATCTCTTTCTGTAGATTGATGCCATTCCTTCAGCACCTCTACATCCGCGTCTGCAAACTGCCCGCTTGGATCAGGCGGTATATTCAGTAACAGCACGGAATTACGAGCAATGGAATCATAATAGATCTGCCTCAGATGGTCCAAAGATTTTGGCTGCTGGTTGTCATGGTAAAACCAGCCGTTTCGAATACTGACATCTACTTCTGCAGGCCACCATGTCAAATAATCTATTCCATTAGCTGCTGCGTCTGCGAGTACTGAACGGCTGCCCAGGTCTGATTGTTGTGCAGATGGGTAGGTGTATTGGCGTCCATTGGCGTCTGTAGCTGCACCAACAACACTCCACTCATTTTCCCGTGCCCATCCTGATTCATTTCCAACCCAGCGGACATCTGGACCTGATACAGCAATTACTGCTTCAGGAGCGAGCTCGTTAATCAGTTCGTAATAGCTTTCCCAATCATATGGCTCGTGAGCATCACCCGGGATGTGACCTTGAGCCCCGTCAAACCAAACTTCATGAATTTCACCATACTCTGTTAAAACTTCATACAACTGATTTAGAAACATTTCCCCATAATCTGTTGCCGGCAATTCAAACGTAGGTAAGTCGGGATCATCTGCACGATCATCTCCCTCAACCAATGTTGGAATCGTACGCATAGAAGGTTCACTTCCATTGGCAAAAATGCCGTGATGATAATCCGGGTTATCGTGGTGGTATGCATGATGGTCAGCTGGTGATAGATATACACCGACTTTAATATCGTATTTATTCATGGAGTCAACAAATTCGCGAAGTACATCCCCTTCACCATTTCTCCATGAGCTGCTGGCTACACTAAAGTTGGTATACCGAGTTGGGTATAGCACAAATCCATCATGGTGTTTCACCGTAAGAATGGCCATCTCAAATCCGCTTTCCTTCAGTGTACGTGCCCACTGGTCCGTATCGAGATCTGTGGGATGGAACATATTTGGATCCTCATTGAAGCCTCCCCATTCAACTCCGTAATAGGTGTTAATCCCATAATGAATGAAGGCTGTTTTTTCATACTCCTGCCACTGTACTTGCTTAGGAGTCGGACGAACCTGTGAGGCTTTTTCAACAAGAGCCGGCCCGCACTCATTTGGTTTAATTGCTATGCGGTTGGCAGGTTCTAAATCCTCAGGTACTGTACACGGTCCAGCCAGTAAACCAAGATATTGAGCATTGAACTCTCCATCCAATAAAGCAAACGCCACACCATATACATCTCCTGAAAAGCTTGCATCACTGGAATTTTCCGATCCTGCATAACGAATAGCGTTACGGCTTGCGGCTGGAGGTTCGGACAGATGAATAGTTTCACCCAGCTGCTCGTTCCCCAGCCATAATTCTGCTGTAGCTCCCTCGCCCCGGTTATGATAAACAAGCGTGAGATGGATATACTCATCATCCAGTTTTCCTGATGCATCCAATGTTTCTGCCACTTCACTATCAGCTATAACCTCAAACATCTCATCCTCTTCTGACTTACGCACTTGAACAGCTCCGGCCAGATCAATCAACACATCTCCCGAATCAATCGAATCCGGATCCACAAGAACTTCAGCAATACTATCTTTAATGGCCGAATTCTCGTCCATAATGGAGCCATCTGGATTGAAATCGATGAATGAAGCATCACCGCTCATACTGAAGCGGCCAAAATCAGTAATTTCGCCACCTTGAACATTTAGTTCCCCATCCATAACTTCATCCTCTGAAGGAGAATATGCTGTTTCTTCCAATGAACCTAAAGCCCACAATGACAAATTTCTTTCAACATCTGCCACATCCATCGTCTTAATAAGACTAAAATCAAATTCACCATCAAAAGTTGTGGCCACTACATGATTAAAAGATCCTTCAAATCCTCTATCAAGACCGGCAGGATGAACCTCGTTCCCAAATCCGATCGGGTTTTCACTATTTTGATTCAGAAGTGGTGCAGCTTCATCGTGGCTAACTTCCGGCAGTTCCATCCCATTCAGAAACGCTCTCATGGTTGCCCCATTGCCATCCGGTTCATAAACAATTGCAATGGAGTGCTCTTCTCCCTCTTTAGGTGCGGAAACTGTCTCACTGACAGATGTCCAGCCACCATTATGATTAACATCAAATCCATATTCGAGTGTCGTGTTAGAGGTATACCTCACATAGATGTTCCCTCCGATTGAAATTAATGTATCATAATGGCCTGGCTCTGCTTCCGGCGTAAACTCCGCTTCAACGACCAGCGGCTGGTCTATTGAGCCGGATCCCAATGGAGTTCGGGGATCAAAATCCACCCCATCCTGACCGCCATTTAAATATATTCTGCCCTCATTGATTTCCTCATTGGCTGTCCGGCGGGATAATGTGCCATCCATCATCTCCCCGTCCGGATTTGTGTAGACCTTCTCCGTCGAAAATACACCGCCAAAGCTCACATCCAATAATTCATCAGCATCCACTTCTGCAATTGACCCAGATGAAAAGGCATTAATTGGTGTATTATGAAAGCTCATTGTAAACAAACTGACTATTAATGTTAGAATCAAGGAAATATTTACCGCACGACCAAACTTTCCCTTCACATTCTTCAACCTCCTGTTTTTAAAACGTATTTATCAAATGCCGGATTGTCCTGAAGAACCCGGCGATCACCATGCATGAAAATATTTTTGCTCTTCTCAGGTGTCGTGCTTTCATTCCCTTTCGACGTTAAATATTACTTCATCTAAATTCTAAATTATCAACGTTGTAAAGGAACTTTGCTTCAACATGTTCACAAACATGCAACGTTATTATGTTTATGTGCCAACATGTGAATGACTTTTCTGGAAATATTGATTCTATGTTACTAAACCTATTGTTTCATAATGTAAAATCCCATACCTTGGAATCTTCCATCTTCACATACTTATCCCAAAAGATTCTTTCTGTTTCGATAGTAAAACCAGGATACACACTACGTAATCAAAACCAGCATGCGAGCCTCGATACGGGTGTATTCCAAGCACCATCGCCGCAACACCTCTCTTCCCAATTGATTTTTGTTCCCCATAATGACTATTTCTCCCTCCCCGTATTGGTAATAATATGTCTACAACATATCAGGCTCATTTAGCCTGATATGATAGTAACACTAATGAAAATATTCAAAGTTTAATGTTCACCTGGATCATATTCCAAGTCACCTATAGCAGGTCAAAAGTCTATCAAATAACACTATCCATGATTGCGTTTTCATTTTTTACTTTTATTTCCGAATTATAATCTGTTTCTGTCTCTTTACTTTTGTTATATTGATTATATCCAATTAACAAATCAAAATCAACATGTTATTTATAATTTTTTGATAATACTTGATATTCCATAAAGGAAGTGATTTCAGCTTTATAATCTGAAGCCCTTCACAACAATGACTTTCAATGCGTCCGGTTATAAAATAAATGAAATATTCGCATGAGGCAATCATTAAAATTCACTAAATAACTTTTGGAAAAATAAGCTTTCATTCCTTTGTTATTTTTGGATATTATGTGTATATACCGGATTACCCAAATAAAGCAAATAATACAGAACGATATAAAAATCAGCTTTCATTTCTGTTTGGTACAATGTGTTGAATAAAATATGTGCATGCACAACAAAAAAAGAGGTAAAACCAATTAGTTTTACCCCATAAAATGTACTTTTATAATTTAGAGTTTTGTTTTATCACTTGCTTAATAAGCTTATTTCCACTTTTCCAATAGGCTTTTCGCATTTGCCTTGAGCGAGTTATAGGCTTCAATAGAAATGAAGTCATTTTCTTTTTGATGGTCAAGCAGAAGGATGAACCCTTCCATGTGTTTAACGACCTTTTGGGATAATTCATTTTTTTCATAATGACTTACTGCAGCCAAATGGGTTTTCAATAAGCGTGCATCAGAAACCCTTTCAAATTCTCCATTTTCTTCAAATTGCTCAACGAGTACCTTTATATCATCGCTTGAAGGTGTTTCTCTATCTGTCATAATGCTTAACCAAGCATCAGCCCAGTTGCCATGATCACTTCCATTACCATTACCGCCATCTGTGACAACAAGTTTTAGTTCTTTTACCCCTTCCACATTGACATCGATTGTTTTAGCCTCTGTGGCAGCTTCCATCAATCCACTATCAAATAGTTTCTCTCCATCAGCATAAACCTTAAAGACTATACTGGCAGGTGTATTCGGTCCCATATAATCATCAACCCCGACATCTGCCGTAAAGCGGGCATACTGTCCGTCCAAATCATATATGATTTCACTCGGAGCGTGGACACCCAGTCCTTTTTTATAAACCTTTCCATTTATAGTAATCGGTCCGCCATCTCCTGAACCCATTTCGCCGTTACTCATATCACGTTCAACAGGGCCCCAGCCATTATCTGCATTTACCCAGTCTAAGTCACTTACATATATACCCCTGACGATTATATCCGCATTAGCAGATGACACCACTGCATCACTAATTAGAGTATTTACCGGCAATGATTTAGCTCCAGAATAGTCATGAGGCGGCGTAACTTCGATGGTATAAGTTTTTTCTTCCTTGCCGGCTAGATTAAATTCTTGTTCTTCGGACTGTATCGACCAGCCATCAGGTGTCTCAACAACAAGGCTGCCTGAAGTGGCTTCCTTTCGATTATTTACTATAGTAGCTTCTATTTCACCCGAATCTTCATTGCCAATCATAACCTCATTGATATCCTTTAATGTTATTGCAGATTGAACACTGATATGCTGCTTGGCTTCTACCTTTCCTTCTTCCGCCTCAAAAATCGCTTTAACAGTATAAATATCCTTTACCGCATTTAATGGAATATCCATTTCCGTTTGAATGGTATGTGTCTCACCAGGATCTATATTCGGGATATTGATATCGTTTGGTTCAACAGACCAATTTTCTGGTGTTGTCAGAAAAACCTTTCCGGTTGAAATCGGCTGAGTACCCTGATTCGCTATTTCCACCTCAACAGGTACCTTATTTCCGGCAATTGATTCGCCCGGCATTTGGAAAGAAACATCCAGGTTTGAAACTATTTCGTATGTTTTTCCGGGCTGGATATCAAAGCTGATTATATTGTCCTCTTGTACAAAAGGAATTTCCTTGTTATTCTCTTTATCCAGAATGCTAAAAGGTTCATCAAACACAGAACTCTTCAATTGAATTGACTTTTCTTCATTCTCTTCATCAGAAGACAGTAATATTTCCGTTGGTACTTTATTTTTCCACTTAACATCAACCGTAAATGCCCCGCGGGCACGGAGACCTTTATAACTGCCATCTTCCCATGCATCAGGCAATGCAGGTAGTAATTCAATAACATCTGTATGGCTTTGCAATAACATTTCCGCTACGCCTGCAGTTGCTCCAAAGTTCCCATCAATTTGAAATGGGGGATGCGTATCCCATAAATTGTCCAATGTACTATTTTTTAACTGCTCCGACAGCATTTTATGAGCACGATTTCCATCTAACAAACGGCTCCAGAAATTAATTTTCCAAGCCTTACTCCAACCTGTGCCCCCATCTCCACGTGCATTTAACGATACTTCTGCTGCTTCTGCAAATTCAGGTGTCATTTCTGGTGAAATTTGATTACCTGGATGTAGTGCAAAAAGATGTGATACATGACGATGTTCGTTATTTGGATCGTCCAAATCTTCTTTCCACTCTTGCAGCTGGCCCCAAGAGCCAATTCTTAAACCTGGATCAAGCTTTTCCTTTGCATCCAATAACTCTTTACGAAATTCTTTATCTACCTCTAACACTTCAGTCGCCTCAAGTGTGTTGGTAAATAAATCCCAAATGATTTGCTGAGACATAGAAGCTCCGGCACGGAATGATCCCTGTTCAGGTGAGTAACTTGGTGATGCCACTAGTTTTCCGTCTCTAGGGTCTTCAACTAAATTGTCCAACCAAAATTCTGCTGCTTCTTTCATAATTGGATAGGCTTCTTCTTCTAAATATTCTGTATCACTTGAGAAAAGATAATGCTCCCATAACGGTTGGGTTAGCCACGCCGCTGCTTCGGGGAAGTAAAAAGCCGACCACCAGTTTTTTGGCCCTGTATGATCAAAGATATTCATTTCATTATGAGTAACCCAACCGGCTGCACCATAATGAATTTCTGCCGTTTCTCTTCCACGCATACGCATTTTATCAACATAATCAACAAGTGGAGGAACAGTCTCACTTAAGTTAGTTACCTCTGAAGGCCAATAGTTCATTTGAACATTAATGTTTGTGTGATAATCTGCACTCCATGGCGGAGAGGTTGAATCATTCCAAACGCCTTGTAAATTTGCCGGAAGTGAGCCATCCCTTGATGAACTAATTAACAAATAACGTCCATACTGGAAAAACAATGACTCCAATGTACGGCTATTCACGTCATCTTTATCTCCGGTATAGGTATCTAATAATTCATTTGTTGGAATATCAGCAATGTCTTGACCGATGTTTAGTTCAACACGATCAAACAATTCTTTATAATCTTCTTGATGTGTTACAAGTAATTCATTGTATGATTTTTCTGCCGCTGCATTAAGCGTCGAAGTTACACGTTCATGCGGATGTTCTCTTTTATACGCCGGATATTTTTGCTCATAATCTGTACCGGCAGTTAATAAAATGGTGACTGAATCTGCTCCATTTACCTCCACCTTATCTGATTTGGTTTCTAAGGTTCCGCCTTCGTTTTGTATAAGCATCTGTGATTCAAATGCCATTTCATTATCCAAATTACCAGTCATTTGCAAACGTCCATTTCTGGCCGTTATTTCCGTATCATCATGCGGCGTTGTGAATTTACTTGAAAATGTTAATGCTCCTGGTTCACTTGCTGTTAAGCGCATCACCATAACATTATCCGGATAGTTGGCAAAATACTCGCGTTTATAAGTGATGCCGTCCTCTGTATAAATAACTCTTGCTATACCATCCTCTAAATCAAGTTCCCTCAGATAATCCTCCGTGTTATTTGATGAGGCAAAGTCTAAGTAGATATCACCAAATGTCTGATATGCACCATATGCACGATCTGTGTTCATAAGGTCATAAGCTGCCTCATCCGCAGCATCGAAATTTTGTTCATTTATTAATTCTCGTATTCTTTTCAGTGGTTCCAGATTCTGTTCTGGCCAATTTCCTCCGCGATAGTCTTCCCATTCACCAGGGCCGCCTGTCCATAATGTTTTCTCATTAAATTGAATGCGTTCCTGTGCAACTTCTCCAAAAATCATTCCGCCCATATATCCATTGCCGATAGGGAGCGCCTCATTTTCCCAGCTTTTTGCAGGTTCGTCATACCAAAGTGAAAGATTGTTAGATGGTCTGACAACCCATTCAGCAGAATATGGTTGAGGATGATCTGCATTAACTATTAAACTAGGATTTTCCAGTAAGGGTACTAACAACATAAGAATTAGGATAAACGAAACTATTTTCCCTTTGTTTTTTCTCAAATTTTTACACTTCCTTTAATAAGTAATAGGTTGCTAGAATGTGCCGTATCGGATAGGGTGAGGCTTTTGACCACCCCATCCATTTCATTTGTCATCTAAGCAATTGCTAATGGCATGTTTACTAAAAAAAGCTTACTGTGACAAGGATTTTTTACTGAATACCTTTCCAAATATCCTCCTTTCATTCGGAATAATGCATACACCATATCAGTCTTTTTTACGCTGAAATGATGATAACACAACAACTAGATTCAAGATTTTGCCACCAATTATTACCTCAAAACTTGTTGAATACTTGGTACATTTTCTTTGAAACTGATACCAATATACTTCCAAGGGTAATGATTGCGTTTTCAAAAGTTATTTTTCTTTTGTTTTATACTTTGTTTTTGTTTTTTTATTTTTTATTATGTTGATTGTAACTGATTGACAAATCAAAATCAATAGTTTTATTATAATTTTTTGATAATACTTGCTATTATATTAGTAAGCCGCTTTATTGCACATGAGGCAATTATTAAATTTACTAAATAACTATTGAAAAAAAGCTTTTATTTCTCCGGTATCTTTTGATAAAATGATGTTTCCCTAGAATAACAAAATAAATCAAATAAAACAGAATAATGTAAAAGGCAGTTTTCGTTTCTGTTGTTACAAAACTGCTAACAGGATTCGTACGGGACCGGCACACAAAAAAAGAGGTAAAACCAATTAGTTTTACCCCATAAAATGTTTTATTATATTCGCTGAGTTTTATTTTATCCCTCGTTTAATAACGACCGTTGCCACTGGCTCTTACTCTGATTATATCGGTTAACTGGTTCTTACTTTCGTTAATGGAGAGGCTTTCTCCATATACATTGTAAATGTTTAACCCCAAGTCAAACATGGCATGAATGTCATGGGTACCAGGTGATAACTCAGGTACTTCCGCTTCAAAAATAAAATGATGGTGTCCCGTTTGTTCGACAAGATCAAAGGACACATCGTGGCCTCCGATATTGGCTTGCAAACGTTTATCCCCGATCAGCATCACGTAATCCTCAAAAGCAACCTCAATTTGTACCGTTTCTCCAGGACGATATACAGGAGGCGGCGACTGTATCACTTCCATGGAATCTACTTCCGGAGCTGGCTTTTCTGCCTCCCGCTCCCATTTCAGATATTCGGGGTTAAACTTGAAAAAGTCCATTACAGTGTTGGGTGTACCCTCGTAAAACAGGCCAATCTCTCCATTTGGAAGATTTGCCAGGCTCGAGTAACCGTAGTGGCCGCTTTTCACCAGCTGTTCATATTTCCAATCAAAAGAATAGTTTGTATGGCCATTTTCGTCCACACCATCCTCTTGAATCAGCCCTACTCTTACAGTACCGTTGATTCTGCTAGTAGGATGATTGGCGCTGGAGAAGATAACAGCTTCTTGTCCATCAATTTTTCCATCATACCGAATCGCCGACATTTGACTGTACGGAGCAACCAGAGCCTCTTCCGTTACTACCTCAGGCTGCCAGGTTTCCCCGCCATCTACGCTTGTTGCAACTCGCGCGTACCCTGAATAATTGCGCATAAATAGCTTCAACTGGCCATCCGGCATTTCCACTACCTGTGCTTCGGTAATCTCATGAGCCTGCTCGGTAAAATCTTTTTCATTGATGGTCTCTCCATCTCCTACATGTCTTCCTTCATTTGGAGACTCTCCGCGATGCCACGTTTCTCCGTTATCATCACTGTAAATTACCGCACTGGCCTGTCTGTTATTGTCGTTGATAAAATATACAGGGAAAACAAGTCTTCCTTCATTTTCTCCCTCTTTCAGCTGAATGCCGTTGCCAGGCCCTGCACCCAGAAACATCATATATTCTTCTTTTACCTGATCATTCAAATCTATGGGACCAGTCCAGTTCTCCCCTTCATCATCACTGTAATACAACTCCAGGTACGAAGTTTTTAATGGTTTCAAAGGGGACGTTGCACTGAAAATATTATCTATCTTGTCTCCATTTTCATATAGATCGCGTTTCATATCTACCGTATAACCGGTAACTTCGCCATTTTCATCATAGACTTCTCCATCTTCCCGAATCGTATACTGATTGTCATCCTCATCAGTTAAAAACATATAATCTTTACCGTCAATGGTTGAAAAACCGGTGCCTTTTTCCGTATTAGCTCCGAAGCCGCCCATCAAACCGGCTCCATCAGGCCAACCGTCTACAATCGCGAAAATTCTTTCATTTTCTGTATCTTCCGTGAAGGCCAAATCTATGTTGGAAGCAGTGTCCGGATAGGCATTTATTAAAATACCTTCCTCTTCCCAGGTATCACCCTGATCATGACTCCTTCTTACTGCTGCATGAATATCATTCGGAGAATCCCCAGGCCCTCCGATACGACGATCAATTCCGGCTAAGAGTGTACCATTTTGTGTATAAAACAGGGCAGGAATCCTAAAGTTCGGGGAATCCATAAACCCAGGATAAAAGATACTTTCAGGTTCTGTTACAAAAGCATCTTCCGGCAATGGGTTGCCAGGTAATTCCTCGGATGCTGTCTCGGCAGTGACATTCTTAAGTTCTTCATCCGTCAGCGGCTCGTTATACATTTCCACAAAATCAATATCACCGCTAAATTCATAGTTATTTCCTGATGCCCTGTCTGTCTTCCCGATAAATGCACTATTCGGTTCATAAACATGGCTTAAAAATCTGCGGGGGGAATCTGTATCTTCTTTAATCAACTCCCCGTCCAAAAAGAACTTATATCCTTCTTCTTTATCCATCACCATGGCCGCAGTGTAGACCTCTCCCTCTTCAAAGTCTACATGATCGGAAATAATATGGATATTTTCCTTCGGCTCTCCGGGTGCTTCGTATCGATTTTCGCTTCCTATTCCCGATGATGAAATATAGAAGTGGAAATGACCATCAGAGACATGATTATTACTTAATGAAAAAAGAGACATAATCGATGATCCATCAGACCGAAATCTGGCCACAATAGTACCTTCATCCAAATCTTTTAGCTGGTCCACTTCATGCTCCAGGTTTATGAAATTATCATCTGTAATTGTCTCATTTTCAATATGCAGGATTGGTTCCACACTTCCTGCGGTTTCTGCCTTTGCTGTCTCAGTTGTTCCTGCAAAAGCAAGAATAACCCCAACGAATGCAAATACGATTAGCTTTTTAAAATGTGTCATCAAAATCAATTCCTCCTTAATTTTTACAGCCTCTCCCAATTTAAATCATTCTTTAGCTGATACACGGCACCTTGCAAGTTAGTATCATTGCCATTTTGTGCCATTTTTAATTCTAAGGAGTGTTGGAAGGAAGGCATGATTCGAGCATTCACATTTTTTTGCAGTTTTTTGAGTAAATAATCTCCCTGCTCGGAAATACCGCCTCCAATGACAATCAAAGGAGGGTTAAATATGTGAACAAGCGACTTAATCCCCAATGCAACATCTTCAATCCATTTATCAATCAGCAGCTCCGATGCCCTGTCACCCTGTTTAGCCTGATTAAATAATAGCGGCAAAGAGATACTTGTTTTAAAGTAATCTGCTGCCCGATGTTCCAAAGCACTGCTGGAAGCATATTGCTCATAGCAGCCAGAATCACCGCAAAGACAGGGTTTTCCATCGGGATAGAGTGTCATATGACCGAATTCTCCTGCGGAATATCCTGCACCGGGATAAACCTGGCCGTTCATGACAATGGCTCCTCCGATTCCGGTCCCAAGCGTCATACAAAGAAAATGGCTCACCTCCTTAGCAGCCCCCCGCCAATATTCTCCGAGAGCTGCACAGTTTACATCATTATCAATCATCACCGGCAGGTCAAGAGCTATTTCCAATTCTTTTTTTATATTCAAACCGGTATAACCGGGGAGGGATTCTGTAGCATGGATCACGCTTCCCTCCTGTTTATCGATTTGACCTGCTGTGCTGACAGCTAGTCCGTTTAGTGTATAATCCTTCTGCAGACGTTTGGCAATTTCTATGACCTGGCCAATTACGGCCATACCGCCTTCACTTGCTCTTGTATCCGTTTTCGATTTATAGAGTATATCGCCTTGTTCGTTCAGCACACCATATTTAATACTCGTGCCGCCAATATCAAAAGCACCTGCAATCACCTGTGTCCCCCCATTTCACGTTTTACAATCTAATTAAGCAAGTCCACCAGGAATGTGGATAATTCAGGGAAAAAGATCAACACTACCGTAACAAGAATGAGCGGAATCAGGAATGGCAGGACGCCTCTGTACATGGTGCCCACCGGAATATTACCAACCCGCGACACTACAAATAATGCCATACCCATCGGTGGTGTCAAAATGCCAATCATTAAATTCAGAACGACAAATGCACCGAAAAAGATGGGGTCAACACCGGCACTTGTTACTACCGGAATCAGAACCGGAACGACCAGGACCAGTAACGCAAGCGCCTCCACAAATGTGCCAAGGACAATCAATAATACGCTGATTAACATGAGAAGAAAGATTGGGTTTTCCGTAATACCCAAAAAGCCTTCAGCCACTTTGATGGCCACTCGCTCTCTTGCCACGAATTGGCCAAAAAACTCCACAGCAGCAAGCATCAGCACGACCACTCCGGTCATCTTCAGCGCATCGACGATATTGGCATACACTTTCTTTAACGTCAGTTCCCGATAAACAAAAAAACCAAGAAATAAAGCATAAACAGTACTTACTACAGCAGCTTCCGTCGGCGTAAAAAATCCAGAAAAAATTCCGACGATGATAATTAAAGGAGTCAGCAATGCCCAAAAAGATTTCAGGAAGTTCTCGCCGATCACTTTCAGGCTGGCCCGCTCAAGTACTATGTAGTTCCGTTTTTTAGCAATAATAAACGTAGTTATAAATAGAGATATCGCTACAAGCAGACCTGGAACGAGCCCCGCAATAAACATGGAAGCAACCGAAACATTGGCAAGTGCTGCATAAATAATCATGTTCAGACTGGGTGGAATAATTCCGCTGAGAATCGATGAAGCTGCGGTCAATCCACCGTTAAAGTCATCATCATAGCCTGCCTTCCGCATCGTTCTGATTTCCAGCTGGCCCAGCCCTCCGGCGTCTGCCAGTGATGAACCGGACATACCGGAGAACATTAAACTGGCGGTGATGTTAACATGCCCGACACCGCCGGGTACATGTCCCACCAATGACATGGCAAAATTAAAAATACGGTCCGTGATCCCGGATGAGTTCATCAATGTTCCCGTTAGTATAAAGAACGGAATAGCAAGTAAGGTGAAATTATTGATTCCGCTTATCAGCTGGGCACCCGAGGCGTAAATAAGGCTCCAATCTCCTATAATAAAGTACAATAAAGCAGCCATAATTAAGGTGAAGCCAACAGGAATACCCAGAAATAGTAAGACTAACCATGCGATGAAAATAATTGCTATCTCCATCTATTTCACCTCCTCAGTCTTGCCTTCTCGCCATTCTTTAACTATACGCTCAATCAATCGGTAGATCATAATGAGCGTAAGAATCGGGAGAGCTGCGAACATATAGGCATATGAAATTTGTAAAGTAACGATATTTAAATGCGTCTGACTTTGCAAAATAGGGATACTAATAATAAATACCACTATAAGCGTACAAAGTATTAAAAACTGATTGAATATATACACCCATTTTTGCGCTTTAGCGGGGAGTCTATTAACAAAAACATCAATGGCCACATGACTGTTATCTTTTATACAGGCTGCAATCCCCAAATAACCGGCATAAATGAAAAGAAGTTTGCTCAGTTCCTCTGTCCACACCAAGGGAACTCCAATCCCTTGGCGTGTCAGAGTTTGTACAACCAAAACAACCAGCATGGCCACAAACAAACCGCTTCCAATAATTTCTTCAAAATTGTTATAAATCTTCTTCAACATGCCTGATCACCTTCATGGTTGTTTATTCTCGAGCTTCATCTATGATTTCCATATATTCCTCTGCACCTTCACCAATTTTGTCAAAGTACTTCGGATACGCTTCTGAGACAGCCTCTCTAAATTCTGTCAGATCCGGCTCTGTTATTGTCAGACCTTCCTCTTCAAAGAACTGAACCAATTCTTCTTCCTCTGTTTGGAATAATTCCGTGTGATAGTCTGTCGCTTCTGCAATACCATCGTTCAGAATCTGTTGAAGGTCTTCTGGAAGATCCTGCCACGTCTGTTCACTGACCACATACGTGTTATCATTTACAACATGATTGGTCAATGCGATATAGTCCTGTACTTCATGGAAGCTATTTGCTCTTACGGCAGGAAGCGGGTTATCCTGACCGTCAACCTGATTCGTCTGCAAAGCCAGATAAACTTCATCAAAACTCATCGGTGTCGGGTTGGCTCCCACATATTCCGCATAGTCAAGCAGTGTTTCTGCTTCAGGGACACGGAGGTTCATGCCTTCCATATCCGCCAGTTCATTGATTTCAAAATTGGAAGATGTCACGCGTGTACCGTTATACGCACTGTCAACCACACGGAGACCATGCTCTTCCACTAATTCATTTCGCAGTTCTTCACCAAATTCCGTCTCATAAACGACACGCAGGATGTGATCAAAATCCTCAATTACGTAAGGTACTGCCAAAAGCTCGGAACGCGGGATCCACTGACCAAACCGTCCCATTTCCGATAAAGTGATATCCAATGATCCTTCCTGCAATTGCCCCAGCATGGAAAGGTCATCTCCCAGTTGCGCGTCCGGGTATATGGTGACCGTCAGCTGCCCATCACTTTCTTCCTCCACATATTCTGCCAAATATTCAGCAGCCTCATATTCATTGGACTGGGTGTTCGGCTGCATTCCAAACTGCAGTTCATACGTTTCCTCCGAGCCGCCATTTCCATCACTTTCGCCATTTGAAGCCGTATCGCCCTCATTACCTCCACATGCTGCCATAACGAGCAGCATCACTGCACCTAATAAGAAAATCAGACTTCTTTTCATTACATTCTCCTCCTTATTTATTCCACTTCACTCATTTTTAAAGAAAACTTCCTTGTTATTTCCTGTGGCCTTGTAATCGCACTTCCCACCACGACAGCGGAGGCACCCATTTCCAGCGCCCGCTTCGCTTTATCCGGAGTATCTATATTTCCCTCCGCAATCACTGGTATATCTATTGCCTGCAGGATGGCTTCAAGCGCATCGAGAGGACGGTCACCTTCTGTATCAGCCGTATAGCCGACCAGCGTGGTGCCCACCAGGTCCACCCCCAATTTCTCTGCCTGGATAGCTTCCTGTGCATTGGACACATCTGCCATCAATCTTTGCCCGGGGAATTTTTCCTTCACCTCGTGAATAAAGGTTTCCAGTGTTTCCTTATTCGGCCGGACTCTGTCTGTTGCATCAAATGCGATGATTTCGACTCCCTCTTCATACAAAGCTTGTACTTCCTTAATCGTGGGAGTGATTCTGACTTCACTGTCATCGTAATTCTGTTTTATAATCCCTATAATGGGCAAATTGACTTCTTTTTTTATGGCTTGCACATCGGCCACACTATTGGCCCGAATGCCATTAGCCCCTCCCTGATAGGCAGCCAATGCCATTTTGGACATGATATATGAACTGTGAAGCGGTTCATCTTCTAAAGCTTGACAAGATACAATTAATTTTTTACTCATTTACTAAACTCCCATTGAACTATTTCTGATTTATTCTTCTGTGGATATGATGTTTACAATCTTTTCTGCCTGTTTCCTTTCATCCTCTGTAAGTTCTTTGAAAGGGAATTTCATATAGCCGGCGTCAATTCCATACTGTTTTAATACATGTTTAATAGTTTGATAGACACCGAGTTTTTCCAATTGGGCTATCACTTTATTCATCTGTTTTTGTAAATCTTTCGCCTTTTCCATATCAGCGCTTTTTACAGCTTCATATAACGCAAGCGCTTCCTTGCCTATAATGTTATACGTGCTGCCAATGGCTCCATCTGCTCCGGAAACCGCAAATTGCAGTACCATATCATCAGCCCCGCTGAAGAATACTTTATCTTGATGTATGTCTTTTAATACGGCCAGTTTGGAAAGATCCGTATCCGTGTACTTGACTCCCATCACATTTGGAATTGCCAGTAATTCTCCGTAGTCTTCAATAGAAAATTGTGCGCCGGTAAAGGCAGGATTTGAATAGATAATCATTGGATGATCCGTTTCCTCTGTCAGCCGCTCGTAATAAGCCTTGATTTCCCGAAAGCTGAATTTATAATAATATGGCGTGATCGCAGATAGCGCGTCATACCCGAGCTGCTTGGCATCCCTGCCCAATCGTACTGCTTCCTCTATGTTCAAGGAGCCAATCTGTCCAATCAGCGTGACAGCATTTCCGGCTTCCTCTTTGACTATTCTAAGTAAATCTTTTTTGGCACTTTCATCCATCAGAAAACTCTCTCCTGTGGAACCGCCTACATATAACCCATTCACTTTCATGTCGTCAATATTATAGCGAACCACCTCCCTTAGACCTTTTTCATTGAGTGTACCATCCTTGTTAAACGGTGTTAGCAAGGCTGTAATAATACCTTTCATTGTTGTCCCTCCATTCCTATTTTCGAGAACACGCTTTCATTTTTGAAGATTTAGGTGTATCATATCAGTATGAAAGTAAGTTGTCAATTATTTTTTAAAAATGGAGTTTAACTCCAAAAAAGAGCTGCAGCTGTTTTAAAGGTAAGATAAAATTAGTGGGAGAATGTACAAAGGAGATGGGGAATGGTGAACCGTTTTAATGACAATAACCTAAACTTGTCCATGTTAATGGAGCAGCACAAGAATAAATTCACAAAATCCGAGCTGAAATTGTACAACTTCATTACAGAAAACTTTGAAAATATTGTTTATCAATCACTAACGGAAATGGCTATTGCATGCCACGTTGGCGAAGCAACCGTTTTACGGTTTTGCCGCAAACTTGGTTATAAAGGTTATCAGGAGTTCAAACTGGCTTTGGCAAGAGAGCTCTCTATTCGCGAGAAGCATGGGAATGACGGAACATATATCGACAAAGTAAGAAACAATATGATCCAAGCAGTCGACGATACGTACAAATTAGTGGACGATGACCACTTACAGATGGCCATTGATAAAATACACGATGCTCAATCTGTTGTTGTGTATGGTGTGTCTTCGTCGGGAATTGCCGGCCTGGATATGCAAAATAGATTAATGCGAATTGGGATGAACATCGAAACCATCACAGACTCTCACAATCAGGTAATCCGTTCCAACTCCACCAACAGGGAAACAGTCATTATCGCGATCAGCCTTACAGGCAGCACCAAAGATATCGTGGATGCTGTAAAAACAGCAAAGAGTAACGGCGCTGCAGTAATTGCAATCACGAACTATATGGAATCACCTTTAACCAGTTATGCCGATATCGTCCTGCTGACTTCCGCAAAAGAAAATCCATTGGACAGCGGCTCACTTGTATCAAAAATATCCCAGTTGTTTGTGATCGATCTGTTATGCACGGGAATCACGATGAAAAATTATGAAGGGGCCAAACAAATTAAAGAGCAGGTTGCACAAACGATATCCGAAAAATTATATTAAAATTAAAAAAACAAGGGTAATCTCTCTATGGTATGGATGCCCTTGTTTTTTTAATTTCTGTTTATATTTAATTATATGGGACGTCAGCATTTACTACTTACCCACAAAATCATAATATGCTCTATCAGCCGGACCATGATTTTAAATACTAAAAAAAGAATTATTTCACCATAAAAGTTGTATATGATAAGGGTTCTCAGGTATCACCAATACAAAAATGAAAAATGGTTTTGACCATCTTGATCCGATGATCAAAACCATTTTGAAGTTCTTATGCCTATTCTGTCCCAGCTTATTCAGTCCCTATTCTGTGAAACAAGACTGAAGCTTAATTTATGATTTAGCTGTCAGTCCACCGTCAATAACCAATTCTGTCCCTGTCACGAATCGGGATTCATCTGAAGCTAAATATAAAGCGCCATTCGCAATATCTATTGGATCTGCTATCCAATCCAACGGTATTCTAGCTAATTGTCCTTTCAACAGCTCTTCCGTACCAAGAAAGTCTTTGGTCATTGGTGTTTTAATATGACCCGGGTGGATGGAGTTCACACGGATTTGATCTTTTCCATAATCTACAGCAGCATTTTTGGTCATTAATCTCACGCCACCTTTGGCTGCAGTATATGCATGAGGTCCTCCGTTTCCTATCAGGCCGGCAATCGATGAAATGTTGATGATAGAGCCTTTACCAACTTTTTTCATTTCCGGAATGACATATTTCATACCTAAAAAGACACCTTTCAGGTCAACATCAATTACTCTATCCCATTCTTCTGTCTCTGTATCTGCAGCTCCCGCAGCTAAATCGCCTGTTATTCCTGCGTTATTTACTAATACGTCTACTTTCCCAAAGTTTTCGACTGCTGTATTCACAACCTTTTTCCAGTCATCTTCATTGGCAACATCCTGTGCTATTGCAATGGCTTGTCCACCATTGTCTTTTATTTCTTTTACTACAGCTTCTACTTTACCTGATTGCACATCTGTAGCAACAACCTTTGCCCCTTCTTTTGCAAATAAGCGTGCTTCTTCAGCACCCTGTCCATCAGCGGCACCTGTTATGATTGCTACTTTATCTGCTAAACGCCCCATTTACATTCCTCCAGTTAGTTATTTTTAGTAACTTATTATATTAATATCATAACAACTATTTTGTGTAAACACAATTTTTTTGCTTACTTAGAAGTTAATAATATGTATAGATGCTATCTCCGTATCGCTTCCTTCCATTAAGCTTGTTTAAGAAACAGTTCTAAATAACACACACAAAAAGAACTAGACCTCTACTCCTGTGCCAATCTTCGGATATTACTAAAGATGAGCAAGCAGTTTAGAGATTTTCATGTATAGTGGTTATATCAGGTTCATTCTGTGTCTCCATAATTTCACACGTTGACTCTCCCCCTCTATGCAAACTCCTATTTAATTTCCTTCCATTCAACTTTTATAATGTCCAATATCTTGATTATGATACTCAGGTTAAAGCAGGATTAAATAAAATCGGAAAAAAGTTTGCCCCGATGTAATTTCCCGGCTGCCCATTACTCACATTTGCAAAACTTCAAACGACACCAATCGGTTCGTCCATTTTCATAGAAAAAGTGTAATAAATTCATTAGAAGAAGAGTCTATTTTCTCTTAACGATTACAAGAGTCTACTTTTTTTGGTTGTTTATAATGTACAGGCACTTTGATAGAACATAGCTTATATAGCGAAGGAGATGATAAATTATGGTTCCAATTAAAAGAGCTATTCTTTCACAAAACGCTCCAAATGTTCCGGGGCGTACGATGACACCACTTTATATTACCGTTCACAATACGGCTAATACGTCGGCTGGGGCAGATGCTGAAATGCATAAAAATTATCTGCATAATGGCAGTGGCGGCCGACAAGCCAGCTGGCACTATACTGTAGATGACACTGAAATATGGCAAACGCTGGAAGACTTTCAACAGGGCTGGCATGCAGGTGATGGTTCAGGCAGCGGGAATACCAGGTCGATAGGAATTGAAATTTGCGAGAATAGTGATGGTAACTTCAATAGGGCGGTAGAAAATGCACAATGGCTGATTAATCAGTTGATGAGTACGAATAATATTTCATTGGGTAATGTTGTTTCCCATAGCCATTGGAGTGGTAAATACTGTCCAAGAAAGCTTTTGCCAACATGGAATGAATTTAAAGCAGGTATTGGAAACCAGGGATCACCTGGTACGCTTTATAAAGTTCAGATTGGTGCATTTGGTGTACGGGACAATGCCGTGCAATTAGCCAATCAGGCAACAGATGCTGGGTTTGATAACTTTATCGTGCATGAAGGCGGTCTTTATAAAGTCCAAATTGGTGCATTCAGCGACAGAGGCAATGCAGTAGCACTTGCCGATCAAGCAAGTGATGCAGGGTTTGACGTTTATATCGTGCAAGAGTAAGTAAACGCGTTTTCCAAAAAGAATAGGATGAAATAGTTAGAGATTCTTAATTCAAAAGCCCTCTTTCAATAATTTAAAAATCCCCTTTCAGTAATGTATCCGCTTATTGTGAAGGAAACCGAGAAAGTCTCTAAAAGATGGTATAGTTCTCAAAAAAGAGAATTATGCCTTCTTTTTTATATAATCTGACTCAACTTCTGCCGTGTTTCGCTTCACTCCCTAATGAATGTCCTGTCACCAATAAATCTAAATAAATGATAACAGTAGTCCGCATCTAAACATAGGTGCGGGTTATTTTTCGCTTACATATGTCGTATTCACCAGGGTCGCGTAAAATGAATGCAATGATTTGAAGAAAGTCATCCGGATATAATGAATGCTTGCATTATCAAGGAGCTTATAAATCTTGGGGGTCCCGATAAAACTTCACGATCTCCTCCAGGAAAGATAAATAAATTGTGACTAGGCGAATGAAAAAAAATAATATGCTGGGAGCATGCGTAAATTTGATATTTTATATTTGTGGCGAAGGTGGAGTTTTAATCCATCGTATAAAACAAAACCTCCTATAAAAATATAGGAGGGTAAGCCGTATCTTTTATTTCGGTTTCTATCCAGTAAAACATCAAAGCGATCATTGAATCATCAGAATTTACAGTAATAATAATGAAATACCTTAAACCGGAACTTCTACATCCAATAATGGTGCATACTGCTGGCTTCCGAAAATATCGCCGTCACCAGGACTTCCACTCGGTTTATTACGTCTAATGGTAAACTTGATCGCATATGCCGGATCGAACTGAACAAAATCTGTAACCCTCTCCAATGGAATATGATAAAGTTCAGCTATCGTTTCCTTTGTTAACACTTCGCTCTTGCATACGAGATCATATTGTTCTTTCTCTCTGAAAATAATATCAAATGTGATCTTATCTGTTCCAGCATTCTTGGAACGAATCGTTTTCGCCAAATCATTTAGAGTTTTTTTGGACAATCCTATTCACCCTCTCATTAATTACGCATTTACTTTTTGATTTACTTCCTCCACTTGCACATCAAACAGCTCAAGTGGATCCTCCACAGGTACCACGTGATTCATCGTCCACTCATAGGTTGGTCCTGCATAAATAACATCATCAATCAAATAAGCTGCTGTTCCCGCTGTTCCTTTTACCTGCGGAAGTCTTGCGTAAAAAATTTGTCTTGTGGCAAAGAGCGTCAATTCCTCTGCAGTAACTTTCGAATCCGCAACTCCTTCTACGACAATTCCTAATTCATGAGACTTAATTTCTGTAACAGGTTCCAAATCTCCCATCACACCATTTTTTCCAAAGATGCGGAAATTTAAGTGGTATTCTTCTCCTGCAAATTCTTTTTCTACCTGTTCGTAAGCAAATTTAATGACATCATCAATATGTTCAATGGTATAAGGATCCCGGACCCCGGCGATGCCAAGAAATTTCTCACCAACCATCCCGGAACCTTCAAGCTTTACTTTTATATCACCTTCAACGGGAACATACTTCATTCCCGTAATTTTCGTCGTTTTTTCATTGTATTGTTCATAATGGCAATGTTTCATGTCCAGCATGCCGCCGGCAAAATATTCATAATATGGGTTTGCTCTTTCATACATCGCATGGCCTGCAACAGATGCCACTGTACAGCGCTGATCAGGATGCATGGCTGTCACTTTTACATCATCATGGGTAATGGTACCGATTACACTTTCTTTTGCGCCATATGGTTCTGCACAAAAAGAGGCACATTCCAGGACTTTGCCTAAATAATATGCATTTGCTTCAGGGAAGCCTTCACGAATGGCCGGTGCAGCAAAAATGGCTACATCACTGGATCTCCCGCCAATTACAACATCCGCTCCCATATCAAGGGCTTCAATAAATGGATGTACGCCTGCTACCGCCACAATACGATCGGTTTTTTCAACGTTTTCCATTTGAAGATTTTCACGCTCATCCAACCCTTCAATGACAACCTCATTCGTCAATTTATCCTTCAAATAATTTTTCTCGACCTCAGAATAAAAGTACGCTATTTTAAAAGGCGGCAAGTCATGTTCTTTTGCTAAATCTTTAATCATTTGCACATACATATCGACACGGCTATTCGCACCTGTATCTCCTGACGAACCAATCAGCATAGGGACATCTTGTTCTCTTGATGCCAGTAACATGAGTTCCAAATCATGTTTTTGCCAATTATACATACTTACTGACCTGTCAGACCCAAGCGCAGAAGCCCCAATATCATCACTGCCGGAATCACAGCAATAATAATCAGGCTTGGTGGCAGCTGCTAATTTAAAACTTTCTTCTTTTGTTGGAGCAAATCCTAAATGACCGTTTGGACTTACAATACGCAACTCCTTTTTCATAACCATCCTCCCAGTTGTTATAATGTGTTATAACAATGAGTTTAACACAAATATAGGTTATGTCAATTCTGAAAATAGGATCGATTTATAATCAAATAAGTTAGTTAATTAGAGTACGGGTTGCAAAAAACTTGTATTTATCCCCGCGGTAATAAGACTCCCTGTACTCAAGCGGTGTTTGATTTTCATATACCATCGAAGTAATTTTCAGTAAAGGAAACCCTTGATCTATGTTTAAATGATCGGCGACTTCGGCATTCGCTCCCATTGCTTCAAAAGTTTGTTCAAGGTGGGTTGGTGTTACTGAATCAATGTCATGATATATATCCAAAGTAGAAAAAGGGGTTTGCTTCATTTTAAATTCCTCTGCTATCTCCATGGCCGCTTTTCCTATTTTATCGGAAAAAAATGAATTGTAATATACGATTGGATAGTTATCTCCTGATCCTACAAGCTGCATATTAAAGATGATATCCATGACATTTGTATTCAAAAGCTTGGCAAGTTGAAAATCGCCTGATATTCTGTCTCTTTTAATAATCTCCGTAGAAGCCACGAGACCTAATCTCTCCACAGTATTTTGAAAGTTGTTGATCGTATCCAGTTCCTGTTCCACTTTAGGGGTGGCTACAAATGTGCCTACCCCATGTATTTTGGAGACCAATCCTTCTTTCTCAGCTAATGCAATTGCCTGGCGAACAGTAATTCTGCTTACACCGTAATGTGCTTCAAGCTCTTTCTCCGATGGAAGCTGGTCATTCGGTTTCAGCTCGTTATTCTGTATTTGTTCTTTTAATTTATCTTTTAATTGTTCATATAATGGTGTTTTTAACCCTCGTTTAATCATGAGAGGTACCTCCTAATCAATAACGTATATATAATCAGTCTCATTATTATTATAACCAAATAAGCTGCGTTTTCCATCTATTTATATTTTATTAAAAGTTTTTTCAAAATCCGTTGACAATTTGTACTGTTTTGTTATAATCTCTAATAAATTAATATAAACTCTTTTATAATGAGTGAATAATTTGGAGGTGTAATATGTTTGGAGTACCAATGCCGATTTTGTACTTGATAGCTTTACTTATTTTTGTGGCTGTTTTATTTATTTGGCTTAAACGGCCCATGTACGAAGTGATGACCTTGTCATTTTTGTTTATTGTGGTGATTACAGGATCATTTGATTTATTTTGGGAGGCGCTGATATACCCTTCTACAAGTTCTTTGTTCTACGCCATCTTTGCTTTTCTGGCAATCGCAGTATTATTTGATTCTACGAAAGTGATCAATAAGATTATCAATTTGATGTTGGCGGTTGTAGGGAAATTTAAAGGCGGGGCCGGGTATGTTGCCATGCTTTCAAGTACATTTATGGCCAGCTTATCAGGCACAGGCCCGGGTAATGTTGCAGCAACAGGGGTATTTACCATCCCTATGATGAAACGTTCTAACTTTCCTGCACCGCTTGCTGCCAGCACTGAAATGTCTGCAAGTATGTTGGGAAATATTATCCCGCCATCAGGAATTGTGATTCTAACTTACGGTATTCTGATTGAACTTGTCCCTGACAGTATTTCTTTGAGCAGTTGGATGGTTTTAGCCTATGGTATCGGACTTTGGTTTTTACTGCAGCGGCTGGTTACATTATGGGTTTTATGCAAAGTATATAAAGTAAAACCAGTTCCAGTTGAAGAACTGCCAACGTTTCGGCCAAGCCTTAAAAAAGGGTGGACTGCTTTGTTTCTGCCTTTACTTATTTTTGTCCCATTATTTGCTGATGCCCAATTCGAAAACTTCTTTTTAGGGAGGATTGGCGAAGAGGGTACGGCTGCTTATTCAAATTCTGTATTAATGTTTACCCCGGCAATTGCCGGAGGATACGCCTTAATGATCGGCCGGAAAGCATTGCCGAATGCCAAAGTAAACTTGAAAAATTTACTGGATATTTTCAGCAATTCATTGTTAAAGGTAGTGCCTATTGGTGTTACAATTTATATGGCGTATGCATTATCTCAAATTTTTGTAGGTTTACAGATGGATACGGTCGTACGTGAATGGGTCTTATCCTTTGGCTTGAATTTAACCATGATTATTATTCTATTACCATTACTATTCATGGTGCTGGGAATGGTTTTGCCGGGATCCGCACAAATTGCTATTTTAGGTGGAGCAATGATCACTGTTTTTGCCACGCTTGGCGGGGACCCTGTTCTATTTGCTGCATTGCTGCCTGCCATGACCGGAGCACTTGAAGGAATGACTCCTCCGTTGGCACTTGGCCTATATGTTGCCATGGGAATAGCAGGATCAGGTTTTCAGAAAACGGCAAAGTCGGCGATTATTTGGATAGCGACACATATATTATTAACCATGATATTGTTAACAGGTCTCCTGCCTATTTTAGGGCTATAGCGAAAGGTGTGAAAAAATGAAAGTGCTTACAAATGTTACGGATAAATTGTATACCTGGATTACGTTGATTGCATTATCTCTTGGTTTGTTCGTTGCTTTATTATTTTTAACTGCGTTAATCATTGGCGGAACAACCGGAGAGAATTTAGCTGTTGTATCCGGAGATCTGATGACCTGGTCGATCCGGTTAGCAACTATTGCTGTACTGGCCGGCATCATTAATATTTATGTTAGTAAGCGGCACACATTGACGATGGATAAGGACCCGGATAATCAGGATGAGCTGGCAGAAGATGAAGAAGAGACCAAAAAGAATATTGTTTCCTAAGATGCGGGCGAGAGAATTGCAATCCTGGAGCTTATGGAACAGAATAAAATTTTATTCCTTTAAAGAGAGAGGGTAAAAGGAATGCGTCAACCGATAATTGGTGTCAGTTGTAATTTTAAGCCACATGAAGGGGAGAATGGTACGTTTCAATTAGATAAATCATATACAGATATGGTTTATAAAAATGGGGCGATCCCGCAAATTATTCCTATATTGCCAGTGGAAGAAATTACATCTATGCTTCATTTATACGATGGCATATTACTAAGTGGCGGAGGCGGTTTGCTGCCACATATTGAACAAATGGATGTTTTACCGGGTTTGCGGGAACAAAATCCGGACAGGTATGATTTTGAAAGCGAAATCATTAACTATGCTTTGAAAATGGGTACCCCATTGCTGGGAATTTGCAGGGGGTATCAGATGATCAATGAACTGATGGGCGGGTCCCTTGAAAACCTGCCGGGTAAAGCTCATCTCCAGAAGGAAGCCGGAGCACAGCCTTCACACAGGATATTTGTTGAACGTGAAACGATTTTATATCAGGCTATACAAAGTGAAGAAGCGGAAGTAAATAGTTTCCACAGTCAGGCCATTGATCAAGTGGGCAATGGCCTAAAAATAACCTCTTACTCGAAAGATAAAGTGATTGAAAGTATGGAAGGGACCACTTCACAGTTTATATTGGGGCTTCAGTTTCATCCGGAATTTATGGTGGAAAGTGAAAAAATGAATCATATTTACAGAAGCTTTATTAGGGCGGCTGAGGAATTTAAAGATAGAGGTTCCGAACATGACTGATGAGCAACATCATTCCCCCCTGGTACCGGGGGATGATGTTTGATAGTCCCCATTTATTCCTCAAATTACCGTATCCGGCTTCGAACTTGTCCGACGCAGCTGATACGTACTTTGCGAAATTGAGGAGCCTCTTAATTTCCATGGATATATCCTAATTCCTCCGGAAGTATATTCTACTGCCTCCTACTTAACTATTTTTAAATCTAATTCTTTACTTTCCCGAGTAATTTTATTTTTAAAATAACCTTTAAGAAACTCTTCACCTTTTCGTGAAATTGTGGTACCCGCTCTCCCCTGTCTTACGATCGTTAAATCCAATTCCTGAAGTACTTCTAAACGCATACGTAATTGCTGCTCAGATAGACTTAATCCTTTTTTCTCCAGATGCTTCTTCAATGCTTTTCTACCATAAGAATTATATACTTTTTTCCCTTCATAAAAAGTGTTTAATATTTCTATACTTTCGTCCAAAAACCCATGCTCTTCAATTTTAGAGATAATTTTAGTATGTATTTCAATATCATTAAACTTTTTCTCATTAGCCTTTGACCGAAGATAAAATGGCAGAGAATCCATCCCAATAGGGGCTTCTTCTAGGAAAGCTAAATAGGTAATAACATTATAAAGTTCTTTCACATTCCTTTCCCAGTCGTGGGACTTTAAATAGTCAATAACTTCATTGGTGAAAAGAATATCCGATCGATTAATCCTTTGTTTTATATTATCAATTAACGATGAAAAATCTTCCAACCTTTCAGCTAAAGCAGGAACTTCCAATGAGTATTTCGTAAGTAAACGATAAAGATCACTGCATATTAAACCTTTTTCTAATTCTCTACTATTCTTAGAGCTTGTAGTTATCACCCGGGATTGAAGCGGTATAACCTCGCTACTAGCCAAACGGGAAAATTCCCCTGTCTTAAGAACTTGATACAACCTTTTTTGCAGAGATAAGGGCAGATCCCAAACATCTTTTATACAAACTGTGCCATACTTGGCAAGTTCAAATAGTCCATATGATATTTCCTCGTCGATTTCTGATCCGAATAACTCTTTCTCCACATGATCAAAAGGTTTTGAAACACAGCTTGTTGAAATAAACGGTAGTTCAGCTAAATTAGAATAATTATGAATTGCTTGTGCAAACATACTTTTTCCAGTACCTGTTTCTCCATCTATATGAATATGAGAGATAGTTTCATTCCTTGAATATTTTTTAGCTAGTGCAACTGCATCCTTCATAGGGTTACTCACAGCGATAATATCCTCAAAGTGATATTGCGCAACATTTCGGATATCTTTGTTATTATTTGTTTGCGTAACACCATTTCCGGATAAAGAAACACAAGCTTTAAAATAACGCTTAATAATTTGTGTCCTCTGATAGTTAATTTCCAGCAGATCTATTATTTCTTCAAATGTGCTAATGCTTAACAACCTATACCCTATATCAATCACATTCGATAAACTTTTAGGCAGAAGATGTTGCTCACCAGGTGTAACAATATAGTCAACTGTGTTTGAGATAGTCTCTTCTGGTACATAAGCTTGATAATTATGTTCGAAGACAATTTCCTTTAGGGATTGAACTGTTTCCTCTGTATTACTTTTGTTATCATTCACCACCAAAATTTGTTGACCTGGTGGGAGATTTAATAATTTTTTTGTATTGGTATAGTTTATATCACGTTTCGCAATAACAATTGGACAATTTTCAGGTATTAGCTGGGTTACTAACCCCTTGATCTGACTGTTTGAAATAACAACAATATCTTCATTTGTAACCGTATTTTTTTGAAGATCCTTTACTGTTATTGAATTAATAATTATTTTATCTCCAAGTATTTCTTTCACTTGCTTTGTAATTATATCTAAATACCTTTCTTGAATTGCAATTATGTTTACCTTTCTAAGTTCCATTTCTTTCAGCTCCAATCTAAAGCTGTATATTTATTTTATTAAACGAGATGACAGGATACATAATGTCCATCACTGGTTTCACGTAACTTCGGAACCTCCTTTTTACAAACTTCAGTTGCTAAAGGACATCGCGTATGAAAAGTACATCCACTCGGTGGACTAGCTGGACTAGGAATATCACCTTTCAAAATAATTCGCTCCCGTTTCAACTTAGGATCCGGAATAGGAACAGCTGATAATAATGATTTGGTATAAGGGTGTTGTGGGTCTTTATATAAAGTTTTTTTATCTGCTATTTCAACTATTTTCCCTAAATACATAACACCTACCCGATCACTAATATGTTCCACTACACTTAAATCATGAGCTATAAACAGATACGTTAGATCAAATGAATTTTGAAGGTCTTTTAATAAATTCAAAATCTGTGATTGAATGGAAACATCTAGGGCTGAAACTGGCTCATCCGCAATAATCAACTTAGGGCTCACTGCTAATGCCCGGGCAATACCGATTCGTTGGCGTTGCCCCCCACTAAATTGATGCGGGTAACGATCTGCATGATAAGCATTTAAACCTACAACTTCCAGAAGTTCTTTAACCCGTTTCATTCGCTCTTTTGGTTCGAAGCCATGAACAATTAATGGTTCATTAATAATATCTTTTACCATCATTCTAGGATTCAATGATGCATAAGGATCTTGGAAAATCATTTGAAAATCTCTTCGAGCCTTACGAATTTCATTATCACTTAGGGTGGTAATTTCATTACCTTCGAAATATATTTGACCCTCCGTAGCATCTAGTAAACTCATGATAAGACGACCAGTAGTAGATTTTCCACAGCCGCTCTCCCCTACAAGACCGAGCGTCTCCCCTTTATGAATCGTAAAAGATACATCATCAACTGCCTTAACATAGGATTTCTTCAATCCAAGTATTCCTTTTTTAACTGGAAAGTATTTTTTTATATTCTTTACTTCAACTAGTGGTGTTGCTGTCATACCTACACCTCCAAGGCTTTTTCTTGGTCTTGATATAGCCAACATCTACATTTGTGGTTATCATCAATCTCTAATAAATTAGGATCACTTTTCCGGCAAATATCCATAGCGAAGTCACAACGCGCAGCAAACTTGCATCCCTCTGGCATATTTGTTGGCGTAGGTACAGTACCAGGGATAGATTCTAATTTTTCAACATCTTGCCCTAACTTAGGTACAGAACCAATAAGTCCCTTTGTATATGGATGTTGCGGATTCTCAAATAATGTATTTACATCTGTCTCTTCTACAACTTTTCCTGCATACATAACGACTACACGATCACACATCTCAGCCACAACTCCAAGATCATGAGTAATAAGCATAATTGCTGTATCACTTTCATTACGAAGATTTCGCATAAGATCAAGAATTTGCGCTTGTATGGTTACATCTAAGGCGGTAGTTGGTTCATCAGCTATTAAAAGTTTCGGATTACAGGCCATCGCCATTGCTATCATAACACGTTGACGCATACCACCGGATAATTGATAAGGAAACTCCTTGATTAGTTCCTCAGCACGTGGGAGCCCTACTATTTTCAACATTTTAATCGCATGATCGCGAGCTTGCTTTTTATCATATTTTAGATGTAATCTTATTGTTTCTTCCAGCTGTTTTCCAATTTTATAAACTGGATTCAAAGACGTCATGGGTTCCTGGAAGATCATAGCAATTTCATTACCACGAATTTGGCGCATTTCTTTCTCACTTAAATCTAATAAACTATTTTCCTCAAACTTAATTGAACCTCCTACGATTTCACCCGGAGTGTCATGTAAAAGTCGCATGACAGACAGGGAGGTTACACTTTTTCCGCAACCCGACTCACCAACAATACCAACTGTCTCTCCTTTGTTAACAGTAATTGTTACGCCATCAACAGCCCTCACAAAGCCGTTATCGCTTCGAAAATACGTTTTCAAGTCTGTTATTTCCAACATTTTTTCAGTCATATGAAGATCTCCTTCCTTTTAAAAATTAATCCTTTATTTTTGGATCAAGCGTATCTCTTAATCCATCTCCAAAAAGATTAAAAGCTAATACCGTTAAAAAAATTGCAAGACCTGGATAAAAAGTAAGGTGAGGAGCTGTACTTAGATAATCCCTTCCACCACTTAGCATTGCTCCCCATTCCGGGGTGGGTGGTTGTGCCCCTAAACCAAGAAAACTTAAGCTAGCCGCTGTTAATATTGCCGTACCAATTCTCATCGTGAAATTAACGATAATACTTGAAATTGTCCCTGGGAAAATATGCTTCCAAATAATTCGTCTATTTTTTGCGCCGATTGATTTTGTTGCCTCCACATAAACAGTTGATTTAATTGAAAGAGCACTACTTCGTACAATCCTAGCAAAATTTGGGATACTAAAAATAGAAATTGCAATGACAACATTTACAAGACTAGGCCCCAAAATCGCGATAATACCAATAGCTAGTAATATCCCTGGAAAGGCAAATAACACATCACAAATTCGCATGATTATACTATCCACCCACTTACCATAAAATGCACTAATTAGCCCAAGAATTGTACCTATTAAGGCTCCTAGTAATACCGATATCGTGCCTACGGACAGAGAAATCCTTGTTCCTTCTAATATTCTACTAAAAATATCTCTTCCATAATTATCTGTCCCTGCTAAATGTTCTAATGAAGGTCCTTGCAGTACATTTGCATAATCGGGCTCGTCTGATGAATATGGTGTAATAACCGGCCCTATAATCGCAATGATTACTAAAATAAGTATGAATACCCCTGCCACTAATGCAAGACGTTGCTTCTTAAACTTTCTCCAAAAATCCTTAACTGGTGAACTTTTCTCTACATTTTGATCTAGCGCCATTTCAGTTGCTAGACCTGACGTTTCTGGATTAGCCATTGTATAACACCCACCTCTACTTAGTCATATCGAATTTGCGGATTAAGAAATCCATAGATTAAATCCACGATTAGATTAATTAAGATAAATTGTAGAGCAAATAAAAGCATTTCGGCTTGAATTACTGGATAATCACGAAATGCTACTGAATCAATCAACAATCTTCCAAGACCAGGCCAGTTAAATACTGTTTCAATAACAACAGAGCCTCCTAATAGAAAACCGAATTGTAATCCTGTCATGGTAACTACTGGGATCATTGCATTTTTTAATCCATGGCCCCAAACAACCTTATTTTCTTTTAAGCCCTTTGCTCTACCCGTTCGAATATAGTCATCTTTTAAAATATCCATCATAGATGAGCGCGAGAATCTAGCTATTACTGCAGCAACTCCAGAACCTAATGTAATTGATGGAAGAATATAACTTTTCCATGAATCCAAACCTCCTGTTGGTAGCCAGCCAAGTTGAACGGCAAATAATTGAATAAGTAATAATCCCATCCAGAACGAAGGTATTGAAATACCCGAAACGGCTCCAAACATTCCTAAGTAATCTTGCCACTTATTTCGCTTTGTAGAAGATATAACTCCGATCAATAAACCAACAATGACTGCCCATACCATACTCCAGAACGTTAACCAAAAGGTTGGCATAAAACGTATTGCGATCTCGTCAAAAACAGGTCTGCTTGTCTTTAATGAAATTCCGAGATCCCCTTGAAAAATACCTGAAATAAAAGAGAAATATTGTATATGTATAGGTTGATCCAAGCCTAATTCTTTACGTACATTCTCAACATCCTGAATCGTAGCATCTTGACCAGCAACCAGTCTTGCCGGGTCACCTGGAATAAGATGGACAAACAAAAAAATAAATATCGAGACTAGAAATAAAATTGGAATAACCCCGATCAACCTTTTAATAATATACTTTAGCATGAATACACCCCTTGCTAAAAATGCTAAGCGCCGTAATATTAACTTACAGCGCTCAATATTATAATTGATTACTTACTGTACAATTTCTAAATTTTCAACACTTAATGATCCATCAGGTAATAAATAGATACCTTCTAAATAGTTTTTCTTTCCAAATATCGTATCGTCCACAGTTAGGAAAGCCCATGGAGCTTCTTCCCAGATAACTTCCTGAACATCAGCATATGCCTGTTCTCTTTCTGATGGATCTCCAGTTGCTAATCCATCTGCGATTAAACTGTTTACCTCATCATTATTATAATAAGCTGTATTGTATGAATTAGGTGGATATGCATCTTCACCTCCAACGAGTGGGCGAATTCCCCAGTCCGCATCTCCAGTTGACGGTGACCATCCACCATAATACATCTCCATCTCTGCATCTTCTGGGTTTTCTACAGACCAGATACTATCTGAAAGTGTACCAGATTCCATTGGCACCACTTCAAGTTCAATATTTATTTGTGCAAGTTGTTGCTGAATAAATTCCATTGCATTCATAGCTGTTGAACTGTTAGCACCCCAAACAGTTGTATTAAACCCATCTTCATATCCAGCTTCTACCAATAATTCTTTTGCCTTTTCTACATCATATTCATAAGGTGATTGCCCAGAATAGAATTGAGTATCTGGAGCAATGATGGAATCCAATGGACTCGCAAATCCATTATTAACTACTTCTATAAACGCTTCTTTATTAATTGCATAATTTATTGCTTGACGAACACGCACATCATTAAATGGTTCCTTTAAGTTGTTCATTGCTAAGTAGTAAACAACAATAGATTGTGCATTCTCAACTATAATACCTTCTGTACCATTAATACTTTCCGCTTGTTCAGTCGGAACTGGATAGATAAAATCTGCTTCTCCTGTTTGCAACATTGCTACTCGTGTACCGTTTTCTGGTGTTGGTACAAAGGTAATAGAATCAACTTCATTTCCAGTAGCATTCCAGTAATCCTCATTTTTGGTTACTGTTAAATGATCTCCTGGTTGCCATTCTTCAAATACATATGGTCCTGTCCCCACTGGATTTTGAGAAACATCGTCTCCATATTCTTCTAAAGCTTGTGGGCTGATTAACATTCCAGCTGGATGTGCAAAAGTATTAATCATCGCCCCGAATGGCTCTGATAATTTTACCTTTACAGTAAACTCATCGACCACTTCTGTTTCCTCGATAAGTTCAAACAAACTAGAACGAATCAGTGTGCTGTCAGGGGCTGTAAGACGATCTAGATTTACTTTTACAGCCTCGGCATTAAATGGCGCACCATCATGAAAAGTCACACCTTCTTCCAACTCAAATGTAAATTCTGTCGCATCATCATTAACTGAGTAATCTTTTGCTAAGACAGGCACCACGTTCATATCCTTATCAAAGCCAACAAGACCTTCCAACATTGTTTTCTCAGCAGAGTAGGAAAGTGTATCGTTCGTATCATGTGGATCCAAACTAATAAAGTTAGCAGCAACTGCAATCGTTAAATCTTTTCCTTCTTTTACAGCCGTTTCTTGGGCTTCAGCATCTTCTGCGTCTGTATTACTTCCTTCTCCTTCAGACGCAGCGTCAGAACATCCTATCAATACAATGATTGATAAGATCAGTAGCATAACTAATTTAAACCAATACCTATTTTTCATTTTTATTCCTCCTTATTTTTTATAAAAAATTTAAAATCCAATTGCATTTTTTAATTGGAAGATTGGAACCAGTTCTCCAATGACTTCATTTCTTGAATTGCGTAGTTTCGGATGATGATATTCTTTTAACTTTTCAATCTGTTCATTCGTTAGTAACTCAAGCTGTGCGAGCGCTTCCATTATAGCAGGATATACTGCTCTACCATTTCCATCTTCAACTTTGGCTGCAATACCTAAGCCAGTTTGGCTATCTCCAATACAATAGACACCTTCCGCACCAGCTTTGCCAAAAAATCTCCCCCCTCCAACAGACATAAAATCTGTACAAAAACGATTTGTTCCACCAACCATTTCGGGTGCCTCTGTCATTGCTTTCGTTATGCGACGTACTGTTCCTTGCCTTTCCTCACTAAGAGATTTCGGATCTGCCATTCTTGCAAATCCATAAGCAAGATGTTCTAATGGTAGGGCATGTACAGGGACACCACATCCGTCTATTCCAATTTCAATATTCTCTTTTGGATAATCACACATTTCACTAATGACCTGAATAATCCGTTGTTGAACCGGATGATCCCTCGAATAATATTTTTCAATTGGTTCACCCATAAACTTAGCCGTTGCCAACATTCCAGTATGCTTACCCGAACAATTATTGTATAAAGGTGTTACTTCTTTATTATTAATTATTAGATTTTTGTACGTATCCTGCCACCTTGGAATATGAGTACCACACTTTAACATATTGTCTTCAAGCCCAACACGTTTTAAGATCGACAGAACCCTATCCGTATGCATATCTTCACCGTTGTGTGATGCCGTACATAATGATAAATCTGCATTACTGAAGTTATAATAATCTGCTGTTCCGGTCTCTACTATCGGAATTGCTTGAAGCGGTTTCATAGAAGAACGTGCATATACTTTTCCAACTGTATTTTCTGTATGATGAAGTAGATTTCCACCGGAATCCACAACGGCCATATGTACAAGATGACTACTTTCAACATGATTACCTCTTCGAACATTAACAAGATTAGTATATTCCATCAATTCACCCCAATTTAAATTTTTTGATAATAAAGTATATATATAATAAAACATTCATCAGCCAATTACAACCCATTTATGAAAAAACAGAAAATAATAACAACCAATTACAACCTATTCTACAATAAATGCCTTTTTGCCGCTTATTTATTTAAAACAGACATTTTGCTAAATAAAAATGAACACTTTTGGTGAAACCTTAGTATGTAAACACCATGGATGACAAAAGATGAACTTGCGCCTTGAATATTTACATCTAATCGACGGGGCACGCAACAAATTTTGTCATAACCACAAACGTGGGAAATGAGAAGAGATTTCCAATTCTACACAAGTGAGTTCATAAACTTATCAATATGACGGATTTAGCTAAGATAAATTTACTTAAGAAGAGAGTTTAGGCACCACAGAATAAATGAATATGAAATTAAATAAATATCGGAAAAATGTGCATTGGGAAAAATTTATCTAGATCCTGAGGGGCGCCCTAAAGGGAACGAGGTTTGGTAATGGGATTGATCCAGGAAGCATGAATCAGGGTATAGTAGAAAAAAATCGCCCCCGTAAATTTCGTTAAACTTGCTCCATCTAATAGTATGTCAGAATAATAGGAGTAGACAATATTAGTTGATACTAGATAATATCCTATAAACAGCATGTATATGAAAAACTTCCATAGTTTTTCTGGACACTAACTACCTCAAATATTAACAAATCCACCAAATAAAGAAATCAATACAACACTAACTACACCTACCGTAACAGCAGAAGTAATACCAATATAAAAGGGCTTAATTCCAATCCCTTTGAACATCTTAAAATTTGTAGACAACCCAACCCCTGCCATCGCTATACCAAGTAAGTATGTAGTACCAAATGAACTCACATTTTGATAAATGCCCTCCCATGTATCCTCAGCAAATAACCCAAAAGCAGCTCCTGTTTCCCCCATAGTAGCATCTCCAATTGTCCGGACAATTGAAAGAACCAAAAATCCAATGACAAACAAAGGAATAAAGGTGTACCATTTCGGCAATGCAGCTTCCCCGTACCTGAGCTAGAACCAAAATTTGTAGGTTATTCCATGATTTTTTAAATAACGAAAAGCTGCTGAAGTTGTACTTACCGTTCTTCTCGCATTTACTTGAATACAACTCCCAATCAGAATCATGATTTTTCCGGAAGTCCCCTTATTCCCACTTGGCAATGAGTGATGCAGCGTCAGCATAAAGCGATTCATACACTTTTTCGGACATTTGCCCTTCCATATGGTCAAGCAGTAGTTTAAAGCTTTCCATATGTCCCACTACTTTTTCTCCCTCTTCCTGTGTCTCATACTGATCTACAGCCGTTAATTGAAGCGTTAATGACCTTACAACCTGATCATTCTCAAAAGATCCCGCTTCCTCAAACTGGCCAATTCTTGTTATTATACTTGCTGCACTGACTGCGTCTGGATCAAATAGATCCTCTGGTGCTCTCGGAGCACCCATTCCGCCAATTCCTACTCCATAATAAGCCCATTCACTAACAGCACCGGAATACAGGTGGGCTATTCCTACTTTTCCGCTGTCAAAAAGCGAATCCTCCGCAGTTAATTGCCAATCGGCAGGTTCTTCCTCGCCATATGGCCATACTTTAGCAGACAGTCTGTCTCCGGTTCTATTTAAGACAACCTGGTACCACTCATTTTCATCCATGGAATACGGCAGGTTTATCTCATCTAACATTAAGAAATAATGATCCCTTACCCGATTGAGTCTGACATTGGTTCCATTTGCAGTGTCACGGGCGGTAATGTAGTAATAATTCTCTGCCTCTGCCTCACCGGACATATGAAGTGCAAATTGCCAGTGTGACGCGGCAGACCCATTTGACGTTACCACACCTGCTACCTCCACATCTCCATAAACTTCACCGACTTCATCCCATGTCAGTCCTTGCCGGCCGGAACTGACTACTTCATGCTTTAAGCGGCTCGGTTCATTCATAGCCGTCCAGCTGCCATCCCGCCATAACATAGTCCAGTCGCCGGGCTGCTGTCCTGTTTCATATTCAGAAAAGTTTGTCCAGTATTGCGCTTTTACACCTTCTAATCCTTCATACGCCGCAGTCAAGTTTTCAATTGCTTGGTCCACATCAGTTTGATCCGCGTCTTCATCCCTTAAAACGGACTTGGCAAGGGATAATTGTTCCTGGAAATAACTCCAGCTTTCCGGAGAGTAGTATCTATCCTCTAAAACCTCTTTTTCAATTTCAGTTATTTTCAGTTCAAGTAAAGATTTATCAACGTCAGGCAATAAATCCGCGGGAGCCCGCGGTGCTTCCATACCTCCCGTTCCTGCACCAAAATAAGCCCACTCGTTGATCGTTCCCCTGTCATAAACGGTAAACCCGACTTGACCTTCAAAAAAGTCCAGATCAGCAACCTCTAATTGCCATTCCTGCGGTTCTTCATCTCCATATGGCCAAATCTTCACCCATATAAAGATTCCTTCACGTTCCATAACGATTTGATACCATTTATTTTCTTCCACTGAAAATGGCAGTTCAGTTGAACCCACTGTTAAATAACCATTATCACGCATTCGTTGGATCCTTGCCTCTCCTTCTTTATTCAAGATCAGATAATGCATGTTAACAGCACCTGTATCTCCGGACATATTAAGTGCAACTTGAACCATATTATCTCCAGTATTCATTGCCCGGACAACTCCGGTTAGCTCCACATCGCCATATACGTACCCTACTTCATCCCAAACAAGCGCTTTTCTGCCGGAAGTGTCATTGTTAATTTGTAATCTATCCGGGTTTTTTAAGGTTTTCCAATTACCTTCACTATAGATTTGTGTCCAATCTTCCGGAAGTTCACCCTCTGGGGTATCCGAGAAATCAGTATTGTATTGTGCCGGTCCCGTTACCGGATCAGGTTCCGGAGGTGAAATCGAAGGCAAATCAGAACAATCCAGAACGGCTTTCCCGTTTACTTCATTAAATAATGCACGGTCATCTAATAATAATGGAATAATTTTATTCATCGGCTGATCCATTGTGATGAATACCGTTTCATCCGTAATCCGCTCATTTTCTAATGAAAACAGGTCGATATGCCGTTCAATCGCCTCAAATTGATCGTTATTCAACATATAGCCGCACGCGGGTGTAATTTCTTCTTCTATAGTAATGTGATAAGTATCGTCTTCAGTAAAGCGATGATTATTTGCATTCTCTACAGCATGTCCAATATCTTCAAAGCGATGATTATAGAAGTCAAGGACCGAGTAAATACTGCTGACTTGCACATCCACCTTCTTCTCAGGCGGTAACTGTCCGGCTGTTTCAGTCAGGATTCCCAAGCCATTACGGAGTCCGGACATGCTGGACATCATTCTTTCCGAACCACTTCTTGGGTTATCCGGATCCCTGTAAATTCCAGTCGTAAAACCATCTTCTGCCACCTCAGGTATCAGATGATTTAATGTAAGCTCCTGGCTTAATGCCCTGACTTCCGGATGAACATTTAAGTTTACCGGCCAGGTAAATTCCTGATCAGGTTCGGTCCCGGTAGGTCTTTCATGTGCATCCACTGAAAGGTCAGGTTTAAACGTATTTAAGGTCCAGGCAACCGCTTTTTGCTCAGGAGAATGTAAACTTAAATTATCCCTGTTATTGTCCAGGCTCCAGGCGTTTCTTCTTTGGTCCCGAACTCTGCCATCCGGGTTAGGTGTCGGCATAATGAGCACCGTCGCCTTATCCAGTAAATTTAATAGTTCGGGGTCATCCGTAAAAGCTAAATCTCTCATTAATTTTAATGCCATCTCACGACCGGACGGTTCATTTCCATGTGGTGTACCCATCACAAACATGGAGCGGCCAATCTGATCATAATCATCTTCAGATATATCAAAGTTTCCGACACTTACTAGATTTATAGGCCTTCCTTCTACAGAATCCCATATATTTATGAAAGATACTTTATCAGATATGCTGCTTAACTCCTCAATAAACTCCTGTTCCTCTTCAATAGTGGTCCATTCTTCTCCATCACGAATCTCAAACCCTGTTTTTAATTCCGTCTCATTGGCAAAAACGGCGGAAGGTATCCACAACACCATAAACAAAAATACCAATGGGATCATTCGTGCCGCATACTTTATCAATATAATCCCCTCATTATCATGTAAAATTTAGTAGATATAATCTTCATTATCCCTCACTGATAGTCCAACTGATTAACTTAATTTGACCGCATTTGACTTGACTGGGTTTCCGCGCTTTTCAAAAATATAAAAAATATACCACACCCCTTTCTGATATAAAAACAACAAATACTTCCCCACTTTGTTACAAATTATAATTATTGTTTATTTAATAGTGAAACAACAAAATGTTATAAACATATAAATTTTCTTAATAAATAGATATCAATTGGTTCATTTATCCTATATCCATACAATTATTAATTACAAAAGGCATGCAAAATTTCTGTATTTTAATCAGGCTTATTTACCAATATTTAAATTTGAGCTGTTTTACACAACTTCCGGTATTAATCAACGTTTGTGAAAACACTGTTAAAAATGAGCGAAACAACTCTTTATCGTGGTTTAAAAAGTACGATATCAAAATATCAACATCCATTAATAATAAAATTGAATAAATAGACTCAGAGCTGTAACTGCGGAAAGGTTATTCTTTTTTATACGATACGCCTAATCCCCTTCAATAACCTTACACTCTGCATTGAATATCGGAAAATCAGTAACATCAACAATTAAATTCAATAACAAATGGCAAAGAAGTGCCGGAAATATACTCCATTCACGAAAATAATTAAATCAAAATGAAACAACAGTAAAGCTGGCAGTGAACAAAACACTCACGTTGATATTAATGGGTTAAATTGTTAGACATCCGGAGAATCAAATGTCGGAAAACCCAATCCTAGACCCAACTAAAAATAGAAGCAGTGCACTCTGCAATAGTGCACTGCTTCCCAACTTACAACAAAATATGGTCCCTGATTTTTATATTCAATTGGATCCTCCTTCTGGTAATTCTATTCATAAAATTACCGGTTTAACGGTCTCCCTTCTTGCTGCATCAGCTGCTTCATTCGTCGACGTAAAACGTTAGAAGTCTATCGAATGGAAGCTTCCCGCCTTCATAACACTAGACCAGCCTGGGTAATGCGTTACATGATACACGAATTCAGGAGCTGATGACTGAAAAAGTCATAACAATTGCATTACTAGCCCTCCAGGCTGAACATCCATGAATTCCAGCCTGACACAGAGGGGGAATTTCCCTGCAAGTCTATTCCCATTCTTCAATCACATATTCGGTATCACCTTTAAGATAGTTATATGCCCACTTATCAATCAAATCATTGTCAAATTGATAATTCAACAAATCTTGAAATCCTCTTATATGTCTTACTACTTTGTCCGAAGTGTTTTGAGCTTCAAACTGACTTACAGCAGTTAAATGGATCATTAATTGACTTTCATTACTGTCACTTTCGAATGCCTCTTGTTCTGCGAGCAGTTCAACACGATTTTCCAGGTTGGAAGTATAAGGTGTTTCAGGCTGGGCCACCGAACTTGGATCCGAGCAGTTATATACCGGTACTCCGGAAACTTCATTGAGTCTAGCACGATCATCCAGCAGGAGTGGGATGACTGTCATCGAGGGTTGGTTCATTGTGACGAATACACCATCCTCACCGACCGATTCCGTTTCTATGGAATATGAATCAAGATGCCGCTCGATATGCGCAGCCTGTGAAGTATGAAGCAGATACCCACATGGAGCAGGATCCAAAATGGTTCCTTCCGGTGGAGTTAGATTATCCGATCCACCTAAATAGAAAGGCTTTTGATTTGCTCCATCTTCGGCTTTTTCCACTGGTGCATCCGCTTTTATTTCTCCAACATCGTCAAACCTGTCAATATAAAACTGAAATAACGCATCGGTAGCACTCATTTGTACTTCTACCCGGTCCCGGGGTTCCCCGCCCGACCATGATTCATACAAGACACCCATAGCATGGCGCAATCCCGAGTTATTGGTTAAAGTGCGTTCATGACCATTAATATAATCAGGAGTGGGATATATGCCGGTTGAAAAACCATCCGCTTCCACGTCAGGACGCAAATAATCCTCAATCAGTTCCTCATTTAATTCCTGCATCGGTCTATATACATTCAGATTACGCGAATGCATAAATTCAATATTACCGCCTTCCGAACGCCGCTCATGGGCATCAACCACTATTTCCGGCTGGAATTGATTAATCATGTTTCCTGCTGTCAGGGTCTCTGGCGTCATTAAATTTAGATTGCCACGGTTATTATCAAGTCCCCATGCATTCTGACGAGTATTTGCCTCCCTTCCATCAGGGTTCATCGTTGGGATAAACAGCACCGTTGAATTTTCCAGCATGTCCAGTAGTTCCGGATCATCGGTGAATGCCAGGTCTCTCATTTTTTGTAATGCCATTTCCCGGCCAGCTGGCTCATTGCCGTGAACTGTTGCATTGATCATAATACTCCGTCCCTCAGCAATCTCTTCATCTGAAGGCGGTTCAGGATAACCAACCTTCACCAAAGAATAGGTTTACCATTAACCGTAGTCCCTACTTGTGAGTAACTTACTCTTTCCGAAGCATTATTCAGATCTTCCAGAAATTCCAATTCTTCTTCATGCGTTGTCCATTCTTCTCCGTTGGTATTTTCAAACCCTGTCGTTGGAGGCTCTGCCGTGTTTGCATTTTCTTGAGCAGAAATGCCTGAGACAGGAAATACGATGATTAATAAAGTAAACATCGATGCTAATTTAGCGAAAAAATTTTTCATAGAATGATTATCCCCCTAAATAATTTAAAAAACATAGTTGATCAATACTGACCATACATTCAATTTTTATGCCTTTCTCATCTTGTTTTCATAAATGTTTACTATTAAATTAACACTGCTGTTACGAACCATTTTGGAATACGAATCAAATCACCCACTTCCAATTGTAACGACACTGATAAGCAAGCTCCAACCTCCTTTTTAACGGATTTAAAGTATGTAAATACTTTATAAGCTAAATTAAGTTACCAACTTTCTAATTAAGTGACGCTTTCAACTTCCGGATACATCGTTATTCATATGATGAGTACTCTTTAAAAATGTAACCTATGCCATTTTCAAAGATAAAAATAATCGTTTTGATCATATGCTGGTCAGTTTGTACTTTTGTATCAGGCAAAAAAGCATTACTATTTTATCAGTAAAAAATCAAGGGGCTCTGGCATTTTTGCCTGGATCATTTAGATTTTAATCAGCTTATATTATAGAAACCTAGTTTCGTAACATATTCATTCCAAAAAGAAGAGACTATCACCCATTTGAAATAGTCTTCCTCAAGTCAATTTATTTTTCCCCGAACACAGTTTGCTGTGTTCCTGTAAGATTTAAAGTGTCACCCTTAAATTCGCTCTGGTCAAAACTCTATAAAACTACTCCCATTTGTTAATCAGTTGATTACTATAATCCGTAAGGGCATTATAAGCCTTTTCAGAAATCTGTTCATTTTCCAATTGTTGCTCAAGCAAGAGCTGAAGCCTTTCCATATGTTTGACTACCTTCTCGCCTTGCTCTTGTTTTTCAAAACGATCTATCGCGGTAAAATGTATCTTTAATACCCGGGCTGCGGTATCGCTGGAAAATTCCCCTATTTCTTCAAACCTCTCAACAAGCGCCTTTAGACCTGCTGCGCTTATATCATTTATCAAAACATTTGTTTCAGTTGCTGTCTGGTCAGGGTCTGTCTCTGAAGTTATTGTAAAGGTAAGGTTTACCGGATCTTGTTTTTCTTCCGGAATTTCTACATACACCGGCACCTCCACTGTTTGACCCGCCTCTACTTCTATCACGTTGTGCTGTATTTGCGTTTCCCATCCAGCGTCATTTTCTGCACTAATGCGGAAAAGATCCGTTGCCTCTCCAGTGTTTGTAACACTAAAATTATGCACAGCAACTTGTCCAGGTACCGCACGATCAACCTCACTGCTGACAACACTTACTCCACGCTCAAATGAATCAGAATCATCCAGATGGCGTACTGCTGTCCGATACTTAAGCACTCCGTCATCGTCTCTGTATTTATCCAAAACATAGAAGTGTAGACGGTTGTATGGATCTTTATATTCACTGACAATATTTTCGCCGCTGACACTATCGAAGTCCCCGCTTACCAGAGTTTCTCCGTCTCCTGCATGGAATAAAGCGTCAGCAAGTTGTCTCGGGTCACCTTTCGTAACCATAGCTTCTGTTCCATCAGGTCTTGTGAAGTCCACTACATTAATATCTTCCGGGTGTGAATCAACTACCCAGATGAATGGTGCTCTTTCTGCATCTTTTGTTTTGGCAATCAGTACACCTTCATCGGTTGCGAAGGAGTCCGCACCTATGCGGTCTACTACCTCAATGGTGTAATTATCGTACCCGCCGCTTAACATATCATTACGCCAGTCACCTTCAAGGTAATCCTCAGGAGTTAAGTCGTCCATGCTGATGTTGATGCCATGGAGTCCCGTCCGGCCGAACTCACTGCCAATCGGCGCTTGGCGTGCAATAATATCCGCAAACACCGGCCCGGTTTCTTTTAGCTCATCACGGTCCAAATGCAGCACTTCATCATCAGTGACAAATCCCTGTTTCATCTTATTTCTGAGAGTATGCGGTGCCGCCAAAGTACCTCCCAGTTTGGCTGGAATCATCCAGCGAGTATGCGTTCCTCCGGGTCCACCAAATGATCCGCGGCTCATCGTTTCCCAATAACCCGAATAGGTTCTCGGGTCAAGGGCTGCATTATTATAATTATCCCCAAGTCCTCGGAGATGGCCAAACTCATGGGCGAATGTAGACATGCCATGTTCACCTTGAATGGAAACACGCATTCTTTGCCCGTTGATTACTGCGCTGGATGCAGCAGACCAAATACTCTTGGCCGCAAGCCAGGATGTCCATGGTACATAACGGGTGGAAGCCCAGTTTGGCATGTCTTCAAACCCAGGTAAATCCGGCGGTCCAAACTCATCAGTTACATCTTCCGGATTTTGGAACATCATTTCACCGAGTTCTTGCCATACGGTTGATTCGGCATAGCCTGCATGAATAATAAATGCGAAGTCATACTCTTCTCCGGATGCGATTATATCTTCCTCTGCTATTGCCATCCCATCTTGAAATAAGTTTGCACTTTCGTATTGCTCAGGCAGAAAGCCAGGATTCATACGGCTTTCCAGCCCGTACTGAAATTCATATTTATCCAGGCGGTAGGGACCATAAGAATCAAGACTTACACCCCATTTACCGTAGGAATTCTCTTTCCAAAAACCATCAATTGTCTGATAATTATTTAACTCACTTGGCACATTTAAGTAGTCATGCCACCACTCCCCAAGCTCCTCGCGGGGAACTGGATCAATTTGCGGATTACCCACCGGATCAGAACCCTTGGGTTCAGTCAGGATAAAATCCTGATCAGGAAAATCGACTAAAATTAAGGCTCCTTTTAGATCTTCTTCCGGTTCAATATCCGTATTTGCCCAGTCAATCCCTGGAATTGGTTCATAGTCATCCCAGGTCATATCTTCCGGTAATTCCCAGGATTTTGGATCAACCGGGTCCGGAAAGGATGTTAATCCTGTTGGTGCTGCGCTCACTGTTGATGACATAGCCATTAAAAACAAAGCTAAAAATATAAAAAATCTACTAAGCTTTTTCACCTATTAAACCCCCTTATAGAATTGTCATAAACCTGCGGAAAATACTTACAAATGCCCCCTCCTCTATATCAAATTTGTATTCCTTGTGCACCTCCCTTTACTGGATAATATTTATGGGTAAATCTAGGTTGAAAATATAAATAAGTAGCATACTTAATAAAAATTTGTCTAATCGTGTATATTTTATGAAAAATGTAAGTTATACAATAATTATAAATCTAGCATAACCTATTTATAAGTCAAGTCATTTTTAGTATCTTTAAGCAATTATATAAAACTTCATTCTTTTGCTTTAGTACCAATGTCCCTAATGTCAGCCTGACAGCCGGCCCATAGTCAATAAGTAGCACTTTTAAATTAGCAGCAGTATGGTTTATACTTGCTCGAACAGATACACTAGCAGTTCCACTTTTACGATAGAAATTCATAAAATAGGTCACTATACAAAAAGACCACCGATCAACGAACGGTGGCCTTTTTCATTATTGCAGATATACCAATAAACTTTAAAACCGAACCTTACTTCTTCCATACCTTCTTCGCCTGAGCGAGCTCTTTTCTTACTTGCTCAATCTCCGGCTGTTCTGTCAGCTTACTTACTACAATAATTACAATAAATGAAACAAGCATAGCCGGCAGTGCTTCAGTCATGATGAAATAAATATCCGGTACAAATGTGTCCCACAATACCACGGTGATAAATCCGGCAAACATACCGGCAACTGCACCTTGGTTTGTCAGTTTGTCCCAATATAGTGAAACAATCAGAACAGGTGCAAATGTTGCAGCGAGACCTGCCGACGCATATACCGTAATCCAGAAAACGGATTCGGAACTGTAAATTGCCACAAGGGTTGACGCAATACCGACAATGGCGATAAACATCCGGGTCACAAAGATAATTTGTTTGTCAGACGCACTTTTATTAATATATTTGCGGTACACATCTTCACCGAAAGTCGATCCGGCAGAAGCACTCTTCCTGCATACCCAACAAGGTATGCCCCCCAGTACGTTATAGATAATGCGCGCTCAAAGTAATAGCAAACGATTTGCGGACTTCAGATGAACTTGAAATCGCAAAGAAACGAATCGTATCATGCGGCCTTCCGATAATGGCAACACCCAGACTTAAATATCCAAAAATAAGACCAAACAATGTAGAACCTGCTGCGCCCATGTTGGCTGAAATCATTCCCGGATCTTCTGCACCGACTTGAGATACGATCGCAGGCCATCCGCCTGCTTCAAATACTAAATGTATTCCCAAAATTGCAGTACCTACCACCACTATAATTCCCTGAAAATAGTCTGTTATCGATACACCGGCGAATCCGCCAAATAAACAGTAGATCGTCACAATGACACCTGCAATTAGTCGGGTCAATATTAAATACTGTTTCAATCGTCATTCCGCCTGCAGCAAGCTGTGATCCAACATACACATATCTACACCTGCATCAATAAATGTCTGACAATGTTTCAATATGTCTTCAAATGAATAGCCCTGGCCATTGTACTCCACCGCGGAAACCCTCATGATGAGCGGCATGCTGCTTGGCATTTCCGATTTCACTGCCTCAATCACTTCTTTGGCAAATAACACATGGTCCCCGTATTTATCTGTTCTTTGATTGGATGCCGGGGATAAAAATTGATGAAGCAAATAGCCGTGCGCCCCGTGAATTTCTATCGTGTCAAAGCAGGCTTCCACGGTGCGCTTTGCTCCTTCTGCAAATAATTCCACGATTCGCTCCACTTCGTCTGTTTTCAGCTCCCGCGGCATCGGAGATTTATCTGAAAAAGGAATAGCGGAAGGAGCTACAATATCCCCGCCTTCAATCACCGATTTCCTTTATCCTATCTGCTGCCGGTATGTAACTTTTGGAATATTGTACAGTATATTACAAATGTCGTTCTGACCTGTTGACAGCCTGCCCTGAACTTCCCGCGGAAACTCGGTCTCCCCCTCCCGATCACAAGGTAAGCGCTTTTCATTTTCCTATAAAACAGCTCTGGAAAAGGGGCTGAAATTTCGGGTTTGCAGTATTCAGTAAAGTCCTTTGGCTTATAAAATTGCATGCCACTCTTAGCTGTTCCGCCCCTCACTCTCTCCGGTAGCGTTGAGCCGCAGCGGCTTTTACTTTCAAGCAGAACCTGGTTCGCTACCGGCCAATAATCAAAAAAACAGCGGGTAAAATCATCCATCGATGACCTTACCCGCTGTTCTTCGTATGCTCATATGGTTAGATGTATTATTCTGTAATACGTCCTCCATCAATGATATGATCCTGGCCTGTGATGTAGGAAGCGTCGTCAGAAGCTAAGAATAAAGCAACACTTGCAATTTCTTCCGGTTCAGCAAGTCTTCCCATTGGAACTTGCCCTGCTAAAAAGTCTTTCGCTTCCTGTGTGAATGTTTCCAGCAGTGCAGTTTTTGCTGTACCAGGGTTTACAGAGTTTACTCGGATACCCTTATCCGCATATTCTAAAGCTGCCTGTTTTGTCAGCATCACCACACCACCTTTTGACACGATATAAGGTGCCGAGCCCGGTGTTGCAAGATAACCGCCGACGGACCCTGTGTTTACAACGGCTCCTCCGTCGTTTTCAAGCATCATTTTAATACCCTCTTGCAGTACTTTAAAAGCACCTCTTAAGTTGAGATTCATTACTTTGTCATAGTTTTCAAGGGTAACTTCATGGAGTGGTGTTTCTACTACTCCTGTCATTCCAGCATTGTTGCATAAAACATCCAATCGTCCATATACATTTTTGCATTCCTTGAATGCTGCTTCAATTTGCTCAGGGTTAGATACATCTGCTACATAGCCATGGACTTCGCCATTTACTTCTTCCTCTAGACCTTTCACTTTATCGCTAATATCTACGGCAAAAACCTTCGCACCTTCTTCAGCAAATAGCTTTGTCATCGCTTTTCCAAATCCGGATGCAGCTCCTGTAATTAACGTAACTTTATCTTCCACACGCTTCATTTTCATGATGCCTCCTAATGTAATGTTATTGGTTATTTTATGAAAGAACCCAATAAAAATAGATGTAAATACCCTGATTGCAGAGGATCTGCAATTAATGCCAAGAGAACTGTTAATCACGGGGTTCACCGGGCATCACCGGCTTGTTTTTACCTTGATTAAAGTAAGGGCTACTTGTTAAAGACCCATCTTCTTTATAAAAAATGAGGATCTGTGTTGACATGCTAAGTAAGTAACTTATTTCAGGTCTATAACATGTTTTCATACATCTATTATGAGAACAGGATTATTTTCTTTTCACGTTTCCTTTCATACCCGACAGTGGATCCATCCTATTTCTTTTCCACCTTAAATATCCCTCCTTTATTTGATATCCAGTAATTTCTATTCTGTGTCAAAATGTTAATAATATGTACACCCGCTCGTCATTCCGTATATAAATTTAAGTACCTCTAAACTACGGCAGAGTACTGCTAGCAATAGCCGGAAAATATGGAGTATGGTCCCAATTAAAAACAAAAAGCGATCACCTATTAAAGACGGTCACCCGCTTTTCATAATATATAATTCACTTCATTTACAAGATAGTCCCAAACCTGCACGACATCCTCTTCAGCGAATATTTTATTTTTTCTTAATGGCCAGTAATGAAAATGAATAATACAGAGCTAATCGATGATGATATTCATTCTCAATTATACTAAAAATTCTCAATTATTTTGACAATTATATACTTTAGTGTTATAATAATTATAGTAATTATAAATAACGTCATTTTAGAAGGGGTTATGTAAAATGTTGAACTACCTGCTTAAAAGCCGTCCCGGTCAGTTTTTGCTCACAGGTATTTTCTTCATTATACTAGGGTTTATTTTCATGCCCTTTGTTGATATCATCAGCCGGATTTCATTTTATGCTGCCATCTTCTTTTTAGGATTCTTTGCTGCAAAAAATGCCGTGGTGGATACAGTAAAGTCAAAATCCCCTAATGTCGATTTGCTGATGATTTTAGCAGCAATTGGAGCTGTTATTATTAACTATGAATCGGAAGGGGCAGTATTATTACTGATTTTTGCCGGAGCCGAAGTATTAGAAGATTACGCATCAAACAAATCAACGAAGGCCATCTCTGCATTAATGTCACAAGTCCCTTCCTCAGCACATGTTTTAAAAGAAAATGGCGAAATTGACAAGGTGCCTACGGAAGAATTGGGTTTAGGGGATATTGTGATAGTGTCAAAAGGAGATCAGATTCCGATTGACGGCTATACTGATCGGAAAACATTGATAAATGAATCGGCATTAACCGGGGAATCTGTTCCTGTAACGAAAGAAAAAGGGAATGAGGTTTTTGCAGGCACAATTAATGAGGGAAATGTCTTTTATCTGGAAGTAAACAAGTTAAGCAATGAAACCATTTTTTCCAATATAATCAGAATGGTGGAAGAAGCGCAAAACAGACCATCTAAAGTTTCGAAATTTATTGATCGCATTGAATCCAAATATGTCATTGGGGTGCTGATCGGGGTTCCAATCTTTATTTTTATCCTGTATACCTTTAATGGTTTCACGTTTCAGGAAGCCTTTTACAGAGGGATGGTTATGTTAACTGTAGCGAGTCCATGTGCATTAGTGGCCTCAGCGACTCCTGCAACCTTGAGTGCCATTAGCAACGGTGCAAGAAACGGTGTGTTATTTAAGGGCGGAGCAGCGATGGAGGCACTCAGTACGATGGATATTCTTTATAGTGATAAAACGGGCACATTAACGCATGGAGCGTTTCAAGTGGTTGATTACGCAGCAGATGAGGATATATTAAAAGAAGTAGTGTATATGGAACAACAATCCAGTCACCCAATTGCTGATGCGATTGTCAATACATTTAAAGATTTGGATCTGCATAGTGTTGACCGGACACAGCCAGTGGAAGAAGTAGCTGGTTCGGGAATGAGAAAAGGCGATATCATGGTTGGAAAGCCGTCCGCTTTTAAGCTTTTTGTAGATCCCCATCAATACCTTAGTAAAGCAATAGAGGGAAATACAAATATTTTTGTGGGAAAAAATAATCAGATTGCAGGCTACTTCTCACTTGCTGATCAAGTGCGCGAGGAGTCGGCCCATGCTGTTGCAGGATTCCAAAGAGAGGGTATTCAGGTTTCTTTGTTAACAGGAGATAATGAAACCGTAGCAAAGAAAGTTGCGGAAGAAGTAGGCATTGATGATTACGTTGCATCCTGTCTGCCAGAAGATAAAATCAGATATGTAAATGAAAGTCAGGAAAAAGATAAAGTTGTCGGAATGATCGGGGACGGTATTAACGATGCGCCGGCCCTTGCAAACGCGGATATAGGAATTGCAATGGGGAGCGGTTCATCGGTTGCCATGGAGTCTTCCGAAGTTGTCATTGTAAAAAACAATTTGGAGAAACTTTTTTACAGTTTTACATTGAGTCACAGATTAAACCGGATTATTGTTGGCAATGTCGTCTTTTCGGTTGGTGTTATTATCACACTGGTTATATTAAATATATTTGGTCTGTTAAATTTGCCGATGGCAGTGTTATTCCATGAAGGCTCTACTATTCTGGTAATATTGAATGGCCTTCGTTTATTGCGGCAAGGAAAAGAAGAAAAAACAAGACTGGAATCCCAACCTGTTTATTAGGGAAAAGTCATTTATTTTTCTAGGGCAAGTCGTGTACAACTTTGTGTTTCTTCATCAAGCAAAATTCAATGAATTTATAAAACAGCGTTCATGCCAGCACGGGGGCATACATCGAAGGATAAGGCGAATGTAGAAGTGCCAGTTAATGTTATCTCAATATGGATCATTGCAGCATTAAGATAATGTAGAAAAGGACGGTTAACGATGGACGAGAGAAAGAGAATGAGGAACAGAGACAAAAAAATATTTCAAATAGCCGTTGGGAGAGTCATTCGTAAAAGAAGGGTCTTCAAGGGGGAGACCATGGAAGAACTGGCCTGGAATATCGGCATTGACTCCAAGCACCTCAATGCAATTGAACTCGGACATAAAGAAGTGGGCTCTTACATACTGGCACTGCTCCAAATAGAATTAGGATTCAACTCAGATGAATACTTACAGGAGTACAAACAAATGAAAGCAGAATGGAAAGAAGATTAAAAGTACAGTCAACCAACTTCAAACAGCATGCCGAACATCACCTCTTCCAACATCTATCAGCTTCATCCATCTTCACATTCCCAACCCACGCCACAACAGACTTCAATTGCCACTGGATCTTTTTCAACCATATTGCACACATTCAAAAACAACAGAATCAAACACTCATTACTTTTAAAAATAATAGGCAGCTGCCACTGCCATTGTCCCATTACATATTCAAGAAACAATATGAACGGACCCTATCCTGCATGATTGGAGTAAAAGGGATTTATCGTTAAGCAGCAAAAAGCACACCAAAACCTTTTTAAAGGTGGTGTGCTTACTGGTCAGCAATAGGAAGAGATACGGATCCTTATGGAAAGACATCGAAAACTCAGAAGTGATGAAAGAACACAGCAAAGAGGATGAAGAAAATAGAAAATTAATAAGGGGAAATGCCATGAATTCGGGAAAAAAAGTACGTTTTGATGATGCCATGCTGGAAAACATGGAAATGGAAACGAGTATATTTTCATCAGGAACTGGGAATTACCTTGCTTTCGGAGAAAAGGGACGGTATGTTTATCATACATATATTGGAGCTGGCAATGGATGAAGATGCCTTCTTTCCTGTTCAGGAATTAGCTTCCTTCAGCTTTGGTACAAAAGGAGAGATGAAGAATTTCGTTAAACGGCTGCCGGAAATGAGCGGATTGGAAATGCTTCTTCTGTTGAATCCATTGCCGCGCACGACGGGGAAAAAGTAGGGGATTCATGATTGCAAGCATAAGGTGATTTGCATTCTTCCAGAGTGATTTTATGTAAAGGATTTTTCGAAAGCCAGGCAAAAAGGGGGCTGTCTCGCCCCCAACAATCCCTGTTTTCATATGTGTTCCATGATGATAACCCCAATCGAGATTCATCACGCCATTTTTGTTTATCTTACCGTTCCCATTCCTGGATCAGCAGATCGGACTCGTGACTGAGTTGTTCATATGCTTCTTCGGAAATCATTCCCTGATCTTTTTGATGATCAAGCAGTACTTGAAAACCGCCCATGTGCCTGATCACTTTTTCTACTTCCCCTTGGTTTTCATATTGGCCAACCGCTATTAAGTGAATCTGTAAAACGCGGATAGCTTCCGCATTATCAATTTCACCTTCTGCTTCAAGTTCCTCAATAGCAGTACGGATACCTTCTGCACTTGGCGGAGCAACCAGCTCGTGAACCAATTCAGTTAAAATTTGCGCGTAGTTTTTTATATGGCTGTCCATTCTCTCAGCAAGATTTTCCCGAATAAAGGCCATGTTGTCCCTGGCGGGGTTGTGCCAAATCGAGCCGAACTCTTCGGTTTGCGTATATCCATCAAGGGCGCCGATTTCCCAATTAGTAGACTCAAAGTATCCGATCGGGATGCCTGCATTTTCAAATGCGGCATGGTCACTCCAGCTTCCCGTCGTTCCCTCAGGATAGTTCGGGTTTAGTCCGGGATTGATCTGCAGGTCAATGCCAAGGTTATCACTGATATCCAATGCCATCTCCCTGATCGATCCGTCTGCTATTCCGCCGTGTACATACATATAATCGCCGGCTGCAAGACTATCCAAGTTAATCATCGCCATCGTGGATTCGATCTCTATATCGGTCATTTCAGAGACGTAATAATGTGATCCGCGCAGCCCAACTTCCTCGGCACCAAAAGCGATAAAATGAATGGTGTAGGGGCTGTCCGCTGCCGCTGCTCTTTCAGCTGCCTCCAGCATGACACCGACACCTGACGCATTGTCATCCACCCCTTCGACATTGCGAACAGAGTCATAGTGAGCGCCAATAATGATTTGCTTTTCAGTATCCAGATAGCCTTCTTTTGTCGCGATCACATTGGAAGATTCCTGTCCGTTGCTTCCAAAAATAAATGGCTGTACTTCAACGTCGTAGCCTAAGTCTTTAAATGTTTGGTATAGATAATCCCGGGCTTGTTCTTCACCACTCGTTCCGGCCACCCGTTCCCCGATTTCGTCAGCCAGGTGGGAAATGTGATCAAGCGCGATATCTCCGTAAGCCTGCTCACTTTGACCCTGTGCAGGGCTGCCTTGAGCCACGATTCCCAATAAAACTATGATACTCATAAAAGCATATATGATTCGTTTTCCATACATTGTACCACCCTCTTTTCAAATTTTTATAGAAACTTTCTTCCCGTCCGTCCTGTTACACCTCCCGCAAAATATGTATCTATATGTATCTATTAATTATATAACAAATCTATTTTTTGTCAATTTAGTATTTTGGGAATAATTGATGTGTTGATTTTGGTACAAACAGAGAATGGAGTTGGAAAAACATCGGGTCCTGTCCAATAAAAATGATTCATTGGCAGGGCTAAAAGCTGCTGGAAGAGGAAGATGCCTTCTATCCCATTCGGGAATTAGCTTCCTTCAGCTTTGGTAGGGAGAGATGAAAGATTTCGTTAAACGGTTGCCGGATATGAGCGGAATGGAGGTGCTTTTGTTGCTGAATCCACTGTCTCGGGTGGAGCAGGTGTTGGTAACAAAGGACAATACACATTCGGGGCATATGATGTAAACTAAGGCTGTTCTTCTATTAAACAGTTCAATTGATTTTTTTGCAGGTTTTAGGCATTAGAGCATATCTATTAACCAATTCTATGGATTTTATTGCTGCTATTGGGTTTTAGGACACTTCTAATTACCACTTCCATGAATTTTTCCCCTGCTTTTGGGTTTTAGAGCACTTCTAATTACCACTTCCATAAATTTTTCCCCTGCTTTTGGGTTTTAGAGTGCTAGAAAGTTTCGGCTGCAGCAGGATACATAAAGCGGTGCGCGTGTTGTCCCAATCTTTCTGTTTACTGAACAGTTTCTATTCTTCAAAGGGAAATATGCATCACCCTTTTAAGTTCTTTATTACTTGTGATATCCTTTCATTTACCAATAAACAGTTCAACTCATAGTTTTCCAATTGTTATGATATAGTATCCCCACTAGTTAGTAATAGGGATACTACATCACTTTTACAGACTGCGGCGGCATTTCTTACAATTTTTCACCCTTCTGCAGGATAGGTACATCGACTTCAATCGTATTAGGGTATTTGATACCAGCTCCCGTGTTCAATACCACTACTCGTTCATCATGTTTAATCCAATTTTGTTCCCGTAATTTTCTAGCCGCAACAAATGCTGCTGCACCCTCAGGGCAGACAAAAGCACCCTCGGTGGCTGCCACAATACTTAGCTCTTTTAAAATGTCATCATCACTAACAGATATTGCACAACCGTTTGTTTTCCTGATAGCATCTAAAATCAAAAAATCGCCAAGAGCTTTAGCCACATTGATACCAAATGCAACAGTCGAAGCATCTTCCCAAGGATCTGCGCTTGATTTTCCTTCTTCCCAAGCCTTCACTATAGGTGCACACCCCTCGGATTGAACAGCAACTAACCTTGGCATCTTCCCCTCATCTATCCATCCTAACTCCTGCAATTCATGAAAAGCTTTATCAATCCCAATTAATCCAACTCCTCCCCCCGTCGGGTAAAGAATGACATCAGGAACCTCCCAATTAAACTGCTCAGCTATTTCAAGTCCCATTGTTTTCTTACCCTCAATTCGATAGGGTTCTTTTAGTGTAGAAGCATCATATAAATTATAATCATTTACAGCTTGACCAACGATTTTTCCTGCATCACCGATTAAGCCATCCACAAGATAGAGGTCAGCTCCTGCGGCAACACATTCTTTCCTGGTTATTTCCGGTGCATCAGTTGGCATTACAATAGTTGAATTAATATCCGCTTGTGCGCAGTATAATGACCAGGCTGCTCCAGCATTTCCATTAGTAGGCATAGCCAATTTCCCTACACCTAATTCTTTGGCTTTAGATACCCCTACAGCAGCTCCTCTTGATTTAAATGAGCCTGATGGAATTAAGCCTTCATCCTTCATAAATAAGTTAGGAATTCCCATTTGTTTCCCTATTTTATTCATATAAAGCATTGGAGTCATGCCCTCACCTAATGTGGCCACATATTGCGGATCTTCAACTGGTAATAATTCATGATAACGCCATAAATCCGGAGCACGTCCAACCAAATCCTCTCGTTTAAAAGCTTCTTTTAGTTCATTTATTTTGTAAGAAACAAGCAATGGTGATCCACATTCACATAACTGGTTTACTTCCTTTGTACTATAAATATTTTCGCACTTTGGACAATATAAATGAGATACATAGCTATAAGTCATACAAACCCTCCAAATTTTGTTCTCGGTTTTCCCACAGATCTGAATTAGATGTGGTTACTGCTACAGCACCTGTCAAAACCCTTCATATCCTTGACAGCAGCTAATATTCCAGTTAACTTTTCCAAACATGTTTCCCCCTGTTCAATAACTATGCTTATTATGACATGTATCTTTTACTGCTTTGCCCATTGTATATCAATATCTTTATACGCCCATTGTAAAAAAGATTACAATTGGTATTGTTACCAAGCTCATGATTGTGGAGATTAAAGTGGCACTCGATACATTTTGTGATTCCACTTTAAACTGAATTGCATACATGGTTGTATTAGCGGCTGTAGGAGTTGCAGCCATAATAATCATAATTTGTTTGGACATCTCATCAATTGGCATAGTCAACACAATAAGTGCAGCAATTATGGGAGCTGTAACCAGTTTTAATGTGAGAGCTGTAGATAACTTTTTCCAATCAACTTTTTGGATGGTTATATTTGCGAGTTGCATTCCTAAAGTTACCATTATAGTAGGTATGGCAGCGTCTGCAATAATATCAATTCCATTTTTAATATTTCCAAGTGGAATTTCCAGCAAATTAAAGGCAACCCCTAATATTGCACCATAAACCATAGGCAATCTTCTAACTGCCTTTAAGGCTGCCTTTACCCCGTCATGATCTGGGCTCCCTTTTGCTGCATAATAAACACCTAACGTACTCATTAATAATTGCTGTATCACCATGAGTACAATAGCTATCTTCATTCCCTCGACACCAAATAAAAAGAGAACCAGCGGTGTTCCATAGTTACCGTTATTCATGAAGGCACTTGAAAGCACAAGTCCACAACGTTGTTGTTCCGAATACCCGAAAACCTTTGATAAAATATTTACTATTAAAATAATAGCAATACAAAGTCCAAGCATATAAATTATCATATAACTATAAGAAACATTTATAGATTGTTCATAAAAAGTCCGAAACACGAGAAAGGGAACTAGTATGTATAAAGCAAACTTTGATATCACTTGAGTTTCTAACCGTAAAAGACGCTGAGCAATAAATCCAATACCAAACACAAAAACAATTGGTAACAAGATTGTAAATATCAATGACTCCGCTCTCCTTATTTTACATACCCTTAATTATAAAGGTAAAAAGAGGGGCCCGTATAAGGGCTCCTATCCATTCTAAAGATTAAAAACAATTAATCGTTCTTCTGTCATTTCTTCCATTGCGTATTTTGGACCTTCTTTTCCCGATCCGCTCTTTTTCACACCGCCATAAGGCATATGATCGACTCGGTATCCGGATGTGTCATTCACAATAAGCCCGCCAACTTCAATTTTTTTCGCAGCTTTCATTGCAAAGTCAAGGCTATTTGTAAAAAGTCCAGCTTGCAGGCCGTACTCTGAAGCATTTACACGGGAAATGACCTCTTCTTCATCACGGTATGTGTTAATTGCAACAACTGGACCAAATACTTCGTCACGACATACCTTCATATCATCTTTTACGTTAGTAAGAATGGTAGGCAGATAAAAAACACCATCTCGTTTTCCACCTGTCTCTACAACAGCCCCTTGCTCGACAGCCTCGTTCACCCAACCCTCAACTCGAATTGCCTCTTTTTCAGCAATCATAGGTCCAATATTCGTTGATGGATCTTTCGGATCACCTACAACGAGCGCTTCCGTTACTTTTTTCATTTTTGAAAGGAATCTTTCATAAATATCTTCATGAACATAGACACGCTGAACTGAGATACAAACTTGACCAGCGTTGTTAAAACTTTTCTGAGCAGTAAGTGTTGCACTATGTTCTATGTCAGTATCTTTATGAACAATTGTCGCGGAATTATTTCCAAGCTCTAACGTAACTTTTCGAATTCCAGCCCTTTCGCGGATGATCTGTCCAACCCTCGGACTTCCTGTAAAGGTGAACATGTTAACATTGTTATTTGATGTCAACCACTCACCGATCTGTGAACCTTTCCCTGTCACTACATTCAAGCGACCAGCTGGCAACCCGGCAGCTTCAAAAATTTCCGCCAACATAAGAGCAGAAAGTGGTGTTACCTCTGCCGGTTTTAAAACTACACTATTCCCTGAAGCTATTGCTGGACCTACTTTATGACATACTAGATTCAAAGGAACATTGAAAGGGGTGATAGCTGCAATAACACCGACTGGAACTCTTAATGTCATTGCCTGGCGATTCTCAGAACCAGGTGCAGCTTCTACTGGAACACCTTCTCCACTTATACGTTTAGCTTCCTCTGCTGAATTTTCAAGGGTAAGTGCTGCGCGTCCAACTTCTCCTCTAGATTCTTCAATAGGCTTTCCTACCTCTTCAGCCAAAACTAACGCCAATTCTTCCTGTCTTTCAATTAGGCCCTCTGCAGCTTTTTTTAGTATTGTATAGCGCTCATACGGTGAAAAAGGGGAATCCAGTGATTCTTTTGCAGCTTTTACAGCATCTTCAATATCCCCTTTGTCTGCAACTGAGGTTTTTGCGATTGATTCCTGTGTATACTTATTTATTACTTCACTAGTATTCTGCTTTTCCCGCCATTCTCCCTGAATGTATAAGCCATAAGTTGGACTTGAAATCTTTGTAGTAGTCATTTATTCATCATCCTCCTATGTTATAACGTTATAACCTTTTGTTTGACAAAAGATCCTTTGCTTTTCCATTACTTCCAAACACACGAATTTTTTCCTGAACTTTTTCCTTCACTCGGATTCTCCCATTTCCTAGTGAATTTGCAAGTACAAATTCATCTGGATTTTCATGAAAAACTTCTTGAACACCCCTTGTAAATGCTTGTCGTAATTCTGTATCAACATTAATCTTTGCAACACCTAATGTGATGGCACGTTTTACTTGATCATCCGGGACATCAGATCCTCCGTGGAGGACTATTGGACGCTTTACTGCATTTGATATTTCATTTAATCGTTCAAACCGCAGATCAGGCGTTTGTTTATATATTCCATGTGCAGTACCTATCGATACAGCAAGGTAATCCACATTAGTTGCTTCAACAAATGCTACTGCTTCTTCAGTTGATGTAATGAGGGCGTCTTTCTCATCTACAGTAATGTCATCTTCTGTTCCGCCTATTTTTCCAATCTCACCTTCTGAACCAATTCCAAGTGAGTTGGCAATTTCCACAACCGCGCTTGTTGTCTTTGTATTTTCCTCAAATGAATAACCGGATCCATCAAACATTACGGATTGAAAACCCATTTGGATGGCCTTCATTGTTTGGGTAAAGTCACGGCTATGATCTAAGTGAATAGCAATCGGGATAGTGAAATCTTTTGAAAAGATATCAATTAATGTTTTCATAGATTCCATTCCCAGTGTTTGAATAACTTTTTGTCCAATCTGTATCATAATTGGAGCTTGCTCTTCCTCTGATGCCTCCAGGATTCCAAGAATTGTTTCCGCATTATGGGCACTAAACGCGCCCACTCCATATCCATTTTCTCGAGCATGTTTTAACATTACTTTACCGTTAATAAATGGCATAATTTTCCCCTCCCTATCTCTTCAACTCAATATTGTATTGATATTTATCACTTCGGTACTTCGTTTTCGTATATTCAATCGGATGATCATTAACGCCAAAGCTTAATCGTGTCATTTCGAGAAGAGCTTCTCCAGGACGAATACCTAGATGATCAGCTTCATCAATCGTTGCATTAATAGCCCTAATCTTTTCATTGGCTTTATTTAAATAGATATTATACTGTTCTAATACATCATAATAATGTACTTCATTCAGATCATATTTTATTAAAATATCTCCAATTTCCCGAGGCCAACATGTGCGCTCAAGTGCGATTGGGGTATCATCAGCAAAACGTATCCGTTCAACTAAAAGAATCGGTTCATCCGCTTGCACATTTAGTACATCTTGTTCATGAAAAAACCCTGTCTTAAACTCTTTTCGTAACAGCTTTGACCGTGGTATTTGTCCTCGTTCTCTCGCTTCTTCCGCAAAACCCCTCAATTTTCCAAGATTGCCAATAAGATTTTGCGGGCGAACAATCGTGCCCCTGCCCTGTTTTTTTTCAACCAAGCCATTTTCAACAAGCTTATTGATGGCTTGGCGAATAGTCGTTCGACTAACATTAAATTCATTGATTAATTCTTGTTCTGTTGGTATAAGAGCATTAGGTTTCCAAACCCCTTGTTGAATACGTTCAATTAAAATGTCTTTAATTTGTACGTATAAAGCTTCCCCTTTTTCGAAATCAAGTTTGTTATTCCTTGGCATAAATATCTCTCCTTGGTGTCGGTGAAGGATATGAAACAAGGTCATCTCCAATAAGTGGACGAAGCCATTGATAATAAGTATCTAAATCATCGATAAAATGATCTGGCATCCTACGTTCTCCAGCCTGAACGACTTCCTTCAATCCGACCGGTATTATATTTAAATTATAGCCGAATTGCCCATTTCTTTGTAGGGATACCATGATTCCGGTTTTTCCTTCTCTAATCCATTTCCCGCCAGTAACACCAACAAGAAAGGATTCCTTATAGTCTATCCTTGAAACTGTTGCCGAAGAACTCCGTTGATTCATACCCAATAGTTCAAAGCGTGCCATTATTTTTAATTCCTTTTTTAGAAAGGACTCTATTTCATTAGAAATACCACCAAGGACTGGTCGTCCGTTAATTACTTCTCTTTCGACTTGATTGCCCTCACTCCACCGTACTCCTTCGCTCACTACAATCGTAGCACAGCCATGACGCCGAATTGCTATATCAATAGAATCCAGTAATTCATCCCGCTTCATTGGTCTTTCAGGTATTGCAATAAAATGTGGGCCATCTTCTTCATACTTACGAAGATAACCGGATGCAGATGCAAGCCATCCTGCGTTCCTTCCCATCGTTTCCAAAATACGAACCTGCTCGAAGTTTCTCATAGAATGAAGATCTCGGCCTATATCTAATGTAGCCTGCGCCACATAACGAGCTGCACTGGCAAAACCAGGAGCATGATCAGTACCCCCCAGATCATTATCCACTGTCTTAGGAAGACCAATGACCTGTAAGTCATATCCTGCTCGAGCAGCGCCTGCCTCTATTTTTCTTAATGCCTCCATCGTGCCATTCCCGCCAATAATAACAAGAGCCTCCGCTCCGATTTCCTTTAAGTGTTTAATACAATTTGTAATGTTTTGTTCAGATAAAGGATAACGACCTGATCCAAGGCAGGCCCCTGGTACATGATTATTTTGAATCACCCATTCTAGCATCGCTTGGTCACCATCAATAAATTCACCATGTGCGAGACCATCATAGCCATTTCGGATAAAAGTAAGGGAATGATCGTTCATCATTTCTTTTACAAAACCAGCAAGGGTAGCATTGATCACAGCTGTAGGGCCACCAGCCTGACCAATGGCAATTTTTCTCATAAGTTTCCCTCCCTTCCATCCTCTTTATAAACTGTGGTGTAAAACCAAGTTGACAACAAAGTTCAATGCGTTCATATGCTACTTCATTATATACGGGGCGTAATGAGGTTCGAACCCTTCAATACTGTTCATGAATCTAGTATATCATAGGTTATTACATATTTAAATAGGTAGTAACCTTTTATTTTTATAGTTTGCTTGATTATACAAGTTGTTCCATCAGTTTTTTGCATAGTCATACAATCATCAGTTTTGCCAAGTATATTGTTGTAACCGCTAAACGATAATAGACCATTTCTGCTAGATAAGAATGGACACTTTTGGCAAAACTGATGAAGAATATACCATCAATCACTGGACTAGCATATTTGAAAGTTGATTTATGGACAATTAATTTTTAGATATCTCCTCGAAAAGATCGGCATAATCAGATTTCTTCCTATAAAAGACAGGCGGTTCTCCAATAGGGGCATCCACTTTTACATGCCCACCCTTAAAAGTATTGCCACTCCACAAATGAACCCACTGATCTTCAGGAAGATAAACTTCCCAGGTGTTTTTTCCTTCTTGATATACTGGGGCAACCAGTAGATCCGGCCCTAGCATATACTGATATTGGATATCATAGCCATATTCATCATCTTCAAATTCGTAGAATAGCGGCCGCTGAACAGGAATACCTTTTTTTGCGTTTTCTTTTACTAAAACCTTCAAGTAAGGTGACAGGGAAGAATAAACATCAGTCATTTTTTTTAAGTGAACTAAAGATTCCATGTCATCATCAAATTGGAAGCAATCGTCTGGTCTATTCCCTTCATGGGTTCTCATCACCGGAGTGAAAGCGGCTAATTCCACCCAGCGCATCAGCAATTCTTTACTTCGCTTGTTCCCATGCAAACTCGTATAACCACCAATATCTGAATGATGAAGCCCCATTCCACTGATTCCTGCAGATAAGGCTGCTGGAATTACCGAAGCTAGTCCATCATCCATACTCCAATTAACACTCTGGTCACCAGCCCATAACAGTGTACAATTAGATTGTATCCCTGTATATCCAGCCCTCATAAAATAAACAATTTCTCCCCATTTTCCAGCTTCACTGATAGCCTCCTTATTAACGTTACCCCAAAGGACGGGCCATTCATTGTGTTTTTTCATAGCTGAAGAACCATCATATAAAACAACATCAGTTGGTAAATATTCACCAAAATCAGCCATCCAACCACTCATACCAAAATCAATAGCGTATTTTTTTATAACTTCCTTATACCATTTTTTTGCTTTTGGGTTTGTGAAGTCAACCACTCCACAGTAAAATTCCCCAAAATCGACTAAATAATCCTCTCCTTGCTCGTTCTTTGCAAGAAGTTGAAGTTCTTGTGCTTCTTGAAACAATGCCCCATCGTTAACTAAATAAGGGTTTACATAACCTAGAAAACGAATGTTTTGATTTTCCCATTCTTTTATTTTTTGTTCCAATCCAGGATATTGTTCAGCGTCCCACTGCCAATTCCATTGAAGCCTTTTTCCAAAAGAGGTAATTCTTTTACCCTGCCAGTCCTGACACCAAACAGCCGCAACCTTTAACCCAACCTCTTCAGCTTTGTGTAATTTCTCTTCTACAACATCGGTACCGCCTTGTATTCCTAGCCATACACCGTTATAAGTCCAATCTGGCAGTTCTGGCTGCTTTCCAAGAAGGTTAGCTATTTTTTGCTGAAGTTCTTTATAATTTTCAGCTGTAGATATGATGATTGATCTTGGAACCTCCCAGAAATGAAGCTCGTGAAAGTTCGCATCCCTAAAATCAAAGTCAGCATAGGACGTTGTGTCTACATGGCAAAAGTATTTCTCCGTAGACATATATGTAGGCTGCGGATAATTGGTTGTGTAATAATCTCCACCTGCTTTGTCTTTAACATCTGCCTGGAAGGTTGTATACGTTTCTTTATTCCTTCCTACACCTGGCTCAGAAGTCCAAAGCGGAAAGTTCCGACCTCTTAGATTAAGATATGACAGTTGTTCCCCGCCCCCATAGATTTTTTCTTCCTCTTTAGCAGGGATACGTATCCAACTGCGATTGTATGATTCGTCATACTGATGCAGGTTAATATATAGACGACCTTCCCTTTCCATAATTTCAGTGCTAAGAACTATTGTCTCATCTGAAGGGTGAACATTCCAATCAATTTTAAGTATGTTATCCCTCTCTATGACCTCTTTAACATTTAATCCAATTCTTTCTGAAACATAGTCGCTCATATCAAAGTTCCCACGGTACATCTCTACAGTTTCTTTTCCTTTTCCTACATATAGTCCTGGTTCTCTTGGAGTATGGGAAAATACTAACCTGCCATCATAATTCACACTGATTTTTCCCTGATGTTGGGTGAAACGTATTTTAGAATTAGTTAATGTACTCATTTTTTTCCCCTTTCACTTTATCGACAAAGTTTATTTTGTATACATATTCCTATTTTGCAAGCTTATGTTTTGAAGCATTTTGCAACTCTTGTTCATGCCTGGTTACTAGCAGCTTTTCATATTTTTCGCTCCATGATTTAACAGAAATAACAATAAGAATTATCGTAACAACAACTAGAGCAATAGTAGCAGGCCAAAACCAATTGGAAATAACCCCCTCTTGAGAAGCAACCCCTATTGGTGAGAATAAAATGTAACTGAATACCATCGCACTAAATAAAGTGATGGCTGTTGGAATGGTATATTTCCACGGAACCAAACTTACAGATGCATCTGGCTTAAACTTAAATTTCTCTGGCAGTGGTTTTACCATGCCTGTGACAAGCATTATGCCTACTTCAATTACAAATAATAAACCTTGGATATGAATAAAGTTAATTGGTATTTCTAATCCAAATAACATAGGGAATCCCCAAATCAACATGTAATAAGTGATAACGTGAAATATAATTGTAATTTTTGGCCCAATGGACGGAACACGCTTTGAGAAAATACCGACTAAAACTATTGCTATAATAGGTATATTAAAAAATCCGGTAAACTCTCGAATTATGGTCCATAAACCATCAGGTGCCTTAAGTAATAACGGTGCAATGAAAAATGTTATTAACGCCAAACCTGTACCAAACCATTGGCTTATCCGTATCATTTGCTTATCTGTTGCATTTTTATTGATTTTTACTTTATAGACGTCATAAACAAACATAGTTGAAGCACTATTCAATAACGAGTTAAAACTAGAAAAAACAGCGCCAAGCAACACTGCAAGGAAAAAACCATTTAAGAAAGTTGGAAATATATCACTAATTAAAGTTGGATAAGCCAAGTCCATTGTCTGTAGACCAGGTCCGTATATATGATAGGCAATGATGCCTGGAATCATCATTAAAAAAGGAACCAAGATCTTTAAAAAGCCTGTCATTAACGCACCTTTTTGACCTTCAGCCAGACTTTTTGCTCCAAGTGTTCTTTGAATTACATACTGATTCGTACCCCAGTAGAACAAGTTTGCAAATATCATACCTGTAAATATTGTTCCAAACGGCACCCCATCATCACTCGAACCGATTGCATTTAGTTTTTCTGGATTGTTTAACGTTATTGTCTTCATTCCATCTAAAAGGCTTCCATCACCCAAAGCGATGAACCCAAGAATAGGTACTAGTATCCCAACCAGAAGTAACCCAATACCGTTAAGTGTGTCTGAAATAGCGACCGCCTTTAGTCCACCAAAAATGGCATAACATGAACCAATAATACCTATAATCCAAACAACAAGCCACATAGCTTGTTCAAAGGATATTCCAAACAACGATGGAACGTCAAATAACTGTAATACTGCAATGGCGCCTGAATATAATACGGATGGAATAGTAACCAGACCATATCCAAGCATGAAAAGTAATACCACGTACATTCTCGTTCCTTGGTCAAACCTGTTATTTATGAATTCAGGAAGCGTAGTAAACGACCCTCCTAAATAGCGTGGTAATAATATAAGCGCCAAAATTATAACAGATAACCCAGCCGTCACTTCCCAAGCCATATTGGATAGATTGGCACTATAAGCTTGTCCATTTAAACCAACCAACTGTTCTGCTGATAAGTTGGTTAAAATAAGGGATCCCGCAATAAATCCACCTGTTAACCCGCGGCCAGCCAGAAAATACCCCACTGAATCACTTACTGTATTCTTTGTTTTTCTGTAGGAATACCAAGCAACTAAAGCCATAAAAAAGATACATGACCCTAGAGTAAAAACAATACCTCCCATTTTTATCCTCCTTATACTGATTGAATATTGATGATTCTGTCTCAAATTAAAATTTTTTATTTATAGAAATTTTGATCCAATCATTTTGAAGTATTAAGATTTTTTCATTTGATCTTTGTCTATTTAGATGGATACCTTACTGTAATGTTTTCACCCTTAATTCCAACGTAAGCACCCGCTGCTCTAAAACGTTCATTTTCAGGATGTGCAAGCAGCCATTTATTTTTCATAAACAACCGCTCATCAAATTCTTTTTCCTCATCACTAATTGGATCATTTGTGCCTCTAGGTAAGACCACAACGCATTTAAACCCTTTGTCTGAAGTCTTACAAGGTGATAAATGAAGCGTAGTTTGGTAAATTTCAATAGCTGTTCCAGCAGGTACATAAAACCCTTTCACATCTTTGACTGAAAAGCTTCCTTCTTGAATATCATTTACATGGCCTAAAAGAAGAACAAAATCTGTAATTGCCACATTAATTTCACTGCCTTTGTGGTATTCAACTCCATTTAGATTTGAATTTTTGCCATTACAGTAACCAACCTGTATATCCATACCTCCATAATACCTTTTTTCTATAAATGATTTTAAATCTTCGTCCTCCAATATTTGTTCAGTGGCAACATATACATTCCCCTCCTTGGGAATATCTATATTTTCCATCAATTCATTAACCTTCGAAAAAGGAAAGTCCTCAAGTACCTTACCGTATATCTTAAATGCATCTTCACGGACATCCATTACAGTAAGTAAAGGATTGTGAGCTTTCAATTCTTCAATCATGTTTACACCCCCTTAACATAATGACCTTTTATAAAACATAATGATGTTTAGCTCTTATTATAATGTAAGCGTACACATAAATGCAAGGTTTTTTTTAAAACTTTAAATTTTATGTCCATGTAACTACTTCTTTTCTTGCTTTAAGTCTTTCCACAATTAATACCGCCCTCAAAACATTAACGTTCCTTTTTCTATTCATCACTATTTAAAAAACTATTAGAATCTTCAGCATTTATAGGAATTAATATTACGTTTAGAGTAAAAAAGCAGGAGATGGGGCGAGGATATGTAGTAAGACAGCAGGAAATAAAAATATAAACACAAGTGAGGTCGTCCAAAAAAGAGAGAAAAAACAGAAAGAAAAACGGTGAATGTGGACTTGTTATTTTAGTTACAACCAAAAGTGAGGAAACGATCGTGATAGAGACTATCCCAGTCAATTCAAAGTTAACAAGCATTTTAGCAGGTGCTAAAATGCTTGTTAATTAAAATGTCATATCTTTTTTTCTATGCGTTAGTGAAAGTGCTTAATAAAATATTGGCCTATTCTAATGATTAAGTGAGAAATGTGAGATTTACATATACTTAGTCTGTAATTTGCTGCATTTCTTCTACCAGCCCACCTATCATCCTATTCTACTGTCTAACCATCTAAAAATATTTTATCGTTTTGATGCCTAATCTCTTTCCTAAGTCTACTAAGTGATCAGCTACATCTGCATAAACAAGGGCATAATGCGGTTCTAACCCGTCATCCATTAAATCATACACCGTCTTCACTGCATCATTATCCAACTTTACTTCAGCTGAAGTACCCCAAAACTGTTGAGGTGAATCTAATGCCTCACCTTTCATAATGAATAAACGGAATTCATCCGCCACCTTGCTTAGTCGAAAAATTGTAACACGTCCAGGTTTTAAACCAAACTCCATTGTCAAACCTAGTTTTCGATTAGGGTGAACCCCTGGTTTTGCCCCTGTTTTAGGATTAGCAAGCGAGTATGCACCAGATCCATCATGCCAAAATGTAACGGAGTTGTTATCTTCATTCAAATGCACCATATCACCTAAATACGGTATTTCCCCACTAAGCTCTTGCAAAATATACATCGAAATGGATCCGTGTATATCTGACTCATTGGCTGCAACGAGTCCCTCTTCCGTCAAATGCGATAACGTTGAATCTGCTGCCGCACCATAATCGTTGAAGAATTCTGGCCAATTACGAATAGCAAATGCGTTAATCCCAAACTGTTTGGCATACTGCATGACATATGCAGTAAATCTGGCAAACTTTTGAACTTTTTCATCGGTTCGATCTAATCCAATTACTTGTTTCCCAGCCCGTTCAATAACCTCTAAATACTCTTCTTCGGAGATCTCTTTGCATGCATCAAATGCTTTATGAAGATCAATGTGGTGCACGGTGGCTCCAACCTTTTCTTTTAATGCCGAAGCATCTGTACCGCTGAAATAAAAGCCTGGCGGGGTTTCTCCAACTACTCCTACCTTTAAGGTTGCAAGCTGATTAACGACTTCTTCTGTTTTTAAGTACGTGAATAATAGATTTTGAAGACTAACTTCATCCGGATTACCAAATAGAAATCGGTAAAATCGTCCATGTGACTTCAGCGTATGACTTGTAGCATTCCCGCCAGTCAGTGAGTTGAGACGCAAGCGAGCACCGACACCTGGTTCGCGAACAGACCAGACGATAACCGGTTGTGAAAATAACTCTATGGTTTTCGTAATAAATTCCGCATCGGCAAAGGTAACGCTTTGATAAATGATGATATCAACTTTTTTTGTTTGTATTGTATGAAGGAATGACTCCAAATCCTCCACTGAAGTTAAGATTTCATTTGGACTATATACTTTTTCGCAATTCCCCTCTAATAAAGCTTGACTTTCCGATCTAATATATTCTCCTGCCTCTAAATCAAATGTCTTACGCCCTATAGGTAAATATAGAACTGCTATATCTAACATAATAAAACTCCCCTTTAACAAAATAGTATAAATGACATTTTAGAACGAATCATATTTGTCCAATTATTAATAATGGCTGGATTTGTGCAGGATGCATATACATAGTAACATCACTACCTAATATGATTACGTCACTACCTTTAATCCTATTCTACGATCCACCCCCTTTTGTAAAAAACAATAGGAATTGAAAGTGCTATCAATAAGTATAGAACATTATGCATAGCAGTCAAGCTATAATGTACATCATTTTTGGTGAAAAACGTGAAACGACACCAACGAAAGAATGTTTTCTATGTTTACTATTTTACCAAACTCTAATGAAATAGAAACCAAATTATCTTATATTATATTGCAAGGGATGAGATCAGAAGAACAGGAGGAGATCACTGGAAAAATTGATCTAAGTTCTCAATTTATTAACTTTAATAAAATCGGAAACCGGGATCATATGAGGTTGATGGTGACATGCAGGAAAACACGGAAATGAAAACAAGTATATTACACCGATTCACCCGGAACCGGGAGGTACCATGTACTCGGAAAAGAGAGATTGCCTTTGCCCCAATTCATGCCTGTCTCCGCCTATGATCATTAGTCAAAGGCTCCCGTCCCCGTATTAATCCCAACAAAAAAACTACCCAATGAACTTGCATCAGGTAGTTTAAAGTATAGATATAGATATTACAATTGAGCCAACATACCGCCATCAATAATAAACTCGGAAGCATTACAATAACTTGCTTCATCTGACGCTAAAAATAACACTAAATTGGTTACTTCTTCCGGTGTCGCTAATCGTTTTAAAGGCACATTTTCTTTTAATGCATCCATCACTTTTTTGGTTTCTTCGTCTTCCGCCATCGGAGTTTGAATCAGTCCCGGATGGACAGAATTCACTCGGATATTATCCGGCGCGAAGTCTAATGCAGCCGCTTTTGTCATACCTCTTACAGCAAACTTGGAAGCTGTGTAAGCACTTGTATTAGGACTACTGTTGATACCGGCAGATGAAGAAATGTTTATGATGGATCCCCCGTTCGCCTTTTTCATAGAAGGATATACATACTGCATGCCTAGGAAAACGCCGTCCTGGTTAATTTTAATTGTTTTTTGGTATTCTTCAAATGGCGTTTCCTGCGTATTACCAGGGATACTGATTCCAGCATTATTCACTAAAATATTAATAGGTCCAAACTTTTCTTCCGTTTCCTTAACTAAGTTCTCCCAACTTGCTGCATCAGAAACGTCCAATTTCATGTAAGCAGCCTGTCCCCCAAGTTCACTCGCTAAAGCATTCCCGGGATCTTCAGCCAAATCAGCAATAACTACTTTCGCACCTTCCTGAACGAATCTTCTTACATGACTGGCCCCCATACCTCCTGCTCCACCAGTAACAATGGCAACTTTATTATCTAATCTACCCATATTATATCATCCTTTTCTTTGTTTATATTTAATTCATATATTTTTAATTACAATTAAATTTTAAGGGTTATATGACAGATTGTCAATTAATTGGTTTTATGGCAGGTGATCTGAGCCACTGAGAATGGGGGAATCCTCGTGGGAATTCCAACTATTACACGCATCAAATGGTGCTATAGGAATTTTTTATCTCTATGCTGGAAAAATGAGTATGCTGCGTTCTTAAATATTGAAAGCGGGTTGAGCTATGCCGTGATTTAATTGAGTACAGCGCGGTCAGATTTAAATCGTCAGTTTATAAAGAAGGTTAAAAGCCCAACCAACTTTCCCTGTATGAATTATTATGGCAATTACGTCCATTTTTATTCACTTGGGTGTATTGTTTAATGCATAATAAAAGTTAAGAGTATTGCAATCAAAATGTTAGAAGGTTGCATAAAAAGAATGGCTTGCCAGCCCCTTCAAAATACCCTACCGTTATTGGTGTCTAATCAATGGTGGGAGAGTGAAAGGATGCCAGGAGTGTTTTCTTGAAGGACTCAAAGTGCTCTTTAAACAAGCGGGATTTGTCCCTAGAAAGCTTCGTTTAGATAATCTTTCAGCAGCGGTCGTGAAGGCAAGAAGCCGTGGTCAAGAAACTATTTTCACTGATGCCTTTCAACGTGTTGCGAGTCATTATGGATTTGACCTGCAAGTTGCAACCCAAGAAAAGGCAATGAAAAGGGACACATGGAAAATAAAGTGGGGTATGTGCGTTATAACTTTTTACTCCATCTCCAGTTATTAAGGATTTAGCGCACTTACGTGAATTATTATTTGAAAAGTGTAAAAAAGATTATCGACGTTTGCATTATAAAAGGGTATCGTTAGAGACGGAAGCAAGAGATCTTCTTGAAATCGTAGAAGCACGCCATCAGAATGGTTCTACGATATTTTGTTCTCAATTCGATCCTAGAGGATGGCATGAAAAAATTGGTGAAGGTACCTTGGCAGACGCGATACTAGACAGAATAGTACAGATTCTTACAACATACTGATTGACGGTACAGTCTCCATGAGAGAGCGTAACGGACTGGCGGCAACAAGATGATCCCAGAGGAAGTAGAGCTTCGTATAGCAAGATATTTCTTCCACAATTTTACCAGATGAAATAATGTAGGAAGTGGAAGATAAACTCTTAGCAGTGTGTATATGGGAGGATGAAAAGCATTTAGATCATGATGAACTCGTTAACTGGGCACTTGATATTATCAATAAACAACTAGACGGAAAACACTTTAAATAAACTTAACAGCCATTGAAAGGTTTCATATTTCAATGGCTGTTTATAAATATCGCTGTCTTTCCCTCTCTTCATTGGTTCACTAATGTCATAGCTGGATCAATATCTTGTCCTAGGTGGGTCAAAAATATGGCAGAGGCGGAACTAACTTATGTCCTTCTTCAGGATAGTGAGAAAACCAGTTTTTATACCTTTTTCAACTGAAACTTGAAGCATGGTACACTCTGTAGTTTTCCCAATCAAGGTTTTCCATCAAGGCATGGCTTTCTACCATTTCACGCAGTTGACAATATAATTCACTGATGACAAGTAACTGCTTGTATACTTATTTCGTCAATAATGAAAACTGCTCTCTTCTTTGAGCTTGAAGATAGTTCTAAGATAGCGTGCAACAACCTGCAGTTGTTTTCCAAATAGGCCTGTGCATCTCTTTTGATTACGCTGCATAGCAGCGGTCAAATGGACCTTTCTAGCACTTTGACGATAGGTACGGGGCTGTTTCTTTTTCCCACGGTACGGTGCATGCAAATACGCGAATTCTACGTTCCAACTTTTCTCGAGTTTCATTTATAACTAGAATTCGTCGGATAGGCAATATCAGCGGCTGTACAAGTCTCATCCCACAGCATCTTCCTTTATTTTCAGGCTGTTGATTGTTAGACTGTTCAGTAACGTCTTCAACTCCTACCAACACAACATTATTCCCTAACCAAAGAACCCACTTTATTCCATAGCTTACCAAAATGAATAAATACTTGTTTAAAAACTGCAGAGATTATCTACAACTCCACAATCCTATACCTTTTTAATTTCTGTGACAGTGATTTTTATGGGCGAATGGAGAAAAACAAGTCTTTACGGTTCTATCTGTTTTACTTAGAAGTGAGCCTTAAATCAAATATACCAAATCCTATATTTATGAATGCACATTTTTTGTAATTTCACTAAATTCAAGTGGCTCTCCAAATATTTCTGTAATGTTATCTTTTATTTCAGCAATATCATCTAGATAGAGTATTCTTAAATTCTTAATAGCTCTTGAGCAAGCAACATATAATAGATTCCTTGCTTTCTCAAATTTAATTAACTCATCATTCTCTAAACCTTCATTATCATAGTGTTTAAAATAAAAATTAAAAAGATCTTTTTGTGTACCAAAATTATTTTCCATTATTATAAGTACATTATTAAATTCCAAACCTTTAGTACTATGGTATGTATGATAATTAATCTTTTCCTTAACGCTAGGATTGTCTTTCTGTATATATTGATACCAGTTTTCATAGCTGCTTATATCAATATCTAATAAATTAGAAATGGCTTCTTCCGCATTCTTGTATTTATCTTCCTTTATATCTGGAAACAAGCTATTTAGTAAGTAATTATAAATCGATTCATAAGTTATACTTTCTATACCCAATGTATTGTCTATAATTTTTCGTAACTTTATGTTTTCATTTTCATTATAGAGTTCTGAGATTGAGATAATGTAGTCACCTAAAGTCGTGCCATTAATTTGTCCTAGTAATTTTATAACCTCTTGTAATTCAACAAAAGTCATTTCTTCATAAAATTGTAAGTCGTCGTAAATTTGTATTATAGGCGTATTCCGTGATTTAAACTTTTCTATAAAATGAATAATGTTATATAAGAATCTGGGAATCTCACCTAGTTTTGTTATGTCATTACTCAACAATTCTGTTGTTAGCTGGTTATAAAGAACTTTATACTTTTCTGTTTTACTTAACTGTTCATAAATATCACCGAATCCACTATAGGTCGCTGCAGTTCTATGAGTTAAAAAGAAACAATCTAAGGGATTTTCTCCGTCGCAGTTCCACTCTTCTAAATATTTGTTAATAAATGCGTTAACATTATTTCGTACACCATAATAAAATTTTACACTCCCCCCAGTAGAATCATCATATATAGACTCCTGAATAATACTGTCCATTCTAATTTTATTAGTTACATTAATAACTTCTTTACAAGATCTTCGATTAAATGTTTTAATTACAGAGTATAAATTGGAATGAATCTCCCCTAAATTCTTTCCCGTTCCATTTTCATATATACTTTGAACGGCGTCTCCAAAATATCCAATTAAAAACTTACGATTAATCTCACTAGCATATTTGTTTAGAGTACTCATTATCTCTATTACGTTCTTGCTAGTGTCTTGATATTCATCTATTAGAACGTACGGATATTGGTCAATAATGATTTGTTTTACTAAGTCATATTTTTGGATTAGAGTTAATCCATATTCAAGCAAGGTATCATGACTTATCTGCATTTTCTGAAGTCTGTCCCTATTATATTTTGAATTATATATTACCTGATGGAACCCCTTCTCTTTATTCTCAATCATATTTAGACAACCTTCATAGTCAGACATTTTATAAATAGCACTCACTGTTCTTCTGAACTTATCTTTGTTTTTTAGTATATTTGGTATGTCACTTAATATAGGCCCAAATAATTCATCTACCTCTCTAGCCTTAGCAAAATAGACCTTATAGAAATTATCTTTGTTGTCAAGCATAATTTTTTGAAATTGTTCTTTTTTTTCTTTATTCAACTCTCTATATGCTCTAAAATTATCATCCCTGTTTAATTTTTGTTCTAAAAGTGATATTTCCTCATTTAATTTCACTTTATGTATTTCAACTAGTTGAGGTTTATAATCTTTTATAAGATCCCAAATTCTCTCATGAATAGTAGATACTTTTACAAGCTGTGAAGCTCCTAGTCTTTCTCTCAATTCATTTGCAGCAACATTTGTATAAGTAATGCACATTATTTTTTGATTATGTCTAAAGAGGGTATTACCGTATTTGTTAACAATGTATTTTAAGCTTTCAACCAATGCATAGGTTTTCCCTGCCCCTGCACCTGATTGGAACACAAAACTATCAGAACTAGCGATATATGAATTTATATCAATCTGGCTTTCTTCCTCCTCTTGTAGTTTAGCTGGCGATATTTTTGAAAACATTTTTACGTCCCCTCCCCACGAAGCTCTCTAGTTAACCACTTTAAACCATTCGTAATATAACTAGGCAGCATTAATTCATTATCTTTACTGGTAATTAATTCATATAGAATAGTATTTGCAAAATTACTTTTTTCTTTTTCTAATTTATTTTGAAATAAATAGGAATTATCTTTAACCTTATTACGGTCAACTCCTATTTTTGATTCTGTCACTTCTTTATAAATTTGCTTCTTCACGTTTTTCAATATTCTGTTCATAAAATCATTAGCATAGTTTGTAAGAATTAAAGCTTCTTCAAAACTACTTGCATAGTATTCATGTATTTTTTCACTTTGAAATGCTATATACAAGTTTTCTTTTTGAAAGAAAGGTTCAATATCAGTAATAAATTCGGAATCGTTATATTTCTTTATTGTTTCATTTGTCGTTTCTCGCCCTGATAATTCTCTTATTTGCATTAATTTATCTTTTTCATCTTTATTTCTTTTGATGTCTATGTCAGTAATAACTAGTGTAGGTACTTGTAATAACTTTATTAGGTCGTGATAAACAAGTCCGTGTGAACCATCTATATTAAAGATGGTTATATAATATTTATTTAACTCTTTATCATTATCTATAAAATATTTGAGGAGGGTTTCTTCTGTAATACCTTCCACAAAAATGATAGCATCAGCAAAAAATAACTCAGATACTTTATATTTGATGTGCTTCCTCAGGAAATTTAGTTTGTCACTTTCCTCCTTAGATCTCTTGCCTTTACTTTTTACTTTAACCACATTGGCGTCATTAAGTTTTATTACCTGTGTATGAGGGCCTTCAGTAGTTAGATAATTAATATTATTAAATGTATTACCGCTATGTATTTTACTATTAAGGATATGTGATGAGTGTGTTGTGATAATGAGTTGGCTATTTATGTTTTTCTCTTTACCATCTAATAAGGATTTAATAGCTTCATTGATGTTTTTTATAAATAGCTCCTGCATTTGTGGATGCATATAAGTTTCAGGTTCCTCTATTGAGATGATATTTACCATACTATTAAAAGATTTATCCGGATATTTTTCCATATAATCTACTAACTCTGCAATGATCATCATTAAATTAGTGTATCCTAAACCAAATTGATTTTCCGGAATATGTATATTTCCCTCAACATATTCATATCTTACTAGGTTATTCATTATACTTTCTAAGTTTAAATCAGCAGTCAGGGAAAAGCTCAATTTTTCTCTTGACTCTATCTTTGAAAGAGAATCGCTGATTGATGTAGTGTGTTGCATTCTAATTTTTTCTGTGAATGCAGAGTTTGTTTCATCCAGCAATTCCTCAAAATCTTCTTTTTCTCTATCGTCTAATAGCGATTTATAGCGGTATTTAATAATTTTATTAAACGCCTTAGTTAATGAAGTATCTGAGTCAACAATGTTTGCTTTAATTACTGTTATATCAATTAGATTTTTCAGATCATATTTAACTGGATCACCATTTTGTCTATAGTAGTTAACTTCAAAATCAGTTTCTCTTAAAATCTTAATGAAGGAAGTAAACTCCTTATCACTTTCACCTTTCTCTAAAAGTTTAATTACTTCCTGAATGTATAGTTCGGTTTCCTTTATCTCTAATTTAATTGTTATTTCAACTTCCTTCATCTTAGTTATGTTATCTATTATTAAAAATGGCGCAAGATTGCCAAGAAGGTCTTTTGTAAGATTATCCTCAAACCCTATCTTAATTATGAATCTTAAATTTGGTATCTCTACTTTTTCTAACTTATTCGTTGTCGAATAAGTTTCTTTATATCTGTGCAAAATTTCTTTAAGATAAACGAAGTTAAAATCATTAACGTTAAATTTTTTTTCTTTAATTAGTTTCTCTAAAGCCTGGACTACAGTTGTTTTTCCAGAGTTATTTTTTCCAACAATTAAAGTTGTTGTTGGCGCGACATTAATTTCTTCTTCTTTTTGTTCTTTCCTATAGCTAGTTCCGTCAACAAACTCTATAGTATTTTCAGTTGTTCCAAATTTACGAAAGTTATAGATACCAAAACTTTTTAAATACACAAAGTTTCCTCCCTCAATATTAGACATATTCAAATCACTCTTAATCCCTTGAAGTTTAAGAACAATTTATTTTTTAATGTTGCAGCTAAATCTTTATAATACGGAATACAGGGTCTTATAAGTCTTCATTTAATTCAACTTTTAATGTAAGATCGACTTCGTTTGAAATTTACTCAGGTTCCCCGCTGGGTTCTCCTGTATCATAGATTTAGCTTGTACTTCAGCATCATCCAGAGAACCAAATGCGATAAATAAACTTTGTTATACGCTGCTTTCTTAGGGTTTCTTACCCATCCTGCACCTTTCTTGCCATAAATTTAAACTGAGTCCCTAGAATGCCCCAACTATTTCCCCACTCACTAATCCCATTGTACTACACCACTTCTACATTTTTTCACCTTTCGTTCGACAATATACGACAAAATTACTAATTCTTTTTATAATAAAGGAATTCCTGTTATCGAACTAGAAACTATATTATGAAAAGAAAAATAATTCTGCGGAAAGGAGACGTGATATATAAAATATTTTAATAGATTCTATAAATATCTTTAAAAAGGAGTGATAACTTAGATACAAATCTAGTAGGAAGTTTTTTGTTATCTAATCAGAAAGAGATCCTAAATAAGGTTTAGCGGTAAAAAATCAATCAAGGAGGTTACTAGAAAATGTATAAGTTGAAAAATAATTTAACTTTTCGTTTTGCCGTATTGTTTGTGCTGGTTTTAAGCCTATTTGCCGGATCACAAACACAAGTTAGCGGTAACAGTGCTGACCCGCCAACGACCGGGTTTGAGGATCGGGAAGGGGAAAGCAGAACAACGCACGAGGAGGAATTGGCTTTCTTAGAGACGATTTCCAATGCATCAGATCGAATGACTTATTCTATAGTTGGCGAATCAGTGGAAGGACGCCCAATACATCTGGTGAGAGTTGGCTATCCTGAACCACCGTCGGATGAGGCTATTTCAGAGGATAGCAGTATTCTGGTCATTGGTTCACAGCATGGCAACGAACCAGCAGGTCGAGAGATGGCATTACAGTTATTGCGGGATTTGGCATTCACCGAGGATCCAGATCTGCTTGACCAGTTGAGTGATACCACAGTAATGTTTATCCCATCGGCCAATCCTGACGGGATAGAAGCAGACATTCGTGCAAATTCCCTCGGTATTGATCCCAACCGTGATCATATTAACCTGATGGCAACTGAAACTCGGGTGATGGCACAGGTGCTGCAAGACTTCAAGCCGGAAATTACGATTGATGCACATGAAGGGCCAAGTACCCCAAATAATCCCGGACAGATTCCGCGTCTGGAATTATCATGGCCACGTAACCTCAATGTCGATGAAGAACTGCGTGACCTTAATGTGGAAATGATCGAGGATTACGTGTTTCCGGCAATCGAGGCAGCCGGTTATGATACGGACGTCTACGGTTCTCCTGGAGGAGCAGGTGGTGGTGATCAAACCATTATGCGCAATATGTTAGGTCTGCGTCATGGTGTGGCCATGCTGATCGAAACATTCAACTCCACACCGGAAGCGCGGGTTGAACTTCAATTACAGGCTGTGCATGAAGTACTGGAATTTCATCGTGAGCGTCAGGATGATGTTACCGCGGTTGTGACTGAAGCACCGTCACGTAAAGAGGCTGCGGGAGAATCCCAGTCCGATCCGTTCTATTTTGGCGGCGCAGATTGGGATCCGCCAGCTGAAGAGGATATAATCCATCCACATGCTTGCGGATATCTCATCAACAGTGCTCAAGCTGAGCAAATTGAACAGCACATAGAATTGTTTTCATTGGAAACAGAAAAGGTCAGCGAACATGGTGTGTTCGTCAGCATGGCCCAGCCAATGATGACAGTAATCCCATTGCTGCTGGATGAGAGATCGGCATCCAACGAAGTCATTGGAAAGCCATTAAACGATTGCAGTGATCCAGGCTCTGAGGAACCACCGCCATTACCGCCTGAGCCATCACCGCCAGCGCAATACGCTACTGACTTTTCCACCAATGAATTTGGTGAGCAACCAGCAGGATGGACACAGTATTGGCATGACAGCAATTGGACAGTAAAAGAAGATCCGAGACGATTGCACCACTTTGTCGATAATAACGGGAATCGCCGGGCACTGACCTGGGATGAGGTTGGTGATGCGGGTCATGTCAAAGGTGATGTGGAAGTGTCAGGTTTAGTACGTGCCTCAAATACCGGAGACACGCTGCTCCAGATTGCTTTCCACATCTCTGACGATGGTGACACTGAAAACGCCTATTACCTTGATGCCCGTAAGCCAGGCGCTGGGAGCCGGCCAAATCAAGTACGCATTGCTAAATACCAGAACGGGCAGCACAGAGCACTCGCAGGTACTGAATTACCTTTTACTGTGGAGGAGGATACTTGGTATAGAGTGGTACTACAGCGAGAAGGAGACATGCTGCAAGCAAAGATGTGGCCAAATGGAGAAGAAGAACCTGAAGCATGGATGGTACAGACTTATGACACCTCCTTTGATCAAGGAAGAGTTGGTATGAGTCATTTCACATCAGGCGCTGTCAATGAGTGGGCATTCTTTGGTGTCGGTACTGGCGGTGAAGAAGCGCCCCGTCCACCAGCAGACATTCTCGACTCGGACCCAGTGGTGGATAAAACAGATCTTCAGCATCGTGTAGATCACATCTATGCTGCAAATCTGAATGAAGAAGATTACACAGCAGACAGCTGGCAAGCCTTGCAGGATGCATTGTCGCAAGCCAAGGATGTTCTTGATGACCCGGAAGTTACACAAACGACAGTGGACAACGCATTAAGATCGTTGAATAATGCTTTTGACGGTTTAGAGGAATCGATTACTGCGTCCGAAATAAAAGTCCTAGTTGAACAATTCGAGGAAGAAGGAGCGTTCGCTAATGAGGAAGCTCCCCGCGCTCTAACGCTTCACTTAACAGCTATTGGTCATTATGAAAATCAAGAGGAAGCGGAAAAAGTCGTCAGACACTTGGAAGGTGGATTTAAGGATTTGCTTCATTATCAACATGACAATAACCTTATTTCTGATGAGGCATATGACACACTTATGGATCAAGCTGATATATTAATTTTGCAGTGGCAGTAGATTTTTGAAAAGGAAATAAAGCTCCTTAGGCTGAATTCCCCCTGTGACTGGTATTCCTTGTACAGGGGGATCTACCATAACTCCCTTATGTTGTGTTTAATCTCTCCCGTCTCTTCCTCTAAACCTTGCTGTAAAAACAGCTCCATTTCCAAATCATTTCAAGTCTCCCCGTGTACACTCCCAACTTAAGCCGGTTTAGATTTTAATCAGGCGTACAAGTAACATTGCCAACCAACCTTAAGTTCTCAATTTCATACAAACATCTTAATAAAATTAAATAAACGCCCTAACCATCACTGAAGTAACGGGTGTGCGGGCGCTCCTAATCAATCAATAAGAATCACTTCTTCATTTTTATAAATTGATTTAACATCTGAACTAACATTTTCAGTTATGAGATACGTTAATTTGTTCGCAGGGCAAACGATGTGATTGGAGGCAGTATCCAATTTGTCCGAGGTCACCATACCAAGAGTTTCACTTGAAATAGAAGCCATTTTTCGTTTTACTGATGCTTCCGCTAAAGTAGGTACGCTTATTCCAATTTGAGGGTTAATGTTATAAATTCCCATAATATATAAGTCACATCTTATGTTATTCAAATATTCAACAGTATCTATTCCCAAGTTTACCATTGACTGCTTAAATAAAGTTCCGCCAACCATAATCACCTCAATATTTTTATGGTTCCTAAGTGCCGTTGCTATTGGTGGACTATTTGTTATGACATTGGCTTTAAATGTTAAGGGTATTTGATAGACTAAATGTAAGTTTGTTGTTCCCCCATCGATGAGTATTACCATATCTTCTTTTAAGATATCTAATGCTTTATTCGCTAACTTCATCTTAATTTCACTTGAAATATTTTCTCTTACTGAAAAATCAACAACTGGAGGACCTATTCGTAATGCACCGCTGTGCACTCTTTTAATAAGCGCCTGGTTATCTAAATCCTTCAGATCTCTGCGTATCGTATCTTCTGAAACTCCCAATCGTTTACTTAAGTCACTGGCAATTACTTTGTGTTCCTCATTTAGAATTTGCAAAATTCTATCCTGCCGTTCCTTTTTCAACATTGTCATCCCCCCATATTCTAATTTTATTTTACCATAAAACCTAAATACAAGCACAAACATGCATAAAATAATTAAAAAAACGCATAAAAGCACTTTACAAATGCATGAAAGCGCATTACAATTAAATAAGTAAGTAAAAAGACGCATAAAAGGAGGCACAAACATGCATAAAAAGAACATCACAATAGCACCTTCCATTATGTGTGCGGACTTGTGCAATTTAGAAAGCAGTATAAGAGAAATAGAAAAAGAAGGTCTTGACACGCTTCATATAGATCTTATTGATGGCTCATTTAGCCCAAGTATGCCATTGGGAATTGATACAATTAAACAGTTGCGTAAAATAACTGATATGAATTTTGATGTTCATATTATGGCTAATCACAATGAATTTTTTATAGAAGAGATGATCAAAATAGGTGTTCAGCAAATAACTTTTCATATCGAATCAAGCACACATATTGATCGTCACATTCAATTAATAAGAAAAAACGGTATTAAAGCAGGCGTGGCATTGAATCCGGCCACTTCCTTGTCTGTATTGGATTTTGTATTACCTGAATGTGATACTGTCTTGCTTATGCTGATAAACCCAGGTTTCGCAACAGATAAAAATGAGCAAAAAGTGTCTTATGCAACACAAAAAGTAAAAGATTTGTCCAAATTAATTCAAACCAGACAATTAAATACAAATATTGAAGTAGACGGCAGGGTGTCATTAGAATCAATTCCGGATTTAGTGAGCGCTGGTGCAGATATTCTAGTAGCAGGTAGTACGAGTTTGTTTTTAAAAGGTCATAGTCTGGGAGAAAATAAAAAAATGGTAGAAAAAGCTATTGAAGAAGGACTTAGCGGGGAGGTTAAATAAATTGGTCAGTTATTCTGAAGCAGCGAAAAAAATTACTGAAGAATTATCAGCGACATTAAATCAGGTTGATGAAAATGAAATCTATTCATTATTAGAAGAAATAAAAAAGGCGGACAAGGTTTTCTTTGTAGGTGTAGGACGCGTCTTATTATCCTTGAAGGCAATAGCAAAGAGACTTGCACATCTGGGTGTGAAAACATATTTCGTCGGACAAATAACAGAACCGGCAATTACAGAAAAAGATCTGCTAATCGTCGGTTCAGGGAGCGGCGAAACCGCCTTCCCATTAACTATTGCTGAAAAAGCAAAGCAGCACCATGCCACAGTAGCCCATATTGGGACAAATCCCGAGAGCTCTATGAGAGCATATACGGATTGCTTTGTTAAAATCCCTGTAAGCTCAAAATTAAGCTTACCCGGTGAAATAAAGTCTGAACAGCCTATGACTAGTTTATTTGAACAAAGTCTATTATTGCTGGGGGATACATTGGCACTAATGATAATTAAGGAACAAAATATTGATATGAAGGAATTATGGCAGCACCACGCAAATTTAGAATAGGCTGATTAACCAATTAGATTACAATGCAAAGGAGATCTTATTATGCAAGCATTGCATTTTGGTGCTGGTAATATAGGTAAAGGATTAATTGGAAATTTATTAAATAAGACCGGTTATAATGTTTGTTTCGTTGATGTAAATCAGGAAGCAGTGGATTATTTTAATACAAATCAGCAGTACCATATCGAACTATTGGATGAACAGCATACAGTTGAAACCGTGGCTCCGGTTTCTGCCTTAAATAGTGTTACTCAAAAAGAAAAAGTGATAGAAGCAATCGTTCATGCAGATATAATCACTACTTCTGTTGGCATAAATAATCTAGCCGGTATTGCCCCTATCCTATCAAAAGGTCTATTACAGCGAATAAAGGAAAATAAAAATGCAATTGATGTGATTGCAAATGAAAACGCAATTAATGCGAGCACTGCTTTGAAACAGGAAATGGAAAAACACATTTCCGATAGCGAAATAAATGATATTAATACGATAGCAGGTTTTCCAAATTCAGCTATTGACCGTCTTTCTTTATCCGAAACAAGAAATGGAGGTGAAAGAACGCTAGCAGAACCTTATTACGAGTGGATTATTAATAAATCTGAATTGATTAATTTTAAAGTCCCTTATATAAAAGATGCAGTTTATGTGAAAGATTTACAGCCGTATATAGAAAGAAAATTATATATTGTAAATATGGGGCATGCCGCAACAGCTTATATCGGGTTTTTTTCCGGCAATACTACCATTCAAAAAACATTGGAAAATAAAGATATAACGAATTTAATCAGCGGGGCTATGAATGAGGCATCGAAGTATGTGGAAATGAAATTTGGTTTCAAAGATGAGGATTTAGCAGATTTTATTGAACAGACTTTAAAGCGATTTAAAAATAAAAATATAAATGATAAGGTGTTTCGGGTTGGCAGAAACCCGATTAGAAAATTAAGTTTTGATGAACGGTTAGTCAAGCCTGCAAGAGAATTATTTGACTTGGGATATCCCGTTGATCACTTAACCGTTGCAATTGCTGCCGGGTTTTTATTTTATAATTCTGCAGATGATGAATCTGTTATTTTACAGAAATTCATTAACGAACATGGGATTGATAAAGCCATCGATCATTATACTAAAATTAACAACCAAGAACTTAAGAATAAAATAACAGAGAATTATAAACTATTAATGAAGGGTACCGTCCCATTTCCGATCCAGAAAGGAAGATGAAAAATCATGAAGCTCAGTAATTATTTGAAAGGCAATATAAACTTTCTCGATGGTGTCTCCTCCTGGGCAGAATCAATTAAAAAAGCTGCTCAGCCATTAGTGGATAAAGGTTTTATCACCACTCAATATATTCAGGATATGATTGATAACGTTCAGAAGAATGGTCCTTATATCGTAATTGTACCTGGTATTGCCATGCCTCACGCAGAAAATAAAGGTGCAGTCATAAAAACCGGGGTATCGATGTTAAAACTTAATCATCCTGTACTCTACCCGGAGGATAAGGAAGTTTCTATTCTTATTGTATTAGCAGCAGAAGATAGCAATGGTCATTTGGAATTAATTTCTAATCTTTCTTCTATGCTGATCGATGAAGATATTATGGAAAGATTTAAGAAAGCCGAAACAGAAAATGAAGTCATTGAAATTATACAGCAGGCAGAAGAAGAAGAATAGGATTTTGCGTAAGTTATATCATTGGTATTCATTTTAGATGGGAGGAAATAGAAATGGAAGGTACAGAGAATTTAGCATATGAATCAAACAATTCAAATAACCCTAATGGTTCCAACAGGCCATCCTTGCGTGCTAAAGTGCAAGCTGTTGGCGGCTTTCTGACTAATATGGTACTTCCCAATATTGGTGCGTTTATAGCATGGGGGTTACTGACCGCTTTGTTCATACCATCTGGTTGGTTTCCCAATGAAGACCTCGGCTCTATCGTAGACCCAGCGATTAAGTATTTACTTCCCTTAATGTTAGCCATTACAGGAGGAAGAATGATTGCCGGGCAAAGAGGTGCAGTAATGGGTGCTATTGGAGCAATCGGGCTCATTGTTGGTTCTGAAATACCGATGTTCCTTGGTGCCATGATTATTGGTCCTTTAGGTGCCTGGATCATTAAGAAGTTCGACAAATTAATTGAGAATAAAATACCGGCTGGATTTGAAATGATTGTAAATAACTTCTCTATAGGTATTTTAGGATTTATATTAATGGTTATTTCTTTTTATTTCATCGGGCCAGTTATTGAATCTGCAAATAATTTTGTCATCACGGCTATAGAGGCTCTGGTAGCAACTGGATTTTTACCATTACTTTCAATAATTAACGAGCCGGCAAAAGTGTTGTTTTTAAATAATGTTATCGACCAGGGCATATATTACCCTTTAGGTATGCAGGAAACACTTGAAGCAGGCAAATCTATTTACTTTACAGTAGCATCAAACCCGGGAGCAGGCTTAGGTTTACTTTTAGCGTTTAGTCTTTTTGGGAAAAAAGCTGCAAAAAGAACAGCACCTGGTGCCATCGTCATTCACTTCTTCGGTGGTATCCATGAATTATACTTCCCGTATGTGCTGATGAAGCCGTTAACAATACTAGCTATGATTGCCGGCGGGATGTCAGGTATCGCTGTTTTCAGTCTATTTGATGCAGGACTTGTAGCAGGACCAAGTCCGGGTTCTATCTTTTCTTATCTGGCATTAACACCAAGAGGTAATTTCCTGGGAATTATTTTAGGCGTACTAACTGCTGCAGCAGTCTCTTTCATCATTACATCCATTATTTTGAAATTCGATAAAAAAGGAGAAGATGAGGGAGAACTGGAAAGTTCAATAGAAAAATCAAAATCCATGAAATCTGAAGGTAAACAAATCTTAGGCGATGTTAATAATAATGTTGCTGGAAATATCTCCAATACAGCAATTAACAAAATTTCCTTTGTCTGTGATGCAGGGGCCGGAAGCAGCGCCCTTGGTGCAACAACATTTAGAAAGAGGCTAAAAAAAGCTGACATTACAGATATTTGATATGCTCCCCTTAAGGTAGACAGATTAAAAATAAAAATCTGTTTCTATCTTAGGGGGAGTTT
>NZ_WIXN01000040.1 GCF_010994035.1 Virgibacillus aidingensis
AAGTCTAAATAGAGTATACAACTAATCCCACCTGCATAAGTAGGTGGGATTTATTTGACGCTTACATTTATAATATTCTTGATACAGGATGGTTGTAATAAATATTTTGATGGAGTCTAAGGAAGATTAGCAATCTAACTTTCAATGATCTAAAATGTTAAATTAAATAATATATTATTACCCAGTTAACAAATGGTGATAGAAAGGAGGCACATGATGGAATTTAAAGGCATTCATTGGCGTGAATTAGCTGAACAGTGGGGAATAAGAAGGGAAATGAAAGAGATTACAGATATACTCAATGTTCCTGAAACCATAAAGAAGAAGATTGCGGTTAATGGAAAAATTGTTATATTTGAAATTGATGATGAAGATGAACTGATTGCCGAGAAACTTAAACAGTATATATGGGATCATTACGACATGGAAAGTAATACGCTAGATAATCAAATTAAACAAGACATGAAAGACTTTCTTCGAGCATTAGCAAGCATGAATTTCACAATACCCAAATGTTTGAAGCCCTTTTAAATATTGAGGAAGATCACACTTTCCTCACCTGGTTTACGCACAATTTGGAAAACATGTGGACGTAAGTTGCAGGGGAGTCGGTATAACCGTATAGATTCCCCTAAACCTTTTTCACTATTGTTAGACCAATATGTTGATCAAAAAATGATATTCTTTTTCGACATAACTATCCACTTTGTTATTTTATTTTTGAACCTTTGCTTCGATTTCTTTTTCACGAAAATAACGATTCTTTGCTTTTTCTATTATCTGATCAATCACACCTTTATAATCTTGTATTTCTTTCTTTGAAGTAGCCCCCATTATTGATTTATTAAGTTTATGAACCTGCTCCAATTCATCAGACGTTAAGATGTCCTTTATTCGTTTCTCCACGATTCAAACAACCCCCAAATTCTCCTTATTAATCCCTAGCATATTTAGTATTAGGCAGAAAGTGTCAATAGAAATAGTATACAAAAATCCAAGTAGAACATTTTATTTTTTTAAAGTCCAATTATTTTTCAATTTACTTTTAACATATCCCTTAACCTCTTCTGGAGTTGTCATCTCTAAATACATATTTTTGGCTGTTACTCGTAACATTTTAGCGACATCATGTTTTCGTTCATTATCGGCATCAGGAAGGTGAGTATATACCAATTTTTTAGATTCAACTGGATCTAAAAAGGGATGCACTTTTTTAACTACTAATGCAACTTCTAATGATAATCCAGCAGTTTTTTGACGGTAAATTGTTCCACCATCTGCTTGATATTCCTGCACCTGCTTCAATTTTTTTATAAAACTTTCAAATGAAAGACTACTGCCTGCGTTATTGATCAAATTGAACACCTCCGTCCATTAACGTTTTTGTAAAGAATATTAAAAAACATTTACTCATAAAGCCTAATCTTTAAATCCCAAGGTAACCTCGCCAAGCAAGAATTTAAATTAAAATAAAACTTGGTAAAATGTAAGTAAGATTCCTTTCGGGATTGGCGCTATGTACAACACTCTGCAGATGAACCTGCTAATCAAGGGAAATAACTTAAAGTATTACCACTTGACCAAAAAGTATTTCCTTATCGGGGATTTCATCTTCATCTAATCCTTCAAGACATAATTTAATTACTTCTTTTATGTTTTCGGTTGCTTCTTGCAATGTTTTACCTTTTGTGTAGCATCCTTCAAAAAAAGGACAAGTTGCTACAAAATAGCCATTTTCATCTTCTTCGTATAAAATTGGAAATGTTTTAGCCATGCTAACCACCTCATCGTTATTATACGCAAGATTATTCACATAATCACGGCTTTTTGCTTTTAAAGGCTGTTAATGTTGTGAATAAACTCTAATACTGTATAAACATTGATGCAACGATAATTATAAACAAAATATGTTGCTTGTTTTGGTCTTGAAATATAAGACGCCTAGTATAAGACGACAATAGTTATTGGTGAGTTATATTGACAATTAGAAGAATACAAATCTACCGCGTGTATATGATTGTCCCTCAAAAAAATTATTAATTATACAAAAAAGATGTGTGCTCATAATATTCTTTTCTATTTTATTTTTTTTTGAAATATACCCATTCCCTTACATACACCTAGACTGATTTGATTAATATTAATCAGCCCCAATTTAGCTCCAAAATTAGCCCCAAATACGTTCAAATTCATGCTTTATCTTGCAATTCCAAAAAAATTAAAAAAGCCGCGAATCCTTGAAATGTTAAGTTTTCTAAGGCTAAGTTTTGCAAAAATAATTTCCTAACTTTTGAAAATATTCATTCCTCGGTTGATGCAAATAATCATTTACATTTTGTAATACTTATATTACAATGATAGTGATCTATTTTAGAAGGAAGGGAACTTGATGCTTGAGAATAGGGTTCGAGAGTTACGTGCACGGTTTAGATGGACACAACAAGACTTAGCTGATGCAATTGGCGTTACAAGGCAAACAATAGGATTAATTGAAAAAGGGGATTATTCCCCATCTGTAACGATGGCATTAAAAATTGCAAATGCTTTTAATGTTTCTGTTGAAGAAGTTTTTTATTTAAAGGAAAGGAATGATTAAACATGTTGAAACATATCTTACGTACACCATTAATACCGATGGGTTTATTTATACTGCTCATTACATTTTTGACACTTTCACTAACGAATACACTGGTTGTCTTAGCTAGATTATCTTTTGGGATATTAGTACTTTGTACATTTTTGTGGTTAACTTTTATAAAGCTTTACAACCGTAAGAATCCCGATAATCAAATTAAACCGTTTGGATTAATTCCACCTGAATTCCGCGAGATGGATGAGGGTCAACAGTGGGTTACCTATAAAGCTTGCCGGAATGTTTATATTTACTATAGTTTTGCACTGCCAATTATAGCGGGAGCTTGTTTTCTTTTTTCTGGTCATGTTCTTATTCCATTAATTGGTATAGGTGTAGTAGGTGTAGGACAATATATTGTTTATTGGCTAACTATTCGAGTATTAAATCGTATTTAACAGATTAAGGATTAAAGGAATATAATTACAAGAATTTGTGGAAGTATGAGTATATTTATGTATTAAATTTTGATCTTTGGGAGATTTAAAAATTGGTTAAAGTTAAAAAGTTGAAAGATTGTACAATAACAGATGCTGTTAATGCTTGGAATGCAGGATTTGAAGGGTATTCAATTGATGTCAAGATGACCGCTGATAGGTTTTTGGAAAGGATGGTAAAGGAGGATTTATCCGTTAGTCTATCTATCATTGCCTTTGACGACAAACAACCGATAGGAATTGTTTTAAATGGAATAAGAGAAATAAACGGTAAAAAAGTTGCTTGGAATGGAGGAACTGGTGTTGCCAAGGCATACCGATCTAAAGGTATAGGAAAAAAATTAGTGGATGTAAGTATCTCTATTTTAAAACAAAACGGTGTAGATATTGCAACACTTGAGGTGTTAAAAGATAACGAGAAAGCAATTTCCTTATATAAGGATATGGGATATAAAGAAGTGGGGATATTAGAGTATTTAAATCTTAATAAAGCTTTGTGTCAAAATCCAATCCCTCATTTAAAAAGAAAAGTTACTGTTAAACAAGTGTTGCTACAGCAAATAGGCAAACAATTTTTTTATAAAGCAATGAACCCTTGGCAAACGCAATGGCAGAGTGCTAAACAGGGCGAAGGAATCATCGTTGAAGGCGAAGTTGGACAGGTGCTTGGCTATGCTTATTATCAAAGGATCTTCAATTCCAAAGGGAATCATATAAGTACTATTTTGTTCCAATGTGAAGCAAGACCAAATTTAAAAAATGCAGAGGAAGTAATTTATTTTATGCTCGGTCATATTTTTGGAGATTTTAAAAACGTTCTTAATCGAATAGTTCCCAACTTACCGGTCCGAGAAAGTGAACTAACTTATAAGGTGTTAAAACAGATTGGATTTCAAACAGCAGTTCAGCAATTAAGTATGAGGAAAGAATTAAAGTTACCTACGTTATCGGGTAAGTAATTTTCATTGTAAATCTAAAGTTTTGTTGTTTTGATAAAGGAGTGAATGAAGTATGTCTATTGCCATTATTTACGGAGGAACTCGACAAAATGGTAATACTGAAATACTTACTGAGAAAGCGGTTCAAGGGATTACTGCAGAAAAAATCTATTTAAAGGACTTTAAAATTCAATCCATTGAAGATTTACGACATGAAGAAGGGGGGTTTCATACGATTCATGATGAACACAATTTAGTTATAGAACGTATGATGCCCCATGACATTCTTGTATTTGCAACACCGATTTATTGGTATAGCATGTCCGGCATCATGAAAAACTTTATTGATCGCTGGTCTCAGACATTAAGGGATAAAAAATATCCTGACTTTAAACATTCCATGGCAAATAAGAAAGCCTATGTAATTGCGGTAGGAGGAGATTATCCAAACATAAAAGGTCTACCGTTGATACAGCAGTTTCATTATATTTTTGATTTTGTTGGTATTTCTTTTGAGGGTTATATAATTGGAAGAGGAAACAAACCTGGTGATGTATATAATGATAAAGAAGCGCTTTTAGCCGCTAATGAACTGCAAAAGAAGCTTATATTGGAAATAAATAAATAAGGGAGAATTATAAAATGATTGAATTACAATATAGTTCCTTTTCTAGCGTAGAAAGGCTTTTTAAATAAAAAAAGCAATTCATTCCAGCATTTGCAGTCATTCATGGTAGTTATCCAGGGAGAGTTTTTGTAGATCATGAAAACAGTCCCAAAGTTGCTATTGTTTGGGCCATTGGAAGGTGGATGTATTTAGAAGGTAACATAGCAACTAATCAAGAAAAATCTGAGTTAAAACGATTTTTTCGAGAAATTGTAATGCCAGATTGCAAGAAGAGGAGCAGAAATTGGTTTGAAATATATACGAATGATTCTAAACAGTTAGAAGAGTATTCCTTGAAGGAAATTGATTTTTTAAAGGTTGATAAGCATTACGAATCAGTGTATACGCTAAACGTTGAAAAGTTTTTACGTAAGCGTCAAATAGTCCCCACATTTTCACCATAGTTTTTTCATGCGATAATCTTCATAGAAAATA
>NZ_WIXN01000041.1 GCF_010994035.1 Virgibacillus aidingensis
GCTCGATCGATTTGCGTGCGGGCTCGATCGATTTGCGTGCGGGCTCGATCGATTAAAAAAAGGCTGCTGAGCGGTGCTCAGCAGCCTTTTTTTATTACCTACTTATACTTTTGCTACAACAATTTCCTCATCGACTAAGTCTACATTTACTTTATTAATTTCCTCACCATCGAGGATCAGGTCGGTCAATTGGTCCTCAATTTTGTCCTGTATGACTCTGCGAAGGGGTCTTGCACCAAATCGAGGATCATACCCAAGTCGGACCAGCTCTTCTTTTGCTTTATCTGTGATAGTAATTTCAATATCGTTATCTTCCATTGTTTCTTGTACATCAGCGAGCAATAGATCAACAATTTCCAGTAAGTTATCTTTTGTCAGTTCGTTGAAGTTGATGATCGCATCAAAACGGTTCAGGAACTCCGGCTTAAAGTAAGCGCTCAGGTTTTCCAGTGTAGTTACGGATTCATGTTGAGGATTGAATCCTACATTGATTGTCTTTTCCCCTGTACCCGCGTTACTTGTCATAATAATTACTGCTTCTTTAAAGCTGACCGTACGTCCATGGGAGTCTGTCAGATGACCGTCTTCCATAATTTGCAGGAACATGTTCTGTACGTCAGGGTGCGCTTTTTCAATTTCATCCAGCAGTATAATGGAATATGGGTTGTGACGTACACGCTCTGTTAACTGACCGGCCTCCTCATGTCCTACATATCCAGGAGGTGAACCGATTATTTTGGAAACTGTGTGTTTTTCCATATATTCACTCATATCCAGACGAATCAGGGATTCACGGGAACCAAACAGCTCTTCGGCAAGTGCTTTGGTTAATTCCGTCTTACCAACCCCGGTTGGACCGACGAATAGGAATGATCCAATCGGACGTTCTTTTGATTTAAGTCCTGCGCGGCTTCTGCGGATTGCTTTAGCCACTTTATCTACCGCTACACTTTGGCCGATTACTTTAGCACTCAGGTTCTCCCCTATATTCTTCATTTTTTCCTGTTCATCTGCCTGCAGTTTTGTTACAGGTATGCCTGTTTTCTCTTCCACAATGAGTTGGATATCGGAAATATCAACATCAATATCCTGTTTTTCATCTTTTGCCTTTTCCAGTTGTTTTTGCAGCTGTATTTCCTGATAACGCAGGTTTGCAGCTAATTCGTATTCTTCTTTCTCTGCTGCTGCTTCTTTTTCTTTTTTGATTTCTTCCAGCCGCTGTTCAATGGAGTTGGAATCCTTCTCTGCATTTGCCAGATTCAAACGGGAACCTACTTCATCCATCAAGTCAATCGCTTTATCCGGCAGAAATCTATCCTGGATATAACGGTTGGACAGAGTAACGAATGCATGGATCACATCATCCGAGTAGCGAACTTCATGGAATTTTTCGTAACGGTCTTTAATTCCGTTTAAGATTATTACTGCATCTTCCTCAGAAGGTTCTTTGACAGTTATTGGCTGCAGACGGCGCTCCAATGCAGCATCTTTTTCGATTTGCCTGTATTCTTTCAAAGTTGTTGCACCGATTAATTGCAGTTCGCCGCGCGCCAATGCCGGTTTTAAAATGTTGCCGGCATCCATTTGTGAGCCTTCAGTTGTTCCAGCTCCGACAAGAAGGTGAATCTCATCCACGAATAGAATGATATCGTCTCTTCCCTGCAGTTCCTGAATCAGTTGCTTCATGCGCTCCTCAAATTGTCCTCGAATACCTGTATTAGCAACCAGTGAAGCTACATCAAGCAAATACACTTGTTTATTCATCAGCTTTGCCGGTACATTTCCTTCAACCATTTTCAAGGCAAGACCTTCTGCAATGGCTGTTTTACCAACTCCCGGTTCCCCAATCAGTACCGGGTTGTTTTTATTTCTTCTGTTCAATGTTTCAATTACACGTTTTACTTCATTGTCACGGCCAATTACTGGGTCTATTTGCCCTGATCTCGCTTTATCGGTCACATTGGTGCCGAGCTGATCAATAAGGCCATTGCCGCGGTTTCCCTGGGCTTGTCTTGTTTTTGTGCCTGCTTTCTGCCCCCCATTTCCCTGGAAGGAGTTATTGTAAAATGCATCCTGTCCTCCTCCGGAAAAGAAATCATTGGAATTCATCATTTTACCTTGGATTTCACGGAAGCAAGTATCACAAACATGCAGCTGCATTCTTTCATTATTCATTTGCAATGTTACATTTACGTTTGCATCATTCACGCCACAATGTTGACATTTCATGAATACATTCCTCCTAAAAATTATTGTGAGTATTTATATCAATGTTGACTTTGACTATATTTGACCTTCAATTATATTATACCTTGACCTTCTTTGACTTTCAAGACCTTTAATCAATTTTTTAAAACTAATTATGTGGAAAGTGATTTAAATAGGCTTGCAGCGTATTAATTGGAAGTGGTAATGATAGTGATCCTGCTCAGCATGAAAGCATAAGGGAATATATCATATGGTCTAAAGTCAACATATAAATTTACCCATCAAAAAAACAGGCCCGCCGGCAGGCAGTACCTGTTTTCACTTACATTTATGCTTTCGTTTGTTCTTTTTTTCGAAGCTCCACACGTCTGATTTTTCCGGACGTGGTTTTTGGCAGCTCGTCCATAAATTCGATTTGACGCGGATATTTATAAGGTGCAGTCAGTTCTTTTACATGGTCCTGCAGCTCCTTAACCAGGCCGGTGCTGCTTTCGACACCTTCTTTTACCACGACGAATGCTTTTACAATATTTCCGCGTACCTCGTCAGGACTGGCAACAACCGCGCATTCCTGAACGGATGGATGTTTGACCAATGCATCCTCCACTTCAAATGGTCCAATCGTATAGCCTGAGCTGATAATGATATCATCACTTCTTCCCTCAAACCAAAAATAACCGTCCTCATCCTTGGAAGCCTGGTCTCCGGTAATATAGTAATCTCCACGTCGGGACATTTTTGTTCTTTCCATATCCTTATAATATTCTCGAAAAAGTGCAGGGGAGTCTAGTTTTAGCGCGATATCCCCCACTTCGCCGGGTGCAGCCGGCTTGCCGTTCTCATCAATAATTTCAACTTCATTACCCGGTGTCGGTTTTCCCATGGATCCCGGTTTGACTTCCATATCTTTCATCACACCAAGGAGAAGTGTGTTTTCTGTTTGTCCGTATCCGTCACGGACTGTAATATCAAAATATCTTTGAAATATATCGATTACTTCCACATTTAATGGCTCGCCCGCAGAAACCGCACTATGCAATGCAGGCAATTGATAATCACTTAAATTATCCACCTTCGCCATGATCCGATATTCCGTCGGTGTGCAGCATAGCACGTTTATCTCATTATCCTGGAGCAGCTGCAGATAGGTTTTTGGATCAAATTTTCCGTTATAAATAAAACCTGTCGCACCTGAACCAAGTACCGATAAAAATGGGCTCCAGATCCATTTTTGCCAGCCTGGTCCGGCCGTTGCCCAAACCTTATCTCCTTCATTAATGCCTAACCAGTTCTCAGGAGCAGTTCTCAGATGTGCAAAGCCCCAGCCATGTGTATGTACAACCCCTTTTGGATTACCCGTTGTTCCGGAAGTATAAGGCAAAAAGGCTATATCATCTTTGGAAGTCTCTGCCATTTTCAGCTCATCAGAAGCCGTATCTTTTAAACTGTCCAAATGCAGCCAGCCATCTGCTTCTTTTCCTACAACAAATTTCTTTAAATACTGGTATTCTTTTATCTCCGTATATTGACCAACATAAGGATAATAACTGATTACCCCGCTGACTTCTCCATGGGTAATACGATATTGTAAATCCTTTGTTTTCAGCATTTCCGAACTAGGGATAATGATCAGGCCGGTTTTTAAACAGGCAAGATATGCCTCATAAGCATCGATCAGGCGTGGAATCATAATGATTACTTTATCCCCTGGCCTAAGTCCATTCTCCAAGAGAGCGTTTCCAATTTTGTTCACATTACTCATTAGTAGAGAATACGTAATTTCTTTTGATTCCCCATTCTCGTTTTTCCAGATCAGTGCTTTTTTTGTTGGATCTTTCGCATAGCGTTCAACTTCCATGGCGATATTATAATCGTTTGGCGCAATCAGCTCTTCGTTGTTCATTTTATCATCCCCCAATGCTAGTATAATTAACAGTATAGCAAATATTTGGTTTCCATAAAATGAAAACTATTAATAATGATTGAGTCAAGTACTTGTGGGAGATTTTTAAAGTCCCTTATTTTGTATCGTTTAGTCCGTTCTT
>NZ_WIXN01000042.1 GCF_010994035.1 Virgibacillus aidingensis
TCAAGATGATACTTCCCATCATTTTAAATGAGTAAGATCCCTCAGAGACGATGAGGTTGATAGGTCCGAGGTGGAAGCGTGGTGACACGTGGAGCTGACGGATACTAATAGATCGAGGACTTAACTAAACCAATAAATATGTCGTTTGATACTCTTATTTAGTTTTTAGGGTATAATGTTTAAAAACCCTTGCATTTTTTGACGAAAATGCATATAATATGTCTTGTCTCCTGTTTCCGGGAGCAACAATGTCTGGTAGCAATAGCGGAGAGGTCACACCTGTTCCCATGCCGAACACAGAAGTTAAGCTCTCCAGCGCCGATGGTAGTTGGGGCTTTGCCCCTGCAAGAGTAGGACGCCGCCAGGCGATAAAACCAGGATGCGATTTATTTCGTATCCTGGTTTTTTTAATTTGTATAAAAGATTATACCCCACTGATCCAGTTATTCATCTAATAAGAGAACCGCTTGTAGTAAAAACCAGTAAATTTTCATCTCCTATATATACTTCCATGCATATGTTTTATTAAATGATGTTTTTTTTAAGGAGGCAACTCTATGTATTATTTTTATCCTCATTACTACCCGCTGTATAGTTATCCAAATTGTTTTTCTGTCAGGCAATTTCCGCCAGTAGATCCGGACATGTTTTATGAATCAGCTAATGAAATGAAAAATCTTATAAATGATGCGAGTGAGATCCTAGATAGATTGGCAACTTCTAAAGATTTTGCTAAACAACTAATGCTGGCAGCCCAAGAGTCTGATATGGAAGAAGTAACGCGGTTAATTCATACGGCGAATATCGTTTCGGATTTAGATGTTAATTATAACCCGGAAAGTTTACGCTTGGATTTTAAAAAAAAGACCGAAGAAAACGAAATTGAATGCTGCCGATTGCTTGTTACGTTAAGATGGCGATAAGTAACTGCTCTAATCTTCCGCTAATACCATAGCGTTCCTTGCTGTGTGGCATCAATAAGATATGTAGAATTTGGTAAAATGTAATATAAAGCAATTGAAGTGTTAAACAGATCATGTTGTTGATGATACGGGATAGTTTTATTTCTGCTTTAATACTCAAGCGGCCCGGGAAGTATAAATTTTAACATAGGAATCTTTCTTCAGACTTCCTAATATAGTACAAGTAATATGTGCTTTATAAGGGGGATTTCTATGGTATTTAAAAGGCTGCCCGAATCTAAGAAGTCCTTTTCATACAACGGGCAGCAGTTGACGGGGGATGTTACAGCAGGGATCATAGTAGCATTTTTGTTATTGCCGCAGAGCATGGCATATGCTCAAATTGCAGGTGTCCCCGTGACGATGGGTTTATACGCAGCTGCTATTCCCCCGATTATTTATGCCTTTATTGGCAGCTCCAGATATTTGTCAATCGGGCCGGTTTCCATCGTATCCTTATTGTCTTTTTCCGGCATTTCCAGTATTGCGGATAATAATGAGGCAAGTTTTATTGAGCTTGTTATTCTGCTTGCATTCATTGTAGGTGTTATACAAATTTTACTTGGCACACTGCGGTTCGGTACATTTTTTCATTATATTCCTGCTTCCCTGATTCGCGGGTTTATTACTGCAGTTGCGCTTATAATTATTTTTAACCAATTGGATGTGTTGCTGGGCGTTTCCTTATCAGTATATCAAAATTTTTTTAGCCATTTTGTGGAGATAATATTGCACTTTAAAGAAATCCATTTATTGACTGCTGGAATTGGATTGGGAAGTATTTTTTTATTAAAGATCTGTAAAAAGCTAATTAAACCATCGCCTGGTCCATTTATTATTATTTTAATTTCCATTTTACTTGTTGATTATTTTAGCTGGGATGAACTCGGGGTAAACGTTGTGGGAAGTATTACGAGGGGAGAGATTGTATTTACTTTCCTTTATCCTGAGTGGAAGACGTTGTTAATGCTGATGCCGCTTGGATTGGTTATCAGTTTGATCTCTTTTGGAGAATCGTATGCAGTGGCCAGGTCGCTGGACGAAAAAGCAGGGGAAAGTAAGAATTTAAGCCCAAATCGAGAACTGATTGGGTTGGGATCAGCTAATATGACAAGCTCTATTTTTGGGGCCATACCTGTTGCCGGAGCTATTTCCAGAAGTGCGGTAGCCTATCAATCTGGAGCAAAAACAAAACTGGCCCTATTAATTACATCTGGTTTTATGCTGCTATCTATTTATTTTATCACTCCGTTATTTTATTATCTGCCGCAAGCAGCACTGGCAGCAATTATCATTGTTGCTGTATCCAGTTTAATTAGTGTCAGGGAGTTTTTAGAGGATTGCCGTTATAACCGGAATGATGCGGCTGTTTTTTTGATCACCTTTTTAGCTGTGATATTTGTGGATGTGCTTCTCGGATTTATTATTGGTATCTTATTCTCCATTTCTGTTCGCTGCTTGATTAAGAATGCGTAATTTTGTCAGCCTATACACTTTTTTGTATAGGCTATTTGTTATGGTTAAAGTAAGGAAAAAATACTAAACAAAGGAGAGAAACGTTATGTCAGAAAAAATAAAAAAGCCTTTTTATAAAAAGTGGTGGATGTGGGGTATTGCTGTCATTATTCTTGCTGTTGCTGCTTCAGGTGGAGAGGATGAAGATGGACTTGCGGATTCCGAGGAGGCTACGGTAATCGAGGAGGAGCAGGAAGCGAAAGAAGAAGTGATTGAAGAAAAGGCTGAAGAAGATGAGGAAGAAGCAGAGGTATCGGCTGAAGCAGAAGAAGAGGCTGAAGATAGTACTGAAGAGGCGAGTGATGACACAGTGATAACTGCCGGAACCTATAAAATCGGTGAGGATATTCCAAGTGGAGAGTACCTGATTTTTGCGAATGGGATGGGTTATATTGAAAGTGCATCGGACAGTACAGGTGAATTGGACAGTATTATTTTCAATGATAACCTGGCCAATGATGCGCATGCATATGTTACTTTACAGGATGGAGAATACTTTAAGCTGCAAAGTGCAGAGATGTATCCAGTAGAAGATGCACCATCTGTAAAGCCGGATGATGGGGTGTATGCAGATGGCATGTATAGAGTAGGCGATGACATCCCGGCAGGTGAATATCAAATCATACTAGACAGTTCTATTGGCATGGGATACTACGAGGTTGCTAGTGACAGCACTCACCAGCTGGGAAGTATTGTAACCAATGAAAATGTAGAGGCAGATACTTATCTTACAGTTAGTGAGGGGCAATATCTTAAACTGCAAGATGTAAAAATACAAAACTGAAACAGCGGGACGGTCGTTCTTTCGTTGCAGAAGCAACGGAAGAACGAATTTTGTTTTTTTAGGCAGTTGTGAAATTCAAGCTAGAGAATTCTGTTATCTAAAAAGTTATGTCTCTGACAATATATCTCAACTTAAGCTTAGTCAGGTTATCAACAGTATTTGAATTGGGCAAGCTATTAAATTGTCCTTAAATTAAAAGTGATTTACTATATGTACGCTAAAGTTCCAGATTCTGGTAACATTTCCAGAACCATCTGTTCCGCGAACCGGCAGAAGGATGGCGTCATAATGGGAAGCAGCAGTATCGGTAATTTTCGTATGTTGAATATCAGTTGACTCAAAATTGACTTTTTCAAAGCCTGCAGCATATACAGAGATCCCTTTTTCCGCTAATTTTGCTATTACTTCCAGTGTTCTGGCATCTCCACCCGCCACAAGAACATTCATCTTTTCCAAAATATCGCCCCCTATAATTGGATTATATTCATACTTCTTGCAGCACTTTTGCTAAATTTTAAATTACCGACCGCAAATGATTATCAATACAAATGAATTATGCTAAATTATACACTTTAGAGGCTAGGTTTGACAATTACAAATAAATTTCAGATTGAGTCAAGTACTTGTGGGAGATTTTTAAAGTCCCTTATTTTGTATCGTTTAGTCCGTTCTTTGA
>NZ_WIXN01000043.1 GCF_010994035.1 Virgibacillus aidingensis
AAGTCTAAATAGAGTATACAACTAATCCCACCTGCATAAGTAGGTGGGATTTATTTGACGCTTACATTGAGACGAATAATTTAACAAAGAAATATAAAAATCAAACGGTAGTTGATAAGTTGAATATGAAGGTTCAACAAGGGGAAATTTATGGTTTTCTCGGTCCTAATGGTGCAGGAAAAACGACAACGATTCGGATGTTGCTTGGACTTATCCGCCCTACTAGCGGAGATATAAAAATTTTCAGCCAAAATCTTACACAAAATCGAATATCCATTTTAAGCAAAATAGGATCACTTGTAGAAACACCAACATTTTATGGACACCTTACGGGTTATGAAAACTTAGAAGCTGTACGCAGATTAATTCAGGTAAATAATAAAAAACGTGTTGATGAAGTATTACGGCTTGTGGGATTAAGCAATGTTAAAGATAAAAAGGTAAAGAAGTATTCTTTAGGTATGAAGCAACGATTAGGGATTGCTACAGCACTTTTGAATGATCCGCAACTTTTAATTTTAGATGAGCCGACCAATGGACTTGACCCCGCTGGAATTCAAGAAATTCGTGAATTCATTAAAGAGATGCCAAAAAAATATGAAATGACCATTTTGTTATCCAGTCACCTCCTAAGCGAAATTGAGCTAATAGCTACACAAGTAGGTATCATCCACAAAGGAAATATTTTATTTCAAGATTCAATTAATGCACTACGTAAGGAAAGTGAAACAAAGATAAGAATTAAAGTCGATAATCCTCTCCGAGCAATTAAATGTTTAGAACAATCGGGAATAAAAGCTTCCTTTTATACAGATCAAGACATTTTATATATAAGGGAATCAAGTTCGCAAATAGCTGGTGAGGCAAATAAGGTACTAGTCGAAAATGGTTTTTTTGTATCACGTTTGGAAGGTGTTAAGAAATCTTTGGAAGATATTTTCCTTGGTCTTACCGGAAAGGAGCATCATTTATAATGGGTCCAATTTTTTATTCCGATTTAATAAAAGTACAACGTTCGATGTTTTGGGGAATTGTCATATTGTTTCCTTTTATCCTTCTTGCAGGAGTTACCCTTTTATTGATACTCAATTTTCAAAACATTCAGCAGGATGTTTATCAAGGGAAAAGTTACAGTATATGGGGTTCCATGTGGATGGTAACCTATTATAGTAATTTCGTGATGATCCATTTATTTGTCACGGTATTGACTTCCTTTCTTGCAAATGTGGAACATCAAGCCAATGCTTTTAATCTTATATTTTCAATGCCCATTTCAAGGGTGAAGTTCTATTGGGTCAGATATTTTTGGATTATTTCTGGTGTAATATTGTCAAGTCTTTTCTTAATGTTAGGCTTTTGGTTAATCGGGATGATGTTTGGTGGCGGAGACTCATTAGATTGGTCTCGACTCTTCCACTTTACGATGTTTCCCTATCTTAGTTCCTTTTCATTCATTAGTTTTCAACTTTGGATATCCATGAATATAAAAAATCAATCGATTCCTGTTATTATAGGTGGATTGGGAATTGTAGCTGGATTATTTATGTTGCCATCCCCTGGTATTGCCAAATATTTTCCTTGGGTTATTCCTTATCAAATCACACTTTCTGAAGAAAATATCATTACAGACTTTTCCCATATTGTAAAACCACCAATCTTTCACTGGGAGTGGATTGGTATAAGTTTAATCGTTGGTTTTATCTTAGTTAGTTTGGGAGCTTTGCAATTTGCAAGAAAAGAAATGATTTAGGGGGAACAGAATGTTAAAAAGCATATTATGGTCAGAATGGTTAAAAATTCGCTGTTATCCAAGTATATGGCTAATGATTTTTCTTCTTCCGCTTTTTCTTACAATTGTTGGGGTAATGAACTATACGACAAATCTGCATGTGTTTGAGGAAGTGGGCATGGTTGGGTGGATGGGCACCTGGACGCAAGTAGAATTTTTGTATGGTATGGTTTTGTGCCCAGTTTTATCCAGTGTGTTTGTTGCCCTCTTATGCCGTTTTGAACATGCATATGGAGGATGGGAGCAATTGCTGGCCTTTCCAATTTCTAAAAATGCAGTTTACTTATCCAAAATGATTTGGGCGTGGTCTCTAATCGGTTTGACAAATACGGTTTTATTTGGGTATTTTTTTGTAATTGGGAAATTAATGGGGGTCTCGGGGATTTTCCCTTTTATAAGTGTATTAAAACTGTTTTTCGGAGGATGGTTTGCAACATTGCCATTAATTGCAATACAACTTTGGCTATCCACTCGATTGAAAAATTTTGCTCTTCCAATAGCCATTAATTTTGCTTTTGTTATGCCTAATGTCTTTATATCCAGTTCAAAGTATGGAAAGTATTATCCGTGGTCCCAGCCAGCTTATGCAATGACACCAGAGAACCAACTCGGAGTTATACAGTCTCTTCAAGATTTTTATTTGGTTGTTATTATTATATTCGTAATATTTTGTATAATTGGACTTTTTAATTTTGTGAGGATTGAGTTTAGATAAAGGGTAAATACAACTATGTGTATATTAATTTTTTTAACAAAGGAGATGGCTTAGTGAAAAAGTTCTTATTTTGGATTGCATGTATTATTATGATCATCGCTATTCTATTTTTGTTTGGTCCTTTTGGAGAATTACTAACCTCTTTTTATAAGTACCCATAAACGTTAATTTATCAAGGAAAATGTTTTTGTGTTAACTATTGCTACCTTTCTTAGTAAATGAGTAAATAGGTTTATAAAAATTGAACAGAAAAATTATTAATTTAGAATAGGGGATGAAAAAGTACAAACAAAATAAAGGTGAAGAACACTCTATTTTGATATCTAAATAATATTGGATAAATATTATGAATGAAAAGGAATTCAATATTGGGAGATTATCCATATTCTCTCCATGAGGGAGAATCTATTAAAAGGGAGAATGTTATCCGAATATTCAGTTGGTTGCATTTTGAAGTATGAGTAAAATGTTTTTAGGCAAATAAAAATAAAAAACATTAATTTTAGTTTTTTTGGGCAACAAATTTAATCCTTGGTTTTTTTCGAAATGGACGTGCTTTTTGTCCATTTTTGAAAAATCAGGGTTAGCAAGCGAAGCGCGGTAGAATTATTTTTAATTTTGCCTATAAATGATAGTATAAGGATGTACAAAAGTGATTAAATAAGAGTGTACAGTTTTGATTACGGTACTTCAACAACTTTATATGGAGAAGCGGACATGATAGCCTGATTAGCCATGCCAGACTCTGTGGGGACTGGCTTCCTGGCATGTTAATCATGTCCGCGGAGGATCCATGTAAAGTTCTCATATTTATTGACAAATCATAAAAAAACATTTCTGTACATCGTTATACAATCAAAACTGTACATCTTTAAATCATCATTTATATTGCCATAGAAAAGAGAGCCAACTTCTTGTATATTTAAAGTGACTAAACCCCAAAAGACAAGGAGTGGCTCTCATGAATAAATTTAACACATCCAAGCTGAGTTTAAAAGAACTAGAGACTGAATGATTGAGTCAAGTACTTGTGGGAGATTTTTAAAGTCCCTTATTTTGTATCGTTTAGTCCGTTCTT
>NZ_WIXN01000044.1 GCF_010994035.1 Virgibacillus aidingensis
GACAAAAAAATAAAGCCATTATAAGGCTTTTGCGATTTTTATGATAGATTAAGTGTCAAACTCCCGTGAATACGAAAAAATATGGATGCGGAAAATGCCATGGTAAATTGGCTTATCAGGAGAAAGTCGAAGTTCATGCATAAAAGATGACCAATAGTCTTATTTAATAAAAGCTATTTATTCAATTATAGCAGCCAAAGCTTAAAAAAATATCCCGCGGTTTATATTAAAATTTGTTGACGAATGAAATAGGACATGTTAAATTATATAAAGTCTCAAGGAATCCGCATCTGATTTTAAACTGGATGTTGACAATTGATATACTTTGAGGTATGATAATTTTCGGCATAAAAATCAAACGAACTTGATTTTTCTTTTGCAAAACTCTATTCCACAGTAGCTCAGTGGTAGAGCAATCGGCTGTTAACCGATCGGTCGTAGGTTCGAATCCTACCTGTGGAGCCATATGGAGAAGTACTCAAGTGGCTGAAGAGGCGCCCCTGCTAAGGGTGTAGGTCGGTTTTGCCGGCGCGAGGGTTCAAATCCCTCCTTCTCCGCCATTATAGCATGGCCCGTTGGTCAAGTGGTTAAGACACCGCCCTTTCACGGCGGTAACACGGGTTCGAATCCCGTACGGGTCATCACTTTGGCATACAGAGGATCTAACTTCTGTATGTCAAAGATTCTTATAAATGAATATTAGCCTGGTCCGGTAGTTCAGTTGGTTAGAATGCCTGCCTGTCACGCAGGAGGTCGCGGGTTCGAGTCCCGTCCGGACCGCCATCTTTTGGGCCATAGCCAAGCGGTAAGGCATCGGGTTTTGATCCCGTGCATCCTAGGTTCGAATCCTAGTGGCCCAGCCAAATACATTCTAATTCGGAAATAGTAGTGGTAAATGATAAACATACTATTTGTTTAATAGTATTTTTTTATTTCTATTCCCTTCTGTTTTCCAGTTTGCTGGCAGATGTAGGGGTCATTGAAAATGTAGCTGCTGTTTATAAAGAAGAATTTGAAACGAGAGCCATTAGCTCAGTCGGTAGAGCATCTGACTTTTAATCAGAGGGTCGGAGGTTCGAATCCTCCATGGCTCACCATTTTTTCATTACTTTGCGGATGTGGCGGAATTGGCAGACGCGCTAGAATCAGGCTCTAGTGTCCGTTAAGGACGTGGGGGTTCGACTCCCTTCATCCGCACCATGTTTATTATTGACTTTTTATGCGGTCGTGGCGGAATGGCAGACGCGCTAGGTTGAGGGCCTAGTGGGAGTTAATCCCGTGGAGGTTCAAGTCCTCTCGACCGCATATTCACCAATTACTACGATGGATAATAATATAAAACACCCCTTGATTGCGCCTGTAGCTCAATTGGATAGAGCGTTTGACTACGGATCAAGAGGTTAGGGGTTCGACTCCTCTCAGGCGCGCCATGTCCGGGAAGTAGCTCAGCTTGGTAGAGCACATGGTTTGGGACCATGGGGTCGCAGGTTCAAATCCTGTCTTCCCGACCATCTAAGTTAATGAGAATGCAGTAATAAACGAAGTGATCTTCGAATTCAACATAGCCTTTAAGCACTAAACTCCCTCAGATAAACCGGGAGATGCTAAGACATTTGGTTCGGAATCCTAAAATAAGAAAATACCCTTATGCGGGTGTAGTTTAGTGGTAAAACCTCAGCCTTCCAAGCTGATGACGAGGGTTCGATTCCCTTCACCCGCTCCAAAACAATATGGGCCTGTAGCTCAGCTGGTTAGAGCGCACGCCTGATAAGCGTGAGGTCGGTGGTTCGAGTCCACTCAGGCCCATTTATTATTTTTACCACAAAAACATACTTGGAGTCCTCTTGACTTCGATGTGTTTGTGTGATATTATAATAAGGTCGCCGAATTGAGCAGAGGTACAAACGCGAATAAATGCATGTTGACATAATCTGCTTAAGGTGATATAATATAATCTTGTCGCAAAATAAGCGGCAATGATACATTTGCTCTTTGAAAACTGAACAAAACAACCAGTATGTAAACAGATGTCAAGGTAGGAAGTTGGAGGCCGAAGAGATTTGGCTGAGGAAGACTTCATAACCCTGAATCAATTTTTTGAAGCTAAGAGAAAATAATGGATTGGTGTCCATTATTAAACCAAACTTTTATGGAGAGTTTGA
>NZ_WIXN01000045.1 GCF_010994035.1 Virgibacillus aidingensis
CCAAAAGTGAGTACTATTTATGTTTCTTTATTTGTTTTAAAATTTTTTTCATTTTTTCTATGGTTACGATCTCTGTATCGGTCCGAAAGCCAAAAACGTCATGTAAGGTGTCTGTTAAATCCGATCTAGTATAAGTTGGAATATAGCCTTCACTGGTTGATTCCAATACATTCATGTTTCTCAGTGTTTCAATAATTTCAGGACATGTTGCGCTTTCATCAATCTTTTTCTCCAGTAATCGAAAAATCAATAACGATAAAAAACAGACCAAGAAATGTGCTTTGATTCGTTCGTCTTTTTGAAGAAAAACCGGTCGTGTTCGCATCTCACTTTTTAGAATTCGAAAGGATTCTTCAATCTCCCATCGTCGTTGATTAATCTTTACAATTTGTTCCGGAGTACTCTCTAAGTTTGTGCACACACCGTAGAATCCATCGAACTGTGCTTCCTCTTTAATCTTGTTTGAATTGAGCGAGTGGCTGCTTTTATTAGCGATCTCTCCATCTTCGGTGATATGTTTCGATTGAATAAAACGGTCTGGACTATTTGCCTGCTTCTTCTCAATTGTAGACGGATGATCCATCTTCTTTTGAGCCCGTTCAATTTGTCTTTTTCGAATGCTTGATTGATACCGTTTATGTTTTGGCGAAAAGGTCACAATTAATTTCTGTTCTAGATCGTTTTCTTTGATCCAACGCTCTTTATAATATACTTGGCTATCTTTTTCCATATCGAGGTCATTTAAGTTGATCACTTTCTTCTTTCTATTGTTTGGCTCCTGACCAGCTATCTTCCAGCCTTTTGGATCGAGCGCCCACTCTTTTAAATGCTTTTTTAACTTTTTAATGGATTGGGTGGTCACAAAAGCACGCTTATTCATCGAATTATACAATCGATTTTCATAAGAGGAAAGACCGGCATCGGTACAAACGACAAACTTAGAAAGTTTGAAGTCCTTTAAAATTCGCTTCTCTAATGGTTTTAATGTAGGTTGTTCATTCTGATTCCCCGGATTGATGACAAAAGCGAGTGGCAGGCCACTGCCATCCAGAAAGAGTCCCATTTGAACAATTGGATTGGGCCGGTTTTCTTTGGACATCCCATATTGTTTTAGGCCATCTTCTTCTTCTATTTCAAAGTAAAAGTTCGTGCAGTCATAGTAAAGGAGTTCTGTTTTTCTCTCCACAATTGCCGTACTATTTTTATAGACTGCTTTTTCTATGACGTTCGATTCTACCGCTAAAATATCGAGTGCACGGTACATGTGCTGCGGTTCGACCTCGTGCTTTTCCAGTAATTTGTCTGCCCGCTCTAACGTTCCTTTTTTCGATGTAGGATGAAGGATTCGCATGTAAATTAAGAGGGAGAGAATTTTTTTTAAGTCATAAGTGAAATGGTGCCTTTCCGAAATACCTTCGCATATTTTATCCAGTTTCAATTGGTGAAAGAGTGACTTTAAAAAAAGGTACCCGACGTTAAAAGACCGACTCGTATCTTTGGTTATCGTTTTATTTGGATTATATTTGATAAGAACCGATTCAGTTTTCTTCTTCTTTTCTTCTGTTAGCTTTTTTGCGTAAGCTCGCGCCCATTCTTCAGGGTCTACACCTGGATGTCTTTCAAGGATTTCCTGTTCATTCCCTAGTGCTTCCACCACTTTTGTCGTAGATTTTCCGTGGATATCTCGTACATTTTCAATAACAGAATAGGAGACAGAATTCTTGGAAATACTTTTTTTAATACGCATCGAATCCCTCAAATCCTTATGTAATAACTTAATTATATCATAGTACTAAATAGTACTCAATAATTATTACGAAAAT
>NZ_WIXN01000046.1 GCF_010994035.1 Virgibacillus aidingensis
TCATTGTAAAAGAGTGTTTTGATCTTGATCCTTTTTCTCCTTGCTTATTCGTTTTCTGTAACCGAAAGCGTGATAAGCTGAAAATACTCCAGTGGGAGCATAATGGTTTCTGGCTTCATTATCGACGGCTGGAAAGAGGAACATTCCATTGGCCATCGAGCGAAAAGGATATGACAGCACCAATGGGTATCAGTCCTCGCCAACTACGTTGGCTGTTAGATGGTTTACCATTACATCAGAAACAAGCACACCTGGAAGTAAAAGCAAGAACCATTCTATAATTTATCAATGAAAACATGGGATCCGACTAGCCAAGGCGGATTCCATTTTGTATACTTAAATTATGGGAAAAACGATGAATAAATCAAAAAATACAATTGAATATTACATCGAGCGTACGGAAAAATTGGAATTGGAAAATGAAGAGTTGGAAGCAAAATTAAAATGGTACGAGGAGCAATTTAAGTTAAGCCAACAACGCCAATTTGGATCATCAAGTGAGAAAACAAACCCAGATCAACTCTCTCTTTTCAATGAAGCCGAAGACACAGCTAATTCAACGTTGGAAGAGCCAACTATTGAAACGATTACATACCAACGCAAGAAAAAAAGTAAAGGTCAGCGCGAGCAGCAGCTTGAAAACCTGCCGAAGGAGACGATTGAATATGATCTCTCCCCTGAGGAGCAGGTCTGTTTGTGTTGCGATGGGAAGCTGCATGAGATGAGCACGGAAGTGCGTAGAGAATTAAAAATCATTCCAGCTGAAGTTAAAGTTGTAGAACATGTACAGAAAGTATATAGCTGCCGTCATTGTGAACAAAATGAAATCAATACTCCTATCGTAACTGCGCCAATGCCTAAGCCGGCTTTCCCAGGCAGCTTGGCTTCGCCAACTGCGGCAGCATTTATTATGTCACAAAAATACGTGGAAGGATTACCTTTGTACCGCCAAGAAAAGTATTTTGAGCGATTTGGGGTGTCCATCTCACGTCAAACCATGGCCAACTGGATGATATATGGTTCCAGTGCCTGGCTAGAACCAATTTACAATGCGATGCATACCAAGTTATTGGAACTGGATGCACTGCATGCGGATGAGACTAATTTACAAGTATTGCGGGAATCAGAACGTGCCGCAACTTCAAAATCCTATATGTGGCTATATCGTTCCGGACATACGGATGTACCAATTGTCCTGTACGATTATCAACAAACCCGTGCGAGCAAACATCCACGACGGTTTTTAGAAGGCTTCTCCGGATTTCTGCATGTCGATGGCTATGCAGGATATAATGGAATCCCTCACTTAAAGCTGGTTGGATGCTGGGCTCACGCCCGCCGTAAATTTACAGATGCATTAAAAGCACTTCCTGCATCTGCGGGTACTACTGAACTTAAAGCAACAGAAGGTTTAGAGTTCTGTAACGAACTCTTTAAAATAGAACGCCAATTAAAGGATGTTAGTCCAGAAGAGCGTTATAAACAGCGTTTAGAATATAGCCAACCTATATTGGAGGCTTTTTCAGCATGGCTTCAAGAACAAACTCCGAAAGTACTACCGAAAAGTTCACTTGGGCAAGCAATTAAATAT
>NZ_WIXN01000047.1 GCF_010994035.1 Virgibacillus aidingensis
TAACGCTCTCATGTTTTTATCCTTTCATTAGTTGTGACACTTTACCTTTTTTAAATTCCTCTGAGTCCCTTTAAAGCTGCTGTTATTGGTTTTCTTACAGACTGCTTTAAATAACCAAGATTGTTTCGCGTCGCTTCTGCGGCGCTATCCCTCAGTTTTTCTACAAAGTGTTTAGGTGGTTTTGCTTGGATACTTGTCTGCTCTACTTCCTGCGTTTGTTCAAGTATTCCTTGCAATGTTTTAATCTCCAAGTTGTCTTGAAGTGCGACAAAGACATCGATGAATTTATCAAGACCTAAATTACACCAGCTACGTCCATTTTTAAGCCGTCTAGCGAACACACTCATCGTTCCCTCGGCACTCCCCATTGGACGGAATTCTGTTGTATCTATGCCTTTCTTTTTCAACTTCTCACGATAGTCACCAAGTGCCTCCGGATATTGAGAGAGTTGCGCTATTAATTCTTCCAACCGTTCTTCTTTCTTTTCGTTTTCCAGTGTACCCACTGCACTATTTAATTCCACCATGAAACCTTTCCAATCATAGTTTGCCAGTTTCTTTCGAATAGCTCGATATCTTGGATGCTTTCTAAACAGACGCTGCACATCGCGGGCTACATGAAAACGATCAATGACAAAAGTGGCATTGTGCCTGAAATATTCTCGGCAGGATGTAATCCACTTCGCGCCATCCCCATTAATAACGAGATGGTGCTTGGTTGGATTGTACTCATAAGTTTCCATGAGATACTGCTCAAACTCTTCCCAAAAAGGCAGTTTACCTTGATGAATGAAATGCCGTTTTTCAATTAACTTTGCTCGCTTGCCATTCATTTCCCAGCCCTGATGCACACTGGCAATTTTAACTTCTCGTCCTTTTTTCTTTTTCTCTTGGCTTTTCGTGTAAAGTCCGTCAACCTCAACGAATACAACATCTTGTTCAAGTGGCACAGATTTTTCGGGAACCACCTCAGTATTTAAAAGTTGCTGGCGTATGGCTTCATGACTAATCACGGGATAACCTAAAAGCCTCTCCATTGCTTGACTGGCCTGACGATAAGAAACACCTGTAACAGCTAATTCAATAGCCAAATCTTGTACAACTGGACTCATTCCTTTTGTGCCATCAAAAGCTAAATATTGGTCTAATAAATAGACGTACTTTCCAGTTTCCTTATCCTGATAATAATTTCTTTTCAATTCCACTTGCCCAAAGACGGATTCAAATTTTAACGTTCGCTTATCCTTTAGATAAAACCTCTTCTTATCCCTTCCTGTGGCAATCGCCTCATCTAATTCTTGTAGTGTTTGTGCCATGACCTGAGAAAAACTTTCCTGTAAAGCGCTGTATGTAATTTTTTCTAATTCTTTCATTGTTAGCGTAGATATGATATCGTTCATTTGAGGATCTCCTTTGTTAGTTTTTGTCGGCAAACATAACTATACAAAAGAAGGTCCTCTTTTTCATTTAAAAAGCCAGTAAAACTACCGCGCTTCGCTTGCTGACCCCATTCCTGG
>NZ_WIXN01000048.1 GCF_010994035.1 Virgibacillus aidingensis
CTATAGCAGCCACAGCTTTGCTGCTTGCCATTGACTGCAGTGCCCGATTCTTAGTATTTGCTGGAAGGGGTCGGGGCCCCGCCGGCAAATACTTAGAATCGATTTATCCGTGTTACAATATAGAGAAGGATGTGCCCTTAAGGCATTATTCTGGCCATCCTTCGAAGCTTCCTTGAACACGGATAAAAGCAAAGTCAATGGTGGCGTTATCTTTGGTTTCCTTCTTTACTAGTCTTCTGATCCATCATAGTTCTTTAGGTACTGTTTATTTGCCCACTCCTCATCGATGTTCATAAGGACTGAACCAATGATACGAATTACCGATTGATCATTTGGAAAGACGGAAATGACTTTTTCTCTTCTTCGAATCTCTCTATTTACTCGTTCGATCATATTAGTTGTTCTAAAATATCTGTGGTATTTTGGTGGTTGAGAATGAAACTGCATCGCATCTTCATAGCCACTATCCAATAGTTCTATTGCCTTTTGTAGTTTTTTTGTATCTTGATACTTATTGATAAAGCTTGTTTTTAATTCATCGGCATGTTTACGTTTAGATGTTCTGAAAATAGCTTTAAGATCCTCTTTAGCTTCCTCCATACCCTTTTTTGGCATGGTATCAACAATGTTTCGCAGTAAATGCACTGTACACCTTTGCCAGGAAGTACCTAAGAATGTTTCCCTAATGGCTTTAATTAATCCTGCATGGGCATCAGAGATAATCATCTGTGGTGAATGAATACCACGGGATTTTAAGTATTCGAAAAAGCTAGACCAGCTCTGTTCGGATTCTTTATGATCTACTTTCAGGCCAATGATTTCTCTGTATCCTTTTTCATTAACACCACAAGCAACATAGACTGCTTTTGAGACGACACGCTTTCCTTCTCGAACTTTGATATACATCGCATCTACGTAAATATAAGGGAAGTAGTATACATTTAAAGGACGATTTTTCCAGTCGTTTACAATTGGATCTAAAGATTTTGTAATCTCTGATACAAATGACTTTGAAACCTTCTTACCGCATAACTCTTCAACAATATTGGACACTTTGCGTGTGGACACACCATTGATAACCATTTCCATCATGGAGATGACTAAAGCCTGGTCGTATCGCTCGTACCTTTTAAAAGCCGATGGAGAAAATTCCCCATCCCTCGTGCGTGGTACATTTAGTTTAAGTGTACCGGCCCCGGTGATCAATTCACGCTCATAGTAACCATTCCGATAGCCTCTGCGACTGTCTGTTCGCTCATGAGAAAGAGCATTAATATATTCGTCCCTTTCTTTTTCCATTAATGAATTTAAAATCAGAGCTAAAGAAGATTTAACAGGAGATTCCAAAGGACTATTTTCGACTTTCTCTTTAAGATCTTCTAAATCTATAGTAATATTTATTTGGGTCATCTTTTCATACCTCCATGTGTTGTTTTCTGGGTCGAA
>NZ_WIXN01000005.1 GCF_010994035.1 Virgibacillus aidingensis
AATATAGAGCTATGGCCGCATAAATCGTTTTTATTATTTCCACTGTCTACTTGACAGGGGGCAGTTCAGGCTGCACATGCAGCTCTTTTATTTTTGTTCTTTTCTAGCTTGGATAGAGCTAAACGATTGGATATAACAATGGTATTAATGATACGATGAAAGGGAGGGAAGGAAAGAAGGCGGGGAAAATAATGAAAACGAGAATTACGGAATTACTAAATATTAAATATCCAATCGTTCAAGGCGGGCTGGCTTATTTGGCCTATGCAGATTTGGCTGCAGCTGTTTCAAATGCTGGGGGATTAGGGCAAATTACAGCAATGAGTTTACCGGATGAAAATAAATTAAGAAGTGAAATACATAAATTGAAAACGCTGACAGATAGGCCTTTCGGAGTAAACTTTGCCATTGGTCAGCATGGCCGCCCATTTGAGCATATGGTGCAGGCTGCCGTTGAAGAACAAGTTCCGGTTATTTCTGTTACCGGCGGGAATCCAAAAGGAGTATTGGATATGGTGGAAGGGCATAATATAAAAAAGCTTGTCCTGGTGGCAGCACGCAGGCAGGCGGAAAAAGCGGAAGAGCTTGGTGCAGACGCCGTTATGGTTGTTGGCCAGGAAGGCGGCGGCCATCTCGGCAGGGAAGATACAGGCACTTTCGTATTAACCCCCCAGGTGGCCGACAGTGTTTCTATTCCTGTGATTGCTTCAGGCGGTATTGTGGACGGCAGAGGTTTAATGGCTGCATTGGCTCTTGGAGCAGAAGGGATCGAAATGGGTACGCGATTTATTGCAACCAAAGAATGTATTGATGCACATGAAAACTACAAAAAAGCAATACTGGATGCAGATGAAAATGCCACAGTAGTAATTAAACGTACATTGGGAACCCCGGCAAGGGCACTGAGGAATAATTGGACAGATGAAATATTGGAAATGGAAAATTTGGAAAAAGGGTATGATGGCTTAAAGAACTATATTAGCGGTGAAGCAAACAAACGCTATATTTATGATGGAATGAAGGAAGAAGGTTTTGGCTGGGCAGGGCAAGGTGTGGCAGGCATTCATGATATACCTTCCGTGGCAGAACTCATTCAAACTATTGTGAAGCAGACTGATAAAATTAGAAATAACTGGCAGCAGGCAGGTGGATTTCAAAAATGAATTATCATTATCCCATTGATGAAACGTGGACAAAAGAAGAGGTTATTGATGTAGTCAAGTTTTTTTCTTTGATCGAGAAGGCGTATGAAAGCAAAGTAAATCGCGAAGAGGTTTTACTGCAATATAATCGTTTTAAGCAGGTTGTGCCCTCAAAAAGTGAAGAAAAAACATTGCTGAAACAGTTTGAAAAACAATCAGGATACGTAGGTTATCTTGTATTGAAGAAAGCAAAAGAAGCGGATGGAAATTTCATATCCATGAAGTAAAAAGAAGGGTCATTTGCAGCATGACCCTTTCATAACCTGTTTATAGGGATATCACAAATCGATGTTTTATTATTTTTCTTCAAGCTAATTGGATGCAGACCTGCTTCTCAGGGCTTTTTGGTACAAGGGGATTAATGAATTAAATGTTTCCTTTGCTGTTTCCAGAAACTCGCCTCCGTTTGTTGTCCTTGCATCATCAGGGGACAAATGCTGTCCGATTAGAAATTCGCATTTCTTCACATCACGAAATCTTTCCACATCTTTCAACTTGAGATCTTCCAGACTGATTGCCTCTTTTTTCATGTGATCGAGAGAGACAACATAATGATCAGGCAATTTCTTAATCTCTTCAAAACTGTTGACAAATGTTTCTGCAATGGCCCGTTTATGATCCAATTCATATATAAGAGCCAGCCAAATAAAAACATGATCATCGAATAAACCTACTTGGAAATGCGGGTGCTTTTTATATCCCCGTTTATTATCCGCTATCGCCAGCCATGTGTCGTTTGGGGGATTCACCGTTCTTCGGGCATGCTTTGCTATATGCAGATATACTTCATTGCCAAGCTGAAGAGACAAATAGTCTGCCAGTTCACTGCCTATTTCCTTGAATTTGGGCTGGATCCTGTTTTTTATTGCTTCCATTCTTCCATCAAGTCCTTCAATGGAAAATGTATCAAAGTCTTTTTGTTCAAATCCTTGAAATGTCATGTGAACAGTCCTTTCCTACACATCTTTATTACAAATATGATTATTCATGATATGGAATATCAAGTCAAGCAGTGTGCTGCTTTACAGCAGTTTAACCACTGTCATGTTTCAAAAAATTAATATTTGGGAATTAAAAAATAAATAGAAATCCATTTGGCAAATGAGAATTGAACCAAACTAATAAGTAAAACATAAATATAATCAAAGGTAATCGAAAGGTTGTGAAAAAATGAAGTATGTAATGGAGGCGTTGAGGCGTAAAGAGGCACAAAAGAAATTACCTGTAATTCGTATGGAAATTGATTATGAACTCGTTACACTGAATGATGCATTAAAAGCAAGTGATAAAGTGCAGATTATCAAATCAAAAGAGCGTTTGGAACAATTAAGGCGGCAGCTGCTTGAGATAGAAGATGACTAGGAGCAATTTATTAACAGAAACCCAAAAATATTCCCGGGGACATATTATAACACTTGATGACTAATCAGAGCTATAATTGGTACTATATATCATAGAGTAATATTCGGAGGAAAATATATGGAAAAAGACATACGCAAAAATATTTATAATTTCGCAAAATCCTGGGTGCTGGAAGCTGGTAAAATAATAAGAAAAAAAATGAATGATCCGCTCACTATTGAGACAAAGTCACATGCAAATGACCTTGTTACTGCAATAGACCGGGACACGGAATCCTTTTTTGTCAATAAAATTAAATCTGTATATCCCAATCACCAAATAATAGGTGAGGAAGGATATGGCGATGAAGTTACACATCTGGATGGAACGGTTTGGATTATTGACCCGATAGACGGGACAATGAATTTCGTCCATCAAAAAAGAAATTTTGCAATATCTGTTGGTATCTACCAGGATGGTATTGGGGAAATTGGGTTTATTTATAATGTAATGGAAGATGTCCTTTACAGTGCAAAAAGAAATGAAGGAGCCTATAAGAATCACCAAAAATTACCTTCAAAGAAAGCATATGTACCATTAAATCAAGCCATACTTGGTTTGAATCATTTATGGCTGTGCGAGAATCGGCTGGTGGATGTTAGTGCTATGCAAAAATTAATAAAAACAGTCCGCGGCTCCAGAACCTATGGATCCGCTGCTTTGGAATTAGCTTATGTAGCTGAGGGAACGCTTGACGGGTATTTAACGATGCGGCTTGCTCCGTGGGATATTGCAGCCGGAAAAATTATTGTGGAGGAGACCGGGGGTGTAATGACCAATGTGGATGGAGATGAAATAAATATGCTTGGAAACAATTCAATTTTTGTATGCAATCCATCCATTCAGAGAGTGATATTAGATGATTATATTAAAGCCGGAAGAAAGTGACGCTTAGTGAAGCAGTCACTTTTCCTTTTTTTTCTTCAAATAAATGCCATACCCCATGGCGCTGAATCCTACTATAATCAATAATATAATAAGCCAAACACTTCTAAGTGCAATGGCAAATCCAACTCCAGCAAATGATAAGATAACGAATGATGCCAATAGGAGCATAGGGATATCGATTTTTTTCACTGTAACACCTCTGTTTCGGAATTTCTCCGTTAATTTCTTCTTTCTTGGCAAGAAAGCAAAATCATTTTTACCTGAATTAATTTCATAACAAAAAATTAGTATTGAAACCCTGATGAACTAATTTCCGCCCGGTAATTAGCGCCTTCCGCTTCAAGCGACGGGAATAGCTTTATATTAACCTGATTCCATATGAAAGTTCAGCTACATAAAATAAGCAATTATGAAATTAACCCGGCTGGAAAATTTTACTTTATATTCTGCGGCGCGAAAACTTTTGCAAAAAACTTATGCCTACTGCCTAAGTTTTCGGGTCAAAAATAGTATATATTAAATTTGGGAGATTGTTAAGTAAGTGATAAATGGACATAGCCTTTAGGGATTATTCAAAAAAAATTAACACGGAAAAAACTAGCATCCCGGCATAAGTTCTAGTATGATAGTACAAGGGTTTGATAGGAAAGTTCAAGTAATGGAGGAGTAAGATGGATACAAATTTCGGCATTATTTTTGATTTTTTATTGGATAATTATGGGACGTCCATTAATTTATTCTGGGTTTTTTATGTATTGAATTTCATATTTGGCTTGATTGCATATAAATTGGGTTTTGCAAAAAAACTTCCTTTAATGAAATCTGTAATTGTTTATATTTTGTTTGCGATCGGTGTATTTATTATTACGATATTCAGTATTTTTAAATTGCCGATTACCGAAAGTCTGATTATTATTTCCCTCGTCCTAGCCATATACAGGCTTAGGCTGCATAATCAGCGAAAGAAAGATAAATAAAAGGACAAAAGGCTGTGATAATGAGGATCCTTCCTCAAAATTTCACAGCCTTTATTTAAATTAAACTGCTGGAATTTTTTTTCACGCTGTATAATCGGAATTTGCCTGTTGCATGTCTTTCCTTTGTTTTTACTTCAATCCGCTCATAACATTTCCTGCATAAAAACATATGCTTCCTTCGATTTCTCAGCCGTTTTGCCTGAAATGAATTATCATCCAAATATTCTATTTTATCACATAGCGGACATATTACTTTCATTATTTCACCCTCTAGCTATGATTAGATTCATTATTCATATTGCAATATGTTAAAGTTTAACATAAAAAGTGCGGAATAAAGAAGTGTTTGGCATGTTTTAATTAAATTTTCCGGGGGAATATAATAATTAAAGGAATAAAGGGAAGGGTGAATTACTTAATGAGAAAAAGCTTTATTCTTTCTGCTGTTGGGGCAGCTGGAGCAATCGGTGCAACAGCGGCAGGATATTATCTCAAAGATAAAGAAAACAGGGAAAAATTAATTGAACAGGCCCAAAATGTCCGGGAAAAAGTCAACCGTTTCACCAATGGATCTGATCCTACTTTTGAAGATGCAGGAGTTCCGGATCAGTCTGAGGGCAATGATACGGCACAGCTGGAAAATTCCAAAATGGTCTCGGAAGGGTCCCAATTTGGGGTACAATACTATAATAAGTATAAGGATGATAATAAAGCGGAACTGCAGCAATAAAATAAGGTTTCCGGCTACTCAGACCGGAAACCTTATTTTTCTTATAGTGAATTTACAACACTGAATTTAATCTGTACTCCCACTTTGGTTGTGTGAATGTTCTTCTTCCAGCTCTTCCATCTTCCGTTCATCTTCTTCAGGAACTGTCCGTTTATTCTGATCAGGCTCTTCCGGCTGGTCGTGACTAATCGGGAATTCAGGCATATACCTGCCCACTATGGCTGCGATCTCATCCACTACTCCCCTGACAGGATGTCCCTGCCTGAGTTTATCTGCCATTCCCCTGATTCTTTCTGTGACGTCAGCATCCGCAACAACCACTGCGGTTTTTCCGTATGGATCGTGATAAAGTGCTTCCTGCACTGAATATTTTACCGTTCCCACTCTGGAACGATCAAGCTCTCCATCCACATCAATCCCAACAACTGTATAGGGACCTGCTACAACGGAGGCTGCATCATTTACTTCAGGAACCTCGCTTGCTACATTTGCAAGGTGATCTGCAATTTCGCCATTTGTTAATTCCCGCTGTTCAACCGGATCTGAATCCCTTACTTGAATAATTCGATCACTTTGTTCCTGGTCCTCGTTTGCCAATGGTTCTTCGTTATCGTTATTTTGCTGACATCCTGAAATAAACAGCAGCATGGCAGCGCCTATGATGATCGATTGCCGTAATCTCATTGTTCGTATCCCTCCAAATGATCGCTACTAACAAATATCAATTAATGTTATTTTGGGTAATTTACATGAAAATATACGAAAGAATTTACACGGCAAGCCCTGGTTATAAAACGGATTCAGGCTGCAGAAGAAAATATAAAATAAGAGAGGATCGTGATGACATAAAAGCATCACGATCCTCTCCGTAAAATGAATGACTAATTGATAATGATTTTAATAATGTTTTTAATTGGATTTTCTTTGTTGGAGCCGTCCTGAAAATATAAATGCACTGGGCCATCTTCTGTTAATGGCTTGCCATCCCTGGCAAAAAGAAAATAACTTTCTTTGAGCTCCTCCAGGGAAATAACAACTTCGCCTTTCTCCGTAGCCAGTGTTGCATTTTCTGCGCCCGGTTTTACTTCTGCATTGTCAATAAAATCTCCAAGTGGCATTACATAGGTACTTTGCAGGATTTTTTCCCGTTCAAACTTTTTAATGCTTCTGTTAACAGGCGGCTTTGCAGACTGCTGATAAACCTCACGATTAAACCTTTCTGATGCTTTTTCCAGTTCATCTTCTTCTTTTGTCTCCGTACTATACTGAAACGCGTGTTCAAACTCGATTTTTCGATCATCAAAGATCCATACCGTCGGATCGAGTGTAATAGGATATGTAACATTGCCGGTAATTGGCACGATCATTTCTTTCACCTCTTTTTAATATATCTCTACCTAGAATAGCAGACTGCAGTTAATTTTGCAGGTAAGAAAGCAAAATAATTACCTGGTCTATAATTTTAAAAAAAGTTATTAGTGAGCTTATTAACTGTGAAAACACTTACATTCATTTGGGGTTTTGCTGAGATTTAATTTTTCTCATCTTCGTCTGTGGTTATTGATAATTTTATTTGCATTTTTTCTATCCAGACGATAATATAATATAGAAGAAAGCTTTTTAACGGAGGGATAATATTGATGCCTGAGGCGACTATGACTCATCGAGAAAAAGCCTATGCCCTTCTTAAGGCTGATGCTGAAAAAATTTTACGGTTAATAGAAGTTCAAATAGATAACCTGACGATGCCGCAATGTCCTTTATACGAAGAGGTCCTTGATACGCAGATGTACGGCCTTTCTAAGGAGATCGATTTTGCAGTGCGTTTGGATCTGATCAGTGAAGATGAAGGAAAAGCATTGCTTGGAAATCTTGAAAAGCAGCTGAATATCCTGCATGAAGCCGCTCAAAATACCGTATAACACATTTATGCAATTAGTGTATACAGTGTGACGGTAGGCAAAAACTTTGCTTGCAAATATAATGGCAAAGTTTTTTTATTTATGGCATGTATTTCCTAACATTATATTTAGGCAAGCATTATTTTTGCCGATATATTTACTGCATGCCATTTTATGGCGGACAAATGTGTTACACTATATTCTTAAATTTGTTATATTAATATAAATTTCTTTTTCATCTGAGCATCGGCTTATATTTAAATGGGGAGAAAAAAGATGATACAGAAATTAAAAGATTACGATTTTACTTTAATGATAACACCTATACTTTTATCATTATTTGGCATGGTAATGATCTATAGTGCAAGTATGGTTATTGCGGTAGTGGAAGGTCATGAAAGTACATATTACCTTATCAGGCAGATGCAATGGTTTGTAATTGGGCTGTCCGGGTTTATTTTTTGCTGTATTTTCCCATATAAATATTATCAAAAGCTAATGAAGATTATCATTTTAGTTGTTATTTTATTATTGGTTGGTGTATTGTTATTTGGAAATACGATAAATAATGCAAAATCATGGTTTTCTTTCGGCCCGGTAAATCTGCAGCCGGCAGAATTTGCCAAGTTGGGATTAATTATGTATTTGGCTTCGGTATATTCGAAAAAACAGGCCTATATTAAGGATTTCAGTAAAGGGGTATTGCCGCCGCTTGTTTTGACGGTAATTATTCTGGCCTTGATTGTACTCCAGCCGGATATTGGTACAGCAGCCATTATTTTCCTCATTGCCTGTTCAGTTATTTTCAGTTCGGGAATTAAATTTAAACATTTATTTACACTGGTGGCGGCAGGGGTTGTTCTGCTTGCTGTTGCTATACCAAACATGGTTACAGATGTAAGAATTTCGAGATTTACCGGTGCTTATCAGCCGTTCCAGGCTCCGGATGATGGAGGATATCATTTAATCCAGTCCTATCTTGCCATTGGCGGGGGAGGTCTGACAGGTACAGGCCTTGGACAAAGCGTACAGAAGCTGGGGTACTTGATGGAGGCACATACTGACTTTATTATGGCTATTATTGCCGAAGAACTTGGTTTTTTAGGCGTAATTGTGGTTATAGGGCTGTTGGCAACCATCGTTTTAAGGGGGATTTTTATTGCAAGGAAATGTGATGACAGCTTTGGTGCATTGCTTGCCATTGGAATAGCTTCCATGGTGGGGATCCAGGCTTTTATTAATCTGGGAGCAATCAGCGGTGTACTCCCAATCACAGGCGTTCCGCTTCCATTTGTCAGTTATGGCGGATCATCATTGCTTATCCTGATGATCTCTATGGGAATCCTTAATAATATCGCTATGAATGTGAAAAAACAGGAAAATGAACCAGCAAATAATATACCAAATTCCAAAACAATAAACTATTCTCAATCAGGAGGGAGAACATGGCAGAAACAAACAAGATAGAAAAAGTATTGGTAGCAAATCGGGGAGAAATTGCAATTCGTGTATTCCGTGCATGTACAGAACTGAATATCAGAACAGTTGCTGTTTATTCCAAGGAGGATTCCGGTTCTTATCATCGCTATAAGGCTGATGAAGCATACTTAATCGGGGAAGGCACGAAGCCGATTGATGCATATCTGGATATAGAGGGAATTATTAAACTGGCAAAAAGTGTAGGGGTAGACGCCATTCATCCGGGATATGGCTTTTTATCCGAGAATATAGAATTTGCCAAGCGCTGTGAGGAAGAAGGAATCATTTTTATCGGACCGACAAGTGAACATTTGAATATGTTCGGGGACAAGGTAAAAGCAAGAACACAGGCTGTAAATGCGGGACTGCCGGTTATTCCGGGTACTGATGGACCCGTCTCCGCAGTGGAAGAAGTAGAAGCATTCGGGGAAAAATACGGTTACCCCATTATTATTAAAGCTTCCCTTGGCGGCGGTGGCCGCGGCATGCGCATCGTCAGGAGCAGGAACAATCTCTCTGATGCGTTTGAAAGGGCGAAATCTGAGGCAAAAGCAGCCTTTGGAAATGATGAAATTTACGTAGAGAAATTAATTGAAAATCCGAAGCATATTGAAGTGCAGGTAGTTGGTGATGCACATGATAATGTTATCCATCTGTATGACCGGGACTGTTCCGTACAGCGAAGGCATCAGAAAGTGGTCGAGGTTGCTCCGAGTTTATCCTTATCCGAACAGCTTCGTACGGAAATTTGTGATGCGGCCGTAAAATTAATGGAAAATGTAAAGTACAAGAATGCGGGAACTGTTGAATTCCTGGTAACTGAAGATGCTTATTATTTTATTGAGGTAAACCCGCGTGTACAAGTGGAACATACCATTACGGAAATGATTACCGGAGTGGATATTGTGCAGACCCAAATTAAAGTCGCTCAGGGCGAGGATCTGCATGGGGAATCTGTAGGGATCCCTTCTCAGGATAAAATAGCTGTAAATGGATATGCCATTCAATCCCGGGTTACAACGGAAGATCCATTAAATAATTTCATGCCTGATACCGGAAAAATAATGGCATATCGTACAGGCGGCGGATTTGGTGTCCGGCTGGATGCCGGGAATGGTTTCCAGGGCGCTGTCATATCACCGCATTATGATTCTTTGCTTGTAAAAGTTTCTACTTGGGCACTGACGTTTGAACAGGCGGCACATAAAATGGTCAGAAACTTAAAAGAGTTCAGGATCCGCGGGATTAAGACAAATATCCCGTTTTTGGAGAATGTTATTCTGCATGAGCAATTTTTGACAGGAAAATATAATACAACTTTTATTGATCAGACACCGGAGTTATTCGTGTTCCCTAAACGAAAAGACCGCGGAACGAAAATGCTGACCTATATCGGGGAAACCACGGTAAATGGCGGGGAAGGCATGACGAAAAAAGTAAAACCGACCTTTCCGAAATTACAGGTGCCTAAAGTGGATTCCATGGAAAAAATACCGGACGGGACAAAACAGATTTTGGATGAAAAAGGTCCGGATGGATTGGCGGAATGGCTGAAGGAGCAGAAAGAGGTCATGCTGACTGATACAACCTTCCGTGACGCACACCAGTCATTGTTGGCAACAAGAATAAGAACAAAGGATTTAAACAGGATTGCAGAGCCCACTGCGAGGATGCTCCCGAATTTATTTTCCGTGGAAATGTGGGGAGGAGCGACCTTTGATGTAGCTTATCGATTCTTGAAAGAGGATCCGTGGGACCGTTTATTGAAACTGCGGGAAAAAATGCCGAATCTCCTGCTGCAAATGCTGCTCCGTGCCAGTAATGCGGTAGGCTACAAGAATTACCCGGATAATGTAATTAAGGAATTTGTGGAAAAGAGTGCAAGCGCAGGGATTGATGTATTTCGGATATTTGACAGCTTAAATTGGCTGGAAGGAATGCAGCTGGCAATTGAAGAAGTGAGGAAGACAGATAAAATTGCAGAAGCTTCTATCTGTTATACAGGGAATATCCTGGATAACGGCCGTTCCAAATATGACTTGGATTATTATTTGAAGATGGCAAAGGAATTGGAACAAGCTGGGGCACATATTCTGGGCATTAAGGATATGGCAGGTTTGTTAAAACCGGAAGCTGCATATCAATTAATATCCAGTCTAAAAGATACGGTAGATCTTCCTATCCATCTTCATACACATGATACAAGCGGAAATGGAACTTTCCTTTATGCCAGAGCCATTGATGCCGGCGTGGATGTAGTGGATGTGGCTGCAGCACCATTGGCAGGTTTAACATCACAGCCTGCTGCTCAAACGCTCTACCATGCGCTTGAAGGAACTGACCGCCAGCCCAAAATCAATATAGATGCTTATGAAAAGCTGTCCCATTACTGGGAAGGAATCCGGGAGTATTATCAGGATTTTGAAAGTGGAATGAAAGCTCCGCATACAGAAATTTATCATCATGAAATGCCGGGTGGACAGTATAGTAATTTAAAACAGCAGGCCAAAGCAGTGGGGCTGGAAAACCGCTGGAATGAAGTGAAATCCATGTTTCGCCAGGTTAATGACATGTTCGGTGATGTGGTAAAAGTTACACCATCCTCAAAGGTCGTCGGGGATATGACATTATTTATGGTGCAAAATAATTTAACGGAAGATGATATATATGAACAAGGTGAATCTATTGACTTCCCTGATTCCGTAATTGAATTTGCCCAAGGGTATATCGGGCAGCCTTATCAGGGATTTCCGCAGGAGCTGCAGCGTATTATATTAAAAGGCAAAGAGCCAATCAGGGTACGGCCGGGTGAACTGCTTGAACCTGTGGACTTCACCCAACTGAAAGAATCCCTGTTTAAATCACTTGACCGTCAGGTAACGAGCTTCGATATGGTATCCCATGCACTTTATCCGAAGGTTTTCATGGACTATCAGAAGTTTCATGACACTTATGGAGATGTTTCGGTATTGGATACACCAACCTTTTTTTATGGAATGAAACTGGGTGAAGAAATCGAAGTGGAAATTGAGCAGGGAAAAACTTTAATTGTTAAGCTTGTATCGATTTCTGAGGCACAGCCTGATGGAACCAGGGTCGTCTATTTTGAATTAAATGGACAGTCACGTGAAGTGGTGATTAAAGATAAAAGTATTAAATCAGAAATTGTATCCAGGCCAAAAGTGGATAAATCAAATGAAAAACATATTGGAGCAACCATGCCGGGCACGGTAATTGAGGTGATTTGCTCTAAAGGAGACAGGGTGAACAAAGGAGACCATATTATGATCACAGAAGCAATGAAGATGGAAACAACAGTCCAGGCACCTTATACCGGTACAATTAAAGACATACACGTTTCTAATGGCGATACGATCATGGCCGATGATTTGCTTATAGAATTTGAATAAAATAAGGGTAAGTGCCACGTTTAACGGCTTACGGACTGCTTTTAAACGATCGCCATCGTTTGCAAAAAGTTGTTCCTGCCATAAAGCTACAAAGCCCGGCTATAGCCGGGAGTGGAACCTATAAAAAAACGCAAATTGCAATTGCAATTTGCGTTTTTTCTCATGGATAAATTAGTCGGCAGTGACCAATGGAGATGTTTCCGCCTTTTTCAATGCCGGCTGCTCTGCTTTGGCACTCCTTGACGATAACATGATGAAATAGCAGAGTACGCCAAAATAGCAGGTGATCACCAATGCGTGCAGCAGGGCGACATTTAAATTTAATAATGTAAAAATAATCATTGCTCCGAAGAATACTTGCAGGGTAATAAGTCCTAAAGCTGCCATCCAGCCATAGTACATAACATTTTGGGAACGGTAATTTTTCACCACTTTTATGAAAAACACTATTGTCCACAAGAACAGCATTCCGGCCATAAGCCGATGTCCCATTTGGATCCATTGCTCCATACTGTATGCGGCAAAATCAAATGGCGCAGCATTATTGCAAAAAGGCCAGTCACCGCATACCAAATTGGCTTCCGTGTGACGTACCAAAGCACCTGTATAAACCACAATCATTGTATAAACAGATAGCGCATAAATTTCAATACGATGCTTCTTTTTTATATATAACCCGCTTGTGTCCAGCTTTTTATCGATTTCAAAAATAAGCAGCGTCAACAGAAAAACCGATGCAAAAGAAATTAATGAAATCCCAAAGTGTGCTGCCAAGACAAAATCAGGCTGCCCCCACATTACTACTACTGCACCCAATAATGCCTGCAAAATTAAAAAGGCTATGGACATAACTGCAAGGAATTTCACTTCCCGGATGTGCCCAATATATTTCCAGGCGAGAATGGAAAGCAGGACCACAGTTATTCCTACTACACCGGAAACAAGTCTGTGACTAAACTCAATAACGAGTTCGGGTGTAATAACTGAAGGAATCAATTGCCCTTCACATAATGGCCAGCTATCACCACACCCCTCGCCAGAGCCTGTTTTAGTCACAAGCGCTCCGCCCAGTAAGACAAACGCCATTCCGATTGTAGTAACGACAGACAACGATTTTAAAATCTTTAACATAAGATAGCCTCACTTCTATGTAATTAATACTGTATAATTACCAATACTAATATTAATATCATGTATTTCATTAACTTTGCAATAAAATAGCCCGAAAAAGTGACAAATGACACAGAATTGTTACAGTCCCGTCACTAATTACCATTTTCACTATGGAAAAAGTGAAAAACGCTTGCATTGTTTACATTTGTTTGCTAGAAATAATGTAGAGGATATTTGCTGTGCTGTTTATCACTTTGTGAAAAAAAGTTTAAAAATGTCCAAACTGCATAGTACTACTGTGATTGTGAAGAAGGCTGGCCGCCTTTTATTTTCATTTTACATCAATTATTTCACAGAAATGTCACAATTACATCGTTTCATTGTATTATAATGATATTCTGTGTAGTTTGTTAGAATGTAATTCATTTACGTGCTACAATTAAAAGGTCATAGCTTGGCTGCTTATTGGAAATAGTATATAGCATACGGCTGTGAAACCCTTGGAATTTGGAGTATAAAGGGGGGAACGGATGGGGAAAGCGGAGCCGCCTTCTGCTGGGATTGTTGGTGTATCTGCTGCCGGTGATATTAGCAATAAATCATTTATTTAAGGTTTAAAATCACTTATTAAAATAGGTATAGTAAATTCGCGGGGTTTTGGCTGGGACTATATATTACAGGCGCTTCTATTGGGGCGAACTGGGATATATTTCTGTTCACAAGGCCGGAAACGCCCTCGTCATTATAGGGGGGATGTATCGTCAACATTTCGTATGATGCAGATATAGATCCTGTCATGAACCGAACAAAACCCGGCCTACTGTAACAGGGAATATAACACTGAATACAGCATTGGTACTTGGTATAGCTGCCACGGTACTCGGATTAATCCTCTTACTTTTTACCACAGTTCAGACAGTGTTAATCGCATTTTTTGGATGGTTTGTCTATATAGTTTAAAGAGACGATATATGTTAAATACAGCAATCGGAAGCCTCTCCGGAGCTGCTTCGCCATTAATTGGGTGGACTGCTGTACAATCGGAATTTCATATGGTACCGTCTATATTATTTTACTGATGTTTATTTGGCAGATCCCGCATTTCCTGCGTTGGCAATGAAGAAAAAAGATGAATATAAGCGGGTGGGAACCCCTATGCTTCCGGCAGTTTTTGGTTTTGATATGACAAAACATCAAATAATTATATATTGCGTGCCTGCTGCCATTGCCATTTTACCTGGGTTCCTTTGGATCCGCATTTATTATAATTGCAGCCATATTAAAAGCAGGCTGGATCATCCTTAGAAGCAGCGGTTTTTTCATGAAAAATGATTTGAAATCGGCAAATTTAATATTTGTTTATTCACTGAATTATTTATTGGTCATTTTTTTAACCATGATTGCAGTAACAATGAATTTACCTTTTAGCTAATCATCTGTTAACAACGTCCTTAATAGAATAAATATATAAGGAATCAACAATAGAAAGAGAGGTATAAACATGAAAGGTTGGATGGGAAAATTCAAGTCATTATTTCTTTTAAGCATGCTGGCATTGGTTCTGGCAGGCTGTGGAAAAGAAAACTTAACCGCCCTTGTACCTAAAGGATACGGTGCTGAATCGTCCATGAATTTGATAATTCTTTCCACAGTTATTATGGTTTTTGTATTTCTTATTGTAATCTTGGTCTATACAATTGTTCTAATTCGTTTTCGCAGGAAAAAAGGACAGGAAGGTTACATACCAAAACAGGTAGAGGGAAGTAAAACGCTGGAGACTGTATGGACAATTATTCCAATTATATTGGTGGTTACCCTTGCAGTTCCGACGGTGGCCGCTACTTTTGATTTGGCTGATGAGTCTGCTTCTGCGGATGGGATTAATATTGAAGTTACGGGACATCAATACTGGTGGCATTTTAACTATGAAGAAGAAGAATTTGCAACCAGTCAGGATCTGTATATTCCTGTAGGTGAAAGAGTGTATGTTCATATGCTTTCTTCCGATGTAATCCATTCATTCTGGGTGCCGAGCATAGCCGGAAAAATGGATGTTAACCCGGAGAACGTAAACACGATGTATCTGGAAGCTCATGAAGAAGGTGTTTACTGGGGTAAATGTGCGGAACTTTGCGGACCGTCGCATTCACTAATGGATTTCAAAGTGATCGCAGTAAGCCCTGAAGAGTATGACCAATGGGTGAGCGATATGCAAAATGCGGATCCTGAAGAAGAGCCGCAAGATGCAGTAGCGCAGGATGGAAAAGCACTTTTTGAGGAAAATAACTGTATGAGCTGCCACGCGATTGGTTCTGCACCATCTGCAGTAGGTCCTGATCTGACAAACTTTGCCAATCGTTCAAGAATTGCCGGATACTTGGAGCCGACAAAAGAAAATCTTGTTGATTGGCTGATGGATCCTGAGTCACTCAAGCCAGGGAACAAAATGACGGGCGCTTATCCTGCTCTATCGGAAGAAGAGGCAGACAGTATTGCTGAATACTTACTGCAGCTGGAACATTCCGAGATCACACCTGAAAGTGCAGGCGGTTTATAAATGGTATGGATTCTTATAAATACTGGGATGAAAGATGACAAAGGGAGGTTTGGAATTTGAGTATTGCAGCTACTCAAAAACGAGGCTTCGGAGCCTTCTTGTGGGATTATATTACCACTGTCGACCATAAAAAAATAGCACATCTCTATTTATTTGGCGGCGGTTTTTTCTTCCTGCTGGGCGGCTTGGAAGCAATGATTATTCGTATACAATTAGCTACACCTGAAAATGATTTTATTAGTGCAGGTTTATATAATGAAATGATAACGATGCATGGTACTACCATGATTTTCCTGGCGGCCATGCCATTATTGCTCGGCTTAATGAACGCCGTTATGCCTCTGCAAATCGGAGCGCGGGATGTTGCATTTCCATTTTTGAACTCTCTTGGATTTTGGCTGTTCATGTTTGGCGGCATATTGCTGAACTTCAGCTGGTTTATGGGTGGAGGAGCACCTGATGCCGGCTGGACTGCCTATGCACCATTATCTACACAGTCGCCCGGACACGGGGTTGACTTTTATGTGCTCGGGTTGCAGATATCGGGTGCCGGTACATTAATGGGGGGCATTAACTTCCTTGCAACGATTGTTACCATGCGTGCACCCGGTATGACTTATATGCGTATGCCGCTCTTTTCATGGGCAACATTTATAACAAGTGTACTCATTCTATTTGCCTTTCCTGCGTTGACAGTTGGCTTATTCCTGTTAATGTTTGATAGAATGTTCGGCTCTGCATTTTTTGACGTAGCACTGGGCGGAAATACAATTATCTGGCAGCACTTGTTCTGGATTTTTGCTCACCCGGAAGTATATATTCTGATCCTGCCGGTTTTCGGTGTATTCAGTGACATAACTGCCACACTATCAAAGAAAAGGCTATTTGGATATACAGCAATGGTATTTGCGACGATTCTAATTGCATTTCTTGGGTTTATGGTGTGGGCCCACCACATGTTTACAGTAGGTCTTGGACCTGTAGCAAACTCTATTTTTGCTATTGCAACCATGGCCATCGCTGTACCAACCGGTATAAAAATATTTAACTGGCTTGCGACCATGTGGGGCGGAAGCATAACGATAAACTCGGCTATGCTTTGGACACTTGGTTTTATTCCGTCTTTCACTATTGGTGGTATGACAGGAATTATGCTCGCTTCAGCTGTAGCCGATTATCAATACCATGACACCTATTTTGTTGTGGCACACTTTCACTATGTAATCGTAGGTGGAACAGTATTTGGTATAATGGCGGCATTGCATTTCTGGTGGCCAAAAATGTTTGGCAGAATCCTGCACGAAGGCATGGGAAAGCTTACATTCTGGTTATTCTTTGTCGGCTTTCATTTAACTTTCTTTGTGCAGCACTTCCTCGGTCTGATGGGAATGCCTCGCCGTTATTGGGTCTTCCTGGAGGATCAGGGTTTGGACACTGGGAACATGGTAAGTACCATCGGTGCCTTCCTGATGGCAGTCGGTGTGGTTATATTCCTGATCAACGTATTCTATACATGGGCAAAAGGCAATAAAGCACCTGCAGACCCGTGGGATGGACGTTCATTGGAATGGGCAATTTCATCACCTCCGCCTTACTATAACTTTAAGCAAACACCGCTTGTTCGCGGTTTGGATCCGCTATGGGTGGAAAAAATGGAAGGAAAAGGGGAAATTACACCAGCAGAGCCTTTAGGTGATATCCATATGCCAAATTCATCGATTCTGCCATTCCTGATTTCACTAGGATTTACAATTGCCGGTTTTGGATTTATTTTTCAAGTGGATCATAGCGCATATCTGATTTTAGTATTTGCCGGAATAGGGCTTGCGCTTCTTTCGATGTTAATTCGTTCCCTGAAAGATGACCATGGCTACCATATTAAGAAAGAAGAACTTGAAAGGGAGGCGGACTAATATGAGTCACGATCATTCCTTGAATCCGGAAACGATGCCGCAGGAACCAGAGAAAGCCACCCTTGAAGGAAGAAATAAATTCTATGGTTTATGGTTCTTCCTCGGAGGGGAGACTGTTCTCTTTGCGAGCTTTTTCGGAACGTATATTGCATTAAGAAATTCGACTGCAGGCGGTCCTGCCTCAACTGATTTATTTGGCCTGGGGCTTGTATTTGCAATGACAATGATCCTGCTTACTAGTTCTTTAACTAGTGTTTATGCAATGTATCACATGAAAAACAATGATTTTAAAAAGATGCAGCTATGGCTGGCGATCACTGCATTTTTGGGACTCAGCTTCCTTGCGCTGGAAATTTATGAGTTTACCCATTATATCATTGACTATGGATTTACGTTCCGCTCATCCGCTTTTGGCTCCGCCTTTTACACATTAGTCGGGTTTCACGGAGGGCACGTTACTTTTGGGATTGCCTGGCTGATGGCGCTCATGGTTCGAAATGCCAAGCGGGGATTAAATCTGTACAATGCGCCTAAATTTTATACGTTCAGTTTATACTGGCACTTTATTGATGTTGTGTGGGTATTTATCTTCACAGTTGTATATTTAATGGGAAGGGTGGGTTAATTTATGACAAATAACACCAATACCAATCATGTTGATTCGTTTGAGAAACGGAAAAAGAAGGAAGAAATGAAAAAACAGTTAATTTCTTTTGCGTTAATGATTGGATTTACCATTATTGCATTTATAGCTGTTGCAGCTGATGTTATGGAACCAATGTTTGTTGTACCATTAATCCTGATCCTTGCCGTAGTACAGGTTGCCTTTCAATTTTACTACTTTATGCACATGAAGGATAAAGACCATGAAATGCCGGCAACATTGATGTACGGTGGTGTATGGGCTGCCGCTCTTACACTTGCAGGACTTATTCTCATTGTCTGGTGGTAAAGGAGAAAGACTGGCTTAGCCAGTCTTTTTTCATGATTATTGTTATCTTTCATGCTTCATTGTTTTGTTTATAAATTGTCACAATATAAAGTAGTTCGCTAATTAATTTTCAGTTATAATAGATGATATACTGTTTCCTCTAAGGAGAAAAAAGCTCCCCATACTATTTCACTGTGTTTGCCTATTTTGACACTTTGCTTCCGAATTTTATGTACTGGTAAATCACTGCATCCATACAAAACTATGGTGCATCAGGGGGATTTAAGATGTGGTTAGAATTACAGATATTCGGGTTCCGTGCTTTGTGGAGTCCTTACTTTCTTTTGTTTGTAGCAGGACTGGCTCTACTATATTTTCTCGTGACTGGACCTTTCCGGCACAAATTTGGCGGTAATGAAAAACCGTCAGTTAAGCAGCAGATATTTTTTTATACAGCAATGGTTCTTTTGTATGCTGTGAAAGGGGCCCCGGTGGACCTGCTGTCGCATATAATGCTGAGTTTTCATATGACACAAATGGCCATTTATTACCTTGTATTTCCCATTTTGGTTATTAAGGGTCTCCCTGTATGGATTTGGGAAAAAATATTGTACGCACGGTTTATTAAGCCTATGTTGCGTTTATTGACAAAACCGGTGGTTTCCTTACTATTGTTTAATACTTTATTTTCCCTGTACCATATACCGGCCATACATGATTTCTCAAAAACATCACAGCTGGCGCATACATCCATCTCTTTAATCATTTTAGTTGCAGCTTTTATTGTTTGGCTGCCAATATTAGCGCCGCTTAAAGAACTGGATAGAATAAAGCCACTCGGAAAAATACTTTATATTTTCGCAAATGGTGTGTTAATTACCCCGGCTTGTGTATTAATTATATTTGCTAATGAGCCGCTTTTCTTAACATACAGTTCAGAAGGGGCATGGATGCAGGCCATGGCATTATGTGTGCCGGGAGATGTACTGCAGGGAATTACTTATGCCATTTCCGGACCGGAGATGTTTTCGCCAATGAGTACACTGGTAGACCAGCAGCTGGGCGGTATTATTATGAAAATTATGCAGGAGATCACTTATGGCTTCATTTTGGCAAGTGTATTCTTTAAATGGTTTAACAAAGACAGCCTGAAGGTGGATCCGGCACCTGCTCCTGCAGAGCCGCAAAACCTGTAATATACAGCATAAGCAGTTTATTAATTGTATTTGGAAAACGGGAAAAATAGCCCCCTTGACGATAGACAGTAACAATATTGTCAAGGAGGTTTCAATTTATAAGGCGATATTTCGGCATTATATGTATTTGACTCTTTGTCTATCTGAAAGACAGTAAAGAAACATAGTATTTGTAAATGAAAGGAACAGTGTACTCCATGGAATTTTTACCAACAATCAGTACCTTTTTTATCCTGTTAAGCGCTATATTGGTTGCGATTGGATGGCGATTTATTGCAAAAGATAAAAGAGCTGCCCATAAAAAAACAATGCTGGCAGCAGCAGTCAGCGCATTATTATTTTTTATTATTTATGTGTCACGTACGATTTTCGTAGGGAATACCAGTTTTGGCGGTCCGGAGGAACTGGAAATTTATTATACGATCTTTCTTGTATTTCACATAATATTAGCGACAACCGGTGCAGTCTTTGGGCTGGTTACACTTCGGCTGGCTTTAAAACGAAAGATTACCAAACATAGAAAGATTGGTCCGGTCACAAGTATTATTTGGTTTTTCAGTGCGCTGACAGGCATTATGGTATATTTATTACTGTATGTATTTTTTGATGGCGGAGAGACGACCAGTATGATCCGCGCTATATTTGGCTCTTAATAGTAAGATGAAGCTGCTAAACTGATTTATCGGCAGCTTTAAATTTTAGTTCGTTTGCCTGAATATAAAAGGGTGAAAGCTCCATGCTCTCACCCTTTTATATTTTTATATTCCATTTAAAAATGCCGACTTCCTTTGCAGAGGTAAATATAATTACGAGCAATGGTCCAAGTATAAACCCCCATATTCCCAGCAGCTTCAATCCGAGAAACATTGAAATCAGGGTTGCAAGCGGGCTTAAACCAATTTGTTCTCCCATCACCTTAGGTTCCACAGTTCTTCTGATGGCAAGCAATATTACTGCTAATGCAGCGAGCTGGATGCCCAGAACAGTGTCTCCTGCCAGTAGTACATAGGCTGCCCAGGGCCCCAGAATAATAATGGATCCTATGATCGGAATTAAGTCTACCGCCCAGATAATCAGTGACATAATAATGGCTACTTCCGGTATAATGATAAACAAACCTATTAAAGATACCAGAAATATAATCAGTGAAACTAAAAATTGGGCTTTGAAAAAACCAAAAAACACACTGGCTAACCTGGCATTCATAAAAGTTACCTTTTCGGCAGTTTCTTTTGTTAATAATTGATACATTTTTGTTTTTAGAATTGGCAATTCCAGCATGAATAAAAATAAGGCTATCAGGTATACCAGGATGCTGATTAAATATTCCGGAATTTTGGCGAAAATCTGCGCAATATTTTCCAGTGTAAACCTTTCCCTTACTACTTCACCTAGCGTATGCAGATTCGATTCGATACTTTCCGAAACCTGACTGACAAACTCAGATGGTAAATCATCTGTGTAGCGCTGGAGCTGTTCTTCCCAAGACTGGTAAATTACATTCATTTGATTCACATAAACCGGGACATCTTCCACCAGATTTATAACTTGAGTCACCGCTTTAGATATAACTGTTGCTCCAATAAACACAACCACAAGCAAAAAAAGAGTAAAAACAATAATAACGGAAAACTTTCTGCTTATTTTCGTTCTCCGCTGCATGAGTCTTACAAGCGGATTAAGTATCAGGGCAGTGATAAGAGCTAAAATCAGGGGTATGGAAATTGGCAGTATAAAAACAGCTGCTAATATTAAAAAAATAGTAAGGAATATAAGTGTCCACTGTCTTTTTGTTATGGATCGAAACACAGTAATATGGTTACCCCTTTCGAATTTAGAGTGGAGGCTGCAAAATCAATAATTAGAATACTGTTATAATAAACATATGAAGAAACGGATAAAAGGATGAAGCTGCTTTAGCATTTTTTTACACGTAAAGAAATGATGAAATTTCAGCTGAATACTGGATTCGAGGAATCGAATATTTAAGTCTCAAGGACAGGGAAAATCAATGCATTCACTAAAAGGCGGGTGAATGCGGGCTTTTCTAAAAGCCAGCCGCCTATATATAAGCAGCTGGCTGTTTCCTTTCTTACTTTTGATGCTGTTCAATTTCCTCTTTTAATTTAATAACTAAATTATTGGCTCTTTCAACAAGGTTTTCCGGGAAGTTTTCTTCTTCTCCGTATTCCACTCCATGCGGATAATAATGCTTTCCGAGCAGGGGAGTCATCAGCTTAATTACTGCATTACGGCTGTCTACATCACCTTCAATGGCATAGCCCTGTACGCGGATATAATATGTAATATTTTTTTCTTTTGAATCAATTCTGTAGTCATACGTAACCCTTTCATAATCCCACTGACCGGCTCGGATGAAAGCATGTTTAGCTGTAATATGGTCCAGTGGCTTTAAATCGATAACAATTTCATCAATACCTGTATTTTCTATTTTCATTTTATCCACCTCGCGTATTTGTCCTCATTACCTTATGATAGTACGAATTACCTGAAGTTGCAATTGATACGTTAATTTTTTTCGTCTGACTTTCATGATAAAAATTAAAATGGAACGGCCGCAGCTCATCCTCCTCAAATTAGATTTACCGCTTATCCTCAGGAATCTATTTATTTAATATACAGTATCTTTTTTTTACGGAAAAAAATGCTATAATTACGGGGAATTATAATAGAAAAAATAGCATGTATTTTATCCCTTTGACATATAGTGTTTTAAAAAGGAATAAAGGAGTTTCTTCTATGCGATTTGTAAAAAATCTATCTTTAGCCGCATTCATTGTTGTTCTGATTGGTGTTCTTTTAATAGACCAAACAGGGATCGGAGAGGGAGAAGCATTCAATTTGGTCAGTGATGCAGCATGGAAGCATCATACACTGGAAACAAAAGTTGCTCCTGAAATAGAGGGTATGTTCCCGTTGGAAGGAGATTTATTCCAGTGGATGAGAAAAGATGCAGATGCGCTGGAAAAAGCTTTGGGAGAGCCTGACAGGAAAGATATGAGCGCTTATGGATATACTTGGTGGGTGTACGCCAGTCAGCCGGAAAGCTATATCCAGTTTGGCATATTGGAGGGTGAAGTGGTTACTATTTATGCAACAGGAGATGGTTTGGATTTATCTCCTGTCCATATTGGACAGCAATATGAATCCGCTGCTGATGCTTATGCAGCAAGCGGGGATTTTCAATTTAGCGATGAAGTAAATTATAGTGGAGGATTTTCATCGTATACTTTTCTATTAAACGAGGAAGATTTGAAATCCCGTCCATTAGTAAAAGTGGATCATGATACTTTTATACAGAACTATTTTGATACGTTTACCAATAAATTATCCTCCATCAGAGTATTAACAGCCGACATACTGCTTAAACACCGACCTTATGAATTGCAATACCGCGGCAGCCTTCCTGAAGAGCCAAATCTGTCTGATGAAGCATGGGAAGAGGTTGAAATGGGGATGGAACAGCAGATTTTTGATATAACAAATGTCATTCGCCAGAGACATGATTCTCCTCCATTAAGCTGGGAGGGAGACGTTCATGAAGTAGCATTTTTACACAGTAAAGACATGGCCGAAAATGATTATTTTTCTCACTACGGTTTAAATGGTGATGGACTAAAAGAGCGTTTGTCGGAATTGGATGTGTTTTACAGGACGGCCGGAGAAAATATCGCTGCGCAATACTCGGATGCTCCTTCCGCCATGGAAGGCTGGCTTAACAGTGAAGGACACAGGGAAGCATTATTCAATGAAGAATATACCCATCTTGGTGTTGGTGTTTATCGTCTCTATTACACACAGAACTTCCTGGAAAAACCAATGTAAGCCCCTGCAGCTTGTTTTCCGAATAATCGCCTATTTTACAAAGCACAGTATATGGGTAATCAGCATAAATTAAATAGTAAAAAGATTGCTTTTGAGGTGAGTAAATTGGGCGAACAAAAACTTCATCCTTCTATCCATGAATTCAAACAATTTGTTAATAAACATCCTAAATTAATCTCGAACCTGCGAAAAAAAGGAAGACCTTGGCAGGAGTACTATGAAAAATGGATATTGCTTGGAGAAGACGATGACTACTGGGAAGCATTCAAGGAAGAGGATAAAGGTGACGAGGAAAAAAAAAAGACAGCCGACGAGAATACCAAGAAGAAAAACACCGAGCTATTAAGCCAGCTTGTTAAGGTGGCTGAAAATATGGATATGGATAAAGTACAAAAACAAGTGCATCAATTAAGCAATACTATTTCTACTGTTCAGGAAGCTATCAGCCAGTTTCAGCAGACCAAGGGGTCAACAGCGAAACAAAATCCAAATCAATGGTTTCAGGATTAGGGGGAAGGACGGTGGATAAACATACGTATCATTACTTGGCAAATAATCCCTCCCTAATAAGATTTGTCCGATATAACCCGGTTTGGTACCGCTATTTATCAAGGGATCCGCGAAAGATTAGCGAAATAGAAAAAGAAGCGAAGAAGTTCTACGGAAAAACATTCCCACAGCGTATGGACCGTTTAAATAATCAAGTGCAAATGATGGGAATGCTCATGCAATTTGCCGAAGAAATGAAAGATTAGATATTCTCAGAAAGCCTCTGACATGTTAAGATAGTGTTGGAGGTGTTTTGTGAATGATTGCGACACTGGAGTATGCAGATATACTTGATCACTCGGAATCCTTAGCTAAAATGATTTTGGATTCAGAAGATATGCAGGCCTATCAGAAAACTAAAAAAGCACTTGATCGCGACAAAGAAGCCCAACGGCTTATTAAGAAGTTTATAGATGTAAAAGAGCACTATGAGGATGTCCAGCGGTTTGGCCGGTATCATCCGGATTATAATCAAATTATGAAAAACGTGCGTTCCGCCAAACGGGAAATGGACATGAATGATAAAGTGGCAGCTTTTAAGGTAGCGGAGCGGAATATACAAAAATTACTTGATGAAGTCAGTTCCCATATTGCATTAAGTGTCAGTAAGGATATTAAGGCACCAAAGGATGGAGCTGCTTTAACCGACAGTGGATGCGGCTGCGGAAGCGGTGGAAGCTGCGGGTGTGCTTCCTGACTGTGCTTAAGGAAAACCGGTACTTTTATATATTAAAATAATTTGTAAATGAGGATTTTATATGAGGGTAAAAAGGCAGGGACTGATCGTCTGGTTCCAACATAGAAAGAACATAAAACAAATAAAACGGCACGGACATTTACTCTATATTTCCAAAAAGCTGAAATATGCCGTTATTTATGTAAATGTCTCAGATATTGAAAGAGTAGAAGAAAAACTGTTGAAGTTTCCGTTTGTTTCAAAGGTGGAACGTTCATATAAACCATATGTTCAGACGAATTTTCAGAACGCCATGACTGATCAGGCAAAGCAGTATGACTATAAATCAGATATGCATTCTACTATATAAATACATCCTTAAAATAAAATGGGGACACCCGGTACTTGGAAAAAGCCACAAGGTTTGTAATTCAGATTTTGTTGGCTTTTTCCTTTCAATCTTCCTTAAATCGGCTGCTCTGCTGATTATTGGGCAAAAGAAAAACCTGTAGATATATTTCTACAGGTCTTTTTGTTTTCGCCCAACGAAAACAAAAAGGCAAAGGGAGAGGAGAAACCGGAGGAAGAACTTATGGGGAAGTGTAAGTCTTCTCCGAGTTTTTGAAACAGCTGATTAAACATTTGCTGTTTCATTATGTTATTATGGACGAGTAAATTAAAAATATACATGACTTTGACTGGAAGTGGACTATTTCTTCACTTCACTTTATCAAAAATAGGCGGGAAAACTCCCTCTTCAAGCATGCGAAGAGCCTGCCCCTCAGCAATAAGGGTTGATCAAGGCAGGATTAATGTCAAATAGTATTCAATTGAGGTGAAGGAATGCGCGTTGTTGCAGGTTTACATAAAGGAAGAAAATTAAAGGCGGTCTCAGGCAGTACAACAAGACCTACAGCAGATAAAGTAAAAGAAGCTGTTTTTCAAGTGATGGGCCCATTTTTTAGCGGCGGAAAGGTATTGGATTTATTTGCCGGAAGCGGAGCATTGGGAATTGAAGCATTGAGCAGGGGAATGGAAAGCGCTTTTTTTATTGACAAGCAATCGAAAGCAATTCATACTATTCACGATAACTTAAAATCACTCAGCATCGCGGATCAAGCGGAAGTTTATCGAAATGATGCATTCCGTGCTTTACAGCTACTGTCCAAACGACAATTGCAATTTGATCTGATCCTCCTCGATCCGCCGTATGGCCATGTTGATCTTATAAAGCTTTTAAATGAAATCAGCAGGCACTTGTTACTTAAAGAAAATGGCTTTATTTTCTGTGAACACGATTATTCTGTAAAACTGCCGCAAAGCATTAATAGTTACCAAATACTGAAGCAAAGTAATTATGGGGATACCATCGGTGTTACTATTTATCAAGAGACAATGGAATAGAAAGGATTGATTTTAGTTGAGCAGGCTCGCCATCTGCCCTGGGAGTTTTGACCCGATTACCTTTGGGCATATAGACATTATCAAACGGGGATCTAAAATATTCGATCATGTTATCGTAGCTGTTTTTAAGAACCAGTCAAAAAACCCTATTTTTACGGTGGATGAAAGGATACGTCTGATTGAAGAAAGTGTCAAGGAATACCCAAACGTGACAGTTGATACATCAAGCGGATTACTTATAGATTATGCCGAATCCAAAAATGCACAGGCTATCATCCGCGGGTTGCGTGCAGTAAGTGATTTTGAATATGAAATGCAAATCACTTCCATGAACAGAAAGCTTAATCCCGAAATAGAGACTTTTTTTATGATGACAAATAATCAATATTCTTTCCTGAGTTCAAGTATTGTAAAAGAAGCTGCAAGATACCAGGGAAATGTCAGTGATCTTGTACCCGAACCAGTAGAAAAAGCATTAAAGGAAAAATTCACCAAATAAAGGAAGAGAGGCTGAGACAGAACACTGGGTAAGCATAGAAAAGACGAACAATCCACCATATTAGCTCCGGAGATATACGCAGACTCCTGGGACTATGGTACACCGGTTCCCTCGTACCACCGGAAAGATTTGCGGGAGCAAAGGCATCGGTAAGCCCCCCTAAAGACGAGTTGGCAATCTTTACTTGCGAGGAGTGCTGCACCACTGGGATAATTGTAACACGAAGCGCACGAGAAGGCTTACCAGCTGCCCGGCAAAGCAGACACCGAAAAAACGACCAAAGGGACAAAGGGAGTTTGAGCTGATGTCGCATTTGTGCCTATGGTGAAAGCGTAGTATATTTCCGGAGCGGGTTTTAAGCTTAGTGTATAAGGATGTTCGGGTTTCTGTTTACTAAAATTGTTTTGTCCCACCGTCTTTTTTCAGCATTCTTCTGTATAATATGATTGCACCAGCACCAAGTGTAACTATTGTAACTGCTGGACCAATCTGGGAAATGTGATTTATTATTTCCATCCAAATATTCGTGCTTGCTTCTTTGGATACAGCGATATCTTCTCTTTCAAACGTTTGCTGGTTTAAATAAAGCGGATAATATAACATTATCGTTAATATACTGGCAAAAATACCGTGCAGAAATCTGGCAAAAAAATATGGAGCAAATTTAATATCTGTCTTTGCCAAAATACTGGCAACCTGAGCCTGAACCGAAAAACCATTAAACCCTAAAATAAAGCTGACAATTACCGCTTTTTGCAGGAATGTATCTGTTGATACCTGTGATATCATCTGTGCACCGATGGTTATTTCAAAAAGTCCCGAGAAAAATGGCGGAGCAAGCTCGGACGGCAATGAAAATAATGCTAAAACATACTGGAATATTCCTGAAATAACCGGAGATATGCCAACAAGGTGGAAAAGCTTCGTCAAAACAGAGAAAAGTATAATAAAGCCGCCAATCATTACCAGTGTCTGAATGGAAGTGAGGACTGCATCTCCAATGATCTGTCCCAATGGACGCTTATCCTTTAAACGGGTCCGGTGCATCTCCCGAAAGGCTCTAATCGGTGATATTCTTGAACTTGAATCTCTCCCTCTAAGCTCGTATTTCATTTTCTTTTCCTCGTTTCTTTTATAAAAACGCATGCAAACACCTACGAGCGCATTCCCTGCATAATGGGCTGCAGCCAGTAATATTCCAAGCTGTGGATCATGGAAAAATCCAATGGATACAGCTCCTATGATGAACAGGGGACTGGAGGCATTCGTAAAAGAAACAAGTCTCTCGGCTTCCGTTTTTGTCAGCTGGTCATCCTCACGCAGGCGGGCAGCAATTTTTGCACCGGTGGGATAACCGCTTGCCATTCCCATTATCCAACCAAAGCTGCCTGCACCCGGGACATTAAATAACGGTCTCATAATGGGTTCAAACAATACTCCGACAAATCTTACCACCCCAAATGCAATTAATAATTCTGCTGTAATAAAGAACGGCAGCAATGAAGGAAAAACTACTTCCCACCATATATTTAACCCTCTAATACTGGCCTCAAATGCCTGATCGGAAAAAAACACAAGAGAAAAAGCAAAAAATGCAGTAAATCCTGCTAAGATTATGGTTTTTAATTTTTGTATCAATACTGTAGCCTCCTATATAATTAGCTAGCTCTTGATTTGTTTCTCTGATATAATAATAGAATGATTTTTGGAGTTTTTTGGCTTGTGACCTGTGCTCTTGGGTAAAGATGATATATAGAAGCTGTGTACAAGCATACGGGTCTTTTAACAATATACGCTCATACATGTTGCATTTATGCCATACACTTTTTAAAGCAGCTGGTATTTTAACAAGTTTTTTCAGTGCATGAGTAAGGCGCGGCCGGGCGGGAAGTAAAGTAAAGCTGACTCGTTCCGCTGTAAAGAATTGCTATTGCCGGGGGCTATAGTATTATGAGGTTAAATAACTTTGCCAACTTATCCATAGCTTATAAATTTATAATTCCTGAGGATGACGATAGGCAGGGTTAGTCATTAAATCACCAGACTGCCTGACACAGCCAAGTTTTTAACTGGGATGGAAGGAGTTCTTACATGTTATTTAACAAGAAACGAATATTATCTCTCGTTATTATTGTAATTGCTGCTTACTTTTTGGCGGCTTTTCAATTGCCGTATTATATATACAAACCGGGAGCTGCTGATGAGCTGAATCCGATTGTGGAAGTAACCGACGGATTTTCAAGTGAAGGTGAAATGCATCTTGTCACGGTAAGCGGCGGTCAGGCTACCCCGCTGCAATACGTTTGGGCTATGTTTTTGCCCCATCATGAAATTAGACCATTAGAGGAAGTGAGGCCGGATGGCATTACTGATGATGAATATATGCATGCACAGCTGCAAATGATGGAAAGCTCACAGGAGGCTTCTACAGTTGTTGCTTATGAATTGGCTGGGCAAGAGATAAACATAGAGTATAATGGTGTTTACGTGGTCTCAGTTATGGAGAGTATGCCTGCATCCGGAAAGCTTCAAATGGGTGATCGTATTATTGGGATTGACGGGGAAGAAATCACAGAAGCTGATGATTTAATTAACTATGTTCAGGCAAAAGAAGCAGGGGAAACAATTACTGTGGAATTTATCCGGGAAGAAGAAACGATGGAGGAAATGATCACCCTGGAAATGCTGGGAGAGCTTGATGGTCAGCCCGGAATTGGTATTCAGCTGGTTACTGACCGGGGTGTCACAGTAAATCCTGAGGTAAACTTCTCAAGCGGCAGAATTGGCGGCCCAAGTGCCGGATTAATGTTTTCCCTGGAAATATACGATCAGCTGACAGAGGAGGATATAACTAAAGGATATGCTATTGCGGGTACCGGTGAAGTTGACTATGACGGAAATGTCTACCGTGTTGGCGGAGTGGATAAAAAAGTAGTTGCTTCCGATAAAAAAGGTATCGATATCTTCTTTGCACCTAATGAAAATGGCAATGAACAGTCAAATTATCAAATTGCACGGGAGAAAGCGGAAGAGATTGGGACAAATATGGTAATTGTTCCAATTGATACAGTGGAAGAAGCGGTTGCTTATTTACAGGATTTAGAGCCAAATGATAGTTAGAGGCAAAAACTTAATATCGTGGGTATGACTGTAAAAAACCGATGAAAAATATCATCGGTTTTTTACAGTTAAAGAAATTACTGTCAAATTCTAATTGGTGTTAATAGCTTATATATCAAGCTATTCAGCGTTTCTTTATACCGAGTGTCGTTAACGCATAATCAAAAGCGCTATGATGGGATAATCATTGGTGGCTGAAAGTCCTGTCTGCTTAATTTATATTTATTCTCCGGAGGAAGGATACTGTAATAAGCGTTACTTGCTCTTTCTTCAAGTAACAGCATAGGATCTGCATTTTTTGTGATCTTTGACACCAGCGGAACCTTAAATTCCTTTTTATAGCGATTTAAATAAGATTGGCCTTTTTCCGTCATTCCAAGCAATCGAATATATGGTACAGTTTTATGTTGTCTTATTTCATCCATTTCTTTTTTTGTGGTATTGGTTAAAATATGTACAAAAATACGCTGCAGCCTTGTCCATGTATATCTTTTTGTTTTTATTGCCTTCATCCAATCGTTGAAGGAGAATGCCGTCTTTGCGGTTTTCTTAATACGATATTCCAAGCCTTCTTCCACATCATGAATACTTGCAAGGTCTTCTAAACTCATGGTGGATACGCGGTAGTGCAGCAATGGGAAATAATGTTCCCATGTATGCCAGGTTAATGCTGCTGTTTCATATTTCCGTAATTGTACAAGTGTTTCATCAGGCATTGCTTTTTTCAGTACATTCGTAATCGTCCCAGTTTCAAGCAATGCCTTTCGTATACTGGTTGCACTGGCAATAGAGCTTGTGATAGATTCATCATGGTAGTTGCTATTTGTACGTTTGATGGTAAAGGCATCAATAGGCAGCCAGTAGTCTAAAATAGTTTTTACATATCCGAAGCCAAGAATATTATTCGGTTTAGTGAGATCCATTTTCTCCGTTGACAGTCCTATTGCTTTATATGCCAGTCTGCTGGCTTCAGGGAAAGTAATGCCCTTGTTTAATTGGGATTTTAATACTTGCTGGAACAGCTGCTTTTTTTCTTCAAAATCTCCGTAGGCTTTTTTAAAATAATCTATATTGCCTGATTCGCTACCAAAGCAGATGGAATCTACACCTATTTCATCCAGTGTGAAAACAGCCCCTTTTGCAAAAAAATCACTGCTTTGAACAGCGTATGGATACGGCAGTTCCAGCATAATATCAACACCAGCATTCAAAGCTGCCCTGGTGCGGTGAAACTTATCGATAATTGCCGGCTCGCCTCTCTGGAGAAAGGATCCGCTCATCACAGCAATCACACAGTCTGCTTCCGTCAGTCTTTTCGATTGCTGAATATGATATAGATGTCCATTGTGGAATGGATTATACTCAACAATTAAACCGCAAGCTTTCATATCGACCAACCCCTGATTGTATTTAATATTTATTGTACCAAAAAACACCATACTCCGCATGAATATCCGGTAGTTTCTTTTGGTTAGCAGTTTAGGTCTTAGGGTAGTATAATAGGTAATACTGCTGGTGAATATAGAATTCGGCCTGAGCCATTTGCGGCGGATATATTTACCCCGAAAGGAAAATATTATGTTTAAGGAAAATGCTTGTCTATACAGCGTGCTCATTTCCAAATGGATGTAAAGATAATATGTTGACAAAACATGTTTTTTCTTTTAAAATAACTCTTGTTGTCTTGAGGTGATAATGGTGAAATTTTCTATAGCACAACTAAGAAAAAGTGCTCATCAGGAAGCTTTTGCCTTTGATGATACTGTAGATGTTTCTGAATTGGAAGTAATGAATAATGATATTAGAAAAATTGATCCCGTTCATGTGACAGGCCAATGCTTTTTACAGGGAGAGCAATTCATTTTTGACCTTCGTATTCAGGGAGAGTTGATTTTACCCTGTGCACGTACACTTGCAGATGTGCCCTATACACTGGATGTCCGGGCAAGTGAAATCTTTGCGGATTCCGATATTGGGGATGAAGAAAATGAAATTTACCCAATAGAAGGGGAAGTAATTGACCTGACTCCCTATATCAAAGAGCATATTCTATTAAATATACCGTATCGCGTGTATTCCAAGGATGCATTAAATCAGGAAAACACGCTCACTAAGGGGCAGGGCTGGGAATTTTTCACCGAAGAGGAAAAACAGGAAAAGAATGTTGATCCCCGTTTGAAAAAGTTGGAAAGTTTGCTGAAGGAAAATAAAAATGATAAGGAAGAATGATTGTAAATTACTTTCTTGCCTGGCATAGTCAGAAAATGCTTAATCCCGGCAGATAAGTACAAATCAGTTAAAGAAATCAGGGAGATATAGTTTCTAAAAGGAGGTGTAAGTCGTGGCAGTACCAAAAAGAAGAACTTCCAAAAAAGTAAAAAATCAGCGTCGTACGCATAAAAAACTGCAGGTGCCCGGCATGGTGGAATGCTCAAATTGTGGAGAATTAACAAAACCGCATCATGTTTGCAAATCATGCGGTCATTATGACGGCAAAGAAGTGGTAAGCAGTTAATAATGAATAAAGGAAGCTGTCCCAGTTATAAATGGGTCAGCTTTTTTATTGTATGAGCAAATTCCGGCTTGATTTTACATAGAAGGTGATTACTATTGAAATAAAAAGGAGTGATAATGCTTGGTTAATTTGGTTACCTATGAAAAACATGAACAAGGTTATGGTGAAATATGCCTGAACCGGCCTGAAAAAAACAATGCTGTATCACGGGAAATGACAATGGAACTCATGGCAATACTTGAAGAAGCAAAGGAAGATCCCCTGAAATTTCTAGTAGTTACAGGAAGGGGGAAAATGTTTTCCGCAGGCGGAGACTTGGGTGATTTGCATGGAGAATTAACAACAGATGAAGCTTTTTCCCGCTTATATCCAATGAAAGAAGTGTTATTTGAGCTGGTGAATTTTCCTGTGCCAACAATTGGATTGCTCAATGGAAATGCATTGGGCGGGGGATGTGAACTGGCCACGGCTTGTGATATACGGATTGCAAAAAATTCAAGTGAATTTGGATTTATACAAACTAAACTGGGAATTTTGCCAGGATGGGGCGGGGGTGCTTTACTATATGAGAAAGTAAATCCCAGTTTTGCGCTGTACTGGTTAACTGAAGCAAGTATACTAAAAGCAGATTACTTAATGCAGCAGGGCTGGCTGCATAAAATCGTGCCACTTGGGGAATGGGAGGATCAGTCTAAGATTATGTTGAATCCATTTATTTCCAAAACATATGATCAAATGAAAATGCTTAAGCTGCAATACAAGAAAAAAATATCCAGTCTTGGCTTGTCCTCTTTAATGAGTGAAGAGGTGAGAAACTGTGCAAGTTTGTGGGAAACTCCTGAACATAAAGGAGCCATCAGCCAATTCAATAATCGAAAGAATGACTGAAAATTTCCCATAAAAAGCTAAACATGTATTCTATCACTCCTATTTTATGCATACATTGATAGCAAACGTATAAGGAGGGATGGTATGAATGCAACTCGGCAGGATGCCTGGTCAAAGGATGAAGACATCATTCTGGCTGAAACGGTATTACGCTATATTAGGGAAGGCAGAACCCAGCTGGAGGCTTTTAAAGAAGTAGCCAAAAAACTGTCACGCACTTCAGCCGCATGCGGCTTCAGATGGAATGCCACCATTAGAAAGCAATATCAGGAAGCAATACTAGCTGCCAAGGAAGATAGGAAAAAAGGCAATAGGAAAGATGTATGGCAATGGAATGAGCCAGTTACGGCAGAAAAAGATTCCATAGAAGCAGCGATTACTTTGCTCGAGAAAATGAGGAAGGATTTTTTCAATGAAAAAAGTGATCAGCAAAAGCAGCAGGAAAATATGGTAGTATACTTAAAAAATGAAAATGAAAGGCTAAAAAAAGAACTTGGCCGCTATGAAAGCACCTGGAAGGAAATGGGCGAACTATTCGAGCGGGCAAAAGTGGGGGAAAGAGAATAAGTTGATTGAAACGCTGCTTGAGATCGATAGATGCCTGGTTTCATAACAGTAATGTATATATAAATACTATCACATACAACACTTGCATAAAACATAAAAAAGACATGAAGGGAGTAGAGCTCATTCATGTCTTTTGTTATTTTAACGTATTGAAAATGAAAAGCCATCAGCTGCTTTCCTGTTCATTGACACCTTCCGGCAGCCAGATTAATGGGTTTTCCCCTAAATCTCTTTCCATATCATATTGGGCTTTTTGGAAGTCCATTTTTTCCCAGAATCCATGTGAATTGATTCGCGGATTTGTTTTAATAGGGAGACCATAACTCTTGGCGAAATCAACCAGCGCTTTGCCATATCCCTTACCCTGATAATCGGGCAGTACTTCCAGTTTCCATAGTGTTAAGTAGTCCTGAGGAGGATCAAAGTAATGGTCATATTTTGCTTTTATCCTGTATAAACTCATTCTTGCAATTAAATTGTCTCCATAATAAATGCCGTAAAAAGGGGAATCCACATAATTTTCAACGATATTATTTTCCAGGTCTTCCTGCATGGAAAGCTCCTGATTTCCATACTCCTTAAAGTGCTTAAACCTCTCAAGTGTTTTATAATTAATTTTCAGCTTCTCTACTTTTGTCGGCATAGTTCTTCTCCTCCATAAAATATACATTATTGTCAGAAATATTTTAGCTTTTCTGTTTATTTTATTATAATATAAAAAAAGGATAAATAAAATCTTTCTTGTTCATTTTAACATTTTTTACTCCAGGTTCATATATCATTTGGATTAATTTTAATGTTTAAGAGGAAGGAGCCGATGTAATGAATATTGGCATTATAGGAGGAGGTTCTACCGGATTATTACTAAGTTTCTATTTATCCCGAAAGCATGCTGTTACAATTTATGTGCGCAGGGAAGAACAAAAGAGAAAGCTGGACAATGAGGGGCTTATATTACAAAACGCTTCCGCCCCCATCAAAATCCGTTCGTTGCTTAGTTCGGATTTGCAAGAAGAGGATTGTTTTATTATCTGTGTTAAACAACTTGCTGTTCCGGCTGTCATTCCACTTTTGCAGAAAATGAGTGAACAGATCCCGCTGATTTTTTTACAAAATGGAATGGGGCATCTGGATGAAATAAAGAAATTAAATAATCCGATTTTATTGGGCGTGATTGAGCATGGCGCTTTAAGGCATAGGGATAATCTCGTTCAACATACCGGGAAAGGCATAATAAAACTGGCAGCTTTTCAGGGCGATGGAAAGCTTTTATATGCGCTTTCCGTGAAGTTAAATCAGCACGATTTTCCGTTTGGTTTTGAAGATGATTATATGGCATTGCTTAAAGAAAAGCTGGTCATAAATGCTGTAATTAATCCGCTGACTGCGTTATTTCAAGTATGCAATGGGGAAGTGACAAGAAATCCTTACTTATATAGAATGGCACGTATTATATGCCGGGAGACTTGTTCAGTTCTGGACATGGATTTTTCCATAGAATGGGCCAAGGTAGAAAATATATGTAATAATACAGAACAAAACCGTTCCTCGATGCTAAAGGATATGGCGGATCATAGAAAAACAGAAATTGATGCGATATCCGGTTATATTCTGAAGAAAGGAAAGGATCTTCCAATTCCATACACTGCTTTTTTATATGACAGTATAAAAGCATTAGAAACTAGAAGGGAATTATAGACTGATTATGGTCGATATTATTAGCTATATCATTGCATTTATTATCACTGTTCCTTTCATCGCAACATGGCTTGTTTATTTTGTATTGGTGAAATGGAATTGGCCTAAGCTGAAAGCATTTCACCAGGCGGTGAATTGGACAACCTTGCCGTATATTATAGCTGTATTAATATTAATCCGGTTAAACTTTGATGTAAACCTGACAGGTGTTTTTATCATTTTCTTTCTGGCTGCATTAGCATTCATTATTTTTATGCAGTGGAAAATGAATATGGAGATATTGCTAACCAAAGCATTAAAATTACTCTGGAGAATATTGTTTTTGCTATTTGTGTTTATCTATATTTGCTTATTAGTTTTCGAAATCAGTTATCGGATCTTCTATTAGGATAGTTATTTAAGGTTCAGTCTGTAAACTTCTTATCTTAAATCATGGGTTAATTACATCGGAATAGTAGGTTTAATTCATGTCCCGATGCTAAAACAGAATGAGTGAAATCGTATGATTATTTATGTACAATACATATGGATATCATAAACATAAGGGGCATCGGAATTATGCAGATTGAGTCAGTAGAAATAAATAATAAAAGCAGGCTGATAAGGGATTACATGGCAAAGGAAAAGGCGATCATGTCTTTTTTTGACTATGACCCTCATACCCAATACGAAGAGCGTATAAAGGAATTGAAACAGCGGCAATTTGACCGCCGGCATATGACTGATGTTTTACATATCATAAATAGCCGATGGGATGCTCCTGGATCGACGATGGATAATATAGAGCGGCTGAAGGACGGAAGCAGTGTTGTGGTTATTGGAGGTCAGCAGGCAGGTTTATTGACCGGTCCCATGTACACAATAAATAAAGTAATTTCCATTATCCAATTGGCAAAACAAAAAGAAAAGGAACTGAAAGTCCCGGTTATCCCGGTTTTTTGGATTGCGGGAGAAGACCATGACTTTGACGAAATTAATCATGTATTTCTGCCAAGCCGCGAGCAGTTAAAAAAATATAAGCATCCACAGAAAGTTTATAAAAAAATGTCCGTTTCCGAGATAAAGATGAACAAGGATGAAACCGCAAAGTGGCTGGATAAGCTATTTCAGCAGCTGCAGGAAACAGCGTATACGAATGACTTATACTTTTCGATAAAGCAGTGCTTGGATAAATCTGAAAGCTATGTGGATTTTTTCGCCCGGCTTATTTATCAGTTATTTGACCAGGAAGGTCTTGTATTGGTTGATTCTGCACATCCGGCGTTACGGAAGCTGGAGAAGGAGCATTTCATCAGCCTGATCAAAGCACAGCCAGAGATAGCCGAAAGTGTACGTCAAACACTGCTGGAGCTCCATCAGCTTGGGTACCACGTATCGCTCGATGCAGAGGATGACGACGGACATTTGTTTTATCATAAGAACGAGGAGCGGATTTTGCTTAAAAGGACAATTGAGGGTGATTGGGCAGGCAAACAAAATGAAGTTTCTTTAACAACACAGGAACTATTGAATATTGCCAAGGATCATCCTGAACAGTTGAGCAATAATGTTGTTACAAGACCAATAATGCAGGAATTATTATTTCCATCCATTGCATTTATAGGTGGACCCGGAGAAATTGCCTACTGGGCTTCGTTAAAGCAAGCTTTTCATAATTTGAACCTAAAAATGCCCCCTATAGTTCCTAGATTATCATTTACCTTTCTGGAGAGAAATGTTAAAAGATATGCAAAAAAGTATAATATCTCGTTTAAAACAGTTGTAAATGAAGGGGCAGAACAGCTGAAGAAACAATGGCTGGAGGCAAAAAACAATCCATCTGTCCGGGATGTGGCAATTTCTGTTAAAGAGCAGATAGAGGAAGTGCACAAACCGTTAAGGGATATTGCATCCGACATTAGTCCGGACATAGGAGATTTATCCGAAAAGAATTTGTTTTATTTAAGGAATAATATCGACTTTCTGGAAAACCGGATAATGAAAGCATTAAAAGATAAATATGAAAAAGAAATGTACGAATTTGATTTAATTAATATGTCATTATTCCCGCAGGATAATTTACAGGAACGGGTTTGGAACCCGCTGCCATGGATTAATTTATACAGTTCCGGATTTATAAAAGAACTGACAGGCAAACACTTATCTTTTCAGAATGATCATTATATCGTTTCGCTTTGATTTTTCACCACTTTCCCCCACAATTGAAATTAACTTTTAGGAAAGGCTGTCTATCACTGATATGACAGCCTTTTTTTATGGGCAAAAACCTTTATTCAAACACCTGATAAAATAAAAATGATAGTTTTTTAATATAATTGTGGTGAATAGTGGGGAGATGTGGTAAGATAATTATACGAAAGTGGGGCGGACTATATGTTTATGGGTGAATTTCAACATAACATAGATACAAAAGGCAGAATTATCGTGCCTTCCAAGTTTCGTGAAGGACTTGGAGAAAACTTTGTTGTCACCCGTGGACTGGATAAATGTTTGTTCGCCTACCCAATGGATGAATGGAAATCATTAGAAGAAAAATTAAAAAACCTCCCACTAACCAAAAAAGACGCCAGGGCTTTCACACGGTTTTTCTTTTCCGGTGCAGTGGAATGTGAAGTGGACAAGCAGGGAAGAATAAACATTCCTCAGCCTCTCCGCAACTATGCTGTCCTGGAAAAAGAATGTGTAGTAATCGGTGTATCAAACCGGATTGAATTCTGGGCAAGCGAAAATTGGGAAGATTACTTTACCGAATCAGAAGAATCTTTTGCCGAAATCGCAGAAAATCTTATGGATTTTGATATTTAACTTAAGCTTTTTCGAATAGAGTGATATTATTCAGCCGGTTGTCCGTATACTCCCCGCTTGTTGAGACGGCTTGGAATATTTCACAACGCTTGTTGTTTAAAAAAGCAACAATCTTTGTTAAAAAGGCTGAATAAAACGCTGATACTAGAAAAGTGGGTGTCCCTATGTTTGAACATTACAGTGTATTAATGAATGAAACGGTGAAGGGATTGGCAGTAAAACCTGACGGAACTTATGTAGATTGTACGTTAGGCGGCGGAGGCCATGCAGAACAAATTGCCGCCAATTTGAAACCGGACGGTCTCCTCGTAGGATTTGATCAGGATAGAGATGCTTTAAAAGCTGCAAAAGAAAGACTAACCCCTTACCATGATCGTATCCTTTTTATTCACTCCAATTTTACGGATTTAAAAAACCAATTAATTAAAAATAATATCCAACAGGTGGATGGTATATTATTCGACCTTGGTGTTTCTTCCCCGCAGCTTGACAGAAAAGCGCGCGGGTTCAGTTATCAGGATGATGCAAAACTGGATATGAGAATGGACCAAACCCGAAATTTAACTGCTTTTGAAATTGTCAATTCCTGGTCTTACCAGCAACTGATTTCCATCTTTTTTAAATATGGAGAGGAAAAGTTTTCTAAACAAATTGCCAGAAAAATTGAGCAGCACCGTAATAAAGAGGCGATAGAAACAACACACCAGCTGGTGGATATTATTAAAGAAGCAATACCTGCCCCTGCTAGAAGAAAAGGCGGGCATCCTGCAAAACGAATTTTTCAGGCATTGCGTATAGCGGTTAATGATGAACTGAATGTGTTTAACAGCGCGCTTCACCAGGCTGCTGAAATAGTTTCAAAAGAAGGCAGAATTGCTGTGATTACTTTTCATTCTTTGGAGGACCGGATAGCCAAGCAGGCTTTTAAAGCATGGAGCAAAGAGAAACCGACACCAAAGAACCTGCCGGTGTTGCCTAAAGAATTTGAAGCCCCCTTTAAGCTGATTACCAAGAAACCAATAGTACCAAATGAAAATGAATTACAGGAAAACAGAAGATCCCGGTCGGCGAAGTTACGGATCGTTGAAAAAGTAAATGATTGGAATGAAGATTTTACATACAGAGAAGGGTGGAATAAGTAATGCGTGGGAACCAGGCTTTTGATTGGCAGCACCGAACTTCAACGGAAGCTGCCCCAAAAAGGGAACAAAAGGTAACTGTAAAAGTCCGAAAACAGGGATGGATCACTAAAGGTGAGAAAGTATTGTATTCACTGATCGGAACGGCAATCATAATAGCCTGTGGCTTTATGGTTTCCTTTTCTTCATCAACAGACAGCCTGAACAGAGAGCTTCAACAGTTGGAGCAGACCGTGCAGAATCAGCAGGTGATCAATGAAAGCCTGTTATTCGAAGTGAAAGAACTGGAACGCCCGGAACGAATTACCAAAATTGCCAGGGATAACGGGTTGAAGATACAGGATACAAAAGTAAAGCAAGCTCAAAATGTTAATAATTAAGCAAGGCGGTTTTTAAAATGAAAAAAAATAGAACAACCCATTTTATGGCAGGGATTATGATTATCCTGTTTGTTGGTGTGTTTCTGGTATTAACCGGCCGCTTCTTGTATATTCAGGCTACAGGGGAAGTCAATGATGTGTCCTTACAGGAATGGGCAGAAGAGAAACGGACAACTTCCTTTACGCTTGAATCTGAGAGAGGTAAAATCTATGATAAAAATGGAATGACACTTGCTTATGACATGCCTGTATATCGACTGTATGCGATTGTTCAGGAAGCTTATTCTACCAATCTGGACAATCCGCAGCATGTAGTCGACCCGGAGGAAACTGCTGAAAAAATTGCCCCCATTATTGAAGCAGATGAGGGTGAAATACTGGAACGTCTGGAAAGTGGAATGAAAAACGATGCCTTTCAGGTGGAGTTCGGAAATGAAGGCAGAGAATTGTCACAGCAACAGAAGGAGGATATTGAGGCACTCGAGCTTCCAGGCATTAACCTTGAAAAAGAGTCCATCCGTTACTACCCCAATGGAATGTTTGCTTCCCATATTATTGGATTTGCAAGGGAATCAGAAACAGAGGATGGCGTAGCAGGCGGAATTACAGGTGTTGTCGGCATGGAAGATGAAATGGAAGAGCTGTTAAGCGGAAAAAATGGAAAGATATCCTACCAGCGTGATAAGTATAATAAAAAATTACTGGATCCAAAAGAGGTCATCACCATGCCGGAAGACGGGGATGATGTCTATTTAACAATTGATCAAAAGATACAAACCCTTCTGGAAGATACATTAACAGAAGTAAATGAAATATATAATCCGGAAAGAATCACTGCAGTGGTTATGAATCCAAAAAGCGGAGAAATTCTAGCCATGAGCAACAGGCCAAGCTATAACCCGAATGATCCATCAGATGTGGAAAATTGGTATAATGATGTCATTTCCACACCGGTTGAACCGGGTTCATCGGTGAAAATGTTTACCTGGGCAGCGGCTATTGAAGAAGGTGTTTATAGCGGAGAAGAAACTTTTGAATCAGGAAGCTATACGGTTAATGAACGGATTCAGCCAATTAATGACCATAACCAGGGTGAAGGCTGGGGAAGCATTTCGTATAATGAAGGATTTAGGCGTTCTTCCAATGTTGCGGCTGCAAAGCTGTTATGGGAAAAAATTGGGGCAGATACATACCTGGAATATTTGGAAGCATTTGATCTGGATCAACCAACAGGAATTGACTTACCAGGGGAAGTTCCGGGTCAAATTTTATATAATTGGCCACTGGAAAAAATTACGACTTCCTTCGGGCAGGGGAGTACGATGACACCAATTCAGCAAATGAAGGCAGCTACTGCCATTGCAAATGGCGGGAAAATGTTTCAGCCATATGTCATTCAAAGAGTAGTTGATTCCAGTACCGGGGAAACATTGGAGGAGAAGAAACCCAATGTGGTTGGAGAACCAATATCAAAAGAAACTTCTGAAAAGGTTTTAAAGCTGCTCGAATCTGTTGTGAATGGGGAAAACGGAACAGGGAAAATGTATCAGCTTGATGACTATACCGTTGGCGGAAAAACAGGAACAGCACAAATTCCAAATCCGGATCCTGGCTCAGGCCCATATTTAACCGGCCGGGAGAATTATATATTTTCATTTTTGGGAATGGCCCCTATGGACGACCCGAAGCTGATGATGTACGTATCGGTTAAGCAGCCTGAATTAGATGAAACAGAATCGGGTTCTGCCCCCGTATCTTTCATATTCAATAATGTGATGGAAAACAGCCTTCACTATTTAAATATTGAACCAGACAAAGAGCAGCAGGATAAGGTCCGGCAAATGGAAATACCAAAGCTGGTTGGAGCTGACGCAGCCAGTGTTGAAGACTCACTGAAAGAACTGGGATTAACCGTGACGGTAATGGGCAAAGGAAATGTTGTTACAGCAAATGTTTCAGAAGGAGACGCTATTCTGCCCGGGGACCATATTATGCTTGTTGCCAACGAACCTGAAATGCCTGATATCTCCGGGTGGTCAAGAAGGGAAGTTTTACAATTAACCGAGCTGCTTGAATTAAAAACGGAAACCTTCGGACATGGTTTTGTGGCTACCCAAAATATAAGTGAAGGCACACCTATTAAAAAGGGAGATTACTTAGGTGTGGAGTTCGTTTCTCCTCACGACACAGAGGAAACAGAATCAGTGGAGGATGAAGGTGAAGAAGCGGAGGAATAGCTTGCTGAAAATATAATACATCTATAAATACCAGAGAGGCTGTCTTTTGACTCAATTTCACCTTTCCATTTAACGCTGATGGGAGTCTGATTCTTTTACAGGACAGCCTCTCTTTTGCTTCTGGTAAAGCGAGTTAACCTCCTAAAAAGTTCTATTCGATTTTCTTCATTCATATAGTGGATACAAGCCTACCTATGAAAGAAAAGGGGATGGAATATGAAGCGTGTATCTGCTGTAACGATGAAGAAACGTATAGTAACTGTTTTTCTTTTTGGGCTGATTATCTTTCTTGTGATTGTTATTAGATTAGGATATGTTCAATTCGCACTGGGCGATGAATTAATGGGAAAAGCAAATGATTTATGGACAAGGGATATTGTTTTTGAGCCTGAAAGAGGGTTGATCCTTGACGCGAATAACGAAGTATTGGCTGAGAATGTAACTGCGCCATCCATTATTGTAACCCCAAGACAAATTACAAACCCGCAGGAAACAGCTGAAGTGCTTGCTGAAATATTGGACGTATCTGTAGACAAAGTATTTGAAAATATAACCAAGAATACATCAAGTGTGATGATTCGGCCTGAAGGCATTAAAATTTCAGAAGAGCAGGAGCTTGCCGTACGAACAGCAAACCTGGAAGGGGTCTATCTTGCCAAAGATTCCAAGAGACACTATCCATTTGATGAAGATTTATCACATGTATTGGGGTTTGCCGGAATTGATAATCAGGGATTAATGGGTCTGGAATTGTTTTATGATGAAAAGCTGAAAGGGGAACAAGGCAGCCTTTCCTTTTATTCTGACGCAAAAGGGAGAAGGCTTGATGATTTAGCAGATATATATTCTTCTCCTGCAGATGGTTTAAATTTAAAAACTACCATTAATACAAAAGTGCAATCCATTATGGAAAGAGAACTTGATCTTGCAGTTTCCAGATATGATCCGGACGGTGCGCTTGCTATAGCGGTCAACCCAAAGACCGGCGGAGTTTTGGGGATGTCAACTAGACCAAATTTTCATCCTGAAAATTATCAGGATGTGGAAGCAGATGTTTTTGACCGCAACCTGCCCATTTGGAGCACGTATGAACCGGGTTCTACCTTTAAAATAATTACACTGGCTGCTGCGCTAGAAGAAAACGCAATAGATTTAATGGAAGACGAGTACCATGATGATGGGGATATTGAAGTGGGAGGTTCCCACCTCCATTGCTGGAAAAGCGGGGGGCATGGACATCAAAACTATCTTGAAGTAGTACAAAATTCATGTAACCCCGGATTTGTAAATCTTGGCCAAATGCTCGGTACAGAAAAATTATTTACTTATATTGAAAATTTTGGTTTTGGCAGGAAAACAGGCATAGATTTGCAGGGGGAAGGCAATGGAATTCTATTTAAACAGGAAAATGTCGGTCCTGTTGAATTGGCAACGACTTCTTTTGGACAGGGAGTTTCGGTTACTCCTATTCAACAGGTAATGGCTGTGGCAGCAGCAGTCAATGGGGGTTACCTCTATGAACCTTATATTGCTGATGAGTGGATAGACCCTGTTACGGAGGAAGTAGTGGATAAAAAGAAGCCTAATCTAAAACAACGGGTTATTTCCTCGTCAACATCGGAGGAAATTAGGTTTGCATTGGAAAGTGTAGTTGCCGAGGGTACAGGACGTCCAGCTTATGTAGACGGCTATCGTGTAGGCGGGAAGACAGGTACGGCACAGAAGGTTGGAAAAGATGGAAGATATATGGAAAATAATTATATCGTATCCTTTATAGGTTTTGCACCTGCAGATGACCCTGAAATTGTTGTTTATGTTGCCGTCGATAACCCGAAAAACACCGTTCAGTTCGGTGGAGTGGTTGCAGCTCCAATTGTAGGTACCATTATTGGCGACAGTTTACGTACTATGGGAGTAGAACCGCGTGATGACGGGCCGGACAAAGAATATCAATGGCCGGAGGAGCCCAAGGTGGAGGTTCCGGAATTAATAGGGCTAACTAAGGATGAGCTGACAGAATATATGTTAAATTTATCGGTGGAAACAGAGGGCAAAGGTGAATATATCATTGATCAGGCACCTGCAGCAGGGACAAAAGTAGAGCAGGGAGCAGAAGTGAGAATTTATTTATCCGAAAACGATCGTTAAAAATGATGAAGTTTGCTATAATGAAAAGGAAATTTCTTATCCATAGGAAAAATCAACCCCCATTCCGGCAGTGAAAGCCCGGCAATGAACTTGTTGTGAGGACAAGTGGTTTCAGAAATAATATGCAAAGTTGCTTTTCAAATACTCACTTGTTCAGTTGTTTGCCAGCTAAATAAAGTAATTTTTATAATGACAGCCGGAGGGATATGTTTACCTATGGTGAAAAAGGGTAAAAAGCAGAAAGCAAAAAAGAAGAATAAATAGATAGGATGTTTATCATGAGATTAACGGCATTACTTTCCACAATACCTTTTTATGAAGCAAGTTCTTCCATCGATCATATCGAAATAAATACACTTGAAATGGACTCAAGAGCTGTAACGGAGGGAAGTTTGTTTGTATGTATTTCCGGCTATACGGTAGATGGCCATCATTTTGTGGAGGAAGCCGTAAGCAATGGAGCAGTAGCAATCATTGCGGAAAAACCCGTGAAAGCCGATGTCCCGGTCATTTCCGTTTCAGACACAGCAAGAACACTATCCATGCTGGCAGTTAAATTCTATCATGACCCAACGAAAAGTCTGCCTTTAATTGGTATAACAGGAACCAATGGAAAAACGACAGTGACGTATTTACTTGAAACGATTTTTAATTATTTTGAAAGAAAGACAGCGGTTATCGGAACCATTCAAATGAAAATAGGTAAAGAAACCTATCCGGTGAATAACACTACCCCTGATTCCCTTCACTTGCAAAGATCCTTCAAAAAGATGCTTGAGGAAGATGTGGAGCAAGGGATTATGGAAGTATCCTCTCATGCATTGGATATGGGCAGGGTGTATGGCTGTGACTTTGACATCGCTGTTTTTACCAATTTATCACAGGACCATTTGGATTATCACAAAAATATTGACGATTATTTAAGAGCGAAAAGTCTTTTGTTCAGTCAACTGGGAAATACTTATGAAGAGCAGGCAAGAAAATTTGCGGTAATTAATGCAGATGATCCTGCAAGTGATCTTTTAAAAAGAAGTACAGCACAGCATGTGATTACATATGGCTGTAAAAAACAAGCACAGATTATGGCTAAAGATATCAAACTGGATGCTTCAGGCACGTATTTCCGCATGGTTACCCCGGCTGGGGATATAGAGGTCAACAGCAATCTGATCGGCAATTTTAATGTGTATAATATGCTGGCGGCAAGCGGGGCGGCAATTGCTTCCAATATACCGCTTTCTGTAATCAAGGAAGCGCTGGAAAGCATTAAAGGAGTCAGCGGAAGGTTTGAAAGTGTAGGCGAAGGTCAGCACTTTTCTGTTATTGTTGATTATGCCCATACCCCGGATTCACTGGAAAATGTATTGCAGACCGCCAAGGGCTTTGCCGCTAATAAAGTTTACGTTATTATAGGGTGCGGCGGGGATCGCGACCGGACAAAACGGCCGCTGATGGCAGGTGTAGCACTTAAATATGCAGACCATGCAATCTTCACTTCGGATAATCCGAGAACAGAAGATCCGCAGGCTATCCTGGATGATATGACGGCGGAAATTAAAAGCACGGAAAAAAACTATGAAGTCATCGTTGACCGCAAAAAAGCAATACATCATGCTGTGCAGATTGCCGAAAAAGATGATATTATTTTGATTGCCGGGAAAGGACATGAAACCTATCAGCAGATCGGGCATACAAAGTATGATTTTGATGATCGTGAAATTGCCCGGCAGGCGATTCAAGTGAAGGAGTAATGGAAATGTTATTTAGTATTAGCCGGCTATCCGGCCTTTTTACAGAGAATCAAGGCAATACGGAAAATGCAAATCAAATTGCGGAAGTATCTACAGATAGCCGGAAAAAAATGAATCAAGCATTGTTTGTCCCAATAGTTGGGGAAATATTTGATGGACATAACTATATCCTGCAGGCTATTGAGCAAGGAGCCATTGCGACTTTATGGGATAAAAAGAGGGAACTTCCCGAAGAACTGCCAGCAGATTTACCAGTGTTTTTCGTCGAAGATACCATTGCAGCGCTGCAGCAGATTGCAGAGGATTACCGTTGGCAAATTGATCCGCTTGTAATCGGCATAACAGGCTCAAATGGAAAAACGACAACGAAAGATATGGTGCGTGCAGTGGTGGAAACCACATACCGCACCCATTATACAAAAGGCAATTTAAACAATCATATTGGTCTGCCTTTAACTATATTATCCATGAAGCGGGATACTGAAGTACTGGTGCTGGAAATGGGGATGAACCAATTTGGGGAAATAGAAACATTGTCGAAGCTCTCCAGGCCGGACTATGCCATTATTACAAATATTGGCGAATCCCATATTGAATTTCTTGGGTCCCGGGAAGGAATAGCCAAAGCAAAATTGGAAATTCTCCACGGGCTTCGTTCGGATGGACAAATCATTATTGATGGTGATGAAAGACTGCTCGAACAGCTCCATGGGCGAAACAATGTAATTTCCTGCGGATATAACGAGAGAAATGACAAAGTTATCGAAATCATCACGATGGAATATGACCGGACAGATTTTAAAGTTGGAGATTCCATGTACACTATTCCATTATTGGGCAAACACCATGTGCATAATGCATCTTATGCCATTGCACTTGGAGAACTTTTAAATATTAAACAGGAGAATATGCAAAAGGCGCTGCGACAACTGTCCAGAACATCCATGCGGTTTGAAATGATCAAAGGGGCTAATGGTTCGTCCATCATTAATGATGCTTATAATGCTTCTCCAACATCCATGAAGGCAGCCATCGATGTCGTTAAAGAGATGGACGGATTTCATCATAAGATTCTTGTGCTCGGTGATATCCTGGAGCTTGGTGTACATGCAGAAGATATGCATCGCTCCGTCGCTGAAAATATAACTGTACCAATTACAGCCGTATTTACATATGGTGATGAAGCAGGAGTTATTTCGGAAAGTATTGCCGGTAAAGACGGGAATATTTATGCGAGGCATTTCACCTCAAAAGAGGCGCTGGTTAATGAAGTGAAGCAATATCTGGAGGAGGATTCCCTGCTGCTCTTCAAAGCATCAAGAGGCCTGGAATTTGAAAAACTCATTGAAGAACTTATGTAAAATGAAAGCATCACATATTATAACAGTAATTACACAGAGGGCGAAACATATCTAAAGTAATTTATTTTAAATATGAACAAAGACCTAATTTAGCGAAGTAAGTATATTTCAGGAGCGGGTTATAGGCGCTAATTATTATTGTTCGGATTTTACCTTGATAAAAATACTTTTGTCCCAGCCCCTCAGAATAAGATACTTCATATGGACGGTTTTGTACTAGGAGGAGAAAACGTGAATATTTCAGTCTTATTAATAACAATAGCCATAGCATTTTTAATTACCGTCCTTTTATCTCCAATATTGATTCCATTTTTAAGACGCTTAAAGTTTGGACAAAGCATTAGAGAAGAAGGACCGGAATCCCATTTGAAAAAAACCGGCACACCGACAATGGGCGGTCTTATGATTATATTCAGCATCATTATTACCTCCATTATTATGGTAAGCAGGGCTGCTCCTGAAGGAATCAGCTATGAATTGTGGCTGTTGATTTTTGTATTGGCAGGCTATGGTGTATTGGGCTTTTTGGACGATTTTATAAAAGTTGCCATGAAACGAAATTTGGGATTGACTTCCAAGCAGAAAATGCTTGGTCAAATCATAATTGCACTTATTTTTTATTTTATTTTGCAAAGCCAGGATTTTCCTACTACAATTCAAATTCCCGGAACACAGATAGAGTGGGAGCTTGGCTGGCTGTATGCCGTCCTCATCATATTCATGCTTGTAGGCTCTTCCAATGCCGTAAACCTGACAGATGGTTTGGATGGACTGCTCGCGGGGACTGCAGCTATTGCTTTTGGAGCTTTTGGCTTATTGGCCTGGTACGGTTTTCCCCAATATGATGTTACGATTTTCTCATTGGCTGTAGTTGGAGCGTTGCTCGGTTTTCTTGTATTTAATGCCCATCCCGCAAAAGTATTTATGGGTGATACCGGGTCACTTGCCTTGGGTGCGGCAATTGCCGCGGTAAGTATATTAACCAAAATGGAAATTCTATTAATTATCATTGGCGGTGTGTTTGTGATTGAAACATTATCCGTGATAATTCAGGTTGCTTCATTTAAAACGACAGGAAAAAGGGTATTTAAAATGAGTCCGCTGCATCACCATTATGAGCTGCTTGGATGGTCGGAATGGAGAGTAGTAACTACCTTTTGGCTGATTGGACTGGTCTTTGCTGCACTCGGGATTTATATTGAGGTGGGATTAAGTTGAAAAAATTAAAGGAATTCCCTTACTCTCGAATACTTGTATTAGGTTTGGCAAAAAGCGGCACTGCAGCAGCAAAATTACTGCTTGAAAATGACCGGATTGTACGTGTAAATGATATACAGGCAAGCGAAGAGGACGAAACGGTTTCAAAATTAAAATCGTTGGGTGCAGAGCTGATACTCGGGTCCCATCCTCTTTTTGTTTTAGATGACATAGAGATTGTGGTGAAAAACCCCGGTATCCCTTATGAAAACCCAATTTTGGTAGAAGCGGAAAAGAGAGGCATCCCTATCATCACAGAAATTGAGCTCGCCTATCTATTGACAGAAGGTCTGCTTATCGGGGTTACTGGATCAAATGGAAAAACCACTACAACAACTTTAATAACGGAAATGCTTTCCAAAAGTGACCAGCCTGTAAAAGTGGCAGGTAATATTGGCTTAGTCGCAACGGAAATTGCACAAACACTGACAGAGGAAGAGCATCTGGTAATGGAACTGTCTTCTTTTCAATTAATGGGGACGGAACAATTTCGCCCCAATATTGCTGTACTGCTTAATATTTATGAAGCACATTTGGATTATCATAAAACTATGGATAATTATAGAACCGCAAAATATAATATATTTAAAAATCAGTCGTCAGGTGACTATTTGGTGTATAATGCGGATGACCCAATACTTTCAGAAGCGGTACTGACTTCAAACGCCATGCTGATCCCTTTCTCGGTAAAAAAACGGCTGGAGGAAGGGGCATGGCTGGATGATGAATGGATTTATTTCCGTGGGGAGAAAGTCGTTAACCGAAAAGACATTGTTCTCGTCGGGGAACATAACCTGGAAAATATACTAGCTGCTGCAGCTGCAGCAAAAATCAGCGGTGCTTCCAATGAAGGAATAAATAAAGTATTAGCTACATTTACAGGTGTCAAGCATCGCCTGCAATTCATCAGAAACCATTATGGGCGTCTATTTTATAATGATTCCAAAGCAACAAATATTCTGGCTACACAAAAGGCACTTGCTTCCTTCAAACAGCCTGTTATATTACTTGCAGGAGGACTGGACCGGGGAAATGAATTTACCGATTTAATCCCTTATTTAACCTGTGTAAAAATGATGGTAACCTTTGGAGAGACCAGGAAAAAATTAAAGGAAACTGCTAAATTGGCTGATATAGATGTAATAATGACGGAAAATATTCACCAGGCTGTAGAAAAAGCCTATAAGCACTCTGAGGAAGGAGATGTCATTTTACTATCCCCAGCATGTGCCAGCTGGGATCAATACCGGACGTTCGAACAAAGAGGTGACATGTTTATACAAGCCGTGCATACATTATTATAGGGGCTTGTTGTGAAACATGAATAAAAATATAAATTAACAACAACACCCCTGCCTTAATGATGAAAAGAGGGGTGTTATTTTGTATAATAAAATGCTGAATAGCCATCATAAACCGGATTATCTGCTGCTTTTTTCCATCATCACTTTACTCGTTATAGGAATTATTATGGTTTTCAGCTCTTCTTACGTTTGGTCGGATTATAAATTTGATGACGCAGCATTTTATCTGAAGAGACAGCTGCTTTTTACCCTGGCAGGTATTATAAGTATGTTTTTTATCATGCAAATTCCTTATGGTACATGGAAAAAATATGCAAAGGTTATACTCATAGGCTGTTTCGTTTTACTTTTTCTTGTTTTAATTCCGGGAATCGGCATGGTGCGCGGCGGTGCCCAAAGCTGGATAGGAATCGGTGCTTTCAGCATTCAGCCGTCAGAGTTTATGAAACTGGGATTGATTATTTTTCTGGCAGCCTACCTTGCTTCCAACCAAAAAAATATTACCTCATTTAAGAAGGGATTTTTTCCGTCTTTAATATTAGTTTTTACTGCCTTTGGGCTTATTATGCTTCAGCCTGATCTGGGAACGGGAATGGTTCTTGTTTTAACCTGCATGCTAATGATCTTCGCAGCGGGAGCAAAATTGTCCCATTTTTTTGGACTGGCTGCCCTTGGACTTGCGGGTTTTGTTGGGTTAATCGCTTCGGCCCCGTATCGTATTAGTCGAATAACCGCATTCTTAAACCCTTGGGAGGATCCATTAGGAGACGGTTTTCAGATCATTCAATCGCTTTATGCAATTGGTCCGGGCGGACTCATGGGGCTCGGATTGGGAGAAAGCCTGCAAAAATATTTTTACTTGCCGGAACCGCAAACCGATTTTATTTTTGCCATCCTCGCAGAAGAACTGGGATTTATTGGAGGGACATTTGTCATCCTGTTGTTTGCCCTTTTGCTGTGGAGAGGAATAAAAGTTGCGCTGGAAGCACCGGATACCTTTTCCGGATTTTTGGCTCTCGGTATTGTCTCCATGCTGGTCTTACAGGCAATGATTAATATTAGTGTAGTAATCGGTCTTATTCCCGTCACGGGAATTACACTCCCATTCTTAAGTTATGGAGGTTCTTCTCTAACTCTGACATTATGTTCGGTAGGCATACTGTTAAATATTAGCAGATATACAAGAGTGTAAAATGAAATATATTTATTAAACACGCAAAATGGAATGACAGGTCCATTTTGCGTGTTTTTTCCTCCGGAGCCGATTTGGTAAAAATTAATATAAATTTTTACAGGAAACTATTCACGGGAGACTACAACTAACAGGGGGATATGTGATATAATTCATATAACATGAGAGAAGACTGAATCAATACATAACTCTTCTGTTAATTTATGTACAAAGGAAGAAATGGGGATGGATGATAAAAAAATTGTTTCAATTGAAGACCGGATTCCCAAATTGAAACAAGCCCGTAAAAAAAAAGCGAATCGGCGTCTCGTATTTTATCTTTCTATTTTTTTCTTTTTAATTTCAATTATCGTGTATTTACAGTCACCCCTAAGCTATATTAAAACCATTGAAGTAACCGGCAATACTTTTTTAACGGATGAGGAAGTTATTGAAATAAGTGAATTACAAACAAATACAAACATTTGGACGATAAATAAAGAAGAAATTGCCGAACAAATGAAGGATAATCCAATTGTTGAATCTGCAGAGGTAAACAGAATTCTTCCCCGGACAGTGGAAATCAGCCTTAAGGAGTTTGAACATGTAGGTTATGTGGAAGAAGAAAACAGTTATTCGCCGATATTGAGGAATGGAAACATCCTGGAATCAATGAATCAATCAAACCCGAATGGGGATGCTCCCATTCTCATCGGTTTTACGGAAACGGAATATTTGGAAAGGCTGGCAAATGAGCTTGCTGAACTGCCGGATAGCATAAGTAATTTAATTTCTGAAATTCACTGGTCACCTGCTGAAGAAAATAGGGACAAGTTATTGTTATATATGAATGATGGTTTTTTGGTGGATGGAACGATAAGGAATTTTGCTGAAAAAATGGAAGTATATCCTTCCATTGCAGGTCAGCTTGATGAGGAAGAAAAGGGAATCATTCATATTGGGGTAGGGGCCTATTTTGAATCATTCAATGAACCGCCAAATGAGGATGATGCAGTGAATGAAGACAGCGGATCAGATTCAAATGAGGATACAGATAATGAATAATTGCATAACAATAGCCATATAACTCGCTGGCGTACCGAATTAGTATATGAATAGAGAGTTCCCGGCTGAAAAGAGCCTAAAAAATAATATATTTCCTATGAAAAATTTGCAAAAGTAATAAATAATGCGGAAAAGTCCATAAATAACAAGGAAATTCCTTGTTTTTCGTTCCATTAACATATATATATTTTCTTTTTCCGCTATTATACTATAAAATAATTAATTATCAGGTTTGAATGACGATGATAGATAAAGATGTGTATTAATGGACCGAAAGAGGGGGTGCCTTTTCTTTGAATAATAGTGAAATATTAGTAAGTCTGGATATAGGAACCACAAAAGTGAAAGTGATTATCGGAGAAGTATTAAATGATTCATTAAATATTATTGGAGTTGGAACGGCAAAATCCAACGGCTTAAAAAAAGGTGCTGTCGTGGATATCGACCAGACAGTTCATTCGATCAGGAATGCTGTAGAACAGGCTGAAAGAATGGTAGGCATGAAAATTGACAGGGTTGTTGTAGGGATCAATGGAAACCATGTGCAATTACAGCCTTGTCATGGTGTTGTAGCTGTCCAAAGTGAAAATCGCGAAATAACAGATGAAGATATTACGAGAGTAATTGATGGTGCGCAAGTGGTTTCGATCCCTCCTGAACGTGAAATCATTGACGTAGTTCCACAGCAATTTATTGTCGATGGTTTGGATGAAATCACAGACCCGCGCGGAATGATTGGTGTAAGACTCGAGATGGCTGGAACAATCATTACCTGCTCCAAAACTTTTCTACATAATGTTCTGAAGTGTGTAGAACGTGCTGGATTGGAAATTGCTGATATTTGTCTGCAGCCGCTTGCTGCAGGAACTGTAGCGCTATCCAAGGATGAAAAAAATATGGGTGTGGCGTTAATTGATATTGGCGGGGGCTGTACCACCATATCGGTTTTTGAAAATGAACATCTAGTTTCCACAGGTGTTATTAACCTTGCAGGAGATAATATTACAAAAGATCTTTCCATTGGTTTGCGGACATCCACGGAGGAAGCAGAGGATATTAAGCTGAATTATGGCCATGCCTATTATGACGATGCACAGGAAGATGAAGTGTTTGAAGTGGGAGCAATTGGAAATGACTCCAAGCAAACATATAACCAGTTACAGGTTGCTGATATTATAGAAGCCAGACTGGAAGAGATTTATGCATATGCTGACGAAGAAATAAAAAGAATGGGCTTTGGTGAATTGCCGGGAGGATATGTATTAACCGGCGGTACAATGACCATGCCCGGGGTGCTTGAACTTGCCCGGGACCTGTTCCGTTCCAATGCCCGCGTTGCTATCCCTGATTATATCGGTGTAAGAGAACCTCAGTTTACAGCAGGGGTTGGAATATTGCAATTTGCTTATCGCAATGCGAAAATACAAGGAAAAGATTTATTTCCAGCTGTACAAATGCAGCCGGACGAACAGAATATGAAACGAAATCAAAAGCAGCCAAAAACAAATGCACCGAAAGAAAAGAAGAAGAAAGAGTCCAAAATAGCTAACATGTTTAAGTACTTTTTTGATTGACATCCGTTTAAGCGTGATGAAAACAGCTATTGGATCACTTGCAATTTTGCACATTAGGAGGAACGAAATATGTTGGAGTTTGATACGAATATGGAGGAATTAGCAACGATAAAAGTTATCGGTGTTGGCGGCGGCGGAAATAATGCTGTAAACCGCATGATTGAACATGGAGTCGAGGGAGTCGAATTCATTGCTGTTAATACAGATGCCCAGGCGTTAAACCTGTCAAAAGCGGAAGTAAAAGTACAAATTGGCAGTAAACTAACCCGGGGATTGGGAGCCGGAGCCAATCCGGAGGTCGGAAAAAAAGCTGCTGAAGAAAGTAAAGAGCAGCTGGAAGAAGTATTACAGGGAGCAGATATGATTTTTGTAACAGCCGGTATGGGCGGAGGAACCGGAACCGGTGCTGCCCCCGTTATTGCCCAGGTTGCCAAGGATTTAAATGCTTTGACAGTCGGGGTGGTGACACGTCCATTTTCCTTTGAAGGGAGAAGGCGCTCAACCCATGCGGTCTCAGGAATTGATACATTAAAAAGCAATGTTGATACGCTTATTGTTATACCAAATGACCGCTTATTGGAAATTGTCGACAAAAATACACCGATGCTGGAAGCATTCCGTGAAGCGGATAATGTGCTTAGACAGGGTGTACAGGGTATCTCTGATCTAATTGCAAAACCGGGCTTAATTAATGTGGATTTTGCGGACGTAAAGACCATTATGTATGATAAAGGATCCGCCCTGATGGGTATTGGTGTGGCTACCGGTGAAACGCGTGCTACCGAAGCTGCCAAAAAAGCAATCTCATCACCTCTTTTGGAAACATCGATTGATGGGGCACATGGAATATTAATGAATATAACAGGCGGTATCAACCTGAGTTTATACGAAGTACAGGAAGCGGCAGATCTTGTTACTTCCGCTGCTGACGAGGAAGTAAATGTTATATTTGGCTCTGTAATCAATGAAAATCTAAAAGACGAAATTGTTGTTACAGTAATTGCAACCGGGTTTGACGAATCAGTTAAAAAACCAAGCAGAACACCAAAAGCAGAACGTCCGATAGTTAACCATAACCAGCATGCTGCAACAAGAGCAAATGAGGATATGCCGCGGGAACATAGGGAACCTGTTCAGCAGCAGCGTCCAAAACAGGAGGAAGAGCTGGATATTCCTACGTTTTTGCGGAACCGCAATCGCAATCGATAATAATGATTAATAATAGGAAAGTAGAAACAAGTGCTGTATTCTGGCACTTGTTTCTTTTTTTATTTAAAAAAGCAACGGCAACATGTTTTCCCCGGCTTAGCGGTTAACTTAAATTTCCTCTCTTTAGTCTTCGCACAAGTACGTGTGATCTTTCATCTTTTGAATCATTATCATCAGTGACAAACTTTTCAATAACTAGCTAAAATTAGTCGCATTACGCATACAGGATGTGACAGACTTTGCTGTCTATATCCCTTATACTTCTTTTAACTGTACGGAAAGTAATTTATAGCATTTATAAATATTAGCGTATAGTCATACAGCAGATTAGTGACATAGCGGAAAACCAATCTATCATTTTAGTAGAATAGTAAATCAGATTATTGATGGTAGTAGCAGAAAGGAAGAATATAGTTGACTATTTACCTTGATGCTGTATGGATGTTGAACTTTTTACTTGATATGATGCTTTTATTATTAACCCAAGCCTTGGCCAGGGAAAGTATAACGAAAAGAAGAATTGCTTTTGGATCCGTCATTGCATCTTTAATTGTGCCTATTTCTTTTTATTTTCCGGATTCATTTTTCAGCGGTGCAGCAGGCAAAATAATGTATTCCATACTTATCATTTTTTGTTCATTTGGATATAAATCATTTTATAGAATGATGAAATTGTTATTTCTGTTTTACTTTGTCTCTTTTTCGATAGGAGGTGGTTTAATTGCTGTACACTTTCTATTTCAGCAGCCTGTAAGTATCACGGCAAATGGTATTTTAACCGTTAATCACGGGTTTGGCGATCCAATCAGCTGGCTGTTTGTCATGATAGGCTTTCCGTTTGTATTGCTTTTTACAAAACGGCGTATGGACAGGCATGTAGCTGAAAAAATCCGATATGATCAATTATGTCCAGTGACGATAAAAATAAAACAGGAAAGTTTTCCAACGTCCGGTTATATTGACAGTGGAAATCAGCTCGTGGATCCGATTACCAAAAAACCGGTAATCCTATGTGATGAACCCTTTTTAAAGCAATGGTTCTCCGAAGAGGACTGGAAACTGCTGAAACAATTACAGGAACATCTTGATTTTACTAAAATCCCAAAGGCATGGGAGAACTATATTCAAATAATTCCATATCAGGGAGTTCAGGGAAACAGCATGTTTTTGCTTGCAATCAGACCTGATGAAATCACGATAATCTATGAAAATAAAAAGATTGTTACCAGTCATTTTTTAGTTGGAATCCAATTTGCGGAGCTAACTAAAGACAAAAGCTATCACTGCCTATTGCAGCCGCAAATGATTCATTTACCTGCAATTCATTCTGCATAAAGGGGAGATTCTGAGTGAAAATAATAAAATTACGTGTACGCTTATGGTGGTATAAATTACTGATTAAACTGGGGATTAAATCTGATGAAATTTATTACATAGGAGGAAGTGAAGCACTGCCGCCTCCTTTATCCAAGGAGGAAGAAAAGGAACTCCTTACCCTTTTACCGCAGGGGGATCAATCGGCAAGAGCCGTACTGATCGAACGAAATTTACGGCTTGTTGTGTATATTGCAAGGAAATTTGAAAATACAGGAATAAATATTGAAGATTTGATAAGTATTGGAACGATTGGGTTAATTAAAGCAGTAAATACATTTAATCCCGAGAAGCAAATTAAGCTGGCAACCTATGCCTCAAGATGTATCGAGAATGAAATATTAATGTATTTACGAAGAAACAATAAATTAAAATCCGAAATTTCTTTTGATGAGCCGCTGAATATAGACTGGGACGGCAATGAATTATTGCTTTCCGATGTACTTGGCACAGAAGAAGATATCATTACAAAAGATCTGGAAGTAAGTGTTGATAAAAGTCTGCTGAAGGACGCACTTTCCCAGTTAAATGACCGTGAAAAACAAATCATGGAGCTCAGGTTCGGTTTGATAGGAAAAGAAGAAAAAACCCAGAAAGATGTCGCCGATATGTTAGGTATTTCACAATCTTATATCTCCCGGCTGGAGAAAAAAATAATCCGCCGTTTAAAAAAAGAATTTAATAAAATGGTGTAACCTTGTCTCTAAAAGGTTTATACTGATTTTCAGGCTTTAGGTGTTTAGTCAGCCTGCATAAAAACCCTTCCTCAGGGAGATACTGTCCATGAACAGCATCACCACCAACTGGGAGGGTTAAACAGATAATGACTAGACATAAAGTAGAAATATGTGGTGTTGATACATCAAAACTGCCTGTACTTACCAATGAAGAAATGCGAGAGTTATTTATTCGAATGCAACAGCATGATGATCTATCAGCAAGGGAAGAACTGGTAAATGGCAACCTGAGATTGGTTTTAAGCGTTATTCAACGTTTTAATAACCGCGGTGAATATGTTGATGACTTATTCCAGGTAGGTTGTATCGGATTAATGAAATCAATTGATAACTTTGACTTATCGCATAATGTACGATTTTCAACGTATGCTGTTCCAATGATCATCGGGGAGATCAGGAGATATTTACGGGATAATAATCCGATCAGGGTATCGAGATCATTAAGAGATATTGCGTATAAAGCATTACAAGTAAGAGAGAAATTGATTAATAAAACCTCAAAGGAACCAACTGCAATGGAAATTGCCGAAGAAATGGATCTGCCGCATTCCGATATTGTGTTTGCGATGGAAGCAATTCAGGATCCTGTTTCCTTATTTGAACCTATATACAATGATGGCGGGGACCCGATCTATGTTTTGGACCAAATAAGTGATGACAAAGATAAAGATTCAACGTGGCTGGACAAACTGTCCCTGAAAGAAGGAATGTACCAGTTGAATGACAGGGAAAAAATGATTTTGAATAAGCGTTTTTTTCAGGGAAAAACACAGATGGAGGTTGCTGAAGAGATTGGGATTTCCCAGGCACAAGTATCCAGGCTGGAAAAAGCAGCGATCAGCCAAATGAATAAACAGATGTTTGAATAATATATGTGAATTTATTCTAAACGTAACTAGCGGCAACGCTCGGGGACACTAAGTGTGTCTGGCTTTTAGCGATCAGATGCACATTAATAGGAATTTAATAAACATAATCTGGAGGGTATATTATAAGCTTTTACTTTGAAAAGTTAATAAAGAATAAGATTAGGAACAGGTTGTCTGTTCCTTTTTGATTTTCGTTAAAAAAACTACTGGTGGAATAGCAAAATTATTTAGCGGCGTCCGGAAGAATTGGAAACAGATCGACGATTGCTGTCAGAAGAGACAGAAGCTGAAAAGTCTTTGAACAGTATTATCAAGGCCAAAATCAGCTGAGAAAGAGTAGAAAAGTCTTTGAACAGTGTTATCAAGGACAAAATCAGTTGAGACAGAAGCTGAAAAGTCTTTGAACAGTGTTATCAAGGACAAAATCAGCTGAGAAAGAGTAAAAAAGTCTTTGAACAGCGTTATCGTGGACAAAATCAGTTGAGAAAGAGTAGAAAAGTCTTTGACAAGCGTTATCAAGGACAAAATCAGTTGAGAAGGAGTAGAAAAGTCTTTGAACAGTGTTATCAAGGACAAAATCAGTTGAGACAGAAGCTGAAAAGTCTTTGAACAGCGTTATCAAGGACAAAATCAGCTGAGAAAGAGTAAAAAAGTCTTTGAACAGCGTTATCGTGGACAAAATCAGTTGAGAAAGAGTAGAAAAGTCATTGAACAGTGTTATCAAGGCCAAAATCAGCTGAGAAAGAGTAGAAAAGTCATTGAACAGTGTTATCAAGGCCAAAATCAGTTGAAAAAAGTGTGAAAATATCTTTGAATACCGGTCTCGTGGACAAAATCAGCGAAAAAAGAGTTTAAAGAGTCTTTGCGGATCATCCTCTTTTCTAAAATCACGATTCCCTGCATATAGTTATAGTATACTGGGGGGTGAAGAGGGATGATCAGATTATCGGAACTTCAATTAAAAGAAGTTATTATTATTGATGATGGGAGTCGGCTGGGTCATATCTCAGACCTGGAAATAGATACGGACATCGGAAGAATTGTCGGGATTGTGATCATAATGAAAGAGAAAAAAGGGATTTTTGATAAACCGGAAGAATTGGTAATTCACTGGAGCCAAATTATTCGGATAGGGTCTGATGTGATCCTTGTCAAAAATGTGGACCAGCCAAAATTATACAGTCCTTCCTAAAAAGGAACATAATTATGTTAAAATGGACAAGTAATCCTGGCGGAAAGTGGAGGAAGCTTTATGAATGAACCATTTATTCGGAAAACAGAAAGGATGCTATTTATTAAAAAATGGCAGGACAAGATTCCCGGGTTAATTGCCGGTTTTACTACGAGAAATGGAGGAGTAAGCGAAGCACCGTTTGATTCCTTAAATATTGGTTTGCACGTAAATGATGAAAAGCAACATGTGTTAACTAATAGAAAGCTGTTTGTGAAAGATTTATCCTTTTCTATGAATGACTGGGTCAGCGGAGAACAGGTTCATCAGACAAAGATAAAAAAATTAGGAGAAGCAGATAAAGGAAGCGGTGCTGCTTCAAATGCTGATTCCATACCAAATACAGATGGATTAATTACCAATAAAAAAGGGATCCTGTGCACTGCTTATTTTGCTGATTGCGTTCCATTATTCTTCCTCGATCCTGTGACAGAATATATTGGAATTGCACATGCTGGATGGAAGGGTACCGTGAACGGCATGGCATCCAAAATGGCAGCTGCATTTAAAGAAAATGGTGTGCTTGCAGAAAATCTGCATGTCATAATCGGCCCTTGTATTTCTTCAGCATATTATGAAGTCGACAATCATGTTGTCCGTCACATCATGCCGAAATACAGGGAAAATTGTGTCACTCCTCGGGGGAATAATCAGTTTTTGCTCGATTTAAAACAATTAAACGTAGATATCCTTTTACAAGCAGGGGTATTACGTAATAATATAGATGTAACCAACTACTGTACGTTTAAAGATAGAGCGTTATTTTTTTCACATCGGAGAGATGAGGGGAAAACAGGAAGAATGGCAGGATTTATTGGCTTTTCCCTTTAACTATTTTTAAAGGAGAAATGGTAATAATGGATGTAGCAGTTAACTTGGATAGCATACAGAAACAAATTAGGCAGGCATGTGCAAGAAGTAATCGAAATTTAGAAGAAATAACCATAATCGGGGTGACAAAATATGTTACAATAGAACGAACAGAAGAAGCATTGCAGGCAGGAGTGACAAATTTTGGCGAAAATCGGCTTGATGGTTTTTTGACAAAATACAATCATTTTCAGGACCGGGCAAAATGGCATTTTATTGGTACATTGCAATCGAGAAAGGTAAAGGAAGTTATCGATAAAGTGGACATGATTCATTCTTTGGACAGGATGTCATTGGCCAAAGAAATTAATAAGCGTGCAAGTGATGTGATGGATTGCTTTGTTCAGGTCAATGTAAGCGGAGAGGAAACAAAGCATGGACTAAAAACTGAAGAGGTACTTGCCTTTATGGAGGAAGTATCCAAATATGAAAAAGTACGTGTGGTTGGACTCATGACCATGGCTCCCCAAATAGAAGATGAATCCCGCTTGAGAGAGATTTTCAGGTCGCTTGCCCGTCTGCGTGATGAAGTTAGGAACCAAAACTTTTCCCATGCCCCTTGTGAATTTTTATCCATGGGCATGAGCAATGACTTTTCAATCGCTGTGGAAGAAGGTGCAACCCATATACGGATTGGCTCCAGCCTTGTAGGAGAATGACTAAGGCGGGAACACCCGGGTTAGCGGACCAAGGCCATGCCAGCTGGATCAATGCTGGGGCTGTGCTAAATGCCCGCCCCGCCGAAAAGAATTGAACTGTGCTGAATTGCCACAAAAAATAAGAGGCACGAGGTGAGAAAATGAGTTTTAAAAATAAGGTGAAAAACTACTTCACAATGGAAGACGAATATGAATATGTTGAAGAACCTGTGGAACCGGAGGAGATAGAAAACCAAAATAAACAGAATGTCGTTAATCTCTCGAGCATACAAAAATCACCTGCAAAAGTGGTGCTGTGTGAACCGAGAAATTACAATGAGGCACAAGAGATTGCCGATAATATTGTAAACAAACGGGCAGTGGTAATAAACCTCCAGCGGGTGGAGCATCAACAGGCGAAGAGAATCGTGGATTTTCTCAGTGGAACAGTGTATGCGATTAATGGTGATATTCAAAAGCTTGGTGCAGATACCTTTTTATGTACGCCCGATAATATTGATGTGACCGGTTCCATCACAGAATCCTTCACAGAAAACGAATACGAAAAAGGATGGTAAAATAAAATATGGCGTTATTGTTTGGAATAATATCGAATGCATTAATGATTTACAGTTATGCATTAATTGTATATATATTTATGTCCTGGTTCCCAGGTGCAAGGGAGTCTGCGTTTGGATCCTTTCTTACTAAAATTTGTGAGCCTTACCTTGAGCCTTTTCGGAAAATAATCCCTCCATTGGGCATGATCGATTTGTCTCCGATCGTTGGCATTCTGGTTCTTCATTTAGCAAGGTTTGGCGTTTTTGAGCTGTATCAGATGATCGCTTTATAAGGGAAGTTTGACATGGATATTTATCAGCATTTCCGTAAAGATGAAAGACCATTTATTGATCAGGTGCTCTCGTGGAAGGAGCAGGTAGAAAGCTCGTTTATAAATAAACAAACGGATTTTCTTGATCCAAGAGAACAGCAAATTGTCAGCATGATCATAGGCAATAATGATGCAGACGTAAAATTGGATATATTTGGCGGCTTCCAAAATGCGGAAAGACGTCGTGCTATTATATCTCCCTATTATGAGGAAGTAACGGAAAATGACTTCCAAATTACCATGCTTGAAGCAAACTATCCGGAGAAATTTTTAACATTAACACATCGGGATATTTTAGGGGCATGCCTGTCATTGGGCATAAAGAGAAATGTCATCGGAGACATCATTGTTGAAGATGGAAAAATTCAAATTATAACTGCTGCTGAAATTGCTGCGTATGTTATCGCGAATCTGACTTCCATCAATAAAGCAACGATCACTCTGAAAGAAAAACCGCTCTCCTCCATCATGGAAAAACAGTTGGACTGGACGGAAAGGGAATTTACGGCAGCCTCTTTACGGCTTGATGTCGTGTTAAAGGAAACATATCATCTTTCAAGAAAGTCTTCCCTTGAGTTAATTAAAAGGCAATTTGTAAAAGTTAATTATAAAGTTGTTGAAGATGCAAAGTTTCTGCTGCGGGACGGAGATATGTTGTCCGTGAGGGGAAAAGGAAGAAGCAAGCTGGTATCGATCAATGGCAGAACAAAAAAAGATAAGTTGAAAATCACCATGGCTGTGCTAAAATAGAATAAACCAGCAGTACTTATTGTATATTTTTGTATAATATTTTATTTATTTTCAAGCAGATCGAACGGAGGTGGCACTATGCCATTAACACCATTGGATATTCACAACAAGGAATTCACAAGAAAATTTAAAGGTTATGACGAAGATGAAGTGAATGAATTTCTGGATCAGGTAATAAAAGATTATGAAATGACGATCAGAGAGAAAAAAGATTTAGAGGAAAAGGTCAAGCAGCTAAACGAAAAATTGGGACATTTTACAAATATTGAAGAGACATTAAACAAGTCTATTTTAATTGCTCAGGAGACAGCTGAAGAGCTGACAGGCAATGCTTCAAAAGAATCCAAATTAATAATAAAAGAAGCGGAAAAAAATGCCGACCGGATTATTAATGAAGCATTAACAAAATCACGCCGGATTTCCATGGACGTGGAAGAATTAAAGAAACAGGCAAAGGTATTCCGTACGAGATTGAAAATGCTTGTGGAAGCACAAATGGATATGATCAATACCGGAGATTGGGAAGATCTTTTTGACACGGATATAGGAGAAGATCTCGAATTAGCGGAAAAAGAGTCGTAGTCCTTGACGTTATCGGAAATTATACATATAATTCATAATCATAATTAATTTTAAATGCGATGATGGAAACAGTATAGAGGAGATTTCTGCTTTAGCGAGTCAGGGATTGGTGGAAGCCTGATGCAGCAATACCTGTAGAAAATCATTCCGGAGCAGCCATTATGAATCAAGTAATAATGGACGTCGGTTCACGTTACGAATATCGAGTGAATTTAAAATTTGTACTGATTTTAAATTTATAAGGGTGGTACCGCGAGTCTTCTCGTCCCTTTTGGGATAGAGGGCTTTTTTATTTAAATTAAAAATCAATGAATGCACCAAGCATACAGGAAAAAAATAAGGAGGAAATGAAATGGACTATAAGGATACATTATTAATGCCAAAAACTAAGTTCCCCATGCGGGGGAATTTGCCTAATAAAGAACCACTAAGGCAGGAGAAATGGGAAGAAGATAAGATTTATGAAAAAGGACTCCAAAGAACAAAAGGGAGACCTCTATTTATTCTGCATGACGGCCCGCCATATGCAAATGGTGATCTTCATATCGGTCATGCGCTCAATAAAATACTGAAAGATTTTATTACCCGCTATAAATCCATGACAGGATATCACGCTCCGTACATTCCGGGTTGGGATACACATGGCCTGCCAGTAGAAACGGCACTTACAAAAACGAAAAAAATTAACCGGAAAGAGATGGATATAGCCGAATTCAGAAAAATGTGTGCTGAATATGCCCTGGGACAGCTTGATAATCAGCGTACACAATTTAAAAAGATGGGTGTGCGCGGCGATTGGGACAATCCATATATAACACTAACAAAGGACTATGAAGCGGCACAGATTAAAGTGTTTGGTGAGATGGCCAAAAAAGGATATATTTATAAAGGATTAAAACCTGTTTACTGGTCTCCATCATCGGAATCCGCGCTTGCCGAGGCAGAAATTGAATATAAAGATAAACGATCTCCGTCTATCTATGTATCTTTTGAGGTAAAAGACGGAAAAGGACTGCTGGACGGCGGGGAGAAAATAATTATCTGGACAACAACACCTTGGACATTACCTGCCAATATGGGAATTTCGCTGCATCCGGAAATCCAATATGCCGTTGTGGAAGAAGCTGGAGAGAAATATGTCATCGCTAAAGCGTTGCTGGAAAGCATAACAGAAGAATTAGGCTGGGAAAACCCGGTGGTTGTGCAAACCTTTAAAGGAGAAAAAGCGGATAAAATGGTGGCCCGGCACCCTTTCTATGATCGTGATTCCCTAATCATGCTGGGAGATCATGTAACAACGGAAGCGGGGACTGGATGTGTCCATACTGCCCCGGGACATGGGGAAGATGATTTCTATGTTTCCGTCAGCTATGGATTGGATGTTTTGAGTCCTGTTGATGAAAAAGGAGTATTTACTTCAGAAGCCCCTGGATTTGAAGGGTTGTTTTATGATAAAGCAAACAAAGTGATTACGGAGAAACTGGAAGAAACGGGAGCGCTGTTAAAGCTTTCATTTATAACACACTCCTATCCGCATGATTGGAGAACAAAAAAACCAACCATTTTCCGTGCAACATCTCAGTGGTTTGCGTCCATCAAGGATTTCCGTGACAATATACTGGATGAAATTAAGGAAATCAATTGGTATCCCAACTGGGGGGAAACAAGACTTCATAATATGGTAAGGGACAGGGAGGACTGGTGTATTTCCCGACAGCGTACTTGGGGCGTTCCAATACCTGTTTTTTATGCGGAGGATAACACACCTATTATTTCAGATGAGACTATATCCCATGTATCAGATCTTTTCAGGGAATACGGTTCGAATGTGTGGTTTGAAAGGGAAGCAAAAGATTTATTGCCGGAAGGTTTTACATCCGAGCACAGCCCCAATGGGAAATTTACGAAGGAAACCGATATTATGGATGTCTGGTTTGACTCCGGATCATCCCATGAGGCGGTTCTCATGGAACGTGAAGATCACCGCCGGCCTGCAGATATTTATCTGGAAGGAAGTGACCAGTACCGCGGGTGGTTTAATTCGTCCCTGTCAACTGCAGTGGCAGTTACAGGAAAGGCGCCTTATAAAACCATTATCAGCCACGGGTTTGTACTTGATGGTGAAGGCAGAAAGATGAGTAAGTCCCTTGGCAATGTCATGGTGCCAGCCAAAGTGCAAAAACAGCTTGGTGCAGACATTTTAAGGTTATGGGTTTCTTCTGTGGATTATCAGGCAGATGTAAGAATTTCACCTGATATATTGAAACAAATTTCCGAAGCGTACCGGAAAATCCGCAATACGTTCCGTTTTATGCTGGCAAATCTGGCTGATTTTGACCCGAAGAAAGATAGTGTGCCTGAAGCGGAATTGGAGGAAGTCGACAAATATATGCTGCACAGGCTGCAGAAATTATTGGAGGATGTGCGTGAAAACTATGAGGAATACGAGTACTCCCCAATCTATCATCAGGTTCATAATTTTTGTGCAGTTGATTTAAGTTCATTCTATCTGGACTTTGCCAAGGATGTATTATATATAGAAGCTGCTGATCATAAGCGGCGCCGCAGCATCCAGACAGGATATTATGAAATTCTCACCACATTGGTGAAACTGTTAACCCCGATTATCCCGCATACGATGGATGAAGTATGGGAGTATATTCCGGGTGTCGAAGCTGAAAGTGTCCAACTGACTGATATTCCCGAACCAAGAGATATTGCCGGTTTGAATAATATCGCCGAAAAATGGGATCATTTTATGAAAGTCAGGGACGATGTGCTAAAGGCATTGGAAGAAGCAAGAAATGAGAAGGTGATCGGAAAGTCACTGGAAGCTAAAGTAGCGATTGCTCCAAAAAATAAAGAAACAGCGGAAGTGCTTAAGTCAATAGATCACCTGCATCAGTATTTAATCGTCTCCGAAGCAGATATAACAGATAATAGCCCAAAGATGAAAGAGTATCAGTATACGGACGTGCTGGTTGAAAAACATCCGGGCGAAAAATGTGAACGCTGCTGGGTATCAACGGATACAAGAGGTGAGGATCCAGATCATCCGGAGCTTTGTTCCAGATGTGCAAGCATTGTGAAAGAACATTATCCAGCATTATAATACAAAGGCTGCCTTATGAATAATCCTTTTATAAGGCAGCCTTTTGCTTTATAATAAATTGCGTATCTGAGTAATAACATATAAAATTAAAAAGACAGATATATGAATACGGAGGAAAACGCATGCACTGGTATTATTTAATTGCGCTTATTATTATTGGAATCGATCAATGGACAAAATGGATCATTGTACAGAACATGGAACTGGGAGAGCGGATTCCTGTCATTGAAAATTTCTTTTACATAACATCTCACCGGAATTCGGGTGCTGCATGGGGTATATTGCAGGGCCAAATGGCTTTTTTTTATATTGTGACGGTCATCGTCGTAATTGGTATTATCTTTTATATGCAGAAGTACGCAAAAAACAATAGGCTGCTTGCAGTATCGTTAAGCCTATTATTAGGCGGGGCAATCGGAAACTTTATCGACCGCTTGCTGCATCAGGAAGTGGTGGACTTTCTTGATTTTTATATTTTTGGGTATAACTTTCCTATATTTAATGTGGCTGACTCCTCGCTCACTATAGGAGTAATCCTTGTTATCATCGCTACCATTATAGAAGAAAAGAAAGGAAATACGAAAAAATGAGCGTTTTTCATCACAAGGTTACAAAAGAACTGGAAAATATACGCCTAGACAAATTACTGGCTGATATAAATGAAGGATATTCACGTTCCCAGGTGCAGGACTGGATCGCGAAGGGGATCGTTACTGTAAACAGTGTAACAGTAAAAGCGAATTATAAGTGCCAGCCGGATGACCTGATTGAATGGAGGATTCCTGAAATACAACCGGTAAAGATAGAGCCGGAAAATATGGAATTGTCTATTGTATTTGAGGATAATGATTTATTGGTAGTGAACAAGGAAAAAGGGATGGTTGTCCATCCATCCGCAGGTCATGAGAGCGGGACGCTTGTTAATGTCCTATTGTATCATGTTGATCAATTATCAACTTTGAATGGGGTAGAACGGCCCGGGATTGTTCATCGGCTTGATAAAGACACGAGCGGTTTATTGGTCATTGCGAAAAATAATAACACACATCAAGACTTGGCTGATCAGCTGGCGGAAAGAAAAATAATACGAAAATATGAAGCAATTGTGCATGGAAGGATTCCACATGAAAAAGGGGTGATTGATGCGCCGATAGGCAGGGATCCCAAAGATCGCCAAAAGATGGCTGTCACAGATAATGGGAAACCTGCAGTTACCCATTTCCGCGTAATCCAATCCTACCCCGGCTATACACATGCAGAATGCCAGCTGGAAACTGGAAGAACCCATCAAATACGAGTTCATATGAAATATATTGGCTACCCGGTAGTTGGAGACCCAAAGTATGGTCCGCGCAAAACGATGGATGCAGGCGGACAGGTATTGCATGCTAAGACAATAGGGTTTACTCACCCAAAAACAAAGAAATGGATGGAATTCACAGAAGCTGCCCCGGATACTTTTTATGATATTTTAGCTTATATACATAAAATGTATTGACTTTGACAACGAAATTTGAAATAATACGTTTAATAGAATAATGCCCTTTTAAGAAAGTCCAGTGAGGCTAAAAAGGAACCGTAATGAAACATTTAGGCAGAAGTATACACACAGCCCCTTTTTTCCTCATGGAAGAAAGGGGCTTATTATTTACAGGAGTGAAATAATGAAGAAAAAAACGGAACTGCTTGATGAACCTGCAATCAACCGGGCATTAACCCGGATAGCCCATGAAATTCTCGAAAAAAATAAAGGTGCAGAACAGCTTATACTGGTGGGAATCAAGACAAGAGGAGTTCCGCTTACGAAGCGGCTTCAGGAAAAAATCAAGCAAATTGAAGGGAATTCTGTGCCTGCTGGAGAATTGGATATCACCCTATATCGGGATGATCTGAAAAAGATTACGGATAATGAAGATCCTCAATTAAAAGCGGCAAATATTCAGGAAGATATTACCGGTAAGATAGTGGTTATGCTGGATGATGTTTTGTATACCGGCAGAACGGTCAGGGCCGGAATGGATGCAATCATGGATATGGGAAGACCGGCACAGATTCAACTGGGAGTGCTGGTGGACAGAGGACATCGTGAACTGCCGATTCGTGCAGATTATGTCGGGAAAAACATTCCAACCTCGGAGAAGGAAATAGTTGTAGTGAAATTGAAGGAAACGGATGATAAAGATTCTGTTGCCATTTACGAAAATTAAATAGAACCTTTAAAAAGATCCAGAGAGGTCTGAAAGGTTGCACTGAAAACATATCTCCAGCGATATGTATACCTCTTTGCGGCCTTTGCAAAGAGGTTTTTATTTTGCCGGGAAAGAAGGTTTTAAGACTTGCCCGGATACCAAAGTACCACTGGATCCCGGAAGAAAGCCTGGTTTTCTAAAATAAGGAGGAGTGCTGGTATGCAACATTTTATCTCTGTTGATCAGCTGACGGAAGATGAGTTATATGCCTTGTTCGAAACTGCAGAAAGCTACCGTTTCAGACAGATTATAAAACCATACAACCAGTTGTTTGCAGCAAATTTATTTTTTGAACCAAGTACACGTACCAAAATGAGTTTTATTGTGGCAGAAAAAAAACTGGGTATGGAAATGCTGGATCATCATAACGAAAACTCCAGTACAAGGAAAGGAGAGTCATTATATGATACGGCTAAAACATATGAGGCCATAGGCGCAGACGTCCTGGTTATCAGAGATGCATCTGATGATTGGATAGAAGATATTTCTGACAGTATTTCTATTCCGATCATTAACGCGGGTGCCGGCCAAAAAGAGCATCCGACTCAATGCATGCTTGATCTCCTTACAATTTTTCAGGAATACGGAAGCTTTGACGGGTTAAAAATTGTAATTGCCGGAGATATAAAGCACAGCAGGGTTGCTCATTCCAATGCTGCTGCACTGAATAGACTTGGTGCTGAAGTATATTTAAGTGCAGCACCGGGATTTGAAGACACGTCATTGGACTTTCCATATATTTCGATGGATAAGGCAGCTGAAATGGCTGACGTGATAATGCTCCTCAGAATTCAGCATGAAAGACATGGGGTTTCCTGCAGCATGGATAATTATTTGGACCAGTACGGTTTAACGATAGAACGGGAAAGAAAAATGAAAAACGAGGCGATTATTCTTCACCCCGCGCCGGTTAACCGCGGAGTAGAAATTGATACGGATCTGGTGGAGTGTGAACGGTCAAGAATCTTTAAGCAGATGAACAACGGTGTTTATATTAGAATGGCAATCATTACTAAATTATTGGAAGATCGGGGGAGTACAAATGAAAATACTATTAACCAATGTCAAACGGCTTTCCTCAGCGTATAAACAGGAAGCAATACAAATCCTGATTGAAGAGGGAAAAATCAAAAAAATAGCTCCGCAAATTGAAGAAGGAGCACAAAAAATTATTGATGGAAAAGGAAAGCTGGTTTTACCGGGATTTATCGATGTTCACATTCATCTAAGGGAGCCTGGCGGGGAATATAAAGAAACGATCGAAACAGGCACGAAAGCGGCAGCCAGGGGAGGATTTACCACGGTATGCGCCATGCCGAATACAAATCCTGTCCCTGATAGTGCGGAAAAAGTCCGGGACTTATTTGACAGAATCAAAGAAAAAGCAGTTGTTCGTGTACTCCCATATGCTTCGATTACAAAACATCTGCAGGGTAAGGAATTAACAAATATAAAGGAAATCGCAGAGGAAGGTGTTTTTGCATTTACGGATGATGGAGTCGGAATTCAGACAGCAGATGTAATGCTCACTGCCATGAAGGAAGCAGCTGCTGCAGGTAAACCGGTTGTTGCTCATTGTGAGGATAACTCCATTGTGTATGAAGGTGTGATGCATGACGGGAAAGTGAGTAAAGAGCGGGATCTTCCCGGCATTCCTTCCCTCAGCGAATCTGTGCAAATCGCCCGGGATGTGCTGCTTGCGGAAGCTTCCGGCTGCCATTACCATGTCTGCCATGTAAGTACAAAAGAATCTGTCCGTGTGATCCGGGATGCGAAAAAAGCAGGCATACATGTCACCGCAGAAGTTACACCACACCACCTGATTCTAAATGAAACACACATTACAGAGGATGATGCAAACTTTAAAATGAATCCGCCGCTCCGGGCAAAGGAGGATCAGGAAGCCTTGCTGGAAGGACTCCTGGACGGTACTATAGACTTTATCGCTACAGATCATGCACCTCACGGGGAAGAAGAAAAGTCGCGCGGTTTTCTGAAAGCACCATTTGGAATAACCGGGCTGGAAACAGCATTTGCTCTGCTGTACACTCATTTAGTCAAAACTAATAAAGTAAAACTGCATCAATTAGTTGAATGGCTGACAGTTAAACCGGCAGATGCATTTGATCTGCCATATGGACGACTCGAAGAAAACAGCGCAGCCGATCTGACCATCGTCGATTTGGGTAAAACAACCATCATTGACAGGGAAACATTTTATTCCAAGGGTAAAAATACACCTTTTCACCAGTGGGAAACAGCAGGAATGCCGGTGCTCACGATGGCAGAAGGAGAAATTGTTTTTCAGGAGGACAGCTATGAATAAACGGCAATTGGTGCTTGAAGATGGTACTGTTTTTATCGGTGAGGGCTTCGGGAGTGAACAGACAGCAAAGGGAGAAATAGTTTTTAATACAGGGATGACAGGCTATCAGGAGGTAATTTCCGATCCTTCCTATTGCGGGCAAATTGTTATGATGACGTATCCGCTTATCGGCAATTACGGTATTAACCTCGATGACTTTGAAACGGTAACACCCTTTTTACACGGTTTGATTGTAAAAGAAGCAAGCCGCATGCCATCCAATTTTCGAAGCGAAGAAAGTATTCATGCATATTTAAAGGAAAATGATATTCCGGGTCTGGCTGGTATAGATACCAGGAAGCTAACCAGGATTATCCGAAAATACGGAACGATGAAGGCTGTAATGACAGACCTGGACAAATCACCCGGGGCATTAGTCGAAGAAATGAAACATGCACCTTTACCGGTGAATCAGGTGGAAACAACATCAACGCTGAAGCCGTATGTCGTTCCGGGAAGAGGAAAAAGAATTGTTGTGGTGGACTTTGGCATGAAGCACGGTATTTTGCGGGAGTTAACTAAACGGGACTGCCATCTTACTGTCGTGCCATACAATTACAGCGCAAATAGTATTCTGCGCCTGAAACCGGACGGCATCATGCTGACTAATGGTCCGGGAGATCCGAAAAATGTACCTGAGGCTGTGGAAATGATTAAGCAGGTAATTGGCAGTATTCCTGTATTTGGCATATGTCTCGGCCATCAATTGCTGGCACTGGCAAGCGGGGCCGATACAGAAAAAATGAAATTCGGACATCGGGGAGCCAATCATCCGGTCAAGGATCTCAGGACTGGAAAAACCTATATCACCCCGCAAAATCACAGCTACTCAGTTACAAAAGACACACTTACTCAGGCGAATCTGGAATTAACCCAGCAATCTTTGAATGATGGAACGGTGGAAGGAATTGCTCATAAACAATACCGCGCATTTTCCGTGCAGTACCATCCGGAAAGTGCTCCGGGACCTGAGGATACCGGTTATTTATTTGATGAATTTCTGAAAATGACTGATTCAGAACACTGGAACAGAGGGGAGAAAACGCATGCCTAAAAATGAAAACATCCAAAAAATTCTCGTCATCGGCTCTGGACCAATCGTAATTGGACAGGCAGCGGAATTCGATTATTCCGGTACACAAGCATGCCAGGCATTAAAAGAAGAAGGGTATACAGTTGTACTGGCAAACTCCAACCCTGCGACAATCATGACAGATACCACTGTGGCCGATAAAGTATATATGGAGCCGCTAACTGTGGAATTTTTAACAAAAATCATTCGAAAAGAACGACCTGATGCCCTTCTTCCAACACTTGGCGGACAAACCGGCTTAAATTTGGCGGTTTCCCTGGAGGAAACAGGCATACTTCAAGAATATGAAGTGGAATTGCTTGGTACTTCACTGGAGGCTATTCAAAAGGCGGAAGATCGGGATAAGTTCAGAAGCCTGATGCAGGAAATTGGGGAACCTGTTCCAGACAGTCAAATCGTCAATTCAGTGGAAGAAGCAGTTGATTTTGCAGTAAAAATCGGTTTTCCGCTGATTGTCCGTCCTGCCTATACGCTTGGCGGCACAGGCGGCGGCATGTGCTATGATGAGGCAGAATTAAGGGAAATAACCCGCAATGGTCTCTCTTTGTCTCCGGTGAATCAATGTTTAATTGAGAAAAATATCGCCGGATATAAAGAAATTGAATACGAAGTGATGAGGGACCGCAATGATCAGGCCATTGTAGTATGCAATATGGAAAATGTGGACCCCGTCGGAATACATACCGGAGATTCCATTGTGGTTGCACCATCGCAAACGCTCAGTGACAGGGAATATCAGCTGCTCAGAAATGCCTCGCTGAAAATTATCCGGGCGCTGAAAATAGAAGGTGGCTGCAATGTACAGCTTGCACTGGATCCATACAGCTTTAATTATTACATTATTGAAGTAAATCCGCGTGTCAGCAGATCTTCGGCACTGGCATCCAAAGCAACCGGCTATCCTATTGCAAAAATGGCTGCAAAAATAGCGGTTGGCCTGACAATGGATGAAATTATTAATCCTATAACCGGAACGACGTATGCTTGTTTTGAACCCGCACTTGACTATGTTGTTGCTAAAATACCGCGTTTTCCTTTTGATAAATTTATCACCGGCGACCGTTCACTTGGGACGCAAATGAAAGCAACAGGGGAAATTATGGCAATCGGAAGAAACGTTGAGGAAGCCCTGCAAAAGGGAGTAAGATCGCTGGATGCAGGATCAGAGCAGCTTTGGCTGGAACAGCTGACTCAAGTGCCGGAAAAAATATTGAAACAACGCATGCAAAAAGCAGATGATGAACGTCTATTCGTTTTGGCGGAATTGTTCCGGAGGGGGATGACCGTAGACGAGGCCTTTAACATCACAAAAATAGACCGTTTCTTTCTTGACAAATTGAGAAACCTGATTCAACTGGAAAAAAACCTCGCAGCTCATCCGTTTTCAACAGAATTATTAAAAAAGGCAAAGCAGCTTGGGTTTTCGGATGCACATATTGCCAGGATGTGGAATACTGATGCAGATGAAGTTTACCACTTGCGTGTCTCAACCGGGATGACACCCGTCTACAAAATGGTGGATACATGTGCGGCTGAATTTGAGTCGGAAACGCCATATTTTTACAGCACCTATGAGGAAGAAAATGAATCACTGCCCTCTGAACGCGAAAAGATTCTTGTGCTCGGATCCGGCCCTATCCGAATAGGACAGGGGATAGAATTTGACTATGCAACGGTGCATTCTGTCCTTGCTATTAAAGAAATGGGCTATGAAGCCATTATTATGAATAATAATCCCGAAACAGTTTCCACGGATTTCAGTATTTCCGATAAACTTTACTTTGAACCTTTAACACTGGAAGATGTCATGCATGTGGTTGAATTGGAAAAGCCGGCAGGGGCCATTGTACAATTTGGCGGGCAGACAGCGATTAACCTTGCATCAGGGCTAAAGCGAAGGGGAGTAAAAATTTTAGGAACAGACCTTGAGTCAATCGACAAGGCGGAAGACCGGGATAAATTTGAGATTCTCCTTGACGAACTTAACCTGCTGCGCCCAAAAGGAAAAACAGTTTTACAGATGGAGCAGGCGATGGAGACGGCAAATACTATCGGTTATCCTGTTTTGGTAAGACCATCTTATGTAATTGGCGGCAGCCGGATGGAAATTGTATATAATGACAACGAACTAATCGCCTACCTGGATAAAAATAAGGTGACAAATGAGCATCCCGTATTAATAGATAAATATGTAACCGGGATTGAAGTGGAAGTGGATGCCATCAGCGATGGAGAAACTACCATTATCCCCGGCATAATGGAGCATATTGAAAGGTCGGGCGTTCATTCCGGAGATTCCATTGCTGTATATCCGCCTCAGCGGCTCAGCCCGGAAGTAAAACAAAAATGTCTTGATGCCACTGCAAAGATTGCCGGAGCATTACATGTGAAAGGGTTAATCAATATACAGTTTATTATAAGAGATGAAGAAGCCTATGTGCTTGAAGTAAATCCGCGGGCAAGCAGAACAATCCCTTTTTTAAGTAAAATTACCGGGATTACCATGGCCAACATGGCAACTAAATGTATTTTGGGCATGAAACTGTCCGATTTGGGCTATGAAACGAACATTCTGCCCGAGGGTAATCAGGTTGCCGTAAAGGTTCCTGTATTTTCTTTTGAAAAACTGCGCAGTGTTGATACAATTCTTGGACCGGAAATGAAATCGACCGGGGAAGCTATCGGGTATGACAAAACATTGGAAAAAGCACTGTATAAAGGCCTCGTTGCTTCCGGCTTAACCGTGCCGCAGGAAGGTGCTGTACTTTTAACAGTGGCAGACAAAGATAAACAGGAAACCTTGCAGATTGCCAGGCGTTTTCACCAATTGGGCTTCCAGTTATTTGCTACAGAAGGAACAGCTGCTTTTGTTGGAAAAACCGGAATACCTATTACAGAAGTGGCAAAAATCGGCTCAGACGAACCAAATGTATTGTCCATTATCGAAAAAGGTGACGTACAATTTGTCATCAATACGTTAACTTCCGGAATACAGCCGCGTTCGGACGGCTTTAAAATACGACGTGAGTCGGTGGAGCACGGGATAGCCTGTTTAACGAACCTGGATACTGCAAGTGCAATATTAAATGTGATAGATTCCATGACATTTCATGCAAAACCGATGACAAAACAAGGGGTTGGTGCATCATGAAAAAAGCAGAAGAAATGCAAATTATAAAGGCGTCGGAAATTGCACGGGATACGGTGGAAATGGTACTAAGGAACCGGTATATCAGTCAACATGCTGCACCGGGACAGTTTTTGCATATCCATGTTGAGGGGCATACATTGCGCCGCCCCATTTCGATTGCAGATGTAAACCACGAGGAAGAAACGGTTACGATTTTATTTAAAATTGTTGGCTCGGGAACACGACAATTGGCTGCTAACAGGCCGGGTATGTCAATCAATGCTCTCGGTCCAAACGGAAATGGGTTTCCCGTTCTTGCGCAGCCCGGGAAAACAGTGCTGCTTGCGGGAGGAGGAATTGGTGTTCCTCCCCTTTATTATCTTGGAAAAACATTAAAAAGTAATGGAGTCAAACTGATTTCCATTCTCGGTTTCCAGTCCAAAGTTGATATTTTTTACGAGAAAGAATTCAGTCAGCTTGGAACAACTTTTATCGTTACAGATGACGGTTCCTACGGGGGAAAAGGGTTCGTGACCGATGTGCTGGATGATACAGGATTGTTTGAACTGTATTACTCCTGCGGTCCTGGGCCAATGCTTCAGGCAATGACAGAAAAGCTGAAGGGGAAACCCGGATATATTTCCCTGGAAGAGCGGATGGGATGCGGTGTTGGAACCTGCCTTGCCTGTGTCATCCCAGCCAGTAATGGAGACGGGTATAAAAAAATTTGCAAAGATGGACCGGTGTTCCATGCCGGGGAGGTATCTTTATGACGAATTTATCCATTCAGCTGCCCGGCTTACAATTGAAAAATCCAATCATGCCCGCCTCAGGCTGCTTCGGTTTTGGCCGAGAATACAGTGAATTTTATGATCTTGGAAAACTGGGGGCAGTCATGATGAAAGCTGCCACAGGCGATGAAAGATTCGGAAATGACACTCCAAGGGTTGCAGAAACCGCATCAGGCATGCTGAACGCAATTGGTCTGCAAAACCCCGGGATAAAAAAAATTTTGGAAACTGAAGTCCCTTTTCTTTCCGATTATGGTATGCCTATCATTGCAAATGTAGCGGGAAGCACACCGGAGGAGTATGAGAAGGTAGCTGCTGCTTTTAATGAAACGGATCAGGTACATGCACTGGAATTGAATATTTCCTGTCCGAATGTGAAAGAGGGCGGTGTTCAATTCGGTACAGATCCGGTGATGGCTGCCGAAGTAACGGAAAAAGTAAAAAGGGCAAGCAACCTGCCTGTTTATGTGAAGCTCTCTCCCAATGCAGGAGATATCGTTGGGATGGCAAAGGCAGTGGAAAATGCAGGAGCAGACGGATTATCCATGATTAACACGATAACAGGAATGCAGATACATCTGCCGAGTAAACGCCCTTTGCTTGCAAATCAAACCGGCGGATTATCCGGTCCTGCGATCAAACCGGTTGCCATAAGAATGATTTATGAAGTCAAACAGGCAGTAAACATTCCCATTATTGGCATGGGAGGTATTACCAATGCAGAAGATGTTCTGGAATTTCTGCTTGCAGGCGCCAGTGCCGTGGCAGTGGGTACGGCAAATTTTCAGAACCCGTTTGCATGCCCCGATATCATTGACGCCCTTCCGGAAACATTAAGGAAGTATGGTTTTCATTCTGTGCAGGAGGCAGTCGGAAAGGGGATTATCTCATGAAGCATCCCATTTTTATTGCATTGGATTTTCCAGACTGGAATGACGCGGAGCTTTTCCTGAAAGAAAATGAATTTGCTGGCGTGCCGGTCAAGGTAGGCATGGAGCTATTTTACCGGGAAGGTCCGCACGTGATAGAAAAGTTAAAGGAAAATAATCATCCTGTCTTTCTTGATTTAAAACTGCATGATATTCCGACAACAGTAATGCGGGCGATGGCTAATCTGGCCAGTATGGAAGTGGACATTGTCAATGTGCATGCATTTGGCGGGAGAGAGATGATAAAGCGGGCAAAAGAGGGCTTGATGCATCCATCAACCAGCCATGAGGTCAAACTCCTGGCAGTTACGATCCTTACTTCCATGGATGAAAAAACAATGAATAAAGAGCTTTTATTACCCGGAAGCCTGCGGACAAACGCTGTTCATTTGGCGTCAATGGCAAGCGACAGCGGGGCAGACGGTGTCGTTTGTTCGGTCCATGAAGCGCGCTCGATAAAGGAGGCATGCGGTCCCGGCTTTTTGACACTGACACCGGGCATTCGTCTTGATAAAACTGAGCAGCATGATCAGAAACGAGTTGCGACACCGCAATTTGCCCGGGAAAACGGGTCAGACATGCTAGTCATCGGAAGGAGTATTACAAAAGCGGATTATCCGCATCAAAGCTATGTACAAGCAGTAAAGGAGTGGGAAAATGGGCTTAAATCATGATTTGGCAAGGGATTTATTAAGCATAAAAGCGGTTCAGATTAATCCAGATCACTATTTTACCTGGACATCCGGCATAAAATCACCGATCTATTGTGATAACCGACTAACCATGTCATACCCTTTCATCCGGAAAAAAATTACGAAAGCATTTGTTGAACTTGTGGAGAAAGAAGAGGAAAAGCCGGATGTTATTGCGGGATGTGCAACAGCTGGAATCCCCCATGCTGCATGGCTTGCGGATGAACTTCATCTTCCTATGGTTTATGTGCGTTCCAAACCAAAAGCCCATGGGAAAGGAAACCAAATAGAGGGTGAAATAAAAGAAGGACAAAAAGTGCTGGTGATTGAAGACCTGATTTCCACCGGCGGATCATCTATTGATACAGCGAATGCCCTAAGAAAAGCAGGTATGGAGGTTATTGGCGTCTTTGCTATTTTTACTTATGGCATCAGGCAGTCAGCGGCTTCTTTTGTCGGGGAAAACCTGAAACTCAGGACCCTTACCGATTTTGATCAGTTAATAGATGTTTTAGCGGAAGATGGGGAACTCCAGGAGAAAGATAAAAAGAAACTGCTGGAGTGGAGAAATGGGTTGTAGAAGTTTATTCTCGGTGTAAATGAAAAACATGGGATACTTTTTACTGAAGTAACCCATGTTTTTATTCGAAAGCGGGTGAGTGGGATTTCCCTAATTTCATCATGTAATCCTTAAAATCCAAAGTTATCCAATTATCCTATAACGTACATAAAACGAACCATTCATCAATCGTAAAATGCTGGATCTTCCCATTTTCAATTTCTATATTAAAATATTGTTTTACATCATTAGAAGCATTCATTATAAATTCTTCCACAATTTTTTGTTCCTCTTCACTGCCTGACGTCCGATTTACCCACTCCCCATAGGGCAGCATTTTTCTTCTCTTTTGCTCATGAAGGATTTCCATTTTAGTTTCAGATAAAAGTTCTTTCCATTCACTTATTTTTAGTGAACGGACATGGCTGTAATCCCGGATTTTTTCCAGTTTATTAATAAAAGCATCATATTTTTCATCAGCTGGAGCTACGTTATCAATCAGTAAAAATTTTCCCTTTTCCTTTAATACACGCTTTACTTCACGTATGAACTGATCGGGGTGTGGAAAATGATGTGCAGCAATCCGGCAGGTAACAATACCAAAGGTATGATTTAAAAATGGCAGCTGCTCTGCATCAGCAATGACATAATCAATATTCGAATATCCACTTAGATGATCAGCTGTATTTTCCAGCATTTCCTTAGTAATATCTGTTGCAACCACTCTTGTCACATATGGTGAAAGTTGTTTTGCAGTATGCCCTCCGCCTGTGGCAATATCCAATGCAATCATACCGGCTTTTGGATTCAGCCATTCGGTTAACAGAGTCAAATCCCTGCTATTACTATGGGTACTGCTTGATACGTATGCTTTTCTGTTTTTCGAAAACATACGTTTAGCATCCTTTTTTACTGACATATTTACCATCCTTTCCCTATATAAATATCATATGATGATTAATGCAATAAGTAAAATAGTAGTTTATAATAAATAATAATAACTAATACTTATCCAAGGAAGATGAATATGAGAATAGATGACTATGCATTATTATTAAAATTACATGAAATAGGCACCATCAGGGGGACTGCCAAAGCAGTGCTTATTTCCCAGCCTGCGGTTACCCAGCGCTTAAAATATATCGAGGATTACTTTGACAGAATGATATTTATTCGCACACCCAAGCGGTTGATACCTACACCTGCCGGGGAACTTATTTTAAAACATGCCGAAAAAATAATAGAAAAAGAAAAAGAAATAAAGAACAGCCTTGCACAATCCAGCGAAGAGGTGCAGGGGACATTATCGATTGCCTGTTCTTCCCTGATCAGCCAGCGTTTTCTGCCGATGATTTTAGGTCAATTTACAAACCACTACCCAAAAGTTGCGATTGAACTTGTAACAGGCATCAGTGAAGATATAAAACGCCATCATAAGAAGTATCATGTATGCATTATCCGTGGCGAAAAACTAAAAGAGAGTGTTTCTACCCGTTTATTTGATGATCCGCTTTATATTTTTGATACGGAACCATTTCCTGAAAAAGGTATAAAAGAAAGACCATTGATAGCCTTCAACAGTGACGACAGCATGCATGAACTAGTGGACAACTGGCTCTATCATCATCAGGAGGATATTAAGCCCGTGAAAACAATTACAGTGGATCAGATAGAAACTTGTAAACAATTTATGAAACAGGGACTGGGAATGGCAGTCCTGCCTGAAAGTGTGTCTGATTCAATGAAAAAAGATTACCCGCATTTGCCGCTGACTTTAAATGGAGAGCCAGTTACAAGAGCTACATGGCTTTGCTATCAGGAAGGCATAAAAGAGCTGCCGCAAGTCAATCATTTTATTGAAGCTTTAAAAAATTATTCGTTTCTAAAACAGCGGTTGGATTAGATTGCTGCCTTAGTCTGTGTTAAGTTTTACGAACCGGATAATAAGGAATACTATAAGCAGACAATAAAAAGGAGTGTTATTCATGAGTGAAGTAATATTTACTAGCAGCGCTACTGCAAAAGGCGGCAGGGAAGGACATGTAACTTCCGGCAACGGGATCATCGATTTAAATCTGGTAAATCCGGCTGATAACACTTCCGGCAGCGGTACAAATCCGGAAGAATTATTTGCTGCGGGCTATGCTGCATGTTTTGACGGAGCTTTGAATCTGGTTGCTTCGAAAAAAAGAAAAAGCATAGATTCGGAGACAACAGCAGAGGTTGATTTTATGAAGGATGAGGAAGATGGCGGTTCTAAAATAGGAGTTCAGTTAAATATACAGATAAATGGAGTAAGTCCGGAGGAAGCAAGAGATTTAGCGGAAGCAGCACATAAGGTTTGCCCGTATTCAAAAGCAACAAGGGGAAATATAGAGGTTAAATTAAATCCGAAAGCAGTGGAGATCAGGGGTTAATCCTACCGGGGGTTAATCCCTTTTTTTCTATGCCGGAAACTTGCCTGCTGTAAATGGAGGGGAGTTTGTTATAGTATAATTGAATGTATATAAATTATTTATGACTTATGGGGGAAATGAAATGAAAAAAAGCAGTTGTCGCCTACGATAATTCACCATTAAGCAAGAAAGGAATAGATGAAACTAAAAGTTTGGCTTTAATGTCTGTGCTGTCTAAGGTTCATTTTGTTTCTGTCATGAAGCTGAAAAGCATTAGCTTAAATAAACTAAGAAACCCGCAAGGTGATGGAACTGTAGTTGAAAGGTATTATTCCAAAGAAATAAATTCATTGGAGGAAACTTTTAAAGCAGACGGAATACCGGCTTATTCTGAAGTATTAATTGCCGCAGCAAATGAAAATCAATATTGGGGATAGAGGCTGAGACATTATTTAAGCAATCCACGTGAAATGCAAACAATAAACTAATCCAGCGGCGGAAATATACGCAGAGCCCTGTGGGAAGCAGGAGACCGGTGAGAGCCCACAGGGCGTTAGCCCCAAGAGGCTCGCTCCCCCCCCATCGGCAAAGCAGACACCGAGAAAACGACCAAAGGGAGTTTAAACGGATATCGCACTTGTGCCAATGTGGAAAGCGAAGTATATAAGCGCTGCTGTTGTTTGGATTTTAATAGATAAAATTACTTTTGCTCAGCCTCTTTTCTCCCAACCCTGATAACATGATACAACATAGTCATTTCCCGTTTCTTAATAAATCTACAATCTTTTTCTCCGGAGTGACAAAAACAGTTTTTTGATTATCGTAAATGACATAACCCGGCTTTGCCCCATTTGGTTTTCTAACATGCTTAACTTTTGTATAGTCAACAGGAACTGAGGAAGATTGCTGTGATTTACTGTAATAGGCAGCAATTACAGCAGCTTCCAATAATGTTTCTTCGGAAGGATCACTGGAACGTATGATGACATGTGAACCCGGTATATCCTTTGTGTGCAGCCATGTATCCTCTTTATGTGCAAGTTTCGCTGTGACATATTCATTTTGTTTATTGTTTTTGCCAACCAGTATAGTTGTTCCATCTGATGCCGTATATTTTTCCGGCACAGGCAGTTTTGGTTTGTTTTTTCCCTTTTTCTGTCTGATTTGTTTTTTCAGATAGCCTTCTTCCCTGAGTTCTTCCCGAATTTCCTCGATATCTTCCATATTGGCAACCTCAATTTGCTGAAGCAGTTGTTCCAGATACGTAATTTCTCTTTTTGTTTTGACGATTTCCCTGTCAATAATATCCTTGGACGTTTTTAACTTTTGATAAGTCTTGTAAAAGCTTTGCGCATTCTCGCTTGGCGTTTTATTCGGATTTAAATCTATGGTCAGCTCGCCCTGTTGCGGGTCGTAATAATCAGTCACCGTTACATGTGAATCGCCTTGTGAAACGAGATGCATATGTGCCGTCAGCAGTTCACCCATTTTTTGATAATGATCTTTGTTTTCCGCTTTTTTTAATGTTTGCCTATGTTTTTTCATCTTCCGGACATTTTTATCCTTCTCGTTTTTAATAAAACGGTATAGATCTTTTGTCTGCTGCTTAACTCTGTCCCGTTCTGCTTTTCCGGAGAAAAATTGATCGAGCATGCTGCTGGCAGATGAATAAGTTTCCTTTTCCCCTGATAAAAATGTGATGGGGATGACATGAAAATTCTCTTTATCATCCCGGTAGATTGAAGGCTCATAACGATGGGAATGGATCAGCTCCTGAATTTCAAGAAACTTTTCCATATATACCCGGGCATTCCCCAATTTTGCACGGGATACAATTTCTTTGGCAATGAACGGGGAGAAGCCAACGAAATGATTCACGATTTGTCCTTCCAATTTGCCTTCATTAAAATCAAGTTTTCGGATGAATTGTTCACCGTCTATTTCCAATGGATTCAGCTTATCCTGCATCGGCGGAAGCAAATAGTCATGTCCGGGTAAAATCGTCCGGTGCCTGTTCTGTGACACGGAAATATGTTTTAGGCTATCGATGATCATATCCCCATCGTTCAGGAGCATCACGTTGCTATGCTTTCCCATTAATTCCAGCATCAGCGTTTTATTGGAAATATCTCCAATTTCATTTCTGGCCTGTATGTGGAAAGAAACGATCCGTTCCATGCCATATTGCTTTATTTCTTTCAGCTGCGCTCCCAATATATGCTTTCTGAGCACCATGCAAAACATGGGTGCTTCCCTCGGATTTTGAAAAGATTCCGCTGTGATGTGAAAACGGGCGTAGGCTGGATGGATGGAAAAAAGCAGTGAATGATTTTTTCCATGGCTCCGGATGGTAAAAACAAGCTCGGTTGTGGTCGGCTGATATATTTTCGTAATTTTTCCCGGAGTCAGTTGTCTATTTAATTCCGCTGTTACCGCGCGGGTAACGATTCCGTCAAATGGCATAGAATCACCTCTTCCGTAATTATAGCATTTTTGCGGACAAGTCTGCATAGATATTATAAACAACAATGAAAAATCAAGTGGAAGATAAAGACAAGGACAGGCCAGATATGAAAATACCGTTATAGTGCTTATTTGGAGGAATGTATGATGAAATGGTATCAATTAGACGTGGAAAGCATAGAGAAAAAACTGCATGTATCCTCACACAAAGGGCTAAATGCAAAACAGGTGAACCAAAGGCGAAATCAATACGGGGAAAATACTTTACAGGGACAAAAAAAGCCTTCCAGGTGGTTAATATTTTTAAAACAATTTCAGGATTTTATGGTCCTGGTCCTATTGGCAGCAACTTTGATAGCTGGTCTTCTGGGAGAATATATTGATGCTATTGCTATTATGGTAATCGTTCTGATTAACGGATTTATAGGTTTTTTCCAGGAACAAAAAGCAGAAAAATCGATGGAGAAATTAAAAGAATTGTCCGCACCCATGGCCAACGTCCTTCGCCATGGAAAATGGGAAAGGCTGTTGTCCAAAGAAGTAGTTGTCGGGGACATTGTCAAAATAAATAGTGGCGACCGTATTCCAGCTGACGTCAGAATTATAAAATCAAACAGTATGGAAACAGAGGAATCCGCATTAACGGGGGAATCACTTCCGGTTATGAAGCACGCCACCGCAATACCGGGTGATAATCTGGATGCCCAGGATCAAGTGAATATGGGGTTTATGGGAACACTGGTTACCCGGGGCTCAGGTTTGGGGATCGTAGTGGGCACTGGCATGAACACGGTGATGGGTCAAATTGCCTCATTAATGGTAAATACGAAAAAAGTTATGACCCCGCTTGAACGAAAATTGGCCGAGCTTGGAAAAATATTAATCGTTGTTGCACTGCTGCTGACTGCCCTCGTAGTCGTACTTGGCGTATTGCAGGGTCATTCTGTCTACAATATGTTCTTGGCAGGTGTATCACTGGCCGTTGCAGCTATTCCCGAAGGACTTCCTGCCATTGTAACGGTTGCTTTATCATTGGGTGTGCAGCGTATGATCAGGAAAAAGGCAATTGTCCGAAAGCTTTCAGCTGTAGAAACGCTCGGCTGTGCCTCTGTTATTTGTTCCGATAAGACCGGTACCATGACTGAAAATCAAATGACAGTCAAAGAACTTTACTTAAATGGAGAAAACATCTATGTCTCCGGGGACGGCTATGATTTACGCGGGGATTATTTTCTCAACAGGAAAAAAATTGATGGAAAATTTCCCAATCTCAAATCCATGCTTTTAAATGGCATGCTATGCAATAACGCATCGCTTTTTGTTAAAAAGGGAAAGTACAATGTGGACGGTGACCCTACAGATGGTGCATTATTAATTGCTGCTAGAAAATTCGGGATTACACAAGGAACACCTGAAGCATACCGGATTATTAAGGAAATTCCTTTTGATTCCGATCGAAAGCGGATGAGTGTCATTGTGGAAGATGAGAATGGCATGCGTTTTTTGATTACAAAAGGAGCGCCTGATGTACTTCTTCCAAGGTCCGCATATTTCATGGATCGGGAAGGGCGCAAGGTGATGCGGCCATCTGATAAAAATGACATTGATCAAGCTGTGAATAATATGGCTAATAAGGCATTAAGAACCATTGCTATTGCTATACGCCCCATTTCCAAAAGCGATTCACTGAATACGCACTTTTTAGAAAAAGATCTTACTTTTCTGGGTGTTTATGGCATGATTGATCCGCCTAGGAAAGAAGTAAAGTCGGCTATTGAGGAATGTAAAGAGGCAGGGATAAAAACGGTCATGATTACCGGTGACCATGTGAAAACGGCTCAAGCCATTGCTAAAAACCTGAATCTGCTGCCTGAAGGAGGTTTGGTGCTCGAAGGATATCAGCTTAATAAAATGTCAGCGGAACAATTGGAGGATGTTATTGATGATACGTATGTATTTGCAAGGGTGACGCCTGAACATAAATTGAAAATCGTTAAAGCATTTCAAAACAGGGGACATATTGTGGCAATGACAGGGGATGGAGTAAATGATGCCCCGGCAATCAAGGCCAGTAATATTGGGATTAGCATGGGAATAAATGGTACGGATGTAACAAAAGAAGCATCCTCTCTCATTTTAATGGATGATAATTTTGCTACGATTAAATCAGCAATTAAAGAAGGCAGAAATATATATGAAAATATTCGTAAATTTATTCGATATTTACTGGCATCCAATGTCGGGGAAATATTAGTGATGTTATTTGCCATGTTGCTTGCAATGCCTCTGCCGCTAGTCCCTGTCCAAATACTTTGGGTTAATCTCGTAACGGACGGGCTGCCCGCCATGGCGCTGGGCCTGGATAAATCAGAAGGAGATGTGATGAAAAAGAAACCGAGAAATCCCATGGAGGGTATATTTGCAAGAGGCTTAGGGTATAAAATAATTTCCAGGGGGATACTGATCGGCGTAGTCACGTTAATTGCTTTTATGGCTGCTTATCAAAACAATCCGGATAACCTGATTTACGGCCAGACTGTAGCGTTCACTACTTTGGTTATGGCACAGCTAATTCACGTGTTTGACTGCCGAAGTGAAAGGTCCGTGTTTGCACGAAACCCATTTGAAAATATGTATCTTGTATTTGCTGTCCTATCTTCTTTATTACTGCTGTTGGTTGTTATATATTGGGAGCCGCTCCAGCCTATCTTCCATACAACTGCACTCAGTTTAAGTGACTGGATATTTATAGGGGCAATGAGCGCGATTCCTACTGTATTGTTTGGCTTTACTAAAAAATAAAAGTAAAAACCCCTCTGATTGTTATTTGTCAGAGGGATTTTGTTTGCAGAATTAAAGCAATATGAAGCAGGCTTTTCTAGTATTAGGCTAACTATATGGGATGGAAATTTGCACTGCAGGCGAAGGGGACAGTTTTCTTTCACATGCCATTAAAGTTATTTATCTGCCATGTATTATTAAATCTGCTGAGGTGCATATAAGGGGATCTTCAGTTGACGTTGGATCAAGGACATTACGCTGTCTGAAAAGTTGACTTTTACATTTAATATCCCCTTACCAAAAGTCTCTGTTTTCAATTTTAGTATCATTGGCGTATAATACAAATATGGGTGTGATCAGATGACAACAAGTATGACAGGCTATGGTGCAGATAAACTGCATATGGAAGACACTACAATTACTGTTGAAATTAAAACGGTAAATCATCGCTTTTTTGATTTTACGGCTAAAATACCACGTTCTTTGTTATTTCTGGAGGATGCAATCAAAAAAGAAATCCAATCTTATTTTCACAGGGGAAGAATAGAAATCTATATTAATATAGAAGGAAAAGGATTTGTGGAAAAAAGCCTGCAGACGGATTGGAATTTGCTGGGGCAATACATTCATGAAATGAAATTGGCTAAAAAACGGTATGGATTGACAGGAGAAATTCCAGCTACAATTATCTCCGCCATTCCGGATATTATCTCCATACAGGAAAAAGAACAGCAGCCCGGGGATTTACAGGATGCAATTATAAAAAGTGTGCAGCAGGCCTGCTCGCAGGTTTTGAGAATGAGAAAAAAAGAAGGTGCATTTCTGCAAAAAGATTTAATGGAAAGAATTAAAACAGTAACCGGACTGACTAGGGAAATAGAGGCTATGCGTCCGAAAATTATAGAAGGATATAAAGAACGGATTGCAGAAAGAATAGCAGCAAATATAACTAATACAGCAAATTTGGATGAAGACAGGGTCCAACAGGAAATTATATTGCTTGCGGAAAAAGGAGATATAACGGAAGAATTAACCCGTTTGTACAGTCACTTCAAACAATTTTCTTCCTTGCTGCAGCAAAAACAGGATACACCAATCGGCCGCAAATTGGATTTTATTGCACAGGAAATTCATCGCGAGGCGAATACCATCGGTTCTAAATCCACGGATGCCGCATTGAGCGAGAAAATGATATTATTAAAGAGTGAAATGGAAAAAATAAAAGAACAACTTCAAAATATTGAATAAAGGTTGTTTTTTGCCGGGATATGAACGTATAATAAAATATATCTTGCTTAATGGGGAAATATTGCAGAAAACTATAGAAATAGACTTCCCGTCCGGGGATGTTTATGTTGAAGAATATTACTTCCCACTCATGCGGTTTGACAATCCAGCGGTCGGAGCAGGAAAACTCCAGCTGAATGAAGCTTCGATTTAGTAATGGAAATAAGCAATAATAGGGGGAACAATTGTGAGTTTACGTTTGATAAATATTGGATTTGGTAATGTAGTTTCCGCAAATAGGGTGATCTCAATCGTATCACCTGAGTCAGCTCCTATAAAACGGATTATTACGGTTGCAAGAGATAAAAATAAACTAGTGGATGCTACATATGGCAGACGTACCAGGGCCGTAATTGTTACAGATAGTGATCATGTGATCCTCTCGGCTGTTCAGCCGGAAACAGTGGGGCAGCGTGTGATCAGCCACGAAGATGTAACAGATGAACAATAAAGCGGAAACTTTATACGGCTGTCTGTGTGCCGGATAAATAAAAGAATTCTTTTTAAAAAAATCAATTTACGTGTATTGCCTTTTGAAAAAGGTTAAGATAAAATTATTGCTCATTTTGCTCATTTATGATACGGAGGTTGGTCATTATGCTGGAACCATCAATTGATTCATTGCAGGAAAGAATTAATTCAAAATATACGCTTGTCACGCTTTCTGCCAGACGTGCAAGAGAAATAAGCGAAACGAAAAAGGTATTGGTTGAGAACCCGAAATCCAAAAAATATGTAGGCATGGCACTTGAAGAAGTTCAGGAAGGAAAGTTATTTTTGGCAGAATAATACTTTTCTGTCTTGTATGGCAAAGCCGGAAAAAATAGTCCGGCATTTTTCAAGCGGTTTACCACAGACGGGCCTATACTTTAGTATATATGTCAAATAATCAAAGCTCCTTTACAAAGTAAGTGTAAAGGAGCTTTATTCTTTTTCATTGCTGAATAAAAGTTGTATGATGAAAATATGGACAACCGAATTGATGTAAATTATCTGAGAGGGGCTTAACCATGGTTCAAAATAAGAATGTCATATTAGGCGTTTCAGGAGGGATTGCCGCCTATAAAGCATGTGCGCTTGCCAGCAAACTGACACAGGCAGGTGCCAATGTAAAAGTAATTATGACTGAAAGTGCCAGGGAGTTTGTTTCTCCATTAACCTTCCAGGCTTTGTCAAGAAACCCTGTTTATACAGATACATTTGATGAAAAAGATCCTGAAAAAATTGCCCATATTGATGTTGCCGACTGGGCGGATATAGCTGTCATTGCCCCGGCGACTGCGAATATAATCGGCAAACTGGCCGGCGGTATTGCTGATGATATGCTGTCAACGGTGTTACTAGCTACCCGGGCAAGTGTATATATCGCTCCGGCTATGAATGTTCATATGTACGCCCACCCTGCCGTAATAAGAAATATGGGGCAGCTGGAAGAATGGGGCTATCATTTTATTGAGCCTGGAGCGGGATATCTGGCTTGCGGTTATGTTGGAAAAGGCCGTCTGGAAGAACCGGAAGAGATTATTAAGGTAATTGAGGAACACCAACATAAAAGCGGCAGGCAGCCGTTAAAGGGGAAAAAGGTACTCGTTTCAGCAGGGCCGACCAGAGAGGTGATAGATCCTGTCCGGTTCTTTTCCAACAGATCAACGGGAAAAATGGGTTTTGCGATCGCAGAAGCAGCAGCTGAAGCCGGTGCGGAAGTTACGGTAGTGGCCGGACCTTCAAATGTAACAACAGAAAACGGATTGATCAGGCGGGTAGATGTAATTTCCGCGGAAGAAATGTATGAACAGATGCATCACTATTTTCCGGCCAGCGATATTGTAATTAAAGCAGCTGCTGTTGCAGACTACCGGCCAAAGCAGCAGCATGAAGAGAAGATGAAGAAAAAGGAAGGAGACCTGCAGATAGAATTGGAAAGGACAAAGGATATATTACAGTCGCTTGGACAAATAAAGGACAAGCAATTCTTGGTAGGTTTTGCAGCTGAAACAACTAATCCCATCGAATATGGGATGCAAAAATTAAAGAAAAAAAATCTTGATGCCATTGTGATTAATATGGTCTCCGCGGCTTTTGAAGGAGATACAAATATAGCGACCTATATAAATAAACATTCGCAGAAAGAAGAAATAGAATTGGCATCTAAAGCAGAAGTAGCCAAAGAAATAATTGCATTGATCGAACGGGATATGAAGGGTGACCGCCGGTGAAAATAGCAAAAATCATTGTTGATGTGCCTGCAAGCTCTATTAATCAGACATTTGATTATTTAGTTCCTGAGAAGTTCCAGGATATTTTGCAGGAAGGCATGCGGGTCATTGTTCCTTTTGGTCCCAGAAAGGTCATGGGGTTTATTACCGGTTTTACAGATGAATCAAGCCATGGAAATTTAAAGGAAATAATTGATGTGCTTGATATCACACCGGTATTAACAGATGAATTGCTGGAATTGGGGAAATGGATTGCCGATAAAACGATCAGCTTTTATATTACTGTTCTTCAGGCTATGCTGCCTCAGGTTTTAAAGGCGCATTATAAAAAAGAAATTGTGCGTTTGAGCGAAATGGAGCTAAACCCCGAACTGGAATATCTTTTTGCAGGACGTGACCGCATCCAATATGAAGAATTTGAAGGGGCATCCATGAGTTATTATCATTTGCAAAAAGCGGTTCAGGATGGTGATATAGCGATTGAACACCTCGTAAAATCGAAAATCACAAAAAAATATACAACCATGCTAAAGCCTGCAAAACCTGTCCATTTATTGGAAGAAGCCTTGCTTGATTTATCGAAGCAGGCCAAAAAACAGCGCAAAATACTTTCCTATTTTATTGAACACCCGGATCCAGTAGAAAAGCAAAAATTTAAAAGTGAGCTCAATGTCACGGAAAGCACCGTAAAAACATTAGTGGATAAGCAGCTTTTGGAGTCAGATAAGGTGGAGGTATACAGGAATCCATATAATGATAAAATGATAAAAAGAACAGAAGCCCTTCCACTGACAGAAGAACAAAAAGCAGCAATCAAACCGGTAAATGAGCATATTGCAAATCAGGAACATGAAGTTTTTTTGCTGCATGGGGTGACAGGGAGCGGCAAGACGGAAATTTACCTGCAATCCATACAGACGGTTCTGGAAAAAGGGGAAGAAGCGATTGTATTAGTGCCGGAAATTTCGCTCACTCCCCAAATGGTTAACAGGTTCAAGGCCCGGTTCGGCTCGAAAGTAGCTGTTATGCACAGCGGCTTATCAACAGGTGAAAAATATGATGAATGGCGCCGCATGCATAACAAGGAAGTAAAAGTAGTAGTTGGGGCGCGGTCTGCCGTATTTGCTCCGTTTGAAAATATTGGCATTATCATTATTGACGAAGAGCATGAAACTACTTATAAGCAGGAGGACCAGCCGCGCTATCATGCCAGGGATATAGCAATAAAAAGAGGGGAATATCATCAATGCCCGGTTATTTTAGGAAGTGCAACACCGACACTCGAATCATACGCAAGAGCAAAAAAAGGTGTTTATCAATTGATTTCCCTGACAAAGCGGACAAACGAAAAGGAAATGCCTTCCGTAGAGATAGTGGATATGAGAAAAGAACTTCATGCAGGCAACCGCTCCATGTTTTCTCACCTGCTGACGGAAAAAATGAGAGACTGTATTGATAAGGGAGAACAAATTGTTTTATTGCTTAACAGAAGGGGGTATTCCACATTTGTCATGTGCCGAGAATGCGGCTTTGTCAATGAATGCCCGCATTGCGACATTGCTTTAACCTTTCATAAGAATTCCAGCAGGCTGAAATGTCATTATTGCTCCTATGAAGAAAGTCTGCCTGCACTATGCCCGGAATGTGACAGTGATTTAATTCGTTATTTCGGTACAGGAACACAGCGGGTGGAAGAAGCACTGACCCAATTAATACCAGAAGCACGGGTGCTTCGGATGGATGTGGATACAACGAGAAGAAAAGGCTCTCATGAAAAGATATTAAATCAATTTTCAAATAGGGAAGCAGATATTTTGCTTGGAACGCAAATGATTGCCAAAGGACTGGACTTTAACAATGTTACACTTGCCGGCGTGCTTACAGCGGATTCCATGCTGAATTTACCTGACTTCCGGGCATCGGAAAAAACATTTCAATTATTGACACAGGTAAGCGGAAGGGCAGGAAGGCATGATCTTACGGGTGAAGTTATTGTCCAGACATATACACCGGATCATTACAGTGTGGAACTGGCCAGCCAATATAATTTCCAGGCATTTTATAATCAGGAGATGGCTGTGAGGAAAACATTCCAGTATCCTCCATATGTCTTTTTGGCATTAATCACCGTTTCCCATGAAAACCGGATTAAAGCAGAACAGGCAACACGAAAAATTGTACAGACGCTGTTAAACCATGTGAATGAAAATACGGTTGTATTAGGTCCCAGCCCTTCGCCAATTCCGCGCATGAAAGATAGATATCGTTTCCAATGCATGGTAAAATACAAAAATGAACCTTCATTAAATAAATATATGAACAGTATTCTTGCCCATTTTCATGATGAAATACGAAAAAATGAACTGATGATAGCAGTTGATATGCAGCCGTATCATCTAATGTGAATGAACGCTTATTATTACGGGAGGTTTAAGGATGAAGAGAATTGTTTTTATGGGAACGCCGGATTTTTCCGTACCAATTTTACAAGCCCTGACGGAAACGGACAATGAGGTAGTTCTCGTTGTTTCCCAGCCGGACAGGCCAAAAGGAAGAAAACGTGTCATTACACCGCCTCCGGTTAAAGCCGAAGCTGAAAAACACGGTATTCCTGTTTTTCAGCCGGAGAGACTGAAAAATCAATATGAAGAAATACTTGTCCTCAAGCCTGATATTATTATTACAGCAGCATACGGGCAAATATTGCCCAAAGCGTTATTGGAAGCACCGGAATACGGGTGTATTAATGTACATGCATCTTTACTCCCCGAATTAAGAGGGGGAGCGCCGATTCACTATGCAATATTGCAGGGAAAAAAGGAAACAGGGATCACCATCATGTATATGGCGGAAAAACTGGATGCCGGCGATATTCTAACCCAGCGGAAAGTCCCTATTGAAAAGGATGATCACGTGGGCAGCCTGCATGACAAACTGTCAGCTGCCGGAGCAGCATTGCTTACAGATACACTTCCTGATTTATTTGCAAATAAGCTGGATCCGATCAAGCAGGATGATGCCAAAGCCACATTTGCAGCAAATATAAAAAGGGATGAGGAGAAGATTGATTGGACCAAAAGCAATCAGGAAATATACAACCATATTCGTGGCATGCATCCATGGCCGGTAGCTTTTACAACCTATGAAAATAAAAATATGAAAATATGGTGGGCGGAGATGGACGATGCGTCCTACGAAGGGATCCCTGGTGAAATTGTAAAAATTGACGATAATGAAGCTATTATTGTTATTTGTGGAAATCAAAAGGGGCTGCGTTTAACTGAAATACAGCCTGCAGGCAAAAAAAGAATGGCTGTGAAGGATTACTTGCTCGGTTCAACGGACAGAATCAAAACAGGTACAATAATGGGTGGTTAGATGAGTAAACATAATTTAAGAGACAGCATGCTTGAAATACTAATCCGGATTGAAAAGGATACAGGCTACAGCAATCTCCTTATTGATCAGGAAATAAAATCCCGGGATATCTCCCCAAAAGATCAAGGATTACTGACCGAAATTGTTTATGGTACACTGCAGCATAAAATAAGGCTGGATTATTACTTGAAGCATTTTATCAATAAGGGAAAGAAGCTGGATCAATGGGTGGGCATTTTGTTGAGAATGTCACTTTATCAAATGATTTTTTTGGATAGAATACCTGACCATGCCATTATACATGAGGCTGTGGAAATAGCTAAATCACGGGGACATAAAGGAATTGCTTCACTTGTGAATGGCGTACTGAGAAGTGTGCAGCGAAAAGGGGTTCCTTCATTGGATCTCATAGAAAGTGATACAGAGCGGCTGGCGATAGAGACGAGCCATCCGGAATGGCTTGTAAGACGCTGGATCAGGGCCTATGGATATGAAACAACAAAGGATATGTGCTTTGCAAACACGACTTATAAACCTTTGTCTGTTCGCGTGCAGCCGTTAAGAATAAACCGGGAAGAAGCCATTCAATTATTAACGGAGGAAGGTTATCAAGTCAGACCTTCTTTCTTTTCCGGCCAAGGGCTTATTATTGATAAAGGCAATATATTAAATAGCAAACTGTTTAAGCAGGGATTATTGACAATACAGGATCAAAGCTCCATGCTCCCGGCGGAGATGCTGAAATTGTCTTCTGAAATGCGTGTACTTGATGCGTGCAGTGCACCTGGAGGGAAAGTAACGCATATCGCGGAAAAAATGGGGAATAGAGGGGAAATCCATGCCTATGACCTCCATAAAAAGAAAATAAAACTAATTAAACAGAAGGCCAATCAACTTGGACTAAATATTATTCATACTGGGGCGAAGGATGCAAGGAAGCTGCAAGCAGTGCATCAGCAGAAGAGTTTTGACCGTATTTTGGTCGATGCACCATGTTCGGGACTTGGCGTCATTCGCGGAAAACCGGAAATAAAATACCATAAGGAAGAAAAAGACATACACCGTCTTGCGGAAATTCAATTGGATATACTGGGAGAAGTGGCCCCATTGCTTAAGCAAAATGGATTATTGGTTTACAGTACATGTACCGTGGACAAAGAAGAAAATGAAGAAGTAGTAAGGCAATTCCTGAATAATCATAACGACTATATAATTGATGTGAACTTTTTTGAAGAACTGCCTTCCATGTTAAAAACATCTGTTGGGATATCAGATTATGGCCTGCAGTTATTTCCGCAGTTTTTTGAAACAGATGGTTTCTTTTTGACAAGATTGAAAAGAAAATCATAAGTATTTCCCGTATAGGCATACGGATTGTGTACGGCATAAATGCTCACCCCGCCATAAAACACTGGTGTTCCCGTGTCCAATGTAAGCCTCGCTGGCTGCCGGATGCCGGAGCGGGACGAGGGTTAAAACTTTGGCAATGGATTAACGGTGTTCATGAAAAAAATTAAATATAAATTGTTCTTTTTGAGGCAATCTTATGTCATACTTTATAGCAAGTGTATCTGTTGTGAAAAAGGGGTGAAAGGATGAAAGCTCGATTTTTAACTGATCAGGGAAAAGTGAGAAGTCATAATGAGGATGCAGGCGGAATTTTTTATAATCTGTCCGATCAGTTCTTAGCGATTATAGCTGACGGTATGGGAGGACATCAGGCAGGGGACGTCGCCAGCCAAATGGCCATATCTTTAATGGAAGAAAAATGGAAGCAGCAAAGTGAACTGAGTTCACCGGAAGAAACGGAACAATGGCTGTCATCTGTAATATCTGAAATAAACCATTCCATTTATTCTTACGGTTTTCAAAAACCTGAATGTGAGGGTATGGGCACCACCATTGTCATTGCCATTTGTACTGAGGAGTTTGTAACCATAGCGCATATTGGAGACAGCCGCTGCTATATGCTGAGCGGATCACGGTTTAATCAGGTAACCGAGGATCATTCATTGGTCAATGAACTTGTCCGGTCCGGACAGATTTCTAAAGATGCAGCCGAGCAGCATCCGAGGAAAAACGTCCTTTTAAGAGCACTTGGAACAGAGGAACATATCACTTCCGACTTGGAATCGATGAGTTGGGAGCAAGGGGATAAACTATTATTATGTTCTGATGGCTTGACCAATAAAGTATCTGATGAAGAACTGGAAGCACTTATTTCCTCTGATAAGGATTTGCAGGAAATTGGGGAAAATATGGTTCAATTGGCTAATGACAGAGGGGGAGAGGATAACATCTCACTCATTCTCATCCATTATGATCCTTCATCAAAGGGTGGTGAAGATTCATGCTGAATGGCCGCCTTTTGAATGAACGTTATCAAATCAAGGAGACCATCGGTGGAGGGGGCATGGCAAACGTATATTTGGCCAGAGATATGATACTGGAACGGGAAGTTGCCATAAAAGTACTCCGCCTGGAATACGCCAACGATGAGGAGTTTATCGCACGCTTTGACAGAGAGGCACAGTCAGCAACAAGTTTATCCCATCCGAATATCGTAAATATTTATGACGTTGGTGAAGAAGATCATATTTTATATATGGTGATGGAATACGTCGATGGTATGACACTGAAGGAATACATATTACAGCGGGGGCCGCTTGAAGTCAATGAAGCACTTGATATTATGAAGCAGATTACCTCTGCCATCACCCATGCCCATGCAAATGGGATTGTTCATCGGGATATAAAGCCGCAGAATATTTTAATGGATTCCCATGGCAAGGTAAAGGTGACAGACTTTGGAATTGCAATGGCACTGAGTGCGACGTCTTTAACACAGACAAACTCCATTTTGGGTTCTGTGCATTATCTATCGCCGGAGCAAGCCAGGGGAGGTATGGCTACAAAGAAATCGGATATTTATTCGATCGGGGTCGTATTATATGAACTTTTAACAGGCAGGCTTCCTTTTTCAGGAGAATCTCCAGTCTCCATTGCATTAAAGCATCTACAAAATGATACACCATCTGTAAGACGGTTTAACGAAAATATTCCACAGAGTGTAGAAAATATTGTATTAAAAGCCATGGCGAAGGACCCTTTTCACAGATATGAGAACGTAGCCGGACTTGAGCAGGCACTTGAATCGGCGATGGACCCGGATAAAATAAATGAAGCAGTCTATACACCACCTGTAGAAGTCGGGGAGGAAACAAAAGCAATACCGATTATTACAGATAATCATATTCAGGATACCGATCAGGACACCATCGTTCATCATGCCGATGGCACAACGAAAAATTTCAGCGAGGATATGGCAGATGAGGAAGAAAAAGCGGCAGCTGGAACAGCGAATGGAAAGAAGAAAAAGAAAAAAGGGAAAAAAAATAAAAATAAAAAGAAAAAAAAGAAGAAGTGGATCATTCTGTTGATCCTGTTTATTTTGCTGGCATCAGGAATTGCGGCTTTATTTATTATTCCCGGCATACTGCAGCCTGAGGATGTAACTGTTCCTGATGTTTCGGAAATGGAATATGATGAAGCGGTGGAAGAACTGGAAATGCACAATCTGTCAGCAGAAGAAGAGCTGATTTTCTCTGAGGAAATAGAGGAAGGGTTAGTAGTAAGGTCCGATCCCAGAGCAGGAAGGACAGTAAAGGAAGAATCGACCATAACCCTGTTTGTCAGTCAGGGCAAAGAAAAAGTAAATTTTTCGGATTACGTCGGAAGGGATTATTCCCAGGTGAGAAGAATTCTGGAAGAGGAAGGTTTTGAGGTCATAGCCTATGAGAAGTTTTCAGACAGGCCAGTTGGGGAAATTATTACACAAATTCAGCCAACTCCAAACGGTGATGTTGTTCCAAGTGAAACAAGGGTTATTTTTGAGGTCAGTCAGGGACCGGAATTAGTAAGTCTGAATAACCTAAGGGGAATGACTGAACAGGAGGCAAGGGACTATCTGGAAGGGAATAATTTGATCATGAATATGCATCAGGAAAATTCGGATTCCGTACCGGAAGGGGAAGTAATCAGACAGGATCCTGAAGCAAATACGGAAATGGAGGAAGGGTCCACAGTCAATGTTTATATTTCGACCGGACCGGAAGAACTGCCGCCGGTATCCCATACCGTTAATTATACCGTTTCATTTGAGCCTGAAGAAGATAATGAAGAAGAAACGGTGCGCGTGTATATCCATGATGTCAATAATGATATATCGGAAGTATATATAGAAGAGACAATTACGGAAGATACGCCATTTGAGTTTACATTAACCATTGCACCTGAGACACAGGGGGAATATTTGATCATGCTTGGGGAAGATATTGTCAGCAATGAAACGATTTCCTATGAGGATGGTGGATAAATGGCAGAAGGAAGAATCGTAAAAGCCCTAAGCGGTTTTTATTATGTGAAATCCGGAGACAAGCTCTATCAATGCAGAGGAAGGGGAGTTTTCCGCAAAAACAAAACCACTCCCCTTGTCGGTGATTTTGTGCAATTTGATATAAGCGATGAATATGAAGGATACGTAATGAAAATTGAAAAAAGAAAAAATGAATTGGTCCGTCCGCCAATTGCAAATATTGATCAGGCGATCATTGTCAGTTCTGCAGCAAAGCCTGATTTCAGCACCAAATTGCTGGACCGCTTTTTGGTTTTAATTGAGGCTAAGGATATTAAACCGATTATTATCATCAATAAATTGGACTTGGCCACTGCTTCACTCAAGGAGGAATTGGAAAACTACCGGGAAGAATATAAAAGGATAGGCTATGACGTGGAGTTGTTATCCGCGGATGAGTTAACCGAAACCTCGGATTTAAAAACGTATTTTCCCGGCAAAGTAAGTGTCATTGCAGGCCAGTCCGGTGTAGGGAAATCTTCACTGCTAAATGGGCTGATGCCATCTTTATTTTTACCGACCGGGGAAATTTCTGAAAGTCTAGGACGCGGAAGACATACGACAAGGCATGTGGAACTGGTTGAAGTAAATAAAGGATTGGTAGCAGATACACCAGGTTTTAGTTCCCTGGAATTTGATGAAATTGCATTGGAAGAACTGGGAGATTGTTTTCCCGAAATAAGTTATAGAAGTGCTGATTGCAAATTCCGGGGCTGTTCCCATAACAAGGAACCTAAATGTGCCGTTAAGCAAGCTGTCTCAGATGGAGAGATTGCCTTATATCGCTATGAGCACTATTTACAATTCTACGAAGAAATTAAATTGCGAAAACCGCGGTATTGATGTCAGTAACCCAAGTCTGCCCGGTGGCTGTAAATAGCATTGATTAATCCGCTGGCGGCCTGCCGCCCTGTTTTCCGGAATAGAGTTACTGGAGCCCGTCAGCTGTTTTTTGGAAGCCATCATACACCGGCATGATCCGCCGTCAGGTTTGTTGAACAAATATGGCTATATGCTGCGGATGAGTAAAGATTAGCAGAATCAAAACAAATAAGTAATAAGTTAAAGGAGGGAAGGTCGCTTTCCTCTCCATGCTTAAAAGCAGGGGGGTTCCAGCGGCCGTTTTTATGACTAAAATAGCACCATCAATTTTGTCAGCAGATTTTTCTAAACTGGGAGAGGAAATCAGCGAGGTGGAAAATGGCGGAGCAGACTATATTCATGTGGATGTGATGGACGGGCATTTTGTCCCGAATATTACGATCGGCCCATTAATTGTAAATGCAATTAAACCTAAAACAAAACTGCCTTTGGATGTTCATTTAATGATAGAAAATCCGGACGATTATATTCCTGCTTTTGCTTCTGCCGGTGCAGATATAATTACCGTTCATCAGGAAGCCAGTGTTCATCTTCACCGGACTGTTCAGCTGATAAAAAATCAAGGGAAAAAAGCCGGGGTTGTCATTAACCCTGCAACCCCGGCAGAAACTCTTCGCCCTGTTTTGCCAGACATAGATCTTGTCCTGATTATGACGGTTAATCCAGGTTTTGGCGGTCAGGCATTTATCAAAAATTGTGTTAAAAAAGTAGAACAGGTGGCAGCATGGAGAAAAGAAATGGGCTTGCGGTTTGAAATAGAAGTAGACGGCGGGGTAAATAAAGACACGGCAAGACATTGTACTTTGGCAGGGGCCGATGTTTTAGTAGCAGGAAGTGCAGTTTTCGGCCAAGACGACAGGCGGGCTGCAATGGAAATTATCCGGCAGGCGGCAGAAGGGAAATAGAATGGTATGTTATCTGTTGGTATAATGGGGAGCTCTCCTGATTCCCCAGGGGATCTTTCCGAATATGATAAAAAAATCAATATATGGATTGGTGCAGACCGGGGCGCAATAACATTAATTGAACGGCAAATCCGGGTCGATTATGCGGTGGGAGATTTTGACTCCATCACTGATATAGAGAAAAGAATGTTAATGGATTACGCTGTCTCTATGGAAGAATATCCCTCCGAGAAAGCTGAAACCGACTTGGAAATTGCATTGTTAAAAGCAATGGAACTAAATGCAGATCAAGTATATTTATTCGGAGTAACCGGCGGCAGACTTGATCATGAGTTGTCAAATATCCAATTATTGTATTCTTTCGTTACAAAAGGAATACGGGGGATGATCGTCAATGAAAATAATTATTTGGAATTGACATTGCCGGGGGAGCATCAAATCAATCAGGATAGCCGGTACCCGTACATCTCTTTTATCCCATTCAGCCCTGAAGTAGAAGGGCTTACATTAAAAGGGTTTTATTACCCTTTGGCAAATCAGGATATATATTGGGGTTCTACACTTTGTATATCAAACGAGCTTATTAAAAAAAGTGGTACTTTTTCCTTTAATGAAGGCATATTATTATTAATAAAGAGTCGAGATGCAATTGAAGGATAAGCTTTGTTTGTAAAAGAGGAGGAAGAACTCATGAAATTTTATACGATTAAGCTTCCAAGGGTGGTCGGTGGATTTGTCAGGGTGATTATCGGGGTTTTTAAAAAAGAAAAATAATATTTTTAGGCTTTTGTCAATTTATTTGGCGGAAGCTTTTTTACACGTAAAGCACGTTAAGAAAGTATCCTGTAATAAAGCAAGACAAGGATTGAACAACAAATCCTCTTGGCACGATACAGTTTGTTCACAGCTGATCAGCAAAAATGGACACTTATAGAACCATGATGGATTGTAAATAAAAAAGTCACCTGCAGCTATTCAGGTGACTTTCCCTTTTTCATTGAATATGATTGCCCGTATAAAGAGCTGTTTGCTTTCATGATAATCCATTATAATGATCTGTATTTGTATGGATTTCAAACCGAAAATAAATATCGGATTATACGCGCTCCACTTTACCAGATTTTAGCGCACGGGCTGATACGTATACTCTTTTTGGCTTTCCATCTACCATAATACGCACTTTTTGCACATTTGCCTTCCAATTGCGTTTATTAGCATTCATAGCGTGTGAGCGCTTGTTTCCACTGCGCGTTTGCCGTCCGGTAATAACACATTTTCTAGCCATGTTATCCCTCCTAATCACCATGTGTCAATTCATACTTATACAATTTACCACAAGTGAATGGATAATGCAATCGATTTTTGTTTTGGCATATAAAGAATAATTACTTGACAGATTATAAAAAATCGTCCATTGTAATAAGGGAATTTTAACTAAAAGGAGAAGTCTGCTTTTATTCATTATCAATATGTAGTAAAATATGCTTATATAATGAGAAACGTTTATAAGGGGGATCATTATGTCCATAGAACTTAATACAAATGATGGCCATGTTACGATAACAAATGAAGTTATTGCAACAATAGCCGGCGGTGCGGCCGTGGAATGCTACGGTATTGTGGGAATGGCTTCCAAGAGCCAAATCAGGGATGGAATTGCGGAAATGCTAAAGAAAGAAAACTTTTCCAGAGGCATCGTTGTTCGCCAGGAAGATGATAAACTTCATATAGATATGTACATAATCGTAAGTTATGGCACAAAAATCTCGGAAGTTGCCCATAATGTACAATCCCAGGTTAAATATACGCTCAGTCAATCACTCGGCTTGTCTATTGATTCTGTAAATATATATATTCAAGGGGTGCGAGTAGCAAAAGACTAATTTTGCTATTTCTTTTTAGTGTAGAGGAGGAAGAATTGTGACAGTACATGAATTAGATGGTGTAAGGTTTGCACAAATGGTTCAGCTGGGAGCACACCATTTATCAAACAACGCCAAGAAAATAGACGCACTTAATGTTTTTCCAGTACCCGATGGTGATACAGGTACAAACATGAATTTATCGATCACTTCCGGTGTAAATGAAGTAAAGAAGCGGGAAAATGATGATATATCCCAAGTAGCTGATGCCTTTGCTAAAGGGTTATTAATGGGTGCCAGAGGGAACTCGGGAGTTATCCTTTCACAAATTTTCAGAGGGTTTTCAAAAGGACTGGCAAATAAGTCTCTTGCAAATGCAAAAGATATAGCAGCGGCCTTGGATAACGGCGTAGCGACGGCGTATAAAGCTGTAATGAAACCGGTTGAAGGCACCATTTTGACTGTTGCAAAAGATGCTGCGAAAGAAGCGGCTAAAATATCGGAAAGCGAAAAAGATGTCATCGTATTAATGGACAAGGTTGTAAAAGAAGCGAAGGCTTCCTTAAAAAGAACGCCTGACCTTTTACCCGTATTAAAAGAGGTAGGGGTAGTTGATTCAGGAGGACAAGGTTTAGTTACGATTTACGAAGGTTTCCTGGCAGCGCTGAAGGGGAAAGCGCTTCCGGAAAAGGCGAATGGAATTGCCATGGGGGAAATGATTAATGCCGAGCATCATAAAGTAACACAGGATTTTATGGATACCTCGGAAATTGAATTTGGGTATTGTACGGAATTCATGGTGAAATTTGAAGATGATAAAATAAAGGAAAATCCATTTGATGAAGATGCTTTTCGCAGGGAATTAAGCGAGCATGGGGATTCTTTACTGGTAGTTTCCGATGATGAACTGGTAAAAGTCCATATTCACGCAGAGTATCCGGGAACCTGCATGACACTTGGGCAGCGCTATGGCAGCTTGATTAATATGAAGATAGAAAATATGCGGGAGCAGCATACAGCGCTTGTTGGCGATAATAAGTCTGAAGAAAAACCGAAAGAGAAAACGGAATATGGTATTGTTACCGTAGCCATGGGAAGCGGTATAAAAGAATTATTTGAAAGTATAGGTGTCTCTAAAGTAATTGAAGGCGGACAAACGATGAATCCGAGTACGCAGGATATTACGGAAGCAATTAAGGAAGCCAATGCAAAAAACGTGATTATTCTCCCCAATAACAAAAATATTGTAATGGCAGCAGAACAGGCAGCAGAATTAGCCGAAGATAATGTGAAAGTTGTGCCGACTACAACGATTCCCCAGGGGATCAGTGCTATGTTTGCTTTTCACCCTGAAGCAGATTTAAAAACAAACCAGGAAGCAATGGAGGATGCAAGAAAACAGGTTAAAACAGGTCAAGTAACATACGCAGTGCGGGATACAAAGATTAATGGCATGTTAATTGAAGAAGGAAACTTTATGGGGATTTTGGATGGAGCCATTAAGGCGACACATCAAGATCAACAAGAAGCAGTTAAATTGCTGTTAGGTGAAATGATCACGGAAGAGGATGAAATCCTCACGATTTTATACGGAGAAGATGCAGGAGAAACAGAAGTGGATGAGCTTGTTTCTTATATAGAAGAGAACTACGAAGATATAGAAGTGGAAGTGCACAATGGTGCCCAGCCAATTTACTCATTTATTTTTTCAGTTGAATAAAAGTAAAAAAGACCGCCGGAATATCGGCGGTTTTTTTACTTAAGCAGCAACCTTAATGCCCTATAGTATGCCCCGCTCTTTCAGGAACAGCCATTTCATTCGAAAGAGCATAGACTTTATTTACACAGGTTTTACTGATTAATGTATTCCGCCCCTTTAAGTTAGGGGGGAATGACTGCATGACACCCCCAAATGTTTATGGAGGGACGGACAAAAGCAAAAAATCTATAACTCTTAAGTAAGATAACAAACGCATTCACTAAAAGACGGGAAAAAGCAAATTTTCCAAGTGTCGCCACTTCTCGTTATCCCATGATGAATGTCTGAGGGATAAGAGGGCGTAATGTTCAGTTTAGCACCTGTACGCCATGCTTATTTCCGTGTTTTTTGGTATACTTTTTATTGGATTCACGCACAAAAAGAAAATCAGCGTATTAGGATGGTGAGGCATTTATGAAATATAATTCCGTGTTTGATATTATTGGTCCGGTCATGATTGGCCCATCCAGTTCACATACAGCAGGTGCTGCGAGAATAGGAAAAGCAGCACGGCATTTATTGGGAGAAGAGCCAGCATGGGCAAAGATTTACTTATATGAGTCCTTTGCAAAAACATATAAAGGTCATGGTACCGACTTTGCTTTAGCCGGCGGATTACTTGGTTTTGAAACAGATGATCCAAGAATGAGCAAGGCTTTGGAAATAGCCAAAGAGAAAAATATAACTATCGAGTTCATCGAAGATACAGCAGCAGCGGATCACCCCAACACTGCAAGGCTATGTATCGGAAATGATCATCATTCTATTGAACTGACCGGTATTTCCATTGGCGGCGGCAAAGTGGAAATAACAGAATTGAACGGTTTTCAATTGCGATTATCCGGTAACCATCCTGCTATACTTATTATGCATAATGACCGGTTTGGTGCTATAGCCTCCGTCACTAAAATTCTTGCAAAAAATGAAATCAATATCGGCCATATGGAGGTCAACCGTAAAGATATCGGTAAAGATGCTTTAATGGTGATTGAGGTAGACCAGAATGTCGATGATGCCATTATGAATGAATTGGAAAGAGCAGATCACATTAATCAAATTGCAAAGATTGTCAGCTGATCTTTAAAGGAGGGGGATATGTATGTTTCGTACTGTAGAAGAGTTAGTGAAAATAGCGGAAAAGGAAAATATTTTAATCTCTGAGGTCATGATCCGGCAGGAAATGGAAGTAAAAGAGACATCACGTAAAGAAGTATTTTCCCAGATGGAAAAGAATCTTGAAGTTATGGAAAACGCGATTGAGGAGGCACTTGAAGGCGTAAACTCTGTTACTGGTTTAACTGGGGGAGACGCTGTCTTAGTTCAAAAATACATGAAGGAAAAAACACCGCTTTCCGGAAATCTCATGCTGGATGCAGTAAGCAAGGCGATGGGGACCAATGAGGTGAATGCAGCTATGGGGACAATTTGTGCAACCCCAACTGCCGGCAGTGCCGGGTGTGTTCCCGGGACTTTATTTGCTGTGAAAAATCAGCTGAATCCTACCCGTGAACAAATGATTCGCTTTCTGTTCACATCCGGTGCTTTTGGGTTTGTTGTAGCCAATAATGCGTTTATATCCGGTGCGGCCGGGGGCTGCCAGGCGGAGGTCGGTTCAGCGGGAGCTATGGCTTCAGCTGCCATTGTGGAAATGGCTGGAGGCACACCACAGCAATCTGCAGATGCATTTGCTATCACATTAAAAAACATGCTTGGGTTGGTATGTGATCCGGTCGCCGGTTTAGTAGAGGTGCCTTGTGTAAAACGAAACGCTGCAGGTTCATCTCTGGCCATCGTTTCCGCGGATCTTGCGCTTGCCGGAGTTACAAGCCGGATTCCATGTGATGAGGTAATAGGAGCTATGTACCGAATTGGAAAACAAATGCCTTCGAGCCTGCGTGAAACCGGGGAAGGCGGGCTTGCTGATACGCCAACAGGCCGGCTGCTGAAAGAAAAAATCTTTGGAATGACAGTGTAGAAAGAGGGATCAGGTTGCTGAGTAATGCTGTATCAACGGTTAAAGGAGTAGGGGAAAAATTAGCAGAAGATTTGGCTGCAATGCATATATTAACAGTAGATGACTTATTGCATTATTTTCCTTATAAATATGATGTTTATGAAATTAAACCGCTTAGCGAATTAATTCATGATGATAAAGTAACCATTGAGGGAAGGGTTGTATCGGAACCTTCCCTTACCTTTTACGGCAGAAAAAAATCACGTCTGTCCTTTACGGTGGAAGTAGAAAATATTGCTGTAAAAGCTGTCATGTTTAACCGTGCTTTTGCCAAAAAGCAAATAAATAAAGATGATATCTTCACGCTTACCGGGAAATGGGATGCACATAGACTGCAGATCACGGTTAGCAACTATAAAAAAGGCGAGGCAGAGCGTGATAAAACAATCAATCCTGTTTATTCAGTCAGGGGCAATGTAACAAATTTTAAATTAAAAAAAGTGATAAAAAATGCCATTAGCCAATATGGGGAACACATACATGAGATGCTGCCGCAAGGATATTTAAGTAACTATAAACTGCCAAATAGGCGGAATGCCATTAAAACGATGCATTTTCCCCCTGACCGAATTTACCTGAAACATGCCAGGAGAAGGTTTATTTACGAAGAGTTTTTACTATTTCAATTAAAAATGCAAATGCTGAGAAAGCAGATTAGAGAACAGACTATAGGAAATGCCCAGTTGTTTGACGCTGAAAAAACAAAAGCATTTATTGAATCTTTTCCATTCCGTTTAACCCAGGCGCAACATAAAGCATTAACGCAAATTTTGCATGATATGAAATCACCGTACAGGATGAATCGGCTGCTCCAGGGGGATGTGGGGTCGGGAAAAACAGCTGTAGCCGCAATATGTCTTTATGCGGCAGTAACTGCAGGGAAGCAGGGAGCATTGATGGTACCTACGGAAATACTGGCTGAACAGCATTTTCAGAGTTTGACAGAGTTGTTTGGGGGCAAAGCAAATATTGCATTGTTAACCGGTTCAGTAAAAGGGAAAAGAAGAAAAGAAATACTCCAAGCAGTTGAAAATCATGATGTGCATATTGTGATAGGTACACATGCTCTCATCCAGGAAGATGTCTATTTCGATGACTTAGGCACGGTAATCGTAGATGAACAGCACCGGTTTGGTGTGAACCAGAGGAGAGAATTAAGGGATAAAGGCCTGGATCCTGATGTATTATTTATGACAGCGACACCTATACCGCGGACCCTGGCGATCACCGCATTTGGGGATATGGATGTTTCCGTAATTGATGAAATGCCTGCAGGGAGAAAAGAAATTGACACCTACTGGGTAAAAGAAAACATGCTTGAACGGGTTTTGCAATTTATACAAAAGAGACTGGCAAATGGGGAACAAGCTTACGTTATTTGTCCGCTGATAGAGGAATCGGATAAATTGGATATTCAAAACGCCGTTGATTTGTATGATCAGCTAACAGACTATTTTCAATCCAATACAAATGTCGGGCTCATGCATGGAAGGCTGCCTGCAGATGAAAAAGAATCCATCATGAAACAGTTTACGGAAAATGATATTCAAATTCTTGTCTCAACAACTGTGGTGGAAGTAGGAGTCAATGTGCCTAATGCAACAGTAATGTTAATTTATGATGCAGACCGATTTGGTCTGGCCCAGCTGCACCAGCTGAGAGGGAGAGTCGGCAGAGGCGATCAACAGAGCTATTGTATTTTAATCTCAGATCCAAAAGGTGAAGTAGGAAAAGAACGAATGCGAATTATGACAGAAACGAATAACGGTTTTGAACTGGCTGAAAAAGATTTGCAGCTTAGAGGTCCCGGCGACTTTTTTGGAAAGAAACAAAGCGGCATTCCTGAATTTCAAGTTGCCGATATGATTCATGATTATCGTGCATTGGAGCAGGCCCGCAAGGACGCAGAAGAAATAATCGCGTTAAACCTGCTGGAAGAAGATGAAACATATCATTCCCTTCAGAAGATTATTGAAAATGATCTCTCACTAACAGAAAAATTGGATTAGCCGGGGACTTGCATTAATAAAAATGGTATTATATATTACTATTAGTACCAAGTGCTAAAACAGAATATATATCATGGTTGGACGGTGTCTGATATGAAAAGAACGAAAGCGGAACGTCAGCAATTATTAAAAGCTACCATTGAAGAGACGCCTTTTATCACAGATGAGGAACTGGCAAGTAAATTTGATGTGAGCATTCAGACTATACGTCTGGACAGAATGGAATTATCCATTCCGGAATTACGGCAAAGAATTAAATCAGTGGCAACAAATCAGTGGAACGAGACAGTAAAAGCTTTACCATTGGAAGAGGTCATCGGGGAGATTATTGATTTGGAATTGGACAATCGGGCCATCTCTATTTTGGACATAGGTAAAGAGCATGTTTTTTCACGTAATAAAATTGCTCGCGGCCATCATTTATTTGCCCAGGCTAATTCACTGGCTGTAGCTGTGATTAACGATGAACTGGCTTTGACGGTGAAATCAGAACTGAAATTCACAAGGCAGGTTACTGAAGGAGAAAGAGTCGTTGCTAAAGCGGCTGTGACGGGAAAAAATTCAAAAGGGTTAACAATGGTCGAAGTAACCAGCTTTGTGGACCAGGAAAAAGTGTTTACAGGGATGTTCCAGATGTATCAATCCAATGAACGAAAAAAGGAGCAGGTTAAATGAAATTAGCAATTGATGCTATGGGGGGGGACCATGCCCCAAAAGAAATTGTACTTGGTTCCATGGATGCCTTATCTGAAATGAATGATCTACATATAACCTTGTACGGAGACGAAAATAAAATTGATCAATATGTGACAAATGAGAAAAACCTGGACATTGTTCATACCAATGAAGTGATAACGGCAGATGATGAACCAGTAAAGGCAGTAAGAAGGAAGAAAAATGCCTCTCTGGTCTTAATGGCGCAGGCTGTAAAAGAAAATAAAGTGGATGCATGTATATCAGCCGGAAATACGGGAGCATTAATGAGTGCAGGTTTATTTGTGGTTGGAAGAATAACAGGAATTGAGCGTCCAGCTTTAAGCCCCACGCTCCCTACCATTGACGGTAAAGGCTTTCTGCTTTTGGATGTAGGAGCAAATGTGGAAGCAAAAGCCAGTCATTTATTGCAATATGGATTAATGGGGTCTATCTACACAGAAAAAGTGCGTTCCATTGCCAATCCGACCGTAGGGCTTTTGAATGTTGGGACAGAAGATGGAAAAGGAAATGAATTAACGAAAAAAGCATTTACGCTGATGAAAAATGCACCAATTAATTTTATCGGCAATGTGGAAGCAAGGGATTTGTTTGATGGGGCAGCAGATGTAGTTGTCACAGATGGCTTCAGCGGAAATATAGCATTAAAGACAATTGAAGGAACTGCAGCCACCATGTTTTCCTTATTAAAGGAAACTTTTACATCCTCATTGAAGACCAAAATTGCTGCCGGAATGGTGAAAAGTGATTTGAAAACATTGAAAAATAAGCTGGACTACTCAGAATACGGCGGTGCTGGACTATTCGGACTTGCAGCACCTGTAATTAAAGCCCACGGTTCATCAAACAGAAGGGCACTATATAATGCAATCAGACAGGCTTCCCACATGGTGGAGTATAATGTAACAGAAACCATAAAGGAAACAGTGGAAAAATTGGATGGAGGGAAATAAATGAAAAAATTAGCTTTTATGTTCCCCGGGCAAGGTTCCCAGGAGCCTGGCATGGGAAAGAGTTTTTACCATCAGGATGCCAGTATCAAGCGTATTTACGATGAAGCAAATCAGCTGTTAAATAAAGATATAACAAGGCTTATGTTTGAAGGTCCTGCTGATGTATTGACAGAAACTGAAAATGCCCAGCCTGCGCTGCTTCTGTCAAGTATAGCAATACATACATTATTATTAAAAGAAGAAATTCAGCCTGTGATGACAGTGGGCCACAGCCTTGGAGAATACAGCGCACTGGTTGCCGCAGGTTCCTTATCACTTGAGGAAGCATTACCTCTCGTTGCAACAAGAGGGAAGTTAATGGAAGAAGCATTTCCAAAAGGGCAGGGAACCATGGCTGCTGTACTTGGAATGAAACAAGGTGAAATTGAAAGTGTAATTGAGAAAGTAGAAAACGGTGCGGTAGATCTGGCCAATATTAATTGTCCTGGTCAAATTGTTATATCCGGTGCCAAGGAAGGAATAGAAGAAGCAAAAGATTTGCTGAAGGAAGCAGGTGCCAAGCGCGTACTTCCATTGAATGTAAGCGGTCCTTTTCATTCAAGATTAATGAAATCCGCAAATGAAGCTTTTGCAGAACATCTAAATAAAGTAACGATCAGGGATGCATCCATTCCTGTATATGCAAATGTTTCCGCACAACCGGTAACGGACCATAAAGAGATAAAGGACTTATTAATTAAGCAATTATATTCACCCGTTCGATTTGAGGAGTCCATACGGAATATGATGGAAAGCGAAGTGGATGCATTTGTGGAGATTGGCAATGGTAAAGTATTAAGCGGTCTGGTCAAGAAGATTAACAGACGAACGAAAACTTTTGCCGTCCAGGATATAGATTCCTTGAATGAGTTTATAAGATGGAATAAGGAGGAAACGTGATGCTGAAAGGAAAAAATGCACTTGTTACCGGTTCGTCCCGGGGGATTGGCAGAGCGATTGCATTGGAGCTTGCAAAACAAGGTGCCAATGTTGCTGTTAATTATGCGGGAAGTGAAGAAAAAGCCCGGAAAGTTGTGGAAGAAATTGAGCATTTGGGTGTCAAAGCAATTAAAATACAGGCCGATGTTTCCGATGAAGCAGATGTAAAAGCCATGATCAAAAAAGTGATCAATGAATTCGGATCAGTGGATATTCTTGTTAATAACGCAGGGGCAAATAAAGATAACTTAATAATGAGAATGAAAGAGGAAGATTTTGACCATGTGATTAATACAAATCTGAAGGGTGTCTTTTTATGCACTAAAGCTGCTGCAAGGCACATGATGAAGCAAAGGGCGGGTAAAATAGTGAATGTTGCCTCCATCGTCGGTGTGAGCGGAAATGCCGGACAAGCAAATTATGTCGCAGCAAAGGCCGGCGTAATCGGTTTGACAAAAACGACCGCAAAAGAGTTTGCCACACGTAATATTCAGGTTAATGCAGTCGCACCGGGGTTCATATCCACAGATATGACAGATGCTCTTTCAGAAGAACAGCAGCAGGCTATGCTGGCCATGATTCCGCTGGAAAAATTCGGTCAGCCGGAGGATGTTGCCAAAACTGTTCGCTTCCTTGCATCTAGTGATTCCGATTATATTACCGGACAAACGCTACACATCGATGGCGGCATGGTAATGTGACAGAAGAACAGCAATTTTATTTATGGCTTGTATGATGTAACCAAAAAGTTTATATTACTTGAAGGGAGGTGAATGGAATGGCAAATGATGTGTTTGAGCGTGTAAAAGGTATTATTGTAGATCGTCTTGATGTGGATGAATCAAAAGTGACATTGGAAGCGTCTTTTAAGGATGATCTGGAAGCAGATTCTTTAGACGTAGTGGAGCTTGTCATGGAACTGGAAGACGAGTTCGATATGGAAATTGCCGATGAAGAAGCAGAAAAAATCAATACAGTGGGTGACGCTGTTGATTACATAAACAGCACCCAGGGCTAACATGTTTAAAGTCTCGCTAAAGCGGGACTTTCTGTTTCTTCGCTGTCAGGAGGTGAATGTAAAATGAATATGCAGCAATTGGAAAACCAGTTTAACATGAAATTTAAAAATCATGCTTTAATCAAACAGGCTTTTACCCATTCATCTTATGTGAATGAGCATCGTGGTAAATCTTTTTCAGATAATGAGCGTTTGGAATTTTTAGGAGACGCCGTGCTGGAATTGGGTGTATCCCAATTTCTGTTCCGAAGTCATAAAAATATGCCTGAGGGGGAAATGACAAAATTGCGGGCAGCTATCGTTTGTGAACCATCACTTTACAGCTTTGCTGTTTCTCTTCATTTCGGTGAATATATTTTACTGGGAAAAGGGGAAGAACAGACGGGCGGCCGCAGTCGTCCAGCCTTACTGGCAGATGTTTTTGAAGCTTTTCTTGGCGCTGTTTATTTGGATCAGGGCTTCGACAAAGCCCTTGAGTTCCTTGAATCGCATGTATTCCCAAAAATAACCGACGGTGCTTTTTCGCATGAGATGGATTATAAAACACAGCTTCAGGAATTGGTGCAGCAGTCCGGCAAGCAGTCTGTCGATTATCAAATTGTCGAGGAGAAGGGTCCTGCCCATGAGAAAACTTTTTTAGCCCAGGTTATGATCAAAGACAGGGTTTTAGGATCAGGGGAAGGGAAGTCAAAAAAAGAAGCGGAACAGCGTGCTGCAAAAAAAGCGATGGATCGTTATAAATATTCCTGAGCAGGTAAATACTTTAATGAGCGTACCGCGAACGAAGCTTTTTTAACAGAAAAAACCATCAAAGACTGCATACATGACAGCCATGATGGTTTTTTCCTCAGGAATAAAAGTGCAAGCGCCTGTTTAGCGACGTACGGACTGTGCCTGGATCAGCCGCCGGGGCTGTGCTGAATGTTCTCCCTGCCGTAATTATCCCGCTGGTCACTGGGTAATAGAGCTAAAAGCAGCCTTCTAAAAAAAATATGGATTACTTCCGGACAGAACGCAATTCCTCTATAAATGCCTGTGTTTCCGAAGCACTTAAGCTGCCTTTATTTATAATCATCTCATACATGAGTTTTAATTCATCATATTTTTCCAGATCATAATCTTCCGGGTCCATTAAGGAGCGGTTTGCTACCCCCAATCGATCAGCTAATTCTTCCAGTATTATTTTCATATTCTGTTCTGTAGGCTGTTCCAAATTCATTCTAGCACCTCTTTTTAAACGTTTATCGTGTTTTTTAAACTAGTTATTTTTTATGATAGCACAAATTTCTTTCTTACCCTACAGTTAATTTAATTTTATTTGTTGCAAACGAACATCATTTAAAATATTGTCCGGAAAAGATGTAATCGGTGTATAATTGTACATTAGTGTCTATACGCCTTTACACCCTTTATGATAAAATAAAGCAGTATATACAGGATAACAATGACAATCATGAAATGAAATAGATTTGTTTTTTCAGTAGGAGAATGAATATGTATCTTAAACAATTGGAAAGTGTTGGGTTTAAATCTTTTGCTGAGCGAATCCGGGTTGATTTTGTGCCGGGGGTTACAGCTGTAGTAGGTCCAAATGGCAGCGGCAAAAGCAATATAACGGATGCGATTCGCTGGGTGCTTGGAGAGCAGTCGGCAAAATCGCTGCGCGGTTCCAAAATGGAAGACATTATATTTCAGGGAAGCGATTCGAGAAAGCCGTTAAATGTAGCTGAAGTTACATTGACATTGGATAATCAGGACGGAAATTTAGCTGTGAATTATGCAGAAGTCAGTGTGACAAGAAGAGTTTACCGTTCCGGTGAGAGTGAATTTTTTATAAACAAGCAGCCCTGCCGATTAAAAGATATCGTCGATTTATTTATGGACTCGGGTATGGGACGGGAAGCTTTTTCCATTATCAGTCAGGGAAAAGTAGAAGAGATATTAAGTTCCAAAGCGGAAGAACGCCGAACGATTTTTGAAGAAGCTGCCGGTGTTCTTAAATACAAACAAAGAAAAAAGAAAGCTGAATATAAGTTGGAAGAAACCCAGGAAAATTTAAACAGGGTGGAAGATATTATCTATGAAATTGAACAGCAAAGAGCTCCCCTGGAGCAGCAGGCAGAAACAGCTGCTAGGTACTTAGACTTAAAAGACAAATTGAAAGAACAGGAAATAGCGCTCCTTATTGCTGAAATCGAATTGCTTCATCATGAATGGAAAACATTATTGGACGAGCTTGAAGAAGAAAAAATGGAAGAAATGAATTGGAAGTCAAAGATTCAGAGAAAAGACTCCAATTTGGAAAATGAACGGAATGAAATACAGAAGCTGGATGATGAAATTGCAGTACTTCAATCGAAGCTGGTTACGATTACAGAAGAACTGGAAAAATCGGAGGGAAAGAAAAACCTGTTTAATGAACGGACAAAGCATATAACCGAAAACAGGGAAAAACTTCAATCCCAGCAGCAGGAAAGTGCTGCAAAAATTGAAAAACTGCAGCATGTAATAAAAGAGGAAAATCAGAAGCTGAGCCATCTTAAGGAAGGAAAGACGGAGTCACAAAAAAAAGTAAAAGAACTCGAAAAAATGCTGTCGTTAAGGGAAGATGAAATTTCTGATGAAATCGAAAACCTTAAAAGTGAATATATTGAGCAGTTAAATCAACAGGCTGCAATGCGTAATGAAAAACAGTCCGTCATACAGCAAATAGATCAGCTGAAAGCCAAAAGAGACAGCAACAGGAGAAAATTTAATGAGCTGCTTTTATCTAAAGAGAATTTAACCAAAAAAGAAGCCAGGGTGAAAGAATATGTTGAGAAACAGGAAGCGCTTCTTTCAGACAAGGAATCGGACGTCATAAGATTGAAAGAGGAACTGGATGAGAAAAGGGAACTGTATCAAACCGCCCAGGCAAAATTATATGAGGGTTATCAATATATTGAAAAACTTAGTGCCAGAAAGGAAATGCTAAAAGAATTGAAAGATGACTTCCATGGTTATTTTCAGGGAGTCAAGGCAGTTCTGAAAGCCAGAGATGAAAAACAGCTGAATCACATTTACGGCGCAGTCATTGAGCTTATAGATGTGCCGAAAGCATATCTTTCGGCAATTGAAACAACGCTGGGAGGGCAGGCACAGCATATCATTGTAAATAATGATGAGACTGCCAGAAAGGCAATATCCTGGCTGAAGAAAACGAATAATGGAAGAGCTACTTTTCTTCCGCTTGTCTCCCTTCAGGAGCGCAGGATTCCGGGGAATATAATATCGCAAGTCGAGGGGCATCCGGGTTTTATAGGAATTGCTTCAGAGCTGGTTCAAACAAATAGTTTATACAAGAAGGCAATGAACCACCTGGCAGGCAATGTGATCATTGCAAAATCGTTAAAAGATGCAAATCATATAGCCAAAATCGTTATGCGTAAATACCGTATTGTTACACTTGATGGTGATGTGGTAAGTCCGGGAGGGGCAATGAGCGGCGGCGCCAGAAAAAAATCAAACCAATCTTCCCTCTTTACCCGTGAAAAAGATTTGACTGAAATAACGGAGAAACTGACAGATTATAAACGAAATATACATTCATTTGAAGAAAAGCTGAAAACTAGAGAAACTAAAATTTCCGAACTGGACCATTTGCTTAAAGCGGAGGAAGCCAATATCCCGCCTCTGGAACAAGAATTACAGGAGATGCGGTCCAATTATGCCGATATAAGAATGAAAAAAGAGTCCCTGATGGAGAATATAAAATTATATGAACAGGAAAAGAATCAGTTTGAAGAAGAAAGTGAACAATTAACCGGAAGAGATCAAGCATTATCGAATAACCTGAAAGAAATGAAACATACATTAGCATCCATTGAAGAAAATATTGAAAGATTGTCAAATCAGGAAGAAGAATTTAAAAAGAATTATGAGCAGTTACAGCACGATTTTCACAAAGAACAAGTAACCCTTGCTGAACTGGATGAAAGGTTAAAGGCCCAGCAGGAAAAAACAGATGCTAATCAGGCACAGCTGAATGAACTGAATATGCAATATCAAAAATACACGAATGATTTGGAAGAATTAAAGACAATACATGAAAAAGAAGAAACAATAGAGGAAATAGAAGAAAGGATTTCCCTAAAGAAAAATGAAAAGCAGGATTTGACTTATTCCATACAGGATAAGCGTTCCCAGCGTGCAGAACGATCACAATTATTGCAGGACCAGGAAAGAGAACTAAAAGAAGAAAATAAAAACCACCAAGCTTTCCAAAAAAAGATCCAGCAAAAAGAAGTAAAGACGAACCGGCTTGATGTCGATTTGGAAAACCGGTTGTCCCATCTGCAAACGGAATATACCATGACATTTGAAAAAGCACAGCTGACCTATACAAAAGCAGAAGATATGGAAGCTGCCAAAATAAATGTAAATGACCTGAAACAAAGGATAGAACAGCTTGGCACTGTTAATCTGGGAGCAATAGAAGAATATGAGCGAATTAAGGAAAGGCTGGCATTTTTAATTGAACAAAAAACGGATTTAGTGGAGGCAAAAGAAACGCTGTATGCAATTATTGCTGAAATGGATGAAGAAATGGAAAAGCGGTTTGATGAGACTTTTACTCAAATTAAAGAGGAATTTAAAAACGTGTTTTACCAGCTTTTCGGCGGCGGCCATGCAGAGTTAAAATTGACCGACCCATCAAAACTGCTTGACACAGGTGTGGAAATAATTGCACAGCCGCCGGGAAAAAAACTGCAGCATCTCGGTTTGCTTTCCGGCGGGGAACGTGCTTTAACTGCAATTGCACTGCTGTTTTCGATCCTGCGTGTAAGGCCTGTGCCCTTCTGTGTGCTGGATGAGGTAGAAGCAGCACTGGACGAGGCGAATGTAGTACGGTTTGCCGAATATGTCAAATTTCATAGTGAAGATACACAATTTATTGTCATTACACACAGAAAAGGGACAATGGAGGAAGCGGATGTGTTATACGGTGTTACCATGCAGGAAGCAGGAGTTTCCCGTCTGGTTTCCGTAAGGCTGGAAGATACGAAAGAATTAATCGGGTAATAAGGAGGACACGAACATGGGTTTTATGGATAAATTAAAAAATAGATTTAAACAAAACGAGGAAAACGAGGAAGTATCTGAGAAATATAAAGAAGGAATGAAAAAGACGAGGAGTTCATTTTCCGGAAAGATCAACGACTTAATTGCCCGCTACCGCAAAGTGGATGAAGATTTCTTTGAAGAGCTGGAAGAAGTTCTTATCACAGCGGATGTCGGTGTAATGACCGTAATGGATTTAATTGATGAACTGAAAATGGAAGTAAAGCGGCAAAATATAAAGGATACTCAAGAAGTGAAGGAAGTCATTTCAGAAAAACTGGTAGAGATATATTATGGTGATGATGATGAGGAAATTGAGCAATTAAATATTCAGAAAGACCAGCTCTCTGTAATTCTTGTCGTCGGTGTAAATGGTGTCGGTAAAACCACATCGATTGGAAAGCTGGCACACCAGTTGAAGCAGGATGGCAAAGATGTTGTGCTGGCAGCGGGCGATACATTTCGTGCAGGTGCCATCGAACAGCTGGAAGTATGGGGGGAGAGAGCCGGTGTTGACGTAATTAAACAAGGTGCCGGAAGCGACCCGGCGGCGGTTATATTTGACGGGATAAAAGCTGCAAAGTCCCGGAAGGCAGATGTTTTAATTTGCGATACGGCAGGCAGGCTGCAAAACAAAGTCAATCTGATGAATGAGCTGGCAAAAGTAAAACGCGTCATTGAAAGGGAAATTCCAGGTGCTCCGCATGAAGTGCTCCTTGTTCTGGATGCAACAACAGGCCAAAACGCTTTAAATCAAGCCAAGACATTTTCCGATGCAACGAACGTTACAGGGATTGTATTAACAAAACTGGATGGTTCTGCAAAAGGGGGAATTGTCCTGGCAATCCGTAATGAATTAAATATTCCTGTTAAATATGCAGGTCTCGGGGAAAAAATCACTGATCTGCAGCGATTTGATGCGCATGCTTTTGTATACGGACTATTTGCGGATATACTTGAAGAGGAAGAATAGATAGCCCGCTTGACAAAGAATCTTCTTATCTTTAGAATCAAACGTAAAGTAATTTCACTTAACAAGGGGTGTATAGATTGCTCGGAAAAACGACGAGAATGAATTATTTGTTTGATTTTTATCAGACATTGCTTACACCCAAACAACGGAATTATATGGAACTTTATTATTTGGAGGATTACTCGTTGGGTGAAATATCAGAGCTGTTAAACGTTTCACGGCAAGCGGTTTATGACAACATAAAAAGAACCGAAGCCATGCTTGAGGATTACGAGAATAAGCTATGTTTATATGATAAATTTCAGCAGCGGGTGTCACTGATTGAACAGCTGGAAGACCTTCTACAGGAAGAAGACCGTTCTGTAACGGATAAAATAAAGCAATTAAAAGAATTGGATTAGGGGGAAACCTTCTATGGCATTTGAAGGATTAGCCGAACGCCTGCAGGGAACAATTAAGAAAATTACAGGTAAGGGCAAGGTTTCTGAGCAGGACGTAAAAGAAATGACAAGGGAAGTACGTCTTGCATTACTTGAAGCCGATGTAAACTTTAAAGTAGTGAAGGATTTAATCAAGCGTATTAAGGAACGTGCTGTCGGTCAGGAAGTGATGGAAAGCCTTACCCCCGGTCAGCAGGTTATTAAAGTAGTGAAGGAAGAACTTACCGAGCTGATGGGCGGGGAACACAGTAAAATTGCAACAGCTGATCGGCCTCCCACCGTCGTTATGATGGCAGGTCTTCAGGGTGCGGGAAAAACGACCACCACAGGCAAGCTTGCAAACTTATTGCGCAAGAAATATAATCGTTCTCCACTTCTCGTTGCCTGCGACGTTTACCGCCCAGCCGCAATTAAACAGCTGGAGACACTTGGCCAGCAGCTGAATATGCCGGTTTTTTCCATGGGAACCGATACAAACCCGGTTGAAATTGCTGAGAAAGCATTGGAGAAAGCGAAAGAAGAACATCATGATTACGTCATTATTGATACAGCCGGCCGTCTGCATCTTGATAGTGAACTAATGGATGAATTGGAACAGCTTAAAAATACGGTAAATCCGCATGAGATTTTCCTCGTTGTAGATGCGATGACAGGGCAGGATGCCGTGAACGTTGCCGAGAGCTTTAATGAACAGCTGGACATCACCGGGGTTGTATTAACCAAGCTTGACGGGGATACACGCGGTGGTGCAGCACTATCCATCAAGGCTGTCACGGATAAACCGATTAAATTTGCAGGTATGGGTGAGAAACTGGATGAGCTTGAAGCTTTTCATCCGGAAAGAATGGCATCTAGAATACTTGGCATGGGTGATGTGCTTTCATTAATTGAAAAAGCACAGACAAATGTAGATGAGAAAAAAGCAAAAGAGCTGGAAGATAAAATGCGTACCATGTCGTTCACATTTGATGACTTTCTGGAACAAATGGGTCAGGTTAAAAGCATGGGGCCTTTGGATGATTTAATGGCAATGATCCCGGGTGCCAACAAAATGAAAGGGCTGAAAAATGCTCAAATTGATGAAAAGCAGCTCGTTCATGTAGAAGCAATCATCCAGTCCATGACAAAGAAAGAACGGCAGGACCCGAGTATTATGAATGCCAGCCGCAAGAAGCGGATTGCTAAAGGATCAGGTACATCCGTTTCACAGGTCAACCGTTTATTAAAACAATTTGATGAAATGAAGAAAATGATGAAACAGATGACAAATATGCAAAAGGGCAAGAAAGGTAAAGGCATGAACCTGCCTTTCATGTAACGGCAAACCGATTAAAGACAGCCGGAGCAGTTAATTTGGACCTTATACTATGTTGTAATGGAAAAACACTTTACAGACATCCCGGTTTCTGTTAAAATCTAAACTTGGCAGGAAAGAAAATATAAAACTTTCTTCCGGCATAAGCGGCCAGGTGATGAGTCAATACTTAGTGTGCCGGAAGTTCAAGTTTTCCAAAGAAATATTAATTATTGGAGGTGTAAATACATGGCAGTTAAAATCCGTTTAAAACGCATGGGGTCAAAAAGAAACCCTTTCTACCGTATTGTAGTGGCAGATTCACGCGCACCGCGCAATGGACGTTCTATTGAACAGATTGGGACTTATAACCCTGTCGTAAATCCGGTTGAAGTTAAAATAGATGAAGAAAAAGCGCTTGATTGGATGAAAAATGGTGCAAAACCAAGTGATACTGTACGCAATCTTTTTTCCAAAGAAGGGATCATGAAAAAATTCCACGAGCAAAAAAACTAAGTGATAAAGTAGAGTGATAACATGAAAGCCTTAATTGAAACCATTGTCACTTCATTAGTTGATCATCCGGAAGATATTGTCGTAGCTGAAAGAGAAGAAGAATCAAAAATTGTTTATCACCTGACAGTTAATCAGGAAGATGTGGGAAAGGTCATTGGCAAAAACGGCCGAATCGCCAAGGCGATCCGCACGGTTGTATATGCAGCAAAACCTGATGGAAACAAGCGTATTTATTTGGATATTATGTAAAGGGAAAGGGAGCCTCCTTTCCCTTTTGCACATCTCGGGGAATGCAATATAATTCCGCTCTGTATAAAGAAGCTATATGAGAGTGAGGAACAAATATGAAGATAATAAAAAAGGTTGTAATCAAACAAATTATCACAGAGAAGAGTAAGCTAAAATTGAAAAGAAATTTTCATAACCATAAAATGCGCCTTGAACAGGAATGCCAGCAATTGCTGTTTGAAAAAAGAAAGCTGCAGAATAAATCGGCTGCTTCCAAGCAGGATATAGCACACCGGTTCCAACAGGAGATCAATAGGCGAAAAGAGAAAATAAAACTTGCCGATTTTAAAATTGAGCAACTGGATATGCTGGAAATGGGCAGTGAAATTATTGAAAAGGAGATGGAGGCACTTGTAGACGTTTCCGTAGGCTCCGATTGGAAGGAAATTATGACTGAGGGTGCCATCGTAATAAAAGATGATATTGTAATTCGAATTGATTAATGGCAGGTGAAATGATGAATAACCGGATGTTTAATATTGGAAAAATTGTAAATTCCCATGGTATCCATGGGGAAGTAAAAATTGTGCGCATTACAGATTTTGAAGAACGATTTGAGCCCGGAAATACAGTATTTGCTGCAGGCAAAAATGATCACCCCATAAAGCTGACTATTGAAAGTCATCGCCATCATAAAGGTTTTGATCTGCTTAAATTCCAAAATTACAATAATATAAATGATATCGAACATCTGAAAGGGCTAAATTTAAAAATAGAAGAAAGCCAGCTTACCGAACTGGAGGAAAATGAATATTATTATCACGAAATCATCGGATGTGACGTGTATACGCTGAATGGAGAAGAAATAGGGTTCGTGAAAGAGATACTATCTCCCGGAGCAAATGATGTCTGGGTTGTGAAACAGTCTCACGGGAAAGATATTCTCATCCCATTCATTGAAGAAGTCGTCAAGGAAATACATATAAATAAAAAGAAAATTATTATTGAACCAATGGAAGGATTGTTGGATTGATGCATATTGATGTTTTAACGCTATTTCCTGAAATGATTTCCGGCTTATTTCAATCTTCTATTATAAAAAAGGCACATGAGAAGGAAAAATTCAGTTATAGCCTGGTCAACTTTCGGGATTACTCCAATCAAAAACATCAAAAAGTGGATGATTACCCATATGGCGGTGGAGCAGGAATGGTATTAACCCCGCAGCCGGTTTTTGATGCAGTTGCATCCATCAAAGAAAATACAGAGAAAGAACCGAAAATTATTTTAATGACTCCTCAGGGATTCCCCTATAATCAAAAAAAAGCGGAGGAGTTGGCAGAAGAAGAACATCTTATTTTTATTTGCGGCCATTATGAAGGGTATGATGAACGGATTAGGGAGAATCTTGCCGCAGATGAGATCTCCATTGGTGATTATATATTAACCGGAGGAGAACTGGGTGCCATGGTTGTAATCGACAGTGTAATCAGACTGCTGCCCGATGCGCTTGGCAATGAACAATCTGCAAAGGAAGATTCTTTTTCAACAGGTTTACTGGAACATCCGCATTATACTCGGCCTGCAGAATTTCGGGGAATGAAAGTTCCGGATGTTCTATTATCCGGCAATCATGCAAAAATTGAAAAATGGAGAAAGAGAGAATCCTTGAAAAGAACTTGGCTGCGACGTCCTGAATTATTAAATAACCTGGATTTGGATAAAGAAGAGGAAAAGTTATTGGAAGAAATCAAAAAAAATTACTGACATTAGTTGAACAAACAGCCTCACTATGGTATATTAATTGTTGTGCTTAAAGTGATTGCTTTGAGCCGGATAAACGATGTTCCGCTGTCATTTAATGATAAGAACATTAGTTTGGAAGGAGTGAACGATTATGCAAAAATTAATTGAAGAGGTTACAAAAGACCAGCTTCGTACGGATCATCCCGAATTTCGCGCCGGTGATACTGTTAAGGTCCACGTGAAAGTTGTGGAAGGAACACGCGAACGTATTCAGGTATTTGAAGGTGTTGTAATTAAGCGCCAGGGCGGCGGCATCAGTGAAACATTTACAGTAAGAAAGCTTTCATACGGTGTAGGTATAGAGCGTACATTTCCGGTACATTCACCGCGAGTTGACAAGATCGAAGTAACCCGCCGTGGTATTGTTCGCCGTGCAAAACTATATTATTTACGCAATCTGCGCGGTAAAGCGGCACGTATTAAAGAACGTATATAAATATTTAAGAAGATAATTGGGGAGAAAGGAGCTTTGTATTGAATACAAGCTCTTTTTTCTTGGCTCATTTTGAACAGACTGGAATTCAACCGGACGACTTGGCCCATTTTAAAAAATAGAACTACCATACTGCGGTTCCTCATTCTTTCAAAAGATATGGACTGCGGTGGCGTCTAAAAAAAACACATCAGCAAACAGGCTATTTCACCGGCTTCCAAATACATCCCAATGTTGTCGCCTAAATGAAGTATCAGCAGCATTCCTGTTATGCCAATATAGTTGAATGGGAGTATGGAACTGGCTTAAACTAAGTAAAAGAAGATATACATATACGGGGGAAACGACATGGTTAAACGGGAAAGTGAATGGTTGGATTGGATAAAAGCATTATTGGTGGCGTTTGGATTGGCACTAATTGTCCGTATGTTCTTTTTTGCTCCAATTATAGTGGATGGACCATCCATGCTGCCTACGCTGCACGATGGCGATCAAATGATTGTTAATAAATTCGCATATAATATAAGCGAGCCGGAACGCTTTGACATTGTCGTTTTTCATGCTTCTGTTCAAAAGGACTTTATCAAACGCATAATCGGATTGCCAGGAGAGCATGTGGAAGTAAAGGACAATATATTGTACATTAATGGGGAAGAAGTAGAGGAGCCATTTTTAGCAGATATAAATCAGAAAATGAATCCTTTTCATTTAACAAATGATTTTGCGCTGGAGGAACTCCCGGGAAGACATAAAGTCATACCGGAGGGGCATGTATTGGTATTAGGAGACAACAGAACCAACTCAACGGACAGCAGATCCATCGGGGTAATTCCCATGGAGGAAATTGTAGGAAAAACAAATTTGATCTATTGGCCGCTGGACCGGATGAAAATATTAAGAGAGTAGGTAAGATATGACTATACAATGGTTTCCAGGCCATATGGCCAAGGCGAATAAGGGAATAGAGGAAAAATTAAAACTAGTCGACTTTGTGATGGAACTCGTTGATGCAAGAGCCCCCCTGTCTTCCCATAATCCCCTGTTGGAAAAAACAGTATCAAACAAAACAAAAATGAAGGTACTGATGAAAAAAGATCTTGCCGATCCTGAAATAACAAAGGAATGGATTTCTTACTTTAGTAAGCAGGGTATTCCTGCTGCTGCAATAAATGTAAATGAAAAGGCAGATATAAAACGTGTGATTCAATTGGCAAAGGAGCAGGCTCAAAAGAAAATGGACCGGCTAAAGCAAAAGGGAATTCAGCCGAGACCTGCAAGGGGGTTAGTGATCGGAATCCCCAATGTAGGAAAATCCACCTTGATCAACCGGCTGGCAAACAAAAAGATTGCTAAAACAGGTGATAAACCAGGGATAACCAGACAGCAGCTATGGGTTAAAGTGAAAAAGGACTTTGAATTATTGGATACACCAGGTATACTTTGGCCAAAATTTGAAGAGGAATTAGTCGCTTACCGCCTTGCTGCCATAGGTACGATAAAAGATCAATTGTTGCCATTACAAGATGTTGCGGCCTTTGTTATTACCCATTTGCAAAACAACTATCCCGATTTGCTTGAAGAAAGATATGAGGTGGACCGGGATACGAAAGAAATGTGGGGTATATTTACAGAAATCGGAAAAAAACGCGGTGCATTGGAAAGCGGAGGAAATGTCAACTTTGACAAAGTTGCAGACTTACTGCTTCGTGATCTTCGTACAGGCAAGCTTGGTAAAATAACGATGGAATCACCGGAAAATTAAGGGTTTATTAGCCGGACAGGAGAGTCTGACCCGTGCCACGATATAAGTGAGACGGGGTTTTTTATTATGATGCTCCATTAAGAATTGGACCACTATCAGTTAAAGCGAAGAAAAGATATGCCGATATAATTGGGGGACATGTGTTAGCATGAAAGATCAAACGATATCACAAATAAAACAATATATGGAAAAAGAAAAACTGCAGGAAAAAGAAATAGCAGCTTTGAAAAAGGATAAACGAAAAGGGGTTCAGCTGCTCGTTCAAAGTTATGAGAAAAAGAAAGAAAAAGAAAGGGATTTGGAAGAACGGTTTCAGAAAATGTGTCATTTTGAAAGAATAGGATATGTAAATGGCTGCCAGTATATTGCGGGAACAGATGAAGCCGGGAGAGGACCGCTTGCAGGGCCAATTGTTGCAGCAGCTGTAATTCTCCCTTCCAATTGGAAATTACTTGGGTTAAATGATTCCAAACAGTTAAATGAAAAAACGAAAAACAAGTTTTATTCTATTATTACACAAGAAGCAGTTAGTTATGGGGTTTCTATTATTCCCAGCCAGAGAATTGATGAACTTAATATATATGAAGCTTCAAAACTGGCAATGCGTGATGCGATAAACCAACTCCAACCCGCTCCTGATCATGTATTAATAGATGCGGTAAAACTGCCTGATTTACCATATAGTTCGGAGTCCATTATAAAAGGGGATGAAAAAAGCATTTCGATTGCTGCTGCGAGTATTTTAGCCAAAGTAACAAGAGACCGAATCATGCAGCAACTACATCATGAGTACCCTGTCTATGATTTTAAATCAAATATGGGCTACGGAACAAAACACCATTTGCAATCGATTAAGGCACATGGAATAAGTCCTTATCACCGGAGGTCATTTGCTCCAATCAAAGAGCTTGTATAATAAAAGGAGCTGTTTTACTTGAGTATATACCAAATATCAGGCGACCGGCTGAATCATTTGAACAATCAAATGAATCAATTACAGCCTGGGCAAATTGTGCAAGGCAAAATCGTAAAAATCTTTCCAGGTAATAAAGCCCGGATTACACTTGGTTCCAGATCCATGATTGCCCAGTTGGAGGCATCCCTGATCATTGGAGAAAGATACCATTTTCAAGTGAAAAGCACGGATCATCTGCTCCATTTACAGGTTCTCGGAAAACCATTGAAAAATGAAAATAAATTGAATGCAGAAACATTGCTGCAGCAGCTTGGATTTAAAGGGACAAAAGGTAATATTGATCTAGTTAATGGCTTAATACAAAAGTCGATCCCTTTTGATAAAAAGGATATAGCAAATGCCATATCATTGCTGGATCGTGCAGTAAGCAAAAATACAGCAATACAGCTGCTGCAGCAAATGATTACATATAAACTGCCGGTAACAAATGCTGTGTTAAGAGCTATACATTCAATGCAAACATCAGATATTTCCCGGCAAATGCAGGCGATGCTGTCTTCAGCAAATGAAAAGGAGCTGGGAAACAATCTGTTTCGGATGCTTGAAGGTTTCCATACACGGCCGGAAAATCTATATGCATTGCTTACTGCCGAATCTGCGAAACAGGCAAAAGTTAATAACCAGGGTTTATTTTCACTACTTCAACTAACCGGTGTGATCAACGATAAAATAGATTTTTCCACATGGAAATCAGCATGGAACAATGATACGTCCGGAGCAGGGCAAAGCGCTTTTTCAATAAAAATGTCTTCTGCCTTACAGGGCCTGGAACAAATAATCAAGCAAAAAGCTGCATTCACACAGGCGGGAGAGGAAAACCTGCTAATGTGGAGAAAGAAATTATCTGAAGCAATCGCAAATAATACCGGTTTGACAAAAGAAGAATTTAGCACATTAAAACAGCAAATATTACAAATACTCTCACCTAAACTATGGAAGTCATCAGTCATGGAAAATTTAAACAATCATCCTGCTGATCTGGAAAGGATTTTTCATATATCAAAAGCACTGTCCAGCATTAGCACATCTGCAAATTCAGAAAAGCTGCTAAATCAAATAAAAACCGGAAACACTTTCCTTCAGGCACCACCGAAAGATCAATTCCTGATGCATCTGAAACACTGGTTAACGGCAAGCGGTATGGATTATGAAAATCAAATAGCCACTGACAGAATATCCCCGGATCCGTCATTAAAAGGAATGCTGTTACAATTAATGTCCTCGGGCAGCGGAAGGGTTCAGGAACAGGCGGCCCAGTTTCTGCATTTTATTCATGGACTGCAGCTTAGTTCTGTTCACGAAACAAACGGTTTTCTGCATATCAGCCTGCAAATCCCCGGTCAAAAGCTTGGATTATTAAAAGATATTAATCTTGAATTTGAGAGCAGAAAAACGGAATCCGGCCAAATCAATCCAGAACATTGCCGTATTGTATTTGATTTACATCTGGAAAATTTACACGAGACTTTGGTGGATATGCATGTTCAAAAACGGGCAGTTACCATTACGGTATATAACGACGCAGATAATCCTGGAGAAATTTTTGGCAATTTTAAAACGATGTTAAAAAGCGGACTGGAGCATTTGAATTATCAGCTTTCCATTGTACAATACCGTAAATTGCATAAATTGGAACAACAAAACAGAAAAGTATTCCCGGACCAGCAGATGACACAGGGAGTTGACTACCGGATATGAAAGAAAAACAGAAAAAGGCAGCAGCATTAAAATATGATCATAAAAGGAACTCAGCCCCATTTGTTGCTGCAAAAGGCAGGGGAATGATTGCCGATCAGATATTGGAAAATGCTAAAGAAAATAATATTCCTGTAATTGAGGATGCTTCACTTATGGAGTTGCTGGCAGCTTTAAATATAAATGAATCGATTCCCGAAGAATTGTATCAGGCAGTTGCCGAAGTATTTGCTTTTATTTACCGCGCAGACCGGCAGTTGGAGAAACAGAATGATTAACGTGCGGCAGAAAAGCTCCCGCATCGTTTTACTGCAATGAGAAATCCATACCTTGTGAACAGCGCGTTAGTACAACAAAACAAGAAAAAATTCGACAAAATTCTGACAGCAAACTTCTATTATTCTTGTGGTATTTGCTTTTTTTTAATACAATGGAAATGCAGTAAAATTGTTAGGAGGACTAGTGATGAACATTCATGAATATCAAGGAAAAGATATTTTAAGAAGCTATGGCGTAAATGTTCCTGATGGTTATGTTGCCTATACAGTGGATGAAGCTGTAGAAGCTGCAAAAAAATTGGGAAGTTCGGTTACAGTAGTAAAAGCACAAATTCATGCAGGCGGCCGCGGTAAAGCCGGTGGTGTAAAAGTGGCAAAAAGCCTGGATGAAGTGCGTACATACGCAGATGAAATACTTGGTAAAACACTGGTAACACATCAGACGGGTCCGGAGGGTAAAGAAGTAAAGCGGCTGCTTATTGAAGAAGGCTGCGACATTCAAAAAGAATATTATGTTGGAGTTGTCCTTGACAGGGCTACTTCCCGGGTCGTTATGATGGCATCTGAAGAAGGCGGAACTGAAATTGAAGAAGTTGCAGAAGCTACACCGGAAAAAATCTTCAAGGAAGTAATTGATCCGGTTGTAGGTCTATCCGGTTATCAGGCAAGAAGATTGGCATTTAACATAAATATTCCCGATGAGCTGCTGGGAAAAGCAGTGAAGTTTATGACAGGCTTATACCAGGCCTTTGTGGAAAAAGACTGCTCTATCGCTGAAATTAACCCGCTTGTCACAACCGGTGACGGAGAAGTTCTCGCGTTGGATGCCAAATTAAACTTCGATGATAACGCATTATTCCGTCAGAAGGATATAATGGAGCTGCGTGATTTGGATGAAGAAGATGAAAAAGAAATTGAGGCATCCAAGTATGATTTAAGCTATATTTCACTTGATGGAAATATCGGATGTATGGTAAATGGTGCAGGTCTTGCCATGTCTACCATGGATATTATTAAGCATTACGGCGGAGACCCTGCAAACTTCCTCGATGTCGGCGGTGGTGCGACAGCTGAAAAAGTTACGGAAGCATTTAAAATCATCCTGTCTGATCCTAATGTAAAGGGTATTTTTGTAAATATCTTCGGCGGGATTATGAAATGTGATGTGATTGCAGAAGGTGTCGTGGAAGCAACAAAACAGGTGGGACTGGAAATACCGCTTGTAGTTCGTCTTGAAGGAACCAATGTGGAATTAGGCAAAAAGATTCTGGATGAATCCGGATTGAATATTACTTCTGCCGGTTCCATGGCAGATGGTGCAGAGAAAATCGTGTCGCTTGTAAAATAATTTTCCTGTACACTTTTCTTAAATTAAGCATGCATGAATGAAAAATAATAGATTTGGCTGATATCACAATCGGAATGCTGCAGACTTCGGGTTTGCAAGCTGATGAGGAAAGGACGGTAGACAATGAGTGTATATGTAAATAAAGATACAAAAGTAATTGTCCAGGGCATTACTGGCGGTACAGCCAGGTTCCATACAAAACAAATGCTTGAATACGGAACAAAAATAGTTGGCGGGGTGACCCCGAAAAAAGGCGGGACAGAAGTGGAAGGTGTCCCCGTATTTAATACAGTAAAAGAAGCTGTAGATCAAACAGGGGCCACTGCTTCTGTCATTTATGTACCCGCACCATTTGCAGCTGACGCCATCCTGGAAGCGGTTGACGCGGAACTCGACCTTGCCATTTGTATTACAGAGCATATTCCTGTTATGGATATGGTAAAAGTGAAACGTTATATGGAAGGGAAGAAAACCCGATTGGTAGGACCTAACTGCCCGGGAGTTATTACAGCTGATGAAAGCAAGATAGGTATTATGCCGGGCTATATTCATAAAAAAGGACATATCGGGGTTGTTTCCCGTTCCGGCACATTAACATATGAAGCGGTACATCAGCTCTCCGAGGCAGGGTATGGCCAGACTACTGCAGTAGGAATCGGCGGCGACCCTGTTAACGGTACAGACTTCATCGACGTGCTGAGCGCTTTTAACGATGATCCGGAAACAGAAGCAGTGATAATGATCGGGGAAATTGGCGGAACTGCAGAAGAAGAAGCTGCAGAGTGGGTAAAAGCCAATATGAAAAAACCTGTAGTAGGCTTCATCGGAGGAGCAACTGCACCTCCAGGAAAAAGAATGGGTCATGCAGGTGCGATTATTTCCGGGGGCAAAGGTACTGCTGATGAAAAAATACGCATCATGAAAGAATGCGGTATTGATGTTGCAGAAACCCCGGCAGTAATGGGTGAAACCATGATAAATACACTGGAAAAACACGGTTTGAAAGAGAAATGTAAAACACATTAAAATATTTAGGGTATAGGGAACATTCTACAGGTTCCCTATACCGCTATAATAAAAGGAAGTGATTACGCTGCCTGAAGTCAAAATGCGTCTAATTCATTTATCCAGATGCCGCGGCATTTCACGTAAAAGACTCCATAAAATCATGGATCTGGATTCCTCATTAAAAGAAATCTACCACTTATCTCCGCAAGCACTAGCAACATTTTTATCTATCCCCACAAAAACTGCTTTATCCATATACTATGACCTGCGAAATAGGCAATTGATTCAAAATGTAAAGGAGGATGCCAAAAAATATGGCATCGTTACCCTGTTGGATCAGCATTACCCTATCCAATTAAAAACAATTAAAGACCCCCCGATAGTTTTGTATTTACTGGGTGATGCCAGTCTTTTAAAGCATATCCCTTCACTCAGCGTAATAGGAACGAGGAAGCCATCCAAAGAGGCAATGGAAAAAACAAAGGTTATGATCGAGCCGTTAGTAAAAGCGGATTGGCTGATTGTCAGCGGAATGGCGAGTGGAATTGACAGTTATGCCCATCAAATTACCCTCCTTTCCAAAGGGAAAACAATAGCTGTCCTTGGCGGGGGCTTTCAGCATATTTACCCGAGAAAAAATATATTACTTTACAAAGAAATTGTAAGAAATGGGCTTGCCGTGTCGGAATATCCTCCCTCTGTCCCTCCTCAAAGACATCATTTTCCCGAAAGAAATCGAATTATCAGCGGACTGAGTTTTGCTACACTTGTCATAGAAGCAACAGAAAAAAGCGGGACATTAATTACAGTGGATCAGGCGCTGGACCAAGGCAGAGAAGTTTATGCTGTTCCGGGGTCCCCATTAATCCCCCAAACCGCAGGCTGCAATAATTTGATTCAGGATGGTGCCAAGCTGGTTCAGCAAGCCACTGATATTGCTGAGGACTGGGAAGCAACAGGAAAGCATTTTCAGCAAATACACGCAGATCAGAAATGAAAAAACCGGGATAAAAGTGATGAATCTGCTTAAAAAAAGATGCAATTACAGTAGGAATATCTTCAGCTGCCGAACATAAGATGATGACAGTATGTTTGACAAATGTATATTATATATTTAATATTAGTGAAGATTTCCGAATTAGTTTAAGACTACCTCATTTTGGGAGGAAAATATATATGTCAGATTATCTAGTAATCGTAGAATCACCTGCGAAAGCAAAAACAATTGAACGGTATTTAGGGAAAAAATATAAAGTAAAAGCCTCTATGGGTCATGTGCGTGATTTGCCAAAAAGTCAAACCGGTGTTGATGTAGAAAACAACTATAAGCCGAAATATATTACAATCCGGGGCAAAGGTGACGTGTTAAAAGAACTCAGGACAGCCGCAAAAAAAGCAAAAAAAATTTATCTGGCCGCAGACCCCGACAGGGAGGGAGAAGCAATTGCCTGGCACTTGGCACACAGTCTGAATATAGATGAGGATTCAAAATGCCGTGTCGTTTTTAATGAGATAACCAAGGATGCGATTAAAGAGTCATTCAAGCATCCCCGCTCTATAGACAAAGACTTGGTTGATGCACAACAGGCCAGAAGAATTCTTGACCGTCTTGTCGGTTACAATATAAGTCCGCTTTTATGGAAAAAGGTGAAGAAAGGCTTAAGTGCAGGCCGTGTACAATCTGTTGCAGTGAAAATGATTATTGACCGTGAGAAGGAAATTGAAAATTTCAAGCCCGAGGAGTACTGGTCCATCGAGAGTCAGTTTCAAAAAGGAAAAGATGAATTTGATGGTAACTTTTATGGATTAAACGGGGAAAAACTTGAGTTGGGAACCGAAGAAGATGTTAATAAAGTATTGGAAAAGTTACACGGTGAAGATTTTGAAGTGAAGAAAGTAAATAAAAGAGAAAGAAAACGAAACCCTGCTCTTCCTTTTATCACCTCATCCCTGCAGCAGGAAGCAGCAAGAAAACTTAACTTCCGTGCCAAAAAAACGATGATGATTGCACAGCAATTATACGAAGGAATTGACTTGGGGAAAAAGTCGGGAGGCATCACCGGCCTCATAACCTATATGCGTACAGATTCAACAAGAATTTCAGAAACGGCAAAACAGGAAGCAAGGGAATTTATTACCGGTAAATACGGAAAAGACTACCTTGGCGGCCAAAAAACGAAAAAAAAGGAAGGGGCACAGGATGCGCACGAGGCAATCCGGCCGACTTCTGTCATGCGTGAGCCAAAAACGCTGAAAGATGTGCTATCCAGAGATCAATTACGGTTGTACAGGCTCATCTGGGAACGGTTTATGGCAAGTCAGATGGCACCTGCAATTATGGATACAATGACAGTCCATCTAATAAATAATGATGTGGAATTTCGTGCAAACGGCTCCAAAATTAAATTTAAAGGTTTTATGAAAGTATATGTGGAAGGCAGTGATGATAATAAAAAGGAAAATGATAAACTGCTGCCTGACTTGGCTGAGGGGATGACTGTAAAGGCAAAGCAAATTACTCCAAACCAGCATTTTACACAGCCGCCTCCGAGATATACGGAAGCACGGCTAGTAAGAACACTTGAAGAACTTGGGATCGGCCGTCCATCCACTTATGCACCAACGTTGGATACTATTCAGCGCAGAGGTTATGTAACCATTGACAACAAACGGTTTATTCCTACAGAACTCGGTACCGTTGTGCTGGAATTGGTGGAAGAATTTTTTCCGGAAATTATAGATGCGGATTTCACAGCCAAAATGGAAGGTGATCTTGATGCTATAGAAGAGGGGAAGACGGAATGGATCACCATTATCGATGATTTCTATCAAGGTTTTGAAAAACGTCTGGAAACAGCCGAAAAAGAAATGGAGAAAGTGGAAATAAGAGATGAGCCGGCGGGTATCACCTGTGAAAACTGCGGCCATGAAATGGTCTATAAAATGGGACGCTATGGAAAATTTTTGGCCTGTTCGAATTTCCCGGACTGTAGAAATACAAAGCCAATCCTTAAAGAAATTGGTGTCAAATGTCCAAAATGCAAAGAAGGAAATGTGGTAGAAAGAAAATCAAAAAAACGACGTACATTCTATGGATGTGACCGCTTTCCGGAATGTGATTTTGTATCATGGGATAAGCCAGTATCAAGGCCATGCCCGAAATGTGATGCCTTGCTTGTAGAAAAGAAGAGAAAGAAAGAAACACAAGTGGAATGCACAAACTGTGAATATAAAGAGAATCCGCAAACATAAAAACTGTCGGTCTAACGGCAGTTTTTTGCACGTTGAGAAAGTAAAAAAGTTAACGGGGTTTACGGCGGGAGGAGGAACAGCAGTACCGCACTCCCAGATCTTTCCGGTGGGAGGAGGAACTACTGTATCGCACTCCCAAAGAGTGGATTTGAGAAAGCTGAAAGTTTTCAGTCTTAAATATTGGAAAAAACTGATACATATACTAAAAGAGGAGGGGATGCGTGATTTTCTAATGCCGGCAATATCCATCCAATCTATCCAACATTTCGCTGTAAAACAAAACACTACCCTCATATTTCGAAAAATATAAACGATAATTATTATAGCCGGGAATATTTCATGCCTCTAAAACCATAATTCTGATTGGAAAATAACTCTTCCGGCCAGCCAGTTAAGCCAAGAGAATCTTTAAGTAATCAGAATCCTAACTATGTACCTGCCTTTTGGTCATATGTTTGAATGCACGGAAAAGGGGAACATATGTCTAAAAAGGAGGTATTTACATTGGCGGAAAAGAAACGATATTACGTTACCATCGACACGCAGGATATTCGGGAGATGTCCATTCCTGATGGACGCGTGGAATATGAAATCAGAGCGGAGGAAAAAGATGTAAAAGAGCTGAAGGAATTGTTCAGAAATAAGGATAAAAATGCAGCTGACGCTGTTGAATATATCGGAAAACCATTTGATGAATGGGGAGCAGATCAAGAAAGGGAAAGCTATGATCAATATCAGGTAGATATTTATAAAAAAATATATGAATTGGGCACACAAGATACAAAAAATAAAATCGGGGAACTAGGAATAATTTAATGAAAATTTGGCCATAACAATAATAATTTCACAAAATATTCACCGTATCAAATCTTCTAAACAAATTGAATTGTATTTTGTTGACGAATGAAATTAATTAGAGTTATAATTACCCATTGGTAAGGAAATTTACTTGACACAGCAGAAAGAACGGGCAAATGGTTGAACATTATCAAAAAATATTGAAACGAAGCCTCTATTTAGAATTTTTCTGCAATTTAGTTAAATTTATTGCTTTTTGATTTTATATATGTTATGATTTACTCGCTTGTTGAATGGGGTGAAAATTTGAATAATTTCAGTGCTTATAGGGAAGCTTTTATGGAGTACTTGCAAATAGAAAAAAGTGCTTCACCTTATACTGTTCAATATTACCGGAATGATTTGGATGATTACTTCGAATTTTTAGCCCGCGAAGGTATTGCCGAGTTACAAACCATTGATCCGCACACAGTGCGGCTCTACCTTACTGAGCTGTATAGACAGCGTTTAAGCAGACGCTCCGTATCCCGGAAAATTTCCGCGCTGCGCACCTTTAATAAATTTCTGGAAAGGGAAGGGATAATTAAGATCAATCCATTTTTTCACCTCAAGCTTCCAAAATCTGAAAAATCTATTCCCGGCTTTTTATACGAGGAAGAATTGGAACAGCTTTTCGGCATAAGTGATCTAACAAACCCTCTAGGTCAGCGGGATCAGGCAATTCTTGAAATGCTATATGCAACAGGAATGCGGGTGAGCGAGTGTCAGGGATTACAAATGAATGACATTGATTTTTCAATTGGTACTGTATTTGTTAAAGGTAAGGGAAGGAAAGAAAGGTATATTCCTTTTGGCAAGTTTGCAGAAAATGCCTTAAAAACCTACATAAATGACGGTCGGGAAAAGTTATTGAAAAAAAGCGGTGAATCCATAACTTCTGTATTTTTAAATTACAAAGGCTTCCCCATAACTGACAGAGGTATTCGTCTATTGTTAAAAAAAATTGTGGAAAAAGCGGCACTGACTGTAGATGTCCACCCCCATAAACTGCGGCACACCTTTGCCACACACTTGCTGAATGAAGGAGCAGACCTCAGAAGTGTGCAGGAACTGCTGGGTCATGAAAGCATTTCTACTACACAAATTTATACACATGTAACGAAAAGTCATTTAAGAAATGTTTATATGAACAGCCATCCGAGAGCAAAATTATGAAAAGAGGTGTTGAGAATGTCAAATGAGATGCATGCTACAACCATTTTTGCCGTCAGACATAATGGGCAATGTGCGATGAGCGGGGACGGGCAGGTAACACTCGGCAATGCCGTTGTGATGAAGCATAAAGCAAAGAAGGTTCGTACCTTATTTAAAGGCCAGGTAATTGCCGGATTTGCCGGTTCTGTTGCAGATGCATTCACCTTGTTTGAAAAGTTTGAGGGCAAACTTGAAACTTACAATGGAAATTTGGCCAGAGCAGCAGTGGAACTTGCCAAAGAATGGAGAAGCGATAAAGTCCTTCGTAAATTGGAGGCCATGCTGATAGTTATGAATAAAGATCAAATGTTTCTTGTTTCAGGAACCGGAGAGGTAATTGAACCGGATGATGGTATTCTTGCAATTGGTTCCGGAGGGAACTATGCATTAAGTGCCGGACGGGCGCTCGTTAAACATACTGATCATTTATCTGCAAGGGAAATAGCAAAGTCGGCTTTGGCAATTGCCGGAGAAATATGTGTTTACACCAATGACCAAATTACTTTAGAGGCGCTTGATTAAAAGGGGGGACCTGATTAGAAGATGGGATTGGATTACACACCAAAACAAATTGTGGGTCAACTGGATAAATATATAATTGGCCAAAAAAGTGCCAAGCGCTCTGTAGCTGTGGCGCTTAGGAATCGTTATCGCAGAATGCTGCTTGATGAATCACTAAAAGATGAAATTGTACCGAAAAACATATTAATGATTGGTCCAACAGGAGTAGGTAAAACAGAAATTGCCAGAAGACTGGCAAAGCTGGTAGGTGCTCCATTTGTTAAAGTGGAAGCAACAAAATTTACAGAAGTTGGATATGTTGGCCGGGATGTGGAGTCGATGGTGCGTGACCTTGTCGAAATGTCAATAAGAATGGTGAAAGAAGAAAAAATGAGTGAAGTAATGGATAAGGCTGAAGTAGAGGCAAATAAAAAGCTTGTAAGACTTCTCGTACCTCAGGCCAAGAAAGAATCTTCCATGAAAAATCCATTTGAAATGCTTTTCCCTCAGGGCGGTAATGAAGATGCCAATGATAAAGACACAGACAAAGATGAGGAAATCAGAAACAGGCGAAAACGTGTGGAACACCAGCTTGCTTTAGGAGAGCTGGAAGATCACATGGTACACGTGGAAATTGAAGAAGTTCCTCCTTCCATGTTTGATATGCTGCAAGGTTCAGGAATGGAACAAATGGGAATGAATATGCAGGATGCGTTTAGCCAGTTCATGCCTAAGAAGAAAAAGAAACGCAAATTGCCGGTAAGTGAAGCGAGAAAAGTGTTAACCCAGCAGGAAGCCGGGAAAATGGTCGACATGGAGGAAGTTTCGCAGGTTGCTGTAAAGCGGGCAGAAGAGTCCGGAATACTTTTTATTGATGAAATTGATAAAGTAGCCGGAAAGCAGGACAGCGGCGCCGCCAATGTTTCCAGAGAAGGCGTGCAGCGGGATATTCTGCCTATCGTGGAAGGTTCCACGGTTATAACTAAACATGGCCCCGTGAAGACCGATCACATGCTGTTTATCGCAGCAGGAGCTTTTCATATGGCAAAGCCCTCCGATTTGATCCCGGAACTCCAAGGCAGGTTCCCCATTCGTGTAGAACTTGAAAAACTATCGGTGGAAGATTTTAAACGAATACTGAGTGAACCATCCAATGCATTGATAAAACAATATAAAGCTTTACTGCACACAGAGGGTATAAATGTTGTTTTTACCGACGAAGCTATAGTAAGACTGGCAGAAATTGCTTATCAAGTAAACCAGGATACAGATAATATAGGCGCAAGAAGACTCCATACTATTTTGGAAAAACTGCTGGAGGATTTATCCTTCGAAGCACCGGAAATTAATATGGAGAAAGTAGAAATTACACCTCAGTATGTGGATGATAAACTGAGCAACATTGTTACAAATAAAGACTTAAGTCAATTTATACTATAAATTTAATTATTGAAATGGAGGATTATTATGGAACTATTACAACGTGCCAGAAAAATTAATTCAATGCTGCAAAAGGCTGCAGGAAAATCGGTGAACTTCAATGATATGTCTGCCTCACTCAGAGATGTCATTGACGGGAATGTGTACATCCTAAGCAGAAGAGGAAAACTATTGGGCTTTGCGATTAACCAGGAAATCGAGAATGAACGCATGAAAACAATGCTTGAGGAAAAACAATTTCCTGAAGAGTATATCGAGGGATTATCCAATATTCATGAAACGACAGCCAACCTGGATATTAACAGTCCGCAGACTGTTTTTCCTGTTGAAAATCGTGAGCTTTTTAAAGATGCATTAACGACCATTGTACCAATAATCGGCGGGGGAGACCGCTTAGGGACCCTTGTACTGGGGCGTGTAACTGAAAGCTTTAATGACGACGACCTGCTGCTTGCCGAGTATGGTGCTACTGTAGTCGGCATGGAAATTTTAAATGAGAAAACACAGGAAATTGAAATGGAAGCCAGAAGTAAAGCTGTGGTACAAATGGCGATCAGTTCTTTATCCTATAGTGAGCTGGAAGCCATCGATCATATTTTTGAAGAGCTAAACGGCAATGAAGGATTGCTTGTTGCCAGTAAAATTGCCGACAGAGTCGGAATTACCAGATCAGTTATTGTCAATGCGCTGAGAAAACTGGAAAGTGCCGGCGTTATTGAGTCCCGTTCCCTTGGCATGAAGGGTACGTACATTAAGGTGCTGAATGATAAGTTCTTAGTAGAACTTGAAAAACTCCGTTCCAGATAAAAATATAAAAAAACGCATGTTTAAACGCGGGGCATAGAGCCAAAGGTGTTCTCTTGCCTGTAAAAGAAAAGCCGGTATTTTTCCGGCTTTTTTTATTTTGGCAGGAAATTTACAAATTCGTATATGGTGGAAAAGCTGGTTGTTTTATTCAGCGAAGCGAATAACTTCGGCAGGCAGAGCCTTTTCGCTGTAAAGTCAGCATGGAAAAGAAACCTATGAGACCCTTGGAGGGACCCGGATCCTTACGAGGCTCATATCAGGCCTGCAGTTAAAAAGACACCAGAAAACAAGCAAATTGGAGTCTGACTGTATTGTCGCCAATGGCCAAAGGTGAAATCGAAATATAATTCCGGGGCGGATTATAAGCGAAGAGTATAAGGGTGTTCATGTTTCTGTTTACCAAAATTACTTTCCCCAGACTCAAGCTCCGCCACGGGACATAATACCTAAATGTTAAACAATCACCTGAGTCTTGATACATAATGGGCATATTTGCCCAGGATATTTTTGATTATAGACAAACATAAAACCAAATATTGGTTGATTCCTGTAAAATCGTAATAGAAAATTGTCTGTAAAATACTTAATATAACATTTAATGGAAATAAAATAGTTCTTATTACCTAGGTCTTTATAACTGTTGTGTAAAAGAAATGTAAAATCTGTCGAAATGTGATAGACATTACATAAAAATTACCTTAGAATGTAGTATAGATTGTTTATTATATTGAACAAGGTAATTCTTTTTTACTAATTTAGTCATCTTTTTATTGAAGGGGCGTGACTTTTATATCATGACTATGTTCGGCGGGACCATACATAAGCTGGAAAATTCACTGGCGTTTGCTTCGGCAAAAAATCAAACGATAGCAAACAATATAGCTAATGTGGATACACCAAATTACAAAGCAAAAAATGTTGTGTTTAAAGATGTGCTGCATAATGAGATAACCCAGGACCAGGAAGCGAAGCGAACTCACGAAAAGCATCTGCCATTCAGCAATACCAGCGGATCTTCTTACAATGTAGTTGAGCAGCGAAACACATCCTATAACCATAATGGAAATAATGTTGATATTGATAAAGAAATGGCAGAACTGGCAAAAAATCAAATTTATTATCAAGCTTTGGTCGATCGATTGAATGGAAAGTTTGGGAGTATCCAAACAGCAGTTAGAGGAGGAAACTGAGGATGACCATATTCAATGCTATGAATTCCAGTGCAAGTGCCTTAACAGCAGAACGGCTGCGCATGGATGTCGTATCATCAAATATTGCCAATGCCCAAACGACTAGGGCCACAATGAATGAGAATGGCGAATTTGAACCATATCGCAGAAAAATGGTTACTGTTGAACCAAGGGGAAATTCATTTAAATCCTATTTACAGCAGGCATCCGGTCAAATTACAGGTTCCGGGGTTCGTGCTGTCCGTATTGAGGAGGATGAAACTCCATTTAAACAAGTATATAACCCAAATCATCCGGATGCCAATGAAGCGGGATATGTTCAGCTGCCAAATGTTGATCCTTTAAAGGAAATGGTTGATTTAATGAGTGCAACCAGATCATATGAAGCAAATATCACTTCAATAAATGCCAGTAAAGGGATGTTAATGAAAGCATTGGAAATTGGAAAATAACTTAGCAGGGAGTTTTTTAACCATGATTAATTCGATAAATAATACACCTCAACATACTATACCCGTAACAGAAAATACTAAACCAGACATCACACCGGGGGAGGCGCAGGAAAATTTTGCCAATGCACTAAAGCAGGCAATAGAGAATGTAAATGATGCCCAACAATTTTCAGATAAAAAAACAAATGCGCTGATTAATGGAGAAATTAATGATTTGCATGATGTGATGATCACAGCACAGAAAGCAAGCATAACACTGGAAACAACTGTACAGATACAACAGAAGGCAATTGATGCCTATAATGAAATCATGCGGATGCAAGTTTAATAAAAATTATATAACATATATAGCTTTATTTAACAGGTTGGAAAGCAAGTCTGTCATAGCCGTATATTGTGAGCTAAGGCTTGTCACAAGCCTGGTTTTCTAAGTGGTGGGGGAGAACATGAAGGAAAAAATTATAACATGGAAAGATAAAACAATATCTTTCTGGAAAAATCGCACAAAAAGTCAAAAAGGGATTTTTATTGGCTCGGTTATGATTGGAATACTAATTATAGCAGCACTATTTATTTACTCATCAGGCAGCTCCCGGCTTACTCCTTTATATAGTAATCTGTCTTTAAACGAAGTCGGACAAATCAAGGAAGAATTGGATGCCAGAGGGGTCAAATATGAATTGGAAGATGCCGGTACTACAATCAGCGTTCCTGAAGATCAGGCAGATACACTGCTGGTGGATCTGGCCGGACAGGGGATACCAAACAGCGGCAGCATTGACTATTCATTTTTCAGTGAAAATGCATCGTGGGGTATCACAGATAATGAGTTTAATGTGATGAAACTGGATGCGATGCAGACTGAACTTGCAAAATTAATAACAGGCATTGATGGTATAGAAAATGCAGAAGTTATGATCAATCTGCCTCAGGATCCTGTGTTTGTAAATGAATCTCCAGAGGAAGCAAGTGCATCGATTGTACTTCATACACAGCCGGGCTACCAGTTCCAGGGTAACCAAATTGATTCCCTTTATCTGTTAATATCCAAAGCTGTACCAAATTTGCCGCAGGAAAATATCGTGATTATGAATCAATTTAGTGAGTATTTTGACCAAAATACGACAACCGTAAATGGTTCGCAAGATGTACATACATATCAGCAAACTGTTAAACAGGATATAGAGCGTGATATTCAAAGCCGTCTGCAGCAAATGCTCGGTGCCATGGTTGGGATGGACAACGTGGTCGTCTCTGTAACATCGGACATTGATTTCACCCAGGAAAATAGGGTGGAAGAACTGGTGGAACCGATAGATTTGGAGAATATGGAAGGACTGCCTGTCAGCATTGAAACCATTCACGAGACATACGCTGGAAATCCGCCTGCTGGAGGCACTGCAGGGACAGGAGAGGAAGATACGGCTGCAACGTATCAGGAAATAGATGACGGTGACGGGGATTATGAGCTTGCAAAAGAAACCATTAATAACGAATTCAATCGAATTCATAGGGAGATAGTGGAAAGTCCGTATAAAATTAGGGATTTGGGTATCCAGGTAGCAGTTAACCGTATTTCCGATACAAGCGAAAATGAAGTGCAATATTTGTCACAGCAGGAAGAAACGGCAGTAGAGGAAGGCATTAACTCCATTTTGGATTCAATTATTCAAACCTCTATTGATGATGGGTTCGGAGAAGTAGTTACGGAGGAAAAAACCTCTATTGTTTTCCAGGAGTTTAATCCTGCGCCTACCTCCCCGGCTGAAGCAGTACCTGCTATTCCGGCATGGTTATACATTACGGGTGCCATACTGTTTGTAATCATTTTGATATTAGCTATTCTTTTATTCAAAAACAGAAAAGACGAGTCAGAAAGCGTGGAGGAAGAAACTGTTGAAGCTGCAATTAATACGGGAGTACCTGAGATGCCGGAAGATGAACAATCTGATTCAGCTGTACGCAGAAAGCAGCTGGAGAAGATGGCAAAAGATAAACCTGAAGATTTTGCGAAGCTGTTAAGAAGCTGGATCGGGGAAGATTAGGAGTGATTAACACATGGTAAGACATAAAGGTGCGTTAACAGGTAAACAAAAGGCAGCCATTCTTTTAATCTCCCTTGGTCCGGATGTATCTGCTAAAGTGTATAAGCATTTATCAGAAGAAGAAATAGAAAAGCTGAGTCTGGAGATATCATCCGTAAAAAAGGTAGATTCCAACATGAAAGAAGAAGTGCTGGAACAATTTCATCAAACTGCTTTAGCCCAGGATTATATATCCCAGGGCGGCATAGGCTATGCAAAAACTGTATTGGAAAAAGCGTTTGGCAAGCAGGAAGCCTCCGAAATCATTAACCGGCTTACTTCATCTTTGCAAGTAAGGCCCTTTGATTTTGCAAGGAAAGCAGATCCGCAGCAGCTGCTAAACTTTATCCAAAATGAGCATCCGCAAACAATCGCGCTCATTTTATCCTATTTGGATCCGGAGCAGGCAGGGCAGATTTTGTCCTCTCTGCCGCAGGAAGTGCAGGCTGACATTGCCAGGCGTATTGCAACCATGGATTCCACCTCTCCGGAAATTATCAGTCAGGTGGAACAGGTGCTGGAGAAAAACATCTCCTCGGCCTTGATGGATGATTATACCCAAACGGGGGGGATACAGGCAGTTGTCGAAGTATTGAATGGAGTGGACAGAAGTACGGAGAGAACCATACTTGATGCACTGGAAATCCAGGATCCTGACCTTGCTGATGAAATTAAAAAGCGGATGTTTGTATTTGAAGACATTGTTATATTAGATAATCGGGCTATACAGCGTGTGATCCGGGAAGTGGAGAATGAGGATTTGCGCCTGTCTCTAAAAGTTGCAAGTGATGAAGTGAAAGAAATTATCTTCAGAAACATGTCACAGCGCATGGCCGAAACTTTCCGGGATGAAATGGAGTACATGGGACCTGTCAGATTAAAAGATGTGGAGGAAGCGCAAACGAGAATTGTAGCTGCCATAAGGCGGCTGGAGGATGTCGGTGAAATTGTCATAGCCCGTGGCGGGGGTGACGACATCATTGTATAAATACGCTGCAGAAGAAAGGAAAACAATCGGAATTAAGCAAATATCTAAGCTGAAAAAGGACCAGTCTGCTAAACAAGAGGAGTTAATTTCAGCAAAACAGCAGGCTGAAAAGGAACTCAGCAGGGCAAAAAAAGAGCTGGAACGAATCGATAAGGAAAAAGAAACACTAATTTCAACCGCAAAAGCGGAGATCGAAAAGGAAAAAGAAAACTGGATGGAAGAGAAAAAGAAATGGATAAAGGCTGCCGAGAAAGAAGGCTATGAAGCTGGTTTTTCCCGAGGAAGAGAAGAAAGTCTGCAGGAGTTTTCCAATTTAATAGAACAAGCCAATGCTATTACCGAGTCCGCTTTAAAGGATTACAATAAAACAATTGAGAAAAGCGAAGAAAAGATATTGGATCTGGCCATACATACAGCGAGCAGAATTATGAAACAACAGATAGACAAGGATCCATCTTCTTTTCTCCCTATCCTGAAAGCTGCAATAAAAGAATTAAAAGATCAGAGAATAATTACGATTTATCTTCACCCAAAACATTATCATACAGTGATGGAGCAGAAGGATGAATTAGTTCATATTTTGGAAGATGATATGAAACTATCTATATATGTAGATGAAAACTTAACAGTGAATGGGTGCCTCATTCACCATCCATTCGGACAAATTGATGCGGGTGTGGATACCCAGCTTGAACAAATCAGAAAAGCACTTTTTGAAATAGCGATGGAGAGCAGAACATGAGTCTTGACCATTATTATAGAGCAATTGACAATACGGATACATATAAACGTTTTGGAAAAGTTTTGCGTGTTATTGGACTGATGATTGAATCCCGGGGACCCGATGCAAACATTGGAGAAATTTGTCTTATCCATTCATCCTCCAGTCATCATAAACCAATTCTTTCAGAGGTTGTGGGCTTTAATCATGAGAAGATCATCCTCATGCCTTATTCGGAAGTGACGGAAATAGGGCCGGGCTGCCTTGTTGAGGCAACGGGAAAAGCATTGCATATAAAAATAGGCCGGGGTTTGATAGGAAAAGTAGTAGATTCCCTGGGAAAGAGTCTTGATCACACAGACTTGCCTAAAGGATTATCCAATTATTTAACAGAACAGCCTCCGCCCAATCCAATGCTGCGCCCCCCGATAAGTGAACCGATACAGGTTGGTGTTAAAGTAATTGACTCCCTGCTTACTGTAGGGAAAGGACAGCGCATCGGCATTTTCGCCGGGAGTGGTGTAGGAAAAAGCACATTGCTTGGAATGATTGCCAGAAACAGCAGTGCAGACATAAATGTAATTGCACTCATTGGGGAGCGCGGAAGAGAAGTCAGGGAATTTCTCGATGGGGAACTTGGCCCCGAAGGTTTAAAAAAGTCAATTGTTGTTGTGGCCACTTCCGACCAGCCGGCTTTAATGCGAATAAAAGGAGCTTACACAGCTACAGCAATCAGTGAATACTTCCGTGACCAGGGTTATCATGTGAATCTGATGATGGATTCAGTTACAAGGGTTGCAATAGCGCAGCGGGAAATCGGTCTGGCAACCGGAGAACCCCCTACAACAAAGGGGTATACTCCTTCCGTATTTTCCGTCCTGCCCAAATTGCTCGAACGTGCAGGAACCAATGAAAATGGAACCATTACTGCATTTTATACAGTATTGGTGGATGGGGATGACATGAATGAACCGATCGCCGATACAGTAAGGGGGATTTTGGATGGACATTTTGTCATGGACAGAAAGCTCGCGGAACGGGGACAATATCCCGCGATTAATGTGCTGAAGTCGATCAGCCGTGTGATGAACCAAATAATCGAGGATGAACATAAACAAATTGCAGAGGAAATAAGATCGTTGATTTCCACCTATGAAGAAAACAGCGAATTAATTCATATTGGTGCATATAAACGTGGTACAAATCCCGAAATTGATAAATCCATATCCTATTACAACAAAATACAATCATTTTTAAAACAGGATATATCGGAATACAGAACAAGAGATGAGTCAATTGAAATGATGAAAGCATTGTTAAATGGAGGTTAAGTCATTGGCTGAAACAAAAAGCTTCAGGAAAATACTTTATGTGAGAGAACAGGAAAAAATGGATGCACAAAAGGCCTATCAGCAGTCAACAGATTCCTTTGAACAAATAGCAACAAGGTTTTATTATCTGCTGAAAAAGAAAGAAGACGCGGAAACATCATATGAAGAATTGATTCAGCATTCAACCACATTGGATAAAGTAAAGGAACAGGCTGCATATATAGAAAAGCTCAACAAACAAATTATTTACCTGCAGCATGAAGTCCAGCAAGCAAGAAATGAGATGGAGTCAAAACAGTCCCAGCTGACGAATGCCCATGTGGAAGTAAAGAAGTTTCAACACATTATCGATTCCAGAAATCATGAAAAGATGGAAAATGAAAAACAGCTGGAAAGAAACCAAATGGATGCTATCTCATTAACACAGTATATAACGTATAAAAATAGGTGACAGTTATGGCCAAGCAAATAAAAAATGAAAAGAAAAAAATGAATCCTGTTTTATGGCTGCTCTTTGCCGTCATTATCCCTGTAATGGTTGTCCTGAGTTTACTGCTGATTATACTAAATGTGGCTGGTGTGGATGTAACCGGCTGGGCAAAGGATAAAGCAAGTCATGTTCCTGTTTTATCCGGCTTTGTTTCGCAGGATGAAGAATCAGCAGCAGAGGAAGAAGAAATCGGACAACTTCAGGAAAGGATAGCACAAAAAGATGCAGAGATCGAACAATTGAATGAGGAAATAAGAGATTTGGAAACAACGATTGAAAGACAGAGCCAGGATATTTTAAAGCTGGAAAACAGGAATGAACAAAATACGGAACAGGCGAACGAACTGGTTGGGGAAAATGAGACTGTTTCATCTATTTCCGGATCTTTTAAAGATATGGAAAGTGAACAGGCTGCGCTTATTTTGCAAAGTATGGAGAATGATACCGCCTTGATTATTCTGCAGGATGTATCCAATAAAGTCCGGGGGCAAATTCTGGAGGCTATGGATCCCGGGATAGCTGCGGATTTAACACAATTACTTATAGAAAACTAATGTAATAGTTCATTTGAGAGGGGGTGAAAAAATGAACGGAGTTGCAATGTTTCTTCAGCAAATGCAGATACCGGAAAATCGGGAGAAAAGTGTAAACCCTCTGGAAGAAGGAGAAAAGAATGCTTTATTCCATACACTGCTTTCCTCCATGATATCAACAGATATGTTGAATGATGAACAGGAACAGAAAAATGAGGAAGAAGCAGAAATTCCATTGCTGTTTCCTGTAAATCAAATGATAAATCAAATATCAGCGGATGAAGAAATGAATAAAATGCAGAGGACTGAAGCGGAGACACACCATAAAGCTTCAATCACAGAAGGAATACCGCAAGAAATAGAGCTCAAGAACATGCCGGCAGTACACCAAACACTTATCCATATTTTTCGGGAAGCTCAGACAATACTGACACAGCTTAGTGCAGAGCCGGTAAATATAGATAAAGCTGCTCAAAAATTATTGCCGCTGTTACAGGACTGGGTGAAGACAGCCGGTAATGGCACTGACCAAAAAGGCATGGAAATAACATTGACTTCCACTAGACAGGAAGAATCAAAGGAACAGATTATTTGGAAGGATTTATTGCAGGCGTTTGGGAAAAGGCAGCAGTTGGCATCCAAGCAGCAGTACAGTCCAAATGCCCTTGTAAGAACAGAGGACATTGCCAGATGGCTGGTTCGAGCTATGGAACAAGCACCATTACAGAATCGGCTCCCTGTTCATCATGTGAGTCCGCCCCAGTCATTGCCAATTTCACAAGTGGAGCAGGTTGTTGTCCATTTAAACCAGGGGCAAAGCCTTCATGAACAAGGACAGCAGCTAGTAGACCAGTTCCGGGTCATGATGAAATCAAGCAATTTTATGACAGCGCCAAGTAAGGGAAGTCAGATTATCCTTTCACTTCGCCCGGAAAATCTGGGGGAAATGATGATCCGATTCAGTCAAGTCAATGGAGAAATGGCAGTAAAAATATTAGTCACTACCCAGGCAGCAAAAGAAATGCTGGAGACAAATATGCATCAGCTGAGAAATATGTTCTCGCCGCAGCAGGTAGTAGTGGAAAAGCAGGATGCACATCTGCCGCAAAGCCAGGAAACGGAGAAAAATTTGAAGGATGATCAAAGTGACGGGCAGAACCAGCAATCCAGTGATTCATCAGACGAAGAAAAAGAGAAATCAGATGATGATTTCGCAGCAAAGTTTCAAGCCGTGCTAATGAATGAGGAAGTGTAGGTGAAACGAATGACAACTATAGACTCATCGTTATATTTACAAAACCGGCAAACAGCAAGAACACCGAGTCCGGAACTGGGGAAAGATGAATTTCTTAAAATTCTCATGACACAACTGCAAAATCAGGATCCGACAAATCCGATGGAAGACAGGGAGTTTATATCACAAATGGCACAATTTTCATCGCTGGAGCAAATGATGAATATGACCAACTCCATCGATACATTGGTGCAAAGTCAGCTGATCTCCCCTGTTATTCAATATAGTCACATGATTGGAAAAGTTGTCTCATACCAGGGTTATGACGAGGAAGCGGATACGGAAACAGGCATAGAACAAAGCAAGGTAATGGGAGTAAGCCAAAATGATGGCTGGGCAATTTTTGAACTGGAAAACGGTGAAAAAGTATATGCGGATGCAGTTATAAAGGTAAATGAAGACAGAAACGAAGGAAATAATAAACAGGATTAAAAAATTCCGGGAAGTGATTATTTTGGACCATCGCATTCATCAAGTCCCGCATCAGCATGCATTATCATTTCCTAAAGTTCAAAAACCTGAAAAAAGCAAGCCTGTTTTTAAAGAAATATTGGCAAAGGAACAGCAGGAGCTGAAAATCAGTAAACATGCCGAAGCGCGGCTGCAAGCCAGAAATATATCGATAAATGAAAAACAATGGAAAACTATTGAGCAAAAAATGCAAGAGGCAAAACAAAAAGGGATTACTGATTCTCTGGTGGTAATGAATGAAGCAGCATTGCTTGTAAGCACGAAAAACAATACAGTAATAACAGCCTTGGACAAGGATGAAGCAAAGAGCAGAATTTTTACGAATATAAACGGAACGATTTTAATAAATGAATAGGCTGGACCCAAAATGGGAGGCCGAACAGCTGTTGAATGAATGATACAGCTAATAAGATTAAAGGAGAATGATTACATGTTACGTTCAATGTATGCAGGAATTTCAGGTATGAAAGGTTTTCAGACAAAACTCGACGTCATCGGAAACAATATCGCAAACGTAAATACATCCGGATTTAAAAAAGGCCGGGTGACTTTTCAGGATATGATGAGTCAGACAACAAGTGGTGCACAGGGTCCGACCGAAACCCGTGGTGGAACAAACCCTGCTCAGGTTGGTTTGGGTTCCCAATTGGGTTCAATCGACAACATTCATACACAGGGCTTTCGTCAGACGACGAATAACCCTTTGGATCTGGCATTGGAGGGAGACGGAATGTTTGTGCTTCAGGATGAGGATACCACTTATTTTACAAGAGCAGGGAATTTTTATCTGGATGATGAAGATAGAATTGTCAATCCTGATGGGCACTTTCTGCTTGGGGTTGATAACCAGCCTATTCAAATTCCAAGTACTGCCAGAAGCTTTAATATAGAAGAAAATGGCACCGTAAATATTGTGAATGAGGAAGGTAACCCTGAAGATGTTGGACAGATAGCGCTAGCGAGTTTCTCCAACCCGTCCGGGCTCGAGAAAGCAGGGAGCAATTTATTTTTGGCATCACAGAATGCGGAATATACCGGTTCTGTTGTCCCGGGAACAAATGGAACAGGTTCCATTGTTAGCGGCTCACTCGAAATGTCCAATGTTGATTTGTCTGAGGAATTTACTGAAATGATCACGGCTCAACGAGGTTTCCAGGCAAATACAAGAATTATAACTACTTCTGATGAAATACTGCAGGAGCTTGTAAATCTAAAACGTTAATAAGGAGGCAGGAGGTGCTGCAGGCAAGCTGCACCTCCACCAATAAATAATGATCCAATTAACCAGGTTAAATGGAGAACCATTTACGCTAAATGCATTAATGATTGAACAAATTCAATCTCTTCCTGATACAACGATTACACTTACGAATAGCAAAAAAATGGTGGTAAAAGAATCAGAAACAGAAGTGACCCAATTAATTACAGCCTATTATCAAAAAGTTGGTCTTCACGGGAATTTGAAGGGGGAAGGGAAGTCAAATGAGTAGATTAGTAAAAACTTTTATCACTTCACTTATCATTATTCTCCTTGGAGGAATCGCTGTTTTGGCACTCCTGTTATACGGGGAGGAGAAAGCGGCAACAGGGAAAACAATAGATGACATGGTGGAGCATTCCTATGAAACACCTGAAATAACTACAGACTTATCCGATGGAAGCTATGTAAGAATTCAATTTCAGGTGATCACTGACGATAAGACTGCAATGGAAGAAATAAGTAAACGGGACTTTCAGCTTAAAAACATTTTGATAAAAGAACTTGCAGTAATGAATGAGGAAAATTTCAGAACTGGTCTTTCCGATTTGGAAGGGGCTGTAAAATCAAAACTAAATGAATTAATGACTGACGGAAAAGTTACAGATGTATATACAATCAGCAAATTATTGCAATAAATGCATCTGTGCACTCCTGATGGAGGTGAGTTTTAATGGTGGATGAAGTGCTTTCCCAAAGCGAAATTGATGCATTGTTATCTGCAATCAGTTCCGGGGAAATGGATGCCGAAGAAATGAAAAAAGAAGAGGAAGAAAAAAAGGTTCGGGTTTATGATTTTAAGCGGGCTTTAAGGTTTTCAAAGGATCAGATCAGAAGCATATCCAGGATTCATGAGAATTATGCCCGGCTGTTAACCACATTTTTCTCTGCTCAGCTTCGCACCTATGTAAATATATCTGTTGCTTCTGTAGATCAAGTGCCATATGAAGAATTTATCCGTTCCATTCCCAAAATGACGGTTTTAAATATATACACTGTAGAACCGCTTGATGGCAGGCTGATCATGGAAGTGAATCCGAATATAGCTTATGCCATGCTTGACCGCATTCTCGGCGGGAAGGGAGGAGATGTTAACAAGGCTGAAAACTTAACAGAAATAGAAACCATGCTAATGTCCCAGCTTTTTGAAAAATCAGTTGCAAATCTGAAGGAGGCATGGTCATCCATCGTGGAAATTAACCCGGTGCTGGAGAATTTTGAAGTGAATCCTCAATTTCTTCAAATGGTATCACCGAATGACACGGTAATTGTAGTGTCTATGAACACAACAATCGGGGAATCCAGCGGCCTTATCAATATTTGTATCCCGCATATAATTTTGGAACCCATCATATCGAAATTATCCGTTCATTATTGGATGCAAACAGGTACGAAGGAAAGAGATCAGGAATCCTATGAAAAACTGAAGTCAAATTTGCACCATGCACATGTGGAAGGAAAGGCAATACTCGGGGAAACAAAATTAACCATTCACGAATTCCTGCATTTAAATAAAAATGATGTAATTGCCCTGGATCAATCAATAGAAGAGGCGTTAACAATGGAAATAAATGATCAGCCGAAATTTCATGTGCAGCCCGGCAAGTCTAAAAATAAATTATCAGTACAAGTGTTGGAGGAAATTAAAGAGGTGAATGAAGATGACGAATGACAGCATGCTTTCTCAGGAAGAAATTGATGCACTGCTCAATGTAAGTCCGCACGATGATGTGCCGGAAGAAAATAATGAAGAAAAAGGTCCATACTTATCCACAATGGAAGAGGATACGCTGGGTGAAATAGGCAATATTTCATTTGGCAGTTCGGCAACAACGCTGTCCACCTTATTAAAGCAAAAGGTTGAGATTACTACACCATCCGTGTCTATCATTAAAAAAAAGGAACTGGAAACATTTACATTTCAGCCTGTCAGTATTTATGTGAATTATATTGAAGGTTTCAGCGGAAGAAATGTATTAGTTATTAAAGCAATTGATGCAGCTGTTATTGCGGATATTATGCTTGGCGGTGATGGAAGGAATCCGGAAGAGGAACTAAATGATATACATATCAGTGCGGTTCAGGAAGCAATGAATCAAATGATGGGTTCAGCTGCAACAAGCATGTCTACTATATTTAATAAAAAAGTCGATATTTCACCGCCAACGATTAAAATGACAGAGTCAGAAGAAGATGCTGATATTAATATCAATAATGATGAAGCATTTGTACAAGTTTCCTTTCAATTAAAGGTTGGCAATTTAATCGATTCCAATATTATGCAGATTATGCCGATAACCTTTGCAAAAGATCTGGTATATCAGTTGCTTCATGAAACACCGGAGGATGAAAAAGCTAGTGCTGAAGCAGCAGTTACTCTGGATAAAGCTATTACTTTTACAGCTGCTGATCAGGAAAAGAATACGAAAGAAACATCTTCCCAATTTTTAGGAAATCTGGTTGACCAGCAGCATGCAAAAGTACAGGAAGCAGACTTCTCCAGCTTTGATGAGACTGCATTAAATCATCCTGAACAGCGTAACCTGGATTTGCTTCTGGATATTCCACTAAGGGTAACGGTTGAACTTGGACGTACACAGCGCACGATTAAAGATATATTGGATCTGTCCGCCGGATCCATTATAGAGCTGGATAAACTGGCCGGTGAACCTGTAGATATACTTGTAAATCAAAAATTAATCGCCAAAGGGGAAGTTGTTGTTATTGATGAGAACTTTGGTGTGCGGGTAACAGATATTGTAAGTCAATCTGATAGATTAAAGAAACTCAAATAGAAATAGGTGGAGGCTAAAAAAATGGCTAAACAAATTCTTATTGTAGATGATGCTGCATTTATGCGGATGATGATTAAAGATATATTAACAAAAAATGGCTTCGAAGTAGTTGGAGAAGCACAGGATGGATTTGAGGCAGTGGAAAAATATAAGGAGCTGTCACCTGATCTTGTAACCATGGATATTACAATGCCTGAAATGGATGGAATAACCGCATTAAAAAAAATAAAAGAGGAAAACACGGAAGCGAAGGTTATCATGTGCTCAGCAATGGGGCAGCAGGCGATGGTTATTGATGCAATTCAAACCGGAGCACAGGATTTTATCGTCAAACCTTTTCAGGAAGACAGGGTAATAGAAGCCATTCAAAAAGTACTTGGCTAAGAAACAGGTGTTTATGTTGGATAAAAAGTTATTCATTATTTGTATGTTGTTTTTTGTTTTCCCTTTTGTGTCAATATCAGAAACAGAAGCTCGAACCCCGAGCGTAAATGATTGCCTGGAAGCAGAAGCCGATTGTGAAGATACAACACCATTGACAGAGAATGAAGGGGAGGCAGAGCCGGTAGCGGAGTTAAATGATTCCGGTTCTCTCGTATTCGATCTTATCAAAATGTTTTTCGCTTTATTATTAGTTCTTGCACTTATTTATATTATGCTAAAACTGTTGAATAAACGAAATAAAATGTTTAACCAGATAAGACATTTAGAGAATCTCGGCGGGATTTCCGTAGGGCAGAACAAGTCCATTCAAATCATTCGCATCGGCAGTAAATTTTATGTGATAGGTGTGGGGGACAATGTGGAAATGCTGCAGGAAATCACTGATGAGAAGGTGATCACACAGCTGCTGGAAAAAGGAGAAGAAGAACCATTTCATATAAATTCGTTCCTTCCATCTTTTTTACAGAAGAATACAAAAGAAAAAACATCATCTCCGGACAGCAGGAACTTTAAAAATTTGTTTGCAGATGAACTGGAAAATCTGAAAAAGAACCGGGCTGACCTGATTAATCGGAGGGAAGACAAGCGATGAATGAATTTATAGAAATGTTTTCCGGATCTGATCCTTCCAATGTGTCGACTTCTGTTAAATTGATTTTATTATTAACAGTTTTGGCTTTGGCGCCCAGTATTTTGATTTTAATGACAAGCTTTACAAGAATTATTGTTGTACTTTCTTTTGTAAGAACATCGCTGGCAACACAGCAGATGCCGCCAAATCAGGTGTTAATCGGGTTAGGCTTGTTTTTGACTTTCTTTATTATGGCTCCTGTTTTTTCCGATGTATACGATAATGCACTGCAGCCGCTTTTCGATGAGGAACTAACACTTGATGAAGCATATGAAAGAGCAAGTGAGCCGCTGAAAGAGTTTATGGCCTCCCACACGAGGCAGAAGGACCTGGAGTTGTTTATGAACTACAGCCAGCTTGATGAAGTAGGCAGTATACAGGAAATTCCGCTGACAACCCTTGTACCGGCTTTTGCCATCAGCGAACTAAAAACAGCTTTCCAGATGGGTTTTATGATATTTGTCCCTTTTTTAATTATCGATATGGCAGTTGCCAGTGTACTTATGTCCATGGGTATGATGATGCTGCCGCCTGTAATGATATCCCTGCCCTTTAAGATTTTGCTGTTTGTCCTTGTTGATGGCTGGTATTTAATCACACATTCGTTATTGGATGGGTTTTAATGAATTTTAATAAAAAGGGGTGTCTGCTTTGAATAGTCAATTTGTATTGTCTCTGGCTGAAAATGGTGTATTTACAATCCTTCTGGTCACAGGTCCATTGCTCATTTTGGCCCTTGCAGTGGGACTGTTGGTAAGTATATTTCAGGCCACAACGCAAATACAGGAACAGACCCTGGCCTTTATCCCGAAGATTGTTGCAGTCCTGATGGGTCTTGTGATTTTTGGCCCTTGGATGCTGTCCCATATCACTGAATTTACGACAGATTTATTTCAAAACTTAAACCGGTTTACAGGGTGAAACGATGCTGGAAATGATCAACATAAATAGCTTGCCGGTATTCCTGCTTATATTTGTAAGGGTAATTGCTTTTTTTGTTACGCTTCCCTTATTTTCTTATCGCACCATCCCTGTCCCTTTTAAAGTCGGATTCAGTTTCTTTTTGGCCTGGATTATGTTTTATACGGTGGATAGTACGGCTATTCCAGTGGACGGTATGTACCTGTTTCTCTTATTAAAGGAGGCACTGGTTGGTCTTCTCATAGGTCTAATTGCTTATATTATTTTATCAGCTGTGCAGATAGCCGGGGGTTTTATCGATTTTCAGATGGGATTTGCCATTGCCAATGTGGTTGATCCGCAAACGGGAGCACAGACGCCTTTAACAGGACAGTATTTTTATATTTTTGCCTTGCTGTTTTTGTTATCGGTAAACGGCCATCATTTATTAATAGATGGTGTTTTTAACAGTTATTATTTTATCCCTATAGATGCATTTATACCTTTTCATAACGGATCCATATCCGATTTTGTGATTGAAACATTCAATTACATGTTTCTGGTTGCCTTTCAAATGGCCATTCCAATTGTCGGCTGCTTATTTCTGGTGGATGTTGCATTAGGAATGATTGCCAGAACAGTTCCGCAGCTGAATGTATTTGTAGTAGGACTGCCACTAAAAATATTGGTGAGTTTTATTGTTATTTTGTTCTTTTTAAGTTTATATATAGTACTTATTAAATCGCTATTCGAAACCATGTTTCAGGCACTGCGCGGTTTAATGCAGTTATTCGGAGGTGCTTAGTTTGCATTTAAAAATGGACCTGCAATTTTTTGCAGGAGAGAAAACTGAAAAAGCAACCCCGAAGAAAAGACAGGATGAGCGCAGGAAAGGGAAGGTTGCCAAAAGCCAGGATGTCAATACTGCTATTCTATTATTATTTGCATTTATGATATTGGTAACATTTGGCCCTTTTATGAAAGATAGCATGACCGCCTTATATACCCATACTTTTACTGAATTTATTCATTGGGAAGTTACGGAAAATACGGTACAGCATATATTTACAGGTGCCGCCGCAGAAGCTGCAAAGATGCTTGCCCCGATTATGCTGGTTGCCATTGTCGCCGTATTTGGTTCTAATTTATTGCAGATCGGATTTTTATTTACAACGGAACCTTTAAAATTCGACTTAAAAAAAATTGATCCGATTAAAGGGGCTAAACGAATTTTTTCTATCCGGGCATTGGTGGAATTACTGAAGTCGCTGTTCAAGATTGTTTTTATCGGTGCGATTACCTTTATGGTGATATGGATTTATAAAGATGAAATGATGATGCTTTCCTTTAAAACAGCAGAAAGTGCCATGGCTTTTTTTGGCAGGGTAACTGCAATTATGGGAATTGCTGCAACGATTGCACTATTGTTTTTATCGGTTTTTGATTATGCTTACCAGCGTTATGACTTTGAAAAAAATATGCGGATGTCAAAGCAGGATATTAAAGATGAATATAAAAATATTGAAGGTGACCCTTTAATTAAATCCAAATTAAAGGAAAAGCAGCGGCAGATGGCTGCAAGCCGAATGATGAGCGAAGTGCCGAATGCTGATGTAGTAATCACGAACCCTACCCATTTTGCTGTGGCAATAAAATATGATGAAGAAAAAGCAGCTGCTCCTTATATTGTTGCCAAAGGAATCGATGAAATAGCATTAAAAATTAAAGAAGCTGCAAAGGCAAATAATGTGGCAACAGTGGAAAACAGGCCTTTGGCAAGGTCTTTATATTCAGCTATTGAAATTGGCGATGTAATTCCGGAGGATTTTTTTCAGGCAGTTGCCGAAATACTTGCATATGTTTATAAATTAGAAAATAAAGTTTGAGCAATAAGGAGAGACATCCATGAAAGCCCGTGACCTTTCTGTCCTTTTAGGTGTTATTTTAATCATTATTATGTTAATTATCCCATTGCCGGGATGGTTATTAAGTGTACTTATTCTTACAAATATGTCACTAGCGTTAATTGTAATTCTTGTTTCTATGAATACGCAGGAACCACTACAGTTTTCCGTTTTCCCTACGCTGCTTTTACTGCTGACATTGTTTCGGCTCGGATTGAATGTTTCTACTACAAGATCCATACTTTCGGAAGCTGATGCAGGCGGTGTAGTTGAAACATTTGGTTCCTTTGTGATTGGCGACAATCCGTTTGTCGGATTTGTTGTGTTTATTATTCTTGTTATTATTCAATTTATTGTTATTACTAAGGGAGCTGAAAGGGTCTCTGAAGTTTCTGCCAGGTTTACCCTGGATGCTATGCCCGGAAAACAAATGAGCATCGATGCTGATTTAAATGCTGGTTTAATCTCCGAACAGCAAGCAAAGGAAAGACGGGAGAAGGTAGAAGATGAAGCAGACTTCCACGGTTCTATGGACGGTGCCAGCAAATTTGTAAAAGGAGATGCCATTGCTGGTATCATTATTGTCTTAATCAATATCATATTTGGCCTGATTATTGGGATGGTACAGATGGATATGTCGTTTCAGGAAGCGATCAATACATATATGCGGCTTACTGTAGGGGACGGGCTTGTCAGCCAAATTCCTGCACTGCTTATAGCTACTGCAACCGGAATAGTCGTAACGAGAACTGCCAGTACCGGAAACCTCGGTACAGAGGTCAGCGGTCAGCTTCTTCAATATCCAAAGCTGTTATTTATAGCAGCAGGTACAATTTTTTTCATTGGGTTAACACCAATTAATTTCCTGCTTACCACGATATTATCCGGTCTCCTGGCATTGAGCGGGTATTTATTATTAAGACAAAACAGTGAAGAGGAAGAGGTAATAGGTGAAGCGGAGGAGGATGAAGCCCAGAGCACAGCAATGAAGGAGACAGATAATGTCATCAGCCTGTTGAATGTCGATCCGATTGAATTTGAATTTGGTTATGCCTTAATACCGATCGCCGATGCAAATCAGGGAGGAGATCTGCTCGATAGGATTATAATGATTCGCAGACAACTTGCAATAGAACTTGGCATGGTTATTCCGGTGGTAAGAATCCGGGATAATATCCAGCTTGAACCAAATGAATACAGATTAAAAATTAAAGGAAATGAAGTTGCCTCAGGTGAATTATTATTAGATCATTATTTGGCCATGGCCCCCGATATGGAAAATGATGAATTAGAAGGAATAGTTACGAAAGAACCTGCTTTCGGGCTGCCCGCAAAATGGGTTAATGGGGAAGTGAAGGATGAAGCTGAACTACTGGGCTATACGGTAGTAGACCCGCCATCCGTTGTTTCCACCCACCTTACAGAAGTTATCAAACAGCACGCCCATACATTGCTTGGAAGACAGGAAACAAAACAACTGATAGATCATGTGAAGGAGAATTACCCGATTTTGATTGAAGAAGTTACGCCGGAGCCACTGGCAGTAGGAGACATACAGAAAGTACTGGGCAAGCTGCTTAAAGAGAATATTTCCATAAGAAACTTGCCAGTTATTTTTGAGACATTGGCAGACTTTGCAAAGCTTACAAATGATACAGATTTATTGGCAGAATATGTGCGCCAGTCACTATCAGCACAAATAACCAAGCAATATGCGCAAGAAGACATGTCTTTAAAAGTGATCACTGTCAGCGGCAAGGTGGAAAAGTTAATTGCGGAAAATATCCAGCAGACAGAGCATGGCAATTACTTATCACTGGATCCGGAAGATCAGCAGCAAATAATAAATATCATCCGGGAAGAAGCAGAAAAAGCTTCAATAAAGCAGGATACACCAGTAGTATTATGCTCCCCGGCCATACGGATGTATTTAAAACAGTTAATTGAACGGTTTATGCCGCAGATAGTTGTGTTGTCCTATAATGAATTGGAGCCAACTGTCCAGGTACAAAGCATAGGGGTGGTGAATGTAGCATGAAAGTAAAAAAATATGCAGCACCGACGATGCCTGAAGTGATGAAGCAAATTAGAAATGAGCTTGGATCAGAAGCAGTTATTTTAAATTCAAGAAAGGTAAAGCGGAGCGGAGGTTTTATGGGGCTAAAAAAGAAAAGCCTTGTTGAAGTAGTTGCTGCACTTGATCCTGTGCCTAAGCCGTTAAATCAGGAGACAAAACTAATGGAAACAAATGATCCGCTCAGCGAATATAAAAGAACTTCTGATTCGGCTGCGCATGTTTTGAACGAGATTCAAGTACTGAAGAAGTTGATACACCAATCAACAATGAATAAAAGCAAATATCCCGCTATATACCAGTCCATATATATGTATTTGCTTGAGCAGGAAACCGATGAAACAGTTGCGTGCAGGATACTTGACCAAGTTGTCTCATTTCATGAATCAGAAAATATCGAGCCTACCCGGGAAAGGGTTAAACAGGATGTGAAAAAAGAAATCATGATCCAATTGGAAGCTCTGTCCTATAAACCTATTTCATCTGAACAAAAGGTAGTACATTTTGTTGGTCCTACCGGAGTCGGTAAAACAACAACAATTGCCAAAATAGCAGCAAAGAGTGTTTTAAAAGAAGGAAAAAGGGTTGCTTTCATCACTGCAGACACATACAGAATTGCTGCCGTTGAACAGCTGAAGACGTATGCCAGGATACTGAACGTTCCGGTGGAAGTAGTCTATACAAAAGAAGATTATATAAATGCGGTTAAAAAATTGGAAGACTATGATTTTATTCTGGTAGATACGGCGGGAAGGAATTTTCGGGAAGAAATTTATATCAATGAATTATCGGACTGTATTGAATCCGACATTACAATTGATATATATCTGGTTTTATCTTTAACATCCAAGGCAAAAGACCTCATGGAAATATATGAACAGTTTCGTTATTTACCAATAAATCAGGTTATATTAACAAAAATAGATGAAACAAGGCAATATGGCAGTATGCTTAATCTTGCATTGGAAAAAAAGACAGGCATAGCTTATATAACAAATGGCCAGGATGTACCGGATGATTTAATGGAAGCTACTCCTGAATTAATCGCAAACTATTGCACAGGCGGCAGCTATCATGCATGACCAGGCAGAAAGTTTACGTAGGCATATGCAGAAGAAAAATAACCTGAGATATGCTAAAACATTGTCCGTTATTAGTGGTAAAGGAGGTGTAGGCAAATCAAATGTTGCACTCAACTTCTGTTTACAGCTGATTAATCATGATAAGAAAGTTTTACTTTTTGATTTGGATTTTGGCATGGGAAATGTGGATATTTTACTGGGACTTCATGCAAATAAAACAATTGTAGACATGTTTAATGAAAAGCTGTCAGCCTGTGAAGTGATAGAACGGGGACCCGGGGGCCTGGATTATATTGCCGGCGGATCAGGACTAAACAGCATATTTAAAGCAGACAGCAACGTGATGGATTACTTTTTTAAACAATATGACCAATTAATCGATATGTACGATTACATCATTTTTGATATGGGAGCAGGAGCAACAGAAGAGAGTATCCGTTTTATTTTAGCATCGGATGAATGTATTGTGGTTACCACCCCGGAGCCTACATCCATTACAGATGCTTATGGCATGATCAAGTTTATTTTAACCAGGCGTCCTTCCATGACAATCCATGCAGTGATGAACAGGTCTCGGTCAGTGAAATCCGGTTATGATGCACTAATGAGGTTTAAAAAAGTGGTTTTCCAATTTTTAAATGCAGATATTCAACCTATGGGAATATTGCCGGAGGATAAAAATGTACCAGAAGCCGTAATCCGACAGACACCTTTTATATTATATAATGATGCATCTCCAGTGACGGAAGCAATGAAATAACTTACCATTGGCTACATGACCAATTCACCGGCAATCCCAAAAGAAAGGACATCATTTGTCCAGCGGTTAAAGCAACTACTCATCAAGAGGTAAGAAAATATGGATCTTATTCATGTGATAATCATCGCTGATGATGCATGCAAAAGTAAAGAAATAACAGATATTTTACATAGAGAGAAACGTGTGCGGGTTATCGATCAGACCGGAAGCATTGAAGGTGGCGTAAAAAAGGTAACCGAACAGCAGCCTGAGGTCGTTATAGTGGATATACCGTCTCCACAGGTCGAAGAGATCGAACTGCTTGAAAATATAATAATAGAGCAGCCGGTTTCAGTACTCATACTGTATGATGAAATAACAAAAAGCGGGTCTGAAGAAGTACAGGCATTATTCCCTGGTGCTGTTTACTTGTTCAGGCGGCCCTCAGCAAATCAATCTCTGAACTCAATAGGGGAGGAATTAATACAGAGCGTAATTTCAGGATCTCAAGTTAAGTTAAAGAAAGGTATGCTGCAAAACTCATTAGTAGAGCAAGCAGTTAAACCGGAACTTCCATTCCAATCATTTGAAAAAACTGTAATAGCAATTGGCACATCTACCGGTGGTCCCAGGGCACTTGAGAATGTATTTACCCAAATGCCAAAAAAATTACCTGGACCTGTTTTGGTAGTTCAGCATATGCCCGCCGGTTTTACAAAATCACTTGCAGAAAGGTTGAACAGACTGGTGGATTTTTCTGTTAAAGAAGCAGAGAATTTGGAAGTCATTCACAGAAATACAGCATATATTGCGCCCGGCGGCTGCCACATGAAATTACGGAACAGAAACAGGAAACTTGTCATCGAGTTATCAAAGGATGCTCCTTTTCGGGGGCATCGGCCTTCCGTGGATGTTCTGCTTCATTCTATTGCAGAAATGTATCACATAAATAAAATTGCTGTGATATTAACCGGAATGGGAAGTGATGGCGCGGATGGGATACGGCAATTAAAATCCAATGATCCCAATACTGTAGTGATTGCGGAGTCTCAGGAGACTGCTGTTATTTACGGCATGCCCAGAGCTGCTGTAAATACGAACATGGTAGACCATGTGGTTCCATTATCCCAAGTGGGAAAAAAACTAATAAATATCATCGGAAAAATAAGAGGGGAATAACATGGAAATTGCCAGATCTAGATTATTCAGATGTATTTATTGACGAAAGCAATGAACATATAAGGGTTCTATACGATAAGGTGCTGACACTAAAAGCAAGTTCAAACAGCTTTCGGGAATAAAGGAAAAGAAAAGAGTAAAACAAGCAGGATGCTTAATGAAGTAATCTAAAAAATAAAAAACGGGGTGCATCAGCATGGAAATTGAAAAAATGAATGATATAAAGGTGATTGTTTTTCAATTGGAAAAAGAGGAATATGCTGTTTCCGTACAGCAGGTAGGTTCCATTGAGCGTATTCAGCCGATTACCAGAGTGCCGCAGACAGAAACTTTTGTAAAAGGGGTTATCAATTTAAGAGGGGTCATCACGCCTGTGATTGATATTCGTCTCCGTTTCGGATTGGAGGAAAAGGAATATACGGAATCCAGCAGGATTATAATTGTCCATTTAGATGATATGGAAGTTGGGTTAATTGTTGATTCGGCCAATGATGTAATTGATATTGCCAAAAATGCCATAGAACCTGCTCCGGAAATAATTGGGACGGTTGACACCGATTATATTGAAGGGGTTGCCAAAGTGGAAGACAGACTTCTTATCCTGCTCAATCTGCAAAAAGTACTGACGCCGGAAGAAATAAATGATTTAAGCACTGCGGAAGGATAATGAAAATGGAAATAACAAAACTGACCACTATCCAAAAAGATGTCTTAAAAGAAATAGGTAATATCGGTGCGGGTAATGCAGCTACCTCCATGTCCGAGTTACTGAATAAAAAAATTGACATGCAAGTTCCTACAGTAAATGTGGTTGACTTTGATGAAATGATGGACATGATCGGCGGACATGAACAAGTAATTACAGCATTGTTCTTTCGAATCCAAGGGGAGGCACCTGGAACAGTATATTTTATATTAAGTATAGAAGAAGCAAAAAATCTTGTTGAAGAAATAACAAATCAAAACGGCTGCGGTCTGCTGGGAGAGGAATTTGATGAAATGGCCGTTTCAGCGTTGCAGGAAGCGGGCAATATTTTAACAAGTTCCTATCTGTCCGCTTTATCTGACTTTACCAATTTAAATATGCAGCCATCCATTCCCTATTTAAGCATTGACATGGCCGGAGCTATATTAACAGCCGGATTGGTTGAATTATCCCAGGTTACGGACTACGCCATTATTATTAATACAAGAATTAACTATCTGGACAGCAAAGACGGGATTCAGGGAAATTTCTTTTTCATTCCGGATCCGCATTCTTTTCAAAAAATATATCAATCTTTGGGATTACATAATCATGAATAAAACACAGACAGTAATAAAAGTAGGGATAGCGGATGTGAATCTTGTAAAAAAACCTGAAAATATACGAACCTCCGGATTGGGTTCATGTGTAGGTGTCGTTGTATACGATGCGAAAGCAGGGCTTGCAGGGTTGGCTCATATTTTACTGCCTGACTCCAGTATGGCAAGACAAAAAGATATCAATATATATAAATATGCTGATACTGCCTTGCCGTATTTAATTGACAGCCTGATAAAAAAAGGAGCTTCGCCAGACAGGTTAAAAGCAAAAATGGCAGGGGGAGCACAAATGTTTCAATTTTCTTCCCAGTCGAATATGATGCGGATCGGTCCGCGAAATATAGAGGCGGTCCGGGGAATCTTGCATGAATACCATATCCCTGTCGTTGCGCATGATGTGGGAGGAAATGCAGGCAGAACGATAGAATTCGATACAAACATGAATAAATTAAAGATACGAAAAATAAATGAGAAAGAATTTTTGATCTAGACAAACAATCAGTCAACTGCGGATTATGAGCTAATTTTGAAGAGAGGAGGAATTAATAATGCAAACGAACACTACATCACGGGAAGCAGTACTTTGGAAAAACTGGTTAGAAGACCGTGATGAGCAGGCCGCTAATAAACTAATCCAGCAATATATGCACTTAGTGAGTTTTCATGTGGAAAGAATATCAAGCCATTTACCGACAAGTGTGAATAAAGATGATGTTCAAAGCTTTGGGCTAATCGGCTTATTCGACGCTATCAAAAAATTTGAGCCGAGCCGGGAATTAAAGTTTGATACGTATGCCTCCTTTCGCATCCGCGGGGCGATTATGGATGGATTGCGCAAAGAAGACTGGATACCAAGGTCATTAAGAGATAAAATTAAAAAGGTGGAAAAAATAACACAAGAACTTGAACAGCTTTATCAGCGAAAGCCGAAAATCGAAGAAATTTCTAAAAGCGCAGGATTGGAAATAAAAGAAACGGAAGTCATTATCAGAGATTCATTATTTTCCAACATATTATCCATGGAGGAAAAACCGGCTGAAGGAAAATCGGAATTAAAAGAAGGGATTGGCTACTCTGTTCCTGATAAATCGGCTGTACTTCCGGAAGAACAGCTGGTTTCCGAGGAACTGAAAAAAGATTTGGCAGAAGGCATAAAGGCATTAAATGAAAACGAGAAACTGGTCATCAGTCTGTTTTATCATGATGAATTAACATTAACCGAAATAGGAAAAGTGCTTGGTTTAACGACGTCCCGCATCTCCCAGATACATAAGAGATCTATTGTTAAGTTAAGAGATTCACTAAGGAAAATACAGGCTTATCAATAATAGGGAAAAGAGGGGAAATTGATGGTTACACACCATAATATTTTTCATATAGCTGTTTCCGATGATCGAGTGCATGCAGAAATAGAATTGAAAGAACCCCGCATCCCGGAAGATTTTAGCATGGATGAAAATGACGTTAGCCAGCTGCTGAATGACTATAATATAAAATATGGCATCGATGAAGAAGCAGTCAGGATGCTCCGCTGCGAACTTTCCAGAGATATATTTCCTCTCGTGATTGCAAAGGGGAAGCCGGTGGTTCATGGGGAAGATGGCCGGTTAAACTTTATGGCAAACGTTCATCCTGGTGAAATTAACCGTAGTCCGGGCTGGAATTTTCGGGATGTTATGTCTATTCCTTCGGTTAAAAAAGGAGAAAAAATCGCGGAAGTAATATTGCCTGCCGAGGGGGAAAATGGAAAAACGGTACATGGTACTGTTATACGTGCGAAAAAAGGAAAGCCATCCAATGTAATGGCCGGAAAAAATGTAGTATTTCTCGAGGATAATCATGCTTTTTATGCTGCAGCTAATGGGCAATTAAGCATCAGCGGCAGAAATATACATGTTCATCCAGTATTTGAAGTCGATAGCACATTGTCCATGAAAGAGGGAAACCTGGATTTTACAGGTACTATCATTATTCGCGGAGATGTTCCAGCCGGATATTCCGTTAAAGCGGAAGGGGATATTAAAGTATTTGGCATTGTGGAAGCAGCTACACTTATGTCAGGAGGTTCCATTTTCATTGCAGAAGGGCTGGCGGGACAGAAAAAGGGCTATATCAAAGCGGAAGAATCCATTCGGATTGGATATATTAACCAGGGCAAGGTTTTCGCAGGCAACGATTTATTCGTAGAAAACTCCATTATTCATAGTACTTGTACGGTGAAAAATCATGTGTTTTGCCAAAAAGGAAATATCATTGGGGGTAGTTTATCCGTAGGGAAATCCCTGGCTGCAAAAGATATAGGTTCACGATTTGGCACAAAAACAGAAATTATATTTGGCATGGATCAGCACTTGCATCGTAAAGAAGAAGAATTATTTAAAGAAAAGCAAGAACTGGAGGATACAATACAGAAATTAACCAAGCTGGGTGAAAAAATAAAACAGCAGAATACGAAAGATAACCCCAAGTTAAGGATCATGCTCCTGAAACAAAGGAATTCCTACACGAAAGCAAGAGAAAAATTATCCGAAATAGAAAGATCCCTGGGAAAAATAAATGCCCAATTGGGATCAGAAAATGAAGCAGAATTAATTGTCAACAATTATTTATTCAGCCATGTTACAGTTGCTTTTGGAAAATATAAACGTATAATGAAAACAGATTATCATTATATTAGAATGTTTTTAAGTAAAAATGAAATAGTTATTGAACCTTTATTTCAGTAGATAACTTCTACTATTCTATAAAGGGAGTGACGATACTTGAGCTGGAAATCAATAGAAATGCAGGTCGCGCTTCCAAGAACACAGGATGCCGGGAAACTTCAGGAGCAAATGGGAAAGCAGCATCAGCATTTTCAGGAGTCGCTGGCAGCGAACCAATTAAAGCAGGAGGAACGGAAACGAAAAAAAGTAAATGATTATGAAAGCATACATTTGCTGAAAGATAAGAAGGGAGATAATACATCTGTTTTACGAGATGAAGAGAAAAAGAAGGATTCAGGCTCTCAAAATAAAGCGGAGCATCCTTATTTGGGCATGAAGATTGATTTTAACGGATAGAGGGATGTTATGGTATCATTCGCAATTATTATCAGTTTTATATTACATATTATAACCTTTGCTGTCATTTACGTGCTGTTTAAACAAGTTCAAACGAAGAAAGAAACAAACACCGGTGAAATTCAAACACTTTTAGATGGATATCTGCAGGAAATAAAAGAAGAAAATTTCCGGCTGCAAAAAGCCGTTTCTGAAGGCTGGACCAATGAACACGGACAGCCTTTGCCAAAAAAGGACAACACAGACGGTGACCCGGCAACAACTAACACAAGTGAAGATGGTATCTATGAAAATGAGCAAAAAGATGATATGGAAGCATCCCTGCAATCCCGTATTCTGCAATTATATGATCAAGGACACACAGAAGCGGAAATTGCTCGGGAACTGAATTGCGGAAAAACAGAAGCGGCACTGATCATTAAATTGTACAGCAAAAAGTAATTGCAGGCAGAGATGGCGGCTGATTTTCTCATTTTTTACTTGATTACGACGTGGCACTATGTTATATTAATTTTTGGTGTAAAGACTTGGTTCATCAATAAAGAATCAGGAAAAAAATACACACGCCCGGGGATTTGTATGGAAGGTGCCATGTGAAATGGTCTCTAAACAATATGAACCGGACGGAGGAAAAAACCATAAGGAGGAAGTAAAATGTCAGCAATTTCAATGAAACAACTGCTTGAAGCTGGAGTGCACTTTGGGCACCAGACACGCCGTTGGAATCCGAAGATGAAAAAATACATCTTTACGGAACGTAATGGCATTTATATCATCGACCTGCAAAAAACGGTAAAGAAGGTTGATGAAGCGTATAATTATGTAAAGGAATTAGCAGCCAATGGAGGAACCCTTCTTTTTGTGGGAACAAAAAAACAGGCCCAGGATTCTGTACGGGACGAAGCTACCCGTTCAGGCATGTTCTATGTGAATCAGCGCTGGCTGGGAGGAACATTAACAAATTTCCAGACAATCCGCAAACGCATCAGCCGCCTGAAGGATATTGAGCGTATGGAAGAAGACGGCACGTTTGAAGTACTTCCGAAAAAAGAAGTTGGAGAACTGCTGAAAGAAAAAGATCGTTTGGTTAAGTTTCTTGGGGGAATTAAAGAGATGGATAGGCTGCCAGATGCTTTATTCGTTATCGATCCCCGAAAAGAGCGTATTGCAATAGCGGAAGCTCATAAGTTAAATATCCCTATTATCGGGATTGTAGATACAAACTGTGATCCGGATGAAATCGACTATGTCATTCCGGCTAACGATGATGCCATCCGCGCAGTAAAACTTTTGACTTCAAAAATGGCAGATGCTATTTTAGAGGTGAAACAGGGAGAAGAATTGGAAGAAGTTCAGCCGGAGGAAGAAGCACAGGCTGTCGAGACGGAAGCAGAAACTGCAAATTCTGGTGAAGAAGATTCCGGTACAAAAGAAGTTTAACTATTAAAAGGGAAGGGTGATAAGAGGATAAGAGCCTTTTATCACCTTTTTTAAAGCAAATATGATGATGAATGAAACAAGGAGGATGTAATAATGGCAATTACCGCAAAAATGGTTAAAGAGCTGCGCGAGAAAACAGGCGCAGGTATGATGGATTGTAAAAAAGCATTGCAGGAGACAGATGGGGATATGGATAAGGCCATCGATTTTCTGCGTGAAAAAGGAATGGCGAAAGCAGCAAAGAAAGCAGACCGCATTGCAGCAGAAGGTCTTGCACATGTAGAAGTGAAGGATAACACTGCTGTATTGCTTGAAGTGAACTGTGAAACCGACTTTGTAACCAAAAATGATCAATTTAAGCAGCTGCTCTCTGACATCGGCAAGCATTTAGTGGAAGAAAACCCATCCACTGTAGAGGAAGCGCTTGGTCAAAAAATGCATGGCGGGGAAGAAACACTGGAAGCTTATATTAATGCTGCAGTGGCAAAAATAGGTGAAAAAATTTCTTTGCGCCGTTTTACTGTTTTGACAAAAACGGATAATGATGCATTTGGTGAATATCTCCACATGGGCGGACGCATAGGAGTCCTGACATTATTGGAAGGTACGAATGATAAGGAATTGGCTAAAGATATTGCCATGCATACAGCAGCGATCAATCCTCGTTATATTTCCCGGGATGATGTGGCGGAAGAAGAGGTTAACCACGAACGGGAAGTATTGAAAACCCAAGCATTGAATGAAGGAAAGCCGGAAAACATTGTGGAAAAAATGGTGGAAGGCCGCCTTGGTAAGTTTTTTGAAGAGATTTGTCTGTTAGAACAGGATTTCGTTAAAGATCCTGATCAAAAAGTCAAAAAGTATGTTGGAGATAAAGGAGCAGCCGTTAAAGCATTTGCCCGTTATGAAGTAGGCGAAGGTATGGAAAAACGGGAAGAAAACTTCGCAGATGAGGTAATGAGCCAAATTAAAAAATAAAAACATGCTGTAAAAAGGGAACCTTTGCTGTTCCCTTTTTGGCAGACAGGAAATTGAAACTATTCTTTAATACTGCTTAAACAAGAGGCTCTTGGGTCTTTACTTGCGATCCATAAGACTTGCACCCCAAAAGCCAAAAGGGTCCGGAAAGAAAGTTTTGTTTCCGGGAATCCTTTAACGATCAACCAGTTTTCCAACAATAGACGTTCAGAGTAAACGGATAAAATAGTTTTTCTATGGAGGTTATTATGACAACAGCTCGTTACCGCAGAATAGTACTTAAACTGAGTGGAGAAGCTTTAAGCGGCCAACAAGGTACCGGAATAGAACCGAAAATAATACAGTCCATTGCGGCTCAGGTAAAGGAAGTTGCTGAACTGGGCGTTGAGATTGCGATCGTGGTTGGCGGAGGCAATATTTGGCGTGGAAAAGTAGGAAGTGAAATGGGGATGGACCGGGCAACTGCAGACTACATGGGAATGCTTGCTACTATTATGAACTCGCTGGCGCTGCAGGACGGATTGGAAAAAATAGGCATTCCGACAAGAGTGCAGACATCTATTGAAATGCGTCAGGTTGCTGAACCTTACATAAGGAGAAAGGCCATTCGCCATTTGGAGAAAAAACGTGTTGTCATTTTTGCTGCTGGTACCGGAAATCCTTATTTCTCAACAGATACGACTGCAGCCTTACGCGCTGCTGAAATTGAAGCTGAAGTAATTTTAATGGCAAAAAATAACGTGGATGGGGTTTACACAGACGATCCTAAAATAAATAAAAATGCGAAGAAATATGATAAACTTTCTTATATGGAAATGTTAAATGAAGGGTTGGGCGTAATGGATTCCACGGCCTCCACGCTGTGTATGGATAATAATATTCTGTTAAAAGTATTTTCAATTACAGAAGAAGGTAATATTAAAAGAGTTGTGCAAGGTGAAGAAATTGGAACAACCATAAGGGGGAAATAATAATGGCGGATCAAATTAAAAAGCAAATGAAAGATAAAATGGCTCAGGCTGTACAGGCATTTTCCAGAAATTTAGCAACTGTAAGGGCAGGGAGAGCGAACCCGAGCCTGCTGGACAGTGTGCATGTTGATTATTATGGCGCTTCCACACCTTTAAATCAATTGGCATCGGTGGGTGCACCGGAGGCGAGATTGCTTGTAGTTACACCTTACGATAAAACAGCCCTACCCGATATTGAAAAAGCCATTCAAAAGGCGGATTTAGGTCTGTCTCCTTCCAATGACGGAAATGTTATTCGAATTAATATTCCTGCTTTAACGGAGGAGAGACGCAAGGATTTGGTAAAAGTAGTAGGCAAATATGCTGAAGAATCACGCGTCCAAGTAAGAAATGTGCGCCGTGAGGCAAATGATCAATTGAAAAAGAACGCCGATCTCGCTGAGGATGAATTAAGAAACGCCCAGGATGATGTGCAAAAAGTGACAGATGACCATATCAGACAAATCGATGAGCTTGCTAAAAATAAAGAAAAAGAAATTATGGAAGTTTAGCCGAAGACCAGGCTGCAATAATCAGCTTACCGCTAAAGGGATGCTTAACATTCGTATTTCCTTTCTTAAAGTCCATGTGCAGGCTTTAGCTGGACTTATATATAAGAAAGCTTAATAATTTCTTATATATGAAAATAAATATAACCGCCCTCTTTTTTAAGGGGGCTTTTGTATTCTTTTTTAAATATCGTTATAATAAAGTAGGATTTTCATGATATAATGATATTTCATTGCGTATAGTTTATTAAATCAAATCATAATGAATAAAAAAGAATGTATATCAGGATAAACCAAGCATTCGGAGGACAGACAATGTCAAAGAAACTTCCTTTTTTCAACAAAGGTAAAAATATAAAAAATGATTTTATTAGAGCGGAAAGTGTGCCAAAGCATGTGGCCATTATTATGGATGGTAATGGACGATGGGCAAAAAAAAGAGGCCTGCCCCGTATTGCAGGACATAAAGAGGGTGTAAACGCCGTAAATAAGATCGTCCGGGCGGCACATAAATGCAATGTACAAATATTGACGTTATATGCATTTTCCACGGAAAATTGGAAAAGGCCAGCATCCGAGATTGAGTTTCTAATGAAACTTCCGAAAGAATTTTTACATATATATTTACCCGAGCTGATGGAAAATAACGTTCAGATTAAGACAATAGGGGATTTTGAGGCACTTCCTGAATATACAAAAGAAGCAGTGCAGTATGCGAAAGACCAAACAAAAAATAATGATGGACTGATCTTAAATTTTGCACTGAACTATGGAAGCAGATACGAAATTATAAAAGCAATTAAGCAATTAATGACTGATGTAAACGGGTCAAAAGTTTCGATTGATTCGCTTGATGAAAAAGTATTTTCAGAGTATTTATATACACAGGGGCTCAGTGATCCTGACTTGCTAATACGGACGAGCGGAGAAATGAGGCTGAGTAATTTTCTGCTATGGCAATCAGCCTATACTGAATTCTGGTTTACCGATGTCCTGTGGCCGGATTTTAATGAGGAAGTATTTCTTCAGGCCATTGAGGATTATCAGTATCGCATCAGACGTTATGGAGGAGTTTAAGGTGATGAATGAACTATGAAAAAAAGGATCATTACAGCCATCGTTGCCCTAATTATATTTTTGCCATTTGTTATTATTGGCGGCTGGCCATTTGATTTGTTCGTTTACCTCATAGCCACTGTAGGGTTAATTGAGCTAATGAGAATGCGGCAAATACCTGTCATCTCCTTTCCGTTTTTTCTGGCATTGGCCCTAATGTGGTTATTTTTATTGCCTCAGGAAGTATATTTGCATGTGGAATGGTTTTCCAAAGTAAATATATTGCTGATTATTGTCATGCTGTTATTAAGCTATACCGTTCTTTTGAAAAATAAGTTTACATTTGATCATGCAGGCTTTATACTGTTGGCTGCACTATATGTTGGCATGGGTTTTTTCTTTTTTATCGAAACAAGGGATTCAGCTAATGGCCTGGCAAATATCCTGTATGTTTTTCTGATTGTCTGGGCAACAGATACCGGAGCTTATTTTGTTGGCAGATCATTTGGGAAACGAAAACTATGGCCCGAAATCAGCCCGAAGAAAACGATTGAGGGTGCGATAGGGGGCATCATTCTTGCCACTTTGACAGGAGTTATATATCATTTGATTATACCCTTTTCAAATTCTATGATTATTACCATCGCTGTAACAATATTAGCTTCTATTTTTGGACAAATTGGTGATTTGGTTGAATCGGCTTTAAAGCGCCACTATGGCGTGAAAGATTCAGGGGATATATTGCCGGGGCATGGCGGGATATTGGATCGGTTTGACAGCCTTCTGTTTGTGTTTCCGCTTGTACATTTTATCGGCTTTATGTAATTTTCCTCTGTGCGGTACTTCCAGAGCGAAGTGCTATTGCAAAGGTCACTAATATGAATAAATTTTAGTGTGATTTTCAGATAGTGAAAGTTTGTGAAACTTTGATACCCTGCTTGGAGATTTTATTATTAAAATATTTACAGTCTGTCTCACATATAGTTGATAAGGGGCAAATTAGCAGTTTCCCTTGCATATATTAACCAAAGATAAAACAAGCCTGTAAATCCGTGCTATAATGTTGGGTGTATAGCGCTTAAAGGAAGGTGTTTCTTTTGAACACAGTTATTGCTTTTATATTCATGTTCGGCTTGCTTGTGTTTGTGCACGAATGGGGTCATTTGATTTTTGCTAAGCGTGCCGGCATGCTGGCTCGGGAATTTGCCATCGGATTTGGACCAAAGATTTTTTCGTTTGTAAGAAACGAAACACTTTATACCATTCGTTTATTGCCCATCGGAGGATACGTTCGGGTAGCAGGGGAAGACCCCGAGATTATAGAATTAAAACCCGGTTATCATATCGGTCTTGAATTCAGTGAGGAAGGCAAAGTAAATAAAATCATTGTTAATCATAAATCAAAGCATCCAAATGCTCGCGTTATCGAAGTAGAGCGGGCTGAATTGGATCATGAGCTGGTAATAGAAGGTTATGAAATCGATGAAGAAGATGAAAAACTAGTCTTTGACGTAGACCCGAAAGCTGCTTTTGTGATGGATGAAACAGAAACGCAGATCGCTCCATATGACCGGCAATTTGCTTCAAAAACTGTCGGACAGCGGGGCATGCAGCTGTTTGCCGGGCCAATGATGAATTTTGTGCTGGCTGCGGTTATTTTTCTTATCATAGGTGTGAGCCAGGGCGTCCCCGTTGATGAAGCAAGACTGAGCGAGATTATGCCTGGCAGTCCTGCAGAAGAAGCCGGCTTTCAGCCTGATGATGAGATTGTTCAAATAGAGGGCAGTCCTGTTTCCACCTGGGAAGAATTTACTGCCATCGTAAGGGATAATCCGGAGGCAGAATTAGATATGGTAGTAGAAAGAAATGGAGAACAAGTCCCTTTGACAGTCGTTCCCGATAGCTTGTCCCAGATGGATATGGACGGGGAAGAGGTAATGGTTGGTCAGATAGGAGTTTACCATGCATTTGAAAAGTCATTTTTCGGGACATTTGAGTGGGGTTTTACACAAACATATGAAACAACAAAAATGATTTTAACGAATTTAATGATGTTAATTACCGGACAGGTTTCCATTGAATTACTTTCCGGTCCGGTAGGAATATACGATGCCACAGATCAGGTAGTACAGACCGGCTTTATGAACTTTTTAATGTGGACAGCAATGCTGAGCATCAACCTTGGTATTATTAATCTGGTTCCGCTGCCTGCGCTTGACGGTGGAAGATTAATGTTTGTAGGGCTTGAAGCAATTAGGGGAAAGCCTATTGCACAGGAAAAAGAAGGGCTCTTTCATATTATTGGATTTGCATTCCTTATGCTGTTAATGATTGTGGTTACATGGAATGATATTCAACGGCTTTTCCTGTAAAAGGTAGATAAAAGGTGAAAGACCCTTGTCTGATCATTTGGACAAGGGTCTAAATATTGGTGAGGAATTTGCCGGAGGGAATAATCAAGGAGGGATTAAGGATGAGAATATCCGAAATAGAGAAAATGGATGTTTTGCTGGAGCAGCTGCACATTCCCGAGAAGGATAGAGAAGATTATTTTCAAGAGAGCCGTTTAAAAAAACTAAAGGTGTTTAAAGAATCCAGAACATGGCATTTTTATATTGGGGTAAAGCGAGTTCTTCCGTTCCACGTATACCAGCTTTTTATCACAAACTTAAAACATACCTTCCAGCAAGTAAAAAACGTTGCATTAACCTTGGAAGCAGAAGATAAAGCCACGGATGAAGAAAACGTTTCAGCATATTGGCGCGATTTTCTCCAAACAGAAGCATCATTATCTCCCGCTTACCGTGATTTGATACATAATCAAAAACCAACAGTTAACAATAATAAGATTATGTTAACTGCCAGGAATGAGGCAGAAAAAAATGCTTTAATAAAAAGACTGCAGAACGATTTTCGGATGTATTGCCAAAGAACTGGCCTGCCAGCTTTTCAACTTGATATAAATATAAAGCTGGATGAATCTGAAATTCAAAAGTTTAAAGAGCAAAAAGCAACTGAAGACCGGGAAATGATGATGAAAACTGTTCAGCAAAAAGAAGATAAAGAGCAGAAGAAAGCACAAAACAGCAATCAACCATTTATGCTTGGATATAAAATCCAGGATGATCCGGTATTAATGGAAGAAATTCAAGAAGAAGAGCGCAGGATCACTGTACAGGGCTATATATTTGATGCGGAAGTGCGTGAATTGCGTTCAGGCAGAAGCTTATTGATTATTAAAGCCACAGATTATACGGATTCTCTCCAGATTAAAATGTTTTCCAAAGGCGATGAAGATGCAGAGAAATTTAAATCTGTAAAAGCGGGAATGTGGGTAAAGGCAAGGGGCAGCATACAGACAGATATGTATACAAATGAGCTTGCTATGATGGCCAATGACATTCACGAAGTAAGAGTTGAAGCGAGAAAAGACGCGGCACCTGCTGATCAAAAAAGGGTAGAATTGCATGCGCACACTACGATGAGCCAATTGGATGCCGTTGTATCCCCTGCCGAATTGATTGCCCAGGCAAAGAAATGGGGGCATCAGGCAATTGCCATTACAGATCATGCAGGGGTACAAGGTTTTCCGGAGGCACATAATGCAGGTCAAAAAAATGATATGAAAGTATTATACGGCGTAGAAGCAAACCTTGTGGATGATGGTGTACCGATCGCATACAATGAACAGGATATTGACCTGGCATCAGGCACCCATGTCGTCTTTGATGTTGAAACAACAGGTCTATCTGCAGTTTATGATACAATTATTGAACTTGCAGCTGTTAAAATTCATGATGGGGAAGTCATCGACCGATTTGAGTCTTTTGCAAATCCGCATCACCCTTTATCACAAACTACGATTGATTTGACAGGCATCACTGATGATATGGTGAAAGATGCTCCCGAAGTAGATGAAGTACTTAAAAGGTTCCATGAATGGACTGGGGACAGTGTGCTGGTAGCACATAATGCAAGCTTTGATATAGGGTTTTTAAATCAGGGATATAAAAAGCTTAATTATAACAAAGTGGAAAATGCCGTCATCGATACCCTTGAATTGGCCAGATTTTTATTCCCCGAGTTAAAAAACCACCGCCTTAACACACTATGCAAGTATTTGGATATAGAATTGACACAGCACCACCGTGCTATTTATGATGCAGAAGCAACCGGCTATTTATTCTGGAAACTGGTAAAAGCGTTGCTGAAAAAAGAGATTACCAATCATAATCAGCTTAATAACCATATGGGGGAAGGAAAGGCGTATCAGCGTTCACGGCCGTATCATTGTGTACTCCTTGCTCAAACAGAAACCGGGCTGAAAAATATGTATAAAATAGTATCCAGTGCACATATAGATTATTTTTACCGGGTTCCAAGAATTCCGCGGTCACTGCTGCAAAAAATGAGAGAAGGTATTTTAGTAGGATCGGCTTGTGACCAGGGGGAAGTTTTTGAAACCATGATGCAAAAGTCGGCAGAAGAAGCTGAGAATACAGCCCAATTCTATGACTATATCGAAGTACAGCCCCCGGCCAATTATGCACACCTCATAGAGAAGGACCTAGTGCAGAATGAAGCACAGATTCTGGATATTATCAGAAAGCTGGTCGAAATGGGAGAGCGGATGGACAAGCCTGTAGTGGCAACAGGAAATGTGCATTATTTGGAAGAGCATGATAAATTATATCGGCAAATTCTTGTGTCTTCCCAGGCGGGCAATCCACTGAATCGCCATACATTGCCGGATACGCCATTCAGGACGACGAATGAAATGCTTGATGCGTTTCAATTTCTTGGTGAAGAAAAAGCAAAGGAAATTGTGGTGACAAATACAAATAAAGTAGCGGATGAAATTGATGCTATCTCTCCAGTGAAGGACGGACTGTTTACCCCCAATATTGATGGTGCGGATCAGGAAATTCGGGATTTATGCTACTCCCGTGCAAAATATATTTACGGTGATCCGGTACCTAAAATTGTCGTGGACCGGCTTGAAAAAGAATTGGAAAGCATCATTGGGCATGGGTTTGCCGTAATTTACCTGATCTCGCATAAGCTTGTAAAAAAATCATTGGACGACGGGTACCTGGTTGGATCCAGGGGTTCTGTCGGATCTTCCTTTGTAGCAACCATGACTGAAATAACCGAGGTAAATCCACTGCCTCCGCATTATGTCTGCCCATCCTGCCATCATAATGAATTTATTACGGATGGATCTGTGGGGAGCGGATTTGACCTGCCTGACAAAGAGTGTCCGGAATGCGGCGGCTCCTTGACTAAAGATGGACAGGACATACCTTTTGAAACATTTTTGGGCTTTAAAGGAGACAAAGTGCCCGATATTGATTTAAACTTTTCCGGAACTTACCAGCCACGGGCACATAATTATACGAAAGAGCTGTTTGGCATTGATAATGTTTACCGTGCCGGAACGATAGGAACCATTGCTGAAAAAACAGCTTATGGATATGTAAAAGGCTATGCATCAGATAATCAGCTTACGTATAAAAAAGCCGAGGTAGACAGGCTGGTACAGGGCTGTACCGGAGTAAAACGGACGACCGGACAGCATCCGGGGGGAATCATTGTTGTACCGGAGGACAAGGAAATATTTGATTTCACACCAATTCAATTTCCTGCGGATGATCGAAAAAGTGAATGGAGGACCACACATTTTGACTTCCATTCTATTGACAGCAACTTATTAAAGCTGGATATTCTGGGGCATGATGATCCGACAGTCATCCGCATGCTTCAGGATTTAAGCGGTATCGACCCGGAAACGGTTCCGACCGATGACCCGGAAGTTATGAAGATTTTTTCAGGTCCGGAACCGCTTGGGGTTACACCGGAACAAATTAATTGCAAAACAGGAACATTAGGGGTGCCTGAGTTTGGAACGAGATTTGTCCGTCAGATGCTGGAGGATACAAAACCAACTACGTTTGCGGAATTGGTTATAATTTCAGGACTGTCACATGGTACAGATGTTTGGCTCGGAAATGCCCAGGAGCTGATCAATGATGGGATTTGTGAGCTTTCCGACGTAATTGGCTGCCGTGACGATATCATGGTTTACCTCATGCATAAAGGGCTGGAAGCATCACTTGCATTTAAAATCATGGAATTTGTGCGTAAAGGCAGAGGACTGCAGGATGAATGGATTGTTGAAATGAAAAAACATGGTGTGCCGGATTGGTACATTGAATCCTGTAAAAAAATTAAATATATGTTTCCAAAGGCACATGCTGCTGCTTATGTGCTGATGGCGGTAAGAATCGCTTATTTTAAAGTTCATTATCCTATTTTCTTTTATGCTGCTTATTTTACGGTGAGAGCGGATGATTTTGAACTTGATACAATGATTAAAGGTTCCCAGGCAATCAGAAACCGTATTGAATCTATTGAAGCAAAAGGGAATGACGCACCACCGAAGGAGAAAAGTTTATTAACCGTGTTGGAAATTTCACTGGAAATGTGTGAGCGTGGTTTTCAAATCGGAAAAGTGGACCTGTATAAATCCAGTGCCACTGAATTTATTGTTGATGGGGATACACTGATTCCGCCGTTTAATGCAGTTGATGGTTTAGGCACAAATGCTGCATTGAATATTGTTAAAGCAAGAGAAGATGGAGAGTTTTTATCTAAGGAAGATTTACAAAAAAGAAGCAGGATTTCCAAAACGGTATTGGAATATCTTGATAATCATGGGTGTCTCGAAGGGATGGAAGAAAAAAACCAGCTTTCCCTATTTTAAATCTTTCACCTTTCAGGTTCATGTATGCTATAATACAAGCTATATAAAATTAAAATATTCAATATATTTAAGCCGTATTTATTAAACCGACAAGAAAGGTTGATTGATGTTGAATCTAAGGTATAGCAAAGGAAATGGGATTACAGACTTTTTAATAGAAAACAGAGAAGAATTTGAATCTAAACTGCTGGAAGAACCTAATGTCCGGGAAAAGGTTGAAGAAATACGGGTAGTCGGAAATATAAATTTATTGGAAAATGCACATAAACTTATTTTAATGGTGGTAGAAGAAAAGGAAGAAGAAATTATACAATTTGCCAATCAGGAAGGGATTGCCTGGGCCAATTCTTCATTAACACTTTCTTTTAAGCTGAAATGGGTGCAAAAGATACGAAAAAACCTTTGGACCTTCCTGTATAAATTTGACAGATTTACAGAGGAAAGCTATACCCGTGAAACGTACTATGACTTTGGAAAAAAAATGAATGAATTGCTTGATGAATTTTTGAAGGAGTTTTTTATCACGTATTCCAGTTATAAAGATAGACTGCTCGATGAACAAAAGCAACTGGTTGAAAGTTTATCGGTGCCGATCATTCCTATTTCGCCAAAGATAAGCATTTTGCCGCTCATTGGCACGATGGACAGCTACAGGGCAAATATAGTGGAAGAAAAGGTGTTAGTCGAAATTGGTGCAAAACGGGTACAGACATTAATTATGGATTTATCGGGAATAGCTGATATGGACAGCGAAGCCATTCATTACTTTCTGAAATTATATGACGGTATATCCATGATGGGCTGTCGTTCGGTTATTACTGGCATGCGGCCTGAGGTAGTAAGGAAAATTATTAATTTTGATGAATCATTTGCCCATAATGTGGAAAAAAGGGGGACAGTAGAGCAAGCATTGAATGAACATTTTCGAGCTGGGAGCGATAATAGCCGGAAATACTGATTAGAAATTTGCTTTTGGGGGAAGACTATTAAGCAGGCTGTTATATAAACCTGAATAAAGGCAGATTCCAGGAATTCGCCACATGGAGCGGATACACGCGAGAAGGATTCTGTCTTTCCCGCCTTGTCCAAAAACGATGTATTCTGCTGCGCCGAAAATAATGTGATTCGTGTCATGTATCATTGTTGCATACTTAACCGAATTATGATATAATTCATTTGGAGTATGATAATGGACGCTTAAAGAGTGGGTAAAGACCCACTCTTTCTTAATACTACGAAGCAGCTGCGCCCCCATTCCCTTGCCAAACCTGAGGCAAGGGTTTTATATTGGCAGGCGGGGAAGAATAAATAAATTATAGCCATGTGCAGCAGCATGATAAAACAGGGCTGGGAAAATAAAAATTTCCAAGCTGTTCCGTACTTGAAATGAAAAATACAATGATTGTTTATACTAGTTAATAAATACGTGAATAAAGGAGGATATACGTTTGAGCTCTGTAATTGAAACAACAGAAGCATTAGTTGATCCCATCTTAAGGAAAAGGGATCTGGAGCTGGTTGATGTTGAATATGTGAAAGAAGGAAAGAACTGGTTCTTACGTGTTTATATAGATAAAGCCGGCGGAATTGATATAACGGAATGTGGAGAGGTTTCCGAGGAATTAAGCGAAAAACTGGATGAGAACGATCCGGTTAAGGGCACCTATTACCTTGAAGTTTCTTCACCTGGTGCGGAAAGACCGTTAAAAACGAAAGACGACCTGATTAATAACATTGGCAATAATGTGAATATCAGGCTTTATGAACCAATTAATGGAGAAAAAGAATATGAAGGCAGACTTGCGGATTTTTCAGATAATCTACTTACCGTTGAATACAAAGAAAAAGCAAGGAAAAAAGAAGTCAGTATTCCGTATGAAAAAGTTGCTAAAGCACGGCTGGCTGTTATGCTTTAAAGGGGGAAAAATAAATTGAGCAATCAGTTGTTTGAGGCGATTGATTATTTGGCAGAAGAAAAAGGCATTGATAAAGATATATTATTGGAAGCGTTGGAAGCAGCCCTTATTTCTGCTTACAAAAAGAACTTTAAATCGGCAACAAATGTGAGAATTGAATTAAATGAAGAGACAGGAAAAATGGGTGTGTTTGCAAGAAAGACAGTTGTTGAAGAGGTGGAGGATCACCAGTCGGAAATAAGCCTGGATGAGGCAAAGGAAATAAATCCGAATTATGAGCTGGAAGATGTTCTTGAAATTGAGGTAACACCAAAGGATTTTGGAAGAATTGCTGCACAGGCAGCTAAACAGGTTGTAACACAACGTGTGAGGGAAGCGGAACGCGGAGTTATTTTTTCCGAATACGCTGACCGGGAAGAAGACGTATTAACCGGTATTATACAACGAAAGGATCACCGGTATATATACGTAAATTTAGGTAAAATTGAGGCAAAACTGGCTGAAGCCGAACAAATGCCAACAGAAGAATACCATATTCATGATCGGATTAAAGTGTTTGTAACCAAAGTGGAAAACACGAGCAAAGGACCACAGGTTTATATCTCCAGATCCCATCCAGGACTGTTAAAGCGATTATTCGAAATGGAAGTTCCGGAAATTTACGATGGAATAGTAGAAATCAAGTCTGTAGCACGTGAGGCCGGCGACCGTTCCAAGATATCTGTTTATGCTCCTGACCCGGATATAGATCCGGTCGGTTCCTGCGTAGGCCAAAAAGGCCAGCGGGTTCAAACGATTGTGGATGAATTAAAAGGGGAAAAAATTGATGTAGTGGAATGGTCGGAGGACCCGATAGAGTTTGTTTCCAATGCACTGAGTCCCTCAAAGGTAGTGGATGTGATTGTAAATGAAGAAGATAAAGCAACCACTGTCATTGTTCCTGATTACCAGCTTTCCCTTGCGATCGGAAAACGAGGTCAGAATGCAAGGCTGGCAGCTAAACTGACAGGCTGGAAAATCGATATTAAAAGTGAATCTGAAGCAAAAGAAGAGGGGCTATTGAAAGAAAAAGAGGATGTATTTTTTGATGACAATACAGCTTACCATGAAGAAATTCACGATGAAGATGAAGACCTGTTTCAGTAAGGGGGCATCCCAATGGTAAAAAAGAAAAAAGTTCCACAGAGGAAATGTGTAGTCACCAATGAAATGAAGCCAAAAAAGGATCTGATCCGCGTTGTACGGAATAAAGAAGGGGAAGTATTTGTTGATCCCACCGGAAAAAAGAATGGCCGCGGTGCTTATTTATCAAGGGATCTGAAGGTGATTACAGAAGCAGAAGGTTCAAATATTCTGGATCGGCATCTGAACGCTGAAGTGGATGCATCCGTTTACGAAGAATTAAAACAAATGATCGAAGGGGCCGCCAATGCAAAATAGCTATTTGAATTTGCTTGGACTCGCCAATCGGGCCGGAAAATGTTCCACAGGGGAAAGCACTATTATTAAAGATATTAAAAGCAATAAGGCAAAACTGGTTATATTGGCCGGCGACGCAGGATCACGAACACGAAAAAGAATTACGGATAAATGTAAATCGTATGATGTACCATTTGAGATAGCAGGCGACATAGATACATTGTCACATGCTATTGGAAAACATAAAAGAGTAGCCGTCGCTATTTTAGATGCAGGTTTTGCGGATAAGATAAAGTCGTTGCTCGGGTAACTAATTTCGGGGGTGAACGTATGAGCAAAATGCGTGTATATGAATATGCCAAACAAAACAATACTACTAGTAAAAATGTAATAAATATTTTAAAAGGAATGAATGTGGAAGTATCCAATCACATGTCAACTATTTCCAGTGATACAATAAGGAAACTGGATGAAAAGTTTCATCCTGATACTGTTAAAAAGGAAAGTCCAAAACCCAATAAAACGAAAAAAGAATCCACTAAAGGAAATACTCAATCAAAACAGAAAAATACAAAAAAAGAAGACCGGGGAAAGCAAAAAAACAGCTCAAATCCGAAACAGCAAAATAAACAGACAAAAAATAAAAATAAAAAGCAAAAAGGAAATAAAGGCAATAGAGGAAAAGAAAATAAACAAACTGCGAATCCTGTAAAGGAAACGCCAAAGAAAATCACTTACAGTAATACTTTAACCGTTAGTGACTTAGCGGATAAATTAAATAAAGAAACTGCTGAAATCATTAAAAAGCTTATGTTTCTAGGTGTAATGGCAACGAAGAACCAGGATTTGGATGACGATGCCGTGGAGCTGATCTGTGCAGAATATGATGTTGAAGTTGAAAAAGAAATCATTCTTGAGGATACCGACTTTGATAAATATATTGAGGAAGATGATGAAGCAAACCTGCAGGAAAGACCAGCAGTAGTAACGATTATGGGTCACGTTGACCATGGAAAAACAACCCTTCTTGATTCTATTCGACATACAAAAGTAACTGCAGGGGAAGCAGGGGGAATTACACAGCATATTGGTGCATATCAAGTAGAAAATGAAGGCAAAAAAGTAACATTTCTTGACACACCCGGTCATGCTGCATTCACGAGTATGCGCTCGCGCGGGGCACAAGTAACGGATGTTGCCATTTTGGTTGTAGCTGCCGATGATGGTGTCATGCCGCAGACGGTGGAGGCAATTAACCATGCAAAGGCTGCTGAGGTTCCAATTATCGTAGCTGTAAATAAAATGGACAAAGAAGCTGCCAACCCGGACCGGGTGATGCAGGAGTTGACGGAATATGAACTAATTCCGGAAGACTGGGGCGGAAGCACAATTTTTGTTAATATATCTGCCATAAAAGGGGAAGGTATTGATGAACTGCTTGAAATGATTCTTCTGGTAGCTGAAGTGGAGGAATTGCAGGCTAACCCTAATAACAATGCCTTCGGAACGGTGATAGATGCCCAGCTGGATAAGGGACGCGGCTCGGTTGCCACTTTACTCGTTCAGAATGGGACCCTTCATGTAGGAGATTCAATTGTAGTAGGAAATACCTTCGGCCGGGTAAGGGCTATGGTTAGTGATATAGGTCAGCGCGTAACAACGGCGGGACCTTCTACCCCTGTTGAAATTACCGGGTTAAATGATGTACCGCAGGCGGGGGATCAGTTTCTCGTATTTAAGGATGAGAAAAAAGCAAGACAAATCGGGGAGGCCCGCCAGCAAAAACAAATTCAGGAAAACCGGGGAGAACAATCCAGAGTAAGTCTTGATGATTTATTTGAACAAATTAAACAAGGCGAGATGAAAGAATTAAACATTATTATAAAAGCTGATGTACAAGGTTCAGCAGAAGCACTGGCTTCTTCTTTGCAGAAAATTGATGTAGCCGGGGTGAACATTAAAATTATCCACACGGGAGTAGGAGCTATTAAAGAATCGGATATTATCCTGGCTTCTGCATCAAATGCCATTGTTATTGGTTTTAATGTTCGTCCTGATGTCAATGCGAAAAAAGCTGCCGACTCGGAAAAAGTGGATATCCGCCTTCATCGTGTTATTTATCAGGCTATTGAAGAAATAGAAGCAGCGATGAAAGGTCTGCTTGACCCTGAATTTGAAGAGAAGGTAATCGGCCAGGCGGAAGTAAGGGAAACCTTTAAAGTTTCCAGAATAGGGACAATTGCAGGGAGCTATGTAACAGACGGTAAAATCACAAGGGATTCAGGTGTACGCTTAATCCGTGATGGTGTAGTACAATTTGAAGGGGAAATAGACACATTAAAACGGTTTAAAGACGATGTCAGAGAAGTTGCCCAAAACTATGAATGTGGAATAACCATTAAAAACTTCAATGATATTAAAGAGGGCGATGTTATTGAAGCATTTATCATGGAGGAAATCCAGCGCTGATGATTTATTATGCCGAAGTAGAGTGCATAATGTATGAAGGACATTCATTAAAAGAAAAGAGATCCATTATCAGACGGCTTTTAGCCCGGCTCAAGCAGGACTTGAATGTTGCAGCAGGGGAACTGGATTATCATGATCTATGGCAAAGAACCAAAATCGGTATTGTTACACTGTCAAATGAAAAAAGCCATGCTGAAAAAGTCATTCAGGAAGCATTAAGGATAGTGGATACATTTGCAGAACTTGAAAGAACGATTACAAATGTGGAAGAATTATAGTATGCAAAATCTGCTGACATCGACGTGTTAAATTGAGGTGAGAAATATGGCTGAGTTACGTGCACACAGAGTTGCAGAACAAATGAAAAAAGAGCTGGGGGAAATTCTTACAAGAAAAATCAAAGACCCGAGGGTTGGCTTTGTCACAGTGACAGATGTGGAAGTAACAGGCGACCTGCAGCAGGCAAAAATTTTCATTTCTGTACTTGGGGATGAAAAGGAAAAACAGGATACTTTGCTTGGGCTGTCCAAAGCAAAAGGGTTTATCCGTTCAGAGATTGGTCAGAGAATTCGTCTCAGAAAAACACCCGAGATATATTTTGAATTTGATGAAGCGCTGGAAAGAGGCAACAGAATAGATAAGATCTTGCGCGATCTAAATGAATAGTTTTTTAAATCGAATAGGCAGGGCAAATAATTTAAAGGAATGACCAATACACAACCTGAGATACTGCTATGAAAAGTAATGCGGTTTCCTGGAAAATGCATGCGCATTTTCCAGCAGCTGCAGCACTGCCGGGGTTTTACTTATTCAGCGGGAGCAGTGACGGGCTCTTCAGCATTAATGGCAATTGTGCCAGCTGTAAAAAAGATGTTTTTATGTAGTCTGGATTCTCATGATAAATTATTTTTGCACCAGCCTCTTTTTACATGTAAACGGGAGCTGAAAGTGATGAATGGAATATTGCCTTTGTGGAAGCCAAAAGGGTTAACATCCCATGACTGTGTAATGAAAGTACGTACCTTGTTTAAAACAAAAAAAGCAGGCCATACAGGAACATTGGATCCTGAGGTTGAAGGGGTGCTGCCGATTTGCATTGGACAAGCTACAAAAATTGTACCTTTTCTAACCGATACAAATAAAACATATATTACAAAAGTCAGGCTTGGGAGTGCAACAGATACGGAAGATGCGCACGGAAAGGTAACAGAAGAAATAAAAATCACAAATCCTCCCACTGATAAAGAAATTGAACAGGCACTCAGTTTCTTTACAGGAAGCATAAAGCAGCTGCCCCCAATGTATTCTGCTGTAAAGGTAAATGGAAAAAAGCTGTATGAGTATGCCAGAGAAGGCAAATACGTCAAACGGCCGGTACGTGAAACAGTGATTCATAATATTGAAAGACTTCCTGATGAAAACCCGGATCCATTGTCCTTCAGTTTTGAAGTAATTTGTTCCAAAGGCACATACATAAGAACATTATGTGTTGATATTGGCAAAAAACTCGGGTTTCCGGCACATATGGAAAAGCTGGCAAGAATTAGAACAGGGAGTTTTACAAAGGAAAATTCAGTTACATTTGCTACAATGGAACAAGCAGCGAAAGAACACCGGCATCAGGAATTATTATTGCCAATCATAAAAGGGCTGGAGCATTTAGAACGGTTATACGTGGATGAGCAACTGAAGGAAAAAATACAACATGGTCAAAAATTAAAAAGGCCCGGTGAGATCAAAAAGGATCCAATTGTGTTGACGTACGGTGAAGAAGTATTGGCAATCTATCAGATACATCCGGATCACCCTGAGCAAATTAAACCTCTTCGTGTTTTTCATGGATAAGGAAAAGAGTAGGTGTAGTTTATGAAAATTTTCGAAGTTACATACCCACATTCATTACGGTTGGAGGAACTCCCTGATACAGCAGCCGCTATCGGATTTTTTGACGGCATACATAGGGGACATCGGAAACTGATTCACACTGCAAAGAAAGCTGCAGAAGAAAAACAGATGGAAAGTGCCGTCATTACCTTTCATCCGCATCCATCCGCCGTGTTAAAAAAAGACGTACAGCATGTGGAATATATTACGCCTTTAAAGGAAAAAAAGAAGCTGCTGCAGCAGATGGATGTCGATCGAATGTATATCATTACATTTAACCGGCAGCTTGCCTCCCTGTCTCCCGGGGAGTTTATCAGTCATTTTATTGACGGATTAAATATAAAACATATTGTCGGCGGGTTTGATTATACATTTGGTCATAAGGGCAAAGGAAATATGGAAACGATGAAGACACATGCGGGTAACAGATTTGAAGTGACAGTTATTGATAAAGTGGAAATGAATCAAGAAAAGGTAAGTTCCACAAAAATAAGAGAGCTTATGAAGGAAGGGAAAATAGAGCAGGTCAATGCTTTGCTTAACAGACCTTTATCCATCACCGGCACTGTAGTAAAAGGAGACCAGCGGGGCAGAACAATTGGATACCCGACTGCAAACCTGCAAATACATCCGGATACGCTAATGCCAAAACCCGGTGTATATGCGGTAAAGGCGTTGTATAAAAATGAAGAATATGAAGCAATGGCAAATCTCGGGGTGAAACCAACCTTTACAACAGGGGAAGAAATCCCTTCTCTCGAAGTCCACCTGTTTGATTATAACAACGATATTTATGGAGAAGAATTAAGGATAGAATGGCATCAATATATTCGCGATGAAGTGAGATTTAATGGTGTCGATGAACTTATTACACAGCTTCAAAAAGATGAGCAGCAAATACGGAATTATTTTTCATTATAAAGGTCCCGTTTGGCAATTAAAATAATTATAGGCTGTAATATGACTTGCATTTTTGCCTGAAAAGATGTACGATATTAAACGTAAAACCATCGCGCGGCAAATCGTAACTCCGACGATTGCTGGGGGATTGGGGATTTTAAAAATATCAGGAGGTGAGCCGGATGGCTATCACACAGGAACGTAAAAATGAAATTATTAATGAATACAAAGTTCATGAAAATGATACTGGTTCTCCCGAAGTGCAAATTGCAGTGCTTACGGAGGAAATCACAAAACTGAATGATCATTTACGTGTCCATAAAAAAGACCATCATTCACGCAGAGGTCTGTTGAAAATGGTCGGGAAACGCCGGAATTTATTGAATTATTTACGTAACAAAGACGTTACCCGTTACCGTGAATTGATAAAAAAACTCGGACTACGCCGTTAATTCAAAAAGCAGGAGCAATCCTGCTTTTTTTAGGATGTTCAAAAAATAGAATGGTTAACCAGGTCAACGAGTCCCTTTTTCCGTGTTTTGCGGATTCTTTCATGGTAATATTTATAATGAATTTACATTAATAAAAATAAATTATAAAATGTTAGGTAGATTGAGTTTTGAAAGGAGTCCTAGAACGTATGGCTGAAGAAAAACAATTATTTTCCACCGAAATTGCCGGTAATACTTTTACTGTTGAAATCGGGGAATTAGCAAAGCAGGCTAATGGTGCATGTATGATCCACTACGGAGATACAGCTGTATTATCTACAGCAACAGCATCCAAAGAGCCAAAGGATTTGCCTTTTTTTCCGCTGACTGTCAATTATGAGGAACGCTTATATGCAGTTGGAAAAATTCCCGGCGGTTTTATTAAGAGAGAGGGCAGGCCAAGTGAGAAAGCTATATTATCATCCAGGTTAATTGACCGGCCAATCCGGCCGATGTTTCCGGAAGGGTTTAGAAATGAAGTGCAGGTTATAAGCACGGTAATGAGTGTGGACCAGGACTGTTCCACGGAAATCGCTGCCATGGTCGGATCATCGATTGCGCTGAGCATTTCCGATATTCCTTTTGCCGAACCAATTGCTGGAGTGCATGTTGGCCGTGTGGATGGTGAGTTTATCATTAATCCATCCATTGAACAGGAAGAAAAAAGTGACATTGAACTGACGGTAGCAGGGACAAAAGAGGCTATAAACATGGTTGAAGCAGGTGCAAATGAGGTGCCGGAAGAGGTAATGCTTGAAGCAATCATGTTCGGCCATAAGGAAATTGTTCGACTGGTAGAATTCCAGGAAGAAATTATTAAAGCCTGCGGCAAGGAAAAAATGGAAGTTACCTTGTTTGAAGTAGATGAAGCTTTTGCTGAAAAGGTTGAGAATGAAGCAAAAGAAAAACTGGTTGAAGCAATACAAGTAAAAGAAAAACATGCAAGAGAAGAAGCGATTGATAAAGTAAAAGAAGAAATAATCGAGCAATACGAAGAGGAAGAAGAAGATGTTATAAAACAGGTTAAGACAGTCCTGGATAATATGGTGAAAGAAGAAGTGCGCCGATTAATCACCAAGGACAAGATAAGACCTGACGGCCGCAGAAATGATGAAATACGGTCGTTATCTTCACGCATTAATGTATTGCCAAGAACCCATGGATCCGGTTTATTTACACGTGGACAAACTCAGGCATTAAGTGTTTGTACACTTGGAGCCCTTGGGGATGTACAAATTTTGGACGGGCTTGATCTCGAAGAATCCAAGCGTTTTATGCATCATTATAATTTCCCGCAGTACAGTGTGGGTGAAACGGGTCCAATCAGAGGGCCGGGACGACGCGAAATCGGTCATGGAGCACTGGGTGAACGGGCTTTGGAAAAAGTGGTTCCATCTGATAAGGAATTTCCATATACGATCCGGTTAGTATCGGAAGTGCTGGAGTCGAATGGATCCACATCCCAGGCAAGCATCTGTGCAAGTACGCTTGCCATGATGGATGCAGGAGTGCCAATAAAAGCGCCGGTCGCAGGCATCGCTATGGGACTTGTAAAACAGGATGAGGATTATACGATTTTAACGGACATCCAGGGGATGGAAGATGCACTTGGAGATATGGATTTCAAAGTTGCCGGAACAGCTGAGGGTGTAACTGCATTGCAGATGGATATTAAAATTTCCGGGTTATCAAAAGATATTTTGGAAGAAGCATTAAAGCAGGCTAAAAAAGGCCGGATGCAAATTTTGGATTCCATGCTTGCTACTATTAAAGAGCCAAAGCAGGAACTTTCCGAATACGCCCCTAAAATTCTGACAATGGAAATCAATCCGGATAAAATACGTGATGTGATTGGTCCGAGTGGCAAACAAATAAATCAAATTATTGATGAGACTGGCGTAAAAATTGACATTGAACAGGATGGCAGTGTATTCATTTCTTCCACGGATGCTGAAATGAATAAAAAAGCGAAGAAAATCATTGAAGATCTTGTACGTGAAGTTGAGGTTGGCCAGATGTATCTTGGAAAAGTTAAGCGAATCGAGAAATTTGGCGCATTTGTAGAGCTCTTCAAAGGAAAAGATGGTCTCGTTCATATTTCCGAGTTAGCCGAAAAACGGACGAATAAAGTAGAAGATGTTGTCTCCATCGGGGATGAAATTATGGTTAAGGTAAAGGAAATCGATCATCAGGGAAGAGTAAATCTTTCCCGTAAAGCCGTCTTGCAGGAAGAAAGGAAAAAGATGGAGCAGGCAAAATCATAGGAAGTAAAAATAGAAGCTGGATAGCCAGTTTCTTTTTTATTTTTACCGTACTAAATCATACTTGTCCCTGCCTTTCATAAGATATTAAGGGAGGGATATGTATGTTTCGCTATCAAAACTTAGTTAATTTATTTGTATTTGTGATTATGGTAAGTCTGGTTTTTCAAGCAGGCTATTATCCATACCAAACCATTGAACCTGTCATGTACCAGGAAGCAACCAAACATGAAGATCCGTTATACAGGGAGATTGAGCAAAAAAGTATTGATTTTTCTGCAGAACCTCAGAATGCGTATATAGATGATGTCTGGAAAAAAACTCCCGGCCGCAATGGATTAAAAGTAGATATAAACAAATCCTATAAAAAAATGAAAGAAGAAGGAGTATTTGACGCTTCTTTAATTGTCTATGAGGAAATCAAGCCGGAAATTACCCTGGCAGATCTTCCGGCTGCACCCATTTACCGGGGGAACCCGGAGAAAGACATGGTGGCTTTTTTAATTAATGTTTCCTGGGGCACAGAGCATATCCCCGCCATACTGAATACGCTGAAAGAGCAACAGGTAAAAGCAACTTTTTTTATTGATGGTAAATGGGCGCAGTCAAATTCTGATTATGTTAAAATGATTGATGAACAAGGTCATTTAATAGGAAACCATGCCTATAATCATCCCGATATGGCAAGGCTGTCAAACCAGCAGGTGTTGGAGCAAATAACGCAAACTAATGAAATCATTAAAGCGATTACCGGGAAATCCCCAAAATGGTTTGCTCCGCCGAGCGGCAGTTTTAATGATCATGTAGTTCAATCTGCACATAATCTTGATATGCAGACAATACTTTGGACAGTTGATACAATAGACTGGAAAAACCCTTCAGTTCCTGTCATGGTGGACCGTGTAAAAAATAAAATTCACCCTGGGGCAACTGTTTTAATGCATCCCACCCCTTCAATAGCCGACGGGCTGGACGCCATTATAGCATTGATTAAAGATGCCGGTTATAAAATCGGCACAATTGAAAACCTGATAAGTGAAGAGAGGTAAGCGTAATCACTTAATAGGAGTCATCTTATTATTAATATGTGATACACATTTTAGGAGGCAAAAGATTGATACAAAAACATACAAGCCCAAATGGACTTCGGATAGTCCAGGAACAAATTCCATCTGTAAGATCCGTTACGATCGGCATATGGGTTTTAACGGGATCACGCAATGAAACGAAATTAAATAATGGGATTTCCCATTTCCTGGAGCATATGTTCTTTAAAGGCACCGATTCCAGGTCAGCACAGGACATCGCCGAAGCTTTTGATTCGATAGGCGGACAGGTGAATGCATTTACTTCAAAAGAATATACTTGCTACTATGCAAAAGTACTTGATACACATAAGGAACTTGCTTTGGAAATTCTTGCTGATATGTTCTTTAACTCTTCTTTTGATGAAGAAGAGATGGAAAGGGAGAAAAAAGTAGTATATGAAGAAATAAAAATGTATGAAGATACGCCGGATGATATTGTCCATGATCTATTGGCCAGGGCATCTTATGGCGAACACCCGCTGGGCTACCCTATTTTGGGTACGGAAGAACAATTGAAAAAGTTTACGCCGGACACACTCAGAAATTATATTAGAGAGCGTTATACGCCTGAAAATATCGTTATATCCGTAGCGGGCAATGTGGATGAATCGTTTATCAGTTCCATTGAAAGTCATTTCGGTTCATATCAATCAAAACATGATCCGGCTTCCATTACAAAACCATCTTTTTTAGCTCAGAATATAGAAAAGAATAAAGATACAGAGCAGGCACATTTATGTCTTGGCTTTGATGGACTGTCCATCGGCAATGAAAATATTTACAGCTTGATCATTATGAATAATGTACTTGGCGGCAGCATGAGTTCCCGGTTATTTCAAGACATAAGGGAAAAACAGGGCCTGGCCTATGCAGTCTTTTCCTACCACTCATCTTTTTTGGATAATGGTCTGTTGACGATTTATGCAGGAACCGGCAATAAACAGCTGCCATTACTAAGAGAGACAATTGATGAGACGATAAATACATTAATAGACGGCGGCCTGACAGACAAAGAATTACAAAACAGCAAAGAGCAGTTAAAAGGAAACTTTATGCTCAGTCTGGAGAGCACAAATAGCCGGATGAGCCGTAACGGAAAGAACGAACTGCTCCTTAAAAGGCACCGCACCCTTGATGAAACGATCGAGGAAATTGATGCCGTATCCCATGATTCGATAAATAAAATAATTAAAGCTGTATTTGACAGGCCATCTTCCGAAGCATTAATTGCACCATAACAAATTATATTGGGTGAGTTATCATTAACTCCGGTTATAAATAACAAACCTTGATCATAATCTTTTTAATAGGATAAATGGCGGGGGTTTGGATATATGCGATATAAAGATATGAGCGGAAAAGAAATTGTTAATGTAAACAAAGGGTCAAGGCTCGGTATATTGGGGCAAACCGATCTCGAAATTAATGAGAAAACAGGGAAAATCGAAGCGTTTGTTATTCCAAATTATAAGTGGTTTGGATTAAAAAAAGAAGGGGAGGAAACAAAAATACGCTGGGAGTCCATACGTAAAATTGGAGAAGATATGATTATCATTGATGCAGATGAATTCGAATAGAAACTGATTCAAAAAGGCTGGTATCCACGTGATATCAGCCTTTTTGCAAGGTTTTTGCCAACTACTTATCACTAACAGCCTACAACCACATAAGCTATAAAGAAGTAAGTGATAAAAGGAAGTGCAAGTTTGGAGGGTGTTTAACCATAATGAATCAATTAATTGCTGTCATAGGAGGGGACGCACGCTACCTGGAATTAATCAGACAGCTGCAATCACTTTCAGACACAACAATTATACTTGTAGGCTTTGAAAGACTAGAACAAGGATTTACTGGTCTAAAACAAATGGAGTTTCACGAATTAAATCCCGCAGAACTTGATGCTGTCATATTGCCGATCACCGGAACAGATTCAGGAGGCAACGTGGAAACAGTGTTTTCAGACCAGCCAATAAAGATTGAAAAAGAATGGTTTCAGAAGCTAAATAAATCAGCATTTATTTTTACCGGAAATACGAGTGCTTATTTAAATGCAGCCGCAAAGGAAGCAAATGTAAAGTTAATTCCTTTATTAAACAGGGATGACGTGGCCATATATAATTCCATTCCGACTGCAGAAGGAACAATTATGATGGCAATTGAACATACAGATTACACCATTCATGGCTCACGCGTTATCGTTGCCGGATTTGGCAGAGTGGGAAATACGGTCGCAAATAAGTTTTCTGCACTGGGAGCTAAAGTATCCGTGAGTGCAAGCAATATAAAAGACCTGGCCAGAATCTCCGAAATGGGTTTAACTGCTATCCCTTTAGATGAACTCCACCGTTTTACAAATAATTGTGATTTATTAATTAATACAATTCCCGATAAAATTATAACCAAAAATGAAATAAAGCATTTACCTTCACACGCATTAATTTTTGATCTGGCTTCCAAACCGGGCGGAACAGATTTTGATTATGCAGAAAAACGCGGGATAAAAGCTATTTTGGCAAAAAGTTTACCGGGAATTGTGGCTCCCAAAACAGCAGGAAAAATACTTGCTGATGTGATTAAACAATTTTTAAGTAAATAAATCATTTATTTTTAAAACAGGAAGGGGTTTTAAATGATGAGTTTAGAAGGTAAAAGAATCGGGTTCGGCATTACGGCTTCCCACTGCACGTATGAGGAAGTTTTTCCGCAGCTGGAAAAACTGATGGAACTAAAAGCGGAAGTAGTGCCTGTGGTAACGTATACAGTCCAAAATACTGACACAAAATTCGGCAAAGCAGCAGATCATATTAAAAAAATTGAAACCATCACAGGAAAAAAAGTCATTGATAATATGCCTGATGCCGAACCGCTGGGACCTGAATACCCATTGGATTGCATGGTAATTGCCCCGTTAACAGGAAACTCGATGAGCAAATTTGCCAATGCCCAGACTGATAGCCCAGTCCTCATGGCGGCAAAGGCAACCATGAGAAATGGCCGGCCGGTTGTACTTGGTATTTCCACAAATGATGCATTAGGTCTCAATGGCGTAAATTTAATGCGGCTCATGGCAACCAAATTAATTTATTTCATCCCGTTTGGACAGGATAATCCATATAAAAAGCCAAATTCACTGGTGGCAAAAATGGACTTATTAAGCGATACAGTAGAGGAAGCACTCCAATTTAACCAACTTCAGCCTGTAATTGTTCCGCATATGCAGCAGAGTATGATAGAATAGAAAATTATAAGAACAAAATGTAATTTTATATAAGGTGGGAACAAGAGAATGGAACAAAATACAGGATACAATGTAGCAGTACTTGGAGCAACGGGAGCAGTTGGAGAAACGATACTGAAGCTGCTGGAGAAAAAGGAATTTCCCGTAAAAGAATTAAAACTGCTTTCTTCCAAAAGGTCGGCTGGAAAAAAGATAAACTTTAAAAACAGGGAAATTACCGTGGAAGAAGCCGCTCCGGACAGTTTTGAAGGAATAGATATAGCATTGTTTTCGGCAGGTGGTTCTATTTCCAAAAAATTTGCTCCCGAAGCAGTAAAGCGTGGAGCAGTAGTTGTGGATAATACAAGTGCATTCAGAATGAATGAGGATGTGCCGCTGGTTGTACCTGAAGTAAACAAAGAAGATATAAAAAATCATAAGGGTATCATAGCGAACCCAAATTGCTCTACCATCCAAATGGTAGCAGCTTTAAAACCAATTCGGGATACATTCGGTTTAAACCGTGTAATTGTGTCAACCTACCAGGCGGTTTCCGGTGCTGGAGCCGAGGCGGTGAAAGAACTGGAAGCGCAGAGCAGGGATTATCTGGACAATCAAGAGCTGCATGCTGAACTTCTTCCTGTAAAAGGGGATAAGAAACATTACCCGATCGCATTTAACGCACTTCCGCAGATTGATGTATTTCAGGAAAACGGGTATACCTTTGAAGAAATGAAAATGATCAATGAAACGAAAAAAATTATGCATGCTCCGGCATTGCCTGTTGCTGCTACGTGTGTTCGCCTGCCTTTCTTTACTTCACATGCCGAAAGTATATATATTGAAGTGGAAAAGGATGGCATTGAGATCGATGATGTATGGAAAGCACTGGAGAATGCCGAGGGAATTGTCTTACAGGATGATCCGGCGACCCAGACTTACCCAACCCCTTTAAGTGCTGAAGATAAAGAGGAAGTATTTGTCGGCCGGGTAAGAAAAGATCCTGATCATGAAAAAGGCTTTCATCTGTGGGTGGTTTCAGATAATTTAATGAAAGGTGCGGCATTGAATACAGTCCAAATAGCACAAGCATTAATAGAGAATAAATAGCCTATTACTAATAGAGGTGGAAACATGAGAATCCTTGTTCAAAAATTTGGCGGAACTTCCGTACAATCTGATCAAAACAGAACCCATGTAATAAAACATATTAAAGAAGCACTGAGGAACAACTATAAGCTTGTGGTAGTAGTATCCGCGCTGGGCAGAAAACCGGATCCGTATGCTACAGATACGCTGCTGGATCTGGTTGATTTTCCGGGAAATAAGAGTTCCGAGCGCGAGCTTGATATGCTTATGTCCTGCGGTGAAGTAATCTCATCCGTGGTACTTTCCAATGAGTTAAGGAACCATCACATTGATTCGATTGCTTTAACGGGAGCACAGGCAGGATTTATCACTACGGAGGATTTTACCCGGGCAAAAATAAAAGAAGTGAAGCCGGATCGGGTTCTAAATGAATTGGAAAAACACGATGTAGTTATCGTGGCAGGCTTTCAGGGCCAGACGGAAGCCGGAGATATTACGACGATCGGCCGCGGCGGTAGTGACACAACAGCTGCTGCACTTGGAGCCTCCCTTTTGGCTGAACGCATTGAGGTATTTACTGATGTCAATGGCATTATGACTGCGGATCCGCGTGTTGTGGAAAAAGCAAGACCGCTTGATATCGTGACTTATACGGAAATTTGCAATTTAGCATATCAGGGAGCAAAAGTAATACACCCGCGGGCTGTGGAAATTGCCATGCAGGCTAAAATCCCAATGAAAGTCAGGTCTACCTATGCGGATAATGGAGGAACACTGGTAACTTCCTCAAGAGAACAGCAAATGGGGAAAGATATTTCGGAAAGACTAATTACCGGTATTGCCCATATTTCCTCTGTTACACAAATCAAAGTACAGACGAAAGAGGAAGTTTATCGACTTCAGTCCGAGGTTTTTAAAGGAATGGCTGAGGCCGGGATTTCCGTTGATTTTATTAACATTTCACCAACCGGTGTCATCTACACTGTACCTGATGCACTAACAGAGAGAGCAGTTCGTATATTGGAGACGTTGGGATTTCACCCGGAAATCACAAGAAATTGTGCAAAAGTTTCTGCAGTCGGTGCCGGCATGACGGGAATGCCCGGTGTCGCTTCCCAAATTGTTCAGGCATTAACCGAACAGGAAATTCAAATTCTGCAATCAGCTGACAGTCATACGACTATTTGGGTGCTTGTACATGATGCAGATTTAAAAAAGGCAGTAAATGCTTTGCATGATGTGTTCGGCCTGGGTGAACGCTTGCTTGCCCCGAGGACAAAATAAACCTTTTTTCATGGAATGGTACTAACCTCAAGAATTCTGCCTGGTATTATCCAGGCAGTTAAATATGCATCAATTTGAAAGAAGGCTGATTAAAATGAACTTCGGTCAATTATTAACGGCGATGGTTACTCCGTTCAAACAAAATGGGGAAGTTGATTTTGAACAAACAACCATTTTAATCGAACATTTAATCCGGAATTCATCGGATGGGCTGGTTGTTGCTGGCACTACCGGTGAATCGCCGACCCTGTCTGTTGATGAAAAAATGGAATTGTTTCAGCATGTAGTTAAAGTGGTGAAAAAAAGAGTGCCGGTTATAGCGGGAACAGGGAGCAACAATACAAAAGCTTCCATCAGATTAACACAAGAGGCAGAAAAAGCCGGTGCGGATGCTGTTATGCTTGTCACACCATATTATAATAAACCAAGCCAGGAAGGTATATACTCTCATTTTAAGGCGATTGCAGAGCAGACCTCTTTACCCGTCATGCTGTATAATATACCCGGACGTTCTGTGGTGAAAATGAATGCAGAAACCATCATACGATTAAGTGAAATTGATAATATTGTTTCACTAAAAGAAGCTTCAGGCGATTTGGACCAGACTGCCATTATCATTGAGCGGACAAAGGATGACTTCAGTGTGTACAGCGGTGAAGACAGCCTGACATTGCCGATGTTATCAGTAGGTGCTAATGGTACAGTGTCCGTAGCTTCTCATATTATAGGCAGCGAAATGAAACAAATGATGGAGTATTTCTATCGCGGGGAAGTCGATAAAGCCGGCAGATTGCACCGGAAATTACTTCCTTTGATGAACGGCTTGTTTTCCTCTCCTTCTCCCGTACCTGTAAAAACAGCCCTGAAGCTAAATGGTCTTGATTCAGGAACTGTCCGTCTCCCATTAATCCCACTTAACGAACAAGAAAAGAATACCCTGGAGGATATCATCCATAAAAGTATCGGCTGAATTGCAGCCGGTATTTTTATTTCTGCGTTAAGGAAGCTTTCTAAATCCCATGAAGAATTGATGACAACCATGTTCTCTAATGTCTGCTGCTGTGTTATTTTCCGGATGAACGCTGGAGCGTCTTATCCCTCGGACAGTTTAAAAATCTAATGTTATATTGGAAAATGGTTTTTAATTATATCTGCATATCTGTGCATGGCAAAAGTCATTTACGTACATATTAAGTAGCAGGAATTGATAAAGAGGGGTGTTCGTAAATGAATAATAAAAATGAAAAAAAAGAAACACAGCAGCCGAATGAAGGGCAGGAAAACCAATCCGGCATTGTTCAGAAAATCCAGCAGCTTGGCCAATCAAATGTAGCTCAGGCTCCTGATTCCAATGTGCATGTACTGACTATCATCGGTCAAATAGAGGGACATGTTCAGCTTCCGCCTCAAAATAAAACAACAAAATATGAACATTTATTGCCACAGCTTATAGCCATTGAACAAAACCCAAAAATTGAAGGTTTGGTCATATTATTAAATACTGTAGGAGGAGATGTGGAAGCGGGACTGGCATTATCGGAAATGATTGCTTCTATGTCAAAACCTACTGTATCCATCGTTTTAGGCGGCGGCCATTCCATTGGTGTTCCTATAGCTGTAGCTGCCAATCATTCATTTATCGCACCAACTGCAACGATGACAATCCATCCGGTACGTTTAACGGGCTTGGTTATCGGGGTGCCGCAAACATTTGAATATCTTGATAAGATGCAGGAAAGGGTAATTGATTTTGTTGTAAATCATTCAAATATTAAAGAGGAAAAATTTAAGGAATTAATGTTTGCCAAAGGGAATCTGACAAGGGACATAGGGACAAATGTGGTGGGGACCAATGCAGTTGATTACGGATTAATCGACGGGATCGGCGGAGTGAAAGAAGCGATGCAAAAAGTCAATGAGCTGATTGACAAAAATAAAGATATGGATGAGCAGGTGATTCAATGATTTTATATACGCCATTATCACAGGAAGACATTTTTCCTACGGCAAACTCCTCATATAATAACCGCCAGTTTATATCTTATGAAGGCAGGTCGGTTTATGCAGAACAAATGGAAGATGGGTCCTATCAGCTCTTACAGCTCATGTCCACGGATCCCCAGGATTTTCTGGATGAGAAATTCACACCGGGTTCTATTTTATCTTAGCACTCTTTGTACGATGCTTTTCTTTACCTGATTATGGTATAATGAAACAATAACCCTTGTCATTTTCCCGGCAAGGGTTTAGTCTTTATATTATATAAGCTTTCCTGTACATATGGGGGTGGAAGAATGGCTCGTAAAAAGAAGAGGCGCAGCAAAAAGTTAAAAAAACAGTTGAAATTTGAATTGATTGGGCTGCTTTTTATATTTCTTGCAATTTTTGGCAGTGGAGCCAGTGCGATTAGCGATGGCGTAATTCCCGGCGGTCTGGAGCATATTTTTCGATTCTTTCTGGGTATTTGGTATTTTGTTGCCTCCGTTATATTACTGATCACAGGAATCATATTAGTAGTGAAAAGAAGAAAGCCTGATTTTTCCAACAGGAAAATGGTCGGTTTCGTTATCTTTTTTATTGGACTTTTACTCATTACGCATATCCAAGTATATGAAAGTTTAGTAGTAAGTGAAAATATATCTATCATTGCAACAACCTGGGATCAGTTTTTTACTTATTTAAGCGGACAGGCCTCTGCTCAAGTTATTGGCGGAGGAATGGCAGGCGCGCTTTTTTTCACTTTTTCCTACTATCTATTTTCTCTTGTCGGAGCAAAGATAGCAGCTGTTTTTTCCATGATTATTGGTATTATGTTTATGACAGAAGTATCTTTAGGTGAATTAGCAAGGAAATCCGGTATGAAGCTCTCGGATATGGTAAAATGCCTGAATGAGAAATGGCAAAACTACAGGCTGGAGAAAAAAGAGCAAAAGACAGCAAGTGTCAATCACGGTACAGTGGAGGAAGTTTTGGCTGATGAAAGGGATGAACCTTTTATTCAGGCTTTTACTGATACTGCTTATGCAGCGGAGGAGTTCAAACAGGAAAAAGCAGATGAAAATAAAGCGCAAAAATCTGTGGAAGAAACCAGCGAGACAACGGAAGATGACGCAATCGGAGATATGACGATGGAAGAAACGGAAAACCGTGATTACACGCTTCCATCATTGGATTTGCTTGCAGAGCCTGCCCACAATGCCCAGCACCAGGAAAAATCACAAATACAGGGAACAGTAAGGAAGCTGGAGCGGACATTTCACAGTTTTGGTGTTCGGGCAAGAGTGACAAAAGTGAATGTCGGTCCTGCTGTAACAAAATACGAGGTATATCCTGAAGCAGGGGTAAAGGTGAGTAAAATTGTAAGTCTTCACGATGATCTGGCGCTGGCGCTTGCCGCAAAAGATATACGTATCGAAGCGCCGATTCCCGGAAAATCTGCTGTTGGGATTGAAGTTCCAAACCAGGAAATTGCCATGGTTTCACTAAGGGAAGTAATGGATAATACATTAAATAACCAAACTTCCAAACTATTATTCGCATTAGGCAGGGATATTTCCGGAGATGCCATAGTTTCAGAGTTAAGTAAAATGCCGCATCTATTAATAGCCGGTGCAACAGGCAGCGGTAAAAGTGTCTGTGTAAATGGTATTATTACAACGATTTTGATGCGTGCAAAACCGCATGAAGTTAAAATGATGATGATTGATCCGAAAAAAGTGGAATTAAATGTTTATAACGGCATACCACATCTGCTAGCTCCGGTCGTTACCGATCCCAAAAAGGCTTCCAGGGCATTAAAGAAGGTAGTTGCCGAAATGGAAAGAAGGTATGAATTATTTTCCGAAACCGGAACCCGGAACATAGAGGGGTATAATGAATTCATCCGGAAATATAATCAGACTTCAGATGAACAGCAGCCTAACTTGCCATATATCGTCGTATTGGTAGACGAACTGGCTGATTTGATGATGGTGGCCTCCAGTGATGTAGAGGATGCAATTACCAGACTTGCCCAAATGGCAAGGGCAGCCGGGATCCATTTAATCATTGCGACACAAAGACCGTCCGTAGATGTAATTACCGGTGTAATTAAAGCGAACATTCCTTCCAGAATAGCCTTTAGTGTTTCTTCCCAAACCGATTCGAGAACAATTTTGGACTCAGGCGGTGCCGAAAAGCTATTGGGACGGGGGGATATGCTGTTTTTGCCAGTAGGCGCATCAAAACCTACGCGGATACAAGGTGCCTTTCTATCCGATGAAGAGGTAGAACGGGTTGTAGACCATTGTATTGACCAGCAAAAAGCTTCATACCAGGAGGAAATGATCCCTGAGGATACAAATGAAATCGTGGATGAAGTAGATGATGAACTTTTTGATGATGCAGTCCAGCTCATCATAGAAATGCAAAGCGCAAGTGTTTCCATGCTTCAGCGCAGGTTCCGGATTGGTTATACAAGAGCCGCAAGATTAATAGATGCAATGGAAGACAGGGGAATCGTTGGTCCATATGAAGGCAGCAAACCAAGAACGGTGCTGGTAACTCAATCCCAGGAAGAAAAAACATCATAATCGCTTTAAATAAACCCGGTAAAATGATGCCGGGTTTATTTAGATCCGATGAAAGTTAAATATGAATAAATTTATTGTGAAAATTAGTTTTTTAATGAATTTACGCCCGGCCTATTTATTTATTTATCTAATAGTGATATATTTATGTAGGATGAAAGTAATACGTCAGAGGTCAGACCTTTGAATTTACAACTATATATTAAGGGGAGCACATATGTCTATCCGGCCAGATTCACGACATTTATACTTACAGGTCATTGATCAGCTAAAACGGGATATGAAGGAGGGGAAATATAAGGAGCGGGAAAAACTGCCGTCGGAATATGAACTGTCAAGAATGCTTGGTGTATCCCGTGCTACTTTGAGAGAAGCATTGAGAGTTCTGGAAGAAGAGAATATTGTTTTTCGAAAACACGGGGTAGGTACATTTGTTAATCCAAAACCAATATTTTCATCAGGTATTGAACAGCTAAACAGTGTTACTGCCATGATAGAGGATTCCGGAAAAAAAGCCGGGACACAATACATAACTTCAGAAGTAACCAAACTATCTGCTGAAGATAAGGAACAATTTGCCGATGATGAGCTGCAGTCTGTTTTTAAAATTGAGCGAGTGCGCACAGCAGATAATAAACCGGTGGTTTTCTGCATCGACAAGCTTCCTGAAAACTTATTGCCGCAAAATAGTATTAAAAGGGAAGAATCTTTATTTAAAGCACTGGAAAAATATGCAAATATACATGTGTCTTATGCTTTGACAAGGATTGAACCTGTAAGCTACCAGCAGCGGATATTTAATATTTTAAACTGTGATCCCAGTCAGCCCCTGCTTTTATTGAAGCAGTTACATTATACAGAAAAAGATGAGCCTGTTTTATACTCGTCAAATTACTTTCGCTCAGATTTTTTCCGGTTTGAGGTAGTAAGGAAAAGGATGTAGCATGGACTTTAAGTTAGGAAAGTTTGAAAATTTCAGCAAAGCAATTGGTTAGCTGCATCTGGAATTTCCACGTCCAAATATTTAAATAACCAGCCGAACGAATGAGAGTTTTACTAAGGGGGTGGTGAGTAATAGCAGGATTAAAGGAAATACTAATGATGGGATTTTTTCTGAATTGATTAATTTACAAAAATGGGGGTTTTCAGTATGAAAAATCGTAAGTTCATTTTATTGTTCGCATTAATATTAGGACTTGGCATGCTTATGGCTGCTTGCGGCGGCGGGGAAGGTGCCGAAGATGATTCCGCTGCAGAAGATGGTGCAAATGGGGAAGAATCTTCCGGGGATTACTCTGTTGGCATGGTTACAGATGAAGGCGGCGTTGATGATAAATCATTTAACCAGTCCGCATGGGAAGGGATCCAGGCCTGGGGCGAAGAGCATGGCCTGGAAAGAGGAGAAGGATTTGATTATGCACAATCGGCGGATGAATCAGATTACATGCCGAATATGACACGTTTAGTGCGAAATGATTATGATTTGGTTTTTGGAATCGGTTTCCTGCTGGAGGATGCTATTACTAATATTGCAGAGCAAAATCCTGACTTGGATTTCTCTATTGTGGATACTGTTGTAGATGCGCCAAATGTGGCCAGCATCACTTTTGCTGAACATGAAGGTTCATTTCTGGCAGGGGTAGCTGCAGCAATGAAAACGGAAACGAATAAATTGGGTTTTGTAGGCGGCGTTGATTCAGACCTAATTAATAAGTTTGAAGTAGGATTTGTTGCCGGTGCGCTTTCAGTTAATCCGGATATTGATGTAGACATTCAATATGTTGGGGATTTCAGTTCGGCCGACGATGGAAAACTGATTGCAACAAGGATGTACAATGATGGCGCAGATATTATTTACCATGCAGCCGGTGCTGCAGGAAACGGTGTATTTGCCCAGGCAAAAGACTTAAAGCAAAATGATCCGGACCGTGATGTATGGGTAATTGGCGTGGACCGTGACCAACATGAAGAAGGCGTCATTGGCGATCATAATGTGACATTTACTTCTATGGTTAAACGCGTGGACATATCCGTACAGGAAGTAAGTAATATGGGACTTAACGGCGAATTCCCTGGAGGGGAAGTACTGGAATTCGGACTGGAGGATGAAGGGGTTTCCCTGGCTGATACGAATGAAGAAGCCATTACAGAAGAAATTGTAGACACAACGAATGACTGGAAAGAAAGAATTATTAATGGCGAAATAGAAGTACCGCAGACACGTGATGAATTGGAAGGTTTTATTGACTCCTTATAAGCAGAATGAGGCTGTCCAAAAATAAAGGGATCAAAGACACTGAAGCTGCAGCGAATTTTATTGGTTTCCAATAGATTTGTATACTGCAGTGTCGTATCCCCTTTAAGAGACAGCCTCATCCCTTTAGTAAAACACTTTAAAATGTGTAATATGATTTAAAATTTAGATTTAGGATATCGCAAAGACCCGGCAATGAAAAAGGAGTAGCTGAAGTCCTTATACATAAGATCCGGAAAAATTTGTACTGCGAAAGATATCTGATTGATCTACTTGTAAGTAAAGGAGTGAGACTGCAATGGATTACGTTATTGAAATGCTGAATATACGCAAAGAATTTCCGGGGATTGTTGCAAATGACAACATAACCTTACAGCTGCAAAAAGGAGAAATACACGCTTTACTTGGGGAAAATGGCGCTGGGAAATCTACATTGATGAACGTCCTTTTCGGTTTGTATCAGCCTGAAAAAGGAGAAATCCGCGTAAATGGAGAACAAGTAAAAATAACGGATCCCAATGTGGCAAATGATCTGGGAATAGGGATGGTTCACCAGCATTTTATGCTGGTAGAGCCTTTTACAGTTACACAAAATATTATTCTGGGAAACGAACCGACAAAAAAAGGCAGTATCAATCTTAAAAAAGCGGAAAAAGAGGTGCAGGAACTTTCTGACCGATACGGACTCCGGGTAGATGCCAAAGCAAAAATCAGCGACATTTCTGTAGGGATGCAGCAGCGTGTGGAAATACTTAAAACGCTTTATCGCGGAGCGGATGTACTTATTTTTGATGAACCGACTGCTGTACTTACTCCACAGGAAATTACAGAGCTTATGGAAATAATGCAATCCCTGATTGCAGAAGGAAAGTCCATTATTCTGATTACGCATAAGTTAAAAGAAATTATGCAAATATGTGACCGCTGCACTGTAATACGCAAAGGAAAAGGGATAGGGACACTTGATGTTGCCAAAACAACTGTAACAGAACTTGCATCATTAATGGTGGGAAGAGAAGTCAGCTTTAAAACCGAAAAAGGACCAGCTGCTCCGCAGGAATCAGTGCTGAATATAGAAAATTTGGTTGTCAGGGATTCCCGGAAAGTCGATATGGTAAAAGGACTTGATTTGGAAATTCGTGCTGGTGAAATAGTCGGTATAGCCGGGATTGACGGAAACGGACAAACTGAATTGATCGAGGCCATAACCGGCCTGATGAAAGCAGAATCCGGCAAAATTAAATTAAATAATAAAGATATCACTAATTTATCGCCGAGAAAGGTTACTGAAAGCGGAATTGGCCATATTCCACAGGACAGGCATAAATTCGGTCTGGTGCTTGATTTTCCAATAGGGGAAAATATAGTGCTTCAAACCTATTATCAAAAACCTTATTCGAAAAACAAAGTATTAAATTACAAGGAAATTTACAAAAAAGCGGAAAGTCTTATCAAAGAATATGACGTCCGTACACCAAGCGCCTATACCAAGGCAAGAGCATTGTCCGGAGGAAACCAGCAAAAAGCTATTGTAGCAAGGGAAGTAGACCGGTCCCCTGATTTACTAATTGCTGCCCAGCCTACAAGAGGGCTTGATGTCGGAGCAATTGAATTTATTCATAATAAACTAATCGAAGAAAGAGACAGGGGAAAAGCTATATTATTAGTTTCATTTGAACTGGATGAAATCCTGGATGTGAGTGACCGGATTGCAGTAATTTTTGACGGGAAAATTGTTGCCGAAAGAAAACCGGAAGAGACAAATGAACAGGAACTCGGTTTATTAATGGCCGGAAGCAAGAAAGAAAAGGCAGGTGGGGAATAATGACATCCAACAAAACCTTTAATATTTTAGTCCCGCTGATATCTGTCTTTATCGGATTGCTGGCAGGTGCCATTATTATGCTTATTTTTGGTTATAATCCGATCCAGGGGTATGCTGCCCTATGGGAAGGTGCTTTTGGGGATGCCTATTTCTTCGGGGAGACAGTACGTCAGGTAACCCCATACATTTTAACCGGTCTGGCGGTAGGTTTTGCTTTCCGCAGCGGTTTATTCAACATCGGGGCAGAAGGGCAAGTGATTGTCGGCTGGCTGTCCGCAGTTTGGATTGGCATCACGGTAGATGCGCCAATGTACATACATCTCCCGCTTGCTATTTTTGTTGCAGCTCTTGCGGGAGCAATTTGGGGATTCATCCCCGGTATTTTAAAAGCACGCCTTGGTGTACATGAGGTAATTGTTACCATTATGCTGAATTATATTGCCTTGTACAGTTCCAATGCCATTATAAGAAACGTACTGTCAGACAGTGAGAATAGCACGGAAAGAATCGCAGAAACCGCTTCACTGTCTTCAGAGTGGCTGCAGTCATTAACTTATTTTTCCCGAATGCATTACGGAATTTTAATCGCTTTATTTGCCGCTATGATTATGTGGTTTATTATCGAGCGCACCACCATTGGTTACGAATTAAAATCTGTAGGTTTTAATAAGCATGCATCCAAATATGCCGGTATGAATGTAAAAAGAAATATTGTCCTATCCATGGTGATCGCCGGTGCTTTTGCCGGTTTGGCAGGTTCTATGGAAGGACTTGGAACATTTGGAAATATGACAGTGAGCGGCGGCTTTTCCAATTTGGGTTTTGACGGCATAGCGGTTGCATTGTTGGGCGCAAACACGGCTATAGGTATTGTGCTTGCAGCCATTTTGTTCGGTGCTTTAAAAGTGGGGGCATTAAATATGCCTACCGAAGCAGGCGTGCCAAATGAATTGGTGGACATTATTATTGCTCTCATCATTTTCTCTGTTGCTTCCAGTTATATTATCCGCTGGGCCATACTTCGCTTTAAAAAGGAGGAGAAATAAATGGGATTCATTGACTTATTGCAATCAATTATTCCCCCTGCCCTTTTCTTTTCAGCACCTTTAATTTTTACGGCTCTAGGCGGAGTGTTCAGTGAACGTTCAGGTGTAGTTAATATTGGCTTGGAAGGCCTTATGGTAATGGGGGCATTTGTAGGGGTGGTTTTCAACCTTACTTTTGCAGATGTTTTTGGTGCTTGGACACCTTGGATCTCTATCATCGTGGCCATGCTTATCGGAGCTTTGTTTTCCGTAATCCATGCTGTCGCGGCCGTCAGTTTTCATGCTGATCAAGTGGTTAGCGGAGTGGCAATTAATTTCCTTGCTTTGGGACTGGGCATATTCCTTACTAAGCAATGGTATGATAAAGGCCAGACAGATATGGTCTCCCAGCCATTTTATACGATAGATATACCAATTCTTTCAGAAATACCGGTCATCGGAGATATATTGTTCTCAAATATGTATCTGACTTCATATTTAGCGATCATTCTTGCATTTCTCGCCTGGTATGTATTATATAAAACACCATTTGGGCTGCGTTTGAGGGCAGTGGGAGAGCATCCGATGGCAGCTGATACAAATGGTATCAATGTATATAAAATGAGGTACATTGCCGTGATTCTGTCAGGAGCTTTAGGTGGTCTTGGCGGTTCTGTGTTTGCATTGACAATTGCGCTCAATTTCTCGCACGCAACCATTGTGGGACAAGGGTTTATGGCATTGGCAGCAGTCATCTTCGGTAAATGGCACCCACTAGGGGCAATGGGCGCCGCACTATTCTTCGGTTTTGCTCAAAGCCTGAGTGTCATTGGCGCAGGAATTCCCCTTCTCGCGGATGTGCCGCAGGTATTCCTGTTAATCGCTCCGTACGTGCTGACTATCCTTGCGCTTGCAGGATTTATTGGCAGAGCGGAAGCACCGAAAGCAAATGGACAGCCGTATATTAAAGGGAGCAGATAATAGCACAAAAGCCATGCGCAAGGTTTGAGAATAAGAGTAATTTTCGGATCTTGGCGGGTATGCCCGTTCCAGATCGAGAATCAGGGACTTCGCTAAATTTTGGTTCCGCCTTTTAAACTAATGACTACGGTGTTTCTTCGTGCTGAAGTTCTTTAATCGATACTATTTAATGTGAAAAAACCGACTTGCCGGAAAATATTAGCAAGTCGGTTTTTTTTGCTCTATAATGAAGTACATATAGAAAATAAATGTGTACAAAATAAAGAGGAAATACGCTAAAACCGGGAGGATGTTACATGACGTCAATAAAAGAATATGTAAGTAAGCAGGATGGATACCAACTCCATTTCATAAAAAGCTATAAATTTAAAACAAATTCAATTACGGTGAAATTAAAAGCACCCTTGAACAGAGAGACGATTACTTACAGAGCATTGCTTCCCTATGTTCTGAATCAGGGGACCAATAATTATCCAAGCAAGCAGGAATTGCAGCTGAAACTTGATGATTTATATGGTTCTGTGCTTGGGATTGGCGGAAATAAGAAGGGTGAGAGTCATATTATTACGATTCGTATGGAATTGGCGAATAAAAAATTTATTCCGGATAATATGGACATAATGAATGAAGGAATTGACCTTGTACACGACATACTATATAACCCACATGCTAAGGATAACCGTTTTAATGATGCGATTTTTAACAGGGAAAAAGATACACTGAGAAAAAAAATACATGCACAAAAAGACGATAAAATGAGCTATGCCAACATGAGACTTATTGATGAAATGTGTAAAGGGGAGAAGTATCAGCTTCATGTCCATGGTTATGAGGAAGATCTGGAGGATTTAACAAATGAAGATTTGTATTCCTATTACCTGACCATGTTACAGTCTGATCAGATGAATATTTATGTCCATGGAGATTTTGATGAAGAAGAGGTAACAAATAAATTCAATGCCGTCTTTAAGCGAAAAAGTAACCCCCAGGTGCCGGAAGAAGATGAGGAAAATAACCAAACTGTAAAACAGAAGGAAGTAGTAGAAAAGCAGGAAATCCAGCAGGCTAAACTCCATATTGGATACCGTACCAACACCGCATACCGTGATAAGGATTATTTTTCGCTCCAGGTATTTAACGGCATTTTTGGCGGATTTCCAAGCTCTAAATTATTTATCAACGTCAGGGAGAAAAACAGTCTTGCCTATTATGCGGCCTCAAAGCTGGAGAGTCACAAAGGATTATTGCTCGTCTTCAGCGGCATAGCACCTGATGATTTTGAAAAAGCGAGAGATATCATTAAAAAACAGATGGAAGCAATGAAACAAGGTGATTTTACAGAGAATGATGTAACAGAAACAAAAGATCTAATTGTCAATCAGCTGCTGGAAACGATGGATCACCCGCAGGGAATTATTGAATTATTATACCAGCAGGTTTTAGGCGGTGTCACACGCACCCCTGAGGAGATGACCGAAAACATTAAAAAGGTTTCGAAACAAGATGTGATAGACGTCGGCAAAAAAATTGAGGAAGACACACTTTATTTGCTTACCCGGGAAGGAGGATCATCTGATGCATAAACAAACATACAGCCATATTGATGAAACTGTCTATTCAAAAAAACTAAAGAATGGCTTAACAGTCATCCTGCTGCCCAAAAAAGATATGTCCAAAACTTATGCATTATTTTCTACAGACTATGGTTCCATCGATCAATCATTTGTTCCAATTGGAAAAAAAGAAGCAATTACCGTACCTGAAGGAATTGCACATTTTCTGGAGCATAAATTATTTGAAAAAGAAGACAGGGATGTGTTTGCAGACTTTGGAAAGCAGGGCGCTTCACCAAATGCATACACCTCATTTACCAAAACAGCTTATTTATTTTCGGCAACCAATCATATTGAAAAAAATGTGGAGACACTGATTGATTTTGTACAGGATCCATACTTCTCTGAAGAATCCGTGGAAAAAGAAAAGGGCATCATAGCCCAGGAGATTAAAATGTATGATGATCAGCCTGATTGGCAATCATTTATGGGAACCATTCAGGCCATGTTTAAGCATCATCCGGTAAATATCGACATAGCAGGAACCGTAGACTCTATTCAATCGATTACGAAGGATGACCTGTATACTTGCTATCACACTTTTTACCATCCGGAAAATATGACGTTGTTTATTACGGGGAACTTTAATGAAGAAACGCTGATGACATTCATTGAGGAAAATCAGAATAATAAAGCGTTCAAAAAAATGGATGAAATTAATCGCAGCTACCCGGAGGAGCCAAAGGAGGTAGCCATGAAAGAGAAAAAGATCAACATGCCTGTTTCTATTCCCAAATGCACCATAGGGATTAAGGAATCTGTAGAACCATTAAAAGGAGAGGCATATTTAAAGCATGACCTTCTCCAGGGAATGGTATTGGATCATTATTTCTCCAAAGGCGGTTCATTCTATCAGGAGCTGTACAATGAAAAGTTGATTGATGCAAGCTTTTATTTTGAAACGAATTTAGAGGGGAATTTTGGCTACACATTAATCGGCACCAATACAAATGAACCGGAGCAGTTCGCCGAAAAAACAAAACAGCTGTTAATGTCCACGAAAAAAGAAACATTTTCCGAAGCAGACTTTACACGGATGAAAAAGAAAAAAATCGGCCGGCTCCTGCGCTCCATGAATTCACTCGAATTTATAGCCAGTAAATATACACACTACCATGCGCTTGATATTGATTTTTTTGAGATTATCCCTGCCATCGAGGCATTAACAGCAGACGATGCAAATCATTTTGTACAAAACTGGATTCGGGAGGATTTCCTTTCGGTATGTACGATCTCTGCTGACTGAGGAGTTTTATAATGGGGAAAAATGTACTTATTATCGGTGCAAGCGGTGATATTGGAATAGCCATTGCACAACAGCTTGCAAAGGATGGCTATACATTGCTGTTGCATTATAATACAAACAGGAAGATGATTGACCAGCTAAGGGAGGGCTTGGAAGAATCGAGCGTATTAGCTGTATTGCAGGCGGATTTATGTGAAGATGCCGCCGTGAAAAAATTTTTGACTGAGCTCGTGTTCCCTGTTGACGGTATTATTTTCGCAAGCGGACTGGCCCACTTTGGCGTATTTCAGGAAACACCGGAGACTGTCATGGACAAAATGATTAATTTACATGTTAAAGCGCCTTGGATGATTATCAAATATATATTGCCGCAAATGGTTAAACGGCAATCGGGAACGATCATATTCATAACTTCGATTTGGGGAGAACAAGGAGCTAGCAATGAAGTAATTTATTCATCTGTGAAAGGCGCCCAAAACAGCTTTGTAAAGGCATTGGCTAAAGAAGCAGCTCCTTCTGGTATTTCTGTAAATGGGGTAAGTCCCGGATTTATCGAAACAAAAATGAATGGGCACCTTCCCGAGACGGAAAAGGAAATGCTTATTTCCGAAATACCCGCTAACCGTGCAGGCAGACCGGAGGAAATAGCACATGCCGTCTCTTTCTTATTTGATAGTAGATCGAACTATATTCAAGGTGAAATTATTAACGTGACCGGCGGATGGTAGCCTGTGTATTAACATAGAAATACGACATTTTACAGGCCTCCTGAAAAGATATGGAATCGCTTTGTCTCCGTGTGTATAAAAAAAAAGGAAATTCAAATACTATACATGTAAAACTTTGAAGGAGGCAAGGTGTATGTCAGTACTTGATAATTTTGATTCATGGAAAGGCTTTTTGGCTAATAAGCTGCAGGAAGCACAGCAGCAGGGAATGAGCCAGCAAACAATAGAAAGTGTTGCTGAAGAAGTAGGCGACTACCTGGCACAAAGTGTAGATCCAAAAAACAGTGAAGAAACCGTACTGAGAGATTTATGGAACGCTGCTTCCGAAGAGGAACAGCAAGCAATTGCGAACACTATGATAAAACTTGTACAAAATCAAGGCAACATGAATCAATAAGAAACGAGGAGCTGCTTCCGGCAAAGCAGCTTCTTTTTCATTTATTTCCCCGTTATCCTAAGCTTCCACTTTTCATGGGAGTGAAAATCATTTATTATAGACTTATATTGCATTATTAAAGATGTTTGGTTACCATTAGTAAAGTATATATAATGGGAGGATATTTATGGATCGAACAGAATGGTATCTGGAATATGAAATTAAAAAGAACCGCCCTGGACTTTTGGGAGATATATCCTCTTTATTAGGAATGCTGTCATTTAACATTGTAACGATTAATGGTATTGAAAAATCAAGAAGGGTCATGCTGATTTTATCGAAATTTGATGAAAATATAACAAGGCTGCAGTCCATTCTCGACACGATGGATACGATTGAAGTAAGAAAAATCCGAAAACCGAAACTCCGTGACAGACTTGCTGTGAGACACGGCAGGTACATACACATGGATGTAGATGACCGGAAACTCGTCCGGTTTGTTAGAGATGAACTCGGATTATTGGTAGATTTCATGGCTGAGTTATTCAAACGGGAAGGACATAAATTAATTGGGATACGCGGCATGCCGCGGGTCGGAAAAACAGAATCCGTCGTTGCTGCAAGTGTTTCAGCTAATAAAAGGTGGCTGTTCGTATCAAGCACATTACTTAAGCAAACAGTGCGCAGTCAGCTGGTTGAAGGTGAATATAACGCAAATAATATTTATATTATAGATGGAGTTGTTTCTAAAAGCCGGGCAAACGAAAAACATTGGGAATTAATCAGAGAGGTTATGCAGCTCCCATCCATTAAAGTAGTAGAACATCCGGATATTTTTGTTCAGCAGACGGAATATGATATGGATGATTTTGATTATATTATAGAACTGCGAAGTCATGAGGATGAGGAAATTACTTATGAGCATGTGGAAAGGCAGCAGTTTGATCAGCAACAGGGATTTTCGATGTTTGATTTTTAGTTTGATTTTTAGTATTTCCTGTTAAAGGCTTCCGTCACATTGGTTCAGCGGTAAGCCAAGTTTGATGAAAATGGATGGTGTTTTTTATGGAAATAGGAGCAAGACTGAAAGAAGCCAGAGAAGAAAAAAATATATCCCTGGATAGTCTGCAGGAAACGACCAAAATTCAAAAGCGTTATCTGGTAGCTATTGAAGAGGGCAATCTGCAAGTTTTGCCTGGAAAATTTTATGCCAGGGCATTTATCAAGGAATATGCAAATGCGGTAGGCCTTGATCCAAATGAATTGCTTGAGGAATATAAGGAAGAAGTTCCAAAAACGGAGGATGAAACTGAAGTACAGTATAGCCGAATGCAGCGTACCAGAAAAGATAGCAGCTCGGAAAAAAACAATGCCATTTTTTCCCTGCTTCCGACGATTATTGTCATATTACTGGTAATTGGTATTTTCTTTGCCGCCTGGTATTTTATACAGCTGGCAGTGTCAAACGGCGATACAGACTCTCCGGAAGAGCAAAATGATAATGAAGAAATAATTATTAATAATCCGGAAGAGAATACAGATGGAGATGCTGGTACCGGCGAAGAAGAAACCGAAGATACAAATGAAGAAGCAAATGAGGAACCTGAGGAAGAAGAGTCAGAAGCCGAATTAAGCATCGTGGAGGAAGAAACAAGCGGGACAAATTCGACCTTTGATTTAAATGATGCGGGGGATGAAGTTACGCTTACGCTGGAGTCGAGCGGCAACACATGGCTGGAAATTGAGAATGAGGCAGGAGAGTCTTTATTCAGCGGAATGTTTTCCGAGGATCAATCACCGGTCGAATTGGATGTATCCGATGAAGAAAGTGTATACTTTAATATAGGAAATGCAGCTGATTTAATGATTATCTTTAATGACACCGAGCTGGAATATCCAATTGACCCGAATGAAAATGTAGTGCAGCGCATTTGGGTGAATATTAATAATTGAACCGAATCATTTATAAAACCCTTCCGAATTGTTCAGATTGGAAGGGTTTTGTACCTTGGCGATTAACAAAGGTGCTAAAGCCGCTTATGGATATATGAGCGGAAGACTTTTATCAGCAAAAGTTCAGCAGGACTTACAGCCGGCGTCGAATTTGTTTACAGGTGAGATTGGGAGGAAAATATATATGAACATACCAAATAGATTAACTTTATCCCGAATAATAATGATACCAATTTTTATTTTGCTCTTAGCACTGCCCTTGGAATGGGGAGAATGGAATATTGGAGAGAGAGAACTGCCGGTTGCCCATTTTATAGCAGCTTTAATTTTTATTGTGGCTGCTGCCACTGACTGGGTTGATGGCTATTATGCAAGGAAATATAATCTCATTACCAATCTTGGAAAGTTTTTGGATCCGCTTGCGGATAAACTGCTCGTTGCGGCTGCTTTAATTATGCTGGTGGAATTGGGAGCAGCACCGGCCTGGATCGTTATTATTATTATATCAAGGGAAATGGCTGTGACCGGACTTCGTTTGGTTGCCGCAGGCGAGGGAATTGTACTGGCAGCGGGGAGCATGGGGAAATTAAAGACAGCAACGCAAATGATTGCTATTGCCGTTTTATTGCTGAATAATTTTCCTTTTTCCTATATTGGTTTTCCATTTGGAACGGTTATGCTGTATGCTGCATTAATCTTTACCGTGATCTCGGGTTATGATTATTTTGTGAAAAATTGGCATGTAATGAGGGATTCGAAATGACAAAACAATATAAAGCGGAAATTATTGCTGTCGGTACAGAACTGTTATTGGGCCAGATTGCAAACACAAATGCACAATGGCTGTCCGCAGCGCTTGCGAAATATGGCATTAATGTTTATCAGCATATCGTGGTCGGTGACAATTTATCCCGTGTATTGAATGCTTTTAAGCTTGCACACAGCAGGTCGGATATCATTATCGTGACCGGGGGGCTCGGACCCACGGATGATGATATGACGAGAGAAGCATTTCAATCCATGACCGGATTGGAACTGGTGGAACACACTCCTTCCATGGAAAAAATAAAAACTTTTTTTGAAAAACAAAAATCCGTGATGACACCAAATAATCGAAGACAGGCCCGGGTGTTCGAGGGAGCGGCCGTACTGAAAAACAGAGTGGGAATGGCCCCGGGAATGATTATGGCCTATGAAAATAAAACATGGGTGTTTTTACCCGGAGTGCCGAGAGAAATGAAATCCCTGGCACGCAATGATGTATTTCCCTATTTGCAAAAATTGACCGGTCAGGAGGAAATCATTCAATCAACTGTATTAAAATTTATAGGAATCGGTGAATCTGCACTGGAACATGATTTGCAGGATTTAATAAAAAAACAAACCAATCCGACAATTGCACCATTGGCCCAAAATGATGGTGTAGTAGTACGGCTGACGGCAAATGCAGGTTCCATTGAAGAAGCAAATAACTTCATAACCCATACGAAAGAAGAAATTTTAAAACGGGTAGGGACGTACTATTACGGAGCTGATGAACAGACAATCGAGCAGCGCGTGTTCGCCATGCTGAAAAATCGAAATGTAACACTGGCAGCTGCTGAGAGCTTAACAGGCGGCATGTTTACAGAAAAACTCGTTTCAGTGGAAGGAGCTTCCGAGGTATGCCGGGGCGGCATTATTGCTTACGATGCCAATGTGAAAGAAAATCTGCTCGGTGTGTCTGCAGAAACGATTAACAAAGCGGGAACTGTCAGTGAAATATGTGCCATTGAAATGGCGTCCAATGTATATCAGAAACTTGATGCTGATATAGGCATCAGTTTTACCGGGGTGGCAGGACCGGTAGAATCGGAAGGAAAACCGGTTGGACTGGTATTTATTGCAATTTGTGACCGGAAAGGAAATCAGGTGGGTAAGGAATTTACATTTCAGGGAGACCGGAATTCCATTCGGAGAAGGGCAATGCTGAAGGGTTTTGAACTTTTATTAAATTTTTTAAAAAATGATGGAAAATAAAAATCTCATTCCGGGAATTCTTTAATTTTATTTTTTTATCATGTCTATGTCCCGGAATTTTTAATTTCTAAGCTAAAATAGCTATAGAAATACAAGAACATCTATTCGCTTTTTTCTTGGCAAATGGAGCAAAACATAGTATGATGTAATTAGTCAAAAAAAGGAGGAAGTCGTTTTGAGTGATAAAAAACAAGCATTGGATATGGCTTTAAGACAAATAGAAAAGCAATTTGGAAAAGGGTCCATTATGAAGCTCGGTGAACAGGCAGAACAAAAAATAGCAACAATTCCAAGCGGATCCCTTGCATTGGATGTAGCTTTAGGAATTGGCGGTTACCCCCGCGGCCGGGTGATCGAAATCTATGGCCCGGAATCTTCAGGTAAAACCACCGTTGCCCTGCACGCAATCGCAGAAGCCCAGCGAAAAGGCGGACAAGCTGCCTTCATCGATGCAGAGCATGCACTTGATCCCGGGTATGCCCGCGCTTTAGGTGTAAATATAGAAGAGCTTCTGTTGTCCCAGCCCGATACAGGAGAACAGGCATTGGAAATAGCTGAAGCCCTTGTCAGAAGCGGTGCTGTTGATATGGTAGTAGTAGATTCAGTTGCAGCACTTGTGCCAAAAGCGGAAATTGAAGGGGAAATGGGCGATTCCCATGTTGGTTTGCAGGCAAGGCTGATGTCCCAGGCATTGCGTAAATTGTCGGGGGCAATAAATAAATCAAAGACGACAGCAATATTTATAAACCAGATTCGCGAGAAAGTCGGTGTTATGTTTGGTAATCCGGAAACTACACCGGGCGGCCGGGCACTTAAGTTTTATTCCTCTGTCAGACTGGAGGTCCGCAGAGCGGAGACTTTGAAGCAGGGAAATGATATGGTCGGGAACAGAGCAAGAATTAAAGTCGTTAAAAACAAAGTAGCTCCACCATTTAAGCAAGCTGAGGTGGATATTATGTACGGGGAAGGCATATCCAAAGAAGGAGAAATTTTGGATATCGGTTCTGACCTGGATATCGTCGATAAAAGCGGTGCATGGTATTCCTATAACGGTGAACGGCTTGGACAGGGGCGCGAAAATGCCAAGCAATTCCTGAAAGAAAATGCAGAAATGATGGCAGAAATACAGCAGGCCGTCCGCAATCATTATAATATGGATGAAAAGACCGAAGAAACAGATGAGGAAGCTGCTGAGCAGGGAAGTCTGAATGTATAGCAACTGCCAGAATGATAGACTTAAATAGGAAAAGCCTGTTAGAGGTGGTCAGATAGTGAGTTCACAATTGGCATTTCAGCTGATAATTGAATCTCACTATCTTTTTCTATTTTACTTTTTCAGTACAACTGCTTCTTAAATTTGTTTTTAAAACAGCAATCTTCTAAAAACAGATGGGATTCAGGTAAATATTTCAGTGAACTGTTTTACTAAATTATTCCTGATAAGTTGTGACGTTTCCTTGACAATCACAATACAGACAATTACAATTAAAATGTATAAATATAATTTATATTATATGATTTAATTATTGTTATTTATGCACCTGAACATGTTACATGCCGACAATAATGAATTGTAAAAACTTAATAGCAATAGGAGGTGAAATCATGGACAATCCTATAATCATCTCCATTTTGCTTGCTTTAATCCTAATCGTCGGTATTGTTGTTGGTTATCTGATTCGTAAATCTATTGCGGAAGCTAAGATTTCAAGCGCGGAAACTTTGGCGAAGCAAATAGTTGATGAAGCACATCGGAATGCAGATGCCTCCAAAAAAGAGGCACTTCTTGAGGCGAAGGAAGAAAATCACAGGCTTCGTCAGCAGACCGAAGAGGAATTGCGCGAACGAAGATCTGAGGTACAGAAGCAGGAAAACCGTCTGATGCAAAAAGAAGAAAATCTGGACAGAAAAAGTGAAACACTTGATAAGCGTGAACTTATGCTGGAAGGAAGAGAGCAATCATTAACAGAAAAACAACAACAAATTGAAGAAATGGAAAGCAAAGTGGAAGCTATGTTAAAAGAGCAGCAAACCGAGCTTGAACGCATTTCAGGATATACTACTGACCACGCCAGACAGGTTATTTTAGAGCGAATTGAACAGGAAGTAGCACACGAATCAGCTTTATTGATCAAAGAAGCTGAAAACCGGGCAAAAGAAGAGGCTGATAAAAAGGCGAAAAATATACTTTCATTGGCTCTACAGCGTTGTGCTGCAGACCATGTAGCTGAAACGACCGTATCTGTTGTAGATCTTCCAAACGATGAAATGAAAGGCCGGATAATTGGAAGAGAAGGACGCAACATACGTACACTTGAAACCTTAACGGGCATTGACTTAATCATTGACGATACTCCCGAGGCGGTTATATTATCGGGCTTTGATCCAATCCGCAGGGAAACGGCGCGATTGGCTTTGGAAAAACTGGTCCAGGATGGCAGAATTCACCCTGCCCGAATCGAGGAAATGGTTGACAAAGCCAGGAGAGAAGTTGATGAATATATTAGGGAAATTGGTGAAGAAACGACCTTTGAAATTGGTGTACATGGATTGCATCCTGACCTGATTAAGATACTTGGTCGGCTAAAATATCGTACAAGCTATGGACAAAATGTTCTGAAGCATTCAACAGAGGTTGCTTCTCTTGCAGGATTACTTGCAGCAGAATTAGGAGAAGATGAGACACTGGCAAAAAGAGCCGGATTACTCCATGATATCGGTAAAGCAATTGACCATGAAGTGGAAGGCAGCCACGTCGAAATCGGCAAAGAATTGGCAACGAAATATAAGGAACATGAAGTCGTTATTAATTCGATTGCATCCCACCACGGGGATGAAGAACCAACATCGATTATTTCCGTGCTGGTAGCTGCAGCGGATGCCCTTTCTGCAGCCAGACCGGGCGCACGCAGTGAAACATTGGAAAACTACATCAAACGACTCGAAAAACTTGAAGAAATATCAGAAGGGTTTGATGGTGTAGAAAAATCATTTGCCATTCAAGCCGGAAGAGAAATTCGCATTATGGTAAAGCCTGATGAAATTGATGATCTGGAATCTGTACGCGTAGCCAGAGATATAAGGAAACGCATAGAAGATGAACTGGATTACCCGGGACATATTAAAGTAACTGTGATCAGGGAAACGAGATCAGTTGAATATGCCAAATAAAGCGGAGCATGGCTGCCCCGCTTTTTTTTGTGTAAAGAAAAAGCTGAACAGACAGAAATAGCGCGCCAAGGACCGTTGCAGATCTAAATAGCCAATCATGCAGATTGTTGATTTAAAAGCGGAAAAATGGCATAAATTAACTTACCGGTAAAATCACACACATCAGGAAAAAAAGGCGGCGGCCGAAGAAGTTGGTTTCCAATTTGAAGATCAATACATCATGAAATAACAGGCTTTGACATTTACAAACTGATGTGAAAAACTTAATGTAATAAAAGTATAGAAAAGAGTGAGCGCATGAAGATATTATTTATAGGCGATGTAGTCGGTTCACCCGGCAGAGCTATGATCGAAGAATATTTACCCAAACTGAAAAATAAATACAAACCCAACGTAACCATTATAAACGGGGAAAATGCTGCTTCGGGAAAAGGAATTACTGAAGCCATTTATAAGCAGTTTTTAGGCTGGGGGGCACAAGTGGTTACGATGGGAAACCACACTTGGGATAAAAAGGAAATCTTTCATTTTATTGATGAAGCAAAATATATGATCAGGCCGGCTAATTTTCCGGAAGGGAACCCGGGTAAAGGAATGACATTTCTCAATATAAACGGAAAAGAAGTTGCTGTAATTAATATCCAGGGGCGTACTTTTTTACCGGCAATTGATGATCCATTCCGGAAAATAGATGAATTAATTAATGAAGCAAAAAAAAGGACGAATATAATATTCGTGGACTTTCATGCAGAAGCAACAAGTGAGAAACAGGCGATGGGCTGGTATGTTGATGGGAGAGTAAGTGCTGTGGTTGGCACACATACCCATACACAAACTGCGGATGAACGCATTTTGCCGCAGGGGACCGCATATATAACAGATACGGGTATGACCGGCCCTTATGACGGCATTTTGGGTGTAGAAAAGGAAGCCGTATTAAAGCGCTTTTTAACTTCCATGCCTGTACGTTTTGAAATTACAAAAAAGGGAAGACACCAATTAAATGGTGTATTAATTACCTTAAATACTGAAAATGGGACAGCGACAAATATTGAAAGAATACTCATCAATGAAGACCACCCTTTCTTTCCATGACTAATTGAATTTTTGGAATTATTAATGCATAATAAAGTAATAAGCCAGCTATTCCGGGAATATAGTAGCAATAGAAGACCAATAGTTAACGAGGGAGGTACCAGTAATGGAAGTATTAAAGGTTTCAGCAAAATCAAATCCCAATTCAGTAGCAGGTGCACTTGCAAATGTTCTAAGAGAAAGAGGTTCAGCGGAAATTCAGGCAATTGGTGCGGGAGCATTAAACCAGGCAGTTAAAGCTGTAGCGATTGCCAGAGGGTTTGTGGCACCAAGCGGAGTTGATTTAATCTGCATACCGGCTTTTACCGATATTATGATTGATAATGAAGAAAGAACAGCGATAAAGCTGATTGTGGAGCCAAGATAGGTAATTTCAAAGGATGGGGGGGAATCTGCCCGCTTTGAATAAAGTATGATCTGACAGTCGTTCTTTTATATCATGTGAAATCCCAAAAGTGTTGCGTTATAAGCGCAGCGCTTTTTTTACTCCAATTAACTGTTTATCAAAACAGGGCTTAAAAATGACAATTATAGTAAACTTTCTCTTATTACCAGAGGTATTTTACTCGATATATTGTTTAATTTAATGATAAGCTTTATACTGTAAGAATGGATAGTTAACAGCACGAACAAGTATTATGGAAAGGAGATTCATGATGAACGAAGATCAGCGTTTGGAACAATCCCAAATTAAACAACCAGATAAAAAATCTGATAATAATATGAATCGAATTAAAAACACATCAAGCGATGATATGATTGCCAAATATTTTCAATCCAATTATCAGCCGCCGGATATTAAAAAAGCAAGGAAGCGCCGAAAGGAAGATATTCAATTCCATTATGATTTCTCTATCCCCGAAGATATGCAAAATATTGGGGAGGGAAAAAAGTTTCTTATCCGTACGTATGGCTGCCAGATGAATGAACACGATACGGAAGTAATGGCCGGGATTTTAACCGAAATGGGGTATGAATCCACTTCCGATACAAATGAAGCCGATATTATTTTATTGAACACCTGTGCCATCAGGGAGAACGCAGAAAATAAAGTATTTGGCGAGATTGGCCATCTAAAACCGTTAAAACTGGAAAAGCCTGATTTAATTCTAGGGGTTTGCGGCTGTATGTCCCAGGAAGAATCAGTGGTAAACCGCATTCTAAAAAAACATCAGCATGTTGATTTGATTTTTGGTACCCATAATATACATCGCCTGCCGCATTTAGTAAAAGAAGCGATGTTTGGGAAAGAAAAAATTGTAGAGGTATGGTCAAAAGAAGGAGATATTATTGAAAACCTCCCTAAGGCAAGAAAAGGAAAAATAAAAGCCTGGGTAAATATCATGTACGGTTGTGATAAATTCTGTACATATTGCATTGTCCCGATGACCCGCGGGAAAGAACGGAGCCGCAGACCGGAAGATATCATCCAGGAAGTCCGCCACCTGGCTGCGCAAGGCTATCAGGAAGTTACGCTGCTTGGGCAGAATGTTAATGCGTATGGCAAGGATTTTGAGGATACGGCCTATGGGCTTGGGGATCTGATGGATGATCTGCATAAAATAGATATCCCTCGAATCAGGTTTACTACCTCCCATCCAAGGGACTTTGATGACCGCCTGATAGAGGTGCTGGCAAAGGGCGGAAACCTGCTTGACCATATTCATCTGCCTGTACAATCCGGAAGCAGTGAAGTACTGAAAAAAATGAACCGGAAATATACGCGGGAAGAATATCTGGAGCTGGTGCGAAAGATCCGGAAAGCAATGCCGAATGCAACATTAACAACGGACATCATTGTCGGTTTTCCAAACGAAACGGATGAACAGTTTGAAGAAACAATGACATTGGTGGAGGAAGTCGGATTTGAAGCAGCATATACATTTATTTATTCTCCAAGGGAAGGAACTCCAGCCGCCCGCAAAAAAGATGATATACCGGAAGAAGTGAAAAAGCAGCGCCTCTACCGTTTAAATGAACTGGTGAATAAACAATCCGCGGCATCAATGAAAAAATATGACAAGCAGATTGTTAAAGTACTGGTGGAAGGTGAAAGCAAGAAGGATCCGGAAGTGCTGGCAGGTTATACGGAAAAAAATAAACTCGTTAACTTTAAAGGACCTAAGTCAGCAATCGGAAAAATTGTGGAAGTGGAAATTACCGAAGCAAAAACCTGGTCACTGGATGGGGTTATGGTTGAAAATAAAGTAGAGGTGAACGGATGATGGCAGAGTACACAAGAAAACAAGTTTTGGATGAAGCAAAAAAGCTTGCAGAAATGCTCGCAAACACAGAAGAAATAGACCGCTTTAAGCAAGTGGAAGCAAAAATTAATGAAAATCAGAAGGTACAGCAGCTGATAAAGCGAATAAAAACATTGCAAAAGCAAGCGGTGAATTTCCAGGCATATGAAAAAACAGAGGCTTTGAAAAAAGTCGAAGCAGAAATAGACCGGCTGCAGGCAGAAATCGATGATATCCCGGTAGTTCAGGAGTTTAAGGAAACACAAATTGTAGTCAATGATGTGCTGCAATTAATTTCCGGAACAATTGCGAGAGAAGTGACCAATAATGTCATCGAGTCTACAGGCGGTGATCTGCTTTCAGGGGAAACAGGTTCTAAAGCAAAAAATGGTACAGCTTGCGGACATTAATAAACAAATGAGCAGAGGAAATGCTGCTTCAATTATATAATTTTAACGGCAGGTTCAATTTTTTAGTCTTTGAGCATAAGAAAACCCGTCTTCACTTAAAAATAAGTGAATTCGGGTTTTTCTTATGCACAAATTTTTCCGGATTATAATTAAATATACTGGGTATGTTTTTAGGCGATAAACATTCATAAAAAATGCTTTCCCCGAATTCATCATTTCACTATGCACTTTAGGTATTTGTCTTGCATAAAATGACTATGAAAAAGAGGAGGTAAACGTAATTATGAGTTTTCTAGATAAAGAATACAGAGAAATCATTACGAAAGCTGTATGTGGCAAAGGGAAAAAGTTTACGCAGGCAACGCATTATGTATCCCCTTCACATAAACCATCAAGCATACTCGGCTGCTGGATTATCAACCATCTATACAATGCTAAGAAAAAATCAGAGGATACAGTAGAGATACACGGGAGCTATGACATTAACATCTGGTATTCGTATAATGATAATACAAAAACAGAAGTAGTAACAGAAAGAGTAACTTACACGGATGTGGTGCCGCTTTCTGTTAAGGATGACAATACCATTAATGATGAATTTGATGTTATTGCTAAAGTGGTCCAGCAGCCGAATTGCCTGGAATGCAAAATTTCCAATAAAGGAAACAAAATCGTAGTAGAAGTAGAAAGAGAGTTCCTCGTTCAGGTAATTGGGGAAACGAAAATTTCCGTAAAAGTGACCCGTAAAGCAAATAAAGATAGTGATTTTGACGAAAGCAGCAGCTGGGATTTTGAATTGACTGATGATGAACTATCAGATGTGGAACCGGATTTCCTTGATAAAAAAGATTAACAAATTACGGGGAGTGATTTCCTCGTAATTTTTTTTGCAGGCCGGAAATTCTGTACTGCTTTCCTGCCTGCAAAAAATTGCTGACTCTTTTAAAACTGCGTTTAACTTAAATCACGTCTTTGCCTGCTGTTTTTCGTATTCTGTGTTCGTCTTACCAAAGTCTAATATGCTATAATTAATGTGAATATATTTTGGCAGACAATAAAGTTTTATAGTTACCTGCCTTCATTAATGCAAGGACTATAAGGAGGCCGTGTTCAGGTTCTTCCTATTATTACCTTTGCAGGATCATCGCTTGGCGGGAAACCAAGCTTTTTAACTCGGTTTTGGAGGATGACTTATGGCAAAATTCACACCAATGATGCAGCAATATTTAAGAATTAAAGCAGCATATAAAGATGCATTTTTATTTTTCCGTTTAGGCGACTTTTATGAAATGTTTTTTGATGATGCCATATTGGCGGCAAGGGAATTGGAGATTACGCTGACAAAGCGGGATGCCAATCAAAGTAATCCTATTCCCATGTGCGGTGTTCCTTATCATGCTTCGGAAAATTACATAAAAAAACTGATTGAAAAAGGATATAAAGTGGCTATTTGCGAACAGGTAGAAGATCCTAAAACCGCAAAAGGGGTAGTTAAAAGGGAAGTAATACAGTTAATTACACCGGGGACCGTAATGGAAAGCAGAATGCTTGATGCGGATGAAAACAATTATATTGTCAGTCTATCCCATTTTAAAGACGGTTCTTTCGTGGTTGTTTATCATGATTTATCAACCGGTGAAAACCGTCTGGCTTTAATTACGGAAGGATGGGATGCGGTCATCCATGAATTGTACAACCAATCCGTAAAGGAAATGGTAATAGACTCCGGATTGGCCGAAGATAAGCAAAATCAACTGAGAGAACGATTAAATGTTACTTTATCCTACCAGGATGAGGTGAATTTTCACGGGGAGTATCGGGAACTGTGTGAAAACTTAAATGATGAGAGACTCATTAAAGCATTCAGCAGATTGCTAAACTATGTGCAAAGTACACAGAAACGCTCACTTGAACATTTGAAAAAGGCTGAAGTGATTGAACTGAAGTCCTACATGAGTCTTGATATGTATTCCAAGCGCAATCTGGAATTAACGGAAACGATTATGAAAAAAGGCAAACATGGCAGCCTTTTATGGGTACTGGACCAAACAGTGACTGCCATGGGTACCAGAATGCTGAAAAAATGGCTGGAGAGGCCGCTGCTTGACAAAAGACGGATTGAAAACCGGCTTGAAATCGTAGATGGATTCTACCAGGGGTTTATGGAAAGGGAAGAATTGAGAGAAGCTTTGAAGTCTGTTTATGATCTCGAAAGATTAGCAGGAAGAATAGCATTCGGTAATGTAAATGCAAGGGACTTATTGCAATTAAAACAATCATTGGAAAAGGTTCCCGAATTAAAAGAAATACTCCGGCGATTTGGCCAGAAAGAAATAAGCAATTTAGCTGATGCGCTGGTTTTACCAGATACAATAACGGAATTGCTTGCTGACAGTCTAGCAGATGATCCTCCCGTTTCCATCAGAGAAGGAGACATTATAAAAGACGGGTATCATGAACGGCTGGATGCATACCGGGACGCTTCCCGCAATGGGAAAAAGTGGATTGCGGAATTGGAACAAAAAGAAAAAGAAGAAACAAAAATAAAATCTTTGAAAATAGGCTATAACCGTGTTTTTGGTTATTACATTGAAGTAACGAAAGCCAATTTGCACCTGCTCCCTGAAGGCAGGTATGAGCGGAAGCAAACCTTAACCAATGCAGAACGCTATATTACCCCGGAGTTAAAAGAAAAAGAACAATTGATTCTGGAAGCGGAAGAAAAAAGTGTGGATCTCGAATACCAGCTTTTTATTGAAATTCGCGAACAGATGAAGGAACATATTCCCGAGCTGCAGCGAATTGCAGATATTGTAAGTCATATTGATGTATTGCAATCATTTGCAGAGGTGAGTGAAAAAAATAATTACAAGCGACCGAGCTTCACCGATAAAAAGCTAACCATTAAAAACGGCAGACACCCTGTACTCGAAAAAGTCATGAAAGACGGATCTTTCGTGCCCAACGATATAGAATTGGATGATACTAAAAATATTTTACTGATTACAGGTCCAAATATGTCCGGGAAAAGCACATACATGCGGCAATTGGCACTAACTGTGATCATGGGGCAAATCGGCTGCTTTGTTCCATGTGAGGGTGCAGAACTTATCTTGTTTGACAAAATATTTACCCGGATCGGTGCTGCTGATGATCTCGTTTCAGGACAAAGCACATTTATGGTGGAAATGCTGGAAGCTAATCACGCGATTCAAAATGCGACGGATCATAGTTTAATATTACTGGACGAAATAGGACGGGGGACAAGCACCTACGATGGCATGGCGCTGGCACAGGCTATCGTGGAATATATTCATAATAATATAAGGGCAAAAACATTATTTTCCACGCATTATCATGAATTGACCGTCCTGGAGGAATCATTGCCAACATTAAAAAACATTCATGTCAGGGCAGAAGAGTATGAAGGCAATATTGTTTTTCTTCACCAAATAAAAGAAGGTGCAGCAGATGAAAGTTATGGAATTCAAGTTGCCAGACTGGCAGAGCTTCCCGACACTTTAATTGAAAGAGCCGGTGCTATACTGGAAAAACTGGAAAGTGAGGCAAAACCTTCTCCAGCTACAGAGAAAATGGAATCGGGACAGCTGTCCTTTTTTGTGGAAGAACCAAAAGGGGAAAACAAAGAGACACTTCCCCCGGCACATCAAAAAACCATCGATGATTTACGTGATTTAAATTTATTTGAAATGACACCGCTGGAAGCGATGAATGAATTATACCGTCTGCAAAAGAAAGTAAAAAAGTAATCATGCGGAAAGGATCGTTTACATGAGCATTATACAGATGCCTGAGGACCTGGCGAACAAAATTGCAGCAGGTGAAGTGGTGGAACGCCCAGCATCTGTTGTAAAAGAATTAATCGAAAACAGTATCGATGCAGGCAGTACATGGATTAAGGTGGAAATAAAAGAAGCCGGCTTACAACAGATTAAAATTACCGATAACGGAGATGGAATGTCGGAGGAAGATTGTGAAAGAGCTTTTTTACGCCATGCTACAAGTAAAATAAGAAATGAAAATGACCTGTTTCATGTCAACACCCTGGGATTTCGCGGCGAGGCGCTGGCCAGCATAGCCTCTGTAAGCAGGCTAACGATTAAAACATCACAAGGAGATGAAGCAGGTACGCTATTAACAATGGAAGGCGGGAAGGTGGTAGAAAAAAAGAAAAGTGATGCAAGAAAAGGTACAGAAATCATTGTGGAGGACATTTTTTTCAACACTCCCGCACGGCTGAAGTATATGAAAACCATTCATACAGAGCTTGGTCATATTACAGATCATCTAAATCGCCTGGCATTCTCCCATCCCGAAATCCGTTTTGAGGCAACACATAATGGGAGAGATTTATTTAAAACATCTGGGAAAGGGGAGCTGCTTCAGGTCATTGCCAATGTGTACGGAATGAGCGTGGCGAAGCAAATGGTTCCTATCGAGCATCAAACACTTGATTTTACAATAACGGGGTATATTTCCAAGCCCGAGGTTACAAGAGCCTCGCGCAATTATATAACACTTTTAATAAATGGAAGATATGTAAAGAGTATCCCCCTGACAAAAGCTATTATGGAGGGGTACCACACATTGCTGCCGATTGGGAGAAAGCCAATTGCTGTAATTTCGATTGTGATGGATCCTATTCTGGTGGATGTAAATGTCCACCCTGCCAAATTGGAAGCACGATTCAGCAAGGATAAAGAATTGTATACGGCGATTGAGGAAACGATTAAAGATAAGTTCAGGCAATTAACACTCATACCTGAAATGAAGCAAAAACCTGTACAGAAAGAAAAAAACCTTCAGCATACAATGAACTTTGAAGAGCCTGCGAGGGAAAAGGAGCCGATAAATCAAAACAAAATCAGGGAATATCAGCCGGCCTTTGTTCAGGAAGACATCCCGACAAAGCCACAGCCGCCGGAAATAGAAAATGAACAGGCTGAGGCCGCGGCAGCCGACAATGCCGATCCTATAGAACAACATATTCCCGAGACTCCCAAAATATCCGGTTCCGCAGCAGAAGAACGCATTCCGGTCATGTACCCGATTGGCCAGCTCCAAGGTACGTATATATTGGCCCAGAATGAAAACGGCCTGTATATGATTGATCAGCATGCTGCCCAGGAAAGAATAAAATATGAATATTTTAAAAAGAAACTGGGCATTACAACGAATGAAGTACAAGAATTGCTCTTCCCGCTGACTTTTGAGTTTTCGGCCCAGGAAGCATTATTAATAGAGCAGTATAAAGAGCAGCTGGAAAAGGTAGGATTGTTTTTTGAACCATTTGGCCAACATACATTTATTATCCGCTCTCATCCCCGCTGGTTCCCAAAAAACTTTGAAGAAGAAGTAATAAGGGAAATGGTGGATGAGGTCATTCATAAAGGTAAAGTGGACGTCGAGACAATTCGCGAGGATGCTGCTATTTTAATGTCATGCAAACGATCGATCAAAGCAAATCATTATTTAAATCAGGATGAAATGTTTCGCCTGCTGGAAGATTTGCGCCATACGATAGATCCGTTTACATGTCCGCACGGGAGACCTATCATTGTTCACTTTTCCTCCTATGAGCTGGAAAAGATGTTTAAACGTGTCATGTAAATTAAAAAATGTATAAAGTGCATCTGCCTCGTACAAGCTAAGACAAAAATGGCGAGGTGGAATAAACGTGGATAATCAAAAGCTGATCAATTTTTTGAATCAATTGTTATCAAACTACTTTGTTATGTATGTAAAATTGCACAGGTATCATTGGTTTGTACAAGGCAGGCATTTCTTTGTGCTCCATGAAAAATTTGAAGAGATGTATAATATGTTTGCAGAGGACCTTGATGAAATTGCAGAAAGAATTTTAATGATTGACGGGAAACCTCTTGCAACCATGGTAAAATATTTAAAAGAAGCTACACTGACAGAAGCAAATGCAGATGATAAGGAAAATGAAATGATCAACCAGCTTATAGAAGATTACAATCAGATTATAACGGAGATAAAAGATGAAGGAATGGTCTATGCCGATAATGAAAATGATGAACCCACGTTAGACTTGCTCATTTCGTTGCAGGCAAAACTGGAAAAATACGTTTGGATGCTAAAAGCATACCGGGCTTATGAATAATCTATTGCTTACAGGGGAATACTAATGAAAAAAAATGTAATTGTGATTGTTGGACCTACCGCAGTCGGGAAAACAAAATTAAGCATTGAAGCAGCAAAAAAATTCAATGGGGAAATTATCAGCGGGGACGCGATGCAAATATATAAAGGAATGGATATTGGCACTGCAAAAATAACAAAAGAAGAAATGCAGGGAATTCCGCATCATATGATCGATATTAAAGAGCCTGATGAAAGTTTTTCAGCTGCAGAATTTCAAACACTGGTACAAAAACATATAGAAGAAATTGTTTCATCGGGAAAAATGCCAATTATTGCCGGGGGCAGCGGCTTATATATACAAGCTGCACTATTTAACTATAACTTTTCCAGCAGGCAGGATTCCCGGATTACGGAGAGACTGCAGGAAAAGGTCCGTGAAGAGGGGATAACACCTTTATTTGAAAAACTAAAACAAATTGATCCAACCCAAGCTGAGAAGATCCATCCAAATAACGAGCGCAGAGTGATCAGAGCCATAGAGGTGTATGAAAAAACGGGAATGACCATGACGGAATTTCAGCAAAGTCAGGAAGCCTCTTCCCCGTATCACCCATGTTTTATCGGTTTAACAATGGAAAGAACACTTTTATATGAGAGGATCAATAAACGGGTAGATGACATGATTGACAATGGATTGATCCAAGAAGTAAGAGAGTTATATAATAAAGGATATAAAGATATGCAATCCATGAAGGCAATCGGATACAAGGAATTTATACCGTACTTTGAAAATAGACAAAGTTTAGATGAAACCATTCATATTCTAAAAAGAAATTCCCGCAGGTTTGCCAAAAGACAGTATACATGGTTTAAAAATAAAATGGATATTACGTGGTATCATCTGGAAGAGAGCGCAATTAATGAAAAATTTAGAATCATATTAGAAGATTTAGCAGGATTTTTCAAAGAAAGATAGAAATAAGAAGGTATAGATAGAAAAGGGAGGAAGAACCATGGCACAAACTGTAAATATTCAGGATCAATATTTAAATCAGTTAAGAAAGAACCACATTTCCGTTACTGTATTTTTAACCAATGGTTTTCAGTTAAGAGGAGTGGTGAAAGCATTTGATAATTTTACCGTTTTATTGGAAACGGACGGTAAACAGCAATTAATATATAAACATGCGATATCTACATTTGCTCCTGTTAAAAATGTTACGCTGGAAAAGGAATCATAAAAATTGCAGACGCTTCATAGCGTCTGTTTTTTTATGATAAAAGTTATCCTATCAATTTAGAATATAAGCGGTAAGAAGGATTTATAATGTGTTTTAAGTTTGCCGGAACTTGAAGAACGTGTGAATTTTAAGAAAGAATCACCGAAAAAATGATTTTCGTGGTACTTTCATCCATTTGCTGAGTGACAATAAAGTTTTTTAAATAACATTTATCTTTTATTTCATTAATGGGTCATATTGTGAGTAAAAAAATTTTGCAATCGAGAACAAATCCTTGGCAGTCGGATGTGATAAATTTAAATGGAATTATAACAAGGGAGGAATAAATTATGAATAACAAAATCCAAAAAATCACGCCAAATTTGTGGTTCGATACGCAAGCCAAACAGGCGGCAGAGTTGTACACTTCTATTTTTGAAAATTCCCGGATTGGAAAAATCACCCGCTACGGGAAGGAGCGTAAAGAGGAAATAGGAGAAGTCGATGGCATATCAGAAGGAACGGTAATGACTGTGGAATTCCGGCTGGAAGGACAAGAATTTGTAGCATTAAATGGCGGTCCTCAATTCAATTTTACTGAGGCGATATCATTTATTGTCCATTGCGGCACACAAGGTGAACTCGACTATTTTTGGGAAAAACTCTCCGAAGGCGGAGATGAAAAGGCTCAAAACTGCGGTTGGCTAAAAGATAAGTATGGCGTGTCGTGGCAAATTACTCCTGCCAACTTGACCGAAATGGTAAGCAACCCCGATCCTGAAAAATCAGAAAGAGTGTTGAAGGCACTGTATGAGATGAAGAAAATTGATATAAATACTTTAGAACGAGCGTATGAAGGATAAGTTTCTGGCTGAATAAAGATTCTTTACCATTGGAATACCCAGTACTAATCATTACGGGCGGCAGGACAGTGTTGTTTGGTATAAAGATTTATGGAAGTTGATTGTTGATTATTTTCCAAGAGCGAACTTTACAGCATTTGGTATGGCAGGTCATAATCTTCGAATTGAAAGTTTAATGTATTTGAATCGATAACAGGCAATTGGCTCGAAAGGGTTCAACAAGAACTTGCGAAAAAGCGTTCATCAGTTTAATTCTACTAAGTAATCTTGATTTCAAGTCTTCTGCAATGGGGCACGAAATTATGGCATAAAAATTTGATTTTAAACGACTTTATCGTTACGTAGGTACGTATTCAGGGACTGCACTGGGAATCAAACATTTTATTTTTGCACGTCCGCAAATGTTAACGGTGTAATTGAGTATCCTAAGTGTATTTTTGAAAAATGTACTTAAATTAAACCATTTTTAGTTGAACAAAAACAATTAAATGTCACGCTAAAAAAGCTCAGAAAATCTCCTGAGCTTTTTAATGTTATTATAGATCCTTGTGTAATTAAGGGCAGGTTGTGTAACAGTGAAACCTTTATTTTTCTACTTCGTATTTAAGGTAAAACAAATAAAATCTGCAATAATTGACACTAATTCATAAAGAAGGAAGGTGAGTTATATTATTTTTATAAATTCTTTGATAAGAGGTAGTATACCATTAGCCATAATGGGTGGAATTGCTTTACTCCTCTATTTTCAAGGTAAGTATTCAGATGCAAAAAGTACGTTTATTACTGGTGTTATCATATTTTTCGTTGCTGCTGCATCCGTTATTTATGAAGTGGAAGACTGGAGTATATTTAAGCGGAGTATTATCCATTTTTGTGTGATGCTGTTCACCATTTATCCCATCCTTTTACTTAGCGGTTGGTTTAAGATTTCATCATTCTTGGATACATTAAAAGTTTTCATCATTTTCCTTTTGGTTGGTCTTGTTTTGTGGTCACTGTTTATGATATTGGCTAAAGTTTTCTCGTGGTAAATATTATGTGCTTATTACAGAAACGGGTGCATTCCTCTAAGAAGGAGATCGAACCCTTTCTAATGAAGTTATAGGGGGGACAGAAGAGTTAAGTATAATTTTAATTTTATTGTATCAAACATATGTTAATTATTTGCGTACTACATAACAAAGATATTGTGAGGCAAAAGATGTTTAAGGAATACGAAAAAATTTATTTACAAAAAGATGCACGGAGATTGGATTATGCAATTTATAGTAATGAAAAAGTGGTTGGAAAAGTACAAGAAACTAATAACCCTTCAAAAAAAATAGGTCATGGTCTAATTGTATTACTTAGTTTATTAGTGAGTAGATATAAGAGACACTTTATAGAAAGTTTGGAATTTGAAGTATTAGATAAGAATGGAAATAGATTAGGAATCATCGAAAAAGGCATTGGCTTCCATAAAGATTTAATTTTATACGCTGAAACAGGAAAACATATTGCAACGATTAAATCATCAATAGAACTAAACTCACCTACATTGACGGCTATAGATCCAGAGGGAAATAATCTAATAAAGGCAAAAGGTAGTTTTGGCGCAACAGATTTTTCAGTGATTAATAGTGGAACAGACAAAGAGACTTCCACTATTAAAAAACGCTCACTAGTTTATAAAACCGTTAAAGAAACTCTTTTTAATAATGATGTTTATCACATTGAAAATAGTAATCCTAAAGAGGAAGTAACCTTAGCGTTAATTGGAATGGCAGTTGCTTTAGATATGTATTTCCATAATAAGTGAATAATCATGAATAACAATCTTCAAGTAACGGTGGCAACCCTTGACGAAGGATAATGCACCTTTCAAACTAATGGTTCAGATTAGTTGATGAATCTTTTTATCATATGTTCCGCAAACGGGTCAAATTGTTGAAAAGCTCTATGTTACTCGTTATCTATACATTATAAATAAAAAGGGGTGATAAATTTGAGACGAACATTTTTTAGCTTCGTTTTATTACTATTTATACTAACAGCATGTAACAATAAAGAGGCAGAAAGTAATTATTATTTGTCATTGAATGGAGAAAGTGAACACTGGAAACTGAATGGTTATGAAATTTTGATGTCACCTGATGAATCTAAAGCAGGGTATGGGACATTGACAATGAAGGGCGAAAACAAACATATGGCGAACTTTTTTAGTTTTAAAGTCTATACCGTTGTTGATGGAATGGAAAACAGATTACATAGTGGCTCCGTATCTGGAGCAACGGATATCGCTAAACAGACCACTGGAATTATCGAGGGCGAAGGAGGAAAAAATCTTACGGAATTTCCTGAAGTGGATAAAATCTATATGACTGTTACTTGGAATGATGATGAGACAGATGGTGACCAAGAAGAAAAAATTGTCTTGTATGACAAAGAGAAAAATAGTGAGTCCTTCTTGGATTAGAAATAAATATTAAACCTGTATTTATACTGCAATCGGTCGCGATTGTCGAAGAAGTTATAAAAAGGAATATTGGGAGCATATATGTTAAGGTGAATATAAAGTTGTGAAACATTGTACTTAAAGTAACGGGGCAGGTTAGTGAAAGAAGGATATAATGAATTCTTGTCGAATTATAAATGTAAATACTTAAATAGGGAGAGTGTTCTTAATGTGTGGGATTAGTAAGTAAACATAAGGGAAGAGACTTAGAATTGCCTCATAACCGTAAAAAACTAATAGATGCAATTCAACGTGATTTATTAGCCGATGATCAAGTTCTGGCATTTTTTTATGGTGGGTCAATCGGGAATGGAAATACAGACGTTTTCTCGGATATTGACTTGAGGGTAGTTGTCAATCCTGAATACATAAAGGAATATATTGCAAATAAAAATGAACGTGCAAAGAACTGGGGAGATGTTCTATATTTTGAAGACTTATACCCGTCCTCCATTTATACTGTTGCTCACTACAATTGTTTTGTTAAAGTCGATATCTTTTATTACACTCCAGAAAATATTCAACCATCTACATGGTTAAAAAACATAAAGATTATAAAGGATACGATTGGAATGATGGCTGAAACTCTGACTCGATCCAAGACTCTTACTTACAAACCATCAGTAGAAGAATTTGAAATATGGAGAACAAAGTTTTTTGCGTATTTACATGAAGCATATAGAAGAGCGATGCGAAAAGAGTATTATTATGCTTTAAATTGTATTGATAAGTTGCGGCTATCCATGTCGACTGCTTGGTATATGATGTCTGGGAATCAACCAAATACGTTTGGTGATTGGGCAAAGTATGAAGGCAGTAGAAGTGAGTTAGAGGTTTGGCAGAAATCACTGCTTGAAAGTTGGGAATGTGGAAGAAATGCAGTCGAAATTCTTAATGTAATGAAGAGTATTGTTCCCGAATTCAAGAAAGTTCATCGTTCTCTTTGTGATACATTGGGAGTGCAGGAGGATTCTCAATGGGTGGATAATATTGTAAATATGGTGTTATGAATTGTGATTTGATATTGCTATGTTCTTCTCAAGTAACGGGTGCATTACCACAATAAGGGATCGTCAAAATGACGGTCTCTTTTCACCGATGCGACAGGATAGTTGAAGAGAAAGTGGTTGGTTAGGGCAGGAAATTACAGGAAAGGAAGAACTTTATGAAACGCTATTATTCTTGGGATGATGAAGATTATATTGGTGGCACTACATATATTGAAATTGATGATGGTTACGCAACAAAACAAATTGCAATAACACCAGATAATTATATAGCCTCGAACAGAAAAGACAAAGAACATCATTTTTATTTAGCAGAAGGACTGGTCGACATAGATGAAATTATAAAGTACGGTGGTTTTGAGATAAGTGAACAATATTTTTATAGTGTATGGAACGCATATAAAAATGCCCTAATGGATAAATGGAACGAAACCAAAGAAAGATTCCCACTTGGATATGAGATTGAGGGGATAATTGAGGTTTTTTATCCTCAAGGGATAGTTATTACTATTTCACAAGATGTATTTGGTATTACTGACTACGATAAAAGTAGAGACAGTACAAATCCAAAAAACCTTTATCCAGGACATAAAATGTTAGGAAAGGTTGTTAGTTATGATGAAGAAAATATGTGGTTAGTTATTGATAATCCAAGAGTGTTTTGACCGTTGGTTTCTTCAACTAAGTCAGCTAATAGAAGCTCGTTCGTTATTCAATAATAGGGTGCTTTAGTTGAATAAAACATTTAAATCTCACGCTAAAAAGCTCAGAAATCTCCTGAGCTTTTTAGTTTGCTATTTAGCTTTTTCTCTCCCAAAACTGAACCAGTTGGGCATATGTCACACCTTTTTAATAAAAACGTATAATAAACGTGACGAAGGAGTGATGACATGGAGACGCAATTGAAACGAAACAGGAATGGGCAAATTAATATTGTGTTGAGCGAAAGGCAAAATGAAAAGCCGAAAACCGATCAATCCTCATTTTACACTATTAATAATACACCTTTTTCCCATATTGACGAAGCGTTTTCTTCCTTTATCGGCATGAAGGAATTGAAAGATAAAATAAAGGAAATCTATGCAACCGTGTTGATCAATGAAAAAAGAAAGCAATTCGGTTTGAAAGCCCCTAACCAAGTACTCCATATGTTATTTAAAGGGAATCCGGGTACAGGCAAAACCACGGTTGCCAGAAAGTTGGCTAAATTATACTTTGATATGGGCGTGTTATCCAAGGGGCATTTTATAGAGGCGGAAAGAGCGGATTTGGTTGGCGAATATATTGGGCAGACTGCTCAAAAAACAAGAGCGATGATCCAGAAAGCAATGGGCGGTGTTTTATTTATTGATGAAGCATACTCTTTAGCTCGTGGCGGGGAAAAAGATTTCGGGAAAGAAGCAATTGACAGTCTAGTAAAGCATATGGAAGACCATCATAATGATTTTGTGCTTATTTTGGCCGGATACCCAAATGAAATGGAAAGGTTCCTGTCATTAAATCCCGGTCTCCAGTCAAGATTTCCTTTTATCTTGGATTTTCAGGATTATGAAGTAAGTCAGCTGGTGGATATCGCGGTACAAATGACAGCCGAAAAGGAGTATCATTTTACGAAAGAGGCATTGTACTATTTACAATCTCATTTATACAAGAAAAAGCAGCTGTACGAAAGGAATTTTTCCAATGCGCGTTATGTGAGAAATATGATTGAAAATGCCATAAGAAAGCAGGCGGTCAGGTTACTGAGCACCTCACGGCTTTCGACGGAGGATTTACTTAAACTGACAAAGCAGGATATAGAGATGGACCTCTCTTAAAAAGGTTCTGTTTTAAAACTACGGTATAATTTGCTATATTAGCTATAATAAATCTTTTCATGTTAAATTGGCGCCGGCAAATAAAATGTACTGCTGCGCTTTACGATACATGTTTTTAAATCATAATACAAAATGTAGCCGGTTTTCCCGCTATCAAAAAGAAAGGTAATGCATATGGATGAAGAAAAAATACTAATTATTGCCGTTAAAAAACCCGAACAAAAGGAAGAACGATTTCAATCTTCACTGGACGAATTGGTTTCCTTGAGTAAAACGGCAGGAGGAACAGTAACAAAAATAATGACGCAAACAAGAAAGCATATCCATCCGGCTAATTATATCGGTACCGGAAAAGTGGAAGAAATGAAAAAAGAAGTGGATCGCCTGGAAATCGATCTTGTCATTTCCAATGATGAGCTTTCCGCAGGCCAGCTAAGAAACCTTGGCAATTTATTTGGAGTACGCATCATAGACAGGAGTCAGCTTATCCTTGATATATTTGCCCAGCGTGCAAGAACAAAGGAAGGCAAGCTGCAGGTGGAGCTTGCCCAACTGGAGTACTTGCTGCCAAGACTGCGGGGGCAAGGAGTGGAATTGTCCCGGTTGGGTGCCGGGATAGGAACAAGGGGGCCCGGAGAAACGAAATTAGAAACAGATCAGCGGCATATCAGGCGCCGGATTTATGATATAAAAAGAAGGCTGCAGATTGCTGTCCGTCAGCGGGATCAGTACCGGAAAAGGAGGAAGAGCAACGATGTCTTTCAAATAGCGATAGTAGGTTATACAAATGCCGGGAAATCAACCATATTTAACCGGCTCACCAACAGTACAACGCTGGAGGAAAATCAGTTGTTTGCCACCCTTGATCCCCTCACAAGGGAGATTAAACTGCCATCAGGCTTTCAAACGCTTATTACAGATACAGTGGGTTTTTTGCAGGATTTGCCTACATCGCTGATCGCAGCTTTCAGATCTACGCTGGAAGAAGTAACTGAGGCCGATTTTCTCATCCATGTCGTTGATGGTTCGAACCCGGACATGGAACAACAGCAGCATACGGTAACGGAACTGCTTAAGGATCTGAATGCCCATACGATTCCAATGCTGACCGTATACAATAAAAAAGATAAATTTTCCCGGGACTTCATTCCAATGCAGCACCCCTATTTATTTACCAGTGCCCTGGAGCAGGAGGACATTGGGAAAATACTTGAGAATATTGAAGGGTTGTTAAAGGAAATTTGGGACAGGTACACCGTATATCTGAACCCGGGAGACGGAAATTTGCTGCAGAAGCTGGGGCGGGAAACCATTGTAATTGACAAAGACTTTTCAGAAGAAAAAAACCAATATATTTTCAAAGGGTACATACGAAGTGAGCACCCGTTAAAAACTTTGTTAGAGAGGTAGTTATCATTGCAGCTGGAAGAGACCATTAAACAAGCAGAAAAAGATTGTTATACTCCCCATAAGGAAATAGAGAAGATGATGGAAATAAACCAGGGAAGAGTTCTGGAAGCATTTAAAAATAACCGGATAAGTGACAGTCATTTTTATTCCTCAACAGGCTATGGCTATGATGATATGGGAAGAGAAGGGCTTGAAGCTGTTTACGCAGATGTCTTCGGAGGAGAAGATGCACTTGTCAGACCTCAAATTGTATCAGGTACCCATGCCATAACCATTGCATTATTTGGCTTATTAAGACCGGGAGATGAACTGGTTTATATTACCGGAAAACCTTATGATACATTATCCGAAGTAATAGGAAATACGGGACAGAATACCGGATCATTGAAAGACTATCATATCAGCTATAATGAAGTGAGCCTGAAAGAAGATGGTTCTGTTGATTTTCCTTCCGTGAAAAAGGCAATCACCAATAAAACAAAGGTAATTGGTATACAGCGTTCCAAAGGATATGATGACAGGCCTTCATTTACAATCAGCGATATAAAGCAAATGGTTGAATTTGTGAAAAACATAAATGAAAATATAATTATATTTGTGGATAACTGCTACGGCGAATTTGTGGAGGATAAAGAACCACTGCATGCAGGAGCCGATATTATTGCCGGGTCACTTATTAAAAACCCCGGGGGTGGAATTGTGCGTTCCGGCGGTTATATTTGCGGAAAAGAGGAACTTGTTTTGGCTTGTGCAAACAGGCTTACTGCGCCCGGCCTGGGCAAAGAAACCGGGGCAACACTGGATACACTGCAGGAAATGTTTCAAGGCTTTTTTCTTGCTCCCCATATTGTAGGACAAGCATGGAAAGGTGCAGTATTTACTGCCCGGCTGCTTGAATTGCTTGGTTACCAAACCAGCCCGCATTATTTGGAAAAAAGGACAGATTTAATTCAGTCAGTTACTTTTAACCAGGCTGAAGAAATGATTGCTTTTTGTCAGGCTGTACAGCAGCACTCTCCTGTCAATTCTTTTGTTAAGCCATATCCAAGCTTCATGCCGGGTTATGAAGATGAAGTGATCATGGCTGCAGGTACATTTATTCAAGGATCCAGCATCGAATTATCCGCAGATGGGCCAATACGTCCTCCATACACGGCTTACGTGCAAGGCGGTCTGACATATGAGCATGTAAAGATTGCTTTAACGGAAGCGGTAAAATCATTGTGAAAAAAGGTTATCATATCAGCTGACAGGGTATACAGGAAGGGTAGATTATTTCTATCCTTTTTTTTAATTCTTTTATTTCCATAACACACTCCCCGGTAGTTAACAGGTTTAAGTACACCTTGAATCTGCTTCTCGAAATTTATCTTACAAGACATATGTAAGGTATTCTGACATCTGTTTGACATGTCAGGTAATCTTACAATATAATTATACCCATCTTATAAAGGGAGGTCATGAGGTGAATGATCAGGAGCGGCGCTCCATGCCTCTTTTTGGGATTGGGGTTGTAATCAAGCTGACAGAGTTAACTGCCAGACAAATAAGGTATTACGAAAAGCATGATTTGGTTCGCCCCGGAAGAACGAGCGGCAATCAGCGATTGTTTTCATTTAATGACGTGGATCGATTACTGGAAATAAAAGACTTACTGGACAAAGGATTAAATATTGCCGGAATAAAGCTTGTTTTATCAGAAGAAGAACAGGAAAATGACGGAACACAACAGAAAACCAGTATTACCAGGCGGGAATTAAAGGAATTTTTAAAACAGGAACTGCATGAAACGGGCAGATTCGGCAAAACAAGCTTAAGGCAAGGAGAGCTTTCAAGATTTTTCATTCGATGAAATTTTATAACTGTAACTTGATGGGAAGTCTTGCTTAAATATTTTATAACGGGTAAATGGGTACGGAAATGTACTTTATTCCCCGTTTAAATAACCAATAACGTAGGAGGAGTTTTGATGGGAGATAGCCTGACAGGAAAAGAAATTCTTAAACAAATTGAAGAGGAGAATGTTAGGTTTATCCGGCTGCAATTCACGGATATGCTTGGCACAATAAAGAATGTGGAGATACCGCTCAGTCAATTGGATAAGGCGCTGGATAATAAAATGATGTTTGATGGTTCATCCATTGAAGGATTTGTCCGTATTGAGGAATCGGATATGTATCTGTATCCGGACTTAGATTCATTCGTTGTATTTCCATGGACCTCTGAAAAAGGAAAAGTAGCCAGATTTATATGTGATATATATAATCCGGACGGTACACCATTTGAAGGCTGTCCCCGCTATAATCTCAAACGTAACTTGAAAAAAATGGAAGAGCTGGGGTTCGATGCTTTTAATATTGGTACGGAACCTGAATTCTTTTTGTTCAAACTGGATGAAAAAGGGGAGCCATCACTCGAACTGAATGACCGCGGCGGATATTTTGATTTGGCTCCTACCGATCTTGGGGAAAACTGCCGCAGGGACATTGTGCTTGAATTAGAGGAAATGGGCTTTGAAATTGAGGCATCCCATCACGAAGTTGCACCGGGACAGCATGAGATCGATTTTAAATATGCCGATGCAGTAAAACATGCGGACGATATACAAACATTTAAACTGGTTGTAAAAACAATTGCCAGGAAGCATAATCTGCATGCCACTTTTATGCCGAAGCCGTTGTTCGGTGTAAATGGATCGGGGATGCATGTGAACATGTCCCTGTTCAGGAAAGGGGAAAATATATTTTTCGACGAGGATGGAGATCAGCAATTAAGTGAAACAGCCTACCAGTTTACTGCCGGGGTGATTAAACATGCAACCAATTACACAGCTGTAACAAATCCTACGGTGAATTCATATAAACGATTGGTACCCGGCTATGAAGCACCATCCTATGTAGCATGGTCAACAGCAAACCGCAGCCCGCTTGTACGCATTCCTTATTCCAGAGGCATCAGCACCAGAATTGAAGTGCGCAGTGTGGATCCATCCGCTAATCCGTATTTAGCCCTGTCAGTACTGCTTGCAGCCGGACTTGATGGAATTGAAAAACAATTAACCCCGCCTGCTCCTGTAGATCAAAATATTTACGTCATGTCCAAAAAAGAAAGAGAAGAAAACGGCATTAAGAATCTGCCTCCGACCCTCATGCTCGCTTTGGAAGAGCTGGAAAGAGATGAAGTCATTAAAGATGCTATGGGTGAGCATTTATATGAGCACTTTGTCGAAGCAAAAGAAATTGAATGGGATATGTTCAGAACCACTGTTCATCCATGGGAGAGGGAACAGTACTTAAATTCTTATTAAGACTGTTATAACTGTGGAGCATTTGTTTTCCCGATTATTAAATAATAAATAGATAAAATCGTTTTTAAATATCGTTCAGCTATTTTTTATACTGGACGATATTTTTGTTTTCCATTATAAATGGTTATTGCCTTTGTTTCTGCTTTGTAATCGTACATATATATTGATGTGTGATTTTAAAAATATACTATTTCGAAATGGGATGAATCCGGAAAAAGTCAAGGCGGTTAAACTTTCAGAAGACAGCTTGAGTAAAATTACAATTGATTTTCATCTGGAAAGTAAAGGAATATTTGACTGATATATCCATTGGAAAGAGAAATTTAGTTTTCGATTAAAAATACTATTCTAAAATATAGAAGGGAAAATCAGCTGTATTTTTACAGTGAAAAACCATCCTGCAACACGATTAAAGTGATAGTGGATGGTTTTTAATTTTATGGATATTATCTTCTTAACCAGCATGTTAAGAATACTAAAAAGAAATTGGTTCCTGTTATTGCAATTGGCATAAGCATAATAGGACTATTTCCGTGAGCAATGCTTTTTTAATGCATTATTATTAATCAATGGTCCTGTACAATCCGATAACCTTTCCAAGTATCGTAACATTATCATAAATCAGCGCTTCCATCGTTGCATTTTCGGGTTCCAGACGAATCTGGTTTTTATCTTTAAAGAAACGTTTTACAGTAGCTTCGTCATCCTCTGTCATGGCAACGACAATATCATTGTTTTGTGCCGTGTTTTGCTGTCTTACGATGACCATGTCCCCGTCTAATATACCTGCCTCAATCATACTTTCCCCTTCTATAACCAACACAAATATATTATCATCCGGATTGCTGGTATGGTCCGGTATCGGCAAAAATTCTTCAATATTTTCCACCGCAGTGATCGGCAGTCCGGCAGTAACCTTACCGATTAATGGCGCGTATCGGGCTTTTTCCCTTGGGATATCACTTTCTCCGGTAATGTCGAGAATTTCTATTGCCCTCGGTTTGGTAGGGTCCCTTCTGATATACCCTTTTTCTTCAAGTCTTGAAAGGTGTCCATGAACTGTTGAACTGGAAGCCAGGCCAACAGCTAAAGCAATTTCTCTTACTGAAGGCGGATACCCTTTCTCTTCAACCTGCTCTTTAATAAAATCCATGATTGCCTGCTGTCTTTTAGATAGCTTTGTAATTGTCATTTCTTTCTCCCCTCGTACATATTAATAAGTAATACTAGTCTACCATTTATTATTTAACTAAGCAAACATTCGTTCTAAAAAAAGCTTGACAAGACCGTATGTTCGTGAAATAATCTCAAGTTTGACAGTTAAAACCCCAGAAATACTTATGTACCAAGTATTTCTGGGGTTTTTTGAACGC
>NZ_WIXN01000049.1 GCF_010994035.1 Virgibacillus aidingensis
TTCATGGAGGAGAAGTTGGTTCATAACCATTGACCAGTTTTGGATATGGCCACCTTCCCATTTTTTCTCGAGTTCAGTCACTCGTAAATATAAGACTTTTAAAAGGGCGTTCTCATTGGGGAAGGCTCCTTTTTTGGTTACTTTGCGGAAGCTGGAGTGAATACTCTCAACCGCATTGGTTGTGTACATCACTTTACGGATTGCACTTCCATAATCATAGAGTTGCTCAACATGTTGAAAGTTCCTTATCCAAACATCGATTGCCCCTGGATAAGCTGCCCATTGTTGTTTAAAGGATTCAAATGCACTGTGGCAGGCTTTTAGGCTTGGTGCACCATACACTTTTCTTAATGCCTTGGTAAAGGCTTTATAATCTTTGCTTGGTACGTATTTGACAGAATTACGGATTAAATGGACCATGCAGCGTTGAACGATAACGTTAGGGAAAATGGCACGTGCTCCTTCCTCTAAGCCACTCACACCATCCATGGAGATAAAGAAAATATCCTCCACACCTCTCGCTTTGATTTCATCAAAGATTTGCATCCATTTATGTTTGCTTTCTGTCTCATTCAGCCATAACCCCAGAATTTCTTTTTTTCCTTCCATCGTGTAGCCAAGAATGGTATAAACAGCATATTTCTTTGTCTCATATTCATTTCGGATGGTTGTGTACATGCAATCTACAAACACAAATGCATAGCAGCTGCTCAGTGGTCTTGTCTGCCATTCATCTAACTCAGGAAGCACATTATCGGTAATGTCAGATATCATTTCATGAGACACCGAAAATCCATAGATATCCTCAATAGTTGAAGAAATATCCCGCTGGGACATCCCGCGAGCGTACATGGAGATCACCTTATTCTCGATAGCTGACACGTCTTTTCTTCGCTTCGGAATAAGTTTGGGTTCAAATGAACCATCACGATCACGTGGTACATTAATAGCTACTTCACCCGTACTGGTTTTTAACGATTTCTTGCCATAACCATTGCGCCTGTTTTCTGTATTCTTCTCGCTTTTGTCATTTGATTCATAACCTAAATGGTGATTCATCTCGCCTTTAAGCATCGTTTCAAACATCGGTCCAAAAATCTCTCTAAGTGCATCCTGCATATCTTCAACAGACTCCGGTTGATACTCCTCAATTATCCGGTTAGCTAGATCAACTGACTTCGACTCCCGTTTTTGCTTGGCCAATAGAATAACCTCCTGTTTGAATTATTTTAATTGTAAC
>NZ_WIXN01000050.1 GCF_010994035.1 Virgibacillus aidingensis
GGCGATGGACAACAGGCGGATATTCCTGTACCACCTCATGAGCGTTTGAATGATGGGGCGACGCAGAAGGATAGGGAAAGCGCACCGATGGAAGCGTGCGCCCAAGCAGTAAGAGAGTCAGACAGGCAAATCCGTCTGGCAATCTCAAGCTGTGACGGGGAGTGAAATATAGTAGCGAAGTTCCCGATTTCACACTGCCAAGAAAACCCTCTAGTGAGTTCATAGGTGCCCGTACCGCAAACCGACACAGGTAGGCGAGGAGAGAATCCTAAGGTGAGCGGGAGAACTCTCGTTAAGGAACTCGGCAAAATGACCCCGTAACTTAGGGAGAAGGGGTGCTTCTTGCATGAGAAGCCGCAGTGAATAGGCCCAAGCGACTGTTTAGCAAAAACACAGGTCTCTGCGAAGCCGCAAGGCGAAGTATAGGGGCTGACACCTGCCCGGTGCTGGAAGGTTAAGGGGAAGTGTTAGGGTTTATCCCGAAGCACAGAACTGAAGCCCCAGTAAACGGCGGCCGTAACTATAACGGTCCTAAGGTAGCGAAATTCCTTGTCGGGTAAGTTCCGACCCGCACGAAAGGTGCAACGACTTGGGCACTGTCTCAACGAGAGACCCGGTGAAATTATACTATGCGTGAAGATGCGCATTACCCGCGACAGGACGGAAAGACCCCGTGGAGCTTTACTGCACCTTGATATTGAATGTCTGTACAGCTTGTACAGGATAGGTGGGAGCCTTGGAAACGTGAGCGCCAGCTTACGTGGAGGCACCCGTGGGATACCACCCTGGCTGTATGGACCTTCTAACCCAGGGCCGTGATCCGGTCCGGAGACAGTGTCAGGCAGGCAGTTTGACTGGGGCGGTCGCCTCCCAAAAGGTAACGGAGGCGCCCAAAGGTTCCCTCAGAATGGTTGGAAATCATTCGCAGAGTGTAAAGGCAGAAGGGAGCTTGACTGCGAGACCTACAAGTCGAGCAGGGACGAAAGTCGGGCTTAGTGATCCGGTGGTTCCGCATGGAAGGGCCATCGCTCAACGGATAAAAGCTACCCCGGGGATAACAGGCTTATCTCCCCCAAGAGTTCACATCGACGGGGAGGTTTGGCACCTCGATGTCGGCTCATCGCATCCTGGGGCTGTAGTCGGTCCCAAGGGTTGGGCTGTTCGCCCATTAAAGCGGTACGCGAGCTGGGTTCAGAACGTCGTGAGACAGTTCGGTCCCT
>NZ_WIXN01000051.1 GCF_010994035.1 Virgibacillus aidingensis
ATTAAGTCTAAATAGAGTATACAACTAATCCCACCTGCATAAGTAGGTGGGATTTATTTGACGCTTACGTTTTTACAAGTTGCTAAAAGGAGCAAAAGAAATGAAGAGAAAGTTGAATTTAGAAATTTTGACATAATTCCAGAATCATTGGAGGAAACTTCATATGTAAAGAACTCAACATTATCTAAAAAGACCGTTGGGGTAGTTATTAAAAGGGGGAATACGATTCTATCAATCGCCAAAAATAACGGTTTTACTTTTGGTAAGGAATATTTTATCGACATCGATACATTTAAAGAAGAGGAAAGAAAGAAGGGATATGCTACTCTCGCTGCGATAAAGATAATTTCTTATTTTTTAGAAAAAAATATGTTTCCCCTGTGGGAAACTACAGAAAGCAATATTCCTTCACAAAAGCTTGCTTTAAAACTCGGATTTGAACCTATGGAACGTTATCCAGTATTTGAATTTAGGTTAAAGTAGCCACAATATATTGGGTTTAAAGGTCTTTACTTATTCCGTTGAAGGTCAAATAACAAACTTCAAATTAAACAAATTTTAATTACTGTAAATCAGCATATGGGGCGATGTTTGATATGGATAATATTTTATTAGCCGATGTCGCAAGAAAGTATGGAATTGCTGAATCTAACTTTAATTACTCAGGGTATTTTTAGGCAATGTTTACGGATGCACGTAATAGTAAAACTTTAAAATTTTATGCAAGTTCTCATATAGACATACAATTCCCGAATAATTTATGATTTAAAATATATCCCTTAGGAAAGCAACTGTAATAAAACTTGAATGAAAGGTTACTAATCATACTGGTTAGGGACCTTTTTTTAGTTTGTGTTCAAAAACAGGGCAATTTTATATTGCAAAATGCAAATAATACTTTACATTTTGCAATGAATTATTTACAATAATAATAACTGTTTTTGTAAGGAAGGGAATCTTGAGGTGAGGATAAATAATGTCGCAATGGGCACATATTTTTTGCGAATTATTATCAAAATCATTTTGTAAAATATGAAAATTTATTAACTTAGGGGAGGATAAAATGAGTTCATATGTCATTGAGACGTAAGCGTCAAATAGTCCCCACATTTTCACCATAGTTTTTTCATGCGATAATCTTCATAGAAAATA
>NZ_WIXN01000006.1 GCF_010994035.1 Virgibacillus aidingensis
GCTTCCAACTTCTCACCTTGACATCTGTTTACATACTGGTTGTTTTGTTCAGTTTTCAAAGAGCAAATGTATCATGCCGCTTTGTTTTGCGACAAGATTATATTATATCACCTTAAGCAGATTATGTCAACGTGTTTTTTGCCTTTATTTTCTCCTGCTCAAATTGGCGACTTTTTTAATATAACACATTAAGAAAACAAAGTCAATTGTTTAATGTTATTTTTTGCAGCCAAATTTATCCTTCCATTGCCTCGAGCCAAAAATTGCAGACAATGTGTCATTGCTTATTCACTTGGCTTTTTTGAAGCAACGATATTTAATTTACCATGTTTACTTTATAAAATCAAGCTAAATTTGAAAGAAAGAAATGGGATTCTTTAACTTTCCTCATAAAAACTTATTTCATTTAAATTTTCCGGGCAACTGATAATTGTAGTAACATCACTTTACCCGAAATCCACTATGATGAAACTAAAAATACCAGCCTGCTGAAAATTAGTCAGCGGGCTGGTATTTGCAATGGTTATCGGCTTCTCATTTGCGGAAATAACAATACATCACGGATCGATGGTGAATTTGTTAACAGCATTACAAGGCGGTCGATGCCTATTCCCAGTCCGCCGGTTGGCGGCATTCCGTATTCCAGTGCTTCCAGGAAATCTTCATCCATAAGGTGTGCTTCGTCATTCCCTTCAGCGCGTTCTTTCACCTGTGCTTCGAAACGCTCACGCTGATCTATCGGATCATTTAACTCACTGAAAGCATTGGCATGCTCACGGCCGACTATAAACAGCTCGAAACGATCTGTAAAACGTTCATCTTCTTTATTCTTTTTTGCAAGAGGAGAAATCTCTACAGGGTGACCATATATAAATGTCGGCTGAATAAGCGTTTCTTCCACTTTTTGTTCAAAGAATTCATTTACGATATGGCCAAATGTCATGCTATCCTGTACAGCAACGTCGTGTTCTTTGGCAAAGCTGTGTGCTTCCTCGTCACTCATATGCTTCCAAAAATCCACGCCGGTTTCTTTTTTAATGGCGTCTACTATATGAAGCCTGGTCCATTTTGGCTCAAGATCAATTTCCTGATTGTCATACGTGATTTTTGTAGTGCCATGTACTTCTTTGGCAATATGAGCAATAAGATTTTCCGTTAATGCCATAATGTCTTCGTAATCTGCGTAAGCTTCATACAACTCGATCATGGTAAATTCAGGGTTATGTCTTGTGGACACTCCTTCATTTCGGAATACACGTCCAATTTCATATACTTTTTCAAGGCCACCGACGATAAGCCGTTTTAAATGAAGTTCAATCGCAATCCGCATATACAACTGAATATCCAGTGCGTTATGATGGGTTTCAAATGGACGGGCAGCAGCACCTCCCGGAATGCTGTGCATCATTGGTGTTTCCACTTCCAAAAAGCCTTGTCCATCCAGATAACGGCGCATCGACTGCAGAATTTTGCTTCGTAATACGAAGGTATCCTTGCTGTCCATATTTGTTATCAAGTCCAAATACCGCTGGCGGTAACGCTGTTCAATGTCTTTCAAGCCATGGTATTTTTCCGGAAGCGGGCGGAGTGCTTTTGTCAACAGCTGAATATCTGTTGCCTTTACGGATAATTCCCCGACATTTGTTTTAAACATCACACCAGTAACGCCAACAATATCACCCAGGTCCATGGATTGGAAAATCTCATACTTGTCCTCCCCGACAGTATCTTTCCGCACGTAAAGCTGAATTTGTCCGCTTAGATCCTGGATATGGGCAAAACCCGCCTTTCCTTTTCCGCGTTTGGTCATCATTCTGCCTGCAATGGTTACCTGCTCCTGCTTTTCCTCCAGTTCTTCTTTGGAAAATTGGTTATAAGCATCCTTTAAGTCCTCCGCCAAATTGGTTCGCTCAAATTTGCCGCCAAATGGATCCATCCCCTGTTCGCGGAGCATTTGCATTTTTTCCCGCCGCACCTGCATATGTTCATTTAACTCTTCTGACACGTTTGATCACTCCAGTCAATAATAGGTATAGAAGCCTTTGATTTAATACGAAAGACTTACGAACCTTCTTCTATTAGTAAGTATATCGGAAAACAGTAATATCTTCATGTGTATTAACTTAAGTAAACCTGTGGTGGAACTTCCATACATTATAGAGATATTTTCACCTTCCCGTCAATGCTTGCAAAAATGACTCTTCCTGCATGAAAAAATCTGCCGGGATTGGACGGCAGATTTTTTCATGCAAGGCTATACTGCCAGATCCCAATTCATCGGCATAAGCAGATAACATATACAGCAGTTTTTGCCGCTTCATTAATATGGTGCTTATTTCTCTTCTGCCAAAAAGCCTTTAAGATACCAGCGGATGTCTGCACAGTAATAATGAAAAGTTCCATATACATGTAATATCTCTTTTTATTGCGCAGGTTTATCAAAATGTTTATCTGTTTACATATACCTCTGTCCGCTGGGTTAAAATCCTGTTACATCCAGCAGAAAGCCAGGTCGGCAGGATACAATTTGACGCCATGTTGTTATATATCACGAATTGAAAACATCGGGTTTTTCCGCTTGAACATTTTCTTCTATTACAGGATGGTCTTGACCTTCTTCCAACAATAATTCTTCTTTGGATATAGATAATAGAGACGAAATTTGATTCAGTAATTTTTCCGAAGCCTCTTTTGTACCGCGTTCAACTGCACCGATGAAAGAAAGAGAGACGTCCAGTTCTTTTGCGAAATTCGCCTGTGTATAACCCTTTAATTTTCGAAACGCCTTTATTCTTCTGCCGATTCGTTTAGTTTCCATATAATTACATCCTTTATGTCCGATCTTGGTAGCTCACTCATCAGCTCCTCTACACTTTTTCCCTGTTCCGGTATAATATAATCCGGAGAAATTTCGTGTAATGGAACAAGTACAAAAGCTCGTTCATGCATTCTTGGATGCGGGATTACCAATCTCTCCCCGTGTATATTTTCATTATTATAGAGTAAAATGTCAAGATCGATTGTACGCGGGCCAAAACGGATCACGCGTTTTCTTCCCAGTTTCCTTTCCAAATTTTGACAGAAGTCCAGCAGCTGAACAGGAGAAAATTCTGTTTGTATTTTAACTGCCATATTTAAAAAATCTGACTGATCTGTATAGCCTACGGGGGCAGTTTCATAAATGGAAGATTGCTGAAGGATAGTTATATGTTCGTTTTGCAAATAACCCAGTGCCTGATTTAAATGATCCTCTCTCGGTTCAATATTGGTTCCCAGAGCAAGGTATACAGTGTTCATACACTTTTCTCCCTATATATTTCCACGGCAACAGATTGGTAATTTCCTGCTATGGGGGGATCTGGTTTGGTCACTTTTACTTTACAGGCAGTCAGCAGGGAAAAATGGCTTAAAAGCCTTTCTGCAATGGTCTCAGCGACAGCTTCTATCAGGTTTTTTGCCTCCCCTGTCACTACTTCTTCAATAATATCGTAAGCCGCGCCGTAATGAATCGAATCATTCATGTCATCTGTTCTGCCTGCTTTTCTCAGCTCGGCATAAAGTTCGGCATCTACATAAAAACGCTGGCCCAGCTTCTTTTCTTCAGGAAGTAATCCGTGGTATCCATAGAACTCTAGTTTATTCAGTAGTATCTTGTCCATCTGCTACCCTCTTTCCGCCCGCAGCATAGTATCCATCATTTTTGTAAGCTGTACAGTCATTTCTACATTATGCACCCGTACAATTTGAACTCCTTTGGTTATGCCCAGACAAGTTGTTGCTCCCGTGCCAACATCCCTATCCTTTGGTATGCTAATATCCAGGGTACTTCCAATAAACCTTTTGCGGGACGTACCGAGCAGCAGCGGAAGTTCAAATGCATGAAAAAGTTCCAGATGATTCATTGCAGCGAGGTTATGTTCTTTCGTTTTTGCAAAACCAATCCCCGGATCCAATATAATATTTTCCCGGGGGACACCGGCAGAAACGGCAATATCTATACTTTCCTGCAGATCATCTTTCATATCTACTACTAAATCGGTATAATCCATGTTTGTCCGATTATGCATTAAAATAATTGGTGCGTCATATGCTGCGGCAACTTGGGCTATTTCCGGTTCGCGCTTTGCTCCCCAGACGTCATTAATCATATCAGCACCCGCTTCCAGCGCCTGTTTTGCTGTTTCTGCTTTGTACGTATCAATCGAAATTGGTATGTTTACCTCTTTCTTAACCGCTTCAATTATCGGAACCACCCGATTGATTTCTTCCTGTTCAGAAACAGGGGCATGGTCCGGCCGGGTTGATTCCCCGCCAATATCAATGAAATCAGCACCTTGTTCTTCCAGCTTTTTTGCATGAGCAACAGCCTTTTTGAGAGAATCATAGCTTCCCCCATCTGAGAATGAGTCGGGGGTTACATTCAGGATGCCCATTATATGTGTACGATCCGTTAAATCATAGTTCTTTTTCTTCGTAGTTAATTTCATTTTCGGTTACCTTCCCTCTAACAAACGGTAATGTCTTTAGCTTAACACAGCATATTCAAAAGTGGCAATTGCCGGGGATACCTGCAGAAAGCTAGTAAAACGTGGAAATAAAATCACCGGTGCAACCATTGGAGACTGCGCACCGGTTTTATGTTATATTCAGGCTAAATCGCACATCAATAAACAAATTTCAGTGCATGTTCTGCTGAAATCACTCCTTATAGTCTGACTGGGAAATCTGACCACAATGTTAAGCGATCTGCCAAATGCCGGCCTTCCTACAAATCATCAAAGCCATTCAGATCACTGGTTTTTGTATACTGCCTTGATTTTTGCTCGAAAAAATCTGTCTTTGTTCCATCAAAATTATCGGCATACGCCCGAATCCACTTCATCTGGTTGTCTGTATGTTCGGGATACGTCTCGCTTAACCCCATCATACGGAGCATCTTATTGGCGCGATATTTGATATACCCGGCCATTTCTTCAAGATCAATACCTTGAATTCCGGACAGGACATATCTTGACCATTCGATTTCCAGATCAGCCGATTCTCTGAACCGGCTGTAGACCCAATCAGTAAAGCTTGCCGTGTTCTGTTCCGGATTTTCATGTAATACAGCCCGGAATAATTCAGATATAAACCTGCCATGCTCCAGCTCATCCCGGTTGATATAGCTGATCATCGTGGAAGTGCCTACCATCTTATTTTGTCTGGCAAGGTGATAAAAGAAGGCAAATCCCGAATAGAAGAACATTCCTTCCAGAAGTGCGGTATATACACAGGTTTTAAGAATGTTTTCGACAGTCGGTTCCTCAACAAACTGATTGTACTGGTTCATGATTGTTTCATTTCGTTTTAATAATACCGGATCGGTCCGTCCGAGCTGAAATGCTTCGTTTTGTTCATCCAGGGATACTACAGATGACAATACATAGGAATAGCTTTCATTGTGCACAGCCTCCTGCTGGGCAATCACTGCCATGATCGACTGGACAGACGGATCGGTTGCATAAAGCGACAGCAAAAGTGCGGTTCTCGTTTGCGGTGCGTCCAATGTTGATAACAGACCGATAATCTTTAAATAGGTATCCCGCTCTTCTTTGGTCAGTGTGGCAAACTGGCGTAAATCATCGGACATATTGATTTCATCCGCCTGCCAATAGTTTCCGATGAGCCGCTTGTACATTTTATACCAGTGCGGGTAGGCGATATCATTCCAATTCAGTATGCCGCTGGATTTCCCGCCAAAAAGTGCGGTTGATTTGTTGGGATTCATCGGTTCCAGTGTTTTTGCCTTTTCAAGTAATACTTTTGACATCATGCAGCACTCCTTCCAGCCAGTTTTTCACTTTGGGCTCCTGGGATCCCCGTGGTGACTGTTCTATTTTCAGGCCGTTCCATTTGCTTCTGTAAAAGGCTTCCAGCTTATTTACAGCGCAGCAATAAAGATCATCCCCGCCAAATTGGGTATCACCGGTGCCGAATACAGCTACATTTTCCGGTTTATAGCCTATTTCCAGCACAAAATCTTTTACCTCTTCAGGAGTGGCACCCATCTCCCATGTAAATGTCCCGATAAAAATGAGGCCGTAGCGGGAAGCATCCACCGGAGGATCAATCCCTATCCGGTGCATCTCAACAGCCGACCCGTCCGCTATTAATCCTTTTTCAATCATCTCCGCTGTTTCCTTTGTATTTCCGCTGTATGATAAATAAGCGATTAAACTCCTCAACTTTCACACCACTCACATTCTTCGACATCATTGGCTGTGGAACGGACATAATACGTTGTTTTCAATCCATCCCTCCATGCCTGGAGATGCAAAGCCAGAAGCACTGATGCTTTAATCGTGTTCGGCACATATATATTAAATGAAATGCTTTGATCCACATGCTTTTGCCTGGCTGCGTTCTGTTTCACTGACCAGCGCTGATCCAGAATATAAGCGGATCTGCGGTAAACATCATACGTGTTATAGTCCAGTTCCGGTGCAGTTACGGCAATCTTAAAATCCTTCTTTTCTTCAAAATAGAATGGTTTGAAGACCGGATCAATACTGGCAGTGGATCCGGCGATCATGGATGTGGATGAATTTGGCGCCACAGCCATCAGATAGCCATTGCGGATACCGTGAACTGCCACATCCTCTTTTAATTTATGCCATTTCTCATCACGGTAGCCTTTGTCAGTAAAATAACGGCCAGTCTGCCATTTACTTCCCGCAAATGCCGGATAGCTTCCTTTTTCTCTGCTAAGCTCCATGCTCGCCTTAATCGTCAAGTAAGCAACTTTTTCATACAGTTGATCCGCATAGTCGACAGCTTCGTTCGATTCCCAGCGGATGTTTTTCTTTGCCAGCAAATGATGCCAGCCGAATGTCCCCAATCCAATCGCACGGTATTTTCGGTTTGTCAGTTGTGTCTGCTTCAGCGGCAATGTATTAATATCAATGACATTATCCAGCATTCGCACCTGAATGGGGATCAGCCTTTCCAGGACATTCTCCGGTTCTGCACGGCCCAGATTAATAGAGCTGAGGTTGCATACAACATAATCTCCCGGCTTATATTTTTTCACGATGGTTCCGTCGGCTTCGGAAAATTCCTCCAAAAACTCGGTAGGTGACTGGTTCTGCGTAATTTCCGTACATAAATTGGAACAGTAAATCATGCCCTGATGTGAGTTATTATTCTGCCGGTTTACCTCATCCCGGTAAAACATAAAAGGCGTGCCTGATTCAAGCTGCGACTTCATGATCCGTTTCATAATATCAATCGCCGGCACAACACGTTTCGTCAGCGCATCAGATGCCACACACTCCAGATACCGCTTTCGCCAAGAGCCTGCCCCTCTTTCTTCATCGAAATAGTCTTCCAGAGAATAGCCCATAACTTGCCGAACTTCATGGGGGTCAAATAAATACCAGTCACCACGCTTTTCCACCTGCTCCATAAAATAATCCGGCAAGCTGACACCGGTAAAAATATCATGAGCCCGCTGTCGTTCATCTCCATTGTTGAGCTTCAAATCAAGAAAAGCCTCGATATCGCTGTGCCATACATCCAAATAAACGGCAATGGCCCCTTTTCTTGTGCCAAGCTGATCTACACTGACTGCTGTATTGTTCAGCTGCTTGATCCAGGGCACAACCCCGCTGGACATATTTTTATAGCCTTTGATGGAGCTGCCCCGGCCGCGGATTTTTCCCATGTATACGCCAATTCCTCCGCCGTTTTTGGAAAGCTTTGCAATATCGGTGTTGCTGTCATAGATCGATTGCAGGCTGTCATCCACCGTGTCTATGAAACAGCTGGAAAGCTGGCCATGAGTTTTTCCGGCATTTGTCAGGGTAGGTGTTGCCACTGTCATGTATAAATTGCTTAACGCCCAATAAGCTTCCGCCACATAATCACGCCGCCGGTTAACGTCTTCATCCTGCATGAGGTGCATGGCAATAATCATCCAGCGTTCCTGTGGCAGTTCATACATATTTTTCTCATGGTCGGTGGCAAGATACCTGGTAGCCAGCGTGTACAGACCAAGATAATTAAATAGCAGATCCCGTTCAGGTTCAATGATGGACCCAAAATAGTCTATTTCCTGCAGGGTATATTTTTCCAGCAGCTGATCGGTATAAATTCCTTTTTCCGTAAGTATTTTCATTAATTGATAGAAATCCCCGTAACGGCAGCCGGGTTCATAGCCCCTGTTTGCCGCAGCCCGTTCATATAAGGTATTTAAATATAGACGGCTTGCGACAAATGTCCAATCGGGGCTTGCCTCATCAATATTTTCCAGTGCCCTTTTGATTAATTGATCGCTGTTATATGTTGCTCCATAGGACTTTTCCAAAAAGCTTCTTTTGTCTACATTCAGTCCCGCTGCAGCCTCATCAATTACTTGTTTCAGATTGTCTTCCGCTGTTACGTTCATCATTCCGCCTCCTTATAATACTGTTCTTTGTCCAAACAAAAAACCGCTCACCCCGGAGGTAAACGGCTGTAAAACGACAGAAAATAAAAAACATGTTCCATCGTTTCATCATCGCTTGCCCCGAGGATACGAAACTACTAGAGCTTAGGCAGGTCTCCTGACTTGTGCTTTAAACCTACTGGGGCCCTTCCCGTAACGCTGCCGTGAAGCCAGCTGATACAGTGGATTACCCGTTCGTCACACTTACAGTTGCGGGGACAGTTCCGGATTTTCACCGGATTCCCTTTTAAGACTAAGATGTCACCTTAGCTCCCGAACACTATATATAGTGTTTTATTAAATTTTTATTAATATATATTGTATTTACAGACTATCATAGTAGATTTCTTTATGCAATGAATTTGGGGCGTTTTTATGTTTAAAATACGTGAAAATTTGTTTTTTGGGGAGAAATTTCCATTAAAGTATTTTCAGTTAGCGTAAATATCCGAAGCCTTTACACATCCTAATTTATATTCCTCAATAAATGCAGACAGCTCACTCTCCACGCGTATGGCCGTAACTCATAACACTGGTTGGATGCCTGTTGTTTGAGTAACAAAAAAGGTATACGAACGCAAGGCAAACAAGCATCCGTATACCAATATATATTTGAAATTTATATTCGACTAAATTCTATTCTTCCTCAAATTGATAAAGCGGTGTAGATAAATATCTTTCCCCATTATCAGGAATAATGGCAAGCACTTTTTTGCCTTTTCCAAGATCCCTGGCAACTCTTTGGGCTGCAGCGACTGCTGCTCCTGCGGAAATTCCGCCCAGAATACCATTCGTTGTGGCTACTTTACGAGATGCCTCAAATGCTTCCTCGTTTTTAATTTGAATAACACCATCGTATAGATCTGTATCTAGTACATCCGGTACAAACCCTGCACCGATTCCCTGGATTTTATGCGGTCCCGGTGAGCCGCCTGACAAAACCGGTGAGTCTACCGGCTCCACAGCATAAAGCTTCACATCATCGAAATGATCCTTAAGTACTCTTCCTGCACCTGTAATAGTTCCGCCGGTTCCAATACCGGAAATAAAGGCATCCACACCCTCACTCATTTGTTTGACAATCTCGTTTCCTGTCGTCCGGGCATGTACTTCAGGATTTGCTTCATTGCTGAATTGCTGCGGCATAAAATAACCATGTTCTTTTTTTAGTTCTTCCGCTTTTTTAATAGCGCCCTTCATTGCCTCTGCTCCCGGTGTTAAGACAAGCTTCGCACCATATGCACGCAATAAATTACGGCGCTCCTGGCTCATTGTATCCGGCATGACCAATACTGTTTTATATCCTTTGGCAGCAGCTACCATTGCCAGTCCGATTCCAGTGTTTCCGCTCGTCGGCTCGATGATAGTATCTCCCGGTTTTAAAGCTCCTTCTTTTTCGGCAGCTTCCACCATGGCAAGTGCAATACGATCCTTCACAGAACTGGCGGGGTTCATAAATTCCAGTTTTAAATAAATATCCGCGCTATCTTCATCTGTCATTCTGTTCAGCTTTACAATGGGTGTTTCCCCAATAAGGCCGGTAATATTATCAGCAACTCTCATGTACGTTCCTCCTAATTCCTATAAACTTTGTAGGATTTAGTATTACTGTATGCTTTTCAAGCTAAAATGTCAATAAATTAATTTCCATTACTTTTCATATACCCAGTCTATCTCCATTTCATTCCATAAAGGATCTGCAGAGAGAGATTGATCCAATTCATGCAATCCCAATTCGCTTTCTACATAAGGCTCTATCTCCTCATATGTAAATTCAATAGATGGAAGGGCGCGATGAAGATAAATGATTGCCACACCTTGTCCGGCAGCAAAAGGTTCACTATAAGTGTTTTCTTCCATTTCCGCCGCGGCCTCCACATACCCATCCGGCATAAATTGGCTTGTTGTATAAATAAAACCAAGATAGCCGCCATCTGTATTTGTCTCCTCATCAATAGAATATTCCCGGGCAAGCAAATCAAAGGACGCCCCATACTCGAGTTCTTCAATTATTTTCTCAGCTGTGTCCGTATCCTCTACCACAATATGGGAAAGCTGCAGGGATGAAGTAAAATCATACTGATCCTGGTAAATAGTATAATGCTGTTCTATATCCTCCTCAGGTATATCTGTATCTTCTGTCAACAGGAACTCCAATTGATACCGGTGTATAATATCATCCCGCCAGCTCTCTCTTTCGGCTTCATATTCCTCTTCTGTCATAATACCCTGCATTGCGGCAATCATCGATATTTCCCGTTCAACTACTTTTTCATTTATTTCAATACCTTTCTCGTCTGCCAGCTGCCTGACTACTTCCCGGTCAATCATCGTTTTTAATTCTTTTTCTCCATGTTTGTTTCTAAGCTTAGCCATCCAGTCCTGATAGGAAATCTCTTCCCCATTTACGGAAGCCATTGCCTCTTTGGTATTGATTGTCTGTTCATCAGACAGCACCGTTTCATTATCTCCACTGTTCCAAAAAAACAGTGAAGCAATATTTGTTATTAACAATACGATGATGATACCCAGCAGCAGTTTTTTGGACATTGTTCATGCTCCCCCTGTTTTTGTTCATGTCTCCTTTTGCTATTGTTTTAAAGCTTCCAGCTCTTTTTCACTGAAGTGATATATTTGATTACAAAAATGACAGGTAGCTTCTGCACCGTGATCTTCATCGATCATCTGCTGGATCTCCTCATTTCCCAGTCCGGCAATTGCCCGCTCAAGGCGTTCTCTGGAGCATTTGCAGCGAAATTCCACAGGTAAGGTTTCCAGTACCTTCACTTCTTCCTCTCCAAATAAAGTCTCCAGTATTTGCTGTGGTGTTTTCCCTTCCCGAATCAATGAGGAAATAGCGGGAAATGACTGAATCTGTTCCTCCAGCCGTGTAATCATATCTTCCTCTGCCCCCGGCATTACTTGAACAATAAATCCTCCTGCTGCAAGGATCGAGTGATCAGGATTAACTAAAACACCTGCTGCTACTGCAGAAGGAATCTGCTCAGAGTTTGCAAAGTAATACGTAAAATCTTCGCTAATTTCCCCGGAAATAATCGGAACTTCTCCAGTGAAAAAATCCTTTAATCCGACATCCTTCGTAATACTTAAGGTTCCTTCATTCCCGACAGCGCGAGCCACATCCAGCTTGCCATTTTTGTTTAACTCAAAATCAACATGAGGGTTCTTTACATACCCGCGGGTTTCCCCACTTGCATTTCCATCCACTATAATGGCGCCTATGGGGCCACCGCCTTCTATTTTTACAGTTAGGGTATCGTCACCTTTCATCATAGCGCCCATCATTGTTGTAATGGTCATCGTTCTTCCCAATGCTGCAGAAGCAGTTGCCCATGTATCATGCCTTTCTTGTGCTTCTTTCACCATTCCAGTAGAAGAAATAGCATATGCCCGTACCTTTCCATGATAAGCTGTTGCTTTAACCAGATAATCCTTCAATCAAATCGCTCCTTTGTCTTGTTTGTCTCAACTTTAATCACTAATATAAGCAGCCTTTTAATTTCCTTTTTTGTTTTTTTGGTAGATCAAATGTAATCCCTTTAGTGTTAAATCAGGATCCACATGTTGAATAGTTTCTGATTCATCTGCAATTAATGGCGCAAGTCCCCCTGTTGCGATAACTGTTGCTTCTTTACTGACTGCACGCTGGATACGCCTTACAATACCGTCTACTTGGGCCACATACCCATAAAAAACGCCTGACTCCATCGCCCCCACAGTAGATGTGCCGATGACATGATCAGGTGCTTGGATTTCTATTTTTGGCAGTTTGGATGCCTTACTGTACAAAGCCTCCATGGAAATATTAATTCCCGGGGAAATAACCCCGCCCACATATTCTTTTTCATCATTAATATAACAAAAAGTAGTAGCCGTACCAAAATCAATAATAATAAGCGGTGTATCGTATTCATTAATTGCCCCGACGGCATTTACAATTCGGTCTGCCCCAATTTCCTTCGGGTTGGGATACCGCATCTTTAGTGCTGAACGAACCGAGTCATTACCAATGACCATGGGCTCTACATTAAAGTAGTCTCTGCTCATTTTTTCCATTGAATACATAATAGGAGGCACCACGGAAGAAATAATGACTCCATCAATATCCGATAATGAAATGCCTTTATGTTCAAACAATGACTTGATTAATATGCCAAATTCATCTTCCGTTTTATGACGGTCAGTTTTAATACGCCAGTCATGCTTTAATTCATCGTTCTCAAAAACCCCTAAAACAGTATTCGTATTCCCCACATCCAAAACAAATAACATATATTAACGCACCTTTCCATGCCTGGTATAACTTGTACTTTCTCTTTCAGCTTCATGTATGTGGCCATTCAACCGCTCCTTGAAGCAAGCTTTTATTTTTTAAATATACCACACTTTCATAGAGATGAGAAAGAATAGAAATCCCCTGTGTTAGTATCACCAGAACTAACCTTCCAATTAAAAAATTGCGTCACAATCCATGTTCTTTTGTTCCTTCATAGAAAAACTCCGGCCTGGGAAATAAGTTTCCCCAAATCCACTTTCCGGCCGAAATGTTATACCCTAATTAACACGCAAAAAAAAATCAGTACCCCGTTAAAACGAAGGGGTACTGATCCATCATCTCTCTGAAAACAACGTTTAATCCTTTTTGTTTTCATCGTCTTCTGAAGGTTTATTGTCTGTCATAATCGCATCTTCTTCCGATTTCTTTATGTCCTCGGAAATATCTTCAGAATCCGTTTTATCTGTTCTTTTTTCTTCTTCTTTTTCTTTTGCCTCTTCATATGATTCAGGCTCTGTTTCCTCTTTTGATTGGATGTTTACTTTCACATCCTCTTTATCTGTATCGTCCTCTTCAGGTTCAGGAAGAATGCCATCTTCAAACAATCCTTTAATTTGTTTCGCATCCAGGGTTTCTACTTCAAGGAGCGTTTTAGCTACAAGCTCAAGCTTGTCTTTATTCTCTGTAAGGATCGTTTTGGCACGGTCATAACAATAGTTAATAAAGTTTTGCATCTCCTGGTCAATTTCATGGGCAATGGCATCACTGTAGCTTTGCTCATTGCCTATATCCCGGCCAAGGAATACTTCACCGCCGCCGCTTGTAAATTGCAGCGGGCCGATTTTATCACTCATTCCATATTCAGTAATCATTTTACGTGCAATGCTTGTGGCACGCTGGAAGTCGTTATGTGCCCCTGTACTTACTTCTCCGAAGATAATTTCTTCTGCAACACGGCCGCCCAGCAGCCCGGTAATTTTATCAAACAACTCCGGTTTTGTCATAAAGTAACGGTCTTCTCTTGGCAGCATGACAGCATAGCCTCCTGCCTGCCCCCTTGGAACAATAGTTACCTTATGCACCATATCAGCATCATCCAGCACCATACCAATAATCGTGTGTCCACTTTCATGATATGCGACAATGTTGCGCTCTTTCTCGGATATTACCCTGCTCTTCTTCGCCGGTCCCGCAATTACCCTGTCAATGGCTTCATCCACATCCACCATTGATATGGAACTCCGGTCAGACCTGGCGGCAACAAGTGCTGCTTCGTTCAGGAGATTTTCCAAATCAGCGCCGGAAAAGCCCGGTGTCCGCATGGCAATCACTTTTAAATCCACATTTTCATCAAGCGGCTTGTTTCTCGCATGCACCTTCAGTACTTCCTGACGTCCTTTTACATCCGGACGGTCGACCATAATTTGACGGTCAAAACGTCCAGGACGGAGAAGTGCAGGGTCGAGGATATCCGCACGGTTTGTCGCAGCGATAATAATAATACCTTCATTTGCTCCAAAACCATCCATTTCAACAAGCAGCTGGTTCAATGTCTGTTCACGTTCATCGTGGCCGCCTCCAAGTCCGGCACCACGCTGTCTTCCTACAGCATCAATTTCATCTATGAATATAATACACGGTGCATTTTTCTTCGCATTTTCAAATAAGTCTCTCACCCGTGAAGCACCAACCCCGACGAACATTTCCACAAAGTCAGAACCACTGATGGAGAAAAATGGTGTGCCTGCTTCACCTGCAACGGCACGGGCAAGCAACGTTTTACCTGTTCCCGGAGGCCCTACAAGAAGAACCCCTTTTGGAATTCGCGCACCAACTGCGGAGAATTTGCGCGGGTCTTTCAAAAAGTCAACAACTTCTACAAGCTCCTGCTTCTCTTCATCTGCCCCCGCTACATCCTTGAAGCGTACTTTCTTCTTATCTTCGGTATACATTTTTGCTTTACTTTTACCAAAGTTCATGACACGGCCGCCGCCGCCCCCGCCTTGAGCCTGGCTGAGAATAAACAAGAAGAATAGCGCGATGATCAGAAATGGAATCATCGTAGTTAAAAAGGTAACCCAAGCACTTGGCTGTTCCTCTTCTTCTACAAATAGCACGCTTTGTTCATTTGCTTGTTCTGTAATGTCATGAATAATATCAGTATTATCCGGAACCTGGGCTACAAATTGTGTACCGTCTGCCAAGTTACCGGTATAACGCATAATACCATTTGCCGGCTGCATCGTCATTTCATCGATATTGCCTGCATTTAATTCAGTCATAAATTCCTGTACATTTAATTGTTCCTGTTGTTCATTCTGTCCGGTAAATACTCCCATAACGCCAATTATGACAAAAAATATGAGTACCCAGAATAACACGTTCCGAAATATCCGGCTCATTACTTACCTCCTCCCAAACTGGGGAAAAACTACATAATATCGTATCATATGAAAAAGTTAGAATACAACTATTTACACCTTATAAACAGGACATATTTTCCAGCTGTAAAAAGCAAAAAAATCGAACTGGAAATTTCCCCGAATACGGGGAGTTTTTGCAGCAGATGCAGGAAAGTGTAGCAGCTGTTTATCTGCATTTCAGCACTGCTTTCTGTCAGGGCATTGTCACAGCAAGGAAATTTTATTCCCCGCTGTAAATTTCCGGTTTCAGTACCCCAATAAATGGAAGGTTACGGTATTTTTCCTGGTAATCCAGCCCATAACCGACAACAAATTCATTCGGCACTTCAAATCCGATCATATCCGCCTTGATGGCAGCAGATCTGCCAGAAGGCTTATCCAGCAATGTCACAATCTTAATCGACTTGGCTTTTCGATATTTAAACAAATCAACAAGATAACTTAATGTCAGCCCGCTGTCGATAATATCTTCAATAATCAGAAGATCCCGGCCCTCTACTTTTGTGTCAAGGTCCTTTACTATTTTAACTTCCCCTGAAGAACGGGTACTATCCCCATAGCTTGAGACATCCATAAAATCCATTTCGAGGGGAATCTCGGTATAACGCAAAACATCTGACATGAAAGGCATGGCGCCTTTTAACACCCCGATAGCAAGCGGAAATCTCCCATCATACTCCTGTGTCAGCTGGCGGCCCAGCTCTTTGCATTTGTTTGCAATTTCCTCTTCTGATATTAATATTTCTTTAATATCGTTTTGCATATTAAACCTCCTGTGCATTTCCGTTTTCATAATGTATTTTAATATAAGGAGCGCTAGCTGTTCCGCCGGGGGGTTGTCCTTTTTTTAAGCCGATCACCCATAAAATTTTTCCATCATCATCCGTGATCAGCGGCCAAGTATCCCGTTCCCCAACCGGAATTTTTGCATCAATAAAAATATCCTTCAGCTTTTTACTACCATTTAATCCTTTCCATGTCATCCTGTCCCCGGCCTTTCGTGTACGAATATGTAATGGCAGTTTAATCCGGGCAGCAGAACAAATAAAGATATTTTTCTTTATATCCTTATGTTGATCAACCAGTTCGGTACGGATTACTGTGCCATCCGGCAAGGAAACACTCCCGGGAATCTCCAATTTGCGGTGATATGACCTATCTTGAGGAAAGGCAAGCGGAAAATAAAACATAAGCTTGTCATACGATTTTTCCAGCTTCAGCTGTGAAGGAAAATCAATCCGGATATTGCTTTTTTCGCTGTGCAGCAGCATAAAAAAATACTCCTCATGTATGTAAGACAAATCTTTGGGTAATTGTACATACAGATAGTTCAATATTAGATGATAGGCTCTTCTTTGTAAAGCATATGGATGTGTTTTAAACTCATTTACGGAAATCGAAATTTTTTTCCCTTCCTTATCATAGTTTACGACGTTTTTTGCCATCTCAGCCGCTTGTTTTTGCAAATACCTTTCGTCTGCCTGAAGCGTATTGCTCAAATGCTGTACTGTAGTATGTATATTAGGGTTTTTTTCTTTTATTAACGGCATTATGTATTTTCTTAAGTAATTTCTCGTATAAACTGCTTCTTCATTGGATGGATCAAATCTTGGATCAATATTTTCCTCTTTACAGTAGGCGAGGATTTCTTCCCTGTTTACAGCAAGAAGCGGGCGAATAATCAAACCTCCGGCAAATTTTCTCTTAACTGGAATACCCTTTAAAGCAGCAGAGTCTGCAGCACGCATCATTTCCATCAGCATCGTTTCTACCTGGTCATCGCCATGATGGCCAAGCGCAAGAAAATCTGCTTCATATGCTTTCATCTGTTCCCGGAAAAATTCGTAGCGCATTTCCCTCGCTGCGAGTTGGGTACCAAGCTGATTCTTTTCTTTATAAGCCGGAACATTTAAGGAAGTGCTCACAGATGGGATTCCCCATTCTTTACACTTTTTCTCCACGTAAAGTACATCTTCTTGCGATTCTCCCTGCCGAAGCCGATGATCAATAGTGACAGCAATCACCTCGAGCTTCCATTCCTCCCTGATGGATGCCAAAAAGTGGAGCAGCGCAAGCGAATCGGGTCCGCCGGAAACACCCGCTAAAACAGTGCTTTGCTCTCTTAATAATTGGTTTTTTTCTATAAATGCCAAAAGCTTCCTTTTCATCCGGCTGCCATCCCCAATACCATATGATTATCTTCCATTTTACCAAATGTCATAAAAGAAGGGAAAATAAGTAGTACCCGATAGCGATTACCGTAATTCCAATAACTTCTGTAAAAAAGTGAGGCATTGACTCTTTTCTCCGGTTTTTCCTTAGATTGGTACGTTTTTGGGCTTGATAAAAAATGAGCATTAATTCCTTCTTCATCTCTGCACTTGAAGCATATTTTCCCTGCAATGCTTTTTTTAGCGGCACAATGTATGGCCGCAAAGGTTTCACGTCATGCAATCTTTTTAACAAGGTTTTTTCCGGCTCTAACCCTTTGTCAAACCGCTTTGGGTAATAAATGTTTAAAAAAATCATCACAAACGCAAACAGATCGTAGCTTGGCTCCGCTTTTCTCGAACCCATTTTCCAATAGCCGCGATCATAAAATTCCGTGTATTCTTTGATTGCCCTTCCGATTTGAGTCGTTCCGCCGACATCTATCCACCTTACTCTTGGCGGTGCATGCAGTACGAGCAGGTTTTCCGTTTTTAAATCCCCAAACACCCAGCCCGAAGCATGCAAACGTTCCAGGTCATCCAAGAGCTGAAGCATAAAAACGCCGAGCCATTCACTGCCATTCCGCTGGATAAATGAAGACAATGGCTCTCCTTTCAGATATTCCATGACATAAAAAGTATAAGCCGTGCCAAACGGGGAAATCCAATCATCCACATCCAATAAAGAAGGTCCAAGACGATTCCCCTGGACCTTACCGAGTGACTTTAATACATTTACCTCCACTGTCATCGAGGTGCGGTTATCACTGATCTTTAATGCTTTTTCTCTGCCATTCACCTCACATAAGTAGACACTGCCTATAGCTCCTTCCCCCAGCTTCTTCTTAATAACATAGCGTTTGCCATGCCACTTCCCTGTGATGGTTGTCCCCGGCCTTATTTCTGCATTATGCTTCTTCTTCCATGCCTCGTTCATTCTCATGCCTCAAGCTCCTCATTAAGCTCTTCCTGCCAAATTGATAGATTGCTTCCCTGATGGCCGGCCCTGTAGGCGTGATACCACCACTCGTCAGTCCCGGGAAAATAGTAGAAATATCATCCAGTCTGGGTGACCAGTCAAACACTTTTTCCATATCCTGCTGTTTCCCCGGGAAACGAAAAATGGAAAAACGGTTTCTTCCTATCCTTGCATTTAAACTGATGGATAAATCGATTAATGCCTCTTTCACTGTTGGAAGTTTATCTGTCATGCTGGCACTTGTATCAATCAGTACAAGCACCTCCAAATCACATGTTTCTCCCATATCTTCCACTACTTCCATAATCTCGCCGCGCTTTTCAGGTTCCATTTCTTCCAATGACTTTTCCGGTCCCAGAATCTGCTTCAGCTCTTTATTTACAAAACCCTGCAGCGTCTGAGTCATCGCCTGTTTTGTAACCATTTGGACGGTTTGGGACAGGGCTTTTTTATATACGAGCTGGCTGACTCCCCCGCCGGATAATGCAATGTCTTCTACTTCCTGCAGGCCATCCGGCTGTTGTGAAGCATCATCCTCCAAAATTCCAATCACATTGACTGTAATTCCCTGTTCATATGCCAAACCTGCTGTGGCAGAAGGATCTTCCCCTTTATTGGAGCATCCGTCTGTAATCAGCAGAATCTGTTTTAATGTGCCTTTCTTCAACCCGATCTGCCTCCTCCTGAGAATTTTATTAACAGCATCGCCGAAAATAATTGGATGTATACATGAAGGCAGTTTGGGTACTTTTATTTTTAGTTGAATTTATTTTTAATGCGCATTTTTTATAAAGTAATGCAGCAATATTTTTATATTCTTATACAGATGGTTGACCTTTGACTTGGCGGATTCTCTCTAATACATGCACGGGAACTTTGACGACTGCCCTTGTACTTAAGACGTTCCCTCTGATACACAATCGAGGCTTTTGACGCCCATCCGTGCACTTGAGACGCCTCCCCTAATACATGCCACGCATCTTTCACGTGCATTCATATACCTGAGATATTCCCTGGGGGATTTAATAGGCTCTATACTTCTTTCAGCAACCATGCTTGTCCATTCACTTCAAAATATACTCCTGCCCAATCATCTACTGTGCCTGCTCCTGCTGCATGGGAATAGGTGCCCACTCTGGTGTGTTTTTCTTTATTTTGGTAACTACCACGGTCATGTCGTCTTCGATTTCTCCGGAACGTGTCCGGATTACCTCCTCAAGCAACAGATCTGCTATTTCCTGCGGGTCGTCTGTTTCCATTTCCCGTATTTTCCGCTTCAGCCATATATCCGTATTTTCCACATGCTTTGGTCCTTCAAAAATGCCGTCACTCATCATAATTAATACGTCTTCTGACATGAGCTGTTCACTGACAATTTCCACATCGAACTCCTGAATAATCCCCATCGGCAGATTGCTTGCTTCAATCGGCAGCAGCTGATTCCCCCTTTTTATAAAGCTCGGGGTGGATCCGATCTTCAAAAACCGTACAAATGCATTGTTTAAGTCAATTACAGCAAGATCAAGCGTGGCAAACATTTCATCTGTCGTCCGTAATGCAAGGATGGAATTAATTGACTTGATAGCCACCTTTTCAGGGATTCCCGTCTGCAAAATCTGCTGCAGGAGCCGCAATGTTTCCATACTCTCCTCTTTTGCCCTTTTTCCATTTCCCATGCCATCACTGATGGCCATGGCAAACTTGCCTGCCCCAAGTTCAATTGTCGTATAACTGTCCCCGGAAATTAACCCCCCGCCTTTGGCTGCATTGGCAGCTCCCGTTTCCACAATAAACTCTTTCGCTGATCCAAATGCCAAATAACTGAATCCGTTCGGAAACGGTGATACTTCCTCATGCTTAACCACCACCATTTCCTGTAAAATATCCGACAGGACCGGAGCGATCAGCTTTGGCCCCTCCCCATGATAAGCATAGACAGAGATCGTCATTTCGATGTCGACATTGCCTTTTTCCAAGCTGAAAATATCGAGCTTTTCCAAGTCCAGCCCAAGGTTTTTTAATGCATGCATGATTTCCATCTCTTGCTTTTCATGATGCTGCCGCTCCTTTAATATCTCCCTCGCAAAATCATCCATCACCTCTGAAATGCCGCTCAGCTGTTCCGCAACCAGCCGCTTGCTTTCCGCCACCTGCTTTTTCAGCTTGCGGTTTGCTTCAAATATTGTCATTTCCTCTTTCATTGCTTCCATGACTTTTTTCGGTTTTACACAATAGTTTTCAAACTCCCTGATTGTTTTCCTATTTACCTTTTTTCCATCGTTTAAATCCGTCTTCATTTCTTCCATTAGATGATACGTTTTATCAAATTCTTTCTGCCAGCATCTTTCTTTCATAAAGCAGCTCTGGCATGTCCTTTCTGTCACCTGGCTTAAAAAATAGTCCGTCTCCCTTCTTTCTTCCTGTTCGTCAACAGAGGGACCATCCTCTGCGGAAAAGCTTTTTGACAGGGCAGCAAATACATCCGAAAATTGCTCCACCCGTTTTGCAGTTACATTCCTTACCTTCTGCAAATATTGATTCTGTTCATTTGTATATTCTTCTGTTCCCGGTATATAACGAGAAAGCCTTTTAAACCAGCCTGCCGGCGTCATGATAAATAAAGCAATGGCGATTAGCGATTCCAGCATTGAAGGAAAAAGTGCCTCCGCATTTCCATATATGCCGATTAAAAATGTACCTGCCAATAAACCTATCGCCACCCCGGGCTTTTTACCCTCTTTTAATAATCCCCCCAACAAACCTGAAAATGCCAAAAGGCTCATCTGATACAGGTTCGCAACATTTGCTAAGGAAAGGATTAAGCCTGCAACCACCCCAACGGTTGATCCAATGGCCGCTCCACCAACAAATGCCAATACAAGTACAAAGTAGCGTGAAAAAACCTGTTCTATGGATGCATTATAGATTTCCCAGCCGATCATTCCTGTTAAAATAGAGGCAATAAGAATAATCATGCAAACAATTTCTTCATTTTTTAATGAAGGTTTATATCTTTTTGGTGCTATTAGCGGAACGCTTTGCATAAAGATTAGTAAAAGCACGGTTCCCAGCACCCCTTCCACAACGAGGAGCATCCATTCATAGGAGGATAATTGACCATAGATGGAATATAAAAATATACGCGGTACTGCAGTCGATAGAAAGACAAATACAGGGATAAGAATCTCCTGATTTTTGACCTGTTTAAAAATGCCTGCCAGGAAAATAAATAAAAGCATCGCAATGAATATAAAAATACTATGTGTGATGGAAAAAGTCAGTGCCCCAGCTAACACAGCGAGCATTGACCCTGCTGCTTTTTCCCTATGCAAGAACCACATGGTAGCCAAAAAAGCAACAGCAAATGGGGAAACCTCCTCCAGAATAACCGCCCTGCCCAATAAAAAACCTACAGCGTAAAATAAGACCCCTTTCTTCAGTAATATCGCTTTCATTTTAGCGGTAAATTTAGATTGAAACCTCCTTATATGGCTTGTCCCTTCCTTTCCAAGTGTATTTGGTTCTGCCCTTGTGATTGAATTTATCATACTTTTTGCCCTCCTCCTGTGGGTAACATTAAAACATAGGTTGTATTGTTTTTTTGTCAAAACAAGAGAGCTGATCCAATAAATCGTTCGACGGCATTCTATACGAACGGCACAATTCAACACGAACAGGCGTATGGAAAATAATAGAATTTGCACTGCCATCCTGTATGGCTTTTTTTTATTTAAAAAGAAAGTTTGCCGAATAACATGTTGTTCTGCCGAAACACGGTGACAATAAAATGATTTATAAGAAAATCAGCAGGAAAGGAATAAACCCTGTATCTGCCAAAACAGGGTAAAACCGCCAGCAGCAGACTTTTCGAATCAGACACTTGCCAATTACTTCATCATCCTTTATAATATATTTCTGTTGTCGAATTGTTCGTGTGCGAACTATTTTTTGAATAAGGAGAATAATAGTGGATCAAAGTGAAAAAATCAGTAACATTCTTAGTTCCTTTCGAAAAGTAAATAAATACTTTTATAGACAAATGTGGCACCATGCCGATGAACTGGGTATTACCGTCGTGCAGCTGAGATTTCTTAAAACTATATCGGAATTCCCGGATATCAGCCTGCTTGAACTTACTGATAAAATGGAAATGAGTAAAAGCACTGCCAGCAGCGTAGTGGAACGGCTGGTGAAAGCAAGACTCGTAAAAAGGGAAAAATCAAAAACCGACAGAAGGGCTGTGGTGCTTCAACTGACAGCGCTGGGTGAGGAAAAAGAAAAGGAAGGTCATGCTATGTTTCATAAACGCATGGAACCCCTCCTTGAATTAAGTGAAGAGGATGTTCAAAACTTGCTTCATCTTCATGATCAGATAGCCGAAAAGATTACACTGGATGGAGATGACGAAATTGAAGGATAGAAGTGCAGTTATTGATACTAGCAAAATACCAAGAGTACCTATCATCTTTGTGATGGTTATGGGGGCTTTTGTTGCTATATTAAACCAGACATTATTAAATATAGCTTTGCCGGTAATGATTGTAGACTTGGGTATGTCAGCCAATGCAGCACAATCGTTAACAACTATTTTTATGCTGGTTAATGGAATTTTAATCCCAATAACCGCTTTTTTAATGGAAAAGTTTACAACAAGACAGCTATTTTTGACAGCCATGTCCCTGTTTGCATTAGGAACACTCATTTGCGGGATTTCTTTTTCTTTTCCTTTGCTTCTTACCGGAAGGATTGTGCAGGCAGCAGGTGCAGGAATAATGATGCCATTATTAATGAACGTCATATTAAGTTTATTCCCGATTGAAAAACGGGGAACTGCCATGGGATGGATCGGGCTGGCAATGATGTTTGCTCCTGCCATTGGTCCAACCCTTTCAGGGATTATTGTCCAATCTTTTTCATGGCGGGTACTGTTTTTTATCGTACTTCCCATCGCGATTATAGATATTATACTTGCCTATTTTCTGCTGCGCAATGTGACAAGACTGTCCAAGCCGAAAGTAGATTATCTATCTATCGTACTTTCTTCTTTGGCTTTTGGAGGATTGCTTTATGGTTTCAGCAGTGCCGGGGAAATGGGATGGAGTTCTCCATTAGTCCTTATTCCATTAGGTATTGGCGGCATTGTGATGGTTTTCTTTGTCAGACGTCAGCTTCGCTTGAAAACACCAATGCTGGAGTTTCGGGTTTTCAAGTATAACATGTTTACATTAACAACGATCATCAGTGTAATAGTGACAATGGCCATGTTTGCAGCGATGATTTTAATTCCTATCTATCTGCAAAATGTGCGAGGATTCTCCCCGCTGGAATCTGGTTTGCTGTTACTGCCGGGTGCCATTTTATCTGCGCTGATGTCACCCATAACCGGAAGACTGTTTGACCATATTGGCGCCCGTCCGCTTGCACTGGTCGGTTTAGGCATTACAGCTGTAACGACGTATATGTTTGCTGGGTTGACAGATGACACCGGCTATTACTATATGATGATTGCTTATAGCTTGCGAATGGTCGGAATTTCCATGATCATGATGCCTATTATGACAGCAGGATTAAATCAGCTGCCTAAACGGTTATATTCCCATGGTACAGCCATGGCCAACACGTTAAGACAAATGTCCGGCTCCATCGGCACAGCCTTTTTAGTAACCGTAATGAGTGCCCAGGCAGCAAAGTATACCGCGGAGTTAATGCCATCAGGCGGGAACGTATCCAATGAGCAGCTGACCATTATTGAGAACCTGGCAACCATTGAAGGAATTAATGACGCATTTTTGGTATCCACTTTACTCGCTGTCCTGGCCTTTGTGCTGTCCTTCTTTATCAAGCAGGTCAGACCGCCTGAAAAAGAGGAAGAAGATATGGTAAGAGGGCATTATCCTACTCCCCGCGGCAAGTTAAGGGGACAGAAAAGTGCACCGGATTATTAAACAATGAGCTTGGCTTCTCTCCCTTAAGAAATTTGATGCAGAAGCCAAGCTTTTCATATTGACAAAAAAGCAACCTCTGTTGTATGATATCTCTTGTGCGTAACATGGGACGGTTTCCCGAAAACGTGCTAAATGCTCGTCCCAACGTCATGAAAATGGCAAAAAAATTATCCATATGGCGGTGTAGCTCAGCTGGCGAGAGCGTACGGTTCATACCCGTAAGGTCGGGGGTTCGATCCCCTCCGCCGCTATTCCATGTTTTTTATACAAACACAAAAAAGCAGGTGTCTCCAACGCGGGGACACCTGCTTTTTATATGAATAGAGCATTATCTATAGACAGCAAACTGCTATCCTCTTTTAGCACCTCGACCTCCGCGCTTGGATTCCGTATGCTTTTTCAAAGAGGCTAGACGTTCATCAGAATCTTTCAGAAAACGGTTCATTTTCGCTTCAAATGATTCTGTACGCTCACGATGATCTCTTTGTCGCTTCGGTCTATCCTTTGCTTTTTTAATGGACAATCCGATTTTACCATCTTTTTCAACATTAATGACCTTCACTGTCACTTCATCACCAACAGTCAGATGATCATTAATGTCTTTTACATAGTTGTCGGCAACTTCACTAATATGCACGAGGCCGGTCTTTCCTTCCTCAAGCTCCACAAAAGCTCCAAAATTAGTGATACCCGTTACCTTTCCCTGCAGCTTGCTGCCTACTTCGATTGACATAAAAAAAATGCTCCTCCTTAAAGTTTTAAATACATTTCTATTATATTATAGCTAAGCAATCAAAAGTGTGTCAATAAGACGGGTCTTCTTCAGGTAGCTTAAATATTAATTCACCCTCTTTGGAGAAAAAATAATTTGTTCTTGCAATCTCCAATACATAGTCTTCATTTTTCAGCAAATTAATCTCTTCCTTCATATTGTCCTCTTCTTTTTGCAAAACTGCAAGCTCTTCCTGAAGCTGTTCATACTGTTCTTCTTTCTCCGTATGTAACGCACGCTGTTTCATATGGTAGGAAGCCATACTCCCGATGGTAATGACTGCAATAATAGAAAATAAAACAAGCCGGCGAACCAGCCGCTGCTTTTTCCGTTTTTGTCTTTCTACGTGTGCATCATACTGTTTCATGTAGTTTGAGTCCAGTTTCGTTACTGTTTTTTTTCTCTCAGACACAGCTTCTACCTCCTCCAGGACTTCACATATTTCCATACCTTAATACATATATTCTTCATTGTACTATAAAATCCTGCAATTTTGTGTAAAAATATTTTAAAACGCGTTGGAAGCAGATGATAGAAGCCCTGGAAAACCCATTTTATCGGAGCAGCAATAATGCGAAAAAGAAATAGAAGAACCGAAATAATGACCTTAAAAAAACCTGTAATAATAGAAATGATAAGCAGAAGGAGCCATTTTACCGGATTGATGACAATGAAGTGAACAACCCGCTTCATAAATCGATATACCGCTTTTATTATTAAAATCATTCTATCCAGCAAACTTTTATACAGTCTGGCAGCAAAGACCTGATAGATAGAAAATCCAAGCAGACAGGCCAAGAAAATATATAACCTCAGTTCTCCCCCATTCACCCGGAAAAGAACGTAAAATAAAATGGTAACCTGTGTCAGCCAAAAGCTTGTCTCCATGACATAGGAAAGGATGATCCTATTCTTCCAGCTTGAGGCAAACCGCCGGAAGGTATCAAGCACCATGCCCAAATAAAAACCGCCTGATGTCATAGCAATCATCGTAATAAACTGCGTACTCAATGTCATCTGAATAGCTTGCTAAAGAATCCTTTAGCTTTCTCCTGCTGATGTTCATCCACATAGGAAAGCTCGTAAATTTTTCCTTTAATGACTACATTTCCTTCACCGACATCCAGATTTTTAAGCTGCAGATTTTGACCTCTGACAATTAAATAACCCATCACCGTTTCCAGTAGGAATTCCTCATTATCAAAGCTGTCTACTTCTTTGACCCCGCTGATTTCAAGATTTTTCCGATTATTGATTTTCACGTAATGATCTGTTTGCACACGATTTATACTTTCACGATTTTCATAATAATTCATGGAAAAGCCCTCCTTATCATTATTACTTTATGAAAGGAGGGACAAGGTTAGAACTTTTTTGATAGGAAAATGAGGAAAACCGGAAGAGGAAAAATAGAGTAGTTCCAGCACCGGGAAAAGAATAAGAAAATGAAGTTTACTCAGCAATTCCCTCCCTGTTGTTCACGCTATTCCTGCCGGGGTACATGAGTATTCAGCACTTGGAGCAGATCATTACGTTGGGAGGGCACTCAGGTGCAGTCCGTGGACAGCCTTCCCTCTGTTTCAGTTAAAGCAGGACAAAGACAATCCAGAACAGCGTCATGCCGCCGAGGATGAAAGTAGCTACAAAGAAAAAGGCAAACTGTTTTTCGCTGATCTTTTGCTGGTTGACATAATAGAGACTTAATCCCAAAGCAACTACAAAGAACGAGACACATATAACAGCCATGATGTTTACAAAGAAAATAAATCCACCGTCAAATAAACCATGCAATAATCTGGATAGCGGTTCGCCGGCTATTCCTGCTATTGCGGCTGATACCACTAACAGCCAAATAATTTTCAACTGTTTTGACAATGTTTATTTCCTCCTTTAAATTCAAAACTTACAGTCATTCTAGCACAGAATTAGGCAAAGTCCAGAAAAATATAAAAATATAGTTATACATTTCATTTAAGTTAAATTGCCTGGTTTGGAATAAAAGGAACAAGGGAACAATTCATCTGAGTATTTACTGTAATAAAGGAGGGGGCTTTCACATCATGACGCCAGATCAGATTGGTTTTGCATTATTATACTTAGGTCTGTTTTTATTTATCAGTAAATGGATTCGTATCCGTGTAAAATGGCTCCAATCCTTATTTATTCCTTCGTCTGTTATCGCCGGATTTTTAGCCTTGCTCCTTGGCCCGCAAGTATTAGGAAATATCCTGGGGCAGTTTGTCAGCGAGGAATCCTTTTGGACAAATGGGCTCTTGCCGGAGGCGACCGTTAATGTATGGGCAGAACTGCCCGGATTGATGATTAATGTTGTTTTTGCCACTTTATTTTTAGGGGTTGCCGTTCCGGGACTCAAACGTTTATGGAATATTGGCGGCCCGCAATTTGCGTTTGGCTGGACAATTGGCTGGGGGCAATATGTTATTGGTATCATTCTAGCTATTCTGGTCCTGGGTCCAGTATTTGGCATGCCGCCGGTTGCCGGGACATTAATTGAAATTGCCTTTGAAGGCGGGCATGGTACTGCTGCAGGACTTCAGGGCTCTTTTGAGGAAATTGGCTTCCCCGAAGGCTATGACCTTTCCATCGGCCTGGCAACAATCGGAATTCTTACCGGGGTTATTACTGGTATTATTTTAATTAACTGGGCCGTTAGAAGGGGTAAAACGAAAGTAATCAAGGACACAAAAGGTTTCAGCTCCCTGCGCAGACAGGGGATTGTCGAATTTGAAAATCGGGAGCCTGCAGCAAAAATGACTGTTCGGCCTGAATCGATCGAACCGCTATCATTTCATTTTGCCATCGTCGGCATTGCCATTCTCATCGGTTTTGTTATTTTGGAAACGTTGATTTGGCTTGAAAGCGTACTGATTGCCGGTTCTGATTTTATGACATATATACCGCTCTTTCCACTTGCCATGATTGGCGGGATTATTTTGCAATTGTTCTTCAGCAAGGTAGATAAACAGGAGATTGTTGACCGAAACATGATGAACCGGATTCAGGGCTTTGCACTCGATATTTTAATACTCAGTGCGATCGGGACGGTTTCTGTCGATGTAATCGGTGAAAACCTTGTCCCGTTCTTATTGCTGGCGGCTGCCGGCATTACCTGGAATATCCTGGGCTTTCTCATCTTTGCCCCCCGTTTCATTCCGTCTTACTGGTTTGAACGCGGCATCGGAGATTTCGGACAGTCTATGGGTGTGACGGCAACCGGGCTGTTATTAATGCGTGCTGCCGATCCGGATAATACATCGCCTGCTTTTGAAGCATTTGGCTATAAGCAATTGGCGTATGAGCCATTTCTCGGCGGGGGACTCGTCACTGCGCTGTCGATCCCGCTCATTTTCCAATTTGGAGCCATACCATTTCTAATTTTCTCGGTCATTATGTGTTTAATTGGTTTGTTCACCGGGCTGTTTTACTTTGGCAGGAAAAAAGTGTGAGTGGCATAGTGGGAGGAATTGACCGGCCTTATTAAATGAAACAGTAAAACACCTCTAATTGGCATACTCAAAAAAATAGCATTCATTCAGAGGCGTTTTTACTGGCAGCGTGAAAACTGCAGCAGCTGATAATACTATACAAAACACTTTTGCAACGGGAGAACGTCCTATGTTGCCTTTTCCTCTTTTAACACGGTATACAGTGATTGTGCCTCGTCCTTTTTTACATTTTCTCTGAGATCATTCACCCGGAGTGTAACGAGTTTTTGACCAAACTTAATGACGAGCTCATCGCCAGGGGTAACAGCAGATGACGCCTTTGCCTTATTGCCGTTTATCGTAATTCTTCCCTGATCGGCTACTTCTTTGGCCAAAGTCCGCCGTTTAATTAACCGGGATATTTTTAAAAATTTATCCAGACGCATAGTTATTACTCCTTTCCCTTTGCCTGATCCCACAAATTATCCATTTCTTCCAGTGATGTCTGATTTATATCTTTTTGCTGTTTTTTCAGCTGTTCCTCAATATAGGTAAACCTTGACAGGAATTTCCTGTTTGACCGGTTCAGTGCCATTTCCGGATTGACTTTATAATACCTTGCCAGGTTCGCAATCACAAATAGGACATCCCCCAGTTCCTTCTCGATTTCCTGAGAATCTTCTGTTTCAATTGCTTCCTTTACTTCAAGCAGTTCTTCATCCAGCTTGTCCCAGACACCGCTGACATCCTCCCATTGAAAACCGACTTTGGCCGCTTTATGCTGCAGCTTATATGCTTTGGCGAGGGATGGAAGTTCTCCTGGAATGCCATCCAGCACAGAAGCCGGCTGCTTTCCCTTTTCCTCTTTCTTTAACTCATCCCAGTTTTTATATACTTCCTCAACAGTTTCCGCCTCTTGATTGCCAAAAACATGGGGGTGGCGATGGATCATTTTGTCTGTAATGGAACGGATAACATCATCCACCTGAAAATACCCATTGTCTTCGCCAATTTGACTGTGCAGCATAACCTGCAGAAGGACATCTCCCAGCTCTTCAATGATATTCTCATCGTCCTGCTGATCGATGGCATCAATCAGCTCATATACCTCTTCAATCGCGTAAGGTCTCAGTGATTCATGGGTTTGTTTCCGATCCCATGGACAGCCATTTGGCCCCCTTAATACGGCGATAATTTCCCTTAGCCTGTGAAAGGTATGGTTTAGCATGGATGCAGGTGCAGGTGGAACATATACACTGGTTAAATTACTCATTTCCAAACTGCGGTCCAATTCCTCCAATGGCACTTGTCTAAGGGACTCTCCATGGCCTCCTGCCGATTCCACTACTGTTACTGCATAATCCGGAGGCAAATCCTCCAAAAGCGCCAGTTTCACCTCAGATGCGATAAACCGGTCGTATACCTGGCAGAAAATAAGGTGCTGTCTGTAGTTCAGCTGGCTGCGGTCAAAAGAGGTACCATCCACAAACTGAAAGCCGTCAATCGGATCTATTTTTAATGCTGCAAATAAATCATCCAGATAGCTTCGCCCGCCGGCAATCTCTACTTTTGCTTCCTTTTGCTCCAGTAATAATTGGACTGTTTTTTCGGCGAGCATCGGATGTCCCGGGACTGTGTAAATAATGGATTCCTTTTCCGCTTTTTCAAGCAAAGCTTTTACAATACGTTTATAGACTTGATCAAATTCTTTTTCTTCTTCATAAAAACTGTCAAATGCCTCAAACGCGACCGATTCTTCCTGCAGAGATTGTATGACAGGATGCTCCATAGTCCTTGTATAAATGTTGTTTTCGGATTTTGTTAACTTTTTATATAACCCAAGCGGCAATTGATCCAGATCCCCTGCCCCAAGGCCGATAACTTCAATTTTTCCCATTCGGCCACCTCCTGTGGTAAATTTTTAAAAATAAAGAGCTCATCGGCAGCATGCGAAGCTCTTCTTCTTGAAAAGCCTGCCATCTTACTAACAAATAGATATAAAGGATTCCGCCTATACCGGAAACAAACACACAATAGAATAATAGATATACGCGTGAAGCAGCAGCCTGCTCCGGGAATATCAGATCCATTGCCAGAACAAATAGCACCAATACAGCTCCAGCTTTAACAAAAGCACGCCAGTTCATTCTTTTGAAAAAACGCAGCTCCGGCAGTTTCCTTTTTAATTCCGCCAGAACAAGCACGCAAAGTACAAACAGACTCAAAACAGTAGCAATTGCACTTCCGGTAACACCCCACAAGGGAACGAGGATCTGATTAGCACTCCATTTTGTAAAAAAAGCAATGAGGATAAAGCCCGCAGTCCGTTTCCTGTACTCCAATCCTTGAAGAATTGCAGCTCCCGTCATCGCAAGAGAACTGAGGAATATCGATAAAACAAGAATTTGCAGATCTGCGGTTCCTTTATCGTTCTGGAATAATAGCGTGTTTGCTTCCGGAAACAGTAAAATTAACCCGATCGTCGCACCGGCAGCCAAATAAAAACTGAATAATAATGCAGCCTGTATGTTGGAATAAAAGGTTCGCGGGTGCTCTCTCCATTTTTGTTTTGTCACAGAAGGAAGCAGCGCCAACGCAAAAGAAGAACCCAGAACGGTGCCAAGCTGAATCATTGGCTGTCCCCTGTCAAACACTCCTTTTGCTTCCATGGCTTCACGTGCCGTTAAACCGTGGTCCATTAACCCGGGGATGAGTGTAAATGTATCTGCAAACTGAATAATAATCAGCACCATATGGTTTAATGATGCGACAAGCCCCAGTATAAGCAATGTCGTTACATAATAATTCCATGGAATGGCGTCTGCCTTTGTTGTTACGCGCCTGGAAAGACTTTTCCTGTGATAACGGAGTAAAAATAAACCCAAAATCAAAATAGCGGCTAATGCTCCAAATATAGAAGCGATTGCAGCCGCCCGGCCAACATGATATATATCCGACCCTGTTCTGAAAACCCATACAGCTGCAGCAATAATAATCGAGACCCGGATGATCTGTTCACCTATCTGCGAGCAGGCAGTTGGTGTCATTACAATATTTCCCTGGAAAAACCCTCTTAGTAAGGCTGTAAAGGGGACCAGTAAAAAAATAAATGCACTTAATTGATATATTCCAGCCAAGTTTTCATCGCCAACAAACAAAGCTAAAGGTTCTGCATTCAACAGCAGAAAAATAAACATGGGGGTGCATATTCCGGCGATAACCATAAAAACGGGGCCATAAAAACTTTTAATAGTAAGCGATTGGCCCGTGGCTTTTATCTCCATTGCCATGTTGGATATCGCTGATGGAAAACTGTAAAGTGCCAGGGTCATTGCAATAGCCAGAATCGGATAAGCCTGCTGATAAATATAAAACCCGATATCGCCTGTCAGGTTTTGCAGCGGGATCCGGTATCCTGCACTTAATATTTTACTGATCACCCCTGCCAATGTCAGGAGCAGGGCACCTTTGACTAATTTTTTTGATTCATTCCGGGGCATGTGTACCGTCCTTAAAGTAACTGCATTTTTTTCGTACGACAAATGTCCCCTTATTATAGCATACGGAGAAAGAGCTTTGTTTATTGTAATGCTCTCGACTCCACATCTTATTAAACATCCCGGATTTTGCACCAATAATTGTGCCCGCATATGTGCACATTGGGAGCAAAGTCAGATACTGATCTGTTTAACATTACATATATCAACTTATATAAGAAATTTACTTAAAACGAGACTTAATACAAAGAGCAAAAACCAACAATTGTAGGTTTTTGCTCTTTTGGAAGTGGCTGGGACAAAACAATTATAGTAAACAGAAATCCGAACATCCTTATATTCTGTGCATAAAACCCGCTCCGTAAATATACTTCGCTTTCACCATTGGCACAAGTGCGACATCCGTTCAAACTCCCTTTGGTCGTTTTCTCGGTGTCTTCTTTGCCGCGGGCGGCTGGTAAGCCTCCTCGTGCTGACTCGTCTTTAGGGGTCTTACCGATGCCTTTGCTCCCGCTGGAGTCTACGTATATTTCCGGAGCTATTATGGTAGATTGTTCGTCTTTTCAATGCTTACATAGAGTTCTGTCTCAGTCTCCTGTATAAATGAGAATTTCACAATTAAGGGTTTACAGAAGTTAACCATTTATTCCATCTGTTTAGCCAGAAATCCTGCTGCGGTTTCCACTGATTTTTGTTCTACTTCGCCTATTTTCCCATCCTCCTTGGAAAAAATCATGACACACCCTATCGCATCTCCATTAGCGATGATCGGGCTGATGCAGTATGATTTAATCTCTGCATTATTTCCAACGGTGATTTCCAGTGTTTCCGATTCTTTTTCAAAAATTTGCATGCGGTTTTCCATTGTTTTTGCCAGTTGTGACCCAATTGGCTTTTTTAAGTAATCCTTTTTCGATTCTCCGCTGATGGCAATGATTTCATCCCTGTCACAGATTGCAACAGGCGATTGCAGGGAATCAAACAAGGCCTCTGCATATTCCTGCGCAAAATGTCCCAATTCATTTATCGGAGAATATTTTTTTAAAATAACCTCGCCTTCTCTGTCTACAAAAATCTCCAACGGATCTCCTTCACGTATTCTTAATGTTCTTCTGATTTCTTTAGGAACAACTACTCTGCCTAAATCATCAATGCGGCGTACTATTCCTGTTGCTTTCATTCGTTAGCAGTTCCCCTTTCCTGAGATGAATATCTTTAGTGATTTCATTTTGAATTTCTTTTTGCAACGAGGTCTTCCTGTATAAAAGGCTACAGGAAGCCGGGTTTTCCAAGAAAAAAATCACCTGCTGTGGTTTTAGTATGAATCATCTTGGAAGAACTATACATTCCTGCCTGATTTTTAATAAGTTAAGGGGAACTTTTCTCCAAATATTATATTTGGATGAGGAAGATTCACGCGCCTCTATCCACATTTGCCAATTGATCGATAAGTTGTTCCGTAATTTCGTATCTCTTTGGTTTTGTTTTTATGGACGATTTAAAAACAATTTTTAATTTATTATTTTGCGTACCAAGCTGCACTTCCCGGCCAAAGTTATTTGCCAGTTCAAATAACTTGGAGCCGTCCACCTGCTGGCTGCGGTTTTCCTCAATGAACATTTCAATCTTATTGCTTTTTTCCAAAATAGCTTCGACTTTCTCCCGTTTGGCGTACATTTTTAACGAGCTTACGGTAAATAAATTCTCCACTTCTTTTGGAAAGTCACCGAAACGATCAATCAATTCATCCTTTAATTCAGTAATATCTTCAGGAGAACTAATCGCTTGAAACTGTTTATAAATATCAATTTTTTGCTTGCCATCTTTAATGTAAGTATCCGGTATATAGGCATCCACTTTCAGGTTAAGCTCCGGTTCAAATGGCGTGGTATCTTCTATTTCCTTTCCTTTTTTACGTGATTCAATGGCTTCCTTGAGCATCTGGGAATACATATCAAATCCGACGGAATCGATAAAACCGTGCTGCTGGGAACCGAGAATATTCCCTGTCCCCCGGATGGATAAGTCACGCATGGCAATTTTAAAGCCGGAACCAAGCTCCGTAAATTCCTTAATTGCCTGCAGCCGTTTTTCAGCCACTTCTGTAAGCACTTTATCCTTCTGATAGGTGAAATAGGCATAAGCCACCCGGTTGGAGCGTCCGACACGGCCCCTGAGCTGATAAAGCTGACTTAATCCCATCCGGTCCGCATCATTGACGATCAATGTATTTACATTCGGGATATCCACCCCGGTTTCAATTATCGTTGTGCTGACAAGTACGTCATATTCCCCTTCCAAAAAGGAAAAAATCACGTTTTCCAGTTCTGTTTCATTCATTTGACCGTGCGCCACGGCAATTCTTGCGTCAACAAGTGTACTGAGATCCCGGGCAATTTTATCTATATTTTCCACCCGGTTATACAGGAAAAATACCTGACCGCCCCGGGACATTTCCCGTTCGATAGCCTCTCTGATAAACACCGGATTCTGTTCCATTACATACGTTTGGATAGGAAAGCGGTTTTCCGGCGGGGTTTCAATGACAGAAAGATCGCGTACACCAAGCATGGACATATGCAATGTTCTCGGTATCGGCGTAGCCGTCAGTGTCAAAACATCTACATTTGTTTTCATCTGTTTGATTTTTTCCTTATGCTTTACCCCGAAACGCTGCTCTTCGTCCACAACCAAAAGACCCAGGTCCTTGTACTCTATATCCTTTGATAAAATACGATGTGTGCCGACGACAACATCTATAGTTCCTTTTTTCAGCCCATTAATCGTTTCTTTCTGCTGTTTTCTCGTGCGGAATCGACTTAACATACCGATATTTATGGCATGATCCTGAAATCGTTCGCGGATTGTCTCAAAATGCTGCTGTGCCAGAATGGTAGTCGGGACCAAAAAGGCAACCTGTTTTCCATCAGCAATCGCTTTAAATGCTGCCCGGATAGCCACCTCTGTCTTTCCATAGCCGACATCTCCGCAAAGCAGGCGATCCATCGGCCGTGGTTTTTCCATATCTCTTTTAATTTCTTCAATACAGCGCAGTTGATCTTCCGTTTCCTGATAAGGAAACGACGCTTCAAATTCGCGCTGCATCTCGGTATCCTCGGAAAAAGCATACCCCTCCCTTGCTTCCCTTTCCGCGTACAGCTTGATTAAATCATCTGCAATATCCTCCACGGAAGATTGTACCTTGCGTTTCACCTTCGTCCATTCTGTTCCGCCCAATTTATGCAGCCTTGGTTCTTTTCCCTCGGAAGCAACAAACTTCTGCACCTGGTCAATCTGATCAATGGGAACGTAAAGCTTGTCATCACCCGAATATTTAATCAGCATATAGTCTTTATGCAGATCATTGACTTCCAATGTTTCTATTCCGATATATTTACCCACACCATGACTTGCATGGACAACATAATCCCCGATTTTCAATTCCTGATAGCTTTTAATCCGCTCTGCATTTGAAATTTTTTGCTGCTTTCTCGGGCGTTTCGTGCGCTTTTTAAATAATTCATTTTCCGTAATAATTACGAGCTTATGCATGGGAAATTCCAGCCCGCTTGAAATGTTTCCAACCGTAATTGTTGGTATTCTCACAGGCAATTCCGGATTTTCCGCTACGACAGCTTCTATATCATAATCCGCAAAAATGGACTGGACTTTTTCTGCCCGCTTGGCATTTGGCACAAGCACAATAACAGAAAAATCTCCTTTATCCCATCTGGTGATTTCATTTTTCAGTAAATTCATTTGTCCATGGAATTCCTGCATGGCGCGTGTAGATAAATTAACAATATTTTGCGGCTGTGTATTTGGTATATGGCGCAGGAAAACTGACAAATAAATGCGTTGGGCATCAATGTTATCCCACACCGTCTCCCAGTCAAAAGAAAATCTGCTGTTACGCACCATTTGATTGGATTCCAACAGACTGCTGTACCATTCCCCTTCTTCCACATCCAGATTGGCCGCTGTTTCCTGAATCCGGCTCATTTCATCAAAAATCATTAAACCGTTTGCAGGCAAGTAATCTAATAAACTAGCAGGCTTTTCATAGAGATAGCCGATATACTTATACATTTCCTGAAAATGTTCGAGGTTTTTTAAACGCTCAATGTCATGCTCTATGACTTCAATGAGCTGCTCCTTTGCCTCGTCCGATTTCATTTTCTTTAATGACTTGCCCAAAGCTTCCTCCAGGCGTTCCCCGCCTGATAATATATCTTCTTTTGTCAACAGCAGTTCAGTTGCAGGTCCTACGGTTATTTCATTTAACTTTTGTAAAGAACGCTGATTTTCTGCATCAAAATAGCGTATAGAGTCAATCTCTTCATCAAAGAGCTCTATACGTATCGGGTGTTTTTCTGTAATTGGATAAATATCGATAATACCGCCGCGCAAACTAAACTCCCCGGGTTTCGTGACCATCGGGGCCCTTTCATATCCCATATCTACCAAATCGGCCAAATAACCATCTACATTGATTTCCTCTCCAAGTTTGAAAAATAGCTGATATTTGCTCCAATAGCCGGGCGGAGGGAGCATTCGTTTTAAAGCAGCCGCAGGAGCAATAAGCACACCTGACTTTTTATGCGCCCAGGAGCTTAATGATTCGATGCGCTGACTTCTCAGCTCAGGGCTGGCAAAGGCTATTTCTGAGGCGATCAATTCATTGACGGGATATAGGTGAACGGATCCCTCATCCATAAATTCACTCAAGTCGTCATAAAGCTGCTGCGCCTGAACCAATTGGTGGGTGACTAACAGTATCGGCCTTTCCGCAGATTCATGGATTAAAGATACAAGCAGACCTCTTGCAGATCCGGAAAGACCTGCAACCAATTGTTCTTCCATGCCGCTGGTAACACCATTAATAATAGCCTGGATGTCTTCTTTCGATTGTAAATACTGATGAATACCTTTCAATTTCTTTAACCTCCGCTTGCTGCGCTCTGAAAAGCGCAAAATGCTTTGGTGATTGCCAAAGCTTCTCTGTCCAAGTTATTTTATTGAATGAAATAATCAAGTTCATGATAGTGCGGGTGCTGGCTTAACGATTCTTCACAGCTTTCGCAGATCGCCTGAATAAGCATATCGCCATTTTCCGCATAATGTATCATATCTTCTTTTTCTTCTTTCGTTAATTGCTGTAAACCAAGTACAGAGGAGTCAATGAATTTTTCCTCCAGCTTTCCAATTTCCTGACTGCAATGCCTGCATGTATAGACGATGGACATGCTTATTACCCCCCTCGGATAAACGAATAAGCTTCGTTAAAAGTGTATCCGAAAAGGCGCTAACTTATACAGAAAAGAAGTGTGGCAGGATACTGTCCTCCTGCCGGCGCAGCATGAATATACGCCTGACCGTCCGGCGGGGATATATCCTATATTATTCCGGTATCATGGCAAAGCTGCAGCTCCGGTCAGTCAGTAAGCAAAGCTATTGCACTTTTCTACTTTCATTGGAACTAGTTTATTTATATTGGGGTTAAAACATGCAGGGAAAATCAACTTTATACAGCTTGATCAGCGATTATACTCATTCATTACTTCGGAATATGGCTTTGTTATCCATGCCTCACAGGCATCGGCCGCCAAGTTGATACTGGAGGATACACTGTCCTGCTCTTCCTTGGGGAATTTCCCCAGGACATAATTGATAACCGGCATTTGGTCAACCGGTCTTCCTACACCAATCCGAATCCGTTTAAATTCCTTTGTCCCCAAATGGTCTATCGTGGAACGTATGCCGTTATGTCCGCCATGACCGCCCTTTTGCCGCAGCCGTATTTTTCCGACAGGCAGATCCAGGTCATCATAAATAACAATCAGATCATCCAAATCAATGTCAAAATAATTCATTAATGGCCTGATTGCTTCTCCGGATAAGTTCATATAGGTTTGAGGCTGCAGTAAAATCACTTTTTGCCCGTCAAGTATTTCCATAGTATATTTCCCATTAAATTTTGATTGATTCAGCTTCCATTTATGGCGTTTTCGCAATTCCTCAATCACCATAAACCCGACATTGTGCCGGGTGTCCTTATATTTTCTGCCGGGATTCCCCAGCCCAACGATACATTTCATATTTTTCTTCCTTTTTTATGATAATGAAGGAATACACTGCCTTTTCAATGTGTATAAAGAAAAGGCAGTTTATGGGTTGCATTATTTATTTTCTTCGTCCGTATCTTCTTCTGCGCCGACCAGCTCCGGCTCCTGATTCTCATCCGCTGATTCTTCTATATCTTCCACTGTATCCGGGGCTAAAATAGTAGCAATGGTTGTTTCAGGGTCATCAAGAACTTCGTAGGTGTCTGAAGTTTTAAGATCAGCAACTGTAATACTGTCCCCTACTTTCAATTCGGATATGTCTACAGCAATTTCTTCAGGGATTTCACGTGGTTTAGCACGTACCTGCAATACATACAATGGCTGCTGCAGTACACCGCCGTCACGAACGCCCTCAGCTTCGCCATCCAGTCTCAGGGAAACTTCCACATCCATTTCTTCGGACATGTCAACAATATAAAAGTCTGCATGAATCAATTCTTCTTTAATCGGATCCATCTGGTACTCATGCAGCATCACATCTACCGGACTTTCTCCCTCGATATCAAGGGAAATAATAGCGTTTCTGCCCTCGTCACGGACAGTTTTAACCAGTTCAATGCTGTCCAGGGAAATCGTTTTAGGTTCTTTGCCCTTCCCATAAAGAACTGCAGGCAAACGCCCTTTATTTCGTGCTTCCTTTGTCGCTGATTTCGTTAAATCTTCTCTTCTATCGGCTTTTAGCTTGACTGCCATACTTATCATCCTCCAAAAGTTATATCTTTATTTAGCACTGTGTTTTAAAATTTATTCGGTCACAAAACATATACGTTGGATATTTCCCGTTTCTGCCTGTTTTTAAACTATACTAATCAAACAGAATACTGACAGATTGAAGTTCATGCACACGTATAATGGCTTCTCCGATCAATGGCGCTACAGATAGCGGGGTGATCTTTTCAATATGTTTATCCTCCGGAAGCGGAATGGAGTTTGTAATTACCAGTTCCTTAATTTCTGATTCATTTATACGGTCAATTGCCGGCCCGGACAAAACAGGGTGTGTACAGCAAGCATACACCTCTTTCGCCCCATTTTCCACTAACGCATTTGCCGCGAGCGAAATGGTACCAGCCGTATCGATGATATCATCCACGAGAATGGCTGTTTTTCCTTCGATGTTTCCTACGATATTCATGACTTCCGCCACATTTGGTTCCGGGCGGCGCTTATCTATAATACCAATCGGTGCATTCAGGCGGTCCGCCATTTTTCTGGCTCTGGTCACCCCGCCGTGATCCGGGGAGACAACTATAATGTCTTCCAGCGCTTTTGCTTCAAAATAATCGGACAGTATTGGTACCCCCTGAAGATGATCAATTGGTACATTAAAGAAACCCTGGATTTGCGGTGCATGCAGATCCAGTGTGATTACTCTGCTGGCGCCTGCTGTCTCAAGCAGATCCGCAACCAGCTTGGCAGTAATCGGTTCCCGTGATCGTGCTTTTCTATCCTGTCTGGCGTAACCGTAGTACGGCATAACAATGTTGATGGACCTGGCGGATGCGCGTTTTAATGCATCAATCATAATCACCAGTTCCATAATATGTTCATTTACCGGAGAGCAGGTTGATTGAACCACATATACATCACAGCCCCGTACACTTTCTTCAATGTTGATTTGAATTTCTCCGTCACTGAACCGATTCACGGAACATTTCCCGAGATTCGTGCCAATATGGTTTGCAATGTCCTCTGCCAGCTCCCGATTTGAATTTAATGTAAATACTTTTAATGATGAATCCTTGTACGTGGATGCCATGAAAAGAACCCTCCGTTAACTTTTTTGTCTGTTTTTGAGTCTTGCTGCATATCCTTCTTTATTTGATTGCCTTGCTCTTGCTACGGCCAGGGCGTCCCCCGGTACATCTTTTGTAATCGTTGACCCTGCTGCTACATAGGAACCCTGTCCCACGGTGACGGGTGCAATAAGGTTTGAATTGCAGCCGATAAACGCATCGTCTTCAATCGTAGTTAAATGTTTTTTTGTTCCGTCATAGTTCACTGTTATTGTACCACAACCTATGTTCACATTGCTCCCCACATCGGCATCACCCATATAACTTAAATGGGATACCTTGCTGCCTTCTCCCAGCTTTGTTTTCTTTACCTCCACAAAATTACCGACCTTCGCCTCATTGCTGATAATGGATTCCGGGCGAATATGTGCGTATGGACCAATATTCACTCTTTTTCCGATTTTACTGTCGGCGGCCACACTTTGTCTGATAATCGTTTCTTCCCCGATATGGCAATTGGTAATTTCGCTATGCGGGCCAATTTCTGCATCTGCTTCGATAAACGATTCGCCTTTGATGATCGTACCCGGGTGAATCACGGCATCAGGCTCTATTTTAACATCCGGATGAATATACGTGTTTTCAGGGTCGATAATGCTTACCCCATTCCGCATATGCTGCTCATTGATTCTCCGTTTTAGAATCTGCGTTGCCTCGGCCAATGCTGCACGATCATTGATGCCTATTGTTTCATTAAAATCATCTGTCAGAAAAGCACTTGCCTTTTCCCCCTGTCTGCGCATGATTCCGATGATATCAGGCAAATAATACTCCCCTTGTGCATTATCATTGGATACATGCTGGAGGGCCTGAAATAGCGCCCTATTATCAAAGCAATATGTACCTGTATTAATTTCATCAATGGAGCGTTCCTCTTCATTGGCATCTTTATGTTCTACAATACGCTCGACTTCATTGTCTTTATTGCGGATAATCCTTCCATAACCGGCCGGATCCGGAGCGCTTGCTGTCAGCACTGTCGCTTTGGCATTTGTTTTTTCATGGTGCTCAAATAATTTCTGATAGGTTTCACCTGTTATTAACGGTGTATCACCGCAAACGACGATGGTTGTTCCTTCTTTATCTTTTAACAGCTCCCCCGCCTGCATGACGGCATGGCCCGTGCCCAGCTGTTCTTCCTGTATAACAAATTTACTTTCATTGCCAATATGTTCCTCTACCTTTTCCGCACCAAAACCGACAATTGTAACCAATTCATCCAATTGTACCGTTTTCACTTGGTCAATAACGTGCTGTACCATTGGTCGATCCATGACCGGATGAAGCACTTTATACAGCTTTGACTTCATTCTGGTCCCTTTTCCCGCTGCTAAAATGACAGCATATCGTTTTGCCATATGGAAACCTCCATTATTTCTTTTTCCCATTACTAATTTATCCTAAAAAGCAGCTTATTTCAAGGTGAAACACCGGGACGGTACTTCTGTTTCATCCCGCCTTATGAAATATGGGAACAGTTTTTTGGCTTTATCAGGTATACCACCTTAAAGGTAGTTAAAAAGCAGCAGAATCGAGGTAGAGCAAGTAAGAAAATACAATCCAACTAAAATTATCCGTATTCATTTTCAATGGGGAAACAAAAATAAACTGCCACCACGTTATTTTTCCCAAAAAAAAGAAGGCTAACCTGTCGCAGATTAGACCTCTAGTTGTTTTCTTCAGAAAAACGCTTATTCACTCGCCACCCATGGAAGCACATTCATATTTTTCGTGAATTTATGCTGCTTTCCCAAAGGCGGGAGAGCTGCAAAGCAGTTCCTTGCTGCATCAATGTATAAGTTTGCATCAGGGAACGTAACTTTGCGCTTGTACTGCTTATCTTAGGACCTGAATTTTCAGCTGAAACTTTTCTTTCCCAACGTGTAAGTATTATGAAGCACCCGCTTCCTCGTATTCCATTTCCTCACCTACACGACGAAACTCTCCCAGCACGGCTTCCTGTATTTTAGCACGTGTACCGGAATTGATCGGGTGTGCAATATCCCTAAACTCTCCATCCGGAGTCCTTTTGGAAGGCATTGCAACAAAAAGTCCGTTATTCCCATCAATCACGCGGATATCATGGACTACAAATTCTTCATCTAACGTGATTGAAGCTATAGCACGCATTCTCCCATCTGTATTTACGCGGCGTAATCGAACGTCAGTCACTTCCATGATGTTTCACCACCTTTTCCCTTTTGCTTACTAAACTAGTTCAACAAAAGTTGAAAAAATCCTGCTAAAAAATCAAAAAAAATAAAAATTTATGAATCTGCAAGCAATAGCACAGTTTGAAACATATGGAAAACTTGTAAAATGTCTGTCCCGGATACAGGCAAAAATCCTTATTTTACTTGATCGGTCTGCATATTGCCGGGCTGTACATGAATGTTTCTCTTCTTAATGTCCACATCGGTGATTTTTACAAGGGAAGTATAATCGTCCACTACCCGTTCTTCTTCTTCATCGTCTGCTTCGGCAAGCACCCCGATTGCTTTTACATTAGCTTCGAACTCACCCAGAAGATTAATCATTCCCGTGATGGTTCCCCCCGCCTTCATAAAGTCATCTATAATACAGACATTGGCTCCTTCTTGTAAACTCCGCTTCGGCAAAACCATGGTCTGGATCTTGCGTGAAGAGCCGGAAACATAATTAATGCTGACAGAAGAACCTTCCGTTACTTTTGGATCCCTTCGTACGATAACAACGGGAACATCCAAAAATGATGCCGTTGCGTGGGCTAGCGGAATTCCTTTTGTTGCTACTGTGACAACCACATCAATATCCTTATCGGAAAAGGCAGATGCAAAAACACGGCCTATTTCCCTTACCGTTTTCGGATCACCAAGCAAGTCGCTCATATATAAATACCCGCCGGGAAGGATCCGCTCGGCGTCCTCCAGTTTACTGCAAAGCTTTTCAATAAAGGATGTACTCAGTGTTTCGGAATTTTCCGGGATAAATCTCACACCGCCTGCAGCCCCGGTTGTCCTTTTTAAGTAACCGAGACCTTCGCTTTGAAAAACATGATGGATGATATCCAAATCCTCACTTACCGAGGCTTTCGTTGTATTTAAACGGTCTACGAAATAAGGCAATTGCGTATGTTTTCTTGGGTTATCAAGAAAATAGTTTGTCAATACGACCAATCGATTGCTTCTTTTCATTTTTGCACCTCAAAACCGAATGATTTTATATAAATATATCATTAATATATGTTTTTAGGCAACAATTAACCAATTAACCGTACATAATATACTTCTTTGCAAAAGCCTTTCATGCTGTTATAAATCCGCTGTGCTTTACTCTCATGCTTTACCAGGCCATACACCGTCGGGCCGCTCCCGCTCATTAACACACCTTCAGCCCCGGACTGTGCCATTTTATTTTTAATCCGCTTTACCTCCGGATAGGCGCTGCACGTCACCTCTTCCAAAGCGTTTCCAATAGAATGGCAAAGCTTGGGGTAGTCATTTTCATGCAAAGCATCGATGACTCTCCCTGTTTCCGGATGAATCAGCTTTTCAAGGTTGATTTGTTCAAATATCGTACCGGAAGAGACCCCTATATCCGGTTTTGCCAATACAACCCAGCAAGACGGAGGTGCAGGAAGTCTGTTGACAATTTCCCCCCGTCCGGTTGCTACGCCTGTATGGCCAAAAACGCAAAAGGGCACATCAGAACCAATACGCGCGCCAACCTCCGCCAATTCCTGCACTGGAATATGTAAAGACCATAATCTGTTTAAACCGCGCAGCACAGCAGCGGCATCTGCACTTCCTCCGCCAAGCCCTGCAGAAACGGGAATACTTTTCTCTATATCAATATGGACACCTTTTGCTATGTTGTAAACTTCCTTAAAAAGCCTTGCTGCTTTATATGCCAAATTCCGTTCATCGCTCGGCACATATCTGCTCTCCAAAGAAATTTCTATTCTGTTCTCGTCCAGTTCATGAATAGCAACCCTGTCTGACAGATCAATGGTTGTCATTACCATTTCCACATTATGATAGCCATCCTCCCGTTTGCTGATGACATCCAGGGATAAATTCAATTTGGCAGGTGCTTTTTCATAAATAATCATTCTCTTCACCTTCTTTTATCAGGAGTGAACTTCTTCTGGCAGAAATTCATAAGATGTGAGAGCTAACGTCAAAAGATAAACAAATTGTAACACAAATAAAAATAAGTCGCGACTGGTTGTCCGCCCTGAAAATATGCTGCTGCCAACCAGTAATAAGTCTTAACCCCACTCATCATAGGACAGATCCGCCTAAGAAAACCGTATGGAAAGGGGAAAAGGCAAACCCGTTAGGATTTGCCTTTTTGCCCTGCACTTTGTTCTGCCATTTCGATGGCCCGTTTGACCATGTTCCCGGCATCACGTGCTTTAATGCCTCCCCAGCCTTCCTGCTGCACTGTGTCGTAAAATCCTAACTCCTTGGCAATTTCTTCTTTCAAATGGTCTGACATAATTCCTTTTCGTCTAGCCATGAAGAACTACCCCTTTCCGTATGGAATTGTTACGACATTTTTAGAATATGCAGCTGCGTTTATTTCACACCAGTTATATGTATACAAAAAAGGATTTATTTTGCAAAATCATATTGCGTCAGCATGCTTTCCAGCTTCAGTGCCAGACCGATATTGCCGTTCACTTTCAGCTTCCCTGACATAAAAGCGGCAGTACTGTTTAAATCCCCTTGCAGAAACTTCCTGAAGTACTTTTCCTTCATTTTCAACGTGCAATCCGCCTTTTTATTTGCATCGTAATATACAGCAGCTGAACCATCCGATAATTCAAGCTGATAAATGCCATCTTCTGCATCGGTTAACTCAAATTGGAATACAGCATTTACTTTTTCATAAGGTGTGCTTTTTTCCAGTAATTTCGCTTCAATTTCTCCCCAAATCTCTTCCACATTTTTATTCTCCATCATAAACCCCCTGGTCATCCCAATATTCTGTTATTTCAAAGCAGAAAAACTGCATAAATAAGGTCCATAAAAAAACGAAAACAGTAAACAAAAGGAATGTTTACTGTTTTAAGATGGTTGCTATTGTTCCTTCGTCCGTAAAGCTCAGTTCGACCGTTTCTGTCAGTATGTCCGCATAGCTGTAAGAGACCCGCTCAAAAGCATTTTCTTCCTGATCGAGTTCCACAATGAATACGGAAGGATATGTTTCCGCAAGTACACCTGAACGCTCGATCGTTTTCCTTCTGCCGCCATTGGCCTTCAGCCTCAAACGCTGTCCAACGTGCCCTTCAAGACCTTGCTTAATTTCGCTTAACGTCTTAGCCACTACACTCCACCTCACTTCATTCAGTGTATCACACGCTTGTATTAAAGTCAAATAAAACAATATATTATAACAGGGTTATAAATTTCATGTCAACCGTTTTTTTTTTGTCTATTTACCGTATTATTTGTAAATGTTAACATTTTATGTACTAATTTTAATAAAAAATAAGGAAATTGTTATAAAAGTTGATGTATTGGAGACTTGCAGATAAGAAAGCGTGAGGAGCTTTCTTATCTACTGATTATCATTTGAGCCGCTCTCAAGATATGGCATGCCGGTCCGGAGCAGTCCTCTTGTCTCCACTCCACCCATCCCTTTATCACCGGTAAGTGTATTTCTCAGTGCATCTCTGACGCCTACTTTATCCATGAAAGACGTATACGCGATCTTTGCAGCTATATAAACCGGATCCAATGCATGTATATTAATTCTCAAAGGGGAGCTTGCAAAGTTGGCTCCGGCTCTTATTAGGGATTCAAAATGCGACTGGCATGCCCCCGCAAAAATAATGAGCTGATCAAGATCAGGCGTAATATTCCTCGCTTCCCTGACAGTTTCCGCAAAATAACGGGAGTGTCTGTATGCCCGAAGATCGTTTTTTTGCCCTTTATTTTTTGAAAAAGCGTCATGGCCTGTAATGACAATAATATCCGGCTGGATTTTTCTGACCAGCTCACCGATCTTTACAGGCATCTCTTTTTCATTTACATGTACGCCATGCACTTGAAGCCCCACCCGCCGGTAAAGTTCGATGCATTTCCTCAAATACATCTGATCTCCATCGAGGTGCAGCACCTTTGCGGGAAGCTGAAAATACTGAGCTTCATAGTAATAGCCTTCAGTGGACTGGTATTCCCGTTTCTCTTTCATCAACTGATAATCCTGACGAAATAAACGGTAGGAGAAATCCTCCTGTTCCTTGCCCTTTTTCCTCCTTTTTTCCAGATCCCGTGATTTAACCATAACAATATCATCTATTGGCGCGTCAGCTTCCAGCCGCAAATCCTCGCCAAATAATTGAACCGTTTTCTCCCTGATGGAGGCAATCCGAAAAAGCAGATCATGATTGTAAGATATCCGTGTAACTAAATCACCTTTATTAAACCGCATAAATTCACCCCACACCTCACCGCTTTCCACTTAGAATGGAAGCTTTCCTAGTATAGACTATGAGGATAAACGCCCGCCCGTGCGGGGAAACAAAAAGCAATTAAATTTTGAGCAAAAAAATATCCAGTCCGACTTGTGAAGCTTTTTTCTTCGCGGTACAAATAATTAGAAATTGCTTGATGTGCTTAAAAAGATGACCAGAGGACCACCTGTTTAATCTCCTGCTTCCTCAATCTCTTTCCTCGAAATTAATACTTTATCTACCCGGACACGGTCCATGTCAATTACTTCAAGTTGTATATCTCCTACTTCAACCGTATCTCTGACTTTCGGAATGTCCCCAATTCTATTGGTAATAAACCCTCCTAAAGTATGAAAGTTTCTACTGTCATTAAGAATGATTATATCTTCCAACTCAAAATATCTTGTAAAACTTTCCATGGAAACAAGACCATCTGCTAACCAGGAATGCTCATTTCTTTTTATAATTTGCGGATCTTCTTCATCATCTTTCTCCGGCATTTCCCCAACGATATTTTCCATAATATCATGAACGGTCACAAGTCCTTCAATTCCTCCGTATTCATCAATCACCATAGCCTCATGCCGTTCAAACTTTTTTAATGTTTCCAAAGCATTAAACACATGCATTGGTTCCGGCAGTATAAGGGTGTCTTCAATGTAATCGCCTAAAGTAATTTTCTCTCCTGCTGCAAGTTTTGATATAAGATTTTTTGTGCGAATGATTCCTTTAAAGTTATCCAGACTCCCTTCACCAACCGGATATTTAGAGTAAGGACTTTCATTTATTAATTTCATATTATCTTCATAGGTGTCTTCCATATCGATCCAAACAAGCTGGGTGCGGGGGGTTAGGATATCACTGAGACGTTTATCTCCGAGATAAAAAATTTGTTCCACTATATCCTGTTCAATTTCTTCCACAGCCCCGCTGTGAACCCCTTGTGCAATTAATTGGGAAATTTCTTCTTCCGTTACCTCCGGTTCTTCTGTTGGCTTTACCCCTAATATTTTTAATACAAATTCAGTAGATTTGCTTAAGATCCAAATAACAGGACGTCCGATCTTTGAAAAAAAGTACATCGGTTTTGCTACTTTACAAGCCATTTTTTCCGGATTGTCCATACCGATCCGTTTAGGTACCAGCTCACCTATAATTAAAGATAAATAAGTAGTAAGTCCAACAACAAGGATAAGACTCAGCTCATAACTGAATGGAGCAAGCAATTCAACCTGCCCTACATAAACAGCCAGCTGGCCGGCTATTGCTGCACCCCCAAATGCTCCTGTAACTACTCCAATCAGCGTAATTCCGATCTGGATGGTTGATAATAACTGGTTCGGATTCTCCGCTAAGTTTAATGCATATGCTGCATTAGTGTTTCCTTCATTCCGCAATTTCTCCAGTCTGCCCTTTTTCGATGTCACAATAGCAATTTCTGTCATGGCAAAAATACCATTAGCTACAATGAGTATTAATACAATTACAATAGAAGCCCATATACTGTCCAAAAGAATTTTCACCTTACCTTTATTAAGTTCAAAGTATTATTGGCACCAATTATATGAAACTCACCGCAGCAGGAAAGGTCTGCTTCCCCGCTGCAAACAAAACTACTTGCGCACGCGGTACTGAATCACTTTCACGATCTCCATCAGCACCACAGCTGCAAGTGCAATCCCGGTCGCAATGAACCAGTCAGTGAAACCAAACTCCTGCGGGATATGGAAAATATCACGGGCAAATGGAAGAATTGTAATACCGTAAAGCACGAAACCAAGGATCACAGCCCCGATTACATATTTATTGCCAAAGAATCCTGCTTTAATTGATGTTTGCGTGTTGGAACGGGCTGCAAAGGTTTGCAGTGTACGTGAAAGGATTAATGTCGTAAAGGCCATAGCCACACCCATTTCAGTGGACGCTGCCAGACCTGTGTGAAAAGACACAATAACCGCAATCCCGATCAGAATGCCTCGTGTCAGCACTGCCTGCATGGTGCCGCCGGCAAATATCCCCTCATCCATCTTACGAGGCTTCCGGTTCATGACGTCCGGTTCTGATTTTTCCATCCCGAGTGCGATAGCAGGAAGGGAATCATTCACCAGATTAATAAACAGGAGCTGCAATGCAGTAAATGGGTTCGGCAAGTTAAGTGTTACAGCATATAGAATGGCAATAATCGCGCCAAGATTACCTCCAAACAAGTAGCCGATTGCTTTTTTAATGTTATCAAATACAGTGCGGCCAACTCCCACTGCATTGACAATGGATACGAAGTTGTCATCGGTTAAAATCATGGCAGAGGAGTCTTTCGCCACATCTGTTCCGCTTCCCATCGCAATCCCGATATCCGCCTGTTTCAGTGCCGGTGCATCATTGACGCCGTCTCCCGTCATGGCTGTTATCGTATCTTTCCGCTGCCATGCACGTACAATTCGTATTTTATTTTCCGGGGATACCCGGGCATATACAGAAATCGCCTCCAGTTTTTCTTCCAATTCTTCCTCGGACATGGCATCAAGCTCCTGCCCTGTCACAGCAATATCATTTTCCTCCATCAAGCCAATATCCCTGCCAATTGCCTCAGCAGTCGTTTTATGGTCACCTGTTATCATGACAGTTCGGATGCCGGCTTTTTTGGATTCTTCAATGGATCCATAAACCGCTTCACGCGGAGGATCCATCATGGCAGTTAGTCCAACAAGCACATAATCTCTTTCTTCTTCATGCGTAACGTTCGTATGCCCATCCGGCAATTTCTTATAGCCGTATGCCAGTCCTCTTAGTGCTTGATTGGAAAATTCCTCATTCGCTTCCTGGAAGCGTTCAAGCATATCCTCATTTACAGGCTGTTCTTCCCCATTTACAAGCACATAAGCAGCCCGGCTGAACATGACGTCAGGAGCTCCTTTTGTCAGCATCAGCTGTCTGCCATCTATCATATGTACCGTTGACATTAATTTACGGTCAGAATCAAATGGCAGCTCAGCAAGGCGAGGGTATGTTTCCCGCATTTCCTCATAGTCTATCTGATTGGAATGGGCAAAGTTTATTAATGCAATTTCGGTTGGATCGCCGATTTCCTTGCGATCTTTGTTAATATAGGAATCATTGCAGAGAACGGCAATGCCTGTAAGCATTTTCTCTGCTATACTCCACTCATCCCGATTTTCGGGAAATCTTTTATTTGCATTTCCCGGCAAGAAATAATCGGTAACGGTCATCTTGTTTTGTGTCAGTGTACCTGTTTTGTCCGTACATATGATACTGGTGGATCCCAATGTTTCCACAGCCGGAAGTTTTCGAATGATGGCATGCTGTTTTGCCATTTTATTCGTGCCTACAGAAAGAACAATCGTCACAATGGACTGGAGGGCTTCCGGTATTGCCGCAACAGCTATCGCTACAGAGAACATCAATGCATTCAACATAGCCGTGGTTGTATCAACATCACTGTCGCCAAACCAGATTCGTGCGGCCTGTACAGCAAATATCAGAATACAGAGCAGCAGAATGCCAATTCCCAGCTTTTTACTGAAGGAATTCAACTTCCGCTGTAATGGTGTCTGTTTCTGTTCTGCCGTCTGCAGCATATCGGCAATTTTTCCGATTTCGGTTTTTTCGGCAGTACCTGTTACCGCAAAAGTCCCGCGTCCGTAAACAACCAGCGAGCTGGAGAATACCATATTTCGCCGGTCGCCCAGCGCAGCTTCCTCGGTAATTTCTTCGGTTTGTTTTTCCACTGCTTCCGATTCCCCTGTAAGCATCCCTTCATTTACCTTCAGAGATCCGCTTTTCAGTATACGTCCATCGGCCGGAACATAATCCCCTGCTTCCAGCTGGACAATATCCCCCGGCACAAGCTTCCTCGCCGGTATCGTCTCTTTAGTGCCATTCCGAATGACTTTTGCCTCGGGAGCAGACATATCCTGCAGGGCTTCCAGAGAGCTTTCCGCCTTCTTCGTCTGTACGACACTGATCACAGCATTAATAATTAATACAAGGAAGATAATCAGTGACTCCGCAATTTCACCAAGCAGTATCTGGACACCAGCTGCTGCAAGCAGAACAACCACCATCGCATCCTTGAAAGTCTCCAGGAACAGCTTCCAGATTGATGCCTTTTCTTTATCTTCAATTTCGTTATAGCCATGTTTTTCAATCCGTTTGTTTACTTCTGCTTCCGATAAGCCATTTTCTGAAGCGTTGATATCCTGTAAGACATCTTCAGCACTTTTACGGTAATATTCCATTTTATACCCCTTTCCTTCTCAATTATTCTTTGATATAAATGCTTATAAAATACGGGAAATTATGGCTTTCCTGCAAGCCTCCATAGTAGGCCTTAGTTTACTAAAAAATACTTTTTTGTTGCGGTGCATATCTCCTCCGGCCAACCTTGTACCATTTATTATTTCCTGCACATTGGAAAAACTGCGTGCAAAAAAAAGCGAGACCCCTGCCATAATCAGGCAAAGGTCTCGCTGAGCAATTGACTGCCAATAAAGCCGATGGACGCTGTCCATGTCTTGACGACTTTATTTTGAAAAAGAACCAATATCTAATTCAACGCTACTCCCCTTTGACAAAAAGCCAAAGAAATACAATTGTCGGTTAATTATACCATGCAGCGCATGAATTAGTAAAATCAGGAAATTTTTTATGCGGGAAATCATGCCAGCATATTTCTCTTCTTATTAATTCCCCTGCAATTTTATCTTCAAACTTCAATTGCAAACTTTTTATAGCAATTTTCAAACTAAAGACCATTTTATGCTATTCAATAAATGAATAAAGGGTATTTGCCAATTGGGCAAATTCTTCCATATTCAATGATTCCCCTCTTCTTGTTCCATCGATGCCGCTGTCCTCAATCATGCGGGAAATCTGAGGTTTTTCATAATGGGACTTAAAATAGCTGGATAAGTTATTTCTGAGTGTTTTCCTCCGCTGGGAAAAGCTTGCCTGCACCATTGTAAAAAAGAAATCTTCATTCTCCACATGTACCGGCGGTGTTTTTCTCCTTGTTAATTTTAATACACTGGAATCCACATTGGGCTCCGGCATAAATACGCTTTTTGGGACATTCATCACAATGTTGGCTTCGGTATAATATTGGACAGCAATTGTTAATGAACCATAACTTTTGCTGTTTGGCGCAGCTGCCATCCGTTCCGCCACTTCTTTTTGAATCATGACCGTAAAGCTGTCTACAGGCAGGTTTTCCCGCAGCAGTTTCATTAAAATCGGTGTAGTAATATAATACGGCAGATTTGCTGCAACATGAAGCCGCTGTCCCTCTCGAAAGTATTCGTTTATTACTTTCCCGACATCCGCCTTTAAAATATCCTGATGAATGATCGAAATATTGCTGTATGGCTTCAGTGTATCCTCCAACACGGGCAACAGCCGCTGATCAATCTCAAAGGCCACTACCCGATCCGCATGAATTGCCAGCTGTTCAGTCAGTGCACCAATCCCGGGGCCTACTTCAATGACCCCGGCGGACTGATCAATGCCGGCGTGCTTTATTATATTTTCCAAAATGTTTGCGTCAATCAGGAAATTTTGACCCAGGCTTTTCTTAAAGGAAAATCGGTACTTCTTTAAAATTTCCTTCGTATAGCTTGGTGTTGCTATAAATTTTTCAGCTGTCATTTTTTTCCTCCTGTAATACCTGCGTCATCGCTTCCTCAAACTCGCTTTTCGTAATCTGAAACATGGTTAAACGCTTTAAGAGCTGTTTTCCATTCGTGTGGCCAATTTGCAGGATATTTCCCAGTTTTTCCCTGCGTTTGCCTGCTCCGGAGCCACCAATAAGACCATGGGCAATCAGATCCTCTTTTTGAATCTCACTGTTATCTCCTTCAGTTAATTCATATACAGAAGCAAGCGCATTTCTAATATCCACCAATGCGGCGTGTTCAATGCCAAGACTTTTGGTTTTCGAATGCTTGTCCATCGCCTTTTCCCTTGGCAAAAAGGCATGTTTGCACCCCGGAACAGCCTTGTCCACGATATGCCGGATTCTTTCTCCCGGATAGTCCGGGTCTGTAAAAATGATAACACCACGCTTATCTTTCGCATGTTTAATTCTTTTTAATATTTCCTTGTTCACTGCAGACCCATTGGTTTCTATCGTATCGGCATCCAGTGCCTGGTTTATTTTTGCCGTATCATCTTTTCCTTCCACGACAATGATTTCTTTGATCTTCACTGTGTTACCTCTTTTCGTCATAACATTAGCAGACTTTCTCTTTAGCGGATCAGGTATGCCGGAAAATACCCAACGCTGATAACCCGTAAGCCTTCCAGCTACCCGTTGTATTACAGCTGTTAAGTAATGCAGCACTCCCTGCAAGTAAAGATTGCTGCCGCACTGCGTTTCATTTTGGCCATTATTAAAAAGCAGCATCTTTTACAATACAGCCTCCATAAATAAATGCTCTTATCATTTTACCATGATAAGAGCATTTTCATTAATCAAGCACTTTTACTTTTACTGTGCGTCTTCCCCAGCTGCTTGCAGCGGACTTGGAAGGAACATGCACATCAATTTTATTGCCGACAATGCTGCCTCCAGTGTCTCCGGCAATCGCTTCACCATATCCTTCTACCCAAACCCGTGAACCGAGCGGAATCACACTTGGATCTACTGCTACGACTTTCTTATTCGGATCAGCCTTCAGATTAATGCCTGTAGCTGTATATCCGGAGCATCCACTGCAATTTGCTGTATAAGCAGTAGAGGACATCGTAAATTCTTTGGAAGACGATGGTTCACTTGATGCTGTTTTGCCTGAAGAACCCGAGGAACCCTTATTACCGGATTTCGGTTTTTCACTGGCAAGAGTAACCACCTTTTGTTCCGGTTCCGGCTGCGGCTCTTTTGTGCCTATTGCCACCACCCTGTTTGTGCTTTCCTTTGTTACTTGTTCATCAACCAGCTTTTTGTCAACTTCTTCTCCATTTTCCAGCGTAATCTCGTAAATCTTGGTTACTTCTCCATCCTCACCCTGGGATACAACTTCCTCTTCTCCCTCTAATAAGGAATTGTCATTTCTTTCTTCCGTGGTAAAGGCAACGGTTTCAGTAACTTCCTCTGTTACTTTTTCCACCCGTACGATATCGATAGTCATACCCTCTGCAAGTTTGGAATCTACTGCAAAATTAATCTTGTCATCACTGTCCGGATCATATGCAATATTTTCCTCTTCCAGCAGTTCTTGAATGGATCCGCCGGTGGTCCAAACCTGCTTCTCATTCCCGCCATCGTTTACGCTAACTTTGAATGCCTGTGATATTTCAATATGTAGTCCGTCTTCGATTATGTCGCTTTTTTTATGGGAAACATGATCCCGATCTTTAAAGCTGAGATCATACTCGGTAAAAAATTCCCCAATGTTAGCGGATGTTGTATAATAGCTATCTTCTTCACCATTAAGTGTGACGATAACTTCTTTAGCTGTTTTATAATCAATTTCCATGTTGTTTTCTATGGTGTCGTCAAGGTCATGGGATAATGCATCATGCTGGCCAACAGTGATTCCGACTTCATCCAGAACCTCTTTCACCGTACTTTTATGCGTTTGTACGGTTTGCTCTTTATCATTATCTATGATGACTACTTCTGCTTTAGTTGCTTCAAATAGTATGAAACCTGAAAATACGACAAGTGCCAGAATTCCCGCACCCGACATCACCAGCTTTAATGCAGACGCCGGCATTAGCTTTGAAATAATTCGCATGCTACTGCCTCCTTTGAATTGCACAATTGATTATAGTAACAGATATATGTTAAGTCAAAGGAATTCCGTTTACGGTTGGTTTACAATTTCGTTACAGCCTGATCGGTCTTTTCCACTTTTTTCTGTAAAAAATGCGAAAACCTTTGCCGCTGCTGAATTACCGCATGTAACATGATTGAAAAATAAAGCAGGATTGGCCAACAGCAAGTCCAAAATATGAAGTAATTAATTCTATTTTATTGCACACTTTTTCTTTTTCTTTACAATTTTACATTCTCTGGTGACTGGAAAAAATATTTATATCCCAAAAAACTTGCGTGCATTATTTGTCGTGATTTCACTGATTTCCTCCGGTGTTGACCCTCTTAATTCGGCAATTTTCTCTGCCACAAGTTTTACATAGGCAGGTTCATTTCGTTTTCCGCGGTATGGGTGCGGAGCGAGAAAAGGGGCGTCCGTTTCCACCAGCAGCTTGTCTAAAGGCACTTCTTTCGCCACTTCCTTTGGCAATGTTGCATTTTTAAAGGTGACGGGACCACCGAGGGAAATATAAAAATTCATATCCAGGCAGGCCTTTACGTAATCCACAGAATCATTATAGCAATGCATAATGCCTCCTATTGTTTTGGCATCCTCTTCCTGCAATATTTCTATAATATCTGTTGTTGCGTTCCTGTTATGAATAATGATCGGCATATTCACCTTTTTGGCAAGCCTAATTTGCTTACGGAATACTTCTTTTTGCACATCCTTTGGCGATTTATCCCAGTGATAGTCAAGACCCATTTCACCAATTGCCACTACCTTGGGGTGGACGGATAATTCCTCTATCCAGTCCAGATCTTTATCTGTCATGTCAATGGCATCAACGGGATGCCAGCCGACTGCTGCATAAATGGTTTCATACTGCTCTGCAATTTCAATCGCCAATGGAATCGTTTCAGCATCAAAGCCGACCACGGTCATATATTTCACACCAGCATCAAATGCCCGCTGTATAGTTTCATCACGGTCTTCGAAAAATTGTCTTGCGTTTAAATGGACATGTGTGTCAAATAGCATATGAATTTGCTCCTTCATGAAAGTCTTTTATATATAAATAACTTCATTTTATAGAAAAAGGTCAACCTCCCGGGAGTTTGACCTTTTCATTGTATTGCCCTATTTTACAACGGAACCGTTAGGAAGATCTCCTGCCACGGATGCGAGCGCCAGGTTTCCTTTCTCATCCTCTCCGGAAAGGACCATACCTTCTGAAAGCTCTCCGCGCAGTTTCACCGGTTTTAAGTTGGTTACACAGATTACTTTTTTACCGATTAAATCCTCAGGCTGATAGTACTCCGCAATCCCGGAAATGACCTGGCGTTTATCTTTGCCCACATCAAGCTGAAGCCGCAGCAGTTTATCGGCGTTTTTCATTTTTTCCGCGTGCACCACTTCAGCTACCCGGAGATCGAGCTTCATAAAATCATCAAAAGCAATTTCGTCTTTTTTGCTGTCACTTTTCTTTTTCTTTGGTTCCTCCGCAGGTTTCTTCATCATATTTTTAATGGTTTCCACTTCTTTTTCCACATCGAGACGCGGGAATAGTGGTTTTCCTTTTTGCACTTTGGTGCCGGCCTGAATCCTTCCATCCTGATAAACACTGTCCCATTGCTGCAATGCCTCATCTGTAATGTTCAGCTGACGGAAAATTTCCGCCGGCGTTTCAGTCAGAAATGGCTGCAGCATGACAGCAGCTTTTCGCAGTGATTCCGCAAGATGCGCCATTACATTGCCCAGCCGTTCTTTATTTGCTTCATCCTTGGCAAGGATCCACGGCTCTGTTTCGTCAATATATTTATTGGTCCGGCTGATCATTTGCCATAACGATGATAAGGCAACAGAGAACTGCATATTCTCCATCGCTTCTTCCACTTTGTCTATCGTTGCTTTGCCGAATGCCTCGAGTGATTCATCTATTTCTGTTTCAGATGCTTGATATGCCGGAATTTCTCCGCCAAAGTACTTATTAATCATGGCAACGGTTCGATTCAGCAAATTCCCTAAATCATTGGCCAGATCATAATTGGTGCGCTCGACAAATCCTTCCGGTGTAAATACCCCGTCCGATCCAAATGGCACTTCCCGAAGCAAATAGTAGCGAAGTGCGTCTAGACCGTATCGGTCCGTCAGACTGATCGGGTCAACAACGTTTCCTTTTGATTTGGACATTTTGCCGTCCTTCATTAAAATCCACCCATGGGCAAATACCTTTTTCGGCAATGGCAAATCAAGCGCCATCAGCATAATCGGCCAATATATCGTATGGAAACGGACAATTTCCTTACTCATTAAATGAACATCTGCCGGCCAGAACTTCTTAAATTTCTCGTCATCATCCGAACCGTACCCCAGGGCTGTAATATAATTAGTCAATGCATCGATCCAGACGTAGATCACATGCTTCGGATTGCCCGGCACTTTAATCCCCCAGTCAAACGTGGTACGGGAAACAGCGAGATCCTCCAGCCCGGGTTTAATAAAGTTGTTCAGCATTTCATTTTTTCTGCTCTCCGGCTGGATAAATTCAGGGTTATCTTCATAATACTGGACAAGACGGTCTACATATTTACTCATTTTAAAGAAATAGGACTCCTCTTTCACCTGATCGACAGGCCCGCCGCAATCCGGGCAGCGTCCATTATCTAACTGCCGCTCGGTAAAAAAGGATTCACAAGAGGTACAATACGACCCTTCATATTCATCCAAATAGATGTCGCCCTGTTTTACGAGCTGCTCAAATATTTTTTCCACTACTCTTTTATGGCGATCTTCCGTTGTCCTGATAAAGTCATCATTGGATATTTTCAGTTTTTTCCACAGCTTTTGTATATCACTGACAATCTCATCTACATAATCCTGTGGCGCCATTCCTTTTTCCTTAGCCTTTTTCTGGATTTTCTGGCCATGTTCATCCGTCCCTGTCAAATACATGACCTCATATCCGCGCATCCGCTTATACCGTGCAATGGCATCACCTGCTACCGTTGAATAAGCGTGTCCAATATGCAAATTACCGCTCGGATAATATATTGGAGTTGTTATATAAAAAGTCTTTTTTTCTTCCGCCATGGATATTACCTCCCAAATTACAGCAACGTCAATTTAAATGAAACTATTTCTATTGTAGCTTTTCTCAGGGAATTTGCCAAATACGACACAGGCTGCCCGGGACTATGTTAAATGCAGCTAAATACGCTTCCACCATAAAGATTCGTCACTTGTCGAACTTTGTTGAAAAATTTCCTGATAATAAATTGCTGTTTTTTTTATAAAACCAATTTCATTTTTCTGCATATCAGTTATTAAACCTCTCTATGGCAGGCATGAGAGTGGGAAACATTTTTGGATTAATATTTAATTTTTTCTAAAAATTTTATTGACAATAAAAGGCACGGTTGGTATTCTATACTCAAGAAGTGTCGAAATATGACGATTATTATCATAAAATAATTGGAACAGTCCATCAAATTTAAATAAATTTGACTTCCAGGATAGGATTGTTTATCAAAATCTAAGAGGGGGAAAAAAGAATGAAGTCTACAGGAATTGTAAGAAAAGTTGATGAGCTGGGGAGAGTTGTTATTCCAATCGAATTACGCCGTACATTGGATATCCATGAGAAAGATGCTATGGAAATCTATGTGGATACCGACAAAATTATCCTGAAAAAATACAAGCCAAACATGACTTGTGACCTTACAGGCGAAGTTTCTGAAGATAACTTTTCTTTGGCAAATGGAAAAATTGTACTCAGCCGGGAAGGGGCCAGGCAATTGGTAGAAGAAATAGAATCACGTTTTAATAAATAAATTCATAGCTGTTTTTAACTAAAACTGCATACATGCAGCCCTATAGCCAAATGATTTTCAGATGACATCAAAGCATGATTTATTAACAATAAAACATCCTGGGACCGAAAAATCCTGATTGGCAAAAGGTTCATATATGTATTTCTTAGCAGGCAGGACAGTTTACTTCCGGCAAAAAAAATGACTACAGTTTTTGTAGTCATTTTTTTTGATGACAGGGGGAGTTTCTAATATCTTATATAGAGAAAAATGTATATCATTATAAACTTTTTCGTATTTGAGGTAAAGAATAAGAAGAATTACTATTATATCAGGGGATAAGTTTTATATCAGGCGTATTTCCCATGGAACGGACAGATTTAATACGGAAAATACGGCAGCGTTTTAAATGATCCTGGTGACATGGGTGAAAGATTAATAAAGCATGGTCTAGACATAATTGGGGGTTTTTTTAAATGGTAAAACTGCATAATGAAATGTTATTTACGGCGGAATTACTGGAAGAAATCAGAGAACAATTTGCCTTTGTTAATATGGATCCCCTCAAGCAAAAAAAGAGACTGTATTTTGACAATGCAGGCGGATCCTTAAGATTAAAGCGTACTATTGAAAAGTTTGCTCAATTCGATCTGATTCCCGATCACCCGCAGCGCAACCATGAAGCAGCAAAGTACCTGGCGGAAGTGGAAAGAAAGGGTATAGAAGATACGCGAATCATATTTAATGCGGAAAATGGCAGCATTGCAACTTACCTTACTGCCTCACAGGCCATTTTTGAAATCACGGGGAAAATTGCCGAAAATATTGAAGGAACCAACATTGTAACCACTGCATTAGAGCATCCATCCGCTTATGACTCTGCAAAGTATTATGCAGAGAAGACAGGGAAGGAATTCCGCGTGGCGAAAACAAACCCTGTTACAGGGGGAGTGGATGCAGAAGAAATTACAAAACTCATTGACAGTAATACTTGCTTTTTAAGCGTGATTTACGCATCTAATATATCTGGTGCCATTTTGGACATCGAAACAATTGTAAAAGAGGCAAGAAAGATTAAACCGGACCTGTTCATTATTGTAGATTCTGTACAGCACGCTCCTCATGGTATTATCGATGTAGAAAAGACACCGGTGGATGTCATGAACTTTGCTCCATATAAATTTTTTGGCGTAAGGGGATGCGGCGTTGCCTATCTTTCTGAGAGAGCTGCGAGCCTGCCGCATCATCGTTTATTCGGCAAGGAAAATAGTGATTTGCAGCTTGGCAGCCCGGTACCGGCCCATTTTGCAGCCATTAGTGAGATTGTTGATTATGTGTGCTGGATCGGAAGCAAATTTTCCAATGATCAGAACAAAAGAAATTTATATGTCAAAGGGATGAAAAAAATTGCTTTACATGAAAAGGCACTTTTGGAAATCATGCTCAATGGAACGGATAAGGTAAGGGGGTTAAGAAGTATTCCCGGAGTCACCGTCCATCTTGACTATGAAGATTTGTCCAAAAGAGACTTTATCGTGGCGATAACTATAAAACATTTGGATTTCCCGGAAGCTGTCAGGGCATATGAAGCTGAAAATGTGATTGTATATGACCGTACGGCCTCCAGTATTTATTCAAAGAGAATGCTGGAGTCATTTGGAATGGAAGGTGCGGTACGGATTTCGCCTTTACACTGTAATAGTGTGGAAGAGATCGAAGAATTCCTGGAGGTTACGGAAAGAATTGCAGAAAGAAATGAATCAGGCTTATAGTTTACCGATATGGTGAGCAGGTTTTAAAACCTTAAAAAACATAACGCTGCTCATATTTTTGGGACGGGGTTAAGAACAATTGATTAAATGAAAATTACTTCGATCAAGTAGTTTATTAAAAGATTTGTATTATATACATGCCAGATTGCTGAAAATGCCTGGAGGCAGTCCCTGTTGCAAAGACTGCCTCTTTTTTGCATATTTTAAAAAAGAGGTTTATCTCCGCTTTTCAAAAATTCTATGAAGTCCGTCCCGGCTTTGGAAAGCGGCTCAGTGTTTTTATAATACAGCATCATATTTTGATAGGCATGTGCATCATCAATTTTGTAGAAGAACAATTTTTCCGTTCTTTCCAGATGACGGGTAATTCCGGCCCGTACGAAAGCAATTCCTTTTCCGTTGCGGGCAATATGATAAGAGGTGAGCATCTGGTCAAGGTCCATGGATACGTTAGGTGTAAAGCCTGCCTTTTTACACATTTTTAAACTCCTCTGGTGCATATCATTTCCCTTTTTCAATAATAGAAAGTTTTCTTTCACAAATGCTTTCAGATTCACTTTAGGAAATTTTTCATTTAAATACCTGCCACTGGCCACATCATCGAATGTGAGGCGGTATTCCTCCAGCTTATTATTTACTTTGTAAGAAGCCGGAACAGCCAGCAAAACAGGTTCCTCGGCCCAAACATAAGCATCAAAGGCTTTAGGAACACCCTTTTTTTCTACATCTATCACAATATCAACAATCCCCGAACGAAGACATTTCATTAAGTCATCCGCATTGGCTTCCAGGAGGCTCACCGTGTAATCCGGATATTCCTCTTTAAACTCCTGTACAATCCCCGGCAGAATATAAGTGCAGAAAAAAGAAGCGCCTCCCACATGAATCGTTCCGGCTGTCTGATCCCGCAGGTTATTAAAATAGGATCTCATTTCTTTTTCTATGTTCATGATATTTTCAATAGATTCAATATAATATTCCCCTGCTTGCGTTAATTGTATCGGATTGCTGCTTCTGTCAAATAGAGGAAGACCAATCTCTTCCTCCACCTTTTTAATCGTTGCACTCAGTGCCGGCTGTGAAATATAAAGTTCCTCAGCCGCTTTGGAAAAGCTTTTATTTACATATACTGCATAAACATAATCCATATTTTTCAGCATTAAAACAGCCCCTCTTTTTCAATGGCGTATTCATGACTCGCATTGGCTCGTATTTTAGTAGATGGGGAACCCGCCTGCAATTATAGTATATAGAAAAATATATATCGTTATAAACTTTTTCGTATTTGAGTTAGGGTCTGATAAGAACTAACATGATTATTAGAAGGGATAGTGCAGCTTGATACAAAACGAAAAAGTGAAAAAGAAAAGAGTGATTGACTATGGAACCTATAGAAAAGAAGTTTTTAAGACTAGGTGCTGAATATGCACCAGGGCAGGAAGTAAGGCAGAATACAGATGAAGTTACACTCAAACAGGAAAAAATCCCCGGAACACCGGTTGATTTTTCCCACGGTGATGTCGATGCTTTTGAACCGATTCCAGGGTCCCTGGATGCCTTTGTTGAAGGGGTTCATATTGGCGGCAGGCAAGCCTACACCGAATATCGAGGAAGTAAAGATATCCGGGAAAATGCAGCCAAGAAGCTTTCTCAATTTACAGGAACGGCAATTGATGCAGAGCGAAACTTTATTATTACGCCCGGGACACAGGGAGCACTTTTTCTTGCCATGGGGTCCACTGTTTCCAGAGGAGACAAGGTGGCGATCGTGGAACCGGATTACTTTGCCAACCGTAAACTGGTTGAATTCTTTGATGGTGAAATTGTCCCTGTACAGATGGACTATTACGCTTCGGAAACCTCAGCTGGATTGGATTTAACACAGCTGGAGGATGCCTTTAAATCCGGTGTGAAACTCTTTATATTTTCGAATCCAAACAATCCGACAGGCGTTATTTACGGACAGGATGAAATACGCACCATCGCAGAGCTCGCGCAGCAATACGGGGCAAATGTGATTGTGGATCAGCTATATTCAAGGCTGATCTTTGAGGGACGTACCTACACCCATTTATGTGCGCAAAATATAGTAGACCCGGAAAATGTCATCACGATTATGGGACCGTCAAAAACAGAGTCACTCAGCGGCTACAGGCTGGGCGCAGCATTCGGCTCAGCAAAGATTATTGACCGTATGGAAAAACTGCAGGCCATTGTGTCTCTGCGTGCAGGCGGTTACAGCCAAGCCGTTTTGAAAACCTGGTTTTCCGAGCCGGACGGCTGGATGAAGGAAAGGATTGCCGATCATCAGGCCATCCGCGATGATTTGGTTGCAAAATTGCACGCTGCGGAAGGGTTTAAAGTAAGAGCTGCAGAGGCTGGCAGCTATCTGTTCCCGAGCATTCCCGAATTAGGTGTTTCCATACATGAATTCGTTAAGGTGCTTCGTCTGCAAGCCGGTGTTACAGTAACTCCCGGTACAGAATTTGGACCGCAGTTTAATCATAGCTTCCGCATCAATTTTTCACAGGATCATCAAGCAGCAGTTGACGCCATTGACCGGGTCATTCAGGTCGTGGAGGCGAATCGCAAATGAGCAAATCCAGGGAAAAAAATAACCCTGTTCCGCAGGGTAACTATGTTCCGGCTTCACGGTTTGGAAATATTGTTTATACAGCCGGAATGACACCTAGAAAGAATGGCATACTGCTGCAGAGCGGAAAAGTAAAAACAACGGAGCCGCTTTCAGCCTATAAAGAAGCAGTCAGGCAGGCAGCAGCCAATGCACTGGCTGCCGCGGAAAATACATTTGTGGACCAGGAGCGGCTGGAGCAGGTACTCCTATTAAATGTTTATGTGAATGCGGAAGAAAGTTTTCAGGAACATACCAGCCTGGCAGACTTTGCATCTGAATATCTATTGGAAACATTGGGCGATGCAGGTGTTGGGAGCCGCGCCGCGATCGGTACGGCATCCTTGCCGGACAACGCGCCGGTGGAGATTCAACTGGTTGCTGGAATTACTTCATGAAAAAATGCATGATATTTTCTTTTACAAGATAGATTACGTAGTCATTTACATGAGAAATAAGACCGGGAAAAGGAAAAATTAGTGGAACCTTCTCTGTCTGACATCACCTGTCTAACCGCGGCACAGATATGGCAGAGAAGGTTTTTTGTTATACGAAAAGGTGATTTGCATTATATGGAAATTTAATCCGTTTTCCCCACATGATATGCCTGATAAATCTCCCGCTTCGGCACATTCCTGTCCAATGCGACCTGTTTAATCGCCGCTTTACTCGAATAAATTTCTTTTTCCATATAACGATCAACATGTTCTTCTATCGATAAATACTGCCACCATTCAGTACCCTCATTTTTTTCCGCTTCCTTACTGCCTTCAACGATAATGCAAAATTCCCCTCTAAGCTCATTCTTTTCCGACCAGGCAATCAATTCATCCATCGTTCCCCGGACATACTCTTCAAATCGTTTGGTCAGCTCTCTGGCGATGGCCGCCTTACGCATTCCAAATATATCTTTTATTGCGTGTAATGTATCCTTCAGCCTGTAAGGAGATTCATAAAATAAAAGGGTTGCCTGTAGGTTTTTCAGCTGTGCCAGCGCTGCTTCTTTATCTTTTTTCTTTCTCGGCAGAAATCCATAAAAATAAAATTCATCAGTCGGAAGTCCCGAGCCGATCAGCGCACATAATGCAGCGTTCGCACCAGGCAGCACTATCACCGGCAAATTCGACTCCGTTGCTGCCTGTACGATTTCAAACCCCGGATCGGATATTCCGGGCATTCCGGCATCACTGACGATAGCAATGGATTCTCCCTGTTTTAACTTTTCCAGAAGGTGTTCTTCCCTGGTCCTTTTATTATGTTCATGATAGCTGATTAAAGGAGTGGAAATATCAAAGTGATTCAATAGCTTTTTCGTATTCCGGGTGTCCTCGGCTGCGATGACATCAACGGACTCCAATATTTTCAGTGCCCTGTATGTAATGTCCTCCAAGTTTCCAATAGGCGTGGGAACGACATACAGTGTCCCCTTATCCGTTTCTTCAAAGCTCTTTTGAATGTTCACTGCTACTCACTTCCTTCAGCATCGTGCGGATCAGCTGTAATTTTCCTTTTCTGCCCAGCTGCTTAATCTCATATTCCTTTTTCATTGCGGCTTCCTTCGTTGGAAAACGTTCCACATACACCACTTGAAACGGTCCTCTGCCCCTTGTATATTTCGCGCCTTTTCCTTCAGTATGCATTTTAAGACGATGTTCCAGATCATTGGTATAGCCTGTGTAGAATGTATTATCCTTGCATTTTAATATATAAACAATATGTTCATGTGCGGTCATAAATAATTTCCTCTGCTTCTTTTGTATAGTTTCCATCTTCTTCATAAATATATAAAGGCGGCAAAATTTTCAAATCCGGTTTCCCGTCGCGGACACCTTCCACAAGCAGCATGTTTGCATCCCTTCCTTTTTTCGGGTAAACAAGCTGAATACGTTTTGGCTCCAATTTACAGGAGCGGAATAATGCGATGATATCCGCCAGCCTGCCCGGACGGTGCACCATCGCTACCTTTCCCCCGGGCCGTACATGCAGTTTGCACGCCTTCACTACGTCCTCAAGTGTACAGTAAACTTCATGGCGGGCGATCGTCAAAAATTCATTCTGATTATGCTCATTTTTAGAGGGAGTGCGAAAATATGGCGGGTTGCATGTTACTACATCAAAATTGCTTTGCCCCAATACCGGCTGCATTTCTTTTAAATCCCCGTGTATGGCACTTAGTTGATCCGTAAGCTCATTTAAATCAAAATTCCTTACCGCCATCTGATAGATGCGTTCCTGGATTTCCACGCCGGTGATTTTTGCATTGGTCCGTTTAGAGAGCAGCAGGGGGATAACGCCATTACCCGTACATAAATCCAAAATCCTGCCCTTTTTAATTGGTACATAGGCAAAATGGGCAAGCAATACAGCATCAAGCGAAAAAGAAAACGCCGTCGGACTCTGGATAATCTTCATGCTTTCATCCGCCAGCAAATAATCCAATCTTTCATCATCATATAATTGTACCATGATTGATCCTCTCTTTTGCAGCACAGGGACGGTTCTCCTGTCGCAGCTGCAGCAGGAGAACCGTCCCCGTGTTTACGATGTTTTATTGAAAAAATCCAGGCAGAAGATACAATCTTCCTGTCTTGGACTGCCGAATTCAAAGTTGCAAATATGGAAGCCTTCTTCATATAATCTGGCTAAGTTATCATAGCCCTCTTTTGGAGAACTGTCGGATCGTTTCTTTTTATGTGTATTGTCTTCCTCTTTTTCTTCCGCTTCCCCGAAATGTTCGCGTAAATGATGGTTTTCCATGGCCAGCCGGTGATTTTCTTCCAGTAATTCCCCTAACTTATTCTTCAGGTCGCCAAGCTGTTCATATAGTTCCCCAATCTGTTTCTCCATATCAGAGACTTGGTCAAATATTTTTCTCCGATTGTTATTCACGCCTACTCACTCCATTATTTTGCGGCTTGCGCAACCATACCTTCATTGATGAGTTCATCCAATGTATACTCAATCACCCGTTCATTTTCACCGTTAATTTCTATTTGGATCAGCCGCTCCAGCATGTTTAATCCAATCACTTTTCCTTTGCCATATGGTGTTTTTAAGGTCTCGCCAATATCAGGAAGTTCACGCTTAGCTTGTTCGTACTCATCATTTTCATACTTTAGGCAGCACATCAGCCGGCCGCATAGTCCGGAGATTTTTGCCGGGTTTAATGATAAGTTTTGATCCTTTGCCATTTTAATAGATACTGGTTCAAAATCTCCCAAAAACGTGGAACAGCAAAGCATTCTGCCGCACGGGCCAATGCCTCCCAGCATTTTTGCTTCATCCCGTACACCGATTTGTCTCAGTTCAATACGGGTCTTAAACATGGAAGCAAGATCCTTTACTAAATTACGAAAATCAACGCGTCCATCTGCCGTAAAATAAAATATGATTTTATTCCGGTCAAATGTGAACTCTACGTCTACTAGATTCATATCCAGCTCATGCTCTTTAATCTTTTTCGTGCAAGCCTCCAAGGCTTCCTCAGCCTGTTCCTGATTTTCCACTACGGTTATTTTATCCTTCTCTCCGGCCAGGCGGATAATCTTTTTCAGCGGCAGTACCACATCCTCTTCATCCACCTTCTTATCAACAAGCACGACCTTCCCGAACTCAATGCCCCGAACCGTTTCCACAATAACATAACTGTCCAGTTCAACAGGGACATCACCCGGATCGAAATAATATATTTTACCCGCTTTTTTAAAGCGGACACCTGTAACTGTAATCAATCCTATTTCACCTCTTTAGTTGAAGTGTAAGCTGTTCCATCACTAATGTCGGATGGACATTTTGCTTCAATTTTCTTTTTGCCTGTAAAATAGCCTGCAGGTTGTCTATGATGCTTTCCTGCGAAAAAGACAATGCAGCTCTTTGCAATAAATCACTATTTGCCCGGAAAAATACAAGCTGTTCTTCATTGCCGATATGATAATAAAGAATATCCTTCCATGCCAGTAGCATGACGTCCAGACCTTGTTCCTGCTCGCTTCTTTCTTTAAAGTGCGGCATCCAGGAGGAGTGGATAAAAAGATAAGCATCCTCAGGATAATTTACAAGCTTTTCAATCAATTGTACCACTAGTTTTAAGGCTGAGGCAAACCAGTCATCAGACTTCCAGGCTACCGCCTCATCTATACTGTTCGTCAGCGCGCTCATCAGTACCGCATGCTGCTCGGGCATTCCTTCATCCATTAACTTTTTTTGAAATTTTTTCGGGTTAAGCGGCTGCAGGTCAATTACCTGACATCTGGAGCGGATCGTTGGTATGATGGCGCTGCTGTTTTCCGTAAGCATGATGGCTGTCGTTTGTCTGGACGGCTCCTCCAGAAATTTTAAAATCCGGTTGGCAGCATTTAATGTTAATGTATCTGCGGCTTTAATAATATAAACCTTTTTATTGGACTCCAGTCCGGAGTATGTAAATTCCTTTTGCAGGTTTTTGATCTGTTCTATTTTTATAGATTGACCGTCAGGCACTATCCAATGCACGTCAGGATGGTTTCCGGAATCGATTCTTTTGCACATTTGGCAGGTATGACACGGTTCCAGCCCGTCTTTATCTGTACAAAATAAGCCCTTTGCAATTAATGATGCAATGGCTTCCTTTCCTGTCCCCCGTTCACCTTGAATGAGGTAGGCATGAGAAACACGGCCTTTTTTTATGCTGTTTGTAATAATCCTGCCTGCCAATGGCTGAACTTCTGCCACTTCAGACCATGTTTTCATTGCTGCTCCTCCTCTCCCATACTCCTTAACAATTATTACGTATATATATTAATCAGCAGCCCTTTGATTTCACCGATCAGGCCCAATATATCCACTGATTTCTTTTCCTGATTCATGACTTCTTCCGTTAATTCCATCAGTTTTTCATCAATATATTTTACAACCGTCAATTGACGGGTTTGCCCATCAATTCCAAAGCTGTGGGACTGTTCCAGATCCATTCCTTCTTTGACCGCTTTTTGCAGGAAGCCTTTCACCATTCGCTTGAACTTGGCCAGATCGCGGAAAGAACGAAAACGTGCAAGCTTATTCCCCTGTGCGGTAATATCCTTCATTAATTGCTGGAATTCCTGTTCATTCACCTGATGCATCCGGGACTGAAACGTCTTATAAAATTCATTCGCGGTACTTTTAGATGGCCGTGTATACGCCGTATCCGATTGTGTTTTCAACTCATGGCCGATTTTCATCCATCCAGCCCTCCTCCTGCAACATGGGTGCAACATAGGGACGGTTCTCTCGTTTTATTAGACTGAATTTTTCATCAAATGCAGCAACAGGAGTACCGTCCCTATGTTTCAAAATTGGTAAAATGACTCGATTGGCAGTATGAAGCAGGTTGCTCCGCCGACTTCTACTTTAACCGGTTTTGGGATATAGGAGTCTGCATTCCCGCCCATTGGGGAAATAGGTGCTACCATTTGTTCGCGGTGGGAGCAGTTTTCCTTGATAATTTCTAATGCTTCATCCACATATTGATCCTCACAGCCAATCATTAATGTTGTATTTCCTTCTTTTAAAAATCCGCCTGTTGTTGCAAGTTTTGTTGTTTTAAAGTTCTCATCACTTAACGCTTCTGTCAGGCGGTTTGAATCTTTGTCCTGAATAACCGCAATAATCAGCTTCAACCCTTCTACCTCCTTACTTTTCCAGATGGAAAACAATTTGTTTCAGTGCTTCATCTTTCACTGCTTCTATTGACTGGTCCGCATTGATGGAATGTATGCGGTCCGGGAATCTTTTTAACAAAATATGATAAGCCTCATAAACCTGTTCATGAAAACGGATAGTTTTTAGATCAAGACGGTTTCTTTCTCTGTTCTTATTCGCCGCAATCCGTGCCAGTCCTATTTTTGGGTCAATATCAAAAAATAATGTTAAATGCGGCATGCAGTCCTGGATGGCAAATTGATTCACTGAAAAAACTTCTTCCATCCCGAGACCCTGGGCATATCCCTGGTAGGCGAGGCTGCTGTCAATAAACCGGTCGCATAAAACAATTTTTCCCGCATCCATGGCCGGTAATACCTTCTCTGTCAAATGCTGGTGACGGGCTGCGGCAAACAATAATGCTTCCGTTCTTTTCTGCATCTTTGTATTTGCAGGATCAAGGATGACATTTCTAATTTGTTCTGCAATTTCAATGCCGCCCGGCTCCCTGGTTGTCATGACATCATAGCCCTGTTCTTCCAGTGCTTTTCCTGCCGCATGCAGTACTGTTGTTTTTCCCGCACCTTCCCCGCCTTCAAATGTGATAAAATATCCACTCACGTCATTTCTTCCCCTTTTTTACTGCCGAAATATCATCATGCCGTGCTTATTCCACTTCTGGATGGACACGCCCTGCGCTTGCAAATGCTTGATCATGTCCATATGTGCTTCCGTCACTATTTCTCCTTTGAGAATAAGCGGTATGCCTGGTGGATAGGGAATGATGGCTTCTGCTGCTATATATCCTATTGCCTTATGAAAAGGCACCAATTCCTGTTTTATTTGATGCATTTCCGAATAAGATAACTCCAATTCCTGCATCGGATTTAAAAATAGATCGTTCCTTACTATTGTACCATGATTGGCCTGTTTTTTTAATTGCCCATTGACTGTTTTTATCGTTTTTTCCAGCCTTTTAATGTGTGCAAAGGGGGCTAGTCCATGAATAAATAATATCTGATTATGTGTAATGAGCTCCGGATAAACTTTTTCCTGTTCAAAAAGTGCTGCCGTTTCTTTTGCGGAAATGCCCTTTTTTACCTGCAGTGTCAGCTTTAAAGGATCATCAGAAGGAACAAGCTGCCAATGGTCAGCAGCCTGCAGCCTCTTTTTTACCTGTACAGCGCTCTCCAAGACTTCTTGTATTTTTTGAAAATGCATGGATGCTAAAAAATACCGTGATATATCCAATGAAGCCATTATCGGATAGGAAGGACTGCTTGACTGCACCATTTGCAAATAATAACCAAGCTTCTCTTTGGAAATACGCGATGACTTCACATGCAAAAAAGCCCCCATCGTCATGGCCGGCGCCATTTTGTGGGCAGACTGGACTACTGCATCCGCGCCCAGGAAAAGAGCAGAGAGAGGAAATGGCTCCCCGAGGGAGAAATGCACGCCATGCGCTTCATCCACGAGCACGGGAATATCGCGTTCATGTGCTGCCTCGATCATCTCCTGAATAGGAAAGGTTTTTCCAAAATAATCAGGGTAGGTAAGCATCACGGCTCTGGCCTCCGGATGCTCCTGAAGTGCCGTTTCCAGCGTATGTATTTCCGGATTGGTATAACGGCCAACTGTCTCATCATATCCAGGAGAAATAAACACCGGATGTGCCCCGGCCAATTCCAGTCCATTCAAAATCGATTTATGGCAATTGCGCTGCACGATCACTTTATCTCCGCTGGAGCAAGCCGCCAGAAGCATCGCTAAATTCCCGGCAGTGCTTCCGCCTGTAAGAAAGAAAGTATGGTCTGCTTTAAAAAAATCCGCCGCCAGCTGCTGTGCTTCAGCAATAGCCCCTGTTGGGGAATGCAGATCATCCAGACCCGGCAGCTCAGTCAGATCCAGTTTTAAAATCCGGTCATAGAAATCCTTGGCGGGATAGATCTCCCCATTTTTATGTCCGGGGACATGAAAAGATATCGGCTCTTGTTGTGCGAAATGGATTAATGTCTCGTACAAAGGCATTTGCTTCTGGTTCATTCATAATCTCTCCGTGTTCATTTTCGATTAAAATAAAAGTGACCGGTGAAATATAATAAATCACGAACGAGATCACTGCGTGTTTTTGTATAAATATTAATATCTGTTAAAGGAATAAGCTAATCTCTAAACAAGGCTCTACTCATTAGCATGATCAATTGGAATAAAATGATATTCCCAATGCGTCCTGCATTCATATAATTTGTAAAATCCCTGGAATTCGTCTTTTTCCATATATCCACATTGCTGACGGGCATTGTTAAAAACATCTTGCACTTCATCTTCTGAAGCTCTATAGTAGCTTAAGTCCGGAAAGACATCAATCCATGCCTGATCAGCATTTTCGTCATACCTTGATTTCAATTCATAAATACGTACACCTTTTTCCCCTTCATCCTTCACTACTTTTATTTCACTCTCATTATTTTCACCATTTTCCCCGGCGATTTCCATGAAATCTTCCAGTATATCTTTATTTTTCAGTTCAGTATTACTTACGACAACATCATCTTCACCTGGAACATATTCTTCCAGAGGTTCTTCCTTGCTTTGTTCCTCATATTGGGAATCCTGGTTTTCCTCTTCCTGTTCGGAGTATGTATCTCTGGAAGCATTGGATTCTGTTGCTTGATCTTCGCTGGATGAATCCTGTGTATCTCCTTGTTCAGAGGAGTTATCATTTGTATTTTGTTTTGCGCTGCTGTTTGCTGAATTGCTGTCTGAATCAGCACTTGGCTCCTCAGGTGAGTTTCCGCAAGCAGTCAATGTAACTATGAGTAGTGTGAACACTACGGTTAAAAACTTGTGATTGTTATTCATTAAAACACTGCCTTTCCTCTTTAATCTGCAATAGGGAACAGCTGCTCTTATACGTGATAATAGCATTAATCCAACTTTGATTCTACTACAATAAGGACATAGATTCTTTAGCATTAAATTGAATTACCCCAAGGCATCGATCCTTCCCATATACCGTTACTGCTGCTTCATGTTTACCGAGTGAACTGCAACAATTGATTCCTGAGATGTTTTCCCATCATTACCTGCACTTCGAACCATGTCTTTGCCATTATACTTTAATAGTGGTATCTGTTTCTAAATAAAATTTTCCCTGGATTTTCTAATCGATTTTAAATAACTGTCCATTTGCGTATAAATAATGCAAAATTGGACCGGCATTGCGTTTAATGAGCTCACCGTCATTCAATGGTATCCCTCAATCCCTCTTTATCATTATAGACGGAAAAGTGATAAAAAAGATACGGAAGTTTTTAAAAATAATATTATGGGATTAATGAATATGCAAGATAGTTTTACACCAACAAAAAAAGTCTTTGCGAACAAAGACTTTTTTTCTATGAATATAATTTTGGTTTCGTAACATTTTTTAGTTTATGCAAATAATATTTATATTTTTCTTCTCTTGGTTCCGTATGAATCATATTGTATTCACAATCCGTACAGATAAACATGGTATACAAATGAATTCCCTTTGCCTTTTCTTCTTCACAAATGCCGCAGCGCTGAATCATTTTTTTCATGTCCCCACCTCCGTTAGAAACTAGTATCTCCGAATCTAACGTATCTTATGCAGGGAAACTCAAAAACTTTAATTTTATTACTCCATTACGGGATGATAAATAAATGAATGGCTGCCAGTGAGGCTACACCAAACAAACCTAAAAATCCGGAAATTATGACCGTAAACAGATTTATCGGAATGTGTAAACCAATGGCACCCCCGAAAACATTCACAAAAAATAAAAATAATATGCCTATACCAATTTTGATCGTCGTTTGTCCAATAAAGCGCATTGGTTTGACCGGGGCTCCCACGATTAATAATAAAACAATTAATGCAACCATGATTGTAATAACTACTGTAGAACTCACGATACACCATCCTTTCTTGTCTCCTTTATAGTACATATGCGTCCATATATGGAAAAAGAACAAAAAAAGATAGCCATAAATCACAGTTTTTATTTCTCCGGGAAGAGAGCAAATTTCAGCCAATCAGAGGATTATATATTTTCAGCATCTGATAAACTTATTGACATTTGGGTTTACAAACCGTATAATACCTGCAAATAATGCATTTAGATTTGCAAAATGATTTACAAATATAAACCCGCAGGTGATAATAATGGACGGAAAAAAGACGAATAAACATGAAGCGATGGAAATAAACTGGGAGCAGCAAAAAGTAATATCCAATCCTTTGCGTTCAAGAATAATTGCTTTGCTTTACGAACAGCCCATGACACCTAAACAAACAGCTGATCAATTGGGGAAAAACCCCGGGACTGTATACTATCATATTCAACAGCTTGTGAAGCATAATATTTTAGAAGTGGACGATGTCCGTACAGATAAAGGAATTGTAGAAAAATATTATAGAGCCAAAGCCGGATCTTTTAAAAACCCGGAAGCTGCATCCCCGGCAGGACATGTTGATGGCAGATCGGCAAATGTGTATTTGTCCAAAGAACTTTTAGCAAAATTAAGCAAAGATATCGAGGAACTTTTCTTTAATTATGGCCATTTATCCTATAAAGAAAAGGATAGTGAAGAACAATCACCGTACTCTATAGAATTTCTTATAAAAGAATTTAAAGAGAATGATAAGGATTAATGGAGAAATTTAAAACCATTTATGACAGAAAGAAACTTTTAAATTTTAATGTCAGAATACTAAATAAGAAAAACCTGCACTTACGCAGTTAATGCCATATTTTTATGCAGCATGCAGGAAAGTCATTTCAAAAAACGCTCAATTTGAGCGTTTTTTTGCTTGCTGCAATTTTTTAGGGTGTTTGTTCATTTAAATTAATTGCAGCTTTTCTCTTCCTGCATTTCTATCATTATACTAATCTATATATCCGGTAAATTACTTCCGCATCTTCCATGCATTCACACCGCGATGGCGGGCCTCACGCAGCAGGAATAAATACTGCGCCCGCAGTGCTTTTGCCTGATAATATCCATTTACTGTCGGTTCCATGCTTTGGTCTATAATAGACTGAACCTGCTTCCATTCTGATTGCAACGAAAAAATAGTATTTAATAATTGCTTGTCTATATCTTTTTTCCTGACTTTTCTAGCCATGCATGTCACCCGACCCTACAAATCTCTTCTTCCTTCAAGTGCTTTTGATAATGTTACTTCATCGGCATACTCCAAATCCCCGCCAACCGGCAGACCATGGGCAATTCTCGTCGTCCGGATTCCGGATGGTTTCACAAGGCGGGAGATATACATAGCCGTAGCTTCTCCTTCAATATTTGGATTGGTGGCAAGGATCAGCTCCTCTACTTCCTCGTCTTTCAGCCGATTGATCAGTGCCGGGACGTTAATATCCTCCGGCCCTATTCCATCCATTGGGGAAATCGCTCCATGCAGCACATGGTACTTTCCCTGATAATCTTTCATTTTTTCCATGGCAATCACATCTTTTGGGTCCTGCACGACACAAATAATCGAGGCATCGCGTGAGGTATCCTTGCATATCGGACAGGGATCCTCATCTGTTATATTTCCGCAGACGGAACAGTGTGTCAGTTCCCGTTTTGCACTTACCAATGCCTTTGCAAAATTTAACACATCATCTTCTTTCATATTCAAAACAAAAAATGCCAGACGGACTGCTGTTTTCGGCCCGATCCCCGGCAATTTCGTAAAACTGTCAATGAGTTTGGATATAGGTTCTGGGTAATACATATGATGTTCCTCCTAGAACGAAGACGCGCCCTGCCTGCAGGCAAGTGCATATAAAAGACCATGGACTTATCACCGGGCATAGCCGGTGAAAGCCCGTTTATTATTGATATTTGGAAAATATGCATTTGTAAACAGTTCACAAATTACATCATACCCGGAGGCATATTCAGTCCTTTTGTAAATTGGCCCATTGTCTCATTTGTTTTATCGTCTACTTGTTTAATGACGTCATTGGTTGCTGCAAGAACAAGATCCTGAAGCATTTCCACATCATCCGGATCTACAACCTCTTCTTTAATTTGTACATCGGTTATTTCCTTTTTTCCATTGGCAGTTACTGTAACCATTCCACCCCCGGCGGAGGCTTCAAACGTCATCTCATAAAGTTCATCCTGTGCCTTCATCATTTTCTTCTGCATTTTCTGCATCTGTTTCATCATATTATTCATATTTCCCATACCCTTCATGGAAAACAACTCCTTTTTATGCTGTATTTTAATCTATAGTAAACTGCTGCCCATCATCCGGCAGCCTGAACATTTCATTCGTCTTTCTAATCATGGACTTCCAGCAGATCTTCTCCCACAAGTTCTTTGGCCTGCTCTACGATGGGGTCCGGTTTTTGTTCTTCTTCCCTGGTGGCGGCTTGCTCCTGATGATTTATAAATTCTGTCCTGACTTCCTGCCAGGCTTGTTCCGGTATTGGAATAATAGTCAGTGATTTGCCCATCACACTGCCTAAAACTGTTTCAACCGTTTGCCTGTGATCAAGAAACAGGGAACAATGAATTTCATATTTAAAGGCGACAACCACAGCGTCTTCCGATACTGCAACAGGCTTACTGTCCTGAATCGTCGCATGTGCAGGGGCATTGGCTGTTTTTAACTGGGATAAAAAGGAACCCCATTGGCCCTGTACCTGTTTTCTCAAATTCTTTTCCGCCTGCTGGACAACATTCCGAATCCTTTCGTAAGGCACTTTAAAACTGGTCTTAGAGGATCTGGCCTGCGTTCTTTGCACTTCTCTTCTTGGTGCAGGCTGTGTGTTCCCTGCTGATTGCTGTTTTAAGCCGGCTATTTCTTTTTCCAGCTGATCCAATTTTGAAGTCAGCTTCATAACGGCAGCTGCGTCCTGGGTATCAGCAGCTGATTCCTGTTTTTGATAGCGGTTTGTAATGGTAATAATGGCTATTTCTATAAAAACTTTCGGGCTGGTCGTCCATTTGATTTCCTGCTGGCACTGGTTTAATTCCATGATCGCTTCCTGAATCCATTCGTTGGATACCTGCTCGGTAATTGCTTTAAAGCTTTCATCCACTCTGGCACGCTCCAGAAGCCCCCCTAATTCCGGGGCACTTTTGAAGAGCAAAAGATCCCGCATAAAATAGATGAGATCATAAACAAAGCGGGCCGGATCTTTTCCGCCGGCAATCAGTTTATCGAGCATGGTTAGGGCACTTTGTACATCCTTTTCATGCATCACTTTTACAATGTCAGTCAGGATTTGCTGGGAGACGCCTCCTGTTACAGCAAGCACATCTTCCAGTTCAACCGTATCATTACTGTAGGAGATTGCCTGATCCAAAATACTTAATGCATCCCGCATCCCGCCTTCTGCCGCTAAAGCAACGGTCTCCAGTGCTTCCGGAGAAACCTCTATATTTTCCATTTCAAGGATTGTATTCATACGGTCTACAATAGTCTGATTGGAAATCGGTTTAAAATCAAATCGCTGACATCTGGAAAGAATCGTTAGCGGGATTTTATGCGGTTCCGTTGTGGCTAAAATAAACACCACGTGCTTTGGCGGCTCCTCCAAAGTTTTTAACAATGCGTTAAAGGCATTCACGGAGATCATGTGCACTTCATCAATAATATACACTTTATATGGCACAGAGCTGGAGGCGTACTTTACTTTATCGCGGATTTCCCGAATATCCTCCACACTGGTATTTGATGCAGCATCAATTTCAATGACATCCGAAATGGAACCATCCTGAATACCGAGGCAGGCTGCACATTCATTGCATGGTTCTTTCACCGGCGCATGCTCGCAATTAATCGTTTTGGCAAAAATCTTGGCAGCACTTGTTTTTCCTGTTCCCCTTGGACCGGAAAATACATAGGCATGAGAAAATTTTTCCTGAACAATCGCATTTTGCAGCGTTCTCGTTATATGGGTTTGTCCAACTACATCCTGAAATTGTTTTGGTCGCCATACGCGGTATAACGCCTGATAGCTCATAATTAAAATCCCCTCTTTTATCTCCTTCTAATTATACTCTATTTTGGGGGTGATTGTGAACCTTGGAGACAAATTTTAAAAGGAGATATACACAGGACGACTTTAAAAAGAGAAATCAGCATAAAGCCGATTTCCCTTTTTCTCAGATGGAAAGTCTTCAGCGAAAATTATTTTTTTGAACGTATTCGCTTGTTAAATACAGCTTAAATTGTTTATGTAATACTTATTCATAAGCTGATCCAGCTGCTGACTGCATTTAATGGTTCGTTCATCCTTTAATCCATATTTTTTGCCGAGTTCAATCATCTCTTTTTTCTTTATTACAATATTATCCGGCACGTGAAAGTCACTCGGCACTCCTCGTATTACCCCTTGTTCCATATTACTTTTTCCTTTCCATATATAGTAGCGTTTAAAAAAATACAACCATGAGTAATTATGCCCACTTAAAATAAAAAATCAAGGCATTCGACAATCAAAGTCAAAAGAACATATAATTAGACAAAAATATATAGGAAAAATGGAAGATATTGGGGTAATGACCAGATTCTATCATGTTCCCGGTTAATTTAGCTTTTTAGCATTTTCATCAGAAAAAAATCCCTCTGACTGGACAATCAGCAGAGGGATTTTTTATATATGTAAGCCGTGCACCCATCATCGATGTGACAGCCCTATGCGCTACTTAATTTCATGGCTCGGCCCAGGTGACCCTGCGGCACACAGGAATGACCACTTACTGCTGCTTCCTTCCGGACCTGACAGGATTCATGGGTTCCTGTTGCGCAGGACCTGAACGTCAGCACCACTCCATTAAGGCAGACCATAAAGCTGTCCCACCTCAGATGGGAATTCGGCCTCGCTATAGCGGATTGCGAGTACAGGGCACCGCTACCTCCCCGCTTAGCACGGCACTCTTCATTATAACATGTCTGAGTAAAAATGCAATATGGGGTTTTATGGCAGTGACCGGAGAAATAAGCAGCGGAACACCATACGAACGTATTGAAATTTTTGGCCAATAAAGTTTTTGAACTCGAAAAAGAATATATAAACTGGATAACAATTAAAATACTTACAATACAAAATAAGGGATGAGGTTACTTAGTCTTTCCTGTTTTTCCTCTCCCGGAGGCCCTTAAAAAAGTCCTTCAGCAGCTGTCCGCATTCTTTTTCCAGCACACCGGAAGTTACTCCCGCCTGGTGATTGAAACGTTCATCATTCAGCAGATTCACCAACGAATGGACACTTCCTGCTTTTGGATCTGGAGCACCATATACCACCCGCTTTATGCGTGATTGTAAAATAGCCCCCGCGCACATGGGACAGGGCTCCAGCGTTACGTAGAGCGTGCAGTCCTCCAGCCGCCAGCTTCCCATTTTTTCATTTGCTTTTTGAATAGCGATCAGTTCAGCATGGGACAATGTCGTTTGGGAAGTTTCCCTGATATTATAGCCCGTTCCAATAATTTCATTATCATGAACCACCACAGCTCCAATCGGCACTTCGTTATATGTTAATGCCTCTTTTGCCTGTTTTATTGCCAATTGCATATATTGTTCGTCTGTCATGACCGTCACATCACTTTATTCAAAATTATTTTATACTCTTCCATAAGTTTTAAAACAGGACAAAAAGGAAAACGTGAATAATAATGTTTTTCCTTTTGACCCACCAAGGAGGTAATTATGGAAAATTCACTGGATAATACAGTTGTGCTGTTCGTTGATGTCATTAATGATTTTGATTTTATCGGTGGAGAGCGCCTGCAGAAACATACAGAAGAAATGCTGCCCAATATGATCAATCTAAGAAAGTTTGCCAAGGAAAATGATATACCCACCATATATATTAATGATCATTATGGCATGTGGCAAGCAGACTTTAATAAAATCATCGATTACTGCAAAAATGAACGGAGTGAAGAAATTATAGATGCACTTAAACCGGATCATCATGATTACTTTTTAATCAAGCCGCAGCATTCCGCTTTTTTTCAGACACCACTTCAATCTCTCCTGATTGAGCTGGACCGCACACACCTTATCATTAGCGGCATTGCCGGGGATATCTGCATATTATTTACAGCAAAGGATGCCTATATGTACCAATACAACATGCATATTCCGCAAAATTGCATGGCTTCAGAAGAAAAAGAGAATAACGAGTATGCACTGTATTTAATGCATTCGGTGATGAAGGCGGATATTCGGCCGTTTTAAGCAGACATATCCAACACTCCCTCCTCATAAAATGTAAGTAGCATTTCTTGAAAAGGAGGGAGTTTTCTTGCAAATCCATGTAGTACAGCAAGGAGAGACGATATTTCAGATCGCCAATACATATGATATTTCCGGACAAATCATCATAGATGCGAATGAGCTGGAGACACCGGATCAATTAGTTGTCGGTCAGGCGTTGGTTATTCCAATTACCGGTCAATATTATTTTGTGCAGCCGGGTGACAGCCTGTTCTCCATTGGTCAAACATTTGGCATATCTTACGAAGAGCTGGCCCAAATTAACGCGATACCCGTGAATAATATACTTCCCATCGGCCTGCGTTTATATATTCCGCCCCGGGAGAAGCGTGCCATTCAGTCGAATGCCTATATTGAGCCAATAGGAGAATCTGTTTCGGAAACCCTGGAAAATGCAGCTGCAAAAGCTGCACCGTACCTCACATTTCTAGCCATTTTCAGCTATCGGGTAAATCGGGATGGAACATTAACCCCGCCTCCCCTCAATGGACTGGTGGAGACAGCAAATGCAAACGATACGGCATTAATGCTTGTCGTCACCAATCTGGAGGAGGGGGCATTCAGTGAAGAACTCGGCCACATTATACTGACCGTGCAGGCTGTGCAGAATACTTTGCTTGATCAGATTGTCAACATCGCACAGGAAACAGGTTATCGGGATGTGCATTTTGATTTTGAATTTCTGCCTGCAGAGGACAGGGAAGCCTACAATGAATTCCTAAGAAAGGCGAAAGACCGGTTATCACAGGCTGGTTTACTCATGTCCACAGCAGTAGCGCCAAAAACAAGTGCTGAACAAACCGGACAGTGGTATGAAGCACATGATTATGCTGCACATGGGGAGATTGCGGATTTTGTTGTATTGATGACTTATGAATGGGGATATACATTTGGCCCGCCGATGGCTGTTTCTCCAATCAATGAAGTAAGACGTGTAGTGGAATATGCGTTAACAGAAATGCCTGCTGAAAAAATTATTCTGGGGCAGAACTTATATGGCTATGACTGGACCCTTCCATTTGTAGAAGGAGGACCGGGTGCCCAGGCAGTCAGTCCGCAGCAGGCCATTGCTATTGCCAGGGATAATAATGCGCAGATCCAATATGATGAGACAGCGCAGGCTCCGTTTTTTACTTATACGGATGCAGAAGGAAATGAGCATGAGGTATGGTTTGAAGATGCAAGATCCATTCAGGCAAAATTTGATTTAATAAAAGAATTGAATCTGCGGGGGATTGCCTATTGGAAATTGGGTCTCGCATTTCCGCAAAATTGGCTGTTGCTTCAGGATAACTTTGATATAACAAAACTGGAATAAGGAATCCTCGAGAGATGCTAACTCCATTTTGATTTAGTATCTCTTTTTTACATTCCAAATGGTTTAATGCCGTAATTATTTTTTTACACTAATTTAAATGAAAACGAGCGTACAGCTACTTTATAATTACAGTATGGGAGAAAAAGCTTGCCCGGAAAATTTCCGGGCAAGCGGTTATGCTGTTACCAGCGCTTCTTCCAATTAATTTTCTGTCTCTACCGGTATGTCTGTAATTCTCCAAGGCTGGGACCGCTCCATCTGGTTTTCGGAAATTTCATCTATCATGTTCCCTGGAACGGAAAGATCAACGGTAACACTTTCATCGCTCACCGCCGGCCAAATAACAGTGGAAGTAAAATAGCCATTTTCCCCCGGAGAACGCATGTAGCGTTCAGCAAGCGGGATAATATACTCCTCATCCTCTTCTGCTTGATCCATCCATCCTTCTGCATAACTTCCTTCTAAAGGGTCCAGGTAATAATCCAATGGATAATATCGTTGATTATTGTGTATAAGTGTTGGTGCATAAGCTGTATATTGACTAAAGCCAACAGTTTCATTGTCATGCCATCCCCGTGCGCCTATTCGATTCCCAAAACCGTAAGTCAGGGCCGTATACTCCCCTTCTGCATTCTCTGTACTTTTCACTCTTATTCTTCCCACCAGCAAATCATCAATTTTGCGAATGGATTCGATCTCAATTTCTCCATCGTCCGTTTGAACCGACTCCGGATATGCTGCCACTTCACCCAAGGCTTCCGGTAATTCTGCTCCCGTTTCCATTTCCACTTCCACTTCTTCTGCCGGCGGGGTAAAATGTAATTCCACCCGCCTGTTTTGTGCTCTTCCTTCCTCCGTGTCATTCTCTGTTATAGGATCATGAAAAGACGCTCCGCTTACAGCAACATCGAAATCTGACAGTCCCATTAATTCTTCCAGCTTCTCTCTTACTGCTGCCGCTCTGTCTTCTGAAAGCTTCTGGTTATAATCTTCTGTTCCTTCATTGTCTGTATGCCCGACAATTTCCAGTTTTCCGCCTTCTGCACCTGCAAGTTCTGCAGCCGCAGCTTCCAGCTCTTTATCTGCTTCGTCCATTAAATCAGAGGAGTCAAATTCAAACAGGACATCCGTAGAGAGCATTAAAGTAGCGTGTTCAATTTCATCAATCCGGCTGACGGATGTCTCTACACTTTCCCGATAACTTTCTATCGGGAACACCCGAGCCTGAATTCTCTCGAAGTTTCCATCAAACGCTTCCGGTCCCCTGCTGTATTGGTTTAATTCACGTTCTATAATTTCTTCAATATCTGGAATCACTTGACTGTATACATCTTCTCTATCTTGATCTGATTCCATTTCTTCCAATGCCTTCTCCATTTCTTCCATAGTAAGCATACGAAGTTCATCCCGGTCTATAACCGGAATATTTTCCATAACGCCCAGTCTTCTGAACATCACATGCACGGACTCCGTTTCCGGCGCCGCAAATACACCAAAATATCGGGCAGGGCCGTGATTGCCTCCAAAAGTATATTGGCCCATGCGATTAAATTCGTCACCTACAAACGTATACAAAGCCTGGGATTGATGGTCGTCCAATAATAGCACAGCCGGGTGGGATACTGTCATCTCCTGTGCATCAATCATGCGAATATCCAAGCCTTGCTGCGTACTGATTCCTTCCCCTGTTGACAATGCATGATTAAATAAGCTCGGAAATCCTACGGTCAAATCACTGTCCGTGTCCAACGTAACGGGCAGAATGGCTAAATCGCCATCACGTACGATCGGACCCAATTTACCATGTACCTCATAACTTTCTCCCTTATCGGAGTGCCACAATTCCTGCTGGATTGGTATGGACATATCCACCAATCCTTCCCCGTCATTTCCCGCTGTTTCTGCCTCTTCAGCTTCGGGCTCTTCATTGTATGTATTTTCGGCAGTCTCTGTTTCTTCCCGGTCTGTTTTTTCCGCTTGTGCTTCTTCGTCAGCATTATTTTCATTGCAAGCGGCTAACAACAGCACCAAGCCAAATAATGCTATTAATCTTTTTTTCATCATCACTCGTCTCCTCATCTGGTAGTAAAAAAAGAGAATGAATGAGTTCCCGGTTTTTCTCTCAGTAACCAAGCCGTTAACTCATCAGTTCAATTGGGTTGGGGATGTTATTTTTTAAAAATTAATAAAATGAAATCCTTATTTAGTATACCCTGCCTGCGTGAAATTGTAAAAAGCTATTACAACAAAAAAGCACAGAATTAAATCTGTGCTTTTAAGGTTTATTGTATATTTAATAGTTTAATCGTATACCAAAAGATACCCTCCCCAAATGGAGAGATTTCCTTTTCATTAATTTAATACATTTAACGCTTCCTTCTTAAATGCCGGAAGGTCGTCCGGTCTGCGGCTTGTTACCAATTGATCCTGACAAACGACAACTTCTTCATCTTTGACATCCGCACCGGCATATTCCATATCGACACGAATGGACTTAAACCCTGTAGCTGTTCTGCCTTCCAGTGCTTTTGCAGTAATTAACAGCTGCGGTCCATGACATAAGGTAACGACCGGCTTTTTCTCATCCATAAAATGCTTGGCAAACTCCACGAAACGATCATCTGCACGCAGCATATCCGGGGAAAATCCTCCCGGAATAAACAATGCATCGAAGTCCTGTGGATCGACATTGTCAATGCCTTCATCAATGTTTACTTCTGCTTCATTATTTTTACCGGTCACTTTTGTGCCTTTTTCCTTTTCAATCGTAATGACTTCATGCCCGGCATCCTGAAATGCCTTCGCAGGATCTGTATATTCCACGTCTTCAAACATATCTGTAATTACTGTTGCTATTTTTTTACCCATTTCATATCGGCTCCTTTCTTCTGGGTGTACATTACTTGTTTTACCTTTTTTATCATGTGTAAAACGTGAAAGGAGCATCTCACATCAATTATTTTTGGAGCCGGTATAAATTAAAATAGCATCGCGCAAAAATGTTGCCGCGCCATTTGCAGCTTTGTCATAATAAGCGGAAAAACGCTCATCAGCCACATACATTTCCGCAAGTCCTGCATGGGCTTCTTTGGAATAGCTGCTCCAGGAGTACATGAGCCAATTTTTATGCTTGGCAGCTAATTCCTGTGCTTCATCCGAGGCCGGGTCTTCTGTTTTTACCAGATGTGCCAGCGTGGACAGAATTTCTTTTTCCAGCTCTTTCATCTTGTTAAAGTCCGCTTCTGTCATGTTCCGAAGTTTAGCATTACTGGCATCAATCATATCATCCCCGTATTTTTTGCGAATTTCCTTTCCGTAGTTTTCCTCATTTTCTTCCACTAATTTTTCCTTAAATCCTTCAAATTTTTCTTTATCCTGCATGGGAACTCCTCCTTTTTTGCTTGCAATGGTTTTTTCTACCGTGTGGATCAATCTGTCCAATCGGGCACGCTTTTTTGCCAGTTTTTTGTAATGCTGCTGCAGTGCTTCTGTCTGGTCATACTCCGGGTCATGGATGATTTTACCGATCTCGTCCAGACTGACATCCAGTTCACGGAAAAATAATATTTGCTGCAGCTGATCTACTTCCTTTTGCCCGTAAATTCGATAACCGGAAGAATTAATCTTTGCCGGTTTTAACAGGCCAATCTGGTCATAATAACGCAAGGTGCGGCCGCTGATCCCTGATAAATGGGCTAATTTCTGAACAGTATATTCCATATGGCATCCTCCTGACATCATTATCATAAACCTTTACGCAACGTAAAGGTCAATAAGAAATTTTCTTCTTTATAACGTGATCCTGCAATTATTTTTTGCACAAAAAAATTGGTTTATCAAGTTTTGATAAACCAATTTCTTAGAAAATGCTATTTTGACAATGCTATTTTTATATGTTCCAGGTGATGCTCCTCATGCCAAGCTAATTTTGCCACCTTTGTTGCAACGGTTATTTTACCGTTAATCTCATGGGTAAAACTCCGGTCTAATTGATCTTCCGTTAAGCTGTTTCCCAATGATACGATGCGCTCATTGATACCTTCCAGCATTTTGATGGAACTTTCCACCGGAAGCCCGGTATCCGGTTGAACAGCCCACTTGTCCTGGATAAAGTTTGGTACTGTCGGATTATCATCTGTTAAAGCCATTTTTAAACGCTGAAACATGTTCATCTGGGAATCAGCTATATGGTGGACAAGCTGACGGACGTTCCAGCTGCCCTCACGGTAAGTTTTGCTTAATTCCTCCTCACTTAAACCGTCAACAGTTTCTCTTAACCGGGACGTATAGGTTTCGATTTGCTTTAACCATTCCTGAACATGATCAAGCGTTACCTTGTCAGGGACTTCCAGTTCACCTATCGGGAATTTTGTATCCATTTCCAGCCCTCTTTTCTATGCTTTATTCATTATATTGTGGTATTACCTTATAATATATCCAATTGGCTTCGTGCTTGTAAACCAATTGGTATTACTAAAAAAACTTCCACCTTCTTATCCTGCAGGTGGAAGTTTTATAACCATTTAATATTTTATTCTTCCAGCGTGGAAGTATCTCCTGTCGGAAGGCCAAGCTCCCACGATTTTAACAGGCGCCGCATAATCTTGCCGCTCCGTGTTTTTGGAATGGAATCTTTTACTTCCATTTCCCTTGGCGCAGCATGGGCACTGAGGCCGGTTTTTACAAACTGCCTGACTTTTTCAAGCAATTCTTCTGATTCTTCATAGCCCTCATTCAAAGTGATGAAAGCTTTGACAATTTCTCCGCGTTCCGGATGCGGTTTTCCAATCACACCTGCTTCCGCTACCGCAGGATGTTCAATTAATTTACTTTCCACTTCAAACGGTCCAACCCGCTCCCCGGATGTATTGATTACATCATCCAGACGGCCCTGGAACCAGAAATAGCCATCTTCATCCTTATAAGCACTGTCGCCGGACACATACCAGCCATTAATAAAATAGCTCTCATATTTGCTTGGATTATTCCAGACAGCACGCATCATTGCCGGCCAGCCTTCTTTGATGGCCAGATTTCCCATTTGATTTGGCCCCAGTTCATTTCCTTCCTGGTCGACAATGGACGCTTCCACACCTGGGATTGGTTTTCCCATCGATCCGGAGCGAATTTCCATGGATGGGAAGTTTACAACCAGATGCGCTCCGGTTTCTGTCATCCACCAAGTATCGTGAATGCGGAGGCCGAATGCATCTAGTCCCCAAGTAATTACCTCCGGATTTAAAGGCTCTCCCACACTCAAAATATGACGGAGGGAAGATAGATCGTGTTTTTTCACTGTTTCTTCCCCGGCACTTACCAATTTTCTGAGTGCTGTTGGCGCTGTATACCAAACGGTCACATTATATTTATCCAGCGTTCCATACCAGTCATCTGGTGTAAAACGGCCGCCGCGAACGACATTCGTTACACCATGCAGCCATGGGGCAAAGATGCCGTAGCTTGTGCCTGTCACCCAGCCGGGGTCTGCAGTACACCAGTAAACATCATCTTCTTTTAAGTCAAGCACCCATTCTCCGGTGGCATATTGCTGAATCATCGCATTATGCACATGATAAATACCTTTTGGCTTTCCAGTGGAACCGGAAGTGTAGTGAATCAGCATGCCATCCTCCAAATCCACCCATTCAATGGAAAAATTGGTGGACGCTGCTTCCATTTCCTTATAAAAATCAATATATTTTTCACCGTTTTCATCGTGATTTCCGACTAGTACTATCTTTTCCAGGTCAGGCAGTTCATCCTGCGGAACCCGGTATAGTAAATCAGGCGTAGTGATCAGCATTTTGGCTTCGCTGTCTTCCAGGCGATCACGCACTGCCTGCTCCATAAATGCTTCAAATAATGGTCCTGCAACAGCACCGGTTTTCATTATGCCAAAGAATGCAGCGTAAAACTCCGGACTTCTCGGCATGAATAAAAATACCCGGTCACCTTTTTGAATGTCGTATTTTTTGAGTACATTGGCAAACTGATTACTTTGATTCCGCAGTTCGCCGAATGTTACTTTTTCCTCCCTGTCCGGAGAGGAGTATAATAATGCCGCTTTATCTTTCTTATTGGGATCTTCTGCATGCCTGTCCACTGCTTCATGGGCCATATTTACTTTTCCTGTTTCATTCCATGAGAAATGCTTCTTCATATCCTCCCATGAAAAATTTTCCCGCAATTTTTCATAGTCTTTGAGATTATGATCCCCTTCTCTTGCCGGAATTTTTTGTGTCTCCATCCAATCACCTCATTTTAAAGTTTGAAATCGATTACAAAGATGCAAATCTTCCCCCGAAGCCTCCCCATGATGTCTGTTAAGGAAAGAAAGGCGATTGATCTGCCATGATGTAATTAAATTATTCATATAATTTGTGAATTAGTTCCATTTTAGAACATTTTATGACATTTTTAAAGGAATAACTATAAAAAATATACATGTGGGACATGGGGACAGGTTTACTGTCCCAGTTATTTATTTTTTCAAAATTTGGGACGTGGAACCTGTCCCTGTGTCCCTTAGTTTGTTAATATAAATGTACGGATAATGGATTGGCCGCAGTTCTTCAAGCTCAGCCAAAAATTAAAGTCCTTTTTTTAGGAGACAGCAATCAGTTGCGGTAACAATATTTTACTTTCAAACTATGGGGGGTGTGGGGCTTATGAAGTTTCATGCAAACAAAGATATAACGTACCGAGTCCTGATTTGGACGTCAGCATTGCTATTTTTTGGACTTTCTGCGGGTCTCTTCATACCTGTTTATAATGAAGCCGGGTTGGCTGCAAGCTTAATTATCTCCCTTATATTGGGTATCAGCGGCTTGTTTATTTTGTGGTTTTGGTTCTGTACTTTTTATATAGTGACAAACCATGTTTTAATCATTTATTTTGGTCCCTTTAAACGTAAAATCCAACTAGATTCTATTAAAAAAATCGAAAAAACTTATGCACAAATAGCATCCATCGCCCTCTCAAAAGAACGTTACTTTATATATTACAATACCTATGATTATACGATCATCGCACCTGAGGATATTGAAAAGTTTGTACAGTTTATTAATGAGAGAAGATCAAATCCAGTTGAATTTTTAAAATAGAATGATACCAAGACTTTGCGTTTCTCCAGAAAAAACGCGAAGAATCACGAATTAAGCAGATGGCGGTTATTTATTCATCCTGTATGGGAAGACATACTGCACTCATAGCGTCATTCTTTAATTATCCGCCCTTCTGCAACAGGATCCCCTTTTGCCGTTTTGTTTTCGAGCATTTTCACGAAGAGAACAAATTATTAATAAATAATCTGTTGGGAATTTGAAGAACCAGCCTTCCTTTATACCCTGCTTCACTTGAACATTTTCTTAACCTTGGATCTGCTGCGAATTCCCTATTTTTAAATAAAAAAGAATCCATTTCTGACAGGGTTAATGTACATCCACTAACCAACAGAAAGGATTCTCTTAATAGCTGCTTTACCGAAAATAACACGCTTCGTAAATGTGAATGGCCAATGATGAGTTTCCTCCATCGTTTGATACCGTAATGCTTAATGTTTTAAGAACTTTATGATATTTAAGGGCTTGCATAAAAGTTGTTAAACACCCGAATCTTAAAGACGATAGAATAATCTGCTTTTCCTAACCAACTTTGTTTACACTATTTTTTTAATCATACTACCAGTCAAGAAAATTAACAGACTTACAGGGAAGCTTAAAGCTTCACAAAAACTATGGATTAAATATTTTAAATAAAACTTTCAAATTGAGATATTTTCTTGTACAATCTTTTTAGAAGTTAAATTAGTTTTAACTTAGGATACAGCTATGCTTCAGTAACTACTTCCATTGGCTCCTGAAGACTGGCTTCGTGGATTTTCATTGGACCCGGTTCATCGGGGTCTCCTGCTAATTCGACTGGTGAAAGTAAAAAAGTTAACACCATTAATGACAAAATACTTTTTTTCATTTTAACACTCCTCATTTAAAATTTTAAGATTGTATTATAATAATACCAAACTTTTTAGTAAATTTCAGTTTTAATTAAAAAATTTTGGAGGTTTTTTTATGATCACTGGATCACTTATAAGAAATATGCGCAAAAAGAAGAAATTAACCCAACAAGAAGTGGCTTCTCAGTGTAATATATCAGTTGCAACACTCTCTAATATAGAAACCGGAAAAAATGTCAAAATAAAAGACCATGTCTTAAATTCACTTATCAATATTCTTGACATTGACAAAACAAATTTACAAAATCAAAAAGCTGATTGTCTGGATATGAAAAGAACACTTAAAAATCATTTAATCAGATCTTCAATAAATATTGAACAGTTAAATGAGTACCATGACGATCCCCACTTGGATATAGAGCAAAAGCTTGAACTTCTTCAAAAATACAACGATTTAAAGGAGTTTAAAATTGCAAAAGAATTAATTAAATCTATTAAAAAACACGCTCAAGACAAGGAAAACTTAATCAAATGCCACATTGAAGAAAGTAAGATGCACATACACAATAAAAAATATCTGACAGGTTACAACGTCTTGAAAAAAATTGAAGATATTGCTGAGTCTATAGAAGAAGATATTGAATTAAAGATCCGGTTCAAATATAACATGATCCTCTGTGAAGAAAAAATAGGAATACTTGCAAATCACTTAAATGACATAGATTCTCTTATAAGTTTAGCCCAATCAATTAACCATTATAGATATTTAACTATGTTATTAATAAAAAAGGCTATCTATTTACTAAATTCCCAAGAATACAAGTTGAGCATTAACACTTTTTTTGATGCCTTAAACAAAGCTTATAATATAGACGATAAACAGCTTATTTCAAAAATATGGCATAATCTTGGTTATATTTTGTACGAAAACTCGGAAAAACATGATGCACTCAAATGTTTTAAAGTGGCAAAAGAAATTAAACAAATGATAAATGACAGAGCTGAATTATTGAGAACCGAAATATTTATTATTGAACTTGACGAAAACGTTATCAACAAGAAACAAAACTACCTTGATTTAAAAAATGAATGCATGAGATTAAATCTCATTGAAGATTATTTCACTATAGTTGATAAACTCATTTCATTTGAAAGTAATGATCAAAATAAACTATCATTTTATATTAAAGCAATAAAAGAACTGGATGAGAAAATATGTGATGAGAGATCTATCCCTATATATATAGAAATTTCTAAAAGAACCAGGGTGTTGGATCCCAGGACATCGTATGAATACTTCATAAAAGCTCTGGAACTGAGGGATAAATATGAAATAAAAATTCCTATTCAACTATGACTGCTGCGTTTATCGGGATCATTGCCAACAGTCCGTCGCCCCAGTTATGTCCCTTAAGCCCTCTATCCAATATATCCCAAGGATGTGAGGGCTTTTTTTACTTGGCCTTTCTTCATGCGGTTTTAAATTTAATCGTCTTTTAAATTTTAAACTGAAAAATTTAACTATGCACATCGCTTCGGTCATACACTAAGACGGAAAGTACAATAAAAGCTATACTGCTGATGACAAGCGCCATAATTGGCGTGAGATATGGAGGAGGCTGCCCTCCTCCAAAAATGCCTGGAGCTATATTCCACAGAATAAAATGAATAGAGTTATATGGAAAATAAAGGGCATATTCTGTTCCCATTATAATTAATCCTGAAATAGTAACAGAAATACCGAGAACGACTGAAGGAATATAACTTTTAGCTAAGATACTAACAAATATAGCAATAGGAACAAGCATCCAATGGGCTATAATCGTGATCGCGCTCATTAAAAAAAATGAAGATAACTGACTCATTGAAATAGGATCGGGAATAATGAAATAACCAACAATCAGCATCCCTAACATCAAAAGAAGAAAAGTAAAAGTAATTAAAACAAGACAAACAATAAATTTCCCAATAAAATATTTAACTCTCGAGTAAGGATACATAAATAACTGGTTTATAGTTTTTTCATGATATTCCCTGACAAAGAGATAACCAGCAAGAACAGAAAATATAACTGGACTCATCAAAAATGACAGATTCCAGTTCATAAAGTAATACTGCTCCCATGTCATCTCAGACTGGGTCATTCCAAGCGAATTTATCAGTAAAGGCACACCTGCACCAACTAAGCATAAATAAAGAATCTTTGTTCTTTTCAATTTATAAATCTCCGTCATTGTAACTCTAAACATCAAATTCACTTCCAGTCTGTTCAATAAAGTAATCTTCTAATGAACTTTCATGAATGGAGGAATGGATAATATTAATATTTTTATCCATTAACTTTCTATTAATAAAAGCAATTTCATCAAGCTTTTCATAAATTCTTATTGTTCCCTGCTCTACAACATGATAATTGTAGATATTTAATTCTTCCTCCAAAAGTTTACAGCACCGTTCTTCTTGATCAACTTTTAATTCTATAAACTGGCGGCTTCGCTGATTAATTTCCCAAGTGCTTAATTCTTCTAGAAGTTTACCATTTGAAATAATCCCAATAGTTGTTGCTAATTTATGAATCTCGCTCAGAATATGACTGGAAATAACAATTGTTATGCCATATTCACTTGATAAAGATTTGATGAGTTTCCTTATCTCTTTTATTCCAAGAGGATCAAGACCATTAAATGGTTCATCTAATATAAGCAATTCAGGTTTATGGATGAGTGTCCTGGCTATGCCCAGCCGTTGTTTGGTACCGAGAGAAATTTCGCTGACTTTTCGGTCTTTCATTGAATCTATTCCTACTTGCTTAATCACATCCTGGACTGAATTCTTATCATTATAGCCCATTAAATAATTATGCATCTCTAAAACCTCTTTAACTGTTAAATTACCGTAAAAACCCGGAAATTCAATAATTGCGCCAACTCTCTCATACAATTCTACATTTTTATTATTTAATTCTTCTCCAAACAGCTTGATGCTGCCGGAAGTTGGCTTGATAAGTCCAGAGAGCATGCGAAGCGTTGTTGTTTTTCCTGCTCCATTTTTCCCTAAAAAGCCATAAATCTCACCTTTTGATATCTTCATACTCACTTTATCGACAGCTTTAACCTTTTTATAATTTTTTGTAATTTCTTCTGTTTTAATTATATAATCCATAAATTTCACTCCACACTGTTGTTTAATGGAATTTTCATAAGGCTATTAATGTCCCGGTTTTCCTTCAAATTATCTATCCGCTTACTGTCCATGCCTTAAAATCGTTCATACCAATGCAGCCTGACTATTGTAATAGGTTATTCTATTATTAGTTTTTTTCAGACAGGAACTGCCTCCTAGATATATATTTTTAAGTATGAAAAGTCCCGGTGCTTTAATCTTTTAATGGGAGACTAAAAGAAAACTTGGTTTTTTTATAAGGCTGACTCTCAACAGTAATTTTACCTTTATGCATATCCACCAATTTCTTTACTATTGTCAATCCTATTCCATTGCCTTTTATTGTATTGTTGCGTGCATGATCTCCTGTATATAAACTATCAAAAATAAATGGGAGGTCCTTTTTAGGAATTCCCGGTCCTTCATCCCATACTGAAACCCATACTGCAGTATCTATTTTATTTACAGAAACACCAATTGTTTTTGATTCTCGTCCATAAGTTAAAGAATTAGAAATAAGATTACTCAAAATTCGTTTCAATGATATTTTATCTCCCTCAACATAAACGGGTTCTTCAGGCAAGCAAATAGTTGGTTCCAGCTCCAGCTTTTGAAATTCATGATAAAACGAAAGAATTTCTTCTTCGACTACTTCACCAATATTTATCTTTTTAAATTGTCTTTCGATCCCTCTATATTCAAGTTTACTTAACTCAAAAAAACGTTGGAGCAGCTGCGACAGATGTATAGTTTTATTTAAAATTATATCTACATATTTCTTTTTCTTCCCCTGACTAATTTCAGGATCTTTTAAGGCTTCTGTATAACCGGTCATTGAAGCAAGGGGGGTGCGGAGATCATGGGAAATATTAACGATAAACTCTTTTCTTTCCAGCTCAAATTTTGCTTTATTTCTTCTAGTCTCCGCGATAACACTGACTAATTTATTCAAATTTACATATAGTGATGTCACAGTTGGATCTATTGACTGATAATGAAATTTTCTGAGGGAATTTCCATTAATCACTTGTATTATATTGCTATTTAATTTTTGCAGATAACGGAATTGTATCAGGAAATATATATTTAACAACATGCTGGATAACAATAAAAAAATAATGATAGAGTACGGGATCATTCGCTATTTCCCCCTAATTTATAACCTATACCCCAAACTGTCTGAATATAATTTGGTGTAGAGGGGTCTTCCTCCAATTTCTTTCTAATTCTGCGAATATGTACTTGAATGGTGCTAATATCGTTTATATATTCCTCTCCCCAGGCATACTCAAAAATCTGACTCTTAGAAAATACTTTCCCCGGATTTGAAAATAACAATTTTAACAATTTATATTCCTTAGCTGTTAGTTCAATTTCTTTATCACCTGAATATAGTTTATAGGTCCGCAAACTCAGGGTCAGATCGCCGTAAACCAACTCCTCTTCCTGAAACGGTTCTGTGCCCAAATTATAGTCATTTCTTCTTAATAAAGCTTTTACCCTTGCAACCAGCACTTTGATATTAAAAGGTTTCGGCAAATAATCATCCGCACCTAAACCCAGTCCGATAATACTATCTGTATCTTCATTTTTTGCAGAAATAACTATAATAGGCGTCTGTTTCTCCCTTCGGATCTCCTGTAACAGATCCAGACCATTTTTTTCAGGTATCATAATGTCTAAAACGATCAGATCGTACGTTTGTTTTTCTATCATTAACGATGCTTCTTTTCCATCATAAGCAGAATCTACCTGAAGCAATTCTTTTTCCAGGACATCCTTCACTAACTGATTCAGTTCCAAATCATCTTCTACAACTAATATACGTTTATAATTCATTCTCTACTCCCTCTGAATATTAAAGTTGTCTTCAACATGCGCTTGTTTTCTTAGTATTTCAGAAGTTCATAAACACCCATGTTAGTGGTGGAGATATTTTTTCACAACCCAGCATACAGTTTATTTTAATAGGGGTGTTTTCATGCTGGCAATCAGGTTTAAACTTTTGAACTTGAATGGTACGCCGAGTAAATAGCTCTTACCCTGAAGTAATGGTGTTTATTGACTCCAGCCATTCAAGTGCATTTATTCATGATGTGTAAACTTCCTGTAATGTTTCAATTTGAGGAAATGTTTGAATTCCATTATTTGCTTATTTATAGTACTTCTTCTAAACCTCGGTTAATTCCTTCATTAAAAAAATATGCAGAATATTATGTTAACCTGTTCTGCAAAATAACATCTCCGGCTGGTTTGTTAAACTTTTAAGAATGCTCATAAATGCGTATATCTCATTGAGTCTTCAGACCGCCGGAAATAAAAATCCAATATATAACTTATTTCCATTGTGACTAGCTTTTAAGGCGGTTTAATATGAGTCAATACATGGTTCCTTTATGTGAAATTGGTAACAACAAAAAATAATAGAAAACTTATAAGGTATACCCCAAAGAATATCAATGATGCTTTCCCCAAACCGTGTTTAAAAGAAAACATTTCTGAGAAACCATGGTTAAAAAGGTTAAATATAAATAAAAATATAGAAATACCCAAAGAAAAAACTGTTACGACGAATAGCAACCGTTCCAATATAATTCCCTCCAGTCAATCTTAATTTACTATGTATTATATTCTCTTTTTGAGTGACTGAAAACTTGTCAAGTAAAATTTAAGATATTTATTTTACTTAATTAAGGAAAAAGTAAGGATTTTTATTTTACAGTTATTTTTTTAATAGACTTGCTATGTTTTTGCTTATAGGAGATAGATATCTGTCATTCTTAATACTTCAGATTTTGTATCGTTCCGGACACCCTGGTCTTAGCTGCCAGCGCTTTTCCTTCATCTTTCGGCACTTCAACCCTGAAGAATACCGCATGCTCTGTAAGCGATATTCTTCAGGACTATAAGAGAATGCTGTCATTTTGGAAGCTGTATGAAGCAAAAGACGGGCAAAACACTGCTTTGCTATGAACTATTGGACTGCTCTATGCTCTATAGTTTCCGTTTGTTTATTAAAGAGTTCATAATACATTCCTTTTCTGGCCATTAACTCTTCATGCGTACCAGATTCACGAATAGCCCCATTATCCATAACGATAATTTTATGGGAATCCATAACAGTAGCTAGGCGATGAGCAATGACAATCCTGGTAATACGTAAATCATCAAGATTTTCATGAAGTTTAAATTCTGTCAATGTATCCAGTTGACTCGTAGCTTCATCTAAAATTAATAAAGATGGTTCCCGAACCAATGCTCTGGCAATAGCTAATCGCTGCCGCTGACCTCCCGATAAACTTTGGCCATTTTCTCCTATAATTGTTTTATACCCTAGAGGCATTTGTTCAATTTCAAAGTCAAACATTGCAATTTTTGCTGCTTTTTTAATTTGATCTGCGGTTAAATCCTCAAAATAAGAAATATTTTTCTCGATTGTATCATTAAATAACATTGTGTCCTGAAGCACTATCCCCATATTTTTTCTTAATTCTTTAATGTTTAGTGATTCAATTTCCTTATTTCCATATTTTAAAGTTCCAGCAGTAGGATTGTATAAGCCAAGAATTAAACGGGATAGGGTTGTCTTTCCACTTCCTGTTGCTCCAACGATGGAAACCTTTTCTCCGGGACTAATAGTTAAATTGACATTTTTAATAACAGGCGGCATATTCGGTTCAAAAGAAAAACAGAGGTTCTTAAGTGTAATTGGCTTGGATAAATAATTCCCATTATAATCCGAATCTCCGCCAATTTTCTCAGGAGTACTTTCCATTACATCCAGCAACCTTTCAAAAACACCCTTAGTATACTGGAAAGATTGAATACTGCCTACAACCGAACCAATTGGACCCAAGAATGTATTAGAAAGAGTAATAAAGGCTGTCAAGGCACCTATTGTAAGGTTTCCGCCCACTACTTGATAAGCACCTGTTACCAAGATTATGAGCGGAGCAATGATAGAGATGCTGCCTAATAAATTCCCTATTAATCCACTGAATTGAGCTTTATTATTATAAACTTGCATTTGTTCACTAAATACATTAGACCATCTATTGACCACGCTTTCCTCGGATCCACTCGTTTTTATAAACATCATTGCACGTATAGATTCGTTTAAATGACTTTGTGATTCAGATAACTTTTCCAGCTCCAGTCTGGTTAATTTTTGAATTCTGGACATTGAAATAAACATAAGTATAAGCTGGATCGCCCCTATAACATACATTACAAGAGCCAATGACGGAGCATAAAAATACATAACTGCTCCACAGCCTATAATCATAAAAATATCCAATATTAAAGAGGATCCGCTTCTTGCAAGAATTTCCCGTATAGTGTTAATGTTATTCATTCTAGTGGTTAAATCACCAGTTGTTCTTTGTTCAAAAAAGTTTATAGGTAATTTAAAGAGATGATTAATAAAATCATGAGATAATTTCCTGCTTATTAAGACCTGCAGCTTCACTCCCAAAAACGTCCGCAAAGATGCAATTATTAAGAAACTTATAAAAAGAATACCCATCCCGATAATAAATATATTTAGTAAGTGCAGTTGTTCAGCCCCTATAACTTCATCAATAACAATTTGAATTAAAATTGGAGGAGCTAAACTTATTAATTGGGTAACCACAGACAGTAGTAATATGGTTATTGTTATTTTGGGATTAATAAAAATATATTTTATATAATAAAGCAGTTGATTATTTTTGCTGTTACCTACCCTATTATTTTTTTCGGGAGGTGAAAATGTAAATATTAAACCACTGAAGCTTTTATAAAATTCTTCAAATGAAAGTTTTTTTCTTCCCTTTGCGGGATCCAGGATAGTAAATGTCTTGCCAGTTACCTTTTCCAACACAACATAATGGAAATCATCCCAATGAAGGATAGCGGGACATAAGCTGTCACTTAAATCCTCCATTTTTGTTTGATACACATTGCATGTAAAATTATAATCTTCTGCAATCTTTTTGAGTGTAAGTGCAGTTAATCCATCCCGTCCTGTGGAGTTATTTTCCAGGATCTCTTTAAAAGACACCTTATTTCTGTAATATCGAAATATCATTGCTAAACTGGCTGCGCCGCAATTGCTCTGTGAAGTTTGTCCAATAAAAGGAACCCTCTTCCTTATCCGCATAATATACTCCTTTTAAAATTTATTTCATAAATAAAGCCCGTTCAACCAAAATCATTTCTTAGGTGGTTCAAGCCACAGTACTGAAGGAGTGGTTGGTCTGAAAGTTTTTAGTAATGCTAAACCAATACCTGATAAACCAGTCATAAGACCAGGTGTTTCACAGTCTCCGGATATCCCGCATTTCCATCCTCTTTTTTTAATATCTGACAGAACATAATTGAAAGCGTTATCCGAAGTTGCTTTCCATTGATCGTTTCCAAGTAGTTCTGCTGCATATCTAATAATTTGCGCATTTCCTAAGTCGCCATGACATAAACTATGATTTCTCCCGAAGCCATATTGTATAGTTGAATTAATTCCTTTTTCAATTTCACTTTTAACGACAGAGTCATAAATATCAGATTCACTTAACAGCAGCCTGTTTAACAAAATACCAGGTGCACCATGACACCATGCTGCTGCACTTTCCTGGTTTTCAAACCTTAGATCCAGCCATTGTTCGTTTATGAAAAGTTCTCTTTCGTAAGTAAGACCTTTTTGCACAAACTGTAAATATTTTTTCTTTTTTGTTACTTGATATAGCTTGGCTAATGGCCATATAATACCGGAGACACCATGCGAGAAACCGGACAAAGGACTTTTGGCAGCACCTATCCACCCAACACCTTTTCCTGAACCTTGAGGGGAGGCTTTATCAATTAAGTGCTCAGCACAACTTTCAGCAGCTTCCAAAGCAATTGGATGTTTAGTATCTTCATAAATATTCAGGAATATAATTGCTGCCCCCGCAGCACCGCCAATTACATCTAAATTCCGGTCTTCCTTTATAAATGACTTTATAATTAAGGTCGATTCTATAATAAGTTCCTTTAAAGTTTCATCTTTCCATATAGAGGACAAGTGATGTAATAAGTACAATGAAGACGTAACACCACTGAACGCTCCAATATCACTTATAGTTTTCACAGAAGAAAGAGATTCCAAATAACGGACTATAGGAATGGTTGACTGTTCTGCTAATAATTTGAAATCTTCGCGTCCGGTAGCTTCACTTAAATAAGCAAAAAATAAAGCAATCCCGCTTAGACCATCATATAGATCAGCTCCTACCGGTGAAAGCGACCATTTTGTTTCATTAGTGCCTACCAGGTTCACCCCAACCCAGCAAACATCAGTTTTTTCCTTATTTATTCCGTGAACTGCCCTATCTTTCAAATATTCTCCTATGTTAATAGCTTCTTCCAATATTTTTCTTTTGTCCAGATTGTTTCCAATATCTTCAGACGGCACATAATGATTGTATTTAGTGTTAGGAAGTTCAGAAGTAATCCCTAACATAGACATACGAATAACTTGAATTTGTTCTTTACAATCTTTTTCAGACATATTTTTTACTTTTTCTATAGATACCGATAGACTATCATTTGGGAAAAAATCATTTATAATATCTTTTTCACTTCCATAAAGATGTTTTTCTCCCGGGCGTGTAGTGAAATAGGGAATATCTCCATTTAATAAATCTCTTTTCTCATAATAGGCTAATCTTTTTAAATAGGGATTAATTTTTGTTTCAAGCCATAAACGGTGAAAAAGAATGTCCCTTTCAATTCCATTTCTCATATAATCAGGATGGAAACTGATCCGCAGTAAATCTCCATAACGAGGAGTAGAGCGGGCTATGTATCTTACCTCCACTTGAGAGAATAGAGCCAATTGAGAAATGAACTCATGTTTATTTCTCATTAAGATGTAATAGGTTCTTTCAAACCCTTCAACAATATCTTCAATATAATCAATAACATTAATAGACCGGTTTTGGAACTGGGGCTTATTCTCCGAACTGGAAGACTTTATATACTTGGCTTCTATTCGCATATCATCCCGTTTTATGTTTTCTATTGCCGGCAGCTTTTTCGGTATGGTCTGGCCTTCTGTGGAACCAAGTGCACTAATATCCAGCCCTTCTCCTTCTTTATTCCTGTACATTAAAAAAGGCAGCACACCGGTAGCTGTTACAGATTTATTAAGGACATTCATGGTATTGATGTAAGCAGTATTTTCTTTGTTTGAGTACTTATATTCTTGATGAAACAAAGATTCAAGGTCAATTAAAACAGGGTATTCACCATGAGCAATGATATTTTCAGCGTGAAAATCCACTGCGTTCATTAAGTATAAAAGAGCAAGTTGCGTTCCGATTCTACTATAAAAGCGTTTAACCTGCTCTAAAGAATTGCATGCCTTATAATCGATAAACTCTACCCATCCGTACTCCTTTTTATTAATAATGGATGGTACAAATAGATGTTGGCTGCCTTCCAACTTATTAAACCATTGAATTAATTGCTGATATTGGTCATCAATATCCAGATTTCTTGGTTTATAAATAAAAGTCACATTATTATTAACTGTAATTTTGGCAACGGATGCCCCTTTTCTGTGAGAATCTCCCATCCCCATTTCAACTGCATCAACAGATTTAATTGTATGCTTAGGAACAAATTTATTTTCTAGTTGAACACGGTCTTTAAACAATCTTTCAATCAAGGTGCATAAATAATCCACCCAGTAGTCTGAACGGGTCATGATCAGTCTGATTAAGACCGGATACTCTTCATAAAGGTATTCCGAATACGCCTGGTTTGTCAGAACGTTATTTGTATAATAAGAAAAACGTGATTCAGAGTCATCTCCTTCCAACTCTCCTGAAATTCTGGAAATATTTAATTCTAAAATCAATACTTTGTTTGCAAGCATATAAAGATGCTCAATTAATTGCCTTATACAATCTGAAATAGTCTTTTCAGTTATCCAGCCTTCATTCATTTGATATTTCGAGGTTAATTTATTAATTTTAAGTCGAAGTTTATTCTCGGCATTAGATGCAAAAGGGTAAAAAAATGAGAAAAAAGGTACCGATGATCCTAATGAATGGAAACTTTTACTTGCTGGATTATAAAGACTTTCTTTTCTTTCCAATAATTTTAGATAATCCCGTTTAAAATTACTATTTGTATTATCATTGTGCTTGTTTGTAAGAATTCCTTTTAATTCTTTTATACCTATGTTGGAAATCGTTTGGATACAGTCCTCAAAAGAATTTACATCATCCATCCCAAAACTATTTTTCCAGTCATTTATTTTGTTATCAGCATAGTCACTATATTCACTGGACACACTAAATGGCATCACCTGTTGTTCTTCAATAAACAGATGTTTATAGCTCATTTAACCACCTCTTCTAAATTAATAAAGTAATTATAGAGAAGCAGTCGTTAACCTGACTGCTTCTCTGCTTTCTTAGCAAGTTAAACATGTAGTGTGTGTAGGACAAATCATACATTCCCAAGTTACCGTGCAAATATTTCCATCATTAGCATCTGATGGAGTCCACGCCGGCTCTACTTCACCAGCTCCAACGTAGCGGTTTAAATTTGCATCATCCAGTTCAGCAAAAGAATCTCCTACTGGAACGCTGGGAAGCCTTTCTTTTTGATCAGCAGACAATGATGAGCGATAACTAGCATCTTTCCAATACATAATAATTTCTTCCACATTCATAGTTTCTACACCTCCCTTAAAATGGAATAACTTCTTGGCATTCACCAAGTCAGGCAGGACAGATATTTTATTGCCCCGCGCAATTTGTTTCCCTCCTATATTTAATAGGAGTTTTTATAACATTCCGAAACCAATAAGTCCCGAAATATTATTACAAAAATTATAACCACCTGACATCACGAGGAATTTCCTGATTAAAACTACTTACATACTGACAAAATTCCAGATTATTAAACATATACCATTTGGAAGTAAGCATTTCACTATAAATTTTTAAGGTGGTATCGTAAAGTTTTTGAAATTATAAATAGTATCGGATGTATAATTATTAAAAAAGTGGGTTATCTAGTTATAGTTTGGATTTCATTAAATTTGGACTATTGTAACTATTCCCAGTCTACTGCTAACTCTGTGTGTACATATATTCTAGCAATTATATTGAAAAATTCAATAGTTTTTTTAAATTTTTATTAAAATTTTAGTATTAAATGTAATATACCTTAAAAAATTATGTATTAACTGAATAGAAAATAAAATTTATTAAAATTTCATTAAAATTTTATTGACTTTATACTAATTGCTGTATTATATTATTTTTAGATAACAAATTGCGTAAAAATTGTAATTTGTTTAAAATATTTTAAGGAGGTGCTATCTATGTCTAAAAATGAAATTAGAAGAAACCTTGTGGAAAATTCCTTAACTAATGCTGGATCAGTTAATGAAGATGAACTGAAACAATTAGCAGGCGGAGAGGATGCGACTCCAGATACACATCCAACAACAATTATACCAGTCAGCTTAGCTGTTTGTCCGACTACCACCTGTCGCTCTTTTTCTTCTCCATGTCCAAATTAATTTGGAAAAGCAGGCAGTATACTGTCTGCTTTTACTACTTTTTAGGAGTTGAAAGCAATGATTACAAAAGAAGAATACATCAAACAACAGTTGGATAAGGCAAAATACAACTTAGAAACAGAGTCTCTGAATAACATAATATATAACAAAGACGATGAACCAGTACTATCTTTTAATGGAGAACAAAATGATCTTGAATGGATCAATTCCTATTACGATATAATTTTATATAATAGTCATACTATTTCGGATGATGAGGTGCAAAAAATCTGCAAAAATGATTTTGAAAAACAGGTCTCCCCCTTTTTTATCCCTTTTTTAACATACGCTTATAAATTGTACTCCAGGGGAAAAACTGCAATTCGCAGATCAGAAAAGTTTCTTGATGAGGAAAACCTCCCTTATTCAATACTGAGTAATATTTACCAAAAGTTACTGAACTTATCGATAAAAACATTGGTTCAAGAATTGCAGGTATCAAAGATAGCCGGGGAATTAAAAGGGGAAACAAAAGAGGATAGATATTCCTACTATTTTACTCGCTTTTTATCACATCCTGAACATAGAATAGAAATACTAAATAATTACCCTGTATTAACCCGTATTTTAGTTGAAGAAACAAAAAAAGGAGTACAAGAACACTTTAAGGTCATCCGAAGATTAGATAGTGACTTTGAAGAAATAGAACAACTTTTTAAAAAAGACTTTTCCCGGCTTAAATCTGTAGAGTCTGACATGGGAGATACCCATCAACAAGGCCAGAGTGTAATGATTTTAAATTTCAGCTCAGGAGAAAAACTTGTATACAAACCCCGATCACTGGCAACTGACTTGCATTTCAACCAATTATTGAATTGGGTAAATGAAAAAAATTATCCGTTTCAGATAAAAACTATTAAAGTATTAAATAAACAAAAATATGGCTGGCAGGAATTTGTAAATCATCAGGAATGCTCTACATATGCGGAAATCAAACAGTTCTATACTAGGTTAGGCGGATTAATTGCCATCCTTTATATTTTGGAAGCAACAGATTTCCATTTAGAAAACATTATTGCTTCCGGAGCTGACCCATTTTTAGTGGACATGGAATCCATTTTTCAAAATAGCTTTGATACGGAGACCAGCAAAAGTGCAATAGCTAAAACAGTAGAAGAGCTCAATAATTCAGTTTTTAGAACAGGCGTACTCCCTATTAAATTTTCTGCTAATTCTTTAGACCCGGAATACAGTGGGGTGGGAGGGGAAGAACAGGAATTACAATTAGAAAATTATGTTCTCGATTCAATCGGTACCGATAATATGAGAATGGTATTAAAAAAAGTGCCTTTTGGAGGAAAAGAAAACCGCCCATTTATTGATAAAAATTACGCAGAGCCGGAAAATTATTCTGATGAAATTATTTCAGGGTTCCAAAATATGTATTCCCTTTTTATTTTAAATAAGGATGAGCTAATATCTGAAAGTGGTCCTATTTATTGGTTTAAAAATGATTCAGTAAGGTTTATTCCAAGAGCCACCCAAACTTACGCGACATTTCAATATTCGAGCTATCATCCTAAGTATTTAATGAAAGGTGAAGACAGAGTACGCTTATTTAATATTTTAGCAGACTCATCAAAAAGAGCTTCCAATTATAAACAAATAGTTAGATTTGAAATACGGGACTTATTAGAAAATGATATTCCTTATTTTACAAGTAAAGTTAATTCCCAAAACTTATATGACAGCAGAGGACATGAGATATCAAACTTTTTCAAAACAACCAGCTTGGAAAAGGTATTAAAAAAAATACGTCAATTAAATGAAAATGACTGTAAAAAACAGTCGTTATTTTTAAAGAAATCCTTAGCTACATTAGATAAAGAATCCATACAATCTGATGGGGCTATCTTACCTGCTGCCAAATATACAAACAGCATTGGTAAGGACGACTATCTGGAAGAGGCAGTAAAAATAGGGGAAAGTCTTATTCAATCCGCTATATATGGAACCACAAATACTAATAATGATGTTTCCTGGATAGGGATAGGAGCCAATCAAAACGAAAAGCTTTATTTATCTCCTTTAGGAACAGGATTGTATGACGGTGTATTGGGAGTTGGGTTATTTTTAGCTTTTCTGGCCGAGGAATCTGGTAACCCTGATTTTAAAGATGTTTCTAAGGCTTGTATAGAAACTTCCAGAACAATTCTCAAGAGTGGAAGTGAGGAGAAAAGTTTATCCGCTTTCTATGGATATAGTTCTGTGGCATATGTGCTCGCTCATCTATCCAAACTGTGGAATGACAATTCTTTGATGGATGAAGCAGCGGATGTACTGAAGCAAATTAAACCATTCATACATAGGGATACAGTTTATGACTTAATGGGAGGAAGTGCCGGAGCATTAATAGTTTGTTTGAAATTGTATGAGAAACTCAATGATCCTGAACTTCTTAACTTGGCTATTTTATGTGGTGACCACTTATTGAAGCATGCTAAAGAAATACATGGGGGATTAGGATGGCATTCCAATTTCAATGAATCCCCATTGGCGGGTTTATCACATGGATGCACCGGAATAGCTTGGGCACTAATAGCCTTATCATACCAAACTGGTATAAATAAATATCAAAAAGCAGGTTTTGCAGCTCTTAAATATGAGGATAGTCTGTTTAATAATAAAGAGAATAACTGGAAGGATCTGCGCAGCACATCAGATATTAATTCTGTTAACTGGTGTCATGGCGCTGCAGGAATTGGTATTGGAAGATTACAAATCTACAATTTATTAAAGAGCAATCACATTAAATCGGCCATTCATATATCTCTGAAAACAACTTTGCAAAGGGGGTTTGGACATAATAATTGCTTATGCCATGGAGATTTAGGTAATTTAGAGCTTATATCCCTATGTAATCGCTATCAAGAATTTAACTATGTTAACCCGGAATTTAATAGATTATCCAGATCTATTCTAAAACAAATTCAAGTAAAAGGGTACCTTACCGGTATTCCTAAAAAGATTGAAACACCTGGTTTTATGTTGGGGAATGCTGGAATTGGATATGGCCTATTAAGGATTTATAATCCTTCATTACCATCTATTTTATCTTTGGAACTGTAAATGGTTATCTTTGTAATAGTTTATTCTTGGCATAACGTTTATCAATAATTCAAAGGAATTCAGCTATCCTTGGAATTTAAATTCCATTGATTAATGCAAGGAATTTTTTCAGTAATATACTTAAATTGGAGGAATAACTGATGAAATTACTAAAAAAATCTTTATATTTATTTTTCGCAATTTTACTAGTAACCGCCCTCAATTCTCACAGTAATATTGCGTTTGCCGAATCTTATTCCGTAGTCAATGATCTTGAAGAACCAACATCGCCAAACCTGGTTCATACTGAGAGTATATATAAAGGTAATGAAATGAAAGAAACAGTAACTCTTACTAAATTAACCATGGACAAAAATGAGATATTAACTCTAACATTACCTTTTAATTTTAAAAATGGCGAATACATTGAGATAAATAAAGACGAGAACAATAACTTTGTGAACTCTGCTAATATATATAATAAAGAAGGTACTTCCATCGGGATTATTTCTTTTGAAAAGAATGATGATATCCAACTGCAAAGTCATGGTGATGATGCAATAGAATTGAAGATTAATTCTGACGAACAGGTGTTGGATATTACTTATTTAGTTGCATCTTATAATTATGAAGATTATTTTCATTCCAGCAGCTGGATTGAGAGAGATAGTTTAATATCTTTAAGCATTAATCCCAAACCTTTACTATGGGAATCCGGAATGTTAGAGCGGACCTCTATTAGAAATGATAGTTGGCAAAAAGTTCTGGATAAACATCAAGAAGATAGTCAATTCTATAACGAAAATGGTATGAAGGATCAGTATTATTGTCATTTTGACTTTGCAAAAGGCAATAAAGTTCCCTGGAACATTGAACCTAGCAGACCTGATGTCGGCTACATCTTGACTGTTTTAAATGCATGCAATCCATAAATGCCATGGGACATGGGGACAGGTTTACTGTCCCATTTATTCTTTAATGGGACGCGGGACCTGTCCCTGTGTCCCATACTTAATTTCTTGCTTCCTCATCCGGAATCGTCCAAATTACTTCGTTGGTTGTCCCGGCAGCAACAGCTCCTGGCCGTTGTCTAAAGTAATATTCCTCACCTGTAATGATATCGGCAATGAATTGTGCAGTTCTTTCTTCACCAGGCTGAATTTCTCCTGTAAATTCCTCCACGCTGTCATATGCTCCTGCGGCATTGGAATAGCCACTGCCATCATAGTTATCGCCAATTCGCAATATAGACATGATATCTTCTGCAATGATGACGTCATCCCCTATATTGTGAAACGTCAGCTCTAATAGAATTAGTTCATCTAGCGGCGTTTCCTGGCCATCCAGCTCGGAACCAAGGATTTCAGCTGATTCAACTGTCAATTCATACGTACCAATTGAGGTTTCGACTAAGCCTGTATCGCCTACCCTTAAATCCAATTGGTCTTCTTCGGTCACTTCGAATGGTCCACTGCCAGAGGAGTCATTTTCGTTTGAATCCTCTGTTTCTCCCGACTCCTCGTTTTCTTCTACTTCACTATCTAGCTCAGTATCTTCTACTGCTTCTTGTGATTCATTTCCTTCTGCTTCCGTATTGTCTTCTTCATTCTCACTGTTGCAAGCTGCCAGGGCGATACCCAGCAACAAAAAAGCTGCAATTAAAATTAATCGTTTCTTCAAGCTTATACTCCTCTCGTTAACGGGACATGGGGACATGGGACATGGGGACAGGTTTACTGTCCCATTTATTCTCAATTGGGACGCGGGACCTGTCCCTGTGTCCCGTCCTTAATTTCTTGCTTCCTCATCTGAAATTGTCCAAATCACCTGATTACTGACTCCTGCAGCTACTCTACCTGGTAATTGTCTAAAATAGTATTCATCACCCACCATCATATCAGCAATGAATTGTGTTTTTCTTTCCTCTCCAGGCTGAATTTCTCCTGTAAACTCCTCGATGCCGTCATATACTTCTGCAGCGTTGGAATAGCCACTGCCATCATAAAGAGGACTAATTTCCAACATAGACATGATATCTTCTGCAATGATGATGTCATCCCCTATATTTTCAAACGTCAGCTCTAATAGAATTATTTCTTCTAGCGGCGTTTCCTGGCCGCCTAGCTCGGCACCAAGAATTTCAGCTGATTCAACTGTCAATTCATACGTACCAATTGAGGTTTCGACTAAGCCTGTATCGCCTACCCTTAAATCCAATTGGTCTTCTTCGGTCACTTCGAATGGTCCACTGCCAGAGGAGTCATTTTCGTTTGAATCCTCTGTTTCTCCCGACTCCTCGTTTTCTTCTACTTCACTATCTAGCTCAGTATCTTCTACTGCTTCTTGTGATTCATTTCCTTCTGCTTCCGTATTCTCTTCTTCATTCTCACTGTTGCAAGCTGCCAGGGCGATACATGCCAATAAAACAGCTGCAAAAATTAATCGTTTCTTCAAGATGGCACTCCTCTCGTTATTGGGACATGGGGACAGGTTTACTGTCCCATTTATTCTCAATTGGGACGCGGGACCTGTCCCTGTGTCCCGTGCCAAACTACATCCAGATAATGTTCCGCATCTGTATCTCCTTCTGTATTGATGATCAGCACGCTTGCTTTTTCATCTAATTGAAGTGCTTCAGCGGCTTCCGGTTCTGCAAATTTTTGCAGGTAAAATAACAGTCCCAACGGAATGGCGCCTGATTCACCTGAAATTATTTTCTCATCGGACCCCAGTGGATTTCCCAAAACACGCATACCCAGAGCGGCAAGCCGGTCTGTGCTGGAAAAAGAAGAATAAGCATATTGATTCAATATCCGAAAAGCCCTCACATTTGGTTCTCCGCAATTCAGCCCTGCCATAATGGAATTCATATGTCCTGTAACAGGAACTATTTCACCCGTACCCTTTGAAAATGACCGGTAGTACGTATCTGCTGCTTCCGGTTCTACGATAATAATTTTTGGTGCCAGTTCACGATAATGATTTTTAAAATAAGCCGCGATCCCGGCGGCAAATGACCCGACCCCTGCCTGCAGAATAATGTGGGTAGGGGCCTCTGCTTCCTCAGCTTCCAGCTCTTCTATGATTTCCTTTGCAATAGCAGCATATCCCTGCATAATCCATAGCGGGATTTTGTCATAGCCTTCCCACGCAGTATCCTGCACCATAACCCATCCCTTTTCCTCAGCCAATTCAGCACACATACGCACCGTATCATCATAATTCATATCGGTAATTTCCCCATATGCTCCTTCCTGCTGAACGGCTTCCAGGCGGGACCGGCTGGAACCTTTGGGCAAATATATAACTGATTTTTGTCCGAGCTCTCTCGCTGCCCAGGCAATGCCGCGTCCATGGTTTCCGTCTGTGGCAGAAATAAAAGTAATTTCCCCCAGTTTTTCTTTTGTTTCAGGAGAGCGCAATTCATCAAAGGACAGCGAATCAATATCCCTTTCAAGCTTTTCAGCCAAATATTTGCCTACAGCATAAATGCCGCCCATGACCTTAAAAGCATTTAGGCCGAACCGTTTTGATTCATCCTTTACTCTGATTTCCTTTACATTTAAATACCTGGATAGGTTTTTTAAGCTTAATAAAGGTGTTTTATTATATTTACTGTGTGATTTTTGGAATCTCAACACTTTATCTATGTATTTATTATTAAAAAACACCAACTCTTTTTCATTAAATACGCCGGAGTAATTATTGTTTAATGTCCATTTCATATTTTGGTCCTGTCCCTTTTCCATTATTATCCCTCCCTTGAACCATGCTGTTTTGTTTCTTGTATAACTCATATATAACATACTTTAGAAGAAAATGTAGATAAAATGACAGCTTAGATCTAATACGGAACCCATTTTATACCATCCTTTACATATTTATCTAAATAAGAAATAGACCTTTACCGCAGATGGTAAAAAGTCCTTATCGTTTCCATTCATTCTTTTTATTCGTTTCATGAACCTCATTTTATTCCATTTTATAATCATTTAAAAAATCTGCATAATTCTCTAAAGTATTCAACGCTCTTTCAGCTATAAACAATGTAAAAGGTTCATAATCTCCTTTTGCACCGGAAATATCCAGTACTTCGTAATACCTGAACCTATCCCCTATTTCAATTGTAATTGGAGGGAATTTAGCTTTCATCAATTCAAAATTCATTAATAATCTGGAGGTTCTTCCATTCCCATCAGAAAAAGGATGAATATTAACAAATTTTGAATGTAATAAACTGGATTTTCTACAGGGTGTAAATTTCTGGAGTTTTCATACCAATCCATCATGTTGTCCATACAATCTTGAATTTTTTCATGAGATGGAGGAGTATGGTTAGCACCTGTGATCAAGGCAGGAGTATTTCTGTATTTTCCAGCAATTGATCTGTCTATCCCTTGCAGCACAATGGCATGAATATCTTTAATGGTTCGTTGGTCCAATGGAGTATCATCATTAATTAATTCCTCAACATACTCAATCGCTTCTTTGTGGTTATTAGCTTCAGCATGTTCACGAAAAGTTTTTCCGTGAATGGTAATATCATATTCTAAAACAGCCTTTGTTTCATAAAGGGTTAATGTATTTCCTTCAATAGCATTGGAATGGTACGTATTTTTAATGTAAAAATCCTCTTTTAAATCTTTTACCACTTCATTTGGTAAAGGTCCCATTTTATTTAGCTGTTCTTTTAATAGGGTTGCTTTATCTAACAAATCATTTTTTGCATTCAAATTTATCAGCCGTAAACTTAAGTCAATACCAAGCTCTATAACTCCTGCTTAATTGAACTATACTGTTTCGTTAGTTTCGCTTCTTCACAAATTTCCATATAAAAATGAGGAACTATGCGCACATCATAAAAGAGCTGCGAAAGGAAGATGAAGAAAAGATGTTAGAAGCGCTTGTTTTTAAAATTTGTGTAAAATGGTTTCAATTTATTATCGTTTTCTATTGGAGTCTTAGAAAATAATAAAATACGCCTAAACATTGGTCTGTCAACGTTCAAGCGTAAATTTAAAATGTTTTATCATTACCCAAAAACCTGGATACGCCCCCGGCAGGAATCGAACCTGCGCACACGGCTTAGGAGGCCATTGCTCTATCCCCTGAGCTACGGGGGCAATGTAAACTCAGCAATATATATTATATTAGAAAACCTGGCTTTTTGACAAGACTTTACGTAAATAAAGTATTTTCTAAAAATCTTGCGCATATCAATGTAAAAAGTCTCCGTACTTAAATGGGAGCCTGGAAAAAAACATTGCAACTATGTTATTCCCGCTCTAATTACTTTTACTTTCCCCAAGCTCCATAGAACGGTTTTTCGCACTTCTTACACATTCCCGGATGATTTGCTGAAAATTATTTTTCTCCAGTGTGTTGATTCCCGCTTCCGTAGTTCCGGCAGGGCTCATAATCCTTCTGCGTAAATCTGCTGCAGGCTCCTCTGATTGTTTTAACATTTCCCCGGCTCCAATAATTGTTTGGGTGATCAACAGTCTGGCTGTCTCTTTACTTAAACCTGACTCTACTGCTTCATCTTCCATGGCTTCCACCATGTAATAAAAATAGGCAGGACCGCTGCCGCTGATGCCTGTAACGGCATGCATATCCTTTTCCTCAACAATGGCCGTGGCACCTATACCTGTAAACAATTCTTCAGCCACATGGAGGTGATGCTCAGAAGCATAAACTCCTGCTGATAAAGCAGTGGCAGAAAATCCGACCGAAGCAGAAGTATTTGGCATGGCTCTGATCACCGGATTATCTTTTCCCATTAACGCGGTAATCTCATCCGTGGAAATACCCGCAATAACAGATATAATTATTTGCTCAGGCCTTATATACGGTTTAACCGAATATATCGCTTCCTTCAGATCATATGGCTTGGTGGAAAGGACGATCATATCCGCAGCGTTCACTTCTGCTTCTTTGTTCTGCATGATCCGAATCCTGTAATTTTCCTCCAGCCGTTTCAGTCTTTCCCGGTTATTCTTGTTGGCTGCAGTTATTTGGTCACTGCGTAATAACCCTTTATAAATAATTCCGGAAATAATCGCTTCTGCCATGGACCCGGCTCCAATAAATGCAACATTTTTATCCACTTTTTAAACCTCCTCATAATAAAATGAAAAAAACCCATTCCACTCCTTCATAAAAAGGACGAAATAGGGTTTCCGCGGTACCACCTAATTTGGCATAATAATGCCCGACTCTTATTGATAACACAGCAATGCTGCGGTTAGCTTTTTGACTAACAACTCCCAGGTAGGTTTCATACTCGTTGGGCCGGTGGAACCTTTCAGCCGGTGAATTCCACTCTCTTTCGGTTAACTGCAGTATTACTGGCCTGCTCATCGTTTTCTTATGAATTCTTTAATTGTATGTAAATATATGCTTTATTTTGAATAATGTCAAGACATTTTTAACATTGGAAAACTTGATGGTCATCATGCATAACTTCTCAGTAAGAAAGTTTTTGTACTCCCTCGTTAACTGCTAATGAAAAAACCGCTACAAACGTAGCGGTTTTTATCTCCATATTTTATGCGCTATTTGAATAAATGGAGGAGGTAGAGGGATTCGAACCCCCGCGCGGTTTGACCCGCCTCTCGGTTTTCAAGACCGACCCCTTCAGCCAGACTTGGGTATACCTCCCTGACGACAAGATATAATATATCATGCTCAATTTTGCATGTCAAGAAGGAAACATGGACGTTTCTATACAAGATTTTTAATTAACACTTTTAGCAGTGAGAAATAATATCTGCATTATAACTATAATTACAATTGTCACTCACTCGCAAAATTTAGATTTTTGCTAATTTAGTTAAATCATGCAACGGAATCGGCTTCTCAAGGGAGGGCGGCTCACTTCTGTAACTCGCTGGCAGACTCATGTCATGTCACAACGAGGAAGGGGGTGAGGCGCAAAATGTCTACCTTTCAGGTGCTCACCTTATTGATTGCATTTGGAATGCTTGTGGCATTTATTATGTCGGACAGACATAATTGAGACCTCCCCACTGAGATGCACAGGCTCTTTTGGGAGGCCTCGCCAAACAATTAGAGCCGCCCCCTTTGACGGGGTTCGGTCTGTTGTTGACCGTCGATATAGCCGTATCGACGGTCTTTTAATATGATATGCTTTAGTTCTCTTTCTATACACATTATACCACGAAGTAACGGTTTTTACACGATCATTTCATTTTCCCCTACTCTTATTTAATTAGCAACTTTTGACCTATTAGGTTCGATTGCTAAATTCCTTCTGAATTTCCGCAAACACAGATTCATTTGTAAGGAGCTCCAACACAGTCAACGCTGCTGCCTTTGCACCCAGAATTAATGCCTGATCCCCTTTTTCTGATCGGGCAGCTTCTCTAAACCCCACTGTATGGCCGATGAGATCACTTGGCCCAATTTTAATATGTGGATGGATGGTCGGGACTACCTGGCTTATATTCCCTGCATCTGTAGACCCAAGCGCTTTTCTTTCATCCGTATTAACTGTTTCTCCCAGTTCTTCCATCACTTCTTTAAATATCTGGTCAAATCTCCGGTTTAAAATAAAATTATCTACCTCATTCTGAAAGGCAGAAACTTTTACCGTTGCACCTGTGGCTAAACCTGCACCTTCCGCAATTCCTTTTATTTTCTTCGTTACCTCATTCAAAACTTCTCTTGAAGATGCCCTGATGAAAAATCTGGCTTTTGCATATTCAGGTACAATGTTAGGTGCATCTCCTCCATCCGTAATCACACCGTGAATTCGCACATCTGAAGGTACATGCTCCCGTAATGCATTGATGCCATTGAATAACTGGATAACGCCATCGAGCGCATTTATTCCTTTATCCGGATGTGCCGAAGCATGTGCAGGCTTGCCAAAAAATTCAAAGTCCAACGGATCGACAGCAAGGGTTGGTCCTGTCAAGTTTGTTTCTGCACCCGGGTGAAGCATAATGGCTGCATCCAAATCCTCGACTAATCCAGCTTTTACAAAACTGCCTTTCGCACTGCCATTCGGTCCGCCTTCTTCTGCCGGTGTTCCAAGTACAACAAGCTCTCCGCCGATCTCATCGATCTCTTTACTTAATGCCACTGCAGCTGCGACACTTGTTGTCCCGATGATATTGTGACCGCATGCGTGGCCGATTTCAGGCAATGCATCATACTCGGCTAAGAATCCAATGGTGCGTCCCTCTTTCTTTCCTTTCTTTTTAGCCAAAAATGCAGTTTCATGACCCGCAACACCTTTTTCTACCTCAAAACCCTCTGCCTGTAAAATATCAGTAAGAAGCTTTGAAGCAAAAAATTCTTCATTTCCGATTTCAGGATGATCATGTATATCATGACTAGTTTTAATATATCGTGCTTTATTCCCTTCCACATGATTCAAAATGCTTTTTTTAATTTCTTCCAATCTATTGCTTGCTGTTACTGTCATTCTCATCACCTCATAAATTTTTACTATTACACGTTAGGAAAATATAAAATGTAGCTGGGAAGCGGCTCAACGCAGCTAAAGTTTTTATGTCCCAAGTATAGGAAAACTAACGCAGTCATTTAAAGACAAGCAAATACGAGTTTTTCTAAAAGATTAATAGCCGATTTCGCTTAACGGTACAAATGTTGGAATAGAATTCCCATCCCGTTCCTCGAAAATAAACTCAGCAACATCATCTGATTGGTAAATTTCCGCTAATTGATTCAATGTCTCATCATCTTTATCTTTTTCCTGTGTTGCAATAATATTAATGTATGGTGTAGCCGTCTCATCCTCATGGAAAATAGCATCATCCAATGGGCTGAAGCCTGCGTCCACGGCAATTCCATTATTAATGATAGAGGCATCCACATCAGGTAATACCCTTGGCGTTTGTCCTGCCACAATCAGTTCAAATTCCAGATTTTTTGGGTTTTCAACAATTTTATCGACGGAACCATTGCCATCAAAGCCTTCTTCCAATTCAATTAAGCCAGCATCCTGGAGCAATAAAAGGCCACGCCCCATATTTGTTGCTTCATTGGCAAGTGCAATGGTGCCGCCATCAGGGATATCATCTACGGAATCATGTTTTTCCGAATATAGTCCCATAGGGGCAATGACCGTGGTGGCAATGGGAACAAGATCTAAATTATGTTCTTCAATAAAAGCATCAAAATAGGATACAGTTTGAAATGCATTGGCATCAATTTCTCCCTCGGCAAGTGCCAGGTTTGGCTGGACATAATCCGAAAATCGTACAATCTCCACTTCAATGCCTTCCGCTTCTGCTTTTTCCGCAACATAATCCCAAATAGTTGTATCTGAACCGCTAATACCTATTTTCACCTGTGATGCTGCATTGCTGCTTGAACATGCACTGATGACAATCATTAATAATGTCAGTAAAATAAACAAACCAATTTTTTTCATATTTCTCTCTCCTCATATATGTCGACTTATCGTCTTCTGATTTTTTTTGATAAAATGTTTCCTGTTGATTGCAGACCTTGCACCATAATAACCAGGATCCCTACCGTGATGAGCATCACCATTGTGTCAAACCGCTGATATCCAAACGTAATTGCCAAGTCGCCAAGGCCGCCCCCGCCCACAGCGCCTGCCATGGCTGAAGCACCAATTAGACCAATGGTGGCAATCGTGATACCTAACATTAACGAACTTAATGCTTCAGGAATAAGAAAACGTGTAATGATTTGCCTTGGTGTGGCCCCCATCGCCTGTGCTGCTTCCATCACACCTGGATCCACCTCCAGTAATGAGTTTTCTATTAATCTTGCTATATATGGTCCGGAAAATAACACCATAGGCACTATTGCGGCAGCAGTTCCGATGGAAGTTCCAACAACCAGCCGGGTAAATGGAATGACTGCCACCATGAGTATGATAAACGGAATGGAGCGAAATATATTTACCACTGAGTTAAGCACAGTAAAGACATATTTGTTTTCCCATAAATGGCCTTTGCGTGTAACAACGAGTAGAATTCCCAAAGGCAATCCAATGACTACGGCAAATAGTAATGAGAAAGTAACCATGATGATTGTTTCCCATAAAGCTTCTGAAATTTGTGCCCAATCAACTAACATCTGCCAACACTTCCTTTATCGTCACTTTTTGTTGATGGATATGCATGATCACACGATTGATCTCCTTGTCTTCACCTTCAAATTTTACGACTAAATTTCCAAACGGTGTTCCTTGTAATTCGGTAATATTGCCAAATAATACATTTACCTCCACATTGTAATTCTTGGCTATTTGGGAGAGTAAAGGCGCCCCGGCTGATTCTCCGATAAAAACAATTCGGTATATCTGATGCCTGTCCTCCTGCTTTTGCAGCAGTTGATAAACCGAATCCGGGATTTCATCATGCATGACTGAACTGACAAAATTATGAGCAATTTTCGTTTCAGGCTGGGAGAATACATCAAATACAGAACCTGACTCCACTACTTTCCCACTGTCCAGTACGGTTACCTTGTCACAAATTTCACGAATAACGCCCATCTCATGCGTAATAATTAAAATTGTTATGTTATATTCCCGATTAATTTTCTTCAAAAGTTCCAAAATGGATTTTGTCGTTTCCGGATCAAGTGCGGAAGTTGCCTCATCACATAACAGAACAGAAGGTTGTGTTGCCAGGGACCTGGCAATGCCTACACGCTGCTTTTGCCCGCCTGATAATTGATCCGGATAATTATCGGCTTTATCACTTAACCCCACAAAATTCAATAACTCGTTAACCCGTTTCTTGACTTTATCTTTCGGCGTATTCGTCAGCAATAAAGGCATTGCTATATTTGTAAATACCGTCTTTGAATTTAATAAATTGAAATGCTGGAAAACCATTCCTATATCCCTTTTCGCTTCCCTTAATTCTTTCGGTGATAAGCGCAGTAAATCCTGATTATTCACCGTCACTTTTCCGGATGTCGGCCGCTCGAGCAGGTTGGCACAACGTATTAAAGAGCTCTTACCCGCACCACTGAAACCAATTACCCCATGTATTTCACCTTCTTCGATATGAAGATTCACATCATCAAGCGCTTTAACATCCTGGGATTTACCTTGATAAACCTTCGTAACATTTTTAAATGTAATCATCTTTTACCTCCTCCTGACATAGAAAATGCCTCTCCTTATATTCAGATAAGAAGAGGCACTTGGGTTATGTCCCTCTTCTTATCTTTCAAGCACAATGCTTGCTGGATGTGGCACAGTACTATTAAAGTCCGCTGCCGAGATTTCATTGGGCCAGTCCCTCCATCTCTCTTGATAAGAAGTGTAAAACGTATTCAATTTTTTTAAATTAAAAAATCCCTCCTTTTGGAAAACAAGGAGAGATTTGCATTATATATACCGCAACTCTTCTTATTTTCCAAGCCAATTGCTTGTTGGATGTGGCACAGTACTTTAAAAAGTCCGCTGCCGAGATTTCATTGGGCCAAGTCCCTCCATCTCTCTTGATAAGAAGCTAGTGATTATTTAATTTTTAATTGTTATCCACTTTACTACCTTAAATTAATTTTGTCAACTGGTTTTTGATTTTGAGTTTACCTTTTTTCCTCATATTAAAAAACCAGAAATACAAATACACGCATGTTTCCCCATAAACTGAAACATGGATCTCCGTTTCAAGTGGTTCCAAGGTCAATGCTAATCCAGTGCTGTATATATATATACAACGCTAGATTTGTCAATGTTGGTTAATTTGGTAAAGCAAAAGCCCGATAAAGTTCTTGCCCATGGATTTTTAAAAGAGTTTGGATTTTAACGCAGTTCTATTGCCCATTTTAAGCGGACATCCTAAGCGTTTTGTTCTTTAGAGCAGTTCTATTACCCAGTTCAAGTAATTTTCCAAGCAGTTTTGTTCTTTAGAGCAGTTCTATTACCCAGTTCAAGTAATTTTCCAAGCAGTTTTGTTCTTTAGAGCAGTTCTATTACCCAGTTCAAGCGGATTTCCAAGCAGTTTTGTTCTTTAGAGCGTTTCTATTACCCAGTTCAAGCGGATTTCCAAGCAGTTTTGTTCTTTAGAGCGTTTCTATTACCCAGTTCAAGCGGATTTCCAAGCAGTTTTGTTCTTTAGAGCGTTTCTATTACCCAGTTCAAGCGGATTTCCAGGCGGTTTTGGGTTTTAGAACGCCTCATAATAATAATAATTCCTAAAAATAACACCTTTTACCAGTACCGGCTATATTGTCTGTGAGAAAGATAAATTTCGCCGGAAGAATTCCATAAAAGAACCGAAAATCTATTTGACACCGTACGTCACCGTTTCCTGCCACTCCAGGCAATTAAAGTAATAATCCCCTAGAAAACAGTTATTTAAATTCAAGCTTTATTTTCAGGTAAACTTAACGTTTTGATACATGAAACTAATAAATCATACTTTCGTCATAGGGGTGATACCAATACATGATTACCGGGAAAATGATGTTTTCCCGGTAGTTTATCTCATTATTTATGCTACTTAATCACTTCCACCCCGCCCATATACGGCTGCAATGCTTCCGGCACTTTCACGGAGCCGTCTTCCTGCTGATAATTTTCCAAGATAGCTGCAACTGTACGGCCAATGGCAAGTCCGGAACCATTTAACGTATGCACAAATTCCGGTTTTCCATTTGCTTCTCTCCGGAAACGGATGCCTGCCCGTCTTGCCTGAAAATCCTCAAAGTTGGAGCAGGAAGAAATTTCCCTGTACGTATTTTGTGCCGGGATCCATACTTCGATATCGTATTTTTTTGCCGCAGTAAAGCCCAGATCCCCAGTACACATCCGCATGACACGATATGGAAGGTTCAAGAGCTGCAGGACTTTTTCCGCATGTCCGGTCAATGTCTCCAGCACTTCATAAGATTCCTCCGGTTTTACAAAATGCACGAGCTCCACTTTGTTGAACTGGTGCTGACGGATTAGCCCGCGGGTATCCCTTCCGGCGGAACCTGCTTCAGAACGGAAATTGGCACTGTAGGCCACATATTTTCTCGGCAGATCCATTAAAATTTCATCACGGTGATAGTTGGTAACTGGAACTTCTGAAGTGGGAATAAGGAAATAATCCATATCTTCAATGAGAAATGCATCCTCTTCAAATTTCGGCAGCTGCCCTGTCCCTGTCATGCTTTGTCTGTTCACCATTTGCGGCGGAAGCATTTCTGTATAACCATGCTGATCGGCATGCAAATCCATCATAAAATTAATTAAGGCCCGCTCCAGTCTCGCTCCAAGGCCTTTATAAAATACAAACCGGCTCCCGGTTACTTTGCCTGCCCTTTCAAAATCGACGATGTCCAGATTGGTCCCAATATCCCAATGTGCCTGTGCTTCGAAAGGAAACTCCTGTAACTCTCCCCATTCTCTTTCCACTACATTGTCATCTTCATCTTCACCGACAGGCACACTTTCATGGGGAATATTCGGAATGGAAAGCAGCATATCATCCAGCTTTTCCTCTACTTCTCTTAACTCATTGTCCAATGCGGATATTTTATCTCCAACTGCCCGCATTTCCTGAATAACCGGTTCTGCATCCTTTTTTTCCTTTTTTAAGATAGGAATTTGCTTGGAGGCTTCATTTCGTTTTGCTTTTAATTTTTCTGTTTCAGCAATCAGATTTCTTCTTTTTTCATCGTATTCCTCGAACTTATTCAGTTCAGATAAGTCCTCTCCTCTGCGGGAGAGTTTTTGCTTTACTTCTTCCAGGTTATTTCTTAAGTATTTCATGTCCAGCATGGCTATTTCCTCCTTATAATTTTATTCCATTAAAAAAACTCCCATCCCTTTAAATAGGGACGAGAGTTGGTATTCCCGCGTTGCCACCCTTGTTGAAGAAACAATTTCTTCCGGCTCATGGGTGTTAACGGCTTCCGGCCGGGTTTATTTAAAGATGAAGGAAAACCTTCATTTTTTCATAAACCAGTTCAAGGATGGATTCACAATACACTAACATCGATTTTCACCAGCCATCGACTCTCTAACTGAAAGTGTTACTGCTACTATTTCCTGTCATCACTTTGGTATTAATTTAGTATATATCATATCCAATTTAAAAATTAATTGCAAGCAATTTTTAGATTAACCAGCCATCTGTTTACTCCATTACTCCCCAAATATTGCGCCCAAATCTACTTCCATTTCACTTAATATATGAACAGAAACGGAGTCATTTTTTGCAAATACCCCTAAACCTGATAATAACCATTCGCTAGAATATGTTTTTCCACAGAATCACTCAGGGGTCGGTACATCAGGATGAGCGTTTATATTTATATTTCTGCTGCCACCGGAGAACCTTCCCGCTGTTTCACCATGGAAACAAAATATTGCATAATCCTGTTATCATCTGTGAGTTCGGGATGAAAGGCGGTGCATAGATAATTGTCCTGTTTGGCTGCAACGATTTTATCCTGCCATGTGGCAAGTATCTCAACTTTCGGGCCAACTTTTGTAATATACGGCGCCCGGATAAACACAGCTTTAAAATCATTTCCTGCATACTTAATGTCAAGGGATGCCTCAAAGCTGGCAACTTGCCGGCCAAAGGCATTGCGGGCAACTTTCATATCCATTAGTGCAAGGTGGGACTGAACTTGCTCTTCTACTTCATCTGCCATTAAAATTAATCCTGCACATGTTCCAAATATCGGTTTTCCTTGTTTTCCAAATTGCTGTATGGCTTCAAAAAATCCATAGCTGTCTATTAATCGCCGCATCGTCGTACTTTCTCCTCCAGGGAGAATTAACCCGTCTATATCTGCAAGCTGTTCTTTATGCTTGATTTCGATCGCTTTGGCTGCACATGTTTCTATGGATCTCATATGCTCCCGCACTGCTCCCTGCAGTGCCAGTACCCCGATTGTTATCATGTTCCATTCCTTCTTTCCGATGGCTGCAGCAAATTATTACGATGGGACGAGCATTCAGCGCAGTCCCAAATCTTTTCGGTGGGACGAGCATTTAGCGCAGTCCCAGGAGAACCGTGCCGCTGTTTCATTTTCTACTCACTGCGGTCCTGCATGCGGTCTCCGGCTTCGAGAGTGCTCATTTCCACGCCTTTCATGGCTGTGCCAAGGTCTTTGGACAACTCGGCAATCAGTTTATAGTCTTGATAATGGGTAGTTGCTTCTACAATTGATTTTGCGAATTTCTCCGGATTATCCGATTTAAAAATACCGGATCCGACAAATACGCCATCCGCGCCCAGTTCCATCATTAGAGCTGCATCACTTGGTGTGGCAATACCGCCGGCTGCGAAATTTACAACAGGCAGGCGCCCTTCTTCCCGAATGTCAAGCAGCAGTTCAAATGGTGCGCCAATTTCCTTTGCATAGGTCATTACTTCATCTCTGGACATGCTGGTCACTTTGCGGATTTCGGATTGCACCTGACGCATATGGCGGACTGCTTCTACAATGTTTCCGGTTCCCGGCTCCCCTTTTGTCCGAAGCATGGATGCACCTTCCCCGATGCGACGGGCTGCCTCTCCCAAGTTACGGCAGCCGCAGACAAACGGTACAGTAAAGTCGGATTTATTAATATGATATACATCATCAGCCGGTGTTAATACTTCACTCTCGTCTATATAGTCAGCCCCCATGGCTTCCAATACGCGGGCTTCCACAATATGTCCGATACGCGCTTTAGCCATGACCGGAATCGAAACTGCATTCAAAACTTCCTCTGTTATCGTTGGATCAGCCATTCTTGCCACCCCGCCGGCAGCACGAATATCGGAAGGTACTCTTTCCAGCGCCATCACAGCTACTGCCCCTGCTGCTTCAGCAATTTTAGCCTGTTCTGCATTGACCACGTCCATAATGACGCCGCCTTTTTGCATTTCTGCCATTCCTCTTTTTACACGTTCTGTCCCTGTGTTATTAGTCATATTTATCCCCCTGTATTTAAGTCATGAAGACTTTAAAATTCTTATTATTCATCAGTAAGTTGAAGTATAACTTGCCCTTCCATACCGGCAGTTTCATTTTCAGTAAAAAAGCTTAAATATCTATATTCGCTTGATGCAGCAGCATTTGCAACAGGAGAACCGTCCCGGTGCTGCCATTAGCTGAATAATCCTTTGATCCAGTCGGCGACTGTGGTGAAGAGGTCTGCGAAGAATCCGCCGATGGCACCGAGTGTGAGCATGAACCAGTTGGATTTTTCTACTGATTCATCTGCAACAAGGGGAATCGTGTTTGAAGTGTCGTTGGTAATATACCCATAGTCATTCTCGCCTTCGTACACAAGTTCAGCTTGTCCAACCACATCTCCTGCCTCAATTGGAGCAACCAGTTCACCATCTTCGTTTAAATTCTCTTCATCTATATGATATTGAATACTGTATAATTCAGCTTCCTCTTCCTGGACGGGAAGGCTAATTGCTTCGCTGACGGATACCTGAACCTGATCCTCTTTTCCTTTGGCTACAGGAATTGAAGATTCACCTTCAACTTGATAACCTGCAGGGAAAATCTCCTGTTTGGAAAAATTATTAAAAGCAAAATCCATCAGTTTAGCTGTTTCCTCAAATCGTTCTGCTTCACTTCCGGTTTTCATCACTACTGTTATATATCGGTCGCCATTTCTCTCCGCAGTTCCGGTAAAACTGTAGCCTGCCAAATCAGTAAAACCGGTTTTTAGCCCATCTACCCCTTCATAGAAATATGGTTCAAGGTATTCGGCATCGTGGGCAAGCATATAATTCCAGTTACGTATATCCTGCCCGTCAAATTCCGTCTCAGGCACGCTCGAAATCTCCAGCGATTCAGGATAATCTTTCACGAGATAATAGGCAAGCAATGCAGATGATTCGGCAGATAAAAGGTTTGTATCAGTTGGTTCTGTCCCTTCCGGATAATTATCCCCGAGTGATTCATTATTCAGCCCGGAGGAATTGACAAATTTAAACTCGGGAAGTCCCATTTCTTCTCCCTTTTCATTCATCATTTTTACAAATTCCGATTCTGATCCGGCAATCAGTTCTGCAAGGGCAATCGTCGTGGCATTATCCGAGTTAATGGCCATTGCTTCATATAATTCACGGACAGTATAATCCTGATTCTGTTTAAGCCCGACCCCGGAAAAAGCATTATTTGCCGAAATACTGTAAGGATAGTCACTGATCTGTGTCGTTGTCTCCCACGTAATCTCACCATTTTCAATTGCTTCCCATACCAGATATTCTGTCATCATTTTTGTCATGCTTGCAGGCGGCAAAGCCTGATCAGCATTTTTTGCATAAATTATTTTTCCTGTGTCAAAGTCCACCACAATGGCTGATTCAGCATTTAAATTCAAGTCCTGGGCTGCAGCCGAAAAAGGATTTACAAGTACAAATACCATTACTACTAGTCCGGTTAATAATAACGATAGATGTTTCATCATTTTATGTTTCAACTTTCTTTACCTCCAAAATATAATTTAACGTTATAAAACAAAGCCTGGCTTATGGTCAAGCATAAGCCGTGGTGGAACCCCCCATGCACTCAGTTATATCGTCAGTATGAAAATAGGACCGTACAACTGTAATCATTTTTGCATGTAATATTCAGCTATTCGCGGAAATTTGCTGCTTGTATTGCAATCGGCAGCGATAATTAAGTATAAAAATCTACTATCACACCTAAATAATTTTACCACAGAAAACAAGAAAATTATAGACAAGGTTGTCCCCTGTCTATAATTTTTTTTACAGCTGAAACACAGTTTATGTCCGTTGATCGCAATAATTTTTATTTAATAAAGACAGACAGCATGCAAATACCTTCTATCCCTTCATATGCATGAGGTTCTGGTAAATATTGTAACTTCATCATCCATCTATTATTTCACGGAACTTACGAAAATGTATAATTTGGCGATTCTTTCGTAATTTGTACGTCATGCGGGTGGCTTTCACGTAATCCCGCGTTGGTAATGCGTATAAAACGGGCATCCTCACGCAGTGAAGTGATGGTGCCTGTACCGCAGTAGCCCATACCAGCACGCAAACCGCCGACCAGCTGGTGTACAGTATCGGCAAGAGGTCCCTTATAGGCGACTCTTCCTTCAATCCCTTCAGGCACCAGTTTTTTTGCCTCGGAGGATTCCTGGAAATATCGATCCTTTGAACCTGCTTTCATGGCACCTACCGAGCCCATACCGCGATATACCTTATATTGCCGTCCCTGGAAGATTTCTGTTTCACCAGGGCTTTCCGACACTCCGGCAAACATGCTTCCGATCATAACGGCGTGCGCGCCTGCTGCAAGTGCTTTTACAATATCACCGGAATATTTAATGCCTCCGTCAGCAATCACCGGCACCCCGTATTCCGCAGCAGCCACAGCACAGTCGTGAATTGCTGTAATCTGCGGCACGCCAACTCCTGCAACGACCCGGGTCGTACAAATAGAACCTGGTCCAATACCGACCTTCACAACAGATGCACCAGCTTCTATCAGTTCCTTCGTTGCCTCTGCAGTAGCCACGTTGCCGGCAATAATATTCAAATCAGGGTATTGTTTCCGTACTTCTTTTACCTGTTCAATAACCCCTTCTGAATGTCCATGTGCCGTATCGATTACGATGACATCCACACCGGCATTCACCAATTTTTCAATCCGCTTCATTGCATCCCCGGTAACACCAACTGCCGCTCCTGCCAGCAGTCTGCCCTGGGAATCCTTCGCCGCTTTTGGAAACTCAATGACTTTTTCAATATCCTTAATCGTAATTAGTCCCTTTAAAATATTTTTCTCATCGACCAGCGGGAGTTTTTCAATTTTATGCTGCTGCAATAGATTTTCTGCTTCATCCAGTGTAGTCCCGACCGGTGCCGTAACTAAATTTTCACTTGTCATGACATCCGAAATGCTGATGGAATAATCCTGAATAAAACGCAGGTCCCGGTTAGTCAGAATACCTACCAGTTTTTGTTCTTCAATCGTGTTTACAATGGGTACGCCCGAAATACGGAATTTTCCCATGAGATGTTCTGCATCGTAAACCTGATGCTCCGGAGTGAGAAAAAATGGATTGGTAATTACACCGCTTTCCGAGCGCTTTACCCGATCCACCTGTTCTGCCTGTTCTTCAATGGACATGTTCTTATGAATGACACCAAAACCGCCCTGTCTCGCTATGGCAATCGCCATTTCTGCTTCTGTCACCGTATCCATCCCTGCACTGATGAAAGGTGAATTCATTTTTAAATTATCCGTGAGCCGGGTGCTTACATCAACATCTTTTGGCAATACTTCCGATTTGGCGGGCATTAATAAAACATCATCAAATGTTAATCCTTCTTTTGCGAATTTATCCTCGCGCATTTCTTCTCCTCCTTAATTTTTTTGCATGTATGACAGTAATCGCCTTTGTTTACACTAAAGTACGTAATTGTATTTTTATATACCTTACTCCAACAAATAATCTTTTTCAACCACCTGTTATTGGAAATATAAAAATAAATAGATTCAAAAAAATTGAACAAATAATGAGAGGAAAACAATGAAAAAAAAATATATGTTTTTAACCTATTTACAATCCGAGGAAACATCCCGGCAATATCTGGAACAATGTTACAAAAAGCTGGATGATATTGACGCGGAAAAAAAAAGCTATGAAAACTGCCGCGGATTTATGTATTATCTTGACCATGGCCTTCAAATGTATGAACAAGGAGAAAAACTATCCCCCATTATGCAGCCCATTTTATATTTTTATGGTATGGTTCACCTGTTAAAAGCGTGTTTATTAACGATACGGCCGGAATATCCCGAAACTACCAGTCTGTTGGCACACGGAGTTACAGCCAGAAAACGAAAGAAAAAGAACTATTCTTTTATGAAGGATGAGGTGAAAATTCAGCATAACGGCTTATTTCCTTATATGGCAGCCCACCTGCTGTCAAGCAAAAACATTCCCTTTGAAAAAATCACCATGGAAGCCTTGTTGGCATTAGTTCCGGAAATGCAACCTTTATTCCATTTCCAAAACAAGCAAACAATCATCCCAGTCGGTAAAGCCAATTCACCGCTGCTTGAATTTCCGGTATCTCTATTGGACAGCTATCATTTAACAGAAAAAGCTTTTATAAAAAAAATTGAACACTATTTGCCTGAAATACAATACGCAGATACCGATAAGGAAATGATCCGGATGGAAATAGCTTGTCCGGCCGAAGAAAAAAAGACGCCTTTTTATATTCATATGGAGACCCGGCAATTGTATTTTCCTGCCAACAGGGAAATATTTTTACCCGTTTCCGAAATCATGGTTCACTATTTATTATTATATAATTTAAGCATGCTTTCCCGATATGAAACAGAATGGTGGGGTGATCTATTTACTGCAAAGTCAGAATCGGATTACCCCTTTATCCTCGGTTTTCTGCAATGCACCCAGGAAAAAATTCCACTGCTGCTGGAAGATAAATTAAAAAAGAAACTTCCTGCGGGTTCGTTGCCATTTAACCGATGACTTCCTCAATAAATATTGATTGTTCCTGCTGCAGCGATAAAATTTGCCCATCCTGCAGACGGACAATCGGACGTGCGGGTTCATCATGATCAATAAACACAATTTCCCCTGTAAACTGGTTGGACAGCTTTACTTTTGTGCCGATGGAAAATCGCACGAGGCTGTCAATAAAGGCATTTACTACTTCCGGATCCAGTTTGGTGTATTTTTCTTTTTGCAATGCCTCTATTGCTTTATATGGGGATTTTTTTTCTTTACAGGAATGTTCACTGGTCATTTGGTTGTACATATCACAAAGGGCGATAATTCTTGCAAATCTATGTATCTTCCCCTTTCGCAGGCCAAGTGGATATCCGCTCCCATCAAGCCTTTCATGGTGCTGCAATACAGCTATTTTTACACCTTGAGTAATAGTGGGGGTATTTTCCACTAACCGGTAAGCATAGGCAGGATGTTTTTTTATTTCATTTAATTCATCCATTGTTAAAGGATGCTCTTTTAATAATATAGCAGGATCCAATTTTGCCATTCCACTGTCGCTTAATAAACCGGCAATACCGATTTGCAGCCATTCTCCCTTTTTAAATCCCATTTTCTTTCCTAAGTATGCAGAAAGTACGCCAAGCGCCACACTATGATAATAAAAATAATCTTTCCTTTTACTGTATCGATGAAGTAAGTACACTTCCTCCTCTATTTCATTTATCCGCTCCAGTAAAGGCAATATATGCTTTCTCAACACAGCCATATCCACAGGCATGCCATTTTGCCACTTTTCAAATTCTTTTTTGTACATATGTACGGCATGATCATAATGATTCTTAAAAGAAAGATTTTCATGCTGCTTCTCTTTTTTATGTTCTCTATTTACAGACACACCCTCTATAATTTCTTTTGGCTGGAAAACTTTCCCGTCTGCAAGTTTAGAGGATACTTCCACAGAAGAAATCAAAAATTTACCTAAAAAGGTGATATGTTTCTCCTCTAAAACCGTATTCTTGGGAACGAGTGGTTTATTCGATTTTCCTTTTACCTCCTGCAATAAAATACAACCAGGAATTAATTGTGACGGTTTCACACGCATAGGATCCCTACCTCTGCAATTTAATAAAAATTCATCCTGTAAATAAGAGGGGCTGGGGCATAACTGTAAAATCTGGTGTAATCCAAACAAATGATGAGTAGAGCACCTCTATCTGCTTGGAATATCTCCATTATGTCCCAGCCCTATTGTCAGCAATAGTATAAGTACAAACCTCCGACTGCGCTGAGAACATCATCACGCAATAAGGTCTGCCTTATTCTTCACTTTCTTCTTCCACCTCTGTCTCTTCTTCGAGTTCCTCTTCCTCCTCGATTTCAACCTTGGCGACGGTGGCGACTTCTTCTTCGTCCTGGAGGCGGATTAGACGAACCCCCATCGTGTTTCGCCCTGTCTCGGAGATATCTTTTACCGGAATGCGGATTAATACACCGGCAATGGTAATCAGCATCAGGTCTTCATCCCCATCCACTGCTTTAACGGCAACGACATCCCCTGTTTTATCAGTCAGATTACAGGTGAAAATCCCTTTTCCGCCGCGATTCGTTACCCGGTATTCCGTTTCTTTCGTTTGTTTCCCGTAGCCTTTGCTCGTTACATGCAATATGTTGGCATCTTTTTGCAGAATTTCCATGGAAACCACTTCATCATCCTCCCGGAGTGAAATGCCTTTTACCCCGGCCGCTGTTCTTCCCATGGATCTGATTTGTTCTTCCGGAAAACGGATTAAATAGCCATTTTTCGTCGCAATCATCATATGCTGGTTTCCATCTGTTAAACGTACGGAAATCAGTTCATCATTTTCCCTTAAACCTACTGCAATCAATCCGCCTTTTCTTATGTTTGCATATTGGGAAAGTCTTGTCCGTTTGGAAATACCATATTTCGTAGTAAAGAATAAATAGGCATCTTCCTTGTATTCTGTAACGGAAATAACGGCATTTACCCATTCTCCTTTTTCCACCTGTAAGAGATTAATAATTGGAATCCCTTTTGCAGTCCGGTTAAATTCCGGGATTTCATAACCCTTTATTTTATAAACCTTTCCTTTGTTCGTAAAAAACAGGATCGTATCATGGGTGGAAGTGGAAACGAGATGCTCCACAAAATCATCTTCATTTGTCCCCATGCCCTGAATGCCGCGGCCGCCTCGTTTTTGTGTCCGGTAGGTGGATGACGGCAATCGTTTTATATACCCTTTATGGGTCAGTGTAATGACAATGCTTTCTTCCGGGATTAAATCTTCATCCTCGAAGAAGCCTGCTCCGCCCATCATAATTTCCGTCCGGCGCGCATCGTTATATTTCTCTTTGATCTCCGTAAGTTCCTCCCGGATAATTTCCAGCACTTTTTCTTCATCCGCTAAGATGGCTTTTAACTCATCAATCAGCTGCATTAATTCTTTATACTCGTTTTCGATTTTTTCCCGTTCCAGACCGGTAAGCCGCTGCAGACGCATATCAAGTATGGCCTGAGCCTGTTTTTCCGTCAGTTCAAAACCATTCATCAAACCATCCCGGGCAATGTCTGCTGTTTTGGAATTGCGGATTAAAGAGATTACCTCATCCAGGTTATCAAGTGCAACCCTTAAACCTTCCAAAATATGCGCTCTTGCCTCTGCTTTTCTTAATTCAAATGCCGTCCGGCGTTTAATAATAACGACTTGATGATCCAGATAATGTTCCAGGCATTGCTTAATGGTCAGCACTCTCGGCTGTCCGTCAACAAGTGCCAGCATATTAACGCCAAAAGTCGTCTGAAGGGCAGTATATTTATATAAATTATTCAATACGACATTCGGGTTGACGTCCCGGCGCAGTTCGATGACTACCCGCATACCATTTCTATCGGATTCATCCCGTAAATCTGTAATGCCGTCAATCCGTTTATCCCGGACAAGTTCGGCAATTTTTTCAATCAGTTTTGCTTTATTCACCTGATATGGCAGCTCTGACACAATAATCGTAGCTTTCCCATTTGCCTTTTCTTCAATATTGACTTTTGCCCGAATGGTAATGGAGCCTTTTCCTGTTTCATAGGCTTTGCGGATACCGCTTCTGCCTAGTATTTGGGCTCCGGTTGGAAAATCAGGCCCGTGGATATAGTCTTCCATTAATTCATCAATCGTGATATCCGGATTTTTACTGACAGCGAGCACTGCATCGATCGTTTCACCGAGGTTATGCGGCGGAATATTCGTCGCCATGCCAACTGCAATTCCTGCAGCACCGTTTACGAGCAGGTTTGGAAAACGGGCAGGAAAAACGACCGGTTCCCGCTCCGATCCATCATAGTTATCGGTATAATCAATGGTATCTTTATTGATATCACGTAATAGTTCCATGGAAATCTTGGACATTCTGGCCTCTGTATAACGCATTGCAGCTGCTGAATCCCCGTCAACCGAACCAAAGTTTCCATGCCCGTCCACCAGCATGTTCCGGAAGCTGAAATCCTGTGCCATCCTTACCATGGCCTCGTAAACAGCCGAATCCCCGTGGGGATGGTACTTACCGATTACTTCTCCGACAATACGGGCGGATTTTTTATATGCTTTATCTGCATGCATACCTAAATCATTCATTGCATATAATATTCTGCGGTGAACAGGCTTCATGCCATCACGCACATCCGGCAGTGCACGCGATACAATAACACTCATGGCATAATCCAAAAAGGATGTGCGCATTTCTTTGCTTATATTTATTTCCTGAACATTTGGCCGTTGTTCCTCTGCCATTTTACTACCTCCCATTAGAAAAATGCTGTGGCATTTTTCCAGAAGTCAGTGGTTGTAAGGCCTGAAGTCATTCTCAATTTGACTTATTGCCTCTTGCCTCTGACATCTGTTTTATATATCAAGATTTTGTACATATTGGGCGTTTTCTTCAATAAAGTTTCTGCGCGGCTCCACTTTATCACCCATCAGCATATCAAAGACCTGATCCGCATCAATTGCATCCTTTAATTCCACCTGGAGCAATGTACGGTTTTCCGGATCCATCGTAGTTTCCCAAAGCTGCTCGGCATTCATTTCCCCAAGACCTTTATACCGCTGCAGTCCCGGTTTAGGAGTTTTCGGAAGCTCTTCCAATATCCGCTCCATCTCTTTGTCATCGTATGCATAATAGGCAGCTTTACCCTGCTGTATTTTATACAGAGGCGGCTGGGCAATGTAAATATAGCCGTACTCGATCAATGGACGCATATAACGATAAAAGAAGGTTAATAATAAGGTGCGGATATGGGCACCGTCCACATCAGCATCTGTCATAATAACTACTTTATGGTAACGCGCTTTCGTAATGTCAAAATCTTCTCCAATCCCCGTTCCCAAAGCTGTAATCATGGAACGCACTTCATTATTGGATAAAATTCTGTCCAGTCTGGCTTTTTCCACGTTTAAAATTTTACCGCGCAAAGGAAGGATGGCCTGAAAATGCCTGTCCCGTCCCTGCTTGGCGGAACCGCCTGCAGAGTCTCCCTCCACAATATAAAGCTCACTGATTTCCGCATCTCTTGAGGAACAGTCGGCCAGTTTACCCGGGAGATTTGACACTTCAAGTGCACTTTTTCTCCTTGTCAGCTCTCTTGCTTTCTTGGCAGCTGCCCTGGCTCTGGAAGCCATTAATCCTTTTTCTACAACAATTTTGGCTACAGACGGATTTTCATATAAAAATTTGGAAAACAGTTCACTGAATACATGATCCGTTACAGTCCGGACTTCACTGTTTCCAAGTTTTGTTTTCGTCTGACCTTCAAATTGGGGGTCCGGATGTTTAATGGACACAATTGCCGTCAAACCTTCACGTACATCCTCTCCGGATAAATTAGGGTCAGATTCTTTAAATAAATTATTTTTTCTGGCATAATCATTAATCACCCTTGTTAAGCCGGTCTTAAATCCAAATTCATGGGTGCCGCCTTCATACGTGTGAATGTTGTTCGCAAAGGAGTACAGATTACTTGCAAACCCGTCATTATATTGGATGGCCACTTCAACGGAAATTCCCTCATCTACACCTTCCGCATAAAAAGGCTCGTGGAGCACTTCCCTCGTGCGGTTAATAAATTCCACATAAGAGCTGATGCCGCCCTCATAGTAGTAGCTGATTTGTTCTCCATCTGTCCTTTTATCCTCAATCGTAATTGTCAGGCCTTTGTTTAAAAAAGCCAGCTCTCGCAAGCGCTGGGATAAGATATCAAAGCTGTATTCGATGGATTCCGTAAAAATTTCCGTATCGGGAATGAAATGAGTTATGGTGCCGGTAATATCCGTCTCCCCGATAACTTCAATTTCTCCCTGGGGAATGCCTTTTCTGAACTCCAAGTAATGGATTTTATTATCCCGATGGACATACACTTCCAATTTCGATGAAAGGGCATTGACAACAGAAGCGCCAACCCCGTGCAATCCGCCGGAAACTTTGTAGCCTCCGCCGCCAAACTTGCCGCCGGCATGCAGCACAGTCATGATTACTTCCAGGGCAGGTCTTCCTGTTTTTTTCTGGATATCAACCGGTATACCCCGGCCATTGTCTTTTACCGTAATACTGTTGTCCTTTTCAATAATGACGTCAATCTTGTCACAATATCCTGCCAGTGCTTCATCAATACTGTTATCCACAATTTCCCAGACTAAATGATGCAGCCCTTTTTCTGCAGTAGAGCCAATATACATTCCCGGCCGCTTCCGTACGGCTTCCAGTCCCTCCAGTACTTGAATCTGATCCGCACCATATGCCTGATTATTTGCAACGTTATCTTCCATTGACATAGTTTCACTTCCATTTCTATCTGAATAAAAAAACGTAAATATATATGCTTGCCCACTATGAGAACAACCTTGCCTGCTGTTTAAAGATATTCCTGAAAACTTTGCGTTCTTGGAAGCATTTTGCTTTGGAATTTATGCCTCATGGTGGATGCTCCGGTTTCACTAATCCGGATAAGAAAGTTTCTCATCTTTATAAAAGAAAATGGATGAGGGCTACATTTCAATTTCTTTAATATCATCTGAAAAATCGTCTAGTTTATCTATCGTGGATATCATGCTTGCCCTTTTTTTCAGTGTTGTTACGGACAATGTACTGTAGTAAATATGATCTCTCGTAACCATGACAGATTTGGCATCTGCCCTTGGTCCAATGATTTTCCCTTCTTTCTCCGACCCTTCCATGAAATTTTCCATAATGGTGGAAGATGAAATTAAATTATAATCCAGAATGGCTATCACATCACCGGATCTTATTGCATTGTCGTTTCCAATATGAATGAACATCGTATCTCCCTTTCGCATTATGTAACTATTTTTCCATCTTTCACATGATAGAGTTCCGCTTTTTTCAATGTTTCATGGTTAATCCCCTCAACACTTGTGGTAGATACAAATGTCTGCACCTTTCCCTGAATGGTGCTTAAAAGATGGGATTGTCTGTAATCATCCAATTCACTTAAAACATCATCGAGAAGTAAAACAGGATATTCGCCAACCTCATGACAGATGAGTTCGATTTCTGCGAGTTTCACGGATAAAGCCGTGGTCCGCTGCTGTCCCTGGGAACCGTAAACCTGGACGTTTTTGCCATTAACATAAAACAGCAAATCATCCCGGTGGGGTCCAATTAATGTGGTGCCGCGTTCAATCTCTTTTTCCTGTACTTCCCGGAATTTATTCATATACATGGATTCTATTTTATCTTTATTATCATTTTCGGTAACATCTATGGTTGGAGCATAGGCAATTTCCAGCTCCTCCAGCTTTCGGCTGATCCCATGATGTATGGGAATTGCCCATTTCCGCAATAAATCAAGAAAAACAAACCGTTTTTCCATTAATGTTGCTGCGTGGGATATTAACTGATCCGTTAAAATTTCCAGTATACTTTTATCCTGGTGAAAGTTTCTTTGCATCTGTTTCAATACAGCATTTCGCTGTTTTAATATTTTTTGATACTGTCCCAAATGATAAACATAGGTCGGCTGGATTTGCCCCAGCTCCATATCCATAAATCTCCGGCGTATTTGCGGCGGGCCTTTCACAATGGTCAGGTCCTCGGGTGCGAACATTACCACATTCAGGGCTCCAATATAATCACTTAGCCGCGGCTGTTCCAGATGATTGAATTTCGCCTTTTTTCCTTTTGCGGAAATAATGATTTCCAGCGGAAATGACTGGTTTCTTTTTGTAATCCTGCCTTCTATTTTAGCATATTCCTTATCCCATTGAATAAGTTCTTTTTCCCTGGATGTCCTGTGGGATTTGGTAAATGCAAGCAGGTAGATGGCTTCCATCAAGTTCGTCTTTCCCTGGGCATTTTCTCCGATAATGACATTGATCTTATCATCAAAAGTGATATCAAGTCCCTCATAATTCCGGTAATTATTTAATGTCAGCTGTTCGATATGCATGCTTAATCCTCTTTTGTAACGATGTAAGAACCGACGCCTTCTATCTCTACTACGTCATTGGGATACAGCTTTCTTCCCCGCCTGTGTTCTTGTTCTCCATTTACGATGACGCCTTCCTGCTGGAGAAAAAGCTTTACCATTCCGCCGGATTCGAGAATATTAATGATTTTTATAAATTGGCCCAGCGTAATATATTCCGTGCTTATGCTCACTTCTTCATGCATTTCATCACCGATTCTATTGTTTATTTATTAGTATATTACCTATAGAAGTCTTATAAACCTATTTTACTAAAGTTTTTGCTTTATTGAAAGGTTTACCCCTTTTTTTATACAATCAGGCTTATTTCGCCTTTAAATTGCTTTTAAAAAAGGGGAAAAAGAGCAGGAAGAGTCAATTGTTTAGGATATATTTACCAATTTTGTTCATTGATAAAGTTTTTTTTGAAGAAATATGTTCATATAACATGGTGATAATTAATAAACCGTATTTGCCCGTCTTTTAGTATTTGGATTATACGTGAGATTTAAAAATATTTAATAATTCTAATTACATTTTTGGGGGGCTGCGGGTACAGTAGTTCCTCGTCCCAGCAAAAACCATTGCTGAAAATTTCTTTTTTAACGTGTTAAAAAAAATGCTCACTATCCAATAGATAATGAGCTGAAATAATGGCAGTTATGAGTTATATAAGCAGGATTTACCAGACGGAAAGCTGCTTGTTAATATGTTCGGATCGGCAGGATTAACTGCAGAATCTCAGCACCGTTGACCGGCCGGATAATAAATGGCCGCATCGCCCCGGTGAATTCTATTTTCACCTCATCAAAATCTATGGCCTTCAGTGCATCCATCATATATTTTGAGCTGAAGGATATTTTCAGATCCTCGCCTTCCATCGATTGAATGCCAATTTCTTCTGTAACAGTCCCTACCTCAGGGGAGTTACTTGAAATTTCCGCACTGTTATTGTCGTTTGTTGTCAGCCTTACCACATTATTATGATCATCCTTGGCAAGAAGGGAAGCACGATCGATGGTATGTAGAAGCTCCTTCGTTTTTATTTGCAGTGCTGTTTTACTTTCTTCCGGAATCAGCCGGGACGTTTCCGGGTATTTCCCATCCAGCAGCCGGGAAAGAAAATATAAATTTTCTGTCCGGAAAAGTATTTGATTATTAGTTACACTTATCTCTATTTTTTCATCATTATCCGTTAAAATTTTATTCAATTCATTCAAGCTTTTGCCAGGAATAACGAGACTGGTAATTTCTGTTTGAGCATCATCTACCGGAATTTCCTGCATGGCCAGACGGTGACTGTCAGTTGCAGAGAATGTCAGTTTATTATCAAGCAATTTAATTTGCACCCCGGTTAAAATGGGACGGCTTTCCATTGTCGCAACAGCAAAAACAGTTTGTTTAATCAAGGCTTTTAACGTGTTTGTGGATAGTTCAAAACTGTCTTCCGTTTGCAATTCAGGAAGCAATGGATATTCATCCGGATCCTGGCCGTTTAAATGGAACAACGCTTTTCCCGAGCGAATGGCAACTTTTAATTGAGGATCCATTTCGATTTCCACGGTTTCCTCAGGTAATTTGCGAATAATGTCAGGAAAATATTTCGCATGCAGCACAATACTTCCTTCCTGTATTATTTCTGCATTTATTTTTTTATTATCCATCTCTTCATCTGCTTCATCAGTCTTTTTATCAACAAATTCTTCGACAGCCGGGATAAAATATTTTATCGTTATATCTGAATCACTGCCAGTTAGCGTAATTCCCTCTTTCGCTGCTTCCAATTTAACCCCTGTCAGAATCGGTACAACTGTCCGTGATGAGATAGCTTTCATTACATCTTGCAGCCCTGAGATTAATTTCTGGCGATTAATAATAAATTTCATTCGATTATCCTCCTCATGGAAGTTCTATATATTTATTTTATTTAATAAAAATACAGTAATAATAATAAGCGCTGTGATTATTGTGGATAAATGAAGTTTGATTGCTGAAACACAGTTATTCACATGTGGACAACCTGTTTATGATTTCTTACTTTCATTCACATTTCTTCACAGGCAATTGTTCAGAATGATTTCAGCTTTTCTTTCAGTTCTTCTAATTCTTTAGTAAGTTCCGTATCTTTTTCCATCATTTTGGTTACTTTATCATGGGCATGGATCACCGTTGTATGATCCCGTCCGCCAAATTCTTCCCCGATTTTCGGCAGAGAGGAGTCGGTTAATTCCCTGGATAAATACATGGCAATCTGCCTTGGAAAAGCGATAGCTTTTGTGCGTTTTTTTGCAAGCATTTCTTCCAGGCTGACATTATACTTTTCCCCTACGGTTTCCTGGATAAGCTGAATTGTAATCACCCGGGGTTTGCTGCTTGGAATGATATCCTTTAGTGCATCTGCAGCCAGGGAGGCATCGATATCCTGATTTACAAGAGAGGAATAGGCGACAACCCGAATTAATGCACCTTCAAGCTCCCTGATATTTGTATCAATTTGATTGGCAATATACAGCATGACTTCATTTGGTATATCGAGGCCTTCTGCTTTTGCCTTTTTTGACAGGATAGCAATTCTTGTTTCCAGGTCCGGCGGGGTTATATCTGTAATCAGCCCCCATTCAAATCGGGATCGCAGCCTGTCTTCCAGTGTTGGAATTTCTTTTGGCGGTCTGTCACTGGATATAATAATTTGTTTGCTTTCCTCATGCAGCGTGTTGAATGTATGGAAGAATTCTTCCTGGGTTGATTCCTTGCCTGCAATAAATTGAATATCGTCAATTAATAAAACATCTACATTCCGGTATTTATTGCGGAAAGAAGTGGTTTTATTGTCCATAATGGCGTTAATAAATTCATTTGTAAATTTTTCCGATGATAAATAAACCACTTTTGCATTCGGATCATGTTCCTGGACATAATGACCGATTGCCTGCATCAGATGGGTTTTTCCCAGTCCTACACCACCATAAATAAAAAGCGGATTGTACGCTCTTGCAGGAGCTTCGGCAACAGCAAGGGAAGCAGCGTGGGCAAATCGGTTCCCCGCACCAATGACAAACGAATCAAAGGTGTATTTTTCATTAAGCATCGTTTTGTTTGCTTCATTGCCTTTGTTTGGATCCGGCTGCTGCTGGGATTGATTATTTTCCTTTTCAACACTGCTGTCAGGTACGATAAATTTCGTATGTAATTCGGTTCCGGTAATATCAAGTAAAATTTCGGAAATAAATTGTGTATACTGGTTTTCCAGCCAATCTCTCGCAAACTCGTTCGGAGCGGAGATGATCAATGTGTTTCCATCAAGACCTTCTGCTTTTGTATATTGCAGCCATGTTTCGAAGCTTGGTTTGCTTATTTTTTCTTCTATCTTTTCCAGCGTTGCTACCCATAAATCGTTAATATTTTCCAATGGTGTCTTCACTCCTTTCATCAATATATGCATCTAAATGCTATGGGATAAAATATTGCGCCAATGACACAAAAAGCCTCTCTCTATCTCGTAAAGAAGAAAAAGGCACGTTGGAAATTTTGTACAAAAAATTATATGGTTTACCTCTTATTATTTATTTGGTTTGGTTATGGAAATTTTCGGGCATCCTGCTGGAAAAATGAAAATAGGCCTGTGGACAGATTGAATGGATGTATAAAGGCATTTAAATACTTACAAACGTTTTCCACAAATCTGTTGATAACATTATACTATGGTATGTGAATTAATATCCACAACATATCCACAAACTGTAGATAACTCATTTAAGAACAGGTCCTTTCCACAGAGTTAAACACAATAATAATATCAAAAAAACCCAGTAACTGCAATGTTTTTTCGACACTTATCCACAAATTCAACAGGTTGTATACAAATTTCGTTAACAGCACTATATTTTGTGATTTTCTTGTCGATAATTGTTGTGGATGAAAAAAATTGGCGGAAAAATTATGGACACCGTATGTGGATAAGCAATTTTTATTTAAATATAGCTGAAAAAGTTATTATTAGCCAAAGCAATGAAATTTTATTTTAAAAAATATAGGCAGGGTATGCTGGATGGCTGGATAGTTAATTGTTGTATAACAGTATGGTTGTACTTTTATACTTTATATGATGAGAATTAGGCATGATAAGATGGGGATCAATCAGCATTCCCGGATGATTTGGCAAGGTATGTTTCTTTGAATAACGGGAAAGGTTCAATGGGTGGGCAGTTTGATGAAGTGAACCGAACCCGGTTATTTTATTTCTGAAAGAGGAAATTTTGCTGGAGGTGAAGCGCCTCCGTATTTCAATTGAAAAAATCAATGTTGACAGATGCTATCATGATTACGTATAATTACAAAGACTGTCTTATGGAGAAATTTTACTTCGGATTTTACATCCTTTTCAGGAGGTGCAGAATAAATGAAAAGAACATTTCAACCGAATAACCGTAAACGTAAGAAAGTGCATGGCTTCCGGTCAAGAATGAGTACTAAAAATGGACGTAAAGTACTTGCCCGCCGTCGCCGCAAAGGAAGAAAAGTATTATCTGCATAGGCCACTGACATTTCAGTGGTCTTTTTCAGGATAGAAGAGTAAAAAGCCGGAGCGGAAGAGGCTGAACGAGTATAGTTGCAAGCATATCCGCTCAGGTTTTCTATATTTTTTGAGGATTTAAAAGTCAGCCACCAGGTTATGTACATAGTTGGAAATGGACAGGCTTGAAGCAGGATCTACTAAGGTGATACGAAATGAAAAAGGAATACAGGATAAAAAAAAATGAAGAATTTCAGCAGATTTTTAAGCGGGGAAAGTCTTTTGCCAATCGGCAGCTGGTTATCTATTACGTGAAAAAGCCCGGGCAGCTTCATTTCAGAGTAGGGCTGTCTGTCGGAAAAAAAATAGGCAATGCAGTGACGCGAAATCGGATAAAGCGCTATTTGCGCACATCTTTTCAGGAATTGGAAGATGAAGTTAAACATGAATACGATTATGTTGTCATTGCCAGACAGCCGGCAAAAGTTATGAATGGTAAAGAGATAAAGAAAAGCCTGGTTCATTTAATACATAAAGAACAGTTATTCAAAAAATAGTTGTTGTTTAATATAGAAACTTATAGACATATAGGCTAAAATAGCAGATAAGGAAATGCATTAAGTTTTTATCTTTCATTATAGCAGACAGGAAATTTTACACTTCCATGCCGGATAGAAGCATGTTAGTAGAAGTTTAGGTGAGAAGCTAATTTTAATTTGTTTTGTTCTATCAGCCTGGGGATAACCCGGCTTGGCAATATAGTTAGGAGGAAAGATTTTGCGTAAAAAGTATCTATTGCTCGCGGGATTATTATTCACCGTGGCAATACTTTCCGGTTGTACAGAAATCGATCAACCAATTACATCTGAAAGCGAAGGAATATGGAATAGTTATTTTGTTTATCCATTATCATGGCTGATCACGTATTTTGCTGAATTGTTTACCAGTAATTATGGGCTGTCTATCGTTATCGTTACAATTCTGATCCGTTTAGTCCTTTTGCCGTTAAACATTAAACAATTGAAAAGCTCACAATCAATGCAGGATATTCAGCCGGAGCTAAAGAAACTTCAGGAGAAATACAGTTCAAAAGATGCCAATACACAGCAAAAATTACAGCAGGAAACCATGGCTTTATTTCAAAAACATGGGGTAAATCCGCTTGCAGGCTGTTTGCCAATCTTTGTGCAAATGCCGATATTAATTGCCATGTACCATGCCATTATGCGTACAGAAGAAATAAGTAAAGGTACTTTTCTCTGGTTTGAACTGGGTTCAACGGATCCAATATTGCCGATTATTACGGCTGCAACAACCTGGCTTCAGCAAAAACTGATGATGGCTGGTTCATCAGCAGCGCAAAATCCGCAAATGATGGTCATGCTGTGGGTCATGCCGATTATGATAGGTACGTTTGCCTTTTTCTTCCCGTCAGCGTTAGCGCTCTACTGGGTAATCGGTAACTTCTTTATGATTGCTCAAACATTATTTATCCGTAAGCCGATGATGGCGAAATCAGCAAATACTGGGGGCGTCAAAAAGTGAGAGAATTAACTGCCAGTGGTCAAACAGTTGAAGAAGCGGTCCAGTCAGCGTTAGAGCAGTTAAATACTACAAGGGACCGGGTTGAAATTGAAGTTATTGATGAAGGAAAAAAAGGGCTGCTTGGTGTATTTGGATCCAAGCGTGCCTACGTAAAAGTAAAAATCAAAAAAAATCCAATTGAAGCAGCAGAGAACTTCATTCATGAAGTGGCAAAAAATATGAATATTGATGTGGAGATAGCAACCACAGTAGAAGGAAATCACGTTACATTTGAAATGAATGCGGAAAATATTGCGCTGTTAATCGGAAAGCGCGGTCAGACATTAAATGCTTTCCAATACCTGGTGCATCTTGCATTAAACAGAGATTCCGATGAATATTATTCCGTTACACTGGATGCAGAAGGATATCGGGGAAGAAGAAAAGAAACCCTGGAATCCCTTGCTGGGAAAATGGCAGACAAAGCGGTACGGCTGAATAAAAAAGTGGCTCTGGAACCAATGCCGGCCTTTGAACGAAAAATTATTCACAGTGCATTGCAGGATCATGAAAATATTACAACATATTCAGATGGAGCAGAACCGCATCGCCATATTGTCATCAAACCAAATTAAATGATATACAGAAGAGCGAGGCTGGGACAGAACACTAAGTAAGCATAGAAAAGACGAACAATCCACCATATTAGCTCCGGAAATATACGTAGACTCCTGGGACTATGGTACAGCGGTTCCTCGTCCCACCGAAAAGATTTGCGGGAGCAAAGGCATCGGTAAGACCCCACAGTGCGTTAGCAATTTTTACTTGCGAGGAGTGCTGCACCACTGAGACACTTGCAACACGACGAGCACGAGGAGGCTTACCAGCCGCCCGCGGCAAACCAGACACCGAGAGAACGACCCAAGGGAGTTTGAACGGATGTCGCACTTGTGCCAATGGTGAAAGCGTAGTATATTTCCGGAGCGGGTTTTAAGCGCCTGATGAAATTCAGGCGTTTTATTATGGCCTGATTCGGGAAATCATTAATTAATAGCCTCGTTCAGGAAGGAGATATGGATATGCAAAAAAGGGAACATGCTGATCATCAGGGAAAAGCAAAAGAAATTGCAGATAAAACATATCATCCGGAAAATCAGGATAATGGGGAGGAACTGACCATCATCCACGAACAGGTAGGGAATACGTATAAGGATGGGACCATTGATATAAAAAAGAAATAATTCGTTAAAATAAAGTAATGAACATGTTAATAATTCCTTAAACAAAACCGTCTGTTCACATGTGGATAGACGGTTTTGTTATTTTATGCTGTGGACAACTTTATTTTTACAGGTATTTGTGATATTCTATTTTGTTAGTGACAATAAAAGTAATCAGTTGCTGATTGATATATAAATTTGCTTAAATCCAATGATTAAGCTGAACAAAAAAGGAGGTGCAGCAGATGGAAACAGATACAATTACAGCAATATCCACACCAATTGGAGAAGGTGCAATTTCTATTGTAAGGTTGAGCGGACCGGAAGCAATTCCGATGGCCGCAGCCATTTTTCAGGGAAAAGATATTACAGAAGCAGCTTCCCATACGATGCATTATGGAAAAATTGTAGATCCGGCAACAAATGAAGTTGCAGAGGAAGTGATGGTTTCCATCATGCGAGGCCCTAAAACATTTACCCGCGAGGATATTGTTGAGATCAATTGTCACGGCGGGCTCGTTTCCGTGAACCGTGTACTTGAGATTGCTTTAAGTCAGGGAGCAAGATTGGCTGAACCCGGAGAGTTTACGAAACGCGCCTTTTTAAATGGCCGTATTGATTTGTCCCAGGCCGAGGCTGTCATGGATTTAATCCGCGCAAAAACGGATAAGGCAATGTCTGTTGCACTGAAGCAGATGGATGGACGTCTGTCCGGCCTGATTCAGCGGCTGCGGCAGGATTTGCTGGAAACCGTTGCCCATGTGGAAGTAAATATTGATTATCCTGAATACGATGACGTGGAAGAAATGTCCCATGATATGATGCGAAAGAAGACGAAGGAAGTGCATCAGGAGATAGAAGAACTGCTGCAGGTAGCAAAGCAGGGAAAAATTTTAAGAGAAGGACTGGCTACTGCTATTATTGGACGGCCGAATGTAGGGAAATCCTCTCTTATGAATGCACTTGTTCAGGAAAATAAAGCGATTGTGACGGAGATTCCCGGGACAACGAGGGATATTATTGAAGAATATGTCAACGTCAGGGGAGTGCCGCTGAGACTTGTGGATACTGCGGGTATCCGGGAGACAGAGGATATTGTTGAAAAAATTGGTGTGGAACGTTCCAGACAAGTGTTAAAGGAATCAGATCTCATATTGTTCGTATTGAATTATAATGAGGAGCTGACAGCGGAAGACAAAAAGCTTTTTGAAGCAATTGAAGGTCTGGACTTTATTGTTATTATGAATAAAACAGATCTTGAGCAAAAGCTTTCCCTGGAAGAGGTAAAGGAGCTTGCTGGGGAGAATGCGGTTATTTCCACGTCTCTCATTGAAGATGAGGGTATTGATGATCTGGAAGCGGCCATTGCCAAAACATTTTTTGCCGGTGAGATTGATACCGGGGATTTAACATATGTGTCCAATGTAAGGCATATTCAACTGCTGAAACAAGCCAAGCAGGCACTTGAGGACGCCATGGAGGCAATTGAACTTGATATGCCGCTTGATATTGTACAAATAGATGTAACAAGAACATGGGAGTTTCTAGGTGAAATTATTGGCGATACAGCCAGTGACAGCTTGATTGATCAGCTGTTTTCCCAGTTCTGTTTAGGAAAATAGGGAAATCTGTAAAAATTGAAAGAAAGGGTGAAAATGATGACCTATAATGCAGGCCATTATGATGTTATCGTTGTCGGTGCCGGCCATGCAGGGATGGAAGCAGGTGTTGCCGCTGCCCGTATGGGTTCAAAAACACTTATGCTGACACTGAACCTGGACATGATTGCTTTTATGCCATGCAATCCATCCATTGGCGGTCCGGCCAAAGGAATTGTTGTCAGGGAAGTGGATGCCCTTGGCGGAGTAATGGGTAAATTGATTGATAAATCATTTATCCAAATGCGCATGCTCAATACGAGAAAAGGACCTGCCGTGCAGGCTTTACGGGCACAGGCAGATAAAAACGTATATATGCAGGAAGCGAAAAAACTGCTGGAAAATGAAGAAAACCTTACCCTGCATCAGGGAATGGTAGATTCTCTGATTGTGGAAGATGGTGTTTGTAAAGGTGTTGTGACGGAAACGAAGGCCGTCTACACTTCGGAATCAGTCATCATTACGACTGGAACTTTTATGCGCGGAAAAGTATTGATCGGTGATGTGGAATATGAAAGCGGACCGAATAACCAGCGGCCTACGTTGAAGCTTTCCAATAATCTGGAGGAACTCGGCTTTAAGCTGACCCGTTTTAAAACAGGAACGCCGCCACGGGTCATCAGTCATTCCATTGATTACTCCAAAACGGAAATCCAGCCTGGAGACGAGAATCCCAAATATTTTTCGTATGAAACAATAGATCGTGTTGTTGAGCAGCTCCCATGCTGGTTAACCTACACGAATGAATTCACACACCAGGTTATTAATGATAATCTTGGAATGTCTGCCATGTATTCCGGTGTAAAGCGCGGGACAGGGGCGAGATATTGTCCTTCCATCGAGGATAAAATTGTCCGTTTCAATGACAAGCCGCGGCATCAGATTTTCCTTGAGCCGGAAGGAAGAGATACGGATGAAGTGTATGTACAGGGGCTATCCACCTCACTGCCTGAATATGTACAGCATGAAATGATTAAAACCGTGCCGGGTCTGGAAAATGCGCAAATTATGCGTGCAGGCTATGCCATCGAATATGATGTAGTCGTTCCTTCCCAGCTTTGGCCGACAATGGAAACGAAAAATATAGAAAATCTGTTTACTGCAGGGCAAATTAACGGAACATCCGGGTATGAAGAAGCAGCAGGACAAGGGATCATGGCAGGAATGAATGCGGCAGCCAAATTATTTGGAAAAGAACCGATAATACTGGATCGTTCCCAAGCCTATATTGGTGTCATGATTGATGATCTGGTTACAAAAGGAACTAACGAACCTTACCGCCTGTTGACATCCCGTGCCGAATACCGCTTGCTGCTGCGCCATGACAACGCTGACCTCCGCCTGACAGAAATCGGTTACCAGGCAGGCACGGTGGATGAGAAACGCTATGCAAAATACGAAGAAAAGAAACGTTTGGTGGAGCAGGAAAAGAAACGGTTAAACAAATTGATAATTAAACCTTCAGCAGATATGAATAAATTTCTCGAAGACATGGGAACACATCTGAAAGAAGCAGTGAAAGCATATGACCTGCTGAAGCGGCCGGAAATCACCTATGAGAATATTGAAAGTATTCTTCAGCCGGATTCTGATCTGCCGGAAGAAGTAAAAGAGCAGGTAGGTATTCAAATTAAGTATGAAGGTTATATTAAGAAGGCAAAAGAACAGGTTGACCGCATGCTGAAAATGGAAGACAAAAAAATACCGGATGATATTGATTACAATGCAATAAGCGGAATTGCCACAGAAGCCAAGGAAAAACTGAAAAAAATCCGTCCGCTGTCCGTTGGGCAGGCATCCAGGATTTCCGGTGTAAACCCGGCAGATGTTTCCATCTTATTGGTTTATATCGAGCAGGGGGATATCGCCAGAGTGGCAAATTAATGTCTTATTTGCAGGCAGGGAATGACAGGTTTTCCTGACTGCCGCCATGAATATAACAAAGATTCAGGAAGATCACATGTTCGTGTGATCTTCTATCTACATAAGGAGACTTATAAATGAACGCAAATACATTTGCTTTACATTTAAAAGAGCAGGGGATTCATCTTTCTGAAAAACAGCTTGAACAGTTTCATATTTATTATGAAACACTGGTGGAATGGAATGAAAAAATTAACCTTACTGCATTAACAGAAGAGGGAGATGTGTATGAAAAACACTTTTTTGACTCCATCTCAGCAGCTTTTTATTATGACTTTAATAAACCTGTCGAAATTTGCGATGTAGGTTCCGGTGCTGGCTTTCCAAGTATTCCGCTGAAAATATGCTACCCGCATATAAAAGTGACCATTGTTGATTCTTTAAAAAAGCGGATTCATTTCTTAAATCAACTGGCTGCAGATCTTGATTTGAAGGATATTGCTTTTTATCATAACCGTGCTGAAAATTTTGGTAAAAACGCCAGTTACAGAGAAAATTTTGATGTTGTGTCCGCCAGAGCAGTAGCACGTATGTCCGTATTGGCAGAACTTTGTTTGCCTTTGGTTAAAAAAAATGGGGTCTTTTTGGCCATGAAAGGGTCACAGGTGAACGAAGAATTGGATATTGCGGCTTCAGCTATAGAAATATTAGGCGGAAATTTAAGGGATACACATACATTTATTTTGCCGGAAGAAAAGAGTGAACGTTCCATTGTTATTGTCGATAAGAAAAGAAAAACACCCAAAAAATATCCAAGAAAAGCGGGGACGCCTAATAAGGATCCAATAGAGTAGAAGCAGCACGGGAAAACTTTCAGCTCTAATATCGTCATACCAAAAATACTGCCATACATGGCCTTACCCCCAAGTACTTAAAAATTTAAACAAAACAGATTTAAAGGAGTCTCTTTAGCAATAAGCCTGGTTTTCTAATGTTCATTCCATCTTATTTATGATAGAATAATAATAGATTTATAATTTGCTTACATACATATCCATTATGTGGACTTTTTGCCGGAAGAATGGTGAAAGTCTTCGTTTTGTTTACACTTGGGAATGTACAAAATTTCACCATAAAAGGGATTGAGGATGCTGAAATATTAAGGACCTAAGTATAAAAAACATTGGGAAGCAATAAAACTATTGATTGTTGTATAACTCCCTAAAGCAGCATAAAGCTGTATTTAAAAGAAATTCATGTATCAGTACATTGGATGGATAATTTTTTTAAAAGAGGAAGTATAAATCAAATTGTTTCACGTGAAACATTTTTATTTTACATCGCAAAAGGTGGTGTTAATAGATGGTAAAACCCTTTAACAGGATTTTTGGTTTGGGAGAAAAGGATGAAGAATCGGAGGCAGACAGCTACCATCCGGATGAAGTTGTTCAGATTCCTGTAAATGCTATTGAACCTAACCGGTTTCAGCCCCGTTCTATTTTTAGTGAGGAAAAGATTAAAGAGCTTGCTCAAACCATTCATACACATGGAATGATTCAGCCCATTGTAGTCCGGAAAATACATCCGGATGAAGAAAAGTATGAATTAATTGCAGGGGAAAGAAGATGGAGAGCTGTTAAAAAGCTGGAGTGGGAATATGTCTCTGCAATTATCAGAGAAATGAATGACAAAGAAATTGCCTCCGTTGCATTAATAGAAAACCTGCAGCGGGAAGAACTGACAGTTATTGAGGAAGCGAATGCTTATGCAAAACTGTTGGAAATGCATGGATTAACACAGGAAGCATTGGCACAGCGGCTTGGAAAAAACCAATCCACTATTGCGAATAAGCTCCGTTTGCTTAAATTATCCGAAGAAATACAGGAAGCATTGCTGAATAAACATATAACGGAGCGTCATGCCAGGGCACTGATCAAATTGGAAGACCCGAAGCAGCAATTAAAAGTACTGCAGGAAATTTTGGAGGCGGACTTAAATGTTAAACAGACAGAAGAAAGAATAAGTAAATTGAACGCCCCAAAAGAACAGAAAAAGAAAAAACGGGCACAATGGAAAGGGATTAATAAAGATGTCCGGATAGCAATGAACACGATCAGACAGTCACTTGCCATGGTAAATGATACCGGTGTGGATGTGGAATCAGATGAACAGGAAATGGATGATTACTATCAAATTACGATAAAAATACCGAAACAGAAATAATATATTCATTGTATAATACGAAATAAAGCAGAACTTATATCATATGTTTTATACTTTTGCACAGCAATTTTAATACCCATCAGTATGGTGGGTATTTTTAACTCATAAAGAAATGTTTTTCTTTACATTAACGATAAAATTAAAAATGGATAACAAAAGCATAATTTCTGCTCTTTTTCTCTAAAATAATGGTAGAATAATAGTTATATTGTTTAGGAAGGTGTCAATTTAAAATGGGTAAAATAATTTCGATTGCAAATCAAAAAGGTGGAGTAGGAAAAACGACCTCTTCCGTGAACCTTAGTGCCAGCCTTGCTTATTATGGCAATAAAGTATTAATGGTAGATATAGATCCCCAGGGCAACGCTACGAGCGGGGCAGGCATTAATAAAGCAGATGTAAAACATTGTATATATAATGTGCTTATTGAAGAAATGATAGCAGAAAATGTCGTCGTACAAACAGATGTTGCAAATTTGGATATTATTCCTGCAACGATTCAACTTGCCGGTGCAGAAATTGAGCTTGTACCGACAATATCAAGAGAAGTACGCTTAAAAAAATCGCTTGAAGATCTGAAAAGCTCCTATGATTACATTATTATTGACTGTCCCCCGTCACTAGGCCTGCTTACTTTAAATGCATTAACCACGTCAGATACGGTACTGATACCTGTACAATGTGAATATTACGCATTGGAAGGACTCAGCCAATTGCTGAATACAATTCGTCTCGTACAAAAACATTTAAATAAGAAATTAATGATTGAAGGTGTATTGTTAACCATGCTGGATGCACGTACTAACTTAGGTATCCAGGTCATTGAGGAAGTAAAAAAATATTTTCAGGATAAAGTATATAAAGCAATTATACCCAGAAATGTAAGGCTGGGAGAGGCTCCAAGCCATGGACAGCCTATCATCATGTATGATTCGAAGTCAAAAGGTGCACAAGTATATCTTGAATTAGCGAAGGAAGTGATGGCCAATGGCGAGAGGGTTGGGTAAAGGGATTAATGCTTTTTTTCCGGATATAGAAGAACATGATGATGCAATGATAAAGGAAATTCCTATTTCAGAATGCAGACCAAACCCGTATCAACCTAGAAAAACATTTCATGCAGATGCAATTGAAGAATTGAAAGAGTCCATACTTGAATATGGTGTCATTCAGCCAATCATCGTTCGAAAAAGTATTAAAGGATACGAAATTGTGGTTGGAGAACGACGTTACCGCGCCGCAAAGGAAGCAGGATTGGATACTATTCCTGCAGTTGAGAAAGAATTGACAGATGCAAATATGATGGAGCTGGCGCTGCTTGAGAATTTGCAGCGGGAGGACTTAACACCTATTGAAGAAGCCCATGCTTATGCAAACTTAATGAAGGAGCTGGAAATTACCCAGGAGGAATTATCAAGAAGACTTGGTAAAAGCCGCTCCCATATCGCCAATATTGTCCGTTTGTTGACACTCCCCGAACAGGTAATAGCCTATATTAACAATGGTGAGTTATCTATGGGGCATGGACGGGCTTTAATCGGCATCAAGGATAAAAATAAAATTGTTCCATTTGTAAATAAAATAAGAAAAGAAAAGTTAAATGTACGACAGGTAGAACAGTTAATCGTTAAGTTAAATGAAGGAACAGAAAAGAAAAAGAAAGAAAAGCCAAAGAAAGATATCTTTTTACAGGAGCAGGAATCTGTTTTAAGAGAGCGTTTGGGAACCGCAGTAAGTATTCAACGCGGAAAGCGGAAAGGGAAAATTGAAATCGAATTTTATAATGACAGTGATTTGGAGAGAATTATTGAGGTTTTGGAAAAATAATGGTTTAAAGTGGCTGGGACAGAACACTGAGTAAGTATAGAAAAGACAAACAATCCACCATATTAGCTCCGGAAATATACGTAGACTCCAGCGGGAGCAAAGGCATCGGTAAGACCCCACAGTGCGTTAGCAATTTTTACTTGCGAGGAGTGCTGCACCACTGAGACACTTGCAACACGACGAGCACGAGGAGACTTACCAGCCGCCCGCGGCAAAGCAGACACCGAGAGAACGACCAAAGGGAGTTTGAACGGATGTCGCACTTGTGCCAATGGTGAAAGCGTAGTATATTTCCGGAGCGGGTTTTAAGCTTAGTGTATAAGGATGTTTGGGTTTCTGTTTACTAAAATTGTTTTGTCCCAGCCTCTTTTAGGATATTATGTAAAATTTAAAAGGAAGAGAGGGGTATAATGATCTATTTTGATCAGGCTGCATCATCTTTTCCCAAGCCGCCTGAAGTAGCTGAAGCGATGTACAAGGCAGTAATACAAAACCCGGCGAATCCGGGCAGGGGATCCCATCGGCTGGCTAGAGAAGCAGCAGGTATAATTTTTCAAGCCAGGGAAAAGGCTGCCCAGTTATTCGGAATGACAGATCCAAAGAAAGCTGTTTTTTTCCATAACGCTACTGCTGCTTTAAATCAGGCTGTAAAAGGATTTAATTGGCAAGAAGGGGAACACATTATTGCGACTAATTTTGAACATAATTCCATTCGCAGACCATTAGTTTATTTAGAAAAAAAATATAAGATTGATGTTACATATATAGATTGGCATGAGCAGGATAATAAAATAATTGACCAGGTTGAACAAGCAATAAAGGGAAATACCAGATTAATTGCGATGACACATGCATCTAATGTTACTGGTGCTGTATTTCCACTAAAAAAAATAATGGAAATCGCTAAACAGCATGGCATCACTACGCTGGTTGATGGTTCGCAAACAGTTGGCCATATGGATATTCATATGAAGGATGATCAAATTGATATGCTTGTTTTTCCGGGACATAAAGCGTTGCTAGGTCCGCAGGGAACCGGGATGCTGTTGGTCGAAGGCGATATTCCATTAATTCCGATCTATCATGGAGGAACCGGCGGATATTCGAAGTTGATTGATCAGCCTGAACAATGGCCGGAAAGAATGGAAAGCGGTACACTGAACTTGCCTGGAATTGCCGGTCTATTGGCTGCCATGGAAGCTTTTGAAAAGGGGAAAGGTAGAAATGTTCCACGTGAAACATTTCTGATAAACAAATTGTTGAAGGGATTGGAGACGGTTCCAGGTGTACAAATATATGGTCCGGACCAAAACCCAAACAGACTTCCTATAGCAGCATTTAATATACTGCATGCGAATTCGCAGGAAATAGCAGCTATACTTGATTCTCATTATGATATCGCAGTAAGGGCAGGATTGCATTGCAGCCCGCTCACCCATGAAACATTAAATACTGCAAACCAGGGTATGGTCAGAGCTAGCTTAAGTTATTATAATACAGAGGAAGAAGTAGATATATTTCTGCAGGCTGTGAGGGAAATAGCAGAGTCATATCAGGAATTTTAATTATGGAGTTGGGTACATGGCTTTATATGGAACATTGATCAATGGGATATTAATTATTGCAGGCAGTATACTGGGTCTGTTTTTTACAAAGATACCCGAAAAATATAAAGAAACAGTAATGCATGGAATCGGTCTTGTTGTCACATTAATAGGATTGCAAATGGCATTTTCCACTGAGATTATTGTGATCGTATTGCTGAGCTTGCTCTCAGGAGCGATTATAGGAGAGTTTTTTAAGATAGAGGATGGATTAAACCAATTTGGTACGTGGATTGGAAGCAAGTTTACCAATAATCAAGATGATGTAAGTGTGTCCCAGGGATTTGTCACCGCCTCTTTAATTTTTGTCGTGGGAGCAATGTCGATTATTGGCGCATTGGATGGCGGGCTCAGGGGGGACCATGAGGTACTTGTTACAAAAGGGTTTATTGATGGATTTGTTGCGCTGGTATTAACAACCACACTTGGATTTGGTGTCATTCTTTCTGTTTTTCCTGTCGTTATTTATCAGGGATCCATAGCACTGCTGGCAACACAAATAGACAGGTGGATACCTGAGCAAATACTGCAGGGGATGATTATAGAAATTACAGCAGTGGGCGGTTTATTAATCGCAGCTATAGGATTAAACCTATTGAAGATTGTAAATATCCGTATTGGAAATCTGCTGCCTGCCATATTTATGGCAGTGCCAATATACTATATATATTATCTAATATAAATGGAAACAGCTTAGATAAAATCTAAGCTGTTTTTAAATAAAGTCTTTATTCGGTTTCTGAATGACAACGGCAGGGGAGGCAATATGATAAGTCAAAGTTTGATCGATTTTATACAAAATATCAGCTGCTTTTTTTGCCATATCGACTACGCCCGACAACCTGGTATTTTGAAGAACGGAATGCTCCATAAAACCACTGACATTCACTACCCCGGTCATATGTATATCCCCAATTTCAGGCAAAGATTTATTTAGAGCCGCCCCTGGTTTAATACTCCCCAGACCGGTAATTAAATGGCCGACAGAAGAAGGTTTTCCGAGGCAGGCATCCACCGCAATGATAAATGGGCGCCGATATGTATGCTTGATAAGGTTAATATGTTCCTGCAAATTAGCCGCATGCACAGGATCCCCCAAGGTTCCGTGAACATAAATATGCTTTGGTTTTAACTCCGTCAGGAAATAGCCTGTCAGTGGACCAAAAGCATCCCCGGTGGACCGGTCAGTGCCAATGCAAACAATCACATATTCCCTGGGAGCCTCAGGCAGCCATGAAATTAAAGTATTACCCATCATTTCCGTAATATTCTCATTCGTATGGAGCATGCGCAGCTGATCTTTTTTTACAGTCAAATGCTTTTTAAAATTCATAGCTTATCCTCCAAAATCATATTGTTACAGTATACGGATTTTTTAGAGAATGTATACATACATCATATAAATATTGGGGGAAAAATAATGCTGCAAGCTGGTTTGAAATGGATGTTTTTAATTATTGGAACAACAATTGGAGCAGGCTACGCCTCCGGGAGGGAATTATGGCAATTTTTTGGGCATGAAAGTGGACTGGCTATCCTTCTGTTCAGTACTTTCTTTTCCCTATCCTGTATAGTAATCATGAATTTAAGCTATCAAAAAAGGACGGAGCACTATTTACCGGTATTACAGGATATTGTAGGGCTGAAACTGACTAAAGTTTATGATGTAATGATATTCCTGTATTTATATACGACTACTGTTGTAATGATAGCCGGCAGCGGTGCCACAGGACAGGCGTTTAACTTTTCTTACTGGTGGGGAATTGTTATTATTGTAGTTGCCTTGATTTTCCTATTTATAAAAGGGATAAACGGGCTATTGTCTATAAATCAGTTCATCCTGCCATTATTAATCGCTGGCCTGTTATCTGTATTATTATTATTTACATTTGATCAGGAACTTTCCTTATTTTCACATTGGCACGAACAACGGAATTGGATGGCAGCATTTCCGTTCACTGCACTAAACATCCTCCCACTAATTGCTGTACTTGGAGCCATCGGCAATAAAGTGGAAACAAAAGGAGAAATTTTAATTGCCTCTATTGGCAGCGGGATTACCTTAGGTGTGGTATCTTATATTTATAACAACAGTCTGATTCAAATTGCAGATGAACTACTTTTGTATGAGATCCCTTTATTTGCTATACTAAAAAACTATCCGTTTGAAATGGTTGTTCTGATGACGATCCTGTTGTGGCTTGCCATATTTACAACAGCAGCTGCCGGAATATTGGGGCTGGTTACGAGAATGAAAGAATTTTTTCAGGGACCTTTATTGCTGGTAGTAGTAGTTACCCTGATTACAATGATACCGTTAACGTTATTCGGTTTTTCCACGCTGGTTAATTACCTTTATCCGATATACGGAATATTAAACTTATATGTACTGACAAGGCTGCTCACTTTTCCATTATGGTATAAACGAAATGATATCTAGCAGGTGGAAACAGGAGGAAAAGAGATGGAAGAAGTAAATGAAGAAATGATAAACTTTTGGGATTATATCACCGGTCCGGAATTATGGGCTGCCATAACCACCGGCTTAATACAGATATTAATTATTGTTATTCTGGCTGTAACTGTTGTCCGGGTCGCAAGGAGAGTCATTTACCGTTTATTCAGCAACAGGCAAAAGGGACCTATCCGGATTTCGCAGCGCAGGGAAAATACATTGAAAAGACTGGCCAGTAACGTGGTTGCTTATGTGGTTTATTTTATCGCAGGCATCATGATTCTCGATAATGTATTAGGTTTTCAGGTTGGCGCACTGCTGGCAGGTGCAGGTGTGGCAGGTCTTGCCATTGGTTTTGGTGCACAAAACCTTGTTCGTGATGTAATCACCGGTTTTTTCATTATATTTGAGGATCAATTTTCGGTAGGGGATTATGTTGCAGTTGCCGGTATTGAAGGCACGGTGGAAGAAATTGGGTTGCGGACAACCAAAGTGTTAAGCTGGACCGGGGAGATGAATGTGGTCCCAAATGGGGATATAACACAGGTAACGAATTACTCTGTCCATAATGGGCTGGCTCTAGTAGATATAAATATACCATATGAAAGCAGTGTATATGAGGCGGAAAAAATAATAAATGAAGTGGCCGCGACACTGCCGGAAAAATATGATTTCCTATTAGGGATACCGGAGATCATTGGCGTGCAAAATCTGGATGTATCCCATTTTGTCATTCGGGTGATTGCAGATACCAAGCCTGGCTTCCAATGGGCAGGCGAGCGAAATATCCGTAAAGAAATGCAGGATGCATTATACAAATCAGGCATTGAAATTCCGGCACCGCGTGTCGTTATGTATTCAAAAGAGGAAGAAGACCACATACGCGGACAAAATCGCGAGCGTGAATAATATTATTTGGTATAATGAAAGAAAAAAGGAGTACTGACGGTCTATGGCGGAAAAAGAATTTGGATTACATGATATTGTACAAATGAAAAAGCCGCACCCCTGCGGAGAAAACCGCTGGAAAATCATTCGCATGGGAATGGATATCCGGATTAAATGTCTTGGCTGTGACCACAGTGTGATGCTGCCAAGACGGGAATTTGCGAAGAAAATGAAAAAGGTGCTTGAAAAAGCAGAAGGGTAGTATTAAACTACATCAATTATAATGATAGAAATGACCATCCATTTTGCGGCAGTGAATTGGTGGTCATTTTAAAAACTGGCAGCCGCGCATTAAAATATATAAATCTACTTACGTAAAAAATTCTATAAAAAGGATAAAAATGGACAAAAAGACCTGTGAAATGGTAAAATAGAACTATAGAGAGAGCAGAAATGCAAAAAGAATAGGGTTAATAGCAAAAATGGGCATAGTAATATGCCTGTTTTTGTTTTTTGCGAACTTGTCAAGAGGACAGGCAGTATCTATAATGAGATAGACGCGTTCATTTGAAAGGAATCCTTAAGGAGTTGAAATTTGCATGGCATTGACAGCAGGAATTGTCGGGCTTCCAAATGTTGGAAAATCCACATTGTTTAATGCAATTACACAGGCCGGAGCGGAAGCGGCGAATTACCCATTTGCCACCATTGATCCGAATGTAGGAATTGTGGAAGTGCCCGATAATCGCTTAAATACATTAACACAGTTAGTAAAACCGAAAAAAACAGTACCAACAGCTTTTGAATTTACGGATATTGCCGGTATTGTAAAAGGTGCAAGCAAGGGGGAAGGGCTGGGAAACCAATTTTTATCACATATCCGCCAGGTAGATGCAATTTGTCAGGTTGTCCGTTGTTTTCAGGATGAAAATATTACCCATGTTTCGGGTAAGATCGATCCGATTGATGATATGGAGATTATTAATCTGGAGCTCATTCTGGCAGACCTGGAAACCGTAAACAAACGTTATCAGCGTGTAGAAAAAATGGCAAGACAAAAGGATAAAGAAGCCTTGGCTGAATTCAATGTTCTTTCTGTATTGAAAGAGGGGCTGGAATCAGAAAAACCGGTTCGTGCACTGGACTTTACAGAAGATCAGGAAAAAATCGTAAAAGGACTTCATTTACTGACAAGCAAACCTATGTTATACGTGGCAAATGTAAGTGAAGATGAAGTTGCAGATCCGGATGCCAATGAATACGTGCAAAAAGTAAAAGATTATGCAGCTAAAGAAGATGCGGAAGTCATTGTAATTTGTGCAAAGATTGAAGAAGAAATTTCAGAGCTGGATCAGGATGAAAAAGAAATGTTTCTTGACGAATTGGGCATTGCCGAATCAGGTCTGGATAAATTGATCAAAGCTTCCTACAGTTTGCTTGGACTGGCTACATATTTTACAGCCGGTGAACAGGAAGTACGGGCATGGACTTTCCGTCAGGGAATAAAAGCACCGCAGGCAGCAGGAGTTATTCATACGGATTTTGAAAGGGGATTTATCCGGGCAGAAACCGTTTCCTATGATGATCTTGTAGATGCAGGTTCTATGAATCAGGCCAGGGAAAATGGAAAAGTCCGCCTGGAAGGAAAAGAATACATTGTTCAGGACGGCGATGTTATTCATTTCCGCTTCAATGTATAAAATGTATCACGTAAATAGGATCTCTCGAAGACTTGTTATTTGAAAGATATTTTGGTATAATACACTATCGTGAGTAATGAAATATTGATTACTCCTTGCTCCTATCAAGAATAGGGGCCGCCAAGACCAAAAGGAGGTGTACCGGATGAGAAAATACGAAATCATGTATATCATCCGCCCGGACATTGAAGAAGAAGCTCAGAACAGCTTAATTGAGCGTTTCAACAACATTCTGACTGATAACGGGGCGGAGATTGAAAAAGTTGATGAAAAAGGCAAGAAGCGTCTTGCTTATGAAATCAATGATTACCGTGATGGATATTATGTTGTCATTAACTTTAAGGGTGACGAAGCAGCAATCAACGAGTTTGATCGCTTAGCCAAGTTCTCTGATGATATTATTCGCCATATGGCAATTCGAGAAGATGATCAATAATAGGGAGTGGTTCTGATGTTAAATCGTGTCGTACTAGTCGGCAGGTTAACGAAGGATCCTGATTTACGTTATACAGCAAGCGGTGTGGCGGTAGCTAATTTTACCGTAGCCTGCAACCGTCCTTTTTCCAATCAGCAGGGGGAACGCGAAGCCGACTTCATTAATTGTGTTGTTTGGCGCCGAAATGCTGAAAATCTGGCCAATTACATGAAAAAAGGAAGCATGATTGGTGTAGACGGCCGTGTGCAGACACGCCGGTTTGAAGGACAGGATGGCAAGACAGTATTTGTAACAGAAATTCTTGCAGAAAACATACAGTTTCTAGAATCAAAAGGTACTTCCCAAAACCGTGGAGGGGAGTCATCGGGATTCCAGCCAAATAGAAACCAGAACCAATTTCAGCCGAACCAAAATCAAAATCAAAATCAAAATCAAAGTCAAAATCAGAATCAGGAAGACCCATTTTCATCAAGCGGGGATCCGATTGATATATCTGATGATGACTTGCCGTTTTAAAATAGCTAGTTAAACTATAAATAGGAGGGATACACATGGCAGCTCGTCGCGGACGTGCAAAGCGTCGTAAAGTGTGTTACTTCACAGCGAACGGAATTACACACATTGATTATAAAGATGTAGATTTGCTGAGACGTTTCATTTCAGAACGCGGAAAAATTCTTCCCCGTCGTGTAACTGGAACTTCTGCAAAATATCAGCGTAAACTGACAAGAGCAATTAAACGTGCCCGTCAAATGGCATTATTGCCATATGTGGCCGAGTAATCTAAAAAACCTTCAAATGCGGATATGATCCGAATTTGGAGGTTTTTTTGTTGTGAGGAATTTATACCGGTATTCTAAAAAGTTTGAGGTGGGAGTTTGACGGGAAATCAATCAAATAAAGTATATCAAGGAAGGATGTGCTTTACATGGCAAAGAATAATAAACAGCCTATTTCAGGCCAAATTCCAGGTGAGGATCGTGTCAAAGTAGGCGCAATAGCGGAAGCAACCAATAAAAAACTGCAAGCAACCGAAATGGCCGGAACAAGAGGCACACAAAATACAGTTGATAAAGCCACTGTAGAAAAAATTATCCAGACCTGGCCCCTGCTGTCAAAGGAAGTTACCGAAACAATGATGAAATTTTACGGGGAACCGAATACAGCAACAGAAGCAGAAATTACCTGGTACTATAATGGCCCATGGAAAAGAACCATTGTTTATAAAGATGGCTATCCGCACGATTTTCCCGAGCCGCATACAGATATGCTGGAACAGGTCATCAATTATCATGTACCAGCTGAAAAAATCGGGGAACTGGCGATGCTTGAAGGAAGTTTATTTGTAGACCGTACAAAAGGGGAAGTGATGGTTCATTGTGACAATGAAGGAGCAAATACAATCTCCATGAATGTCATGCATGAAATTGTACAGGGCAAACGGACACCTGAGGAAGCCCGGGAAAAGATTAAAGAGCAAATTACGAAATTCATGAAAAACGAACCGGCTCCTTATGCGGAAGAATTGCTGTTTGATCTCCATGAGAAAGAACAATGGGACACAGATCATCCCGTGGTAGATGACCAGGAGCTGCTTCAGGCAGTGAAAGAGAAAAAACAATTATTGAATCTGGAAGATGAAAGACTGGCTTAACTTTAGAGAAACAGGGATATATAAAGAATCTTAGGCTGAAAGGGGCCCGGGAGCAGGGTCTCTTTTTTATGGAAAAAAGTTTTCCGTGTTGGTAAGCATGTTCAGAAATAGGGCATCTATCTGCTGCAAAAGCATCGCCGCCAGTTTGTCAAAGTACTTTATTCAGCAGCTTACCTTCTTCCATATATAAAATACGGTCCCCCAGCTTCTCGGCTTCTTCCTTTTGATGTGTAACCATAATAACAGGAATCTTCCATGTCTGATGCAATCGCAGTAATTCATCCTGGCATTCCAACCGTGTTTTTTCATCCAGTGCTGAAAAAGGTTCGTCCAAAAGCAAGCATTCCGGCTTTGTGGCCAGTGCGCGCACTAAAGCAACCCGCTGTTTTTCCCCGCCGGAAATCTGGTGCGGGTAGCTGGCAAGCAGATGGTGAATACCCACCACATCTGCCAGCTGGTGAACGAGCCCCTCTTCATTCGAGCCATACTGAATGTTTTTTTCCACTGTCATATGCGGAAAAAGAGCGTAGTCCTGAAACAAATACCCGATTTGCCGTTTTTGGATCGGAACGGCCCTCCTCTTTGTTTGAAAGAGCACACGGTCATTCAGCTGAATAAGTCCTTTATCCGGGTTGCTGATCCCTGCAATTGCATTTAAAATGGTAGTTTTCCCCGCGCCTGAAGGGCCGAACAAAACTACAATCTCATTATGGACCTTGAAAGAGACATCCAAAGAATAGTTTTTCAATTTTCTCATCAACTTTACTGAAAGCATTTAAAAACCACCCATCATTTTTCCGAAGTAAAACGCAAAATATTCCGGCCGCTCCACCAATTCAGCCATAAAATGGCCGCAAATCCTAAAATAATTATGCTGATGGTCCAGAACATGGCAGCTTCCGTATTCCCCGATTCCGCGGCAAAATAAATGGCGAGGGGAATAGTTTCCGTTTCATTTGGTATGTAGCCGGCAACCATTAGTGTGGCACCAAATTCCCCGAGTGCCCTGGCAAATGTAAGCACAAGTCCGGCCAGCAGTCCCGGCCAGGCAAGGGGGAAGGAAATAGTCCAAAACACCCGCCATCTGGACGCCCCCATGGTAAAAGCTGCATTTTCAAGCGACTGGTCATATTTTTGAAAGGAAGCAGCAGCACTCTGGTACATTAACGGAAAAGCCACTACAATGGCTGCCAGTACTGCTCCCGCCCAAGTAAAAACAATTTGAAAGTCAAACAATTGCAGTAAAAGGCTTCCGATCGGCCCGTTCCTTCCAAATAAATATAAAAGCCCAAAGCCCACCACCGTAGGAGGCAGAACGAGCGGCAGCATGATCAAAGCTTCCAGCGGCCGCTTTCCGGGAAAATCATTTCTTGCCATGATTCTTGCACATACAGTTCCAAGTATAAACACGATGGCTGTAGCAATCCCGGCAATTTGCAATGATAAAATTAATGGTGTAAAGTTCATTCCAGCCTACTTCCTTTATCATGAAGTACTAATTGATAAATCCGTGTGTTTCAAAAATTTCTTCTGCTGCATCACTTGTTAAAAAATCAATAAAGTTTTCCGCCTCTTTACTGCTTGTACTGTTTGTCATGACAGCCGCAGGGTAAGTGATTGGCTCATGCAGGGAAGTGTCTATTTCCAGTAAAATTTCCGTTTTTTCTGATTTTATGGCGTCCGTGTAATAAACAAATCCAATATCTGTGTTTCCTGATTCGACATAGGAGAGCGCCTGCCGGACATCTTTTGCAAAAATAAACTGTTCGGATATGTCCTCCCACACATTGGTTGCAATCAAAGCTTCCCTCGCATATTTTCCTGCCGGCACACTATCCGGATTGCCGACAGCTATGTTGTTTAAATCCAGTAAAGGCAAATCTTCAAGTGAATCAATTTCCAGTTTGCTTTCTTTTCCCCCTATAAGGACCATCCGGTTTTCTGCAAAATCCATTCTGGTTTCAGGCAGGATTAATTCCTGATCCTGGAGAAAATCCATACGCAATTGATCAGCGGATAGGAAAAGATCTACAGGGGCTCCCTGCTGAATTTGCTGGGACAAGGTGCCTGAACTACCGTAATTTACCGTAATATCAATATAGGGATGTGATTCTTCAAATACTTCCACAATATCCTGCAGCACATCTGAAAGACTTGTCGCAGCAGATATAAACAATTCGCTTTCTTCTGTAGAAGGGCGAAATAATTCATCATCTGATTGGCTGCTGCATCCGGTAAAGACGAGAAAGCCTGTTATTAACATAAGAAAATACTTCACTTAAAAAACTCCTTATTCATGAAAGATATGAAATTTTAGTTTTTACGGCGGCGCTTCCTGCGTTTTGGGTAAACGGAAATAATAGCCAGCAGCATGATCAGAATAAAAAGAACGGATAGGATTAAAAAGAAATTGCCGACTGGTATAAACAGCGCCGTCACTGTGTATAAAACAGCTGGAATCGTCGTGGCATACGCACTCATTTTCCAAAGTATAGAGAACCGCAGTTTCCTCCCCATCAGCCTGGCAACAGCCACGGCGATGTAAGCCACAAGGGAAAGGGACAGAAATACGATGATTGTTAATGGCAAATAAAAGAATATAAAGAAATAAATAAGAAAGAAAAGGAAATTCATTTCGGCCATTAAATTTTCCGCACCTGTCCATTGCGCTATAAAAGAGGGAACAGCCACAAGAAGAAGGAGCAAAAACATATATATTACCGTAATATCCATACCGATTCGATTCAATTTAAAAATTGCATTCTTATTTGGAAGTTTGATACTATGTATAAATGCTTGAAAAAAAATCATTATGACAGCCCTTTTGTATTTTAGATTAAACAGAAAGTGAATTTCTGCAGCATGATAAAAAATGGCATATGGAAATAAGCCATATACTCATTATAAGGCAAATGGACAAGAAATTCTTGTGAAGGGCTTGTATAAAAAGTGACATTTTCATGGAAGGCGGACGAACCCGGATGTAATCTCTGTACTTTTTACAGGTATATAGATAAGCCCATTTTGTCATGCAATAAAAAAATCTGCCAAATTATTACCCGGGAAATATTTTATTCAACGTATTTCGACAACTATTTCAGATAAAAACATGTTATCATAATATAACAATCCAATTACACACATATAAACATGATGGGGCAGACCAATACGGATAAAGCCGGGGACGATGTAAAAGTATCAGGTTTTGCGACCTGCATTGCCAGCAAGGAATACGTCACATATACTGACGAATTCTTTAAAAGAATAATGGCTGGTATTATCATAAAAGGAAAGCAGTAACTTAAGGAGGGAAGGTCGCCTTCTTTCCCATGCTTAAAAACAGGGGATCCAGCGACCGTTTTGATGAATCAATCAAAAAGATTAACGGATGGAGCTTTATGGACAGTAATATACATTTTACTGATGATAATAGCAGTTTATGTACCGGTTATATCGCTTTTTGGCCTGCTGTTATTACCTGTTCCAATTACGATATATGCTTCCCGGTATGATTGGAAATCTGCAGCTTTAATGGGAATAACGGCAATTATTTTGTCGACGCTGACTGCAACGGTTGCCTCCCTGCCTTTGGCTGTCATGACAGTGCTGGGCGGAGTAGTGATCGGGAGTGCCATCCGGCAAAATGTTTCCGCATACGAAACATGGGCACGAGGCACTTTAGGCTTTGTTGGCGGCCTTTTATTTGTATTTGTATTTATCCAGCTTGTTTTCCAAATCAACTTAGTGGAACAAATAGAACAAATGATGAATGAATCATGGGAAATGACGGAAAACATGATGGGGCAATTCGGTGTCCAGGAACAAATGGAAGAGACACAGACGGTAATGCAGGATCTTATTGGTGTTATGATTGATTTATTTCCTGTGTTTCTGGCCGGTACTGCCGTAGTTTTTGCGTTCTTCAGCCAGTGGATCAGCTATAAAGTGATAAACAAAATTGAAAATAAAAACTATCGTTTTCCGCCATTCCGCAATTTGCGCTTTCCAATATCTCTTATTTGGATTTATTTTGGAGCTTTTCTATTATCATTTTTCATGGCAGAGTCCGATAGCAGTTTATACATTGCGGTACAAAACCTTTTCGTGCTAGTTGGGCTCCTTATGGCAGTTCAGGGTATTTCCTTTATCTTTTTTTACGCACACCATAAAAAAATGTCCAAAGCATTGCCGGTAATCAGTATAATTTTGACAGTGCTTTTTCCAATGTTTTTTCTTTATTTGATACGAATAATCGGTATAATTGACTTAGGATTTGGTTTAAGAGACAGACTTGGAGATAAAAAGGGCTGAAAAAAACCGGTGCATGACCCGTGTTTTATGTAATCAGACCAGATGCAGCCCGGACTTTAGCCAAGTACTGACACAATAAAAGCCAGCATTAAAATTTATTTCCTGCTCCGTGATTGGAGAACATGAGAAAAATCTGCTTTGGAATGAGCTGGTATGATACCTGTCAGTTGTTTTTAATATAAACAGGTTCAGCAATGTGAAGCAGGGTATCATACCCGTTGTGAGGAGCTGAAGACGATGGCGGAATTACAAAAAAAATCAAGATTCAGCAGCCATTTATGGATCATTTATTTATTGTCCATTATTTTGCTTGCCGTGATATGGTATTTCCAATGGGTACTGGGCCTGATTATGACTGTTCTGCTTGCAGTATCCTTTTATTACAGTATCCGAACCGAAAGAACATTGCAAAGTGAAGCGGAAAGATACATTACTACGCTCTCCCACCGGATTAAAAAAGTCGGTGAGGAAGCACTGCTGGAAATGCCCTTTGGTATTATTTTATATAATGAAGAATACAAGATTGAATGGACCAACCCATACATGAATAAATTCAGTGAGGATGAAAATCTTGTAGGAAGCTCGCTAAATGATCTTTCAGAGGATATTATTCCGATGATTAAGGAGAATAATGAGGAATTCTGGTTCAGTGTGAATGATTATAAGTTCATGACCACTGTAAGAAAAGATGAGCGCCTGCTTTATTTGTTTGATCGGACGGCACAATCGGAGTTGCAGCAATTATATCGTAATGATCAGACGGTGTTAGCAATTATATTCCTGGATAATTATGAAGAAATCACCCAAAACATGGACGATACACATAAGAGCCAGTTGAACTCTGAAGTGACTGCCAGGTTAAATGAATGGTCCAAAAAACACGGACTCTACTTAAAGCGCACGTCGCAGGAACGCTTTTTAGCGGTAGGGACGGAAGAAATATTACGGAAGTTGGAAGACAATAAATTTGATATACTGGATGAAATCCGCGGACTGGATATGGAGCAGGGAAATCCGGTTACCTTAAGTATCGGAGTTGGCTCCGGAGAGCTCGGCCTGCCTGCGCTTGGCGAACTTGCGCAGTCCAGCCTTGATTTGGCACTGGGTCGAGGCGGTGACCAGGTTGCCATTAAAGGGGAGCACGGAAAAGTCCGTTTCTATGGCGGAAAAACAAATCCCATGGAAAAACGGACACGGGTTCGCGCCAGGGTAATATCCCATGCATTGAGAGATTTGGTCAGAGCAAGTGACAATGTAATTATTATGGGTCATAAATCTCCGGATATGGATTCTATTGGTGCAGCCATTGGGATATTGAATATTGCCCAGTCCAACGAGGTGGACGGCTACATCGTCTTTGATGAAGATGATGTGGATACAGGCGTTTACCGGCTTGTGGAAGCAATTAAAGGAGACGAGGAGTTATGGCAGTATTTTATCCCGCCGGATGAGGCAGAAGAGTTAACAGACTCGCGAAGTCTTGTTGTCATTGTGGATACCCATAAACCATCCATGGTGGCAGAGGACCGGATTTTGAAGCTGTCTGATCATAAGGTAGTGATTGATCACCATAGAAGGTCGGAGGAATTCGTGGAAAATCCAACCCTCGTTTATATGGAACCATATGCTTCTTCTACAGCAGAGCTGGTTACCGAGCTTTTGGAGTACCAGCCAAAAACGAAAAAGCTGAAAATGCTGGAAGCAACAGCGCTATTATCCGGGATTATTGTTGATACCAAGAGCTTTACATTGCGAACAGGATCCCGTACCTTTGATGCGGCTTCCTATCTGCGTTCCAAGGGAGCAGATACTGTGCTTGTTCAGCGGTTTATGAAGGAAGACCTCGACATTTATATTAAACGGAGCAGATTAATTGAAAGAACAGAAATCTTTCATGATAATATAGCCATTTCTGCAGCTGAGAGCGGCATTACCTATGGGCCGGTTATCCTAGCACAGGCAGCAGACACCCTGCTGACCATGAGCGGGGTCAGGGCTTCCTTTGTCATTTCCGAGCGGGAAGATGGCAGGATCGGAATCAGTGCCAGGTCACTGGGGGATATCAATGTACAGATCATTATGGAGAAAATGAATGGCGGCGGCCATTTAACAAATGCTGCTACCCAAATAGAAGATACAACCATCTCGGATGCCGAGAAGCTGTTAAAAGATATTTTAACGGAGTATTTTGAAGGGAGAGAAGAAGAGTGAAAGTAATTTTTCTAAAAGATGTGAAGGGTAAAGGAAAAAAAGGTGATGTCAAAAATGTTTCGGATGGCTATGCACGAAATTATCTTTTGAAGAATAATCTTGCCCAGGAAGCGACTCCCGGCAATTTGAAGGCGCTGGAAGCAAAGAAAAAGAAAAATGAGCAATTGGAACAGGAAGAAAAAGAAGAGGCGATGAACCTCAAGGATACGCTGGCTGATTTAACGGTAGAGCTGAAGGCAAAGTCAGGAGACAGCGGCCGGCTGTTCGGCTCGATTACGAGCAAGCAGATTGCAGATGCCCTTGAGAAACAGCATGGCTACAAAATTGATAAGCGAAAAATGGAATTGGATCAGCCAATCCGTGCATTGGGCTACACCACCGTGCCGGTGAAACTGCATCCGGAAGTTTCCGGTTCCGTGAAAGTGCATGTGACAGAACAAAAGTAGAACCGGAATATGGAATTGGGGAATTTTTAAGCTAACGGACTCACTGGAAGGTGGGTCTTCTTTACCTTTTATTTACGCAGGAGGAGACAAGCATGAATGAGGCATGGAATGACCGCATACCGCCCCATAATATTGAAGCAGAGCAATCCGTGATTGGTGCGATTTTCCTTGATCCGGAGTCTTTTTCTACTGCCTCGGAGGTTCTGATGCCGGAAGATTTCTTCCGTGCAGGGCACCAGCGCATCTTCAATGCCATGGTGCAGCTTGCGGATAAGGGAGAGCCGATTGATCTTGTCACGGTAACTTCTTTTTTGCATAATCGAAAGGAACTGGATGAAGCCGGCGGGGTTTCCTATCTTTCGGATGTAGCGGGAAGTGTGCCGACAGCTGCCAATATTGGATATTATAGTAAAATAGTGGAAGAAAAAGCGTTATTGCGCCGGTTAATCCGTACGGCTACGGATATTGTTACTTCGGGCTTTGAGCGGGAAGATGAAGTAGAAGACGTGTTAAATGAAGCAGAGAAAAGTATTCTTGAAGTTTCTTCCAAACAAAATGCCGGTGCGTTTAAGTCGATTAAGGATGTTTTAATTGAGGTATATGATGATATTGAAAAGCTGCACCTCCAAAGTGATGATGTAACGGGGGTTGCCAGTGGCTTTCGCGATCTTGACCGGTTAACTTCGGGATTTCAGCCGAATGACTTAATCATTGTTGCAGCACGTCCGTCCGTCGGTAAAACAGCATTTGCCCTGAATGTGGCACAAAATGTTGCTGTCAATACAGATGAAAATGTCGCGATATTCAGCTTGGAAATGGGCGCAGAGCAGCTTGTTTCCAGGATGCTTTGTGCGGAGGGGAATATTGATGCACAAAGGCTGAGAAACGGCCAGCTTCAAGCTGACGACTGGAGCAAGCTGACAATGGCCATGGGAAGTTTGTCCAATGCGGGAATTTACATTGATGATTCGCCGGGTATTCGCGTGGCGGAAATCCGTTCAAAATGCCGCCGGCTGAAGCAGGAGCATGGGCTTGGCATGATTTTGATAGATTACTTACAGCTCATCCAAGGCAGTGTTAATTCCAAGGAGAACAGGCAGCAGGAAGTTTCCGAGATTTCCCGCTCTTTAAAAGCTTTGGCGCGTGAGTTAAATGTGCCGGTAATTGCATTGTCCCAGCTTTCCCGTGGTGTGGAATCCCGCCAGGATAAGCGGCCGATGATGTCCGATTTGCGGGAATCCGGAAGTATTGAGCAGGATGCGGATATCGTTGGGTTTTTATACCGGGATGATTATTATGATACGGAATCAGAAAAACAGAATATCATTGAAATAATCATTGCCAAGCAGCGTAATGGTCCGGTCGGATCCGTGGAGCTTGCGTTTGTGAAAGAATATAATAAATTTGTAGACTTGGATCACAGGTATCAGGAAAGTGATGTTCCGCCTGTACCGGTGTAGAGGTTTGATGAAACTGCGGATCAGGGAGTGCTGCCCTGGTTCGTGGTTTTTTAAATCGGCTGCAGATTCACCTTCATAAATGGCTTAACCTGTGTAATGACGGGTTGGGCCATTTTATAATTTAAAAGAAAGTTGGTAAACTAAGAAAAGATAACTGAATATAGCTATATTAGTTTTAACCGAACAATAAACATAATTACATTAAAATCGTTCGTGTTTTACATTGACTATCTTATATAATATTGGTAAACTTACTCATGTAATTATTAAAAAGTGAAAAATCAGTGGAGGTGCACTATGTCCTCAGTAGTCGTAGTTGGAACACAGTGGGGCGATGAAGGGAAAGGGAAAATCACCGACTTTTTATCGCAAAATGCCGAGGTTGTGGCCCGTTATCAAGGGGGAAACAACGCAGGACATACAATAAAATTTGATGATGTTACGTATAAATTACATTTAATTCCATCCGGCATTTTTTTTAAAGATAAAATTTGTGTGTTGGGGAATGGCATGGTGATCGACCCGAAGGCATTTGTAGAGGAGATTGCCTATTTGCATGAACGGAATGTTTCAACGGATAATCTGCGGATCAGCAACCGGGCACATGTCATTTTGCCATACCATCTGAAGCTGGATGTTTTGCAGGAAGAAGAAAAAGGTGACAATAAGATCGGTACGACGAAGAAAGGTATCGGGCCTGCCTATATGGATAAGGCGGCACGGAGCGGAATCCGGATTGCGGATTTGATGGATAAAGAGGATTTTCGCACGAAGCTGGAGCAGAATTTAAAAGAGAAAAACCGTCTTTTTGAAAAAGTATATGAGTGTGAGCCAATGAAAGTGGAAGATATTTTAGAAGAGTATTATGAATATGGACAGCAGATGAAGGAGTATGTATGTGATACATCTGTTGTGCTGAATGATGCCCTTGATGAAGGCCGCCGTGTTTTATTTGAAGGGGCACAGGGTGTGATGCTGGATATTGACCAGGGAACGTACCCGTTTGTTACCTCATCCAATCCGATTGCCGGCGGGGTAACGATTGGCTCAGGTGTCGGACCATCAAAAATTAATCATGTCGTCGGAGTTTCCAAAGCATATACAACCCGTGTGGGTGATGGCCCATTCCCGACAGAATTGAATGATGAAGTCGGGGATCAAATCCGGGAAGTCGGCAGGGAATATGGCACAACTACAGGAAGACCCCGCCGTGTCGGCTGGTTTGACAGTGTGGTTGTACGCCATGCCAGGCGTGTGAGCGGCATTACTGATTTATCTTTAAACTCGCTGGATGTACTGACAGGGATTGAAACATTAAAAATCTGTGTTGCCTACCGTTATAAAGGGGAAATTATCAATGAGTTTCCCGCCAGTTTAAAAGCATTGGCTGCATGTGAGCCGGTATATGAGGAAATGCCGGGGTGGACTGAAGATATTACGGGCGTGAAAAGCCTGCATGAATTGCCTGCGAATGCGCGTCATTATCTGGAGCGGATTTCCCAGTTAACCGAGATACCGTTATCTATTTTTTCCGTCGGTCCGGATCGTTCACAGACGAATGTAGTGCGGAGTGTGTATGGACCGTAAAAGGAATAAGTCGTCTCTTGCAGGCGGCTTATTTTTACACATCAAAAAAATTCTTGCAGAAAGTATTTCGGCATTTAAATTTGTGGGATCAGCTTACCTAATTAGAAAAGCAGGCTGCATGTCACTTCCTATTCTATCATCTCGGGTTATTCTTCTTCCTCACTACTAAAAGTAAAGCTGTAAAAGAAATGAATAAGGATAGGATCGGGAACCGTAAAATCTATTTCATCTAAATGACAACTTTCAAGTGCTCTATGAATAAAAACTATTGCTGCCGAGCTGAAAACCCAGTGATTTTAAAATCCAGGCCATCCTTTTGAAATGTAAATCTAAATGTATTGGCTAATTCCTGTTTACGGTATTTTCCCTCAATGACTAAATGATATTGATAAAAACTGCGTTTCATATTCTGGATTTCTATTTGATCTAATGGACCTAGGGATGGCGGGTTAAACCCTGTTAAAGAATAAGCTTCAGCTAACCCTTTGACTACGGCTTCTTCAGCTAGTTCCGCACGTTCATCGCCGTGAATTTCCGGATTGGAAAGCTGCTGATAGATTTCAATTTTTTCAAGGCCAGCTTGCATTAAATAATTTTCAGTATAAAAATACGGCGTGAAAAGCTCATGTGCGAAGAAAAGTATGAGTAATAAACTTATGATCAATTCGACAGAAAACTTTACGCGAAATGATGTCATCCAATTAATCAACTTCTTCACTATCCATATGAAGAGCACTATAGCCATAACATAAATGATAATCTGAATGACATAATGAACATGCAGAAAATCCAGGTGATAAGCTTGATTGAAAGATATATAAACCAAAAAAACAGTTATTAAAGAAAAAAAAGTGTTTCTAACAAATCCGCGCAAAAAACCACCCTTTCTATGTTCTCTCCATACGCCATTGTTGTTACAGATAACTTTATCCAGCATCCAAATAATAAGTAAATTCACAATTAACACACTTATTTTATCATAAAATTGGCTTTTATTCGAAAGGTATATCTTTATGGCGCTGGTAGAATGAATATTATTTCCAATCCCTGCGGTACTCGTGCTCCTTTTAATTTCTTCATCTGTTTACGTACACTTCTTTTCCAGGGGACCCCATGAGGTGAAAATGGCCAATATATTTTTAAGTTAAATCTTAAAATACGGTCACAAAGTTCAGTAATGGGACAAGGTACCTGTCCCTCTGTCCCCAACAATTTCCCGCCAACTGAAGACATTTTGCCGAAAGTAAGATAAAATAGAAGAGAGTATGTTCTATAGGGAATTTAAGTTTTTGCTTCATATGTTTAAAGTGGATACAATGAATGATAACTATATTATTCTTACACATACATGGTATAAATATTTTGTAACTTTAGAAAAGGATGTGCAGTAATGAGTCAGAAAATCTTAGTAGTAGATGATGAACAGCCAATTGCAGATATACTGAAATTTAACTTGGAAAAAGAAGGGTATCAAGTAGTTGTTGCCCATGACGGGGACACGGCTATTGAAATGGCAGCAGAAGAGAAGCCGGAACTCGTGCTGTTGGATATTATGCTGCCCGGGAAGGACGGCAATGAAGTGTGCAGGGAAATCCGCAAAACCCAGACGATGCCGATCATTATGCTGACGGCCAAGGATTCGGAGATTGATAAAGTGCTTGGACTGGAGCTGGGGGCGGATGATTATGTGACCAAGCCGTTCAGTAATCGGGAGTTAATTGCCAGGGTTAAAGCAAACTTGCGCAGGCAGCAGGTAGACCCGGAGGATGAAGTGAAAACAACGAAGGATATTAAAATTGGCTCACTTGTCATTCATCCCGATGCCTATGTTGCTTCAAGGGATGGAGAACAAATTGAACTGACGCACCGTGAATTTGAACTGCTCCATTATCTGGCCCGCCATATAGGACAGGTTATGACAAGGGAGCATTTATTGGAAACCGTATGGGGTTATGATTATTTTGGAGATGTGCGTACCGTGGATGTCACGGTCAGACGCTTAAGGGAAAAAATTGAGGAAAATCCGAGTAACCCGGCATGGATTGTGACCCGTCGCGGGGTAGGATATTATTTGCGTAATCCTGATCAGGAGTAGGTTTAATGAAAAAAGTTGGCTTCTTTCGCTCGATACAATTGAAGTTTATCCTTATTTTTATTCTTTTGTTACTGGTTGCCTTCCAGGTGATTGGTTCATTTTTTACAAATGAGCTGGAAAGAGAACTGATCGATAATTTTCAGGGATCGGTCAATGACCGTGTAGAACTGATCAGCTATAACCTGGAGCAGGCTTTTGACAGAGAGCGGGATGAGGAAGAGGAAGATGAAGATGGACCAACCTTCATTCAGGAAGTACAAAGCATTATTTCGGACGTCGGCTCCAATATTGTGACTAATATCCAGGTGATTGATAATCAGAGCCGGATAATCGCAACAAACGATTTTACTGCGTTGGAGGATATTGGGAAGAAAACGACAAGGAATATGATTCAGCAGGCGCTGTTTTTTGATTCCTATCAGCAGGATACACAGTACAATCAGGAAACGGGAAATGTGGTTTACATGATTGCCCAGCCTCTATTTAATGCAGAGGAAAATGTAGTTGGAGTCGTTTATGTGGAAGCTTCCCAGGAAGGTGTATATGAACAGCTGCAGAATATCAATGAAATCTTTTTTAATGGAGCGATCCTTGCCCTGACAGTAGCTGCTTTTATCGGTATCCTTGTTGCCCGGACGATTACAAAGCCGATCAGTGAAATGCAAAGACAGGCACAAACAATGGCAAGGGGAGACTTTACACAAAAAGTGAATGTTTATGGAAAAGATGAAATCGGCCAGCTGGCAGAAACGTTTAATGATCTGAACAGCAGGCTGAAGCATTCCTACGCAACGATTGAGGAAGAGCGGAGAAAGCTGAGCTCAGTATTGGCCAATATGTCAGATGCAGTAATTTCCACCGATAACAGCGGCGCAGTTACATTAGTGAATGAAGCCGCTGGCAGGCTGCTTGGCCGAAACCCGGAAAGTATCATCGGCGAATTCCTGCTGGATGTATTACAGCTGGAAGAAAGAATCGTGGATATATCCGACCTCCAGGAAAGCGGATCGATGATTATCGACTTCAGTGATGAGTCACAGGAATTCATTGTCAGGGCGAACTTTTCCACTGTTCTGGATGATCAGGAGGAAGTGACCGGCTTTATTACGGTGTTAAGCGATGTAACTGAACAGGAGAAAATTGAAGCGGAACGCAGGGAGTTTGTATCGAATGTTTCCCATGAGCTTCGTACGCCGTTAACGACAATGAAAAGCTATATTGAGGCATTATCGGATGGTGCCTGGGAGGATAAGGAGATCGCGCCTAAATTTTTGAATGTAGCTCAAAATGAAACAGATCGTATGATCCGCATGGTGAATGATCTGCTGCAGCTTTCAAAAATGGATGCCAATGAATATCCGCTGCAGAAAGAGCGCACGGAATTTATCGCTTATTTCCACGGGGTGATTGACCGTTTTGATATGAATGTACCTGAGCATATTACATTAAAACGGGAGCTGCCGAAAAAGGGAAAATATGATGTGTGGATGGATACCGATAAAATGACACAGGTACTGGATAACATTATCTCCAATGCGATTAAATACTCGCCTGAAGGGGGTACCATTCGCCTGAAGGCAGAGCAGCAAAGACATCATGTTTTAATTAGTATTCAGGACCAGGGCCTTGGTGTTCCTTATGATAAGCTGGAAAAAATATTTGACCGATTTTACCGGGCGGATAAATCAAGAACAAGAAAGCTTGGGGGAACCGGGCTTGGTTTGGCTATTTCCAAGGAATTGGTCGAGGCGCATCATGGTAAAATCTGGGCAACAAGCAAAGAGGGCGTAGGAACTACGGTTCACCTTACACTGCCGCTGATGAATCAGAAGCGGAGGGGTGCATGATGAAATTTGAAACGGTAAAATCACTCATATTAATTATATTGATCGGTACAAGCCTCCTTTTGACTTTCGGTATCTGGACATATCAGCCCAATGACAGAGAGCTGGATAATGCAGAGCTCGTAAATGAAGTAAATATTGGCGGCTCCGAAGAAAGACGAAGTACAATGATTCAGCCGAACACCATCATATTTCATTATTACGATCAGCATTTAGGGTTTAATGATCCGGCATCCCAGCATGAATTATTTGAAGAACTGCAGACTTGGGAAATGGATAATTTTGAAGTTATTGATACGGAAGTGGACAGGGACCGGGAGAATTACGAGGTGGAACTCATTTTCCCTGAGGATATTCCGATGGAAATGACACCGCGTCTTTTTTCCATGGAGGAAGAATCAGAGGATATGCCAAGCTGGTCATTCAACCAGATGTATATTACATTTGATCAGGATGCCGTGGCCCTAAAGGCGACTTTTTTATCGATTGATGGGCGGAGACAGGCACATGCAGTGATGACGAATAGTGAACAGTATAATGAACTGTGGTCGCAAATCTCCGGCAGGGAAAACTTAAGTGAGTTTATCATGATGGATGAAGGGGACAGACCGGTCTATTTTCCAAGTGACCCTGTAAAAATGACACATCATTCTTTTTCTGTTACACATATTGCCCCGGATATGCTTGTCGGTGCCTTGTTTCCAAGTCCTTCTATTGTCAACAGGTCTGTCTCCCCGAACAGGAATATGGGCGGATCCTATTATACCGATGGGGTTCGTGAACTCAATGTGGATCAGGCAGGAAATACGATGGAGTTTTACAATCCGGCAACAACCGATTATCCGCGGATGAGCATGTCTGAACTCATGAGAATAAGTATAAGCAACATTAATGACCATTGGGGCTGGACAGGTACTTACAATCTGATGGAAATGGACCGTGCGATGAATAGAATCAGCTATCAAATGTATTATAATGGCTACCCGGTATTCAATGATTTTCAAATGACCGACATTGTTCAGGAATGGCGCAATCAGAATTTACACCGGTATGACCGGCCGCTTTTCCGCCTGAACAATTCACTTGGCAGCGATGAAATGGAAATCATGTCAGGTGAGGTGTTATACAGAGAGTTGCTTGATTCTAAATATAATCTGGCGAATATTTCCGATATCAGGGTTGGCTATGAGTTAATTTATCCTGAAACTGACTTAAATGATTATGTAAACCTTGAGCCGGGCTGGTTTATGAATTATAACGGGTCATGGCAGGAGATTCAGTTAAAAGCGGAAGATTCATTAATTCAAGGAGGGAATTAGGGATGCAATGGAGTCAGATAAAAACCTTATTTATCCTAAGTTTCCTCGTGCTTAACATTTACCTGCTTATTCAATATATAGACAAGCAGGAAAGGGCGGATGTAGGCGTGCTGAGCAGTCAGGAGGCTTCCATTGAGGAGCAGCTGGAATCGGAAAATATTACCCTGGAGGATGTGGAGGTTGACATTACCGAAGATACGTATATATCTGTCGCCCAGCATACCTTCACAGATGAGGAAAAAGAACGGTTGGCAAATTTGCCTGATCAGCGTCCGGTTATTTTCGACGACAGGTTTATTGTTTCTGCACTGGAAGAACCGGTAGCCATCCCGGCAGCAGCACTCCGTGAGGATATCAATAATATTATCGGAAACCAGATTCCATTTTCGGAATTCTATCGCTTCGGAGGATGGAATGAAGAAATGAATGTGCTCCTGTTTTTTCAGGAAACAAGGGACAGGCCGATATACTTTAATGCTTACGCTCTCTTAATGGTGTACTTGAATGAAGACAATGAAATGATTTACTATACACAGTCAAGGCTTGCTGAACCGGAACAGCAGGAAGGCCTGAAATCATTGACACAGCCGATTCAGGCTATTGGAACATTATATAATCGAAATCTATTATATCCCGATGATGTGGTAAACCAGGTAGAGCTCGGCTATCATACACGGATTCCGCTTGCAAATGGTCAACAGGTTTTTGCCCCTACCTATAAAATTACCGTGAGCGAGGAACGTGATTATTTCGTCAACGCGATTGAAGGACAAACATTTTCAAGTGAAGACGAAGAATTTATTAGAGAAGTGATTGGTACTACGGTTACGAGCTTGGAGCAGCTCGATGAGGATCACCCGTGGAGAGATGATATGCTGGATTATCTGAATAGCTTGCTGGAAAATGAAACGAATCGGAGTGACTTGGAATGACCTTACGTTTTAGTGTACTGGCTTCAGGCAGTACGGGGAATGCATTTTATATAGAATCAAATAAGACGAGGCTATTAGTGGATGCCGGGCTGAGCGGAAAACAAATGGATCGTTTATTTCATGAAATCGGCGTCGATCCGGCCGGACTCTCGGGTATTTTAGTAACCCATGAGCATAGTGATCATATTAAAGGACTCGGTATCTTTGCAAGGAAGTATAATCTGCCAATCTATGCAAATGAGAAAACCTGGAAGGCGATGGAAAACACGATTGGAAAACTGACAACGGATCAAAAATTTCTATTTGGCATGGAGGAAGTAAAAACCTTCCATGATATGGATATTGCTTCTTTCGGCGTTTCCCACGATGCAGCAGAACCGATGTTTTATACCTTTCACCATGAGGGAAAAAAGGTTGCATTGGTAACAGATCTTGGTTATGTTTCCGAACGGATTAAAAAAACGGTGGAAGGTGCCGATGCCTATATTTTTGAAGCAAATCATGATGTGGAAATGCTTCGCATGGGAAGATATCCATGGAATGTGAAACGGCGGATATTAGGTGATTCCGGGCATGTGTCCAATGAAGATTGCGGACTGGCACTGACGGATATTATCGATAATAATACGAAGCGCATTTATTTGGCGCATCTGAGTCAGGATAATAATATGAAGGATCTTGCCCGCATGTCTGTGGACAGTGTTTTGAAAGAAAGGGGAATCACCCTTGATTTGAAGGATACAGACCCGAAAATCCCAACCCCTTTGTATGAAGTAAGCTAAGCCGGTTTATTTCTCCAAACATTAAGGAATAACTAAAGAGAATGGGGTAAAATAGTATATAGATAAACTGCAAATCAAGCACCTGCTTTTACCCATCATGACAAAGGCTGCCAGTAAATGTACTTATACGTATGAACAATTGATCAGGCAATGAACACAATATCATAATAGATGCCTGGACTAAGCAGCTTTTAAAACGGTTATTTATTACTGGAGATATAAAGGGGCTGAATATTTGAATGGGTTACTATGATCAAAATTACCCGCCGAATCCGCATCGAAAGAAAAAGAGAGGCTGGCTGGTACCCGGATTACTCGGTATTATTATTGGAATCCTGCTTGTTACCCTTGTTGTGCCGGCATTTTTGGAATCAGGCAACTTTACACAGGATGATACAGAAGAACAAATAGCAGATAATGAACAGGAAAATACCGGGGAAGAGAAAGGAAATATTAATACATCCGTCAACGTCGATGTTTCCACCCAAATTACAGAAATTGTAGAGGAAGTTTCCCCATCCGTAGTTGGGGTTATAAATATCCAGCAGCGTATGGATTTCTGGCAGCAGGGAGAGGGCACCCAAGCTGGTGAGGGGTCCGGTGTCATTTATAAGGCAGACGGGGATACTGCATATGTGGTAACGAATCAGCATGTGATAGAAGGTGCCGATGAAGTGGAAGTTGTCCTGTACGATGAAACGCATGTGGAAGCGGAATTAATCGGAGGCGACTTGTTTTCCGATCTTGCTGTCCTGACGATCGATGCCAATCATGTAGAGCATGTGATTGATATTGGATCCAGCGCAGACATCAAAGTAGGAGAGCCGGCCATTGCAATAGGAAATCCGCTCGGCCTTATGTTTTCCGGGTCGGTGACACAAGGTATTATCAGTGGAACAGAACGAACAATTCCACAGGACTTTAACCAGGATGGACGTGCCGACTGGCAGGCGGAAGTGATTCAGACGGATGCTGCGATCAATCCAGGGAATAGCGGCGGAGCGCTGATTAATATGTATGGCCAGCTTATTGGCATTAATTCCATGAAAATTAACCAGGCAGCTGTAGAAGGCATTGGCTTTGCCATCCCTGTCGATACCGCCATTCCGATTATGGAGGAACTGGAAGAAACGGGTGAGGTCACCCGTCCATACCTTGGTGTGGAAATTTATTCATTGGATGAAGTACCCCATACGGAATGGAGGTCCACGCTGAATCTGCCGGAAGAGGTGGAAGGGGGCGTTTATATTTGGAGTGTGGAGCGTCTATCCCCGGCAGATCAGGCTGGCCTGGAGAGGCTGGATGTTATTACACAAATGGACGGGGAACCGATTCATAATATGATTGATTTGAGACAAATACTTTATCAGGAAAAGGAAATCGGAGAAGAAGTAACCATAACCTTTTACAGGGACGGAGAACAACAGGAAACAACATTAGAATTGGGTACACAGTAATCATGGCCGTGCAGGTAAGTAAAAACTGCCGGCCGGCCGAATGTTGAAATCTGCCGCCCCGCTGAATGTTCGTGTTCCGAAAAAGCTATTTGCCATGTCAGCAAATAGCTTTTTTCACGTAAAGACAGTCAGTATAAGGTATTCTGGATATCCTTTAAAATGTCGGTTAATACCAGATTTTCAATCAATGGTGGTCTGCCATTCATTTTATCCACAGAAAAATACAGCTTATACACAAACCGTGGATAAAAAATAAGGAAAAATCAATATATGGTGGAGAATTGGTGTGCTGCACACAATAAACCTGCGAACATTTGTGCATATGTGCATAAAAATGTGGATAAGTCAGATGTTTTTATTGAAATTACCTGCTTATCCACCTCATTATTGACATGTATTCACAATGTATGTGGGTAAATTTAATTTCCTGCCACATGATAACGGCTCCGATGGTTCCAAATAAGCAATAACAGAATAAGCATTACAATATCCAGACGGGCTTCAAAAGCAAATCTTAAAAAACTTTCATTCAACAGCACCGGAATTTTGGTAATATAGATGGCACCCAGCATAATCAGAATTAACGGGGGCACAGCAAGCTTTAAATACATGCGGCTGATGATCAGCATGCCGCATCCCAATTCGACGACTGCCACGAGTAATAACGCAGTTTCAGGAAAGGGAAGTCCAAACTGGATGAACAAGCCTTTAAAACTGCCGTCTAAAAATTTTAAAATACCGGAAGCGATAAAAACATACCCGACTGCGTAACATATCCATGCCTTAATAGATAAGTCCATTTTCCATTTCATTCGTACTCACCCCCTGTCTCCCCTTTTGGCCTGAATGGTGTAAACCTGTGTTTTATTATGTATATGCACAAAGACAGACAACCTTGACAAGCATTTAAGAAATTGGCTGCCGAGAGGAAAGTTTGCTTATAACAGGATTGGAAATTGCCAAGCCGTAAAATTCGTTCTATAATTTTATTGGGCTGGAAAAGGAGGAGTTTAAAAAGGTTTAAGCAACCTTCAAAGAAGTGAAATATACGAAAAGGAAGTGCCACTTGTGATACGACGTTTTTTTTCTTACTACAAGCCGCATCGCCGCTTGTTTATCATAGATTTTACTGCAGCTGTCATTGTAGCTATTTTGGAGCTTTTCTTTCCTGTAGCGGTACAGTGGTTTATTGATGAGCTGCTGCCCGGGGATGACTGGGGACTGATTGTAACGGTAAGTGTCCTGTTATTGCTCGTCTATATATTAAGTACGTTATTGCAATATGTGGTAACCTATCTGGGGCATAAGCTGGGTGTCAATATTGAAACAGATATGCGCCAGGAACTCTTTTATCATGTGCAAAAGCAGTCATTTCGATTTTTTGATAATACGAAAACCGGGCATATAATGAGCCGGATTACCAATGATTTATTTGATATCGGCGAGCTTGCCCACCACGGACCGGAGGATTTCTTTATTGCAGCGATGACCTTTTTCGGTGCATTTATCATTATGTTTAATATTAATCTGGAGCTGGCGTTGATCATTTTATTTTCCGTCCCGGTACTTATTTTCCTGATCGCATTCAGCAATATTAAAATGAATAAAGCTTGGAAAAAGATGTATGAGGATATTGCCGAAGTAAACGCCCGTGTGGAGGATGCCGTTTCCGGTGTGCGCGTTGTACAATCTTTTACCAATGAAAAATTTGAAATGGATCGTTTTACAAAAGATAATTACAGTTTTCGGAAAGCGAAAGTCGGTGCTTATAAAGTAATGGCATTTGTGAATTCCAATATTTACATGACAATGCGGCTTATTACTTTAATTGTACTGGTGGTCGGTACTTGGTTTACCTTCAACGACCGCATGCAGATGGGGGAGCTAGTCTTTTTCGTATTGATGGTGAATGTTTTAACGAATCCGATTCAAAAAATCAGCGCTCTGCTGGAACTGTATCCAAAGGGCATGGCAGGCTTTAAACGGTTTACTGAATTACTGGATGTGGAACCTGATGTGCAGAACCTGCCGGATGCAAAGCCGGTGGATACGCTGAAGGGAAATATTGATTTTAACCAGGTCACGTTTGTCTATGATAAAACACAAAAGCCAGTGCTGCACGATCTGAGCTTTCAGATTCGTGCCGGAGAGACCGTGGCTTTTGTTGGACCGTCAGGGGCAGGGAAAACAACGATTTCATCCTTGATTCCAAGGTTTTATGATGTGGAGAAAGGATCCATTACGATCGACGGCATCGATGTCCGTAACATGACGAAGGAATCCCTCCGCAGTCAGATAGGGATTGTGCAGCAGGACGTCTTCTTATTTACCGGTACGATGCGGGAAAATATTGCCTATGGAAAGCTGGATGCGACAGATGAGGAAATAAAGCATGCTGCCAGGCAGGCACATATGGAGGAGTTTATCAATGAGCTCCCGGATGGCTATGAAACCCAGGTGGGGGAACGCGGATTGAAACTATCCGGCGGGCAGAAGCAGCGGATTGCCATTGCCCGGATGTTCCTGAAAAACCCGCCGATCCTCATTCTGGACGAGGCCACTTCAGCCCTTGACACGGAAACGGAGAAAATTATTCAAAAGGCGTTAACGGAGCTGTCCAAGGATCGGACAACCATTGTGATTGCCCACAGGCTTGCGACGATTAAAAATGCGGACCGGATTATGGTGGTAACCAAGGAAGGAATTGAGGAAGAAGGCACCCACGAAGAATTGCTGACGCAGGATGGCATCTTTGCAAACCTGCATCGGGTGCAGATGAATTAGATAGAATAGCAGTTTATATGGTTAAGACCACATTATAAAAAGATTAGGGTGCAAGATATTCCCTAATCTTTTTCATATTCAATGACATGGATACAATTCAAGCTGTATATTTTGTTATATTTCCTGGGGATTTTCCCCACTATAGCCCCTTGCCAATTTCACTCCTTACTGTCAGCATTGGCAAACCATCAGCATGTTTCCATCCGGATCTTTAAAGTTAAAATAATGGTCATGCTCGATTTCTGTAATGATGTTTACCTCTTTATTTTTCATAAATTGAAATGCCTCTTGTATGTTTTTTGTATCAAAATGAAAAGCCGGCGTTTTAAATATCTTATCTTTTCTATATATTTTGCTGTCCAGGACAACCCCTGTGCCATCCATGGGTATAACATAAAGATGGCCAAACTGAATTTCATTATCTGCCTTTACTCCCAATATATCACAGTACCAGTCTCTCGCCTTTTCAATATTGCTTACAGGGATAAATATTGTTCCAATTTGTTTTAGGATAGGACTATACATTAAAATCAGCTCCTTGATTTTTAAATATCGAAACAACTCCTCTTTATAATTCTTCTCTGTACTTAAAAAAAATCCTGCTGAACAGGTAATATTTTTACAGATGCTGGCAACTTTTTTCTCTGTTGGAATGAGATAGAAGATACAACCATTTCTCCCAAAAAAATTGAGTGAAATAAAAAAGGTAAACAATCTTGAATCTTCCCTTGACATTCAATTTGCTTTAACGTTTATGCTTATACATAGTAAAGGGTGATGGGGTGAAAAGCATGATGACGATAAAGGAATTTTCAACGAAGACTGGAATTCCGAAGAGTACACTCCGATACTATGAAGAAAAAAACCTTCTGCAGTCCGTGAGAGATCAAGAGAGCAATTATCGCATGTATTCAGCGGATCAAGTCAGCCTTGCCAAGCTGATTGCCAGTCTTCGAACAGCAAATATACCAATCCGTGAAATTCAGCTTTATTTAAAAGCCGATGAAGCAGTGCAAAAGCAAATGAAGCAGACATGGATTCGTACGATAAAGAAAAATCAGCGGCAGCTGGCCATCAGTCTTCGTTATTTGGAAAGCAATCAGGGGGAAGAAGCTATTTATATATTCGAAAAGCCGCCTGAGAAAGTAATCTGGTTTAAGGCGGAAGCTCCTGTGGGGCAGTTTACCCAAGCATTTATTTTCAGGCGAAAGCAGCTGATACAGCATAATATTACAATTAAAAATACGTATTTAAGATATCTGTCAGGTAATAGAAAGTCAGTACACGCCGATATTGGCTTTGGTGTTCCCGGTAATGCGGATGCTTCCCCTATTCCAGAGGCATTTACAGAAAATATGGAGAAGTGTTTATGTATCGGTCTGTCGTTTAATGGCGAACTTTTTAGAATTGAAGCCGCTTACCGGAAATTAATTCTATATTGTATGACACATAACTGGACGCCAACCGGCAGCATCCTTGAATGGAACCGCGGCGGCCGGTTAGATTCCACAGATATAATTATACCTGTAAAACATTAGGAGGAAAAAATGAACCAAAGAAAAAACCTGCAGGCTAAAGTGGTTGAATTAAAGGGAGATGCGTATCAAATTGGATTAAAGCAGGGTGCTGCATTAAAGAACAGAAGAACTGCGGATATTTCAGATGCCGATGTTTCGGCAGGAAGAAAATTGCTGGATGAATTTTCACCAAGTTTTTTGGAAGAACTGGCAGGCCTGGCAAACAAGCTGGGGACGGATTTGGATACAGCTATTCGATTCTATGGGGGGTATAATTTACAGATGCCCTCCATGGGCTGTACTTCACTGGCAAATCGTTCCTTTTATGTGCGCAATTATGACTTTAACGATGTATTATATGATGGCAGACTTGTGCTCATTAAGCCGAATAATGGATATGCAAGTATAGGGTTCAGTCAGCAGGTGGTGGGCAGGCTGGACGGGATGAATGAGAAGGGACTGGCAGTCGGGCTGCATTTGGTAAATGAAAAGGTGGAGCAAGAAGGCATTCAGGGTTTTTTGGCAACAACCATTTGCCGTCTCATTCTTGACCAATGTGCTTCAGTGAAAGAAGCGGCAGCACTGATTAAACAAGTACCCCACCAGTATTGCTATAACTTTTCTATCATGGATAAGGAAGGGAATAGCGCTATTGTAGAATCCACGCCTGGCGCAAAGGTGGTTCATTACAATTCAGGACTTATTTGTACAAATCACTTTCGATCCGGGAAATTAAAAAATAAAAATAGACCGTCCATTGACGTGTCACTGCGACGTAAGAAATACTTGGAAACACTGGATAAAGAAAATTTAACCCCTATTTCTGCCTATCATATATTTAATAATGAAGACTCTCCATTGTTTTTCAAGCACTACAAAGAATACTTTGGGACTTTGCATACTGTCGTGTATTGTCCGCAAGACTTGCGTGTAATAATTGGCGTTGGCGGGGACTGTGAGCCTTACGCAATTTCATTTGATGAATGGCTTGCCGGAGAGACAACGCTGCCCAAAATACTCGAAGGAACAATAGATTGCTGAATGTTCAGGATAAATATGCAATGAAAGCAGAAAGTGCAGCATGCAGATCTCGTATATGCATGCTGCACTTCTTCTGTTTTTGCTGGCGATCCCGCCGTCAGATAAATGCAACAAGAGAATTATTCCGGAGTTGCAATCAGGATGCTTTTTTTGTGGTGTTGGTGCTTTGGACAGGTGGTTTTTCTTTGGTTACATAGTGTAATGCCCAGCCTGTGAAAATAAATCCGCTGATGAAGTTTCCGATGGTGACGGGGATTTGATTCCACAGCCACCAGTCCAGAAAGCTGATATCTGTCCCTATCATCATGGCAGCTGGTATGACAAACATATTCACTACCGCGTGTTCAAAACCCTGCCCAAAGAAAATGAATACCGGCAGCCACATGGCGGCTATTTTTCCAATGGTAGCCTTTGACGTAAAAGCCATCACCGCCCCCATGGTTACCATCCAGTTACAGAGCAATGCTTTTACAAATACAACAACCATGCCATCAGCACCGTAATATTTATACTCCAGTGTTTTTCCTTCAGCAACAGCTATAATTTTTTGAATAAGAACATGATCTGTACTATTTCCGAACTTCGTAATATAAATCACAAATAAAGCGGCATAAAATATGCTTCCAATTAAATTGCCGAGAAACGCCCAGGAAAAATTGCGCAGCATAAGCGGCACGGTAGTTTTTTTGCGCATTTTTGCTATGGGCAGCATGGCAAATGAACCTGTCACTAGCTCCAGGTTCAGCAATAAAATGAGGACAAAGCCAACCGGAAAAATAACTGCGCCGACGATGTCCATGCCTGTTTGTGCGGAAGCGGTAAAAGCCAGTGTGGTTGCATACCCCAAAAAAGCGCCGGATAAAATAGCTTTAATTAATATATGGCTGACAGGAAGCCGCGCCTTATTGGCTCCAGCTTCGGCAATAGAACTGACAACTTCTTTCGGTTTAACATAATCCACGAGTTCTCCCCACTTTCTCCCTTTAATGTTCTGTTTTGCCCATTTTAGAGGGAATCAGGAAAATGACCAATGAGATAAATCACAGCTATGAATCAGTTATAACAAAATAACTACAATTCTGTGAATAAACCTATTAGCAACATGGTAATAGAGTAAAATAACGGAAAGTTAACCACAATTTCCTGTGCATAAGTTGTGAATAAGTAAATCTATCGTTACACTAAAACTAATAAATAATGAAGGAGGAAACATGAAATGGAAAGACTATCGGAAGAAGAGATTTACAAGGAACTGAAAAATCTACCGGAATGGAAGCGGCTTGATGAAAAATGGATTGAGCGCAAATACAGGTTCCAAAACTATTTACATGGAGTACGATTTGCCGGTGAAGCCGCGGAGTATGCGGAAAATAAGAAGCATCATCCCCTCATTTCCATCGACTATAAAATGGTGAAATTAAAAATGTCTTCGTGGCAGGCAAAAGGACTGACAGACCTTGATTTTGAAATGGCAAAACATTTTGATCAGATGTATGAAAAGGCGGATAAATAATTTAAGCAGCGCAAGAGTTCATTAAGTTCGAATTTAAGAACAGCACCGAAAGTAAAGTTATCCACATATTGATAATAATTGGAGACAGTTAAGCAAGGTTATCGGCAAAATGTCTGTGAATCCTCAGTTTCCTAAAAACGAAACTTAAGGCTTTAAAAATAATAGATTTTCAGAAGACCATCCAATAGAATCAAACAATTAAGAAGAAAAGCCAAATTAGAACATATTACCTATATGGAAGAAAACTCTGAGTATATTGGCATATATCCAATGGAATAAAAGAGCATGGAATAAGGTAGAACGAACTGTTATATTCCTTTTATTTACCTTGGAAATCTATTACATCGGGAGAAAGGAATCATTTTTTATAGAGATGACTGCCTTTATTCCATGCTGAAGGAAAAGCCTTAAGTGAAATTTCCCCGTTATATCAACGTTTACGGCAACTTCCAAAATAAACTTATATCTATATACCTATTCCACAGGCGAAAGAAAAATAGAACTTTTCTCTCAATTTAAAATTCGGAAATAATTTTCTACATAATTCGACACAGAAGTCTTTCGTTCTTCGTTATAATTCCTATACAGCATTGGAACGAACGCAGACCAACATAAATGGAAGGAGGCGGATGCAGGTAAGCGTTTGCATTATTTGTCTATACATGTCTGAAGGGGGGAACGATTAGCTGTTTAAGAGAGTTAGAAAATCGGCTTTTCGTCTAGCATGAGTGTCCAAAAAGAAAAAGAGGAGGAAGCATGTTGAATATCAAAAAAAAATTAGGCCTAAGTATAGCTTCTGCAGCATTGGGGATTTCGTTAATCGGAGGGGGAACCTTTGCTTACTTCAGTGACCAGGAAGTAACGAATAACAGCTTTGCTGCCGGTACGCTGGATTTATCCGTGAACCCGATGGCGATTATTAACTTGGATAACTTAAAACCGGGAGATTCAATGGTAAGGGAATTTTCCTTGTCCAATGATGGCAGCCTTAAAATTGAAAATGTGTTATTAGAGACAGACTACACCGTGATTGATGAAGGAAATAATAATACGGATGACTTTGGGAGCCATATCCGGGTGAACTTCCTCTGGAACTGGGACCAGGAAAGCGAGCCAATTTTTGAGACCACGCTATCTGAACTAAGAGAAATGGATCCGGATGTAGTGAAGCGCGATATTTGGGATCCGTTGTGGGAGCAAAACGGCGGTCTTGAAGCAGGGGAGACACATGATTTCTGGGTACAGTTTGAATTTATTGATAATGATGAAGATCAAAACATGTTCCAGGGAGACGGTCTCGAACTGGAGTGGACGTTTAATGCCACTCAAGGGGATGGAGAAGATTTGTAATTTAATAGTTTCATACATTCATAAGGAGGGTGAAGGAGATGAATCTGAATAAAAAGGTACTTACATCAGGACTGGCTGTTGTTGTGTCGCTGGGTATTTTCGCGTCTCCTGCTTTGGCAGATGATACGAAGATACAAATGAATGACACCTATGATACGCCTTCTTACATCGTTGAAAACTGGGAAGCTCCCGGGAAGTTGTCAAAGGAACAAATTGTAAAGGCTTATTTTGAGGCAAACAGCGGGGACTTTCAATTAAACCAGGATCAAAATACTAGTTTTGAGATAAAGAGCCAGTCTGCTGATGCTGAAACTGGAACACATCACTTCCGGGTTAATCAGGAATATAAAGGTATTCCGGTATATGGTGCAGATCAAACTGTCACATTGGATGAAGACAATAATGTGGTTTCCTACTTTGGAGAAGTGATTCCAAACCTGGACGCTGAAAATATTTCTGTTAAAGCAAATGTATCCGAGGAGAAAGCCATTGCTATTTTCAAAGATCAGCTGCAGGACAGAATCGGGAAAATACAGCAATTTGACGGGGATATCGAAATAGAGCCTTATATTTACGAGTATAAAGATGATTTCTATTTTACTTATCTTGTAACCGGTTCAACAACGTATCCTGAAGTAGGTTTCTGGCACTATTTCATTGATGCGGCAAACGGGGAAATCGTGGATCATTTTAATGCCGCCAGTAATGTGACTGCATTCGGAACAGGTGTATTTGGAGAAAGAAGAATGTTTGAAGCACAGGAATATGATGGCATGTACAGATTATTTGATGAAACACGAGGTAATGGTGTAGTCACCTATGATGCCGATACAGGTGTAAATCTTGACGTATTAAGCATCAATAAAATGTTTAGAGATGGAGCTGCAGTAGATGCCCATCGCAACGCTCAGGTAACGTATGACTATTTCATGGATACATTCGGCCGCAACTCCGTGGATGACAACGGCCAGATTTTGATCTCTGCCGTTCACGTAGGTAATAACTGGAATAATGCATCATGGAATGGCAGACAGATGTCATATGGCGACGGGGATGGCCAGCGTTTCCACCCACTTTCAGCAGGACTGGATGTTGCTGCCCATGAAATGAGTCATGGTGTCATCCAGCATACGGCAAACTTGGTTTACCGTAATGAGTCCGGCGCGCTAAATGAGTCCTATGCGGATATTTTCGGTGCGATGGTGGACAGGGACAACTGGCTGATGGGAGAAGCTATTATGGCGGACGGCACAGCAGCCCTGCGCTCTTTGGAAGATCCAGCCTCTTTAATTGAAAGCAGAACGCAGGCACCTTATCCGGATCACTGGGACTTAAGATATACCGGAAACCTGGATAACGGCGGCGTGCACATTAACAGCAGCATCAATAATAAAGCTGCGTATCTGGTTGCTGAAGGCGGGGAACACTATGGCGTGGAAGTGGAAGGTGTTGGACGCGATGCGACAGAACAAATTTACTATCGTGCACTTGATGTTTATTTAACAGCCAGATCTGATTTCAGCATGATGAGACAGGCTGCCGTTCAAGCAGCAACTGACTTGTTTGGCAGTACTTCTGCTGAAGTTGCAGCAGTAGAAGCTGCATATGATGCGGTAGGTGTAGAGTAAAAATTTTACCTCCGGTGCTTTATTTATAAGGTGTCGGGGGTACCTTACGCTTATGGAGATCGGTAAGCACTTTGGCCGGAAGGATCAGCGGTTATGCCATTTTTTCAGCGTATTACTGGTGAACTAGCTTACCAGGCGAATAAAGACTGCGGAATCTTTTTATTTGTCGCTTATCGGGCCTGTAAAATGCTGAATAAATGAAAACCGCTGCCGTTCGGTCGCGTATCGGGCGTATTCGATACGGAAAATAGAAATACTCTCATGCGGAACGGCTATGTCACTTTATCAGAAAATATCACGAATATTACAGTGAATATTATTTTTTAATGCAGTAACATGAGTGTTTTTTTAAATCTGACTTTAATAAAGGAGTGAAATTATGCTCAAAAGAATGGCACCTGTTATGATATTTCTTTTTGCGATCATTCTGTTTACAGGTACTGCGAGCATACTGGGAGCTTCAAACGGACTTTTTCAGGATAACCCTAGTGAAGCGGACATGCTTCAGCTCCCGCTGGATGATATGGATCCTTTACTGGAAGAAGCAATGGAAGATCATGTCATGCCGGGTGCGGTAGTGTTAATCGCCAAGGATGGAAAAGTGGTGAAGCATGATGCTTACGGGTACGCAGCACGCTATACAGATAGTGACTTTACGGAAATGGATGACCCTGTGGAAATGAGTGAAGATACGATTTTTGATTTGGCATCGATTTCCAAACTGTTTACTGCCACTGCAGTAATGCAGCTGTGGGATCAGGGAGCATTCGAGCTGGATGACCCTGTGGCTGATTATATTCCGGAATTTGCAGCAAATGGAAAAGAGGAAGTCACCATCCGCCAGCTGCTCACGCATACCTCCGGGTTCAGACCAAGTACGACAGCGCCTCTTCATGAAATTGAGGGTGATAGAGAGGATAAACTGGCTTTTGTATTGAACGAATCATTGCAAAACCCTCCTGGTCAAGAATACCTCTATAGTGATGTGGATTTTATAACGCTCGGTGTGCTGATTGAGCGTTTAAGCGGAATGCAGCAGGATGAATTCACAGAGCAATTCATAACAGGCCCGTTAAATATGACGGATACAATGTATAATCCGCCGGCTAAACTGAAGCACAGGATTGCTGCTACAGAAGAGCAGCCATGGGTAGACCGTGAACTTGTCTGGGGTGAAGTACATGATGAAAAAGCCTGGACACTTGACGGGGTAGCAGGTCATGCCGGGGTATTCAGTACAGCAGCAGATCTGGCGGTATTTGGTCAGATGATGCTTCAACAGGGCACGTATAACGGAGTAGAAGTTTTATCTGAAGAAGCAGTGGAATTGATCAGCACAAACTGGAATGAAGATATACCAGGGGCGAGGTCCTCAGGGCTTGGCTGGGAACTGAATCAATCCTGGTACATGGATCGTTTGGCAGAAAGCAATACTTTGGGACATACAGGATATACCGGTACCTCCATTGTGGTGAGTCCGAATAACAATACGATTGCGCTATTACTGACAAATCGTGTCCATCCAACCCGCGAAACAGTTTCCACAAATCCGGTTCGGCAGCTGGTAGCAGAAAAAACGGGAGCGGCCATCAGTGCATGGAGTGCTGCTTCGATGAAGGATTATGTAGAAGTGCTTGAAGCAAGAGATGCTTTTGCTCATGAAAGTGCTGCACATGCTTTAAAGCTTCATTTGACAGCTGTCCATCAATATGAATTGCAACATGATGCGGAAAAGGTAAACAGACATATGGAAAGCCTGCAAGCTTTACTCGAATATCAGCTGGATCAGGAACTGATTACTGAGGCTGCTTACGATGATTTAATGATGGATGCGGCCTACCTGATTGATTCCTGGCAATAGCGTGATTGATGATAAATTATCGTACGCGTATTTGTTTATTGAAAAATGTAGTTCAGCAAACCTGGCGGCATGTCTGACTATTGTGGTTGTTGGTTCAGGGATTAACTCAGCAATGTTTAAACAATGGATAATCTGAAAAATCTATGAATCTCTTTTTGTACAGTGTCACCAGTGATAGGGTTGTTTCTCATTTTCAAATTTAGAGTGAGGGGAGCTGAAAACATGCTTAAACGAACATCGATTATGATGTTTCTTATCTCATTCATTCTATTTACAGGAACTGCGGGCATAATGGGTGCCACAAATGGGCTATTGCAAAGTGACCCAAGTGAAGTGAAGATGCTCGCGCAGCCATTGGATGATATGGATCCTTTATTGGAAGAAGCAATAGAAGACCATGTCATGCCGGGTGCAGTAGTCCTGATTGCCAAGGATGGAAAAGTGGTGAAGCACGATGCCTACGGCTATGCTGCCCGTTATACAGATAGAAATTTTACGGAAATGGATGACCCTGTGGAAATGAGTGAAGATACGATTTTTGATTTGGCATCGATTTCCAAACTGTTCACTGCCACTGCAGTAATGCAGCTGTGGGATCAGGGAGCATTCGAGCTGGATGACCCTGTGGCTGATTATATTCCGGAATTTGCAGCAAATGGAAAAGAGGAAGTCACCATCCGCCAGCTGCTCACGCATACATCTGGGTTTAGGCCTGGTACGACACAGCCTCTCCATCAAATTGACGGTGATAGAGAAGAAAGACTGGATTTTGTATTAAATGAAACATTGCAAAATCCTCCTGGCGAACATTATTTATATAGTGACGTGGATTTTATTACCCTGGGAATTCTTATTGAGAGACTAAGTGGCTTGCAGCAGGATGAATTTATAGAACAATTTATTACGGAACCATTAAATATGACAGATACGATGTATAATCCACCGGCTGAGCTGCAGCACAGGATTGCTGCCACGGAAGTAATACCTTGGCTGGATCGTGGACTTGTATGGGGAGAGGTACATGACCCATCAGCCTGGGCACTTGATGGTGTAGCAGGTCATGCCGGAGTATTTGGTACAGCAGAAGACCTCTTTGTATTTAGCCAAATGATGCTTCAAGAAGGGACATATAACTGGGCAGAAATTTTATCTGAGGAAGCGGTGGAACTGATCAGCACCAACTGGAATGAAGATATACCAGGGGCGAGGTCCTCGGGGCTTGGCTGGGAGCTGAATCAGTCCTGGTACATGGACCGTTTGGCAAAAAGCAATACTTTGGGACATACAGGATATACCGGTACTTCCATTGTAGTAAGCCCAAATAATAATACGATTGCCATGCTGCTGACAAACCGTGTACATCCGACTGCAGAAACAGTCTCCACAAATCCGACCCGTCAGCTGGTAGCAGAAAAAACGGGAGCGGCCATCAGTGCATGGAGTGCTGCTTCGATGAAGGATTATGTAGAAGTGCTTGAAGCAAGAGATGCTTTTGCTCATGAAAGTGCTGCACATGCTTTAAAGCTTCATTTGACAGCTGTCCATCAATATGAATTGCAACATGATGCGGAAAAGATAAACAGACATATGGAAAGCCTGCAAGCTTTACTTGAATATCAGCTGGTTCAGGAACTGATTACTGAGGCTGCTTATGATGATTTAATGATGGATGCGGCCTACCTGATTGATTCCTGGCAATAGCATATTTATAGCAATGAAACAATAACACCTATGAATCTGCACAAGGTTGCTTTAAGGGGGTGATGGATGCTTTTTTCTGCAGCTGCATTTGAAGGGGGTGAATCTGGAAAATCTGCGAATGTCACAAATACATCCATAGAGGTTTTCTTACTTCATGAATCTATTAAACTATAAGACAACAAAGGAGGATATTATGAAAAAGCAAATGTGGCAAAAAGCGATTACAATCTTCATGATTTTATTGCTTGTTTCCACCATGAGCCCTGTTGCCGGCCAGACTCTGGCAGATCCGGCAGATGCTCCAACAACCGGTTTTGAGGACCGGGATGGAGACGATTGGACCACATATGAAGAAGAACAGGCATTCTTGGAAGAAGTGGCAGCATCTTCTGACCGTGTTGCATACACGGAAATTGGCAGAACAGTAGAGGATAGACCATTGCATTTAGTGCGAGTGGGATATCCGGAGCCGCCATCAGATGAAGAAATAGCAGAAGGAAGAAGCATGCTTATCATCGGTACGCAGCATGGGAATGAAAATGCACCAAGGGAAATGGCATTGCAGACATTGCGTAATTTGGCATTTACCGATGATCCGGAGCTGTTGGAGCAAATGAGTGAAACTACTTTCTTGTTTATACCTACAGCCAACCCGGACGGCAGGGAAATAAATACACGCAGAAACGCGGATAACATCGATATTAACCGCCAGCATTTAAGCTTGGTTACACTGGAATCCCAGTATATTGCATCCGTGCTGGATTACTTTGATCCGGACATTGCTGTGGATGGACATGAACGTCCAAGGGATACGGGTAATCCTGATATGGAAATGCTGTGGCCGCGCAACCTGAATGTGGATGAAAACGTGCGGAATTTAAGTAAGGAAATGGTAGAGGATTATCTGTTCCCTGATGTGGAAGAGGCAGGGTTCAGTACTGATCTTTATGGAAGCCCTGGCGGTGCCGGCGGCGGGGAAGAAACCATTTTAAGAAACATGCTCGGTCTTCGCAATGGCATCGGGCTTTTAACGGAATCTGCCGGAAGACAAGATCCGACATACCGTGTTGAAGCACAAATTGCCACTGTAGAGGCAGTAATTGACTTCTACCGTGAGCGTTTTGATGACGTGGTGGATGCTGTTGAAAATGCACCTGATCGCCAGGCAGCCAGAGGCGCTGACCAGTCGCAGCCATTCTTCCTGGATGGTGCTGATAACTGGGATCCGACAAATGTACTGGAAAACAAACCAAGCGGATATTTACTGACAAATGAACAGGCAGATCAAATGGAAACCCATCTTGACCTGTTTTCACTTGAAACAGAAAATGTATCCAACCAAGGTATTTTTGTCGGTATGGACCAGCCGATGATGACGGTGGTGCCTTACCTTTTTGATGCACGTGCTACAAACACTGAAGTAGAAGCGATTGCCCTGTACGACGATGAAAATGTTGGCACAGCGGCAAACATGATGAACTTAGTGGAGAATCTGGCAGCAGATGAAGAATTAAATGATGCAAGGCCACTGCTTATGCATTTGACTGCTGTTGATCAATTTGAACAACAGGGAGAAGCTGACAAAGTAATCAGACACTTGGAAAGTTTCCAAATGCTGCTGACACACCAGTTTGATAATGAAATGATGTCTGAATATGCATATGAAAATCTTTCCGCTTATACAGACTTCATTATCAGTAAGTGGGAATCCAGCTTTGATTCCAACAGGGCGATGCAGCATATCAGCTATTTAAGCGAGGATATTGGGCCGAGAGTAGCAGGTGCTGATTCGGAAAGAGAAGCTGCAGCATATATCAGCGATGAATTTGCAAGCCTTGGCTATGATGTTTCCATCCAGGAGTTCGAGATTCGCGGAGGAAACGTTTCTCAAAACGTGGTTGCGACCAAGACGCCAGAAGGGGTAGAGGATCCTGAAATCGTTTATATCGGTGGACATTATGACAGTGTTCCACGCTCTCCTGGTGCAAATGATAATGCTTCCGGAACGTCTACAGTCCTGGAGCTGGCAAGAGTATTCCAGGATTTTGACACGGATAAAGAACTGCGTTTTATTGCATTTGGAGCAGAGGAGATTGGATTAGTAGGATCCCGTTACTATGTTGACCAATTATCAGATGACGAGATTGATAGAAGTCTTGCCTACTACAATCTGGATATGGTTGGCACAAACTGGGAGCCAGCATCCCAGCTTTATATTAACCCGGTAGATGGCGATCCGGAAAACTTGGTATGGCAAACCTCAGAGGCAGCAGCAGAAAGAATTGGCCTTGAGGAAGACAAGATTTTCCTTAATCCATTTGGAAGATCAGATCATGTGCCATTCCATAATGCAGGCGTTGATGCCGCGCTGTTTATCTGGATGGAGCCAGGTACAGCAGGCTTAGAACCTTGGTATCATACACCTCAGGACACGATCGACAAAGTAAGTCCTGAAAAGGTTCAACTTGTTGGAGATCTGATTCAATCTGCAGTGTCAGAGCTCCTGAGTGAACCGGCCAGCACGAATTCTATTTTGGAAGAAGCATCTTAAACCTAGTAAATTGGATAATCCCGGGCAGAAAGACTTGGGATTATCCTGTACAAAAACAAGGAGGAATAAACATGAAAATTAAAAAACAATTAGGTATGGGAATTATATCGGCGGCGTTGGGAATTTCACTTATCGGAGGAGGAACGTTTGCCTACTTCAGTGATACCGAAACAACGGAAAACACGTTTGCCGCGGGTACATTAGACCTGGCAGCGGAGCCGACGGAAATTATTAATGTAGAAAATATTAAACCGGGAGATTCCATGGTTCGCACATTTGAACTGCAAAATAACGGATCCCTTGATATTGACCGCGTGTTTCTGGATACAGAGTATACCGTGGATGATGCAGAAGGAAATAATACCGAAGACTTTGGCGAGCACATCGAAGTGGAGTTTTTATACAACGTGGACAAGCTGGATGAAGTTGTATTCAGCACAACCCTTGCTGAATTAAGAGAAATGACACCGGAAGCAGTCGGTGAGCATGCATTAAATCCAATTCTTGGTGAAGGATTGCCGACTGGCGATTTTGACGATTTAGTAGTGAAGTTTAACTTTGTCGATAACGGCGAAGACCAAAATGAATTCCAGGGAGATACACTTAATCTCGAATGGACATTTACAGCAACACAAACAGATGGTGAAGAGCTGTAAAAAAAGAGGCATCAGGAATCAGGCGGTCTCACCCGTCTGATTCCATTAATCCTCTTAGAAAAAGTACACACACATAATAGAATAAATAATTAGTATACGGAGGTTCACATGTTGAAAAAATTCATAAGAATTTCATTATTCACTGCCTTATTTTTTATGATATTTTCTACGGCAGTTTCGGCAAATACTGCGGGTTTGCCTGATTTTCCCGATCCGGCAGATGGTAAATCATGGGTATTGCCAGAAGATATGACCTGGGATGACTATGAACCAATTCCAGGGATTGACTGGGCAAATACGGATATGGAACCGGAAGAAGAACTAAGAGGCGCCTTAATCATAGTTGATTTTCCTGATCGTGATTTTATCTTGAGCGATCCTAAAGGTTCTGATCCAGCGGGTAATCCGCAAATCGATCCAATTCCCCGCGACGAACTTGCGGAGTGGTGGAACGACTTCCTGAACGTTCCAAGTGAACTAAATAACTATCAAACAATTGATAGTTTTTGGAAAGAGAATTCCTACGGTAAATGGGGCGTAACCCTTGATTCATATGGTGTCTATCGCTTAGACAAATACGAATTTCAGTACGGGCTGGAAAGACGTATGAATCCTGGTTACCTGCCTGATCAATATGAAAGTGGAAACCTATTTCAAGATGCTATAGCAGTAGCAGAAGAAGATATGATTGCATCCGGAGAAGAGTATGACTTTGCTTTCATCGTTCATGCTGGCTATGACGAATCAACCGTATGGCAAGAACTCGGTGAAATGATGTTTCAAAATCCCGAGGATGTAACTGATGAGTTTGGACCGCCGGATTTACCTGGGTTTGAAGACATGCCAAACTGGGCTTCAACTCGTTATGTACCATGGACTTCCTGGCTTGCAGCCAAGAGTATTTGGTCAGCTGCATCCAGTGCAGAAATCAATGGACAAAGAATTCGTGTTTCCATTCAAGGAGAAAGTGATGGAATGGCTACGTTTGCTCATGAATTTGGCCATCTTCAGGGACTTGGGGATAACTATAATAACGCAGCCCTTGAACCACGAACTTATTCTGGATATTGGGAAACAATGAGTCGCGGGTCATTCAATGGACCTGGCGGAACGCACACTCGTTACATGATTCCGGCTACTTTGGGTTCTTCTCTGCCGGCACCGCATATGCTTCGAAATAAGATGAAACAAGGTTTTCTATCTGAAGATGAAGTGCTGCATTTAGAACGTGATGAGTTAAAAGAAACCGGGCCGGTGTTTGCTGATATTGTTGCACGCCAAGCGCCGATTGGCAGTGAATTTGGCCGGACGGGACTCCATGGCATCAACATCAGCATGGACGACTTAACCCCTGAGGATTATCTTGAGGGTGACTGGCGTAACGATATGTTAAGCGGCGGGTACGATAATTACACCATTGAGGTAGTAGACCGCATAGGTGCGGACTCCTTCGCAACTGATTCCGGTGTACTGATTGCCAAAACAAAAGATGCAGAAAGAGCACCATTCATCTGGGTGGTTGATTCACACCCGGAAGATATTAATGTAGTGGACTTCACAAGACCTGATGGAACAGAAGCTATGGTTACGAAAGGTGATCCGAGACAACTTGCTGACGCTTTATTCCATGCAGGAAATGGAGAAACTCTGGTAAGCGGGGACTTCGATAGTGTCAGCGGGGAAAATATTGTCAGTGAATACAAAGACCCATACAACCGAATTCACTTCTATATTTTAGATGAATACAGAGACGATGATGGAGTGCTTAGATATCGAACAGCGGTACGCCATTTAGATGAAGACGGGGTCTTTGAACGTGGCGTTGAAGCTGAACGCGGTGAAGTTGAAAGAGCGGAACCGGGACGTGTAAGTGTGCATAATTATGCTGTGACAAACACCGGGGAAGAAACAGATTTGATCCGTGTTCAAGCAGAATCCGACTGGGAGACTATGGTTGAACATAATGTGATCGAAGTGCCGGCAGGTGAAACAGTGGAAGTTCCTGTCTATGTGGAAATCCCTGAGGGAGCGTCTGCGCCTGTAAGCCTGACATTTACGGCAACGTCAGAAACAGATCCTGATCAAACAACGACAATAGAAGATGCTGTATTTAATGACGTTAGTGCCTCAGGCATGAAAGCATTTGTAGAACTTTTGGATGAGCAGGGTGCATTTGAAAATGACAGGGCTGTACGTGCATTAACTACACACCTGACAGCTGTTGAGCAATATGAAGATCAGCAGGAAATAGATAAAGTAATCCGGCATATGGAAAGCTTTAAGCTATTACTGACTCATCAGCTGGACAATGGCCAGATTACTGCTTCTGCAGCAGCGGCATTGCAAGATTACACTGATTTTCTGATTGCCAAGTGGGAAAACGTTTTTAATGCGGGCAATGCAATGGACCATCTCGAATATTTAAGTGTTGATTTAGGGGAGCGTGTAGCAGGCACTGATGGGGAAAGAGAAGCTGCGAGCTATATTGAGGATGAATTAGCCAGTCTTGGATATGAAACTGCGATACAAGAGTTTGAAATCAGAGGCGAAGCTACTTCACAAAACGTGATTGCTACGTTGACTCCTGAGGATGTGGAAAATCCGGAAATCATTCATGTCACAGCACATTATGACAGTGTTCCAGGATCACCTGGTGCGAATGATAATGGTTCCGGAACTTCCGGGCTGCTGGAAATGGCCAGAGCGTTAAAGGATATCGATACGAATAAGGAAATCCGGTTTGTAGCATTTGGATCGGAGGAAATCGGCCTGGTTGGTGCCAGATATTATGTGGAACAGCTGTCAGATGATGAGGTTGACAGAAGTGCAGCCAACTTTAATATGGATATGATTGGCACAAACTGGGATCCGGCAACAACGCTTTATGTAAATGTTGTTGACGGAACGCCGAATACAGTATGGCAATATGCGGACGCAGCCCAGGAGAAACTCGATCTTGACGTTTTGTTCCTATTCCGCCGCGGCGCATCTGACCATGTACCATTTTATAATGCAGGCATAGATGCAGCCAACTTTATCTGGAGAGAGCCTGGTACACACTCACTTGAGCCGTGGTACCATACACCGGAAGATACTTTCGATAAAGTAAGTCAGGAAAAAATCCAGACTGTCGGCGAAATCGTTCAAACAGCGGTTACCGACCTCGCATTGGAATAATGGGACACGGGGACAGGTACACTGTCCCCGCATAATAGGGTACAGGGACAGTGTATTCTGCGCCCCAAAAATGGGACGAGGTACCTGTCCCTCTGTCCCTTACATATAAAAAAATTCATCTAAGGAGTGTTTCACATGAAACGAATGTCTATGGCACTAGTATTTTCATCCGCTTTATTATTCCTCGGAGCATGTAATGAATCACAGGCTGAATCTGAAGTAATAGCTGAAACCAGCGCCGGTACAATTACAAAGGAAGAATTTTATCAGGAATTAAAAGATCGTTATGGTGATATGGTGCTTGAGGAGATGATCACCTTTGATGTTTTAAGCGAAAATTATACAGTTGAAGATGAACAGATAGATCAGGAAATAGATCTGGCAAAAGAGCAGCTTGGAGACCAATTTGAGATGTTTTTGGAGCATCAGGGAATTAAGGATGAAGCAGCAATGCGGCAAATGATTCACATGAGCCTCTTGCAGGAGGCAGTTGCATCAGAAGACATTGAAATTACAGATGAAGAGCTGAGAGAAGCATATGACCGTAAAATTTATGAAATTGATGCCCAGCATATTTTGGTAGAAGAGGAACAAACGGCATGGGAAGTAAAAGAGAAAATTGATGAAGGCGAAGACTTTGATGAATTGGCCAGAGACTATTCAACGGATACATCCAATGCCGACGATGGCGGATGGCTTGGCTATTTCCAAGCAGGCTCAATGGTTCCCGAGTTTGAAGATGCAGCCTTTGCGATGGAACCCGGGGATATTAGCGATCCTGTTGAAACATCGTACGGCTATCATATTATAAAAGTGAATGATAAAAGGGAAATAGAAGATGCGGATATTGGAGAATTTGAGGACATGAAGGATGAGCTGAGAAGAGAGCGGATCAATCAGGAAATGGATATCGAAGCCGCCCAGGCAAAGGTGGACCAGCTTATCCAGGATGCCAACCCTGTGATTGAAGAAGAGGATTTAAAGGATTTGTTTGCACAGGACGAATCACAGGACGAAGCAGAGGAAGAAGATGATGATGAAGAGGATGTCAGCGATACGGAAGGAAACTAAAAAAGAAGGATGCCGGATATGTAATAAATCCGGCATCCTTCTTTCTGTTGCACGTCTTACTCCGCTATGAAGTGGATCATTCGGTAAATACGCAACACAGTTTGCACAAAAGTGATAGAATGGAATAGGAAAACCAGGGATGAACACTTGCTAAAACCACGGTAAATGACACGTCGAACTGTTGAAATGCAATGTAATGAAGCTGCTGACGGAAAAATATAAAAGTAGAATTAAAGCCAGTGAATGGAAGGGAAAAACATGAAAATAAAAACATTTACAGCAATGACAGAACATGGACTGGATAAAAAGGTAAACTTTTTTCTGGAGGAAGATATAGAAATAATTGAAATTAAATTTTCAATGACAATTTTCGGCGTTGGCGCAATGGTAATATACAAAGAGCGCCGATAAACCCATGGACGTGATATTATGTTGGGACTCTCAAAGGGTGAAGTCCTCTTGAGTCCGTGGACTTCACAGTGGGAAAAAGTGTTCTTAAGGGAAAAAGAAAGAATCCAGACGGTTCTTGGACACTATGCTGCTGAAGTACATCATATTGGCAGTACGGCTGTTAAGAATCTTAGTGCAAAGCCAATCATTGATATTGCGGTAGAAGTGACAGCGTTTGACCATGGAACTATAACTGCCCCGATTTTGGAAGAATTGGGATATAGCTATAAGGGAACGAACATTTTGCCTGACAGGCATTATTTCAGCAAGGGGGAGCCCAGAACACATCAAATACATATGTATCAGACGGGCAGCCGATATTTATTAGAACAGCTGCATTTCAGGGATTGTCTCCGGAAGAATGATAAAGTGAGAATAGAATATGAAAAGCTAAAGCAGAGGCTGGCTGTACAGCATAAGAGGAATAAACATAGATATGCCGGGGAAAAAACGGAATTTGTCAGGAATCTGTTAATATGCTGCAATGAAACAACATAGTGTATATACTCTTGCACTGATGGCAAAAAAAACCTTACTTTTCAATTGTAGATCTTTGAAAATAAATCTCCCGCTTGAACATAAAATTTTAATATCGCAGTTAAATGCTGCAGTAAGAATGAAAAGCACCCGAGGATTTACCTCAGGTGCTTTTGTTGACTCTTTTACTGCCAAGTTTCCAGCAAATATTCCATATCTGCAGTCAATACTTGATATGCTTCTTGTGACATTCTATCCTTATGAGCCTCAAGCAGATGCTCCAGGTTTGTCATGTGTCTTACTGCTTTTTCCATATCTCCGCGGCTTTCAAATCTTTCTACAGCTGTCAGATGGGCATTAATGGAACGATAAGCACCTTGGTTAGAGAATGCCCCTTCTTCTTGATAATGATGAACAATCTCTTTCATCTCAGCTGCATTTTCCGGAAGACTTCCTCCCTGATACCCTAATGCATCATCCAAAGCTTCCTTTCCTCCCACAATTGGCAGGCTGATATTGCTTTCCCCTAGGAATACATCAAATGTCGCTCTGTTTTGATCAGGTACAGTCCATCTGTTGGCACTTCCGGCAATTACGATGCCGATACGGTGCCCTTCTTTAAAGATATAATCCTCAGGCAGTGTTTCCCATTCAAAGCTGTATTTTTCTCCAGGTACTAATGGTACTTCATATTCCAAAGACTCCCGGTTCTTTGCATCAAGCCAGCCGTGGGTGACAATTTCATAGTCGGCTTCATGAGTTATAATCTCGGTATCTCTGTAACAGCCATCGTCCACTTCAGAGCTTTCCCCCCAGCAGGAAACAGTATCCAGGGTGCGGATACCTTCTCCGCGGCTGCGGTGGTCAATTCGCTCATCCGTGCCGTAATCCACAATCATTGCAGTTAAATGTGTACTCTCTGCATCAATGGCAGCACTGATATCCAGCTCAGGCACCCCGCTCAGGCGCACGTCTTCTTCAAGTTCCGGTGATAAAAAGATAAGCCGGTTATCTTTATCCGTAAATTCATCTTCTACCATTTGCTCGTCTCTTTGTCTCGGATCATCGGTAAATGATTGGGTGAACTCCCCTAGAACAGGACTGGTTGCCAAAGTACCAGGCAATTCATCAGATGGTGCAAGTCTCACCTTCACCTCTTCCATATCCTCATCCGGCCAGGCGCTGTATGTTTCCCAATCATCCTTGCCATGCTCAATATCTACCGTTGGCTCATCCATAATGCCATTATCGATATCAAGCAGCCAGTAATCAAACCAGCGATTTAGTGTTTCCACCCATTCAGCCCGGCGGAAATCAAATGGCTCGACGTGACCAGTTTGCGAGATCCATAGTTTTCTCGGTACATCGTTTTCCGCCAGTTCAAGCCACCAGTCAGAAAAGTGATTTGCTTTTACGTTGTAATCATTAATGCCATGGATAACAAATACACTTGCTTCCACTTGGTCTGCATCTTTTACAAAATCGCGCTCTGCCCAAAAATCGTTATAGTTACCGGTTGCATCATCTGCAGCAACCCGCATGTCTTCACGAACCGGAGCACATTGCTCTACATTGTCGCTAGCGGTCACTCTTTGTGATAAACCGGATGGACCATTATAGTAGAATGGAATACCTCCATAACGGTAATAGTGGTACCAGTTGCTGATGGCTCCGATCGGCACGATGGTTTCCAATCCTTCGATCCCTTGAGCTGCAGCTGCGTTTGGCAATGTGCCATCATAGGATTTTCCTACCATCCCTACTTTTCCGGTAGACCAATCTGCTTCGATTTCATTTCCATCTGAATCCCATGCTGTTCCTTTTCCGTTCAGCCAGTCAATGACTACTTTCACACCTTCTGTTTCTTCCCAGCCGCCGGTTGTCGGGCAGCCATCAGAGTTGTTGGTTCCCGTCATATCCGGAAGAACGACTGCATAGCCTCTTGGCACGAAATAGTTATCATAGTACAGCGGGAAAAATTCATTAATGCCGTCCCCGTCCGGGTCTTTTATTTCCGACTCATTGCCGCGTCCCATAGCCTCATAGTATGGACTGGCATCCATGATGACAGGAACTTGCAGGCCGTCCTCGGTTTCCTTTGGCCGCATAATATCAGCAGCTATTAAATCCATCTCCCCGTCACGGTCGCTGTCCATTTCGGATGCAATGTAGATGGTTTCTTTAATCGCATCCTCATAGGAATAAATCGGTGCAGTCATCCCGTCTTCCAGCTCATAGCCTTGCGGGGAATTTGACTGCCCAAGCACTTCAGCATCGGCTGCATATGGTGCTGTCAGCGTAAAAATCATGATGAATGCCAATAGTATACTTGTAAATCTGCTTCGAGTGTCCTTTAACATTCGCACTGCCTCCTAATCTATTAGTTTAATCAATTAAAATGGTAGCATGTTAATAGATTAGGCAACAGTGCGATAAGTACTCATTTTCTGACATTTATTTTCAATGATTAGTCATAAATTACTATTAATATAGTAGGAATACTAAATACCTATTGATTTATATAGGCAGGTAAAAATATTAAGGGCATAACCTGCACAGCCTAAAAAAGGATAAAATGAATACGCAGGTTAGTGCTTTACCCTTCTTTTAAAGAGTTTATTGGTTATTAAGGTGGCAGTAATCTTCATGGGACGCTTCCAAGTCCAATTGCAAATAACCAATGGTCCGCGGTCCAGTATTTATGTTAAAACAATATATATGGTTTTAATTATATGATTGCCTGGTCGGGATGTTGGGCGGGGAGCAGTTTCTTCCAAATTTATTGGAAGAGCGTTAAAGTCTGTTCAATTTTATTAAATCTATTGGTTTTTATTAAAAAAGATAGAATAAGGGGCAACCATGCCGGCCTTATTCTACCTTGTCTTAATAACCGACTTCCACAGAAGCGTTCACCATATACATTAAATCATTGTCATCTTCTTTATCTTTCAAAATAACCCCGCTGCTTGTGGCCATACCGCCGTCCATTACATCTACAGTCACTTCGCCGTAGGGAATGGCTTCTTTTACTTTTTCCACATCCACTTTTTTGCGATCCAGCGGAACAGCGAGCCGCACCGTGACTTTCATATTCTTTACATCGCCATCAGGCAGCATTTTTTCAATGCCCGGAATAGAGTTATACCAAATGGCATTTTCCGCAGCCCTTACTGCCGCTTTCGTTATATCCTGACCATGCACATCCATACCGGTTCCTGTCTGAATGAATAATATTTGTTCCATATTTTCACTCCTTTAATGGAAAGTGATTTATCCTTGCCATTCCAATATCTATTAATCTATAAAACTATTCCCCGCTTATTTTTCAGTAAAACATGCTCCCTTTGCCACGATTAAAACGTTTCCTTCCCTCGTGAGAAACTCTTTTTTTTATAATTGGGGGTAAGATTACAATTTTAAGGTTTAATGTCCTAGGCCTTTTCTATGGACTGAATTTTTATGCTGAGTAATTTGAACGATTTTTCTAAAAATCTACCATTTTCAACATATTTTTTGGTATGATAATATTCAAAATAATATCAAAAAAGGAGTGAGCTTTAAAGTGAAAATGAAATTAAATATGCAAAAACTTTTTATGTTTCTATTGATCGCAGTGTTGGCAGTAATGCCATTTGCTGCCCAATATGAGGACTCATTTGTAACCGCTACCAACGATCTGACAGAGGAAGAGCTGCTGGAAAATGCCACAATAGAAGAAAAAATGCTGGCAATCTTAGATAATCCGCACTTAGACGGTGCTGTTGCAGGAGTAAGTGTCAGGGATGCGGATACAGGTGAAGTGTTGTATTCCCGTGACGGGGATATCCGCTTGCATCCTGCTTCCAATATGAAGCTGTTTTCCGCAGCTGCAGCCCTGGAGGTGCTTGGAGAGGATTACACATTCTCCACGGAAGTGCTGACAGATGGGGAAATGAGTGGTCCCGTACTGCATGGTGACTTGTTTTTAAAAGGTAAAGGAGATCCGACGCTATTAAAAGAAGACTTTGACCAATTTGCCATGGATTTAAAAGATCAGGGAATTGATAAAATTAAAGGAGACCTGGTTGGAGATGACACGTGGTATGATGATGTTCGCCTGTCGAGAGGTATTACCTGGCCGGACGAGCCATATTATTATGCATCACAGATTTCGGCATTAAGTCTTTCCCCAAATGAAGATTATGATGCAGGAACAGTCATTGTGGAAGTAACGCCGTCTGAAGATGACAGCGAAGCAGAAGTAACGGTTGTCCCGGAAACGGATTATGTAAATATCGTTAATAATACGGAAATGGTACCTGCGGGAGAATCACGGAGTATTTCCATCGTGCGTGACCGCGGTACAAATGATATTATCATCGAAGGAACCATGCCGGAAGATGGCTCGCTGCAGCGCTCATGGGTTACCGTCTGGGAACCGACAGGCTATGCTGTTGATGTCTTTAAAAAGTCCTTGGAAGAGCAGGGAATTGACTTTATCGGAAATTCCGACGTGCGTTTAGATGAAACCCCTGAAGATGCCAGCATACTTACATCAAGAGATTCCATGCCGCTTGATGAGCTGCTTATTCCGTACATGAAATTAAGCAACAATGGGCATGGCGAAGTATTAGTGAAGGAAATGGGCAAAGTTGTTCATGATGAAGGAAGCTGGAACAGAGGACTGGATGTAGTGAATGATACCATCGATGGTCTGGGTGTTAATGCAGATACAATATATTTTCACGATGGTTCAGGAATGTCGCACGTCAATCATATCCCGGCTAATGAAGTTGCTGAATTATTGTATCAAGTTCAGGATCAAAGCTGGTTCCCTGCATTTGAATACTCCCTGCCTGTAGCAGGAGAAAGTGACCGGTTTGTAGGCGGTACACTTCGCAACCGTATGACTGAGGGCCCTGCCCAAGGTAATGTGACTGGGAAAACCGGAACACTCAACACGGTATCTGCTTTATCGGGTTATGTTACTACAATGGATGGTGAAGATTTGATCTTCTCCGTAATTATAAACAACTTTATCAGCCCAAGCTCCAACATTAAGAGTATTGAGGATGAAATAGCCACAATGCTTGCAGAACATGATTTTTCCGGCGATCAAGGAGAAACACAGCCGGAAAATGCTGCAGAATTGAAAGAGCTTGTTCAGCAGTATGAAGAAGATGGAGCATTTGAAGATAGTAAAACGGCACGTACCCTTACGCTACACCTTACGACAGTAGAGCAATTTGAAAATGCGGACGATGCTGAAAAAGTAATCCGTCATATGACAAGCTTTAAACAGATTTTGGATTCCAATCAGGACAGCATGTCACAGGGAGCATATCAGACACTATCAGCAGGTGCCGATCACTTGCTTGAGCAGTGGCAGTAAGCAAGGTAGCCCCCTGGGCCTGTAAACCGATGAACTTTTAACCAATGGAGTTCTATGGATGGAATAAGCATCTGTAGTTCTCCATTTTTCTTACATAATTAGCGTGGTGGTTTCATATATTTGTAAGAGTTTTAAAATAGAAAAAAATAAAAGGGGGTGTTATATTATTGTTGTATCTTTATACTAAAAAGGGAGTGAAGCTGTGAAACTAATATTTAAATTACTGCTCGGTATTGTAATCGGTATCATCGTTGGTGTAATTGCACCTGAGTTTCTTGTTCGGATTCTTGTAACGTTTAAAGAGATTTTTGGACAATTTTTAGGGTTTGTCATTCCGCTTATTATCATCTTTTTTATTGTCAGCGGGATTGCCAGTTTTGGGAAACACTCGGGAAAAATGCTTGGCACCACTGCTGCAATTGCTTATTCCTCCACGGTTCTTGCGGGTACATTAGCGTTTATCGTTGCTCTTATAGTTATTCCGATGCTCGTGGGAAATGGCGGAGGATCAGCGGAAGAAACAGCTGGGTTTGAGCCTTTTTTCGAGTTTGCCATTGATCCGATCACAGGTGTGGTTACCGCCCTCGTTCTAGCTTTTGTGTTTGGAATTGGGATTACAAGAATGCATAGCCCGACATTAAGATCATTTTTTGATGAAGGGAAAGTAATTATCGAGAGAATGATTTGGAAGATCATTATTCCGATTTTACCATTTTATATTGCCAGTATTTTCGCCGAAATTGCCGCTGATGGAGCGGTCTTTGAGACGCTGCAGGCATTTGGTCTTGTACTTGTAATGGCGATTGCCGTCCATTGGGTCTGGCTCCTTGTGCTTTATTTAGTCGCAGGCGGATATACGGGGAGAAATCCGTTTACATCTCTAAAAACCATGCTGCCGGCTTACTTTACAGGTTTAGGGACGATGTCCAGCGCAGCCACCATTCCAGTGACGGTTCGTTCTACAAAAAATAATAAAGTAAGCAATGGTGTAGCAGACTCTGCTGTTCCATTATGTGCAACAATTCATTTATCCGGAAGTACGATTACCCTTGTGATGTGTTCGGTGGCCGTAATGGTTTTGGCCAACGACATGTCCCTTCCGTCATTTGGTATGATGATGCCATTTATCTTTATGCTGGGAATTATTATGATCGCAGCCCCGGGTGTCCCGGGAGGAGCTGTTATGGCAGCATTGGGTCTCTTAACCACTATGCTTGGGTTTAGTGAAACGGCATTAGGTCTAATGATTGCCTTATACATGGCACAAGACAGCTTCGGAACGGCAGCTAATGTTACCGGAGACGGTGCAATTGCTCTGATGGTGGATAAGATTATGGGAAAAAATACGGAGGCTTAAAACAATATAGTAAAAACTGTCCTCTCCATATGTTTGTCTGGGGAGGACTTTTTTTGAGTAAATGGCAGGTTCCGGGCAGCGTGTTTATATTAACCAGTCCTTTTCACACGGGAGTAAAAATTGTATACTACAATACCATTCCTTTTTTCTCCGCATCGGCATCTATCGCGGCTCCAACAGTGATGCCTATCCCAAACCCGAGGGGCAGCCATAGCGCAATATTATCTAATACGAGCAGTCCCAATACAACCCCTAAGCTCATGCCCATGGTCATATATATGCTCAAATAATACCCGCTTGACACCAGCTTGTGTTCTTCCTGCAGGTGCGTACTAATGTGATCTATCTCTTGTTTAAGCTGGTCTATTTCACCCATTGTCAGCTGATCTTCTTTATCTCTTATCCGGATGATGCGGCTCTCCAAATCATTAAAATATTGTTCACATATTTCACAATCGGTTATGAAGGAATGCAATTTTTGTATAATTCGATTGCACTTTTCCACTTCAAGCTTTTTGGCAGTTTCCTTCTCAACAATACCTTCAAGTTCTTTAAGCATGGAAATAAGCTGATCCATTCGATGGTTTTCCATTCTTTTGCCCCCTGCTCTATACTCATCCAGCGAGAAACTAAACTTCCTGGTGGTTTAATAGTAACATAATTTTCGGATAATAATAGGGTTAAAAAAGAAGCGGGAGAAAATAGATACAATGGAGCAAGTGGAACTGTGGGAGCAGCGGTCTTAATAAGCAGTACGTCTTTACCCGAAGGTCCATACTTTTTTCCATGGTAAAAGGGTATAAATTTTTTACATGGATAAACACCTCGTAAATTCACAATATATGAACATCCGCTTCCTCTTTTATTCTTCTATTCGATCCTTTCCCCTCTATCCTGCATCCCGCAGTAAGGCTATAATAATTATAAAGAAATTATAAAATCGGATTTACAGCCATTTTGCCATGCTATATTACATATACAGGAGGAATCATTCATGCAAGCAAGTATTTTACTCGTGGAAGATGATCCGGAGATCGGGCGAATTGTCCGGGACACGTTCCTGCGGGAAAATTACCATATCACCTGGGCAACGACGGGACTTGAGGGCTGGGAGGACTTTCAGGAAATGGCGTACGACCTGGTGCTGGTCGATCTCATGCTCCCGGAAATGGACGGTTTTACGTTGTGCAAAAATATCCGCCTGAAAAGTGATGTGCCCATGATTATTATCAGCGCGCGCAAAGAGGATGAAGATAAAATCGAGGGGCTGCAGCTGGGGGCAGATGACTATGTGGCGAAACCGTTCAGTCTGGCGGAACTGAAAGCCAGGGTGGAGTCTCACTTGCGCAGGTGGAGACGGTATAAGGGAGCGCCTAAAGCTAAGAATGAATCAGCCTATATGCATGGGCTTGCCATTGACTGGGATCAGCGCCAGGTTATGCTGGAGGATGAAAAGCTTTCCCTGACCTCCCTTGAATTTAAGCTGCTTGAGGTTTTGGCAAAGCATCCGCACCGTGTTTTTTCCAAGAAAGAATTATATGAACATGTCTGGAACCAAGTGGAAGCAGATGGAGCCCACACGGTTACCGTGCACATAAAATCATTAAGGGAAAAGCTGCGGGATCCGGTGAAAGCGCCAATATTTATACAAACGGTGTGGGGACAAGGCTACCGATTTATAGGAGAGTTACTGTGAAAATAAAAACATGGCTGTTATTATCTTATTTTATTGTCATGATTCTTCCGCTGCTTGCGGCTTATCTTTTGCTTGGATGGATCAACTCCTATAATGATGAACAGAAAGTAGCGGAGCATATTGAGGTAACCACCCAACTGGAAGAGATTAAGCAGACTTTGGATAGGCCGGGACTCTATACACCAGGAGGGAATAAGGAAGAAGCAGAGAAACTGGCGGGGCAAAGCCTGTCGATCGCGCTTTACAACCGGGATGGTCTCGTTATTTACACGTCCAGTCCTTCCTTTGCTTCTCCCCATTACGGTCTCGGCAAAGAGCATTTGTATGAAGACCTATATACCCTGGAGCAGGGCTACCGGGCATATACGTACAAACAGCCGGTGTTTGAAAATAACGATCTGGCAGGATTTTTTCATGTGCAAATCGGCCGCGAGGCTTGGGTGGAAGGCGTGGAAAACCGTGGCTATTTTGTTGGGGCAGTATTTTTGCTTGTATTCGGACTCATTTATATTACTGTCATTTGGATGGTGAATAAAAAGCTGAACATCCCATTAACAGGATTAATGAATAACATGTCTGCTTTTGCCAAGGGACAGCCTGTGGATGAAAAACCGGTAAAAAATGATGAAGTCGGCAAGGTCACAGAACAATTTTATGACATGAGCCGTGAAATCATTGCTGCCCGGGAGGCTGTTGAACAGGAACAGCAGGCAAAGGAATATTTGATTGCGAGTGTGTCCCATGATTTGAAAACACCGCTCACGTCAATTAAAACGTATGCTGAATCTCTGAAAGCTGATAATGACCTGACTCCGGACGAACAAAATGACTACCGGAATGTAATTGTAGAAAAGGCTGATTTTATGCAGCATATGCTGGATGATTTACTGACCTACACGCTGCTTCAGTCGGGGGAAAATGATATGGAGTTTGTTCAGGTGGACGGCAATGAATTTTTTGACATGCTCACAGCCGATTATGAACCTTTAAGCAAACAAAAAAGCATTAAGCTTCATGTTTATTCCGATGTTCAAGGCATGTACAGCGTAAATCCGAAGCAAATGATGCGCGTGGCGGATAATTTAGTTTCCAATGCGATCGCCCATACACCGGAAACAGGAGAAATCCGGCTTGCAGCAGTATCAGATCGCAGCACACTTGCTGACATGCTGTTTGATTTTATACCGGAAAAAGAAGTTTTATCGGAGACCGATGCGGTATATTTCATGGTTCAAAATGAAGGTAAAGGAATTTCTCCGGAAAAGTTAGCCTTTGTTTTTGACCCGCTCTATCAGGCAGATGAAGCAAGAAGCAAAAATGACAAGAGCGGAACGGGCTTGGGACTGAGTATTACGAAACAGATTATCGAAAAACACGGTGGAAAAGTACAAATCTTTTCAAGAAAAAATGTCGGCACCTGTGTTATTTGCAGTTTGCCGGCAATGAAAGAGGAAGGGATACCAAATGAATAAAATAAAAATAGCTTTACTGCTGGCGGGGGTAACCATAATTGCCGCCGGGTGCGCGGATGAATCCAGCAATTATTCACCGGAACAAATGATTAATCACGCGATAGCGGAAGAGGAGCTGCCTGCTTATTATGCAGAATCCACGTCCACCATTGATGGCGAAGAGACAGTGTTCATGAAAGAGTGGAGAAATGATGACGGAAGAATACGGGTGGAAGCGGAAAATGAGGCAGGAGAAGACAGGTCGATTGCTGTAAATGATGGAACCAGTGTGACTACGTACCAAATAGACGAAAACCAGGCGACCGTCATTGATGATGAGGAGCTGCTGGAATTTAATCAGCCATCTCCAAAGGAACAGGCAAATATGCTCCTGGACGTTATCAAAGACAGCCATGAAATTTCCAGTGATGGAGAGGATGAGGTCGCCGGCCGTGATACCTACCATCTTGTTGCTGAGCCGAATAATGAAAACAGTTTGTTCGGCAAAATGGAATTATGGATTGATAAAAAGAACTGGATGGTGTTAAAAATGATTTCCTGGACAGGGGATCAGAAGACGGAACTGGTTTATACAAAATTGGAACTGGATCCGGATATCCCGGAGGATACATTTACATTGGAGATACCGGATGACGCAGAAGTAACAAACCTGGATGATCTCGCAGACACAGAAGAGATTACAATGGAGGATGCCGTAGAGGGAGTAGGGAAGCCATTTTATTATTTCCCTGAAGAAGAAGGAATGGAAATCAGCACTATTGAAAAATTCGATATGGAAGGAATCGCCGACCGGACAGAAGTAAATATAGAATATACGAAAGATGATATGCCTTATGCAACGCTGGCTGTGTTTAAGTCACCGGAAGATCTTGATGAAGACCTGACGATGCCGAATCAAGAAGAGGTCACGGTACGCGGGCTGGAAGGGACTTTTACGGACACAGATGGCTTGCGTCTGCTGCACTGGCTGGAAGATGGTTTGACTTATTCCATGATTGTCATTGATCCGAATGTTGAGCTGGAAGAGCTGCAGCAATTAGCGGAGCAGATGGTGCTTGCGGAATAGGCAGTTGAATAACCGGGAGCGGAAAGGGGTGTACGTATGGATCTGGGACTTATGTGGATTGCGGCGGGGTTCGCTGCCTTCGGGTATTTTATCGGGGATGGACTGAAAAACTTCAAGAACCCTGATTCAGTGGATGTGTTGGAATCTGATGACAGTCTGGTTCTGATTAAGGAAAAGGAAATTCACCATTTTCTAGGTATTGCCAAAGAGGATGCGAGAACGCTGTTAAAGGATTATCCCGATATTCCCCATATGACGATTAATAACAATATTTATTATCCTAAGGCAAAACTGCGTGAGTGGATGAAGAGCGAAATAAAATAGGTGGAGGTAAAACCTATGGACTGGCTGCAAACCAATGATTTTCTCATACCGACGAATCCCTATGCCGCTTTATTCTTCGGGATAATGTTTACGATCATCGTGGGTATCATCGTGTGGATCGAAACAAAGGAAAAGAAAACAGTCCTCATTGTCTTTATTGCAGGGTGTCTGGTTTCAGTGATCGGATCAACGCTTTTACATTTCATCGGATTTTATTAATGTGTGAGGTGTACACATAATGAATGAACTGATTTTAATTTCGTTATTCATATTTGTATTTTCTACGTATAAACTTTGCCAGATTATGATGATGAAAGAGGCACCAAAAGGGAATAAAATTTTAGCCTGGACGATATATGGTGCCTCCATGCTGGCCATTGCTGCTGTGAATGTTGTTTTTTTTACATGGCCGGGATAGTATACCTTCGACTTTGGAGGCTGGAGTTCAGTGTTTTTCCGGTTGAAGGTAATTGAAGATCTAACTTTTAAGACAGCTTAGGGAAATATAAATTTTGAGGATTTTTCAACTCCAGTTTCTCCAGCACTTCTATTTGTTCCTGGTGTACCAATGCTTCAATAAGTTCTGCTAATTTGTCATCGGTTAAGAAGGTAAGGATTTTATTCTTGTGTTGTGTAGATAGATGTTTATATAAGTCAGCAAAATCGTAGGGATGCATCTCTTTGATCACTTTTTGAAATGCTAGTTTCTCTCCTTTTTCTAATATTTGTCTCATATTTTGTAAGAGTTGATTTTTCGTTCTGTACTGAGCCATGAAAAAATTAAAAGGAAAACGATTGCTAAAATAAATAAAGGTGGAAGTACCCTCGTCCTAAATTGCGTAATAAGATGCCTTTTTTTTGAATAAAAAGATGCAAAGTAAATAAGTATAAAAAGCTTAATGAATTCAGCAGGTTGAAATAGAAAAGATGCAACTTGAATCCACCGTTGGGAATGATTCCTTTCTACACCTATACCAGGAATCAGGACAAGGATCAATAAGACAATCGATAGCATGACCAACAATGGACTCATTTTATTATAAAGCTGAAACGGTATAAAAATAAAAATAAATAATAAAACAAGGCCTAATAACAGCGATCTCAATTGTCTTATAAAGAAATAGTCTGTTGTTCCGTAATTTAAATATGCTAATGTACTACTACTGCTGTAAACCATAATTAATCCAAATCCCGCGAGCAGAAGAATAGCAATTAATAAGGAGTAATCCAAATCTCTCATTCTATTTAGTATCATGGATTTCATTCCAAGTGGTTCTCCTTTCTGCTACGATATTTGATTTTCACTAAAAATGTACTCTTTAGACCCGTCTTGGACACTAAAGACAAGACCCAAGGCAATAAAATTAGTTAAAAGCGCACTACCACCATAGCTAATAAATGGTAGAGCTATTCCCGTGATCGGCATGAGTCCAATTGTCATGCCAATATTTTGGAAAACCTGTATACTGATCAGTCCAATGGTACCTATGCAAATATAAGCACCGAAATACGTATTAGCCCGCAAGGCAATTTGCATAATCCGGTAAATCAATAAGAAATAAATCAAGATTAAAAGACTGGAACCAATAAACCCAAACTCTTCCCCAATCACTGCAAAGATAAAGTCTGTATGTGCTTCTGGAACTTTTCCACTTTGCACTTGCACACCATTTTCCAAACCTTTACCTGTTAATTGTCCTGAACCAATGCCCATCATAGCTTGCTGTAATTGATAGCCATAATTTGTAGCATATTGCCCCGGCTCGAGCCATCCATAAATACGTGATAATTGATGTGGTTTTAATATTTGACTAATTAATTCATGTTTAAAATAAAAAAGATAGATTAAAAAACTAAAAACGCCCGCCATACATGACGCAAGAAGAAAAATCATTTTAAATGAAATTTTAGAAACAACGAGTAAAGAGGCAGCTATCCCTAATATGACAAGTGCAGAACCTAAATCTGGCTGAACGAAAATGAACAAGAATGGAATCATAGCATAGACCAAAGTTTTCGCGGCAAGAGGGACACTGTCTTTGATTGTTGATTTGAGATGTGTTTTCTTACTAAGGATGAAAGATATGTAAATAATGAGGAAAACTTTCATAAATTCAGAGGGTTGAATCTCAAAGAACCCCAGATTGATCCACCGCTGTGAGCCATTTTTTTCCGTACCAAAGAAATGGACAAGTAATAAAAGAATAACGCCACTAATATAAAGGGGTAATGCCCATATCCTTAATAACTCATAGTCAAATTTTGCAACACCAATCATCAAACTAAATCCAATCAAGTACCAGATAAACTGATTGGTGACAAAATAAAACGGATTGTCCTGTACATATTGACCAGAACCACTATAAACCGCGAGCAAGCTAAAGATAAATAAACAAAATAATAAAAAAAGAAGTAGCTTATCTGGTTTATTTGTATTCGTACGATTCATTTCTTTCACCCTTAATCATTATACGATTTCATTGTTTTCCAAACGCTCTGAGATAACCTTTACAATAAATGCGTCATCCAATAACCCGATAGGCATCAAATAATCTGGTATTAAATCCGTCGTTACGATAAAATAAAGTAAAGCGGCCCCCATGAGTGCCATATCATGAGCTGTCCCACGTTTTGATTGAAACTTCAAATACATCCATTTTAATTTTTGTATATACGGGCCTCTCCCACTTACCTGATCCAATTTAGTTTTAAACCCTTCCACAATGGTCTTTTCCCCATCATCTGTCCGACTATATCTTTTATAATTATCAATTTTGGCATTCACCTTATCCAATGTAAATTCCAAATTATCTTTCACATCTGTATGCTCTATTAAATGTTGAATCGATTTGTGTAACTCTCGGTTCTCTATTACATCTTCATTTTTTGAGCCAGTATGATATCCCGCCGCTTCCAAAAGTATTGTGATTTCAACATCCAAACTCTTCGAAAGCTTTTGGAAATGATTGATATTAGGTTTTCTTTTTCCATTCATGATTTTTGAAATTGTCGCATGATCAATTTCAGAAATTCTCCCTAATTCCCTTAGCGATAACGACCTTTCCTCCATTAAATAACTTAAAACTTTATGAAGTTTATCTTTATCCATATTCCCCATTATTTCTTAACCTCCCAATGATAACCGGTCCTTATAAAGAGTACATGAGGTGGTGACAAAATGTCAACGGTATTATAGATAGGATTGTCAGTTTTTATCCTAATTTCTTTATTTGACGTATAACAAAAAAGCTGCGTATGGGGTTCAAAATCGGATTTTCCCATAGATATTGATATTAATCTAAAAACAAGAAGTGACAAAAAAGCCGACTTTTAATTCGACTTAATAACACTAATTCACAACCCTATTTAACATGATAAAAATATTCAGAATATAAATGACGTCTTAGAAATATAATAAGTAAAAAAAGCACTGCGAATAGCAGTGCAATTTAGTATGCAATTTTAATCTAATTTAAGGGACAATTTAACATATATTTTACTTGCTTTCGCTTCTAAAAGGGAACCCGATAAGACTTAGCAGCATTTCTCTTCATATTTCTTCTTTTTTTAAAATAATTATTATTTCTTCCTCACAGGAAGCCAGACTTCACTATACGCATAATCCTTTTTATTCTCATCCATTTTCGTAAATGAAAAAGTGGGAGCATTGACTACTTCATAATCGGAAGCAGGGAGCCATTCGGAATATGTTTTTGCCATGGTTTCCTGCAGTGCAGATGGAAATGGTCCTTCATTTGGAAATATCGCCCACGTATAGGCTGCGACAGGTACTTTATCTAAGCGTTCGCTGATCTCATTTTCAGTGGTTAAAACGCCAATCAAATGCGTTAAATCGCCTTCTTCTTTCATGAAATGAGCGTCGGCATCATAAGAAGCACTAACCACCTCATAGGGCTCCATATTTTGCAGTGCATGCATTTCTTCCCTTTGTTTTTCCGTTATGCTTTCTGCAAGCTTTTTAATTTCCTGATTAACCCCTTCAAATTGCATTGGAACACGCTTGCTTACACCGGCTAGATTAAAAGCCGGTTTTTCTTCTATTCTACATTCCATGCTGGTTCCTCCTTTAACAGTGATTACGAACGAAAGCCTGGGAAATGATTTGCTGTTCCCTGTTTTAAAAACATCAGATGGCAAAAATCCGCTCCATTTCTTAAATGCTCTCGTAAAGCCGTCGAGTGAATGATACCCGTACTTAAAAGCTACATCCGTAACTTTTTCCCCTTTTAATAAATCCTTATTTGCTTCAGATAGTTTTCGGCTTTTGATATATTCATTCAGCGTCATCCCGGCAAGGTAAAAAAATATTTTTCTGAAGTGGTAGTCGGAAACCCCGGCAAATTCTGAAATAGCTTCAAGCGTTATGTCGTCGGTTAAATGTTCCTCAATATAGTCGATCACAAGGTTTAATTCCTTAAGCAATAAATCCCCTCCTTATCCCTTATGTTCATATCATAGCAAAGCAATTTGAAAAGTACTCGACTTTTTTAACATAACAAATATCGGGTAATGAACCGGCAGGAAAAATGTAAAGCGCCTGGACAGTTGTGTTAACTGCCAGGCGCTTTTTTCATCTTATTATATTACCGATTTCATTATTTAACTGAATCACTTCAGCCGTAGAACCTGTAAAATATTTACCAGCTGCTTGCCCTCCTGCTTCCGCTGACATTCGTACGGTCAGGGTACATGGAGCTGTTTTCCGTATCATGGGTGAGGAAAGTGTCATAAACCCTATGCTCATTTTCATTGTCAGCTTCCACCAATACAATGATTTTTCCGTTCTTAAGAAAACTTTCATACTGTTTCGCCTGTTCTTCCGGCATGCCCAGCCCGACGAGGGCGCCTATAATGCCGCCGCCACCTGCTGCCACTGCCGCACCAGTCAATGCTGCCGCCAGCGGACCGGCTGCTGCAATTTGTCCAATGCCGGGAATAGTCAGCAGACCAAGGCCGACAACGAGGCCGCCAAGTGCACCCAGTACACCGCCGGAAGCTGCTCCGATGCCAGCTCCTTTTCCGGCATTTTTACCGCGCCCCTCGTCGTCTGTCGTTACACCCATATTCGTTTCGTCTTCCACGACATCCGCTTTGCTTTTGTCATGGGCAAATACGGAGATGTCCTTAGAGCTGTAACCCTGGTCCTTCAGTTCATGAATCACTTTTTCGGTAGTGGCTACATCTGAAAAAACACCGCCGATAATTTTCTTATCCATGTTGCGACCCTCCTTTAAAATCTTTCATTGGTCTATACCCGCTGTGAATGGATTTATGCATGATGATTATCGCAAGAAGAGCTGCAGGCAACAAAAAAGCACTTGCATTAAAAGCAAGTGCTTATCTCACGCCTTCATGGTTTTTAATTTTTTCCAGCTTATTCAGCAGATGATCCAGATCCTGGGAAATTTTTATGACTTCTTCAAAACTAACTCTTTCCTTGAATGCCTGGTACATTTTTGATCTTTGCAGTTCTATCTGAAATTCTAATTTCTCTATGCCGCCCAAATGCTTCACTCCATTTTTATTTTTATTATACTTCATAGCCATTGCCATTTTTTGCACTTACCAAACTTATTGTATGAGCAGGAAGTATGAAATTTATGAAAAACACAGCGTATTACCCAGTACCTTATGATAAAATTATCCCAAGCAGGCAGTAATGAGCAGCGGGCTTTTGAAAATTGGTTAATATGCAGGTTTATAAAACGAGGTTATCCAGCTGTTAAACTATTGTAATAGTTGGACTGTTGGAGTGATTATGGAAGGAGTTGATATTTTATAGTTGATAAAGAAGAGCAAATAAAGATATTGTTGTATGGGGATCCACTAAGTTTTGCCTGTGAAACGTTAGGGGTTAACAATATGTTAGATCATCATTACTCAGAAGTTTTTACAGTTAGTAAAGAAGAGGTATATGCATATACTTTAATCCACGGTATCCCGCAAAGTGAATCAACAAGTAAACAATCTTTGGCGGAAGGATTTCATTATTATAAGGAAGAAGGCAAATGGTATACATTTTTTAGAGAAAGGAATTACGTTTTTGATGAAAAGGTTTTTGTTGATGATGAGTCAGGTAAAAAATATATCGTTCATACATTATTAAAATTAGCTGGTACAGGGTTGTATTAGTAATTATTGCATGGACAATTATACATGACAAAAAAATATTGTCCTATAGGGTACTTTCTGAAAGAAGGAGATTACTATAGTTTGGGGGTTAGAAGCTTGGAATTATTTATTATACTGATAGCAATTGTTGTGGTAGTTAGCTTAATAATGGGTATCTACTCCACCAACAAACATTTCAAGGTAAAAGAGCAGGAAATTAAGTTGGAGCGGGAAAGATTAGAACTGGAGCGAAAAAGACTGGAATTAGAAGAAAAAGGTTTAGAAAAAAGATGATTTTATTCAGCTGAATGGTGGAATCTTCAAAAAAAAGAAGCACAGCCTTTGCCGAATATATATAGGGTAATTGCAGGTAAATTAGTACTTGTTATTTTTTTTAGTTTTTCGATTAACGAGTGCCATTTTTTAATTAGAGGCAGTCGCTTTCCATGGCGGGCAGTTTAGTTTAATAGTGAAACTTTTGTTTGAAAAAATCGTATAAAAGTTGAGGGAGCAATAAGTATGGGGGTTAGTTGTAAATGGAATACATTCTTATAATCATAGCTTTTCTCGTAATAATTAATTTAACGGCAAAGGTAAATAAGCTAGAAGATCGCATAAAAGGAATGCAATATTCCTTAGACCAGGTAACCAAACAAGCAGGGCTGCCTGAAAATCCGGTAAATGACGAACTGCGTGAACTAATTAAAGAAGGTAAGGACGTAAAAGCAGTTAAAAAAGCAAGAGAAACTTTAGGTCTTTCCCTCATAGAAGGAAAAGAATATATTGATAAGTTGAAAACCGAATAAAAGATATACATCGGCTAGTGCATCGTAAAAATAAAGAATTAATGCAACTGAAAAACAGAAATTCGGTTTAAACAACCCAGTGATGGAAGAGAAATTAAATCAATACATAATGGAGTGCGTGGGCTTGATAAAGTAGAAAAGTCTCACGTCTAAGAGTAACAAAGAACTTATAATCCAGTACATAACGGTAAATGGACCGCGGAATGGTGGGAAACACTCGTATTCCTTGCGGAGCGGGGGAAAGCTGGAGATAACTCCAAATGCTTGCCTATTGTTGACGTTAGTGTTATAGACAATTAAATAGAAGGGAGAATATATGGTTATTTTAATAAGTGCTGTAAGTGGTACTGGTAAAACCTTGATGGCTCAAAAGTTGCTGGAAAAATATCATGTGCCTTATTTCTCTATAGATCATTTAAAAATGGGTTTGTACAGAGGGGATAAGAATTGTGAATTTACACCACTAGATAGTACTGAAATGATTGGAGATAAGCTCTGGCCAATATTAAAAGGGATTATTATGACAAATATCGAGAATGAACAGCATATCATTATTGAAGGAAGCTATATATTGCCTCACTATATAAAGGGCTTTGACTTCAAGTATTCAGAAAAAATAATTCCAGTATTTTTAGGTTTTTCAACGAATTATATACAAGAAAATTTTGATACAAAAATAGTGAAACATAGGAATGTTGTTGAACTCCGTAATTGGCCGGAAGAAAGAACGGTAAAAGAACTAATGAGGGAACATAAAGAATTTAAAGCTAAGTGTTTACAGGCAGGTGTCAGGTATTTTGAAATCGAAAATGACTTTGACAAAGAAATATTGAATATCTTTGACTATATAGAAGCTGAAAAACGAAAAATTGAACCTTTATAAGTTGGGATTTTCAAATATATCTTTTGAAGTAAAAAGTGCAATTTTCTAAGAAGGGGTTAGCACCTCGAATATATACATAGGATAAGTTCAGTTCAGGTCAGGAGGTAATCTTCATTGTTACGTTCGGAAAGACTTCAGTTTCGCAAGATGGAGGAGAGTGATATTGAAAAGTATCACTCCTGGAGAAATGATGTAGATGTAATGAAAACAACAAATCCAGCAATAGACTTATATTCTTTAGAGGAAACGAGAAATTTTGTGGAAACTATTATTCTTAATTCAGCGTCATCTAAAAGCTATATCATTGAGGAGAGGGAAGGGAACACAGCAATCGGTGTAACTTCGCTAATAAATATCGATACAAAAAATAGAAACGCTGAATGTATTATTGATATTGGTGAAAAGGAATATTGGGGTAAGGGATATGGAACGGAAGCTTTAAAAGTGTTACTTGCGTATGCTTTTTTAGAGTTAAATTTACATCGTGTATCACTGCGGGTGTTCTCACTTAATGAAAAAGCTATACATATTTATCATAAACTTGGCTTTGTGGAAGAAGGAGTAATGCGGCAGAGCTTATATAGAAATGGGCAATGGCATGACATCATCCTAATGGGCCTTCTCAAAGAAGAGTATTTAAGCAAGCATAAAGTGTAGTATTTATTACTCCAATTAACGGTGCAAAATGAAAATAAATTGGGGGAGCAATGATAAATTGAAGGATGTAGATAACAACACAGTCAATTTAATTAATGCTGAGGTTGATGGAATACACGTTAATTTAGTAGGTAATGGTGAAGCTATTGTATTCCTGCATGGTGGACCAGGAAGTGAACATGGTTTTTTCCTGCCGCATGTTTTACCCTTATCACGACAATTTAAATTAGTGTTTTATGATCAAAATGGATGTGGTAAATCGGAACCATCCATTGAAAATCAGTATTCAATGATGAGTGAAGTAAATACATTGGAGTTATTACGTAAAGAATTAAAACTGGAAAAAATTAACCTTTTTGGAGAGTCGTGGGGTTCAATGCTTGCTTTACTGTATGCAACTACCTATCCAGAAAGAGTTAATAAAATCCTTTTAACAGCTGCAATAGGAGTTACGGCTGAAGGCTTCAAAACTTTCGGTATTGAACTTGAAAAAAGGTTATCGAAAAACGATCAATTAAATTTATTAAAATTAGAAGAGGGCCTTGAAACCGGACAATCGTCTATCAATGATATTTTATCAATACTCGATAAATACTATGTTTCTTCTGAAGACTCGTTGAAAAAGAAAGCGAATACATCCATTGAGCCTGCGGTTAACCAGCAAATTGGAGAAGATATTATAAAAAACTATGACTTAACTAGTAGATTACATCTACTCCATTCTATTCCAATAGTAGTTGCACAAGGTAGTGACGACATAATGCCCCCAAGTCTGATTAAAGATTTATTGGTAAATTATATTCCTCATGCTAAACTAATTGAAATAAAGAACTGCGGTCACTGGACTGTTGTCGAAAAGCCAGTTGAAATGAATAAAATTGCTAAAAACTTTTTTAACTCTGATGTATTAAACTAAAGGACACGTAGCAATAAATAGGTGATACTTTGTTCATAGCAATTCAAGTAGTATTTACTCTAACCGTGTTTGGGTTTTTCCAAGTTTAAACTAAGAAACAGAAGCGTTATAATAAGATAAACTGTTTGGATGGACTGTCTTTTATAAGAAATTGGGCAGCAGGAGATGAAGGGTTATTTGTAAAAAATTTGTTCACTAAAGGGCGGGGGTCATATTTTATGGAAATAATTTTTATGTTTATAGCAGGATTCATAGTCTTTATTATTGCTGTCATAGCAATTGTTAAAGGAGTAACCCATAGGGTAAAAAGACCAACGGATGATTTAAAAGCTGAGGTTTCACATCTTAAAAAAAGGGTCAGTGAGCTTGAAAATGAAAAGAAAATCTAATAAGGGGTGCACTCCTGTGATATGCTCCCTTTAAAAGCAGGTGAGTGAGAGAATGAAATTCAATGCCTTGATTCCAGAGTTATCAGTGAAGGATATTGAAAAGTCGAAGTGGTTTTATATAGAGATACTGGGATTTAAATTAGAATATGAGAGAAAAAATGATAAATTTGCTTTTCTGTCATTTGACGAAGCACAAATTATGCTTGAAGAAATGAATGGATATTGGAATACAGGGAAGTTAGAATATCCTTTTGGAAGAGGGATTAACTTTCAAATTATTGCAGATAATATTCAGCCTATTGTCGATAGATTAATTCAAAATGAAATCCATCTATTTAGAGAACCTGCTGTGAATGAATATAAAACTAATGAGACAGTATTTAAAGAAAAGGAATTTCTCGTTCAAGACCCAGATGGTTATCTGTTGAGATTTTCAGAAGACAGCAGTTAGTTACCAAAAAATTATAAAACTCATTTAAAAGAATAAGATGATCGCCAATATGGCGTTCTTTTTTTGGTCTAAATGGTGGTGTCGTTGAATACATGATGTTTCGTTCCCGACTCGAACACCTTGTTTCAAGTGCCTGAGGCAGCATTGAAATGGCCGTCCACTTCCTTCTAATACGCAGTTTTCTTTGAACTAAGGCTATGTTCAAGGTGTAGTTATTGAACAATGGCTCGGGTGATTGTAAAAGGAAATGAAACTTTTTCTTGTATTAACCGTATTTGTTATAAAGATCTTGTCGCACTTTCATTTCAGAATATTGCGTCTTGTATAAAAGGTGAGTTATTAAGTCACTGCAGCAATAGTCTTGAGTTGATATGGTGCAAGGGAAAAATAACGAGGTGGTTTGAAATGGCTGCTTGTAAAAACTGTGGAAAAGAATGGACGTGGAAACAAACAGTAGTAACACTATTCCGATTTCGGCTGATATGTCCACATTGCGGGAAAAGACAATATTTAACAGCTGCGTCCAAGAGTAAAACCGGTTTATTTGGTTTCATACCAATTATAGCCATGCCTATTTTCAATTTGTTTCATGTCTCATGGTGGCTGATTGGTATTATTATGACACCTGTGTTAATTGTTATTTGGATTTCCTACCCATATATGATCGAGTTTTCAAAGTAAGCGTCAAATAGTCCCCACATTTTCACCATAGTTTTTTCATGCGATAATCTTCATAGAAAATAAT
>NZ_WIXN01000007.1:0-130373 GCF_010994035.1 Virgibacillus aidingensis
TCAAAGAACGGACTAAACGATACAAAATAAGGGACTTTAAAAATCTCCCACAAGTACTTGACTCAATCGGCGGGATCAGTGTGGTTGCACCCCAGCGCAATCCATTATAAAATTGTTCACCGACTGCATCAGTATCTACTGCATGCCACATCGCCTGACGCAGTGCCGGATCAGACATTTTCATATCTGGATCTGTAGCTACTTCACCATTGGAGGCATCCCATGTTCCCAATTTAAACCCAATGTACTGGTAATAACGATCAATCGTGCCCAGAAATTCCACATTGGACATCCCCGCATTATCCGGGTATTGATCAATCGGGAAGGAACTTACCGTATCCACACCGCCGGTTTCCAGTTCCTGAACAACAACATTTGGATTAATAACTCTTACAACTACACCATCAAGATTTGGTTCGCCTCTCCAGTAGTCTTCGTTTTTAACCATAGTTACAGACTCACCGGGTACAATGCTATCCACTTTAAATGGACCAAAACCAATCGGGTTTTCACGAACCTCAGGTGATTGAGACATATCGGCAACTTCCATATCACCAAAAATATGCTTAGCTAGCGGATATGTCCAGATACTTCCGGTGACAAGTGACGGTGTTGATTGAATATACGTAATTTCCAATGTCTTCTCGTCAATTACTTCAATACCTGAAATAGGTTCTGCATCTTCAATAGATAAATCAATTGTCTCGCCCTCATCATCCAGGAATTGCGCCCTATATTCTTCCATACCTTCAATATTAGTAAAATCAGAACCATACCGCGGGCCATCGTAATCCGGATGCCCAATTACCTCGTGTGCGAACAGCCAGTCTTCTGCAGTTACCGGCTCCCCGTCATGCCAGTTAACATTATCTCCGATAGTGAATGTAAATACATTTCCATCATCGTTTACTTCATAAGATGCTGCACCGTCATTTGTATACACATAGTTTTCATCCCATTGTAATAATGGTTCATCAAACCAGTCTAGGATTTGCGCATCAGGGTCACCGGAATAAAAGTTCCAGTTTAATGTACCTTCAAACGCAGTATCGGATACAAGTCCGAAATTCAGTGTACCGCCCTCGATGGCTTCACCTTCATTTGTTTTTATTTGACTGAAATCTTCAATCGAATAAAGCTCATCTTCTCCGCCTGCATCGTCTCCGTCATCTTCTTCCTCTGCTGCTTCATCATCTGCCGTTTCTTCTGAGTCAGCACCATCATCAGTTCCGGCATCTGCGTCCCCGTCATCTCCATTACATGCAGCCAGTGCAAGCAGCAGTACGAGCAGCAGCGCAAATAGTGCCTTCGTCCAAGTTGACTTTCCCATTAATTTAACCTCCCTTTTTTTCCTTCCCTCTTCCAGCCTGAATAACAAGACTGGCAATGTATACTCAACATTAATATTTATACAGCATATTAATGCAGGTATCAAAATAGTACAACAATCCCCCTTTGCCTCACCTCCTTAAGCTCATTAAATTTATCCTCTGCGCTGTCTGGCATCGGTTGCACGCTTTAATGCCTGGCCGACATTATTTACTGCAAGCATTAATAAGAGAATTAATACGGCAGCCGGCACCCATATCCACCATCTGAACTCCAATGTTTGCGGGTTGCGGGCATAACTGATCAATGTCCCAAGACTCGGCGTACTTTCCGGAAAGCCAAACCCAAGGAAGGACAGTCCGGATTCAATTCCGATATTTGCAGCCAATTGCAGTGTCATCGTTACAATAATAATAGATGTTAAATTCGGCAGCACCTGGGTAAGCATAATTTTTAAATTGGATGAACCCAATGTCTTGGAAGCCTGAACATAATCAAGCTCTCTTTCTGCCAGTGCTTTTGAACGGATAAGCCTTGCTACCCCCATCCACAGGAATGCGGCCATAATCAGGGAGAAGGCCCAAATACTGTAGTCGGGGACAATCGTAACAAATACAATTACCATCAATAATGTCGGCAGCACCATAAAGAAATCAACAAGCCGCATTAATGCATTATCAACATGGCCGCCAAAATAACCGGAAAGCAATCCTACCAATATCCCGACAAAACCGGCGATTAAAGTGACCAGAATACCTATGGCCAAAGAATTGCGTGTCCCGATGATCAGCTGGCCAAATACATCACGTCCGCCGTAATCGGTCCCCAGAATAAACTCATCCCCCGGCGGCTCGTGAATGGCAAATAAATCAACAGTAACAATTTCATCCTGATCGAGAATTATTGATATGCCAAATACAAAAGAACTGATAAGGACTAGAAAAATCAATGATATTAATGCAATTTTGTCTCTGACTATTTCCCGCCACAAGATCTTTAAACCGGATGGACTGCTGGTTGAATCCTGTGATTGAAGCTCCGCGTTTACCTTGGTTGTTTCCATTTTATTTCACCTCAGTCTATTTAATCCGTATACGGGGATCAATGATACTCAGTAGGATATCAGAGATTAACGCACCCAATATTGCTGCAATCCCAAAAATTAATACGACAACCGTCACCACACTAAAATCCCGCAGTAATACAGAATCCAGAAAAAGCTGCCCCATACCCGGATAACCATAAATATTTTCAACGAAGATAGACCCGCCGATTAACCCGGTAATTTCATAACCAAAAAAGGCTGCAATCGGAACGAGAGAATTCCTGAATATATGGCGGTTGTACACTCTTGATTCGGGTGCACCCTTTGCTCTGGCCGTAATGATAAAGTCCTTTTGTTTCGTGTCGATAATCTCACTTCTTAAGTATTGTACGGTGGAGACGGTCGTAATTACCGCCATGGAAAAAGCAGGCAGGAGCAGGTGCTGAACCTTACTGACAAAATAATCCCATGATCCGGGTTCAAGTCCCGGGGCAACACTTCCTCCGGTCGGAAACCAGCCTAACTGGAAACCGAATACCCAAAGCATGACCAGTGCTGTAATAAACAGAGGCGCTGCAAAACCAACATATGTATATCCTGTAATTAAACGATCTCCCCATGTATCATTCCAGCGTCCGCTGATAATTCCAAGCGGAAGTGCGATAGCATACGTAAATATTAATGTAGCTACGGATAACCAGAATGTATTAAGTAATCGCTGACCGACTAAATCACTGACAGGCATTTTAAATCTGAAGGACTGTCCCAGATCCCCCTGCACCAGTCCACTCACCCAATCCGCATATTTAATATGCCAAGGGTCGTTTAAGCCAAGTCTTTCCCTTTGTGCTTCAATCGCCGCAGGGTCAATGTTCGGGTCAATCAGACCGGTCAGTGCATCCCCTGGCATCATTTCTGCCATCAAAAAAACGATTATACTTAATAGAAGTATTTGAGGAAATGTTACAAAAAGTCGTCGCACAATAAATTTCCACATTTAACCATCAACCTTTCTGCGGTAAAGCTACTTTATGTGTACCTGATATGTTCTGCAGTTTATAAGCTAATCCATCATGATCAAAATAATCATTATAGGATTTATCATATTCTTCTTTTACTTCCTGTCTGAACTGCTGATGCGCTTTCCGCTTTTTCGGATCTATATCAGGTATGGCTGCAACCAGCCGCTTCGTATAAATATGCTGCGGGTTGTTAAAAATTTCATCCCTTGTCCCTTCTTCCACATAGCGGCCCTTATACATAATTCCTATATCATCACACATATGCTTGATAATACCGAGATCATGGCTGATAAATAAGTACGTTAGTCCGAGATCTTTTTGTATATCCTTCATAAAGTTCAATACTTGCGCCTGAACAGAGACATCCAGTGCCGAAACAGGCTCATCCGCAATGATTAATTTCGGCTTCAGGGCAAGCGCTCTTGCTACACCAATCCGCTGGCGCTGTCCGCCGGAAAATTCGTGCGGATACTTTAAGATGCTTTCCGGACTCAGGCCCACCTGTTCCATTAATTCCTGTACGCGTTTTTTGACTTCCAATTTGCTGAGCTTTTCATAATTTCGTATCGGCTCTGCCACGATATCAATGACCCGCTTTTTCGGATTTAAGGAAGAATAAGGGTCCTGGAAAATCATTTGAATATCCCGGCGGACCTCTTTGGATTGTTTCTGGCTGACTGACAGGTCCTTTCCTTCAAATGTAATTTCTCCGGAAGTAACCTTGTTCAGGCCGATAATCGCCCTGCCCGTTGTCGTTTTCCCGGAACCGGACTCTCCGACAAGCCCGTATGTTTTCCCTTCCTCAATGGATAAAGACACGCCATCAACTGCTTTCACATGACCGACAGTGCGCTGCAATATCCCGCCCTTGATTGGAAAGTGCACTTTTAAGTCTTTTACATCAAGAAATGCCATCAGAATGTTCCTCCTTGTTCTCCTCCGGGAAGTAGAATTGACTGTGACATGTGCAGCGCACAAAATGTCCCGGTCTTACCTCATGCATTTCCGGATTTTCTTCATGAGCTGATTCATCAATCCACGGAATCCTGGAAGCAAAACGGCATCCTTTCCGCGGCAGATATTGCAAAGAGGGCACTATTCCCTGGATCACATGCAGTTTATCCTGCACCTCATCGGCATTCGGTACAGAATTCAGCAGAGATCTTGTATAGGGATGGAGCGGATTTTCAAAAAGGGAATGCACATCCGCAATTTCTACAATTTGCCCGGCATACATTACCGCTACCCGGTCTGCCATTTCAGCTACAACACCGAGATCATGGGTGATCAGAATAACCCCGGCATCCATATCTTCTTTCAGTTCCCTTATCAAATCGAGAATTTGCGCCTGTATCGTAACATCGAGTGCTGTTGTCGGTTCATCAGCAATTAACAGCTCTGGCTTATTGGCAATAGCAATCGCAATAATGACGCGCTGACGCATCCCTCCTGATAATTCATGGGGATACTGATCATAAATATATTCCGGCCGGGGAATCCCAACCTGATTAAGTAAATCTATTACTCTCTCCCGGCGTTTCTCTTTTGAGAGATTTTTGTTATGGAGAAATAATGTTTCGGAAATTTGGTCACCAATGGTCATTAAAGGATTTAATGCTGTCAAAGGATCCTGAAATATCATAGCCATATCGTCTCCGCGCATTTGGTTCAGTTTAGCCGGAGAGAGCTTTGGAATATTCTGATCTTTGAAATAGATGTCACCTTCTATTTTTGCCCGATTATGGAGACCCATGACCGAGAAAGCCAATGCGCTTTTTCCTGATCCCGATTCTCCGACGATGGCAAGCACTTCATTTTTATTAACCGATAATGTTACATCATCCACAGCGGCATAATAATCATCTTTGATTCTGAACGATGTTTTTAAATTTTGTATTTTGACCAATTCTTCGCTCAAAGTAATCCCCCTAGATCTATCTTCACATAAGTTTGCTAATTAAATTTATCCTGTGAAGTTTCAAATAATTGACGTTAAAAATTTTTTTGAAGGTATTTTATTTGTTCTGAAAAATTTAACAGCAGTATAGTTACTATGCACCAGTTTTTTAAGGATTTGCTTTGCTGCATATACATAACGGATCCTTAATTACTTACTGCTTACAACAAACGAGTACACGGCTTTGTAATCGCCAACATAAATATTATTAAAAAATTTAACATAATTGTAATATGTACTTGTAATTATAAGGTGAACTACAGTAAAAAAGCAATATGTTTTTTAATATTTTTGTCCTTATCTGCTACTATTTTCCTTATATCGCTTATATTCATTCATCCTGGAGGTTTAAGAAAGTGTTAGAAGGGTAACTATAATAGTTTTGCAGGTACTTAGTCTCAGAATTAGTTAAAGCCACTATACATGAGGCTCATTAATTAATCAAGCGCGTAATTCATACTATTCTAATATGAATTAATAGAGTATATTGACTTCCCTATCTTTCTATTTTAAATGTCGTTAAATAAAATAACCTTTTCCTTTTGTAAATTCCAGAAACAAAGTTGAAACAAAACTGTAAGATTATTGCATCATAAAAAAGGAAATAGACTATTAGGCTTTACTGTGTACGATAAGTTATTAAGCTGCCACTTCAAACCTTTTTCCTAAAGTTTATGGGGGGTGGCGGTATCGTCCTGTTTTTGAAGTTAATCAATTAACGAGAGAGGGGTTCTTCCATGAAGGGAATCATATTGGCGGGCGGCAGCGGTACGAGGCTTGCTCCGAGTACGCACAGTATTAATAAGCATTTATTGGCTGTGTATGACAAGCCGATGATTTATTATCCGCTTTCCGTTCTCATGCTTGGCGGCATAAGGGAAATCATGATAATCAGCACGCCTGAAGATCAGCCACGATTCAGGGGATTGCTTGGGGATGGATCATCACTGGGAATCAACCTCAAATATAAGGAGCAAGCGGAGCCAAATGGCATTCCGGAGGCTCTAACACTATCACAGGATTTTATCGGTTCTGATGATGTAACCCTTATTTTGGGTGATAATATTTTCTATGGGCAGGGATTTACTACGATTCTGAGAAATGCGCTGAACAAGCACAGCAATGCAACTGTTTTCGGATACAGAGTTAAAGATCCAAGACGATTTGGTGTTGTCGAATTTGATGAAAACCAAAAAGTAAAATCCATCGAAGAAAAACCAAAAAACCCAAAATCCGATTTCGCGGTGACCGGCCTGTATATTTATGATAATAAAGCGGCAAGCCTTGCAAAAAATCTAAAGCCATCGGACCGCGGGGAATTGGAAATCACTGACTTGAACAGGGAATACTTAAAGCGCGGGGAACTCGATGTGGAACTGTTGGGCAGAGGGTTTGCCTGGATGGATGCGGGAACTCATGAGGCATTATTTGAAGCAGCCGAGTTTGTAAAAATCACACAGCAGAGACAAGGATTTAAATTGGCATGTCTGGAGGAGATAGCTTATTATCTCGGCTATATATCCCAGCATGAATTATACAGAAAAGGCAAATCCATGGAAAAAAATGATTATGGCCAGTACTTACTGGAAATAGCTAAAAGAAAGTACACAAAGCAGTATTGGGATCACACAGATCAAAATCCAATGTTAGGAATGGTTAAATGAAGAAACACAATCCAACACTCCTTATTACAGGCGGGGCCGGTTTTATCGGTTCCAACTTTGTAAACTACATGCTGCATCATTATCCGGACTATCAGATTATAAATATTGATAAATTGACCTATGCCGGGTCAAAGTCAAACCTGGCGGGTGCGGATAACAATGCCAACTACCTTTTTATCCAGGCAGATATTACGAATCGCACTCTAGTAAATGCTATTTTCAATGAATACGATATTACTGGTGTGGTCCATTTCGCAGCAGAGTCCCATGTGGACAGATCCATCAAAGATGCAGCGGTTTTTACAGAGACAAACCTCGTCGGAACAATGACACTGCTCCAGGCGGCCAAAAACGCCTGGGAAAAACGCGGCGCCCTGAAAGAAAGACGCTTTCATCATATATCAACGGATGAAGTATATGGTTCATTGGGAGAAACCGGCAAGTTTAATGAAAAAACACCGTATGATCCCCGTAATCCGTACAGCGCTTCGAAAGCAGGGTCCAACATGCTTGTAAAAAGCTTTGGACACACATATGGAATGAATATCATCATCACAAGCAGCTCCAACAATTACGGGCCCAGACAGCATGAAGAAAAGCTGATTCCCACTATTATTTCCAATGCTTTAAAAGGGCAGGACATCCCTATTTACGGGGATGGCAAGAACGTTCGTGACTGGCTGTATGTCGGGGATCACTGCCGGGCTTTGGATGTTATATTTCATCAGTCAGCGACAATGGAAAAATACAATATTGGCGGAGGCAATGAACTGACAAATATTGAAATTGCCACACTTGTTTGCGAAATTTTGGATAAGCAGGCAGATGTAAGCAGGGAAGAGTCTTTAACAAGTTTTAAAGAGTTAATCACTTTTACGGAAGACCGCTTGGGACATGACAGAAGATATGCGATTGATGATTCCAAACTCAAAAATGATTTAGGCTGGAAACCAAAAGAAAGTCTGACAACAGGACTTCAAAAAACCGTGGACTGGTATGTGAGCAAATGGCTGCCGCAGCTGACCCGCTGATTTCCGTCGTCATCCCCGTCTACGGCTGTGAAACCTGCCTGAAAGAGCTGTGCAGCCGACTGGAAACAACATTAACATCCATTCCAGCCAATTATGAAATCATACTAGTAAACGATGCCAGTCCGGACGATGCGTGGACGACAATCAAAGCATTGCATGAAAAAAATACAAATATTAAAGGAATTGATCTGGCGAAAAACTTTGGGCAGCATCATGCCATTACTGCAGGCCTTGATATTGCGGAGGGTGACTGGGTCGTTGTCATGGATTGTGATCTGCAGGATCAGCCGGAGGAAATACCAAAGCTTTATTTGAAGGCACTTGAAGGCTATGAAGTGGTTTTTGGCAAGCGCATAGAACGCCAGGATAACTGGTTTAAGAAAAAAGCTTCGCAGCTGTTTTACCTTATCTATGACTATTTTACCGGTGCATCCTCCGACTATACCGCGGCTAATTTCAGCATCATTTCACGAAAAGTAGTGCGCGGCTTCAGGCGAATCGAGGAGCAAAACCGTTTTTTTCCATTGTTTATTCAATGGATGGGATTTAAGACTGCTTCAGTGGAGATCAAACACAGTGAACGCAAAGCGGGAAAATCCTCCTACAACCTCAAGAAGCTGATCACACTGGGAACAGACGCTATTATTTCCCAGTCGAACAAACCGCTCCGGTTATCTATTCAATTTGGATTTCTCATAGCTTCCGTATCATTTATTTATGGTCTATATTTATTTGGCCGCTATTTTTTCCTTGATGAACCTGTGCAGGGATGGACCAGTGTCATGGTTTCCATCTATTTTATCGGGGGACTGATTTTTTTCAATTTCGGTGTGCTTGGCCTATATATCGGCAAAGTATTTAATGAAACGAAGGGCCGCCCTCTCTATTTGATCAGGGAAACAACGCAGGATGAAGATGGAGAAAAGTGACGTACAAGTCTATATAAAAGGAGTGGGATGGAAAATGGAATTGATAGATGGATATTTAAGACCCACACCATGGGATAAGCGGAATTTCCATGTGGAAACATACGAACTTGCAGAAGCCGGTGTTCAAGCATTGCAGGCAACAAATGAAACGGAAGGACATTTCACATTAAAAGTGGATCCTTCTGCAAACACGGAACAGCTGAACAAATATGGCTTTTACTATGTAGATACATTAATAGAACCGGCCTGCCGGAGAGAAAATCTTCACATATTCAACAAAGAGGATATACAGCTGTCAGCGGATTTTGACAGGGATGAAGTGCTGGAAATTGCTAAAGAATCCTTTAAAGGCGGAAGGTTTCACCGGGATTTTAATATTCCTGATTTCATGGCAGATCAGCGATATATGAATTGGGTCAGCGACCTGATTATTAAAGATATGATTGTCGGGCTGTATTTCCAAGGGGAGCTTGCCGGCTTCTATGGCTATGCCAATAATAAAGTGCTTCTGCTTGCCATTAAAAAAGAATTCCGGCAAGAAGGGCTGGCAAAACCGTTCACGAGTCATGCTGTATGGGAGCAGTTTGAACAAGGAGAATATGAGATGCTGACCACTTCCATTTCTGCGTCCAACATGAAATCCTTAAACTTATTTTTATCCCTTGGTTTCCGGCCGCAGGGCGCTGTAGATGTGTACCATAAACTAAACGGATCATTGCCGGTTGGGGTGTCGTGATGGGGTATTTTTATATTTTTGGTACCATTTTTTTCACCGTGTACGGTCAATTAATTATAAAATGGAAAATTGACCAGCATGGCAGCCTTCCTGAAGCCTTCTGGGAAAGAATTTCTTTCCTTCTGCAGCTGCTATTGAATCCGTGGATCCTTTCCGGCTTTTTCGCAGCGTTTTTGGCCGCATTAAGCTGGATGGCGGCAATGACAAAATTTGATATCAGCTATGCATATCCGTTTATGAGTCTTTCTTTTGTGCTCGTATTTATTTTATCGGCTTTTTTATTCGGCGAACCTGTTTCGATGCAAAAAATAATGGGTTTTGCATTAATCGTGCTTGGAATTATCATAATGAGGTGATTGCTTGATACCATTTTACAAACCATGTGTAACAGGAAAGGAATCCGTTGCAATTCAGCAGGCACTGACCAATGGAAAACTGTCCGGCAATGGACCCTTTGGAAATAAATCAGCAAAGTGGCTCGAGATGCGGCTTGGTTGTGAAAAAGCAGTACTCACGCCTTCCTGCACAGATGCACTGGAAATGACTGCCTTATTAATGGGGATAGAGCAAGGCGATGAAGTAATCATGCCTTCCTATACATTTGTTTCGACAGCCAATGCGTATGTTTTAAGGGGGGCGGCCATACGTTTCATAGATGTGGATCCATTAACAATGAACCTGGATCCCAATCTGATTGAGGATGCCATAACCGAGCGGACAAAAGCGATTGTTGCCGTCCACTATGCCGGCATTCCCTGTAATATGGATGAAATTATGGACATAGCAGCGCGCCACGGTTTATTTGTTGTAGAGGATGCGGCCCAGGCCTTGATGAGTACATATAAGGGGAAGCATGCAGGCACCATCGGGCATTTTGGCGCATTCAGCTTTCATGATACGAAAAATTACACTTGTGGAGAAGGCGGTGCCCTGATATTGAATGACTCCGCTTTTATGGAAAGGGCGGAGATTTTGCAGGAAAAAGGCACAAACCGCTCCCAGTTTGTACGTGGTGAAGTAGATAAATATACATGGCAAGATATTGGTTCTTCCTATTTATTAAGCGAAATAAATGCAGCTTATTTATCCGCACAGCTGGAGGATGCTGATGCTATTTTACAGGACAGGATGGCCTCCTGGGAATTATATCAGCAGGGGTTGGAGAATTTGGCCGGGGAGGGACTGCTGGAAATTCCCCATGTACCTGAGGAGACACGCCATAATGCACACATGTTTTATGTGAAAACAAGAGATGGAGAAACACGCAATCGGCTGATGAAATTTTTAAGGGACAAGCAGATTCAAACAGCGTCACATTACGTGCCGCTCCACAGCTCTGCGGCAGGAAGTAAATACGGTAAATTAGTTGGTGAGGATAAGTATACTACAGCAGACAGTGCAAGGTTACTTCGTCTGCCAATGTATTACGACATGGGAGAAGAGGCTGTACGTTATGTCATCGAACAAGTCCGGAATTTTTTCAAAGCATAATATTTTAATTGGTATTGCAGTATTTATTATTATTTTATATCTCATGCCCTATTTTATTCTGGGAGAAGACACCCACATCCGGGAGCATGACAATCTGGATTCAAATATAGTCTGGTATAAACTGCTTGCTGAAAGCGGTCAGATTTTCACTCTGACCGATACGAGACTGCCTAATGTCATCAATGGCCTGCCAAGAAGCACACTTCCTTCGGGGCTGGATGGCATGGTTTGGCTGTATGTACTTTTTGCACCGATGACTGCGTATACGATCGGGCAGACTATTATGCGTTTTGCTGCTTTTTTTGGGATGTATTTATTATTGAAACGGCATATCATCCGCAGGGAAAAGTACCAATTAATCGTCGTTGGGGCTTCCCTGGCTTTTGCCATGCTGCCGTACTGGCCATCGGGTATGCTTTCCATTGCAGGGCTGCCGCTTGCACTTCACCTTTTTTTGACGATTAAAAAACGCGGTAAAGATACCCCGTGGTATTATTGGCTTACGCTTTTACTGATCCCCTTCTTTTCAAATTTTGTGTTAACATTTGTTTTCTTTTTGGCAATCATGGGAGTTATATGGCTCATGGACTGGATTCGAAGCAAACGCCCAAATTGGATTTTTCTCATTGCGATAGCTTCAATGACAGCCATTTATGTAGTGAAAAATTATTTGCTCATATTCTCGATGTTTCTGGATGACGGCTTTGTTTCCCACCGGGAGGAAATGAATCTCGGCCATAATTCCTTTCAGCGCAGCGTGGAGCTTTCATTTGAAAACTTTTTATTTGACCATACCCATGATTTATCAGAACACATATGGGTGATTGTCCCTGTGATCGGAATAGCTTTCATTGCTGCAGCCCTCCGGAAACTAAACGGGAAGCTGCTGCTTGGACTGTTTTTGTTTAATTTTGCTATATCTGTCTGGTATGCGTTCTGGTATTGGGAAGGCTGGCGGATAGTAAAGGATAACTTTTCCGTGGCCAATACATTTAATTTTGCAAGGATTCATTTTTTTGACCCTGCGATTTGGTATGTCTGTTTTGCACTCGCTCTGGTTATTTTATGGAAGTCGTTCAGATATGGAAAGGTTATTGCTGTTTCACTGCTTGTGATCCAGTGCGGCATTTTATTTAATTTGAATGAAGAATCCAAGTACAGTGCATTTGGAAGAACCACTTTCCAGGAATTCTATTCGGAGGAATTGTTTGACGAGGTGCAGGAATATATTGGCATGGAGCCTTCAGCGTACAGGGTTGTCAGCATCGGCATGCACCCAACCATCGCACAGTACAACGGTTTTTTCACATTGGATACGTATAATAACAGTTTTCCATTGGAATATAAACATGCATTCAGAGAAGTGATTGAAGGAGAACTGGAAAAGAACCCGGGACTGGAGCGTTATTTTGATACATGGGGCGGCAGACTTTACATTTATGTCGGAGAACACGGGGAAGATTATATGTTTACCAAGGAACGTGAAGAAGAAGGAGCAATTGAAGAACTGAATATTAATACAGATGCTCTGAAAGCACTTGGCGGCGATTATATCCTCTCTGCCGTGCCGATTCAAAACAGTGAAGCACTTGGATTGGAACTGGAAAAAACCTTCGAGCACAAAGATTCCCCCTGGCGGATAAGACTTTACGCAGTAGAATAGCGGGACACGGGGACAGGTACCTTGTCCCAGTTTGTTTTGCTGTGGGACAGAGGGACAGGTACCTTGTCCCAGTTTATTTTTCCGGATTGCGAAGGAGGATGTTCGGGATCTTATGAATTCGGTAGGTGAATGAATGGGTTCTGTGGCATTCTGGATTTGATAAACCTGTTGAGTTAATGAATGAAGGTTTTCCCCAGCATTCGTTGCCTGATAAGCCAGATCTGTTAATGAATGACGATTTTTCCTCTCCATTCATTGCGTGATAAGCCTGATCTGTTAATGAATGAAGGTTTTCCCAACCATTCGTCGCCTGATAAGCCAGATCTGTTAATGAATGACGATTTTCCAACGATATTCGCCCGATCTGTTAACGAATTAAGATATTCCCTCGCCATTAATTGCGTGATAAGGCCGATCTGTCAACGAATGAAAGCTTTTCCTCGCCATTCATTGCGTGATAAGCCTGATCTGTTAATGAATGAAGATTTTCCCCACCATTCGTTGCCTGATAAGCCTGATCTGTCAATGAATGAAGATTTTCCCTCGCCATTCGTTGCTTGATTAGCCTGATCTGGTTACGTATTAAGATTTTCATCCGCCATTCGTTGCCTGATAAGCCTGATCTGTTAACGAATGAAGATTTTTCCTCACCATTCATTGCGTGATAAGCCCGATCTGTTAACGAATGAAAGGTTTTCCCCACCATTCGTTGCCTGATAAGCCTGATCTGTTAACGAATGAAAGCTTTTCCACTGCCATTCGCCGATTGATTAGCCCGATCTGTTAACGAATGAAGGTTTTCACCCACCATTCATTGCCTGATAAGCCTGATCTGTTAACGAATGAAGATTTTTCCCCACCATTCGTTGCGTGATAAGCCCGATCTGTTAATGAATGACGATTTTTCCTCACCATTCATTGCGTGATAAGCCCGATCTGTTAACGAATGAAAGGTTTTCCCCACCATTCGTCGCCTGATAAGCCAGATCTGTTAATGAATGAAGATTTTCCAACGACATTCGCCGCTTGGTTAGCCCGATCTGTTAACGAATGGAGACTTTCCCTTGCCATTCGTCGCCTGATAAGCCAGATCTATTAACAAATGAAGATTTTTCTCAGACGTTCATTGCTCGATAGGCACGGTATGTAATGTAATCGAAGAGGGCTTCGTCTTTTGAGAACTTAAGCAGAATGACAGGTGAATAAAATTTTAATTTCTCCCGCTATTCATCGACTTTTACGGTACAAAAATATTTTTAGCGTGCTAAACAAACACCTCCAACTTTCTCCCCTTCAGAAGAAAGCAGGAGGTTTTTTATATTTAATTTTCCATCAATAATTATTCCGAAATTTGCTCGGTAAAATCGGCCAGCAGCCTCGTTCCAAATCCTGTGGCAGACTTTGCGTAATAACCGTTTTCCTCACTTTGCATCCTGCCGGCCATATCAATATGAAGCCATCTGATGTTCTCCGGCACAAACCGGCGGAGAAACAGCCCGGCAACAATTGATCCTGCTTCACCTTTGGCACTTGTGTTATTAAAATCGGCATAATCACTTTCTATATAGCTTTCATAGGCGTCAACGAGCGGCATCGGCCAGTTAAAGTCGCCATTTCCATCACCAATTTGCTTCATTTTCCAGGACAGCTGTTCATCACCGAAAACGCCAGCCAGCTTTGTTCCAAGCGCATTCATAATGGCACCGGTTAATGTAGCTATATCCACAATATACGCTGCCTGGAGTTCCCCTGCTCTTATCAGTGCATCAGCCAGTATTAACCTGCCTTCCGCGTCCGTGTTGCCAACCTGCACATGTAATCCGTTTTTATAGCGAATGACATCCCCCGGGATGACCGATGTACTGTCAGGCATATTTTCCACAATGGGGATGAGTGCCACTGTATTGACCTTTGCTTTTGAAGCAGATAAAAGCTTCATTGCCCCTGCAACTGCTGCAGCACCCCCCATATCAAACCGCATGCTGCTTAGATCTTTTCCTCTTTTCAGGGTAATGCCGCCAGTATCAAATGTAACCCCTTTTCCTACAAGGGCAACAAGCGGCTTCGTTTCATCGCCGCAATATGTCATTTCCACAAATGCCGGCTCATGTATGCTTCCCCGTCCGACCGTCAATATGCCGTTCATTTCCTTTTCCTTGAGCATCTTTTTATCCAGTACGGTTATTTCCACATCCGTACCTGAAAACTCTTTCTCCAGCAATGATGGAAATGTTGCAGGATTCAGCTTGCTCGGTATTTCATTCATCAGATCGCGGGAAAAAGCGGTAGCTTCTGCACGGACTCTTCCCTTTTCCGCCCACTTTTCTACCTGTTCATCTCCCTCTATTTTCAAAACCGTTCTATCTCCAGTCTGTTCCGATTTATAAGAGGAGAAACTGTACTGTCCCAAATCCCAGCCCTCTGCAAAGGCAGTTACCAGTGCTGCTGTTTCCACCTCAGGAAATATTTCCTGTAAGGTTATTATGTTTACCACAGCTGCTTCTACGCTGTTCTTCCCTAAACTGCGGGCTACATCACCGGCGAGCATCCTGACTTTTTCACTCGTTTTGTTTTTCCCTTTTATTTCTTTTACCACAACGGTGAATTCATCATTAACAGGAAGCATACAAAATTTTCCCGGGGCATTTGCTGTATACTGTTTTATCGAATGGTTCTCCTGTATCAATTTACTTCCTTCATATATAATAGCTGCTTTTTTAATCATTTAATTAATCCTCCTCAAAAAGTCCCTTCCTAACATATTTATTCGACACCCGAAGTAATAAATCCTCCAACCAATAAAAATATATTTTTAAATCATTATAATGGATTCTACAATTCCGTCCCCTGCATATAATGAAGAATGTGTGTATATCTTTACATAATTAGGAGGTAACAGCAATGCCAAGTGCTCATCATCAAATGGAATTGGAGATCCCGATCCACCGTGCATGGAATTTCGTGAAAGATATGAATAACTGGGCCCCGCTCGTGCCGGGTTATTCCGGCCATAAACAGCTTAATGACAGACAATCCACCTGGACATTCACAGGGGAGGCAGGGTTCGTGCAGAAAACTGTTCAGTTGAGATTAGATATTAAAGAGTGGGCAGAACCCACCAGGGTGATGTTTACATTAAAAGGAATGGACGAAAATATATCTGGAGACGGATATTTTCAGGCAGATGCACTTAGTGAGAAATCCATAAAAATGACGGGGTACCTGCAAATCTCAGCCGGTGGATTTACCGGACCAATGATCAATCCAATTTTGAAAACGCTGCTACCAAAAACGATGAAAAGATTTACTGAATCGGTTGCATACAATATGATGAAACGGCAAACGGCAGAAGCAGTAAATATATAATTACAATGACAGCTTTTCACCGGGTATGATGGTGAAAAGCTTTTTATTATTATGGAAATATTGATCCCGGATTCAGCCTGTTTACTCTGCTGCCCCTGAATGATAGAATATAGCAGGCACCTATTTTCAAATGAATTCAAAAAAACTTCGGATGATTTGCTTAGAAAGGATCCGGCCTGCTATGACCAAAAGAAAATTTCATAAACCATCACTAGAATATGTACAGATAATTGTTGGCGCCACCCTTGTAGCACTTTCCTATAACTTGTTTCTATTGCCATCAAAACTTGCTGCGGGCGGAATATCAGGAATCAGTACAATTTTATTTGAATTGTACGCCTTAAGCCCTGCCTTCACGCAATTTTTAATTAATATTCCTATTTTTATTATAGGCTGGCTTGCCTTGGGATCGGATTTCAGCTGGAAAACACTGCTCGGTACTTTCTGGGTTCCTTTTGTTATTTGGCTTACCGCCGATATCCCATTTACAGTGACAAATCCCCTGCTTGGCGCCATTTACGGAGGGGTTATTTTAGGAGCCGGTCTTGGTATTGTATATAAAGGAAACGGATCAACCGGGGGAACAGCAGCCATTGCTCAGATAGTTAAAAAATTCACCGGCCTCTCAAGCGGCTATTCCCAGCTTTTTGTGGATGGCGTAGTAGTCATTTCTTCTATTATTGTGTTTAACCTGGAACTTACATTATTTGCGTTAATGTGTATCTATATTACAAGCAAAACGATTGATGTGGTGCAGCTGCGGACTTCTGCCACCAAATTGATTATGATTATTACTGAAAATGAAGAAAAAATTCAGCGGATCATCAGCAATGAAATAGACCGGGGCCTCACGAAAATCCGGTCTATTGGAGGGTATTCAAACACAGATAAAACAATGATCCTTTGTGTTACAGAAAATCAGGAGGCTGTTCAATTAAGGAAGATTTTACAAAAAGAAGAACCGGATTCTTTTGTTATTTTCATTAACGCATCGGAAATTCTGGGCCGCGGTTTCTCGTTGGACAAGTATTACGGGCAGAAATTATAAGAAATCTGGCGGTGATGCTAAATCATCGTCCTATGTTCTAAAAGACAAAAAAAGAACTCTATTTGGTTGATCATCAGACTCTGAAGTCTCTATTCCTATCAAATTTTCTCATATTAAATAAACGGATTCATTTTCACGAAATGAATCCGTTTCATAATTGTACCACCATTCACATTCATATTGATAAATCTATGCTGAATAATGAAAGCTCTTTGCGAGTTGCTGAATTTTTGGCATCATGCTGATATCCATATTTCCCCCGCTGACTACAATCCCGCAATGCCTTGATTTTAACTCATCTTTATACGCAAATAAAGCTGCAATCGCTGCTGCTCCCGCTCCTTCAATTAAAGTTTTATTACGCTCGAGCATATACAGAATAGCTGATGCAATTTCCGCGTCTGTTACCGTTACAATATCATCTACATATTCCTGGATGATCGGCAGTGTATGCTGACCCGGTCTTTTCACGGCAATGCCTTCCGCAATTGTATTAACGGAAGTAATATGCATCATCCTCTTCTGATGGAAGCTTTTATGCATGGCTGGCGCCCCTTGTGCCTGCACGCCAATAATCTTTATGTTCCGGTTGACATGCTTGGCCCCAACAGCGATCCCGCTTATGAGGCCGCCTCCTCCAATGGGAACGATGATTGTATCCATACGGTCTTCCTGTCTCAGCATCTCCATGGCAATTGAACCCTGGCCGGCCATGATGTCGTGATCGTCAAACGGGTGAATATATACTGCCCCTGTCTGCATTTGCTTCTTCAATGATGCCTCATATGCTTCCTGAAAGGTTTCTCCCGTTAAAATCACGTCTGCTCCGTAATTTCGAGTGGCATCGACCTTTGCAGCCGGCGTTTTTTCTCCCATATAAATCGTAGCTTTTACGCCCAATTTAGCGGCAGCATAAGCCACCCCCTGTGCATGATTTCCGGCTGAAGCGGTAATCACGCCTCTTTTCAACTGCTTTTTTGGAAGCTGCATCAGTTTAAAAGTAGCACCCCTGAATTTGAAGGCACCGGTTTTCTGCTGGTTTTCCATTTTAAAATAAACATTTTTGCCAACTATTCGATTGGTTGTTTCTGATGTCAGTAAAGGTGTGCGATGGACAATCGGCTTTAATCGGCCCATCGCTGTATGCACTTTTTCGCCTGTTAAGCAATCCCCAAAGGTTTCACTCTCCCCTGTTCCTGAAGTTTAATTCCTTTTCTCATATGCCTCGATTTTTGCTTCATGATGCAACGTCAGTGAAATATCATCCCAGCCATTCAAAAGTTTCTGTTTATGATATTCCGGAATATCAAAAGCTACTTCCCTACCATTATCATCTGTAATGGTTTGCAGCTTTAAATCAACAAATAATTCCAATGCCCCATCTTCAGCCTGCTTCATCCATTGCTTTACCTGTGCTTCATCCATTTTTACAGGCAGCAGTCCGTTTTTCAGGGCATTATTGTAAAAAATATCTGCAAAACTTGGAGCAATGATTACTTTAAACCCGTAGTCATGTAACGCCCACGGGGCATGTTCCCGGGAAGAACCGCAGCCAAAGTTTTCACCTGCCAATAGTATGGAGGCTTCCTTGTATTTATTGTCATTCAAACTGAATGTTTCTCTCATTTTTCCATCATCATCGAATCTCCAGTGGTAAAAAAGAAATTGACCAAATCCGGTGCGTTCAATTCTTTTTAGAAACTGCTTTGGGATGATCTGATCTGTATCCACATTGCTCCGGTCCAGCGGATAAGCACTTCCTTTATGACTTTCAATTGCTTCCATAATAAAAGTTCCTCCTATCGATCCGTTATGCCACTTTGCAGGAGGGATAACACATCTCCCTCTCAGCTAAAGCTAGCTGACAGCACCGGCAAATTCCCGAACATCTACAAAACGCCCTTCTATTGCGGCCGCTGCGGCCATTTCCGGACTTACCAGATGTGTTCTTGCCCCATTCCCCTGTCTTCCTTCAAAATTCCTGTTGGAAGTGGATGCACATCTCCCGCCGGGAGGAACGACATCGTCATTCATAGCAAGACACATGCTGCAGCCGGCTTCCCGCCATTCAAATCCGGCTTCTTTAAATACTTGATCCAATCCCTCTTTTTCCGCCTGCAGCTTAATGCTGAAGGAGCCCGGAACCACGATCGCTCTTACGTTGTCGTTTACCTTTTTCCCTTTCACAATGGCAGCTGCCTTCTGCAAGTCACTTAATCTCGAGTTGGTACAGGATCCGATAAATACATGATCAATTTCAATCGAACTGATCGGCTGATTTTCTTCCAATCCCATATATTCCAGTGCACGCTTTACGTCCTCAGCGTTTTCCGCTTCCTCCAGGGATGGGGTTGCAGCATTTACCGGCACACACATCCCTGGATTTGTTCCCCAGGAAACCTGCGGCTCAATTTCGGCAGCTTGAATTGTAACTGTTTTGTCATATACTGCTCCTTCATCAGTGGCGAGATCCAGCCAGGCAGCTGCTGCTTCGTTAAAGGCATCTCCTTTTGGAACATATTCCCTCTCTTTTAAAAATTCCACGGTTGTTTCATCCGGACTGATTAAACCTGCTCTAGCTCCTGCCTCAATCGACATATTGCAAATAGTCATCCGCTCTTCCATGGATAAATTGCGAATTGCCTCGCCCGTATATTCAATGACATGTCCGGTGCCAAACTTCACGCCGAACTTCGCAATGATTGCCAAAATTAAATCCTTGGCAGTGACCCCTGGGCCCAGGTTCCCTTCCACTTTCACATTTAACGTTTTTGGGCGTTCCTGCCAAATGGACTGAGTGGCAAGCACATGCTCTACTTCACTTGTTCCAATACCGAAAGCCAAAGCTCCGAACGCCCCATGGGTGGAAGTGTGGCTGTCCCCGCAGACAATTGTTTTACCGGGCTGGGTCAGGCCGAGCTGCGGTCCGATCACATGAACGATTCCCTGATCCGGATGGTACATGTCTGCCAGCGGAATTCCATATTCTTTACAATTGTTTTTCAATGTCTCCATCTGTTTTTTGGCAACTTCATCTTTGATGATATCCCTGTTTCTGGTCGGCACATTATGGTCCACTGTTGCATAGGTCAAATCAGGCCGGCGCACGGTGCGGTTATTGAGCCGAAGTCCCTCAAAAGCCTGGGGAGAGGTTACTTCATGCACTAAATGCAGGTCAATATACAGTAAATCCGGTTTTCCTTCCTCTGCATGCACCACATGTTTATTCCATATTTTTTCAACTATCGTTTCAGGCTTTCCCATGTAAAATCCCCCCGTTTACGCGTACATACTGCAAATACTGTCTGAAACGCTTCTTGTCGTTAACATATCCAAGACAACTTCTGTCATTTCCTTTGTACCTACTGTCTTGCCGCCTTTAACCTGTAAATCTGAAGTGTGATACCCCTGCTCCAGCACTTGATTGACTGCTTCTTCCATTTCGCATGCTTCTTCCTCCATGCCAAAGGAATATCTCAGCATCATGGCAGCCGACAATATCATCCCGAGCGGATTTGCAATTCCCTTTCCGGCAATGTCAGGTGCGGAACCGTGGACTGGTTCATACATCCCAAAACCGTCGGAGCGGATGCTGGCTGATGGAAGCATGCCGATGGATCCGGTTAAAACAGATGCTTCATCACTTAAAATATCCCCGAATAAATTTTCCGTGACCATCACGTCGAAACCGGACGGATTTGTAATCAATTTCATCGCTGCTGCATCTACAAGCAAGTGCTCCACCTGGACATCCGGATAGTCCCTTGCCTTTTCATTGACAACTTCTCTCCACATCCTGCTTGATTCAAGGACATTTGCTTTATCTACAGAAGTAAGATGCTTTCTTCTTAATCTGGCACTTTCAAAAGCTTTATCCACGATCTTTTCCATTTCATTTCTGGTGTATGCCAGTGTATCCACAACCGCTTCTCCATTGTTTCTCCGTTCACTTGGCTCCCCAAAATACAGGCCTCCGGTTAACTCACGGATAATCATAATATCACTGTTTTTAACCCTTTCCTCTTTTAAAGGGGAAGCGTGAAGCAGCGGACGGAAGCTTTTTACAGGACGCAGATTGGCAAATAGGCCGAGCTCTTTTCGAATTTCCAGCAGTCCTTTTTCCGGACGCAAGTGGCTTGGGTATTCATCCCATGTTGGACCTCCTACTGCTCCAAGCAAAACCGCATCCGCATTCCGGCATGCATCCAAAGTTTCCCGAGGAAGCGGTGTCCCGTATAGGTCAAGCGCTTCCCCTCCAATGGCATGCTCTTGAAAATTAAAGCGGTGGCCATATTCATTTGCAATCATATTTAAGACAATTTTTGCCGATTCCATAATTTCTTTTCCTACGCCGTCTCCCGATAATAAAACAATTTGCTTATTCATCACGCTTCCTCCTCAAGGATTTTCTTTGTTTGTTTTATTTTAGTTTTTGAAGCCTGTGGCATAAACTCAACCAATGCTAGGAACGGATTACTTCTTTTTTAAGGTTTGTTTGCTGTACAACATGCCGGTTAACTGCGTTGATAAATGCATTTGCAGATGCTTCCACTACATCCTGCGCAGCACCGCGGCCATTCACTGTCTCCCCATTCACCATCAGCTGGACGTGGGATTCTGCCAAGGCATCCTTCCCGCCGCCAACAGAACTGATCTGGTAATCTATAAGATTAACTTCTTCTGCAATCAGCGCTTCCAGCGTTTTGTACAATGCTTCCACACTTCCTTGACCTGTACAGGCTGTCTGGACGATGTCTCCTTCCGGTGTTTTCATAGAGACGGTAGCCGTTGGAATGTTCGCTGTACCATACTGCACCTGAAACATCTGCATTTCATATTTACTGGCAGCAGCTGTATCTGTTTGAATATCTGTCAGCAAGGTAAAAATATCATCATCGGTTACTTCTTTCTTGCGGTCTGTCAGCAGTTTAAATGCATCAAAAGCTTCTTTCAATTTTTCATCTGACAGTTCATATCCAAATTCCTTCACTTTGTCTTTAAATGCATGACGCCCGGAATGCTTTCCTAAAAATAGTGTATTGGACTTCACACCGACCATTTCCGGTGTAATAATTTCATAGGTTTCCGTATTTTTTAATACACCATCCTGATGTATCCCTGATTCATGAGCAAAAGCGTTCCTTCCCACTACTGCCTTATTGCCCGGCACGGACATGCCCGTAAATTTGGCAATCATGTCACTGGTTCTTTTAATTTCATCTAATTTAAGATTTGTATGATAAGGATAAAAATCAGAGCGAATTTTCAGTGCCAGCGCCACTTCTTCCAATGCGGCATTGCCGGCCCTTTCCCCGATGCCGTTAATCGTGCCTTCCACTTGGGTAACCCCGTTTTCCACAGCTGCTATGGAATTCGCAACCGCCATTCCCAGGTCATCATGACAATGACAGGAAAGCTGGACTTTATCGATATTTGGCACGTTTTCCCGCATATATCTAAACATTTCGCCGTATTCGTTCGGTGTTGTATAGCCTACAGTGTCAGGCAGGTTAATCACTGTGGCACCTGCATCAATGACCTGCTCGATAATCTGCGCCAGGAAGTTCCAGTCTGACCGGGAGGCATCTTCTGCCGACCATTCCACCTGAGAAAATTTTTGTTTAGCGTAGCTTACCATGGAAACAGCTGTATCTATTACCTGTTCTGGTGTTTTTTTCAGCTTATAAGTCATATGAATCGGGGATGTTGCCAGAAAAAGATGCAGGCTTGGAGATGCTGCTCCTTTCAGTGCTTCCCATGCAATATCCACATCCTGTTTTGTCGTTCTGGCCAGCCCGATGACAGAAGTATCTTTGATTGTATCCGCGATGGCCTTTACTGCCTGGAAATCTCCTTTGGAGGAAGCAGGAAATCCTGCTTCCATTCTGTCGACGCCAAGCCGCTCCAGCTGCTTTGCAATTTCCAGCTTCTCCACCTGATTCAAATTGACACCAGGTGATTGTTCTCCGTCCCGCAATGTGGTATCAAATATTTTAATTTGTGACATGAACTTTCACATCCTTTTGTTTTGATTGTTGTGCTTTTTGCAGCGGCTGTTTTACAAAAGGCATTAATTCACGTAACTCCCTTCCTACAGTTTCAATTTGATGCTGATTTTCTCTGGCATTTATGGCATTAAACTGTGGACGATTCGCCTGATTTTCCAGGATCCAGCCTTGCGCAAATTTACCTGACTGCACATCCTCGAGAATCTCTTTCATCCGTGCTTTTGTTTCATCATTTATAACACGCGGTCCGGATACAAAATCACCCCACTGGGCTGTATCGGAAATAGAATAGCGCATGTTCTCCAGTCCGCCTTCATACAGCAGATCAACAATCAGTTTCATTTCATGCAGGCATTCAAAATATGCTACTTCAGGCTGATAACCTGCTTCAGTCAATGTTTCAAATCCTGCTTTGATTAAATTGGTTACACCGCCGCAAAGTACAGCCTGCTCGCCAAATAGGTCTGTTTCCGTTTCTTCCTGAAAACTGGTTTCCAATACGCCGGCTCTTGCTGCTCCGATTCCCTGTGCATACGCAAGGGCTACTTTGGCCGCCTCCCCGGTAACATCCTGGTAAACCCCGTATAATGCCGGAACACCTTCTCCTTCTTCATATGTTCTTCTTACTAAATGCCCCGGTCCCTTTGGAGCTACAAGAAACACATCCACATTAGACGGCGGTACAATTTGACTGAAATGAATGTTAAATCCGTGTGCAAACGCCAGCGCATTCCCTGCTTCCAGGTTTTCTTTTATGCTTTCGTTATACACCGCTGTTTGCTGTTCATCCGGCAGCAGAACCATAACAATATCCGCCTGCTTTGTGGCTTCAGCTACGGAAACCACAGTAAACCCGTCTGCTTCCGCTTTCTTCTGTGAATTTCCCTGACGCAGTCCGACCACGACATCATACCCGCTTTCGCGAAGATTCTGTGCATGCGCATGCCCCTGGGAACCATAGCCGATGATGGCAACTTTTTTAGCCTTTAATACTTCTGTTTGAATATCCTTTTCATACAATACTTTTGTCATTTTAATTCCTCCCAATTTTTTGTTTATAGGTAATTATCAATTAATAGCTTGTAAATAAATTTGTAATCTTGCTTTGTCAGACCGGCAACTGGTGTGACTTTCTTTAACCTGTGCGTCACTAAACAGGTGATTCTGCCTTTGTCTTTAAATTAAATGTGAATTAATTTCTGCTACTCTTTCCGGCTGCTGTCCTCTCAGGAACGCCGTTACGCCGGTTTTAGTTAATTCCTTAATTCCATATGGTTTGAGTAGAGAAATCAATGCTTCCACTTTATCCGGTTTCCCGGTCACCTGAATTGTCAGGCTGTCTTTGCTGATATCTATCACAGATGCCCTGAACGGGGTGATGATTCCTTGAATTTCTGCCCGCAGTCCGCCGCTGCCGCCTACTTTAATTAATGCAAGCTCCCTGGCTACAATTGCCTTATCTGTAATATCCTGCACCTTCAGAACGTCAATTTGCTTATGCAGCTGTTTTGTCAGCTGTTCCAGTTTATGTTCATCGTGTACATCTACGACAAAGGTCATTTTAGATACACCGGGGGTTTCCGACGTGCCGACGGAAATACTTTCTATATTGAATTGACGTTTATACAGCATTCCGGTGATCCGGTTTAAAACCCCGCTTCTGTCTTGAACAGTTGCGATGATGATCCGTTTCATTTCGTCACCCCTATCATTTCATGCAGGCCTTTTCCGGGGGCAATCATTGGAAAAACTTTTTCCTCCTGTGCAACCCGGCAATCTACGACAACCGGACCATCATAAGCCATCACATCTTTTAGCATTTCCAGTGCTTCCGTCTCCTTCTCCACCCTTATCCCGCGAATTCCATAGCTTTCAGCAAGCTTTACAAAGTCAGGGTTATTGGAAAGAATGGATTCGGAATATCTTTTTTCGTAAAAGCTCTCCTGCCACTGCCTCACCATTCCAAGTGCTTCATTATTTACAATCATCACTTTTACGGGAAGATTTCTTTCCTGTATAACCGACAGTTCCTGCAATGTCATTTGAAAGCCGCCATCCCCAACTAATGCAACAACAAGGTCTTTAGGATAGGCCAGCTGCGCTCCTATCGCAGCCGGGAAGCCAAATCCCATTGTTCCAAGCCCGCCGGAGGTTACCCAGCGGTTTGGTTTATCAAAGGCATAGTACTGGGCTGCCCACATTTGATGCTGTCCTACATCTGTTGTGACAATGGCCTCACCTTCAGAAGCCTTGTAAATTTCTTCAATCAGCCACTGCGGCGACAAAAGCTGCTTCGGTTTCTCATACCAAAAGGGATAATTTTGATTATTTTCCTTCAATGTCTGCTGCCAAGCTTCCTGATCGGGGGCTTCGATTTCTATTTCGAGCAATGTTTTTAATGCTTCTTTCGCATCTGCGACAACTGGAATTTCCGTGGTTACATTTTTTCCGATTTCCGCAGGGTCAATATCAATATGGGCTACCTTTGCATCCGGAGCAAAATCGTGTAAATTGCCTGTCAGTCTGTCATCAAATCTGGCACCGATATTAATTAATAAATCACATTCATACAAAGCTGTATTTGCTGCATAACTCCCGTGCATCCCCGCCATCCCGAGCGATAATGGATGGGTGCCTGGAAAACTTCCCAATCCAAGAAGTGTATTCGTTACCGGCAGCTCATATTTAACGGCAAATTGCTTCAGCTCTTCGGTTGCATTAGCAAATAACACACCTGCACCTGCCAGGATAAGCGGCTTCTTCGCACGGCCGATCGCTTGTGCAAGTTTTGTAATCTGCAATGGATTCGGATGTTTATTCGGCTGGTATCCCGGTAAATAGAGATCTTTTTTCACATTCCACTCCGCTGCCCCGGCAGAAATGTTTTTCGGAATATCAATCACCACCGGGCCGGGTCTCCCTGTAGCAGCTATGTGAAAAGCTTCTTTCACGATACGCGGCAAATCCTCTGCATGATGAATTTGATAATTATATTTAGTCACCGGTGTGGTCATTCCCATGACGTCTGCTTCCTGAAAAGCATCAGTGCCGATCACACTGTCAGCAACTTGACCCGTAAAAACGACAAGGGGTATGGAATCCATCATGGCATCTGTCAAACCGGTAATTAAATTTGTGGCCCCGGGGCCGGAGGTGGCAAGCACAACACCTGCTTTTCCGGTAACACGGGCGTACCCTTCCGCTGCATGAATTGAACCTTGTTCATGGCGGGTTAGTACATGTTCAAATGGTGCCTCACTCCGGTACAGCGCATCGTAAATTGGCAGCACAGCCCCTCCCGGATAACCAAATATGGTATCCACTCCTTCATCTGCCAAAGACTCAATCAGCAGATCAGCCCCTGTTATCATTTTTGTCCTTCGTTCCATCTCTCGCTTTGCTTCAACCTTCACTACCACATGCCTCCTTAGTGCTAAAATTTAATATGTTAAACCCTGACTTTCATTGACATTGCCGGGTTTATTCAACTTATTTCTGTGTTTCCGAGAATAAAAAAGGACCCTCTTCTCCCTATCTGCACACATATTTACAGAGTTGTTGGGGAGAAAAGAGTCCACTTTTCACGGTACCACCCAGGTTTACAGCATCCTTGCGAATACTGCCTTGCAAGCTGAAGTATCAGCTTGAATGGATAACAGGTACACTTGGGTGCACCCGGCTGAGTCTAATTGGAATGTAAGTACCGTTCAATCTCAGCACTCAGGGATGATGTCGAAACAATTTGCACTTCCGGGCTCCCAGCAACCCCGGATCTCTGTAAGCTGCATTGTTATTGTTTCTTTATTCCCGTCATCGAGTTATTATTTAATGGTTTTGTTGTTTTTCACTTCATGGCTGTTTTAAGAATATTTGATATTGCCGATAATCATATAACGTATTTTTCAAACCGTCAACAGCTATTTTTTATTTTTTTGACACTTTAGATAAATCAATAAAATTGTATGCGTTTACATCCCTGTTAAATAGACCTTTTCATTTTTATATTACAGTTTGATTACAATTTATTCACGCGATATATCACTTAGGTATTTGGTGTATTATTTCCATTTTATTACATTAATTATAAAGTTTTCACCGAATTATAGGGATTTACCTATACATTAAAATTTTATTTTTATCTTATAATAAAAAATTATTTTTATTTATACCGTAAATTTCAATTCTAATATATTACTTATGATAAATGGTTTAGTTTGTTGCAATTTTCGACTTTAATTAAGCAATAAAACCAATATATTACTTTTTAACAGAAAAACTCGCATTTACTTGTCATTTAGTGAATGCGAGTCTTGATTATACTAAGAACTTACAAATTTCAGCTCCCATTTTCTTGGAGCTGCGTGACAGCTGGTCCTCGTCCCGCCGAAAGACTTGGGACTGCGGGATGCCTGGTCCTCGTCCCACCGAAAGATTTGGGACTGCGGGGCGCCTGTCCTCGTCCCACCGAAAGATTTGGGACTGCGGGGCGCCTGTCCTCGTCCCACCGGAAGACTTGGGACTGCGGGATGCCTGGTCCTCGTCCCACCGAAAGATTTGGGACTGCGAGATGCCTGGTCCTCGTCCCGCCGGAAGACTTGGGACTGCGGGGCGCCTGGTCCTCGTCCCACCGGAAGACTTGGGACTGCGGGGCGCCTGGTCCTCGTCCCACCGAAAGATTTGAGGTAATTTTTATTTTCCTTACGTGCGTGGAAAAGACTCCGGCATGGCCGAAGTCTTTTAACTCTCTCAATCTATTATCTGCTATGAATTTAAATAGTCGGTAACTGCACCTTTCGATGAACAGGAAACATTATGGGCATATTTGCCAAGCACCCCTTTCTTATATAATGGCGGTGCTGTCCATGCTTTTTCCCTTTTTTCCAGTTCATCTTCACTGATTTCAAAAGAAATTTCTTTTTTATCAGAGTCGATCGTCACCATGTCTCCCTCTTTCACAAAAGCAATCGGTCCGCCGGACTGGGCTTCCGGTGCAATATGGCCGACAACCAGACCGTGGGTGCCGCCTGAAAATCTGCCATCTGTTAGCAGGGCAACTTTTTCCCCAAGACCTTTACCTACGAGAATGGAAGAGACTGAAAGCATTTCCGGCATGCCCGGACCGCCTTTTGGCCCAACGTAGCGGATGATGAGGACATCCCCTTCATTAATTTTATTATCCATGACAGCTGCAGTCGCTTCTTTTTCTGTATCAAACACTCTCGCAGGACCGGTGTGCCTGCTCACTTTGACACCGGAAACCTTAGCAACAGCTCCGCTTGGTGCCAGGTTCCCTTTCAGCACGATGAGCGGCCCGTCCTTCCTTTTCGGGTTGTCAAACGGCATAATTACATCCTGTCCTTCTGCCAAGGAGGGTGCATCCGCCAAATTTTCAGCTACTGTTTTTCCGGTTACTGTCAGGCAGTCCCCGTGAAGGTATCCGGCTTCATAAAGCAGCTTCATCACAGCCTGTACTCCCCCGACACGATGCAGATCCTGCATGACATATTTACCGCTCGGTTTCAGGTCAGCCAGGTGCGGCACTTTTGCCTGAATTCTATTAAAATCTTCTATCGTTAAATCTACTTCCAGCGCATGTGCGATAGACAGAAGATGCAGTATGGCATTTGTGGAACCGCCCAGTGCCATTACAACGGTAATCGCATTTTCAAAAGCTTCCTTCGTCATAATATCTTTTGGAAAAATACCTTTTTCCAGCAAGTGATAGACAGCTTCCCCTGCTGCCGCACAATCCGCTGCTTTTTCCTTGGATTCAGCCGGGTTTGAAGAGCTGCCAGGCAGACTCATTCCCATTGCCTCTACCGCAGATGCCATCGTATTTGCTGTATACATGCCCCCGCAGGAACCTGCACCAGGACAGGCATGACATTCAATCGCATTAAGCTCCTTATCATCAATCAATCCGTTGTTATGCTTGCCAACCCCTTCAAACACGGAAACAATATCAATATCTTTTCCCCGATGGGACCCGGGAGCAATCGTACCGCCATAGACAAATACAGCAGGGACTTCGGAATTTGCAATGGCTATCATGCAGCCGGGAATATTTTTATCACAGCCCCCAATTGCTATAAGGCCGTCCAGATTTTCTGCACCTATCACTGTTTCAATCGAGTCTGCAATGACATCACGGCTCGGGAGGGAATAGCGCATTCCCTGGGTCCCCATGGAAATCCCGTCAGAAACGGTAATCGTATTGAAAACAAGCGGTACTCCGCCTGCCCGCTCAGCACCTTTCTTGGACTGAATTGCCAAATCATCAATATGTACGTTGCACGGCGTCACTTCGCTCCACGTACTGGCCACCCCGATCATCGGCTTTGTAAAATCTTCATCCTTCAGCCCCACGGCACGAAGCATCGCCCGGTTTGGCGCCCGCATGGCTTCCGACGTGTCATACACCTGGCTTTTGACACGCAAATCTTTTTCTTTCACATCTGTATCTTTACTCATCTTAAAAATCCCCACCTTTCTTTAACGAATTATTATATGCTTCTTTTTTAAATAATTCAATGAATTTTTTTATTTCGGATCGAATAACAGGGAAAGGATTAAGTTTAAAAGATAATGACTTTAAAGCGGACCGGGAGGAACTTGATAATGTGTGCAGGCGAGGTTAGAAGCGGATTTGCCCATTAATAAAAAAGGCAAGCTGGCAGGGATGTAAATAAAATATATTCTTTTTAAATTTATCGGCCTGGTGTGGAAATGAATGCCGAAGTTTACTCATCGGCTGGATCTGGCAATGAAGGGGAAGATTTATTCATCATTCACTCATAAGCTGAATCTGGCAACGAAGGCGAAGATTTATTCATCGTTCATTCGCTCATCGGGAGAATCTGGCAACGAAGGCGGTGATTTCCTCATCGTTCATTCGCTCATACGGGGAATCTGGCAACGAATGGGAAGATTTATTCATCGTTCGTTCACTCATAAGCTGTATCAGGCAATGAAGGCGAAGATTTATTCATCATTCATCCACTCATCGGGAGAATCAGGAAACGAAGGCGATGATTTTTTCATCATTCATTCACTCATCGGCTGGATCAGCCAACGAAGGCGATAATTTATTCATCATTCGTTCACTCATCGGGGGAATCAGGAAACGAAAGTGGAGATTTCCTCATCATTCGTTCACTCATAAGCTGGATCAGGCAACGAAGGCGGGGATTTCCTCATCATTCGTTCACTCATCAGCTGAATCAGGCAATGAAAGAGAAGATTTATTCATCATTCATTCGCTCATCAGCTGAATCAGGCAATGAAAGAGAAGATTTATTCATCGTTCATTCGCTCATCGGGGGAATCAGGCAACGAGGGAGGAGATTTCCTCATCATTCGTTCATTCATCCGGGGAATTAGACAATGAACGCATAAAATCTCCGCCTTTCGTTCACTCATCTACTGTATGATGCTATGAACGAATGCCTGATTAACCTTATTAATGGCTTTAAAACTTATAAAGAACCGTATTAAACATACACCCGCTTAATCCGTTCGAGCAAACTCGCCAATACTTCATCGACAATCGTGTTTGCCCAGCCGGCGACTTCCCGGGCATGAATTTCATCCCCTTTCTGTCTGCCTATGATGATGACCTCATCGCCCTCCCGCACATCGGGGATATGTGTTACATTCACGATCGTCTGATCCAGGGAGATCGTACCAATAATATCTACACGCTGTCCGCGGATCAGCATCTCTCCGTTATTGGAAAAAGTCCGCTGATAACCATCTCCATGGCCGATCGGGATGATTGCTATTTTTTCATTGGCAGGAGTTACATAGCTGCCGCCATAGCCAATGGGGGTATTCACAGGCAGTTCCTTGAGAAGAAGCACCTTTGTCTTCAGTGTCATTACCGGTTTCAAATCTATCAAATCATTTTGGCGGGCATCTGGAGGATAGCCAAACAGGGCTATTCCCGGACGAACCATATCCAGGTGCATATCCGGCCGTTCAATCGTAATTGTAGAACCGCCCACATGCTGCACAGGAAAATAAAAGCCGTGTTTATTCAGCCTGGAAACCGTCTCCTTAAATGAATTGAATTCCTTCTCCGTCTTCCTCCATTCCCCGTCATCCGCACTGGAAAAATGCGTATAAATCCCTTCCCAGTACAGACCTGGAAGATCATATACTTCTGCACAAAATTCCACAGCTTCTCCGGGCGGAATTCCGAAGCGGTGGAGACCGGTGTTAATTTTCAAATGCACAGGGGCGGGCCGGTTTTGTTTGACCGCCTCCCCACTGATGGCTGCTGCCAGCTTTTTTGAAGAAATCGAAGCGGTCAGATTTTGTGCCACAATGTCCGCAGCACGCTCTGGCATGACAGCACTTAATATGTGAATCGGTACGGTAATTTTATTTTTCCTGAGCAATAATCCCTCTTCTACACTGGTAACACCAAGCCTTTGTGCACCTGCTTGAATTGCTTCCATACCCATTTTCACAATCCCATGTCCATATGCATTCGTTTTTATCACCGCCATGAATTCACTGTTTTTGGCCAATGATTTCAGCCTGCCGATATTTTCCCGGTATGCCTGCAAGTCAATAACAGCTACCGTAGGGTGGTGGGTGGTTAATTGATTTACACCGGTCTTCAACACACACACTCCCTTTCTATGAAATATGGTAAAGAAAAAACGCGATTTTCCTAGCTATAAAGCTTGCGGAATTCCCCGATTATTGATTTGGTAATTTCTCCGGGCTTACCCTTTCCAATTACATGATCATCCACTTTTAAAATAGGAATGATATCCGATTTCGTTGCTGATACAAATACCTCGTCTGCATCCAGTAATGCATCCACTGTATATGTTTCTTCATGAACATCAAGTCCGAGCTTTTCACACAGCTCTATGATTTTCTGTCTTGTAATGCCATTTAATATATAGTTATCAGCCGGGTGTGTATACAATGCGCCATTTTTTACAATAAAAACATTTGATGCACTTGCTTCGGTCACTGTCTCTCCGCGATGCATAATTGCCTCCACTGCATCATGTTTGACCGCTTTCTGTTTGGCCAGCACATTGGGGAGGAGATTTAAAGTTTTAATGTCACAGCGCAGCCAACGGATATCCTCTGTCAAAACCGCATTTGCACCTTGATCCTCCATGTCGCTCATTCTTTCTTCCTCTCGTGTATAACCAATCGTAACAGGTGGTGTATCATCTGGCGGGAATTCATGCCATCTTGGCGAAGTTCCCCTGGAAACCTGCAAATAAATAATTCCTTCCTTCAATTCATTGGCCGCTGCCAGCTTTTCCAGTTTCTCTTCCATCTCCCCGGCCGGCAGCGGGAGATTTAATTGCAGTTCCTTTGCACTTCTCTCCAATCGGATAAGATGTTCTTTCATCATAAGCGGTTTTCCATCATAAACACCGATGACTTCATAAATCCCATCTCCAAATTGATAGCCTCTGTCCTCAATATCCACCACTAAATCCCTGTCAACGATCTCATCATTAAACAATATTTTATTCATAAAATGCTCCTCCCCTCAAAACAGTGTTTTTTCTTAACAAGTAATCCCCGGTTACATCCAAAAGCAGCTTTGTATCAATGCTGCTGCCGCTGATCACTATGACTGTTTGTGACCCGGCAGAAATTTTCCCGTGGAGCATGGCGCCTATCCCCGCCCCTGCCGCTCCTTCTGCGGCCATTTGATGTTCATCCTGTATAAACCCAATTCCGTCTGCAATTTCTTCCTCGTTTGCCAGTACGATATCATCAGCAAATCTTTTAACTAATTCAAGAGTATACCGATTGGCGAGGCCAATTCCCCCTAGCAGACTGTCTGCCAGTGTATCTTCTTCTTGCACCATGACCGGCTTCCCTGCCTTAATGCTCTCATACATGGCGGCACCACGATCCGTGGAAACACCGGTTATTTTTATATTGCTGTCTGCAGCCTTCATGGCTATGCCTAACCCTGAAAGCAGACCGCCTCCGGATAATCCGGCAACCACCATATTGGTCTCTGGCAGATCCTCTAAAATTTCCAGGCCAATGGTTCCATTTCCGGCAATCATATAAGGATCATCAAAAGGGTGAACGACCGTTAAGCCGGATTTTTCCTGTAATTTATAGCAGCGCTGTTCCGCTTCATCCTGTGTAGTACCCGCTATTTCTATTTTTGCCCCGGTTTTCTCCAATGCGTTTACTTTTGCATCCGGCACCCTTCCGGAAATACAAATTGTAGAAGCTATACCAAGCTTATTCGCCATATACGCAACACTTCTGCCAAAATTGCCGGTAGAAAAAGTGGTTACTCCCTTCGCTTTTTCGCTGCTTGTTAAAGTCATCAATTTATTGGCTGCTCCGCGAATTTTGAATGAGCCGCTCGGATGCAGATTTTCCAGTTTCAAAAAAATATTTGCTGAAGTCAATTCCGAAAGCATTGGTGAATAAATAAGCGGTGTCTTTTGTACGTAAGGTGACATCCGTTTTTTTGCCTGCCAGATATTACTTATACTTATTGCTTCACTTTGCATCAATACTCCTCCCCCAAAAGCTTTATGTAACCGCTTTAATTTATTATGGGAAGAAAAAGAAGGAGAGGTTTCCCCTTCTTTTCGATCAAAACTATTCCATTCCAATAGCCACATATTGTGATTCTACAAAAGCTTCTATTCCTTCATGGCCGCCTTCCCTGCCGAGTCCGCTTTCCTTCATGCCGCCAAATGGCACCTGTGCAGCGGATGGGGCTCCGTTGTTCCAGCCGACAATGCCAAAGTTCAATTGCTCAATGAATTTCGTTCCCCTTGCTACATTGTCTGTATACACATATGCCGCCAGCCCGTATGGTGTGTCATTGGCATATTTTATGCCTTCCTCATCGGAACTTATTTTTTGAATTGGCGCAACCGGGCCAAATGTTTCCTCCTGCATAATCACCATGGAAGGATCAATATTTTTCAGCACGGTTGGGGTGTAGAAAAATCCATCTGTATCATTTTCATAAGGTTTGGCACCAGTTACTGCTTCTGCGCCTTTATCAAGCGCGTCATCAACATGGCGCTTGACTTTTTCATAGCCGTCTTTATTGATTAATGGACCAATTTTCACGTCATCATTTATGCCGTTGCCAACCTTCAGTTTTTCTACCTCTTTTGCAAATTTATCGGTAAATTCATCATAGATTTTTTCATGAACATAGACGCGGTTTGCACAAATACATGTCTGTCCGGAATTTCTGAATTTCGATGCGATCAGACCTTTCACCGCCTGGTCCACATTCGCATCTTCCAGTACGATAAACGGCGCATGGCCGCCTAGTTCAAGTGATAGTTTTTTCACCTTGTCTGCGCTTTGCCTGATTAATAGTTTTCCAACTTCAGTGGAACCGGTGAACGTAATTTTACTTACCTTTTCGTTCTTCATCATTGTCTCAGCTATTTCTGAAGATGAGCCGGTTAATAAATTTACCACTCCTTTTGGAAAACCTGCTTCCTCGAACAGCTCCATCATTTTCACCGCAGTAAGCGGACTGTCTCCGGAAGGTTTCATGATGACCGTACAGCCAACGGCAAGGGCCGGGGCCATTTTTCTTGTCAGCATCGCAGCAGGAAAATTCCATGGAGTGATTGCCCCTACGACTCCTACCGGTTTTTTCCATACCTGCAGTCGTTTATCACTGGCATGGGTTGGGGTTACGGAACCATAAATGCGTTTCCCTTCTTCCGCGAACCATTCCACAAAAGAAGCTGCATAGACCACTTCCCCCCTTGATTCTTCTATCGGCTTTCCCATTTCCAGTGTCATCATTTTCGCAAGTTCTTCTTGATTGTCCAGCATAAGCTGGTGAAATTTTTTCAAATATTTGGCCCGTTCATATGCAGTAAGGCGGGACCAGTCATAAAATGCCTCGTGAGCAGCTTGAATGGCCAGCTCCGTTTCTTTGGCACCGCCGTTGGGTACGGTGCCGATTACTTCCTGGTTTGCCGGATTCACGACATTTTTTGTATCCAGGTCTCCTCCCGTCCACTCTCCATTAATGTTTATCAAATATTTTTTTGCTTCGCTCATCACTTTCACTCCAATCTCTATTTCTATTACACCAGTTCATTGACTCAGCGAAAATATATCTGGTGCAATAGGCGGTTTTACGCTTTTACCTCAGCCATAACTTCTTCAATGGCTTCCTCGAGAATGGTTAATCCTTCCTCCAGCTGTTCATCTGTAATAACAAGCGGCATTAACAGGCGCACAACATTATCATGCATACCGGCTTTGAGTGCAATCAGTCCCCGTTTATGGGCTGCCTGCAGCACTTGGCCGGTAACTTTCTTTGCAGGCTCTTTCGTATTGCGGTCTTCTACAAATTCCAGTGCACACATGGCACCCAAGCCACGGTAATCGCCGATGACTTCAAAGCGGTCATACATTTTTTCGAAGTGTTTTAATACAGTTTCTCCAATGTTTTCCGCCCGTTCATTTAAGTTCTCATTTTCCATCACATCAAGTACCGCAAGTCCTGCTCTGCATCCAAGCGGACTTCCGTTATACGTACCGCCCAATTCACCGGCATTGGCACTGTCCATGACTTCTTCCCTGCCAATCACGCCGCTGATTGGTATTCCTGCCGCCATGGATTTGGAGATAGTAATCAGGTCAGGTTCTACACCATAATGCTCCATGGCAAAATATTTTCCGGTACGGCCAAAGCCGGTCTGTATCTCATCAGCGATAAATAAAATACCGTGTTTTTTGCAGAGGTCATACACACCCTGCACAAATTCCTTATCCGGAACGATGAATCCGCTCTCGCCCTGCACCGGCTCCATAACAAATGCCGCAACAAGTTTTGGATCCACTTCCGTGATAAAAAAGTTTTCAATTTGCTTCAGGACAAAATCATTGTATGCTTTTTTGGACATTTCCTCCGGACGGCGGTAATGATACGGGAATGGCGCATGATAAATTTCAGGTGCAAATGGTCCGTATTCATACTTATATGGGTGAATCTTCCCTGTTAATGACATTCCCATTAAAGTGCGTCCGTGAAACCCGCCGGAAAACGAAACAATCGATTTTCTTCCGGTATACTTTTTCGCTATTTTGACGGCATTTTCCACTGCTTCCGCCCCGCTGTTAAAAAACATCACTTTTTTATCAAAACTGCCTGGTGCGAGCGCAGCTATTCTTTCAGACAGTTCAATATAGGAATCATACATCATGACATTGAAGCCGGTGTGAATAAACTTATCCACCTGGTCATGTAAAGCGTTTACAATTTCATCATGGCTGTGTCCGACATTAATCACGCCGATAGCCCCGGCAAAATCAATAAACTGATTGCCATCCACATCCTTGATCAGCGCACCTTTGGCTGATTCAGCGAAAGTGGGCACCCCGTATCCCGATCCGTGTGGTACGGCTGCATGCCTTCTTTCCAGCAGTTCCTTTGCTTTTGGTCCCGGCAGTTCGGTTTGAATACGTGCAAATTGCCTTGTCATGGTTAGAACCTCCTTGAATTTTTAATTATAATTACCATCCAGCAGTTTCTCTTCCACATATTCAATATGTGTACGCACTTTTTCCTGCACTTTCTTTTCGTCTTTAGTTGCAATTGCTTCATATAAATCCTTATGCTCCTCGTAGAAGGATTGATGACTGGAATAATATTTATCCAAATGCATAAGAAAAGTACGAATTTGAACTTGAAGAGACTGATAGATTTTTACAATACGCGAATTCCCGCATAAGTGAACAATATAGCTGTGGAATGCTGTATCCAGATCAAACAATGCGTGCCAATCTTTTTCTGCTGCTTTTTGCTTCATTTCATTGATAATTTTTTCCAATGCTGCCATATGCTCTTTATCCAGCTTGGGAAGTGCTTTTTTAAAAGCTGTTGTCTCCAGCAGTGTGCGGAGTTCGATCATTTCGTTAAAGTCCTCACCGGTAAAATCCGCAACATACGTTCCTTTTCTCGCCTGGCTGACGACCAGTTCTTCCGCTTCCAGTATTTTTAATGCTTCCCGAATTGTACTCCTGCTTACGTCATACTCCTCGGCAAGATCTGTTTCCAGCAGGCGCTCCCCAAACGCCATATCTTTATCCCAGATCCTTGCCCTTAACTGTTCCGCAATAAGCTCACTCAATGGCTTTTGCTCAATCGCATAATCATTACTGCCCATAATCTCTCTCCTTCTTTTCGCAACATAGGGACGGTTCTATTGTTTCATTTTATTGCGGGTTTTTCTTATACATAATACCAAAAATAAGTTGCCGACTCCGATAATTTTCTTTTGTTTGGTAACTTATTTGCGTGATATGCTGCCGCTTGATGACGGTTTTCTTTATAGACCAGCCCCAACGTTTAATGTCGATTGTCGACATTAATGGTTTATTCTCATAATAATTCAGAATTCCTTTATTGTCAATGATAATTTGAGACTGCGATACAGTCGTTTTACTCATTGGCGGGATCAGGTGACGAACGAGATGGGGTTCGCTACTTTCGTTCACTCATTGGCGGGATCAGGCGACGAACGGGACGGGGTTCGCTTCTTTCGTTTACTCATCAGCGGGATCAGGCGACGAACGGGACGAGGTTCGCTTCTTTCGTTCACTCATCAGCAGGATCAGGTGACGAACGAGATGGGGTTCGCTACTTTCGTTCACTCATCAGCAGGATCAGGCGACGAACGGGACGGGGTTCGCTTCTTTCGTTCACTCATCAGCAGGATCAGGTGACGAACGGGACGGGGTTCGCTTCTTTCGTTCACTCATCAGCAGGATCAGGCGACGAACGGGACGAGGTTCGCTACTTTCGTTCACTCATCAGCGGGATCAGGCGACGAACGAGATGGAGTGCGCTACTTTCGTTCACTCATCAGCAGGATCAGGTGACGAACGAGAAGAGATTCGCTACTTTCGTTCACTCATTGGCGGGATCAGGTGACGAACGAGAAGAGATTCGCTACTTTCGTTCACTCATTGGCGGGATCAAGCAACGAACGAGAAGAGATTCGCTTCTTTCGTTCACTCATTGGCGGGATCAAGCAACAAACGAGAAGAGATTCGCTACTTTCGTTCACTCATTGGCGGGATCAGGTGACGAACGAGAAGAGATTCGCTACTTTCGTTCACTCATTGGCGGGATCAGGTGACGAACGAGATGGGGTTCGCTACTTTCGTTCACTTCCCACCGTAAAGATTTGCATGATTTAAAATTGTTATTTAGAATAGGCACAGAAGCTGAAACCATTATGACTTGAGGAGTGGTGTGCATGAAAAAAAAGATTATCGCCTATAATCGTGTGGAAAAACCGGTGCTGGATGAATTAAAAGAGAAGTATGATGTACGTTTTTTTAACAGTCCCGAACCGATAAATGACCCTGCGTTTCTGGAACAATTAAAAGAAGCGGAGGGCATTATTGGTCTGGAGCTTCCAGTGAACAAAGAGCTGTTGGATCATGCTCCAAATTTAAAAATCGTCAGTAATGTATCTGTCGGCTACAACAACCTGGATCTAGATGAATTGAAAAAACGCAATATAATGGCTACCAATACGCCGGATGTGTTAAATGATACGGTTGCCGACACAGTGTTCGGTATCCTGCTTGCGGGTGCCAGAAGAATCACCGAACTGGACCGGTTCGTTAAAAATGGTAAATGGCAGCAGGAGGCTGTTGATCCCGAATACTTTGGCGTTGATGTGCACCATAAAAAAATTGGGATTATTGGACTGGGAAGTATAGGCTGGGCCATTGCGAACAGAGCACACTTTGGTTTTCACATGGATGTTTTGTACCATACCAGAAGCAGAAAGATAGCGGCGGAAGAAACCTTTGCAGCCACTTACTGTGCACTCCCCAAATTATTGGAGGAGTCCGATTTTGTTTGTATGATGACCCCGCTTACCAAGGAAACAGAAGGCATGATCGGTTTGGAAGAATTTAAGCGAATGAAGGATACCGCTATTTTTATTAATGCCTCCCGGGGAAAAACAGTAGTGGAAAAAGAGTTAATCCAGGCGCTTCAAAAAGGAGAAATTGCGGGTGCTGCCCTTGATGTGTTTGAAAATGAGCCAATCGAAACAGACAGTCCGCTCCTTCAAATGGAAAATGTGGTGACAACTCCGCATATCGGCTCCTCCACCCATGAAACAGAATTGAAAATGTCAAAGCTTGCTGCAGCAAACCTGGAAGCTGGCCTGAACGGAAAAAAACCGCAGAATTTAATTTGGGAATGAAACACGGGACGGTCCTCTGTGGCACCCGTGTTTCATTGCGGCTGCAACAACAGAACCGTCCCCGTGTTTCAATTATGCTAAACGAATATTGGGTTTTATATATAGTTCCCTTGGGTAGTCTGCAAGTACTTCGACGCCTGTTTCCGTGACGCGGAAGGATTCACTGATCTCCATGCCGACATGGCCGAGGTCGATGGTTGGAATCATGTGGAACACCATATTTGGTTCAAGGATTGTTTTGTCTCCCGGCCGCAGACTGGCAGTATGCTCTCCCCAATCAGGGGGATAATTCAGACCTGCCGAATAGCCGATTCTCGATTCCTTTCTTATTCCATTTTTATCAATGGATGCTCTCCAGGCCAGCTCTATTTCCTCACAGCTCACACCTGGCTTCACCGTATCTAAAGCTGCGTTTAATCCTTCAATCACTATTTCACTTAGTTTTTGGATTCCTTCATTCGCTCTTCCAATTACAGCGGTCCGGGCCAGTGGCGAATGGTACCTTTTGTAACAGCCGGACAGTTCAATAATTACTGGCTGCCCTTCTTCAAATGTCTCATCTGTCCAGGTAAGGTGACATGCTCCGGTTTTTTCTCCCGTAGGCAGTAAAGGAACTATGGATGGATAATCACCGCCATACTCCTCTGTTCCGCTTATCTGGGCATGGGAAATAGCAGCTACAACATCACACTCACGTACTCCTTCATTAAGCTGCTCATATGCTACCATCATTGCTTTTTCCGAGATATAAGCAGCTTTTTTAATATATTCTATTTCCTGATCCGATTTCACAATGCGGATCCAGTTAACCAGATTGGTTCCATCTTTAAATTCTGCATCCGGCAGCCCCTTTGTTAAATGGATATAGCTTCTTGCGGTAAAATAATAGGCATCCATTTCGACTGCAATTGTTACATTATGCAATTGCTGCTGTCTTAAAAAACCACTGACAAAATCCATTGGATGTCTCACATCAGACTGCACATAATGATCAGGATAAGGCAAAATATGCATATCATCCAACCATGTCGTATGTCTGGCCGCATTGGCGTCCAGACCCCTTCCTATCCAATACGGCTGATCATCTTCCAAGCTGACGATCAGCAATTGATGCACATAAAAGGACCATGCATCATAACCTGTTAAATAGTTCATGTTTGCAGGATCTGTCACGAGCAGTACATCAATTCCTTTATCCTGCATCCTTAGCTTTGTTTTCGCCAGTCTCTCCTTAAACTCGGCAATAGAAAAGGCTAACATGGAAATCCTCTCCTCTCAAATCTCATTATTTTTTTAGCTATTGTAATCGGTTGCAAAAACGATAAAAAAGATTTTTTTAATATATTTACAGACTTTTATTGCGATATCTGCTGTGGTATAAAAAGAATGGTTTAAAGTAATTGACGATATAGAAAAAATGGAATATAAAAAAATAAATAAAATTGCTGTTTAGTTAGTTTATGCTGTATGATATGTCTTGTCGCTAATTTTTTACATTGTCGATTGTCGACATATATCCGAGTGTATATATTATAATTCATCGGTTTTTCAAGTGTCAATCTTTTTTTTCGTTTTTTTAAATACTTTTTCAATTCAATTAAACAAACAACTATTTTATCTATTTTATTCCCGCAATATCAGACTAAAAAACACACAGATTAAAAAAATCCGTGTGTTTCTTCCAGCTTAAAGCAATCAATCGAAACTTTCCGGGTTTGTGCCGGCCCGGTCATTTTTATTCAATCCCTGAATCTGTTTCATTTCATCCTCAGTCAACGAAAAATCAAAAATATCCGCATTCTCTTCTATCCGCTTATCCGTAATTGTTTTTGGAATTGTAATAACTTTGTTTTGTACGTCCCACCGCAAAATCACCTGTGCAGCGGTTTTGTTATATTTTTCCCCAATCTCTTCTAACACCGGTTCATCTAAAAGCTGTCCCCTTTTCAGCGGTGACCATGCCTCAAGCTGAATCCCTTCCCGCCTGCAAAAAGCATGCAGCTCCTCCTGTGTCAAATGGGGATGATATTCCACTTGGTCAACAGCAGGCTTCACTTCACATCCATCCATCAAATGCTGCAGATGATGAATATGAAAATTACTAACCCCAATGGCTTTTACCCTTTCATCTTTATAAAGCTTTTCCAATGCCCGCCATGTTTCCTTATACATTCCTTTTACCGGCCAATGAATTAAATAAAGATCCAGGTAATCAGTTTGCAGATTTTCCAGGCTTTCCTCAAATGCTTTTAAGGTGTTCTCATAGCCCTGCTGGTCATTCCACACCTTTGATGTGATAAAAATATCATCCCTTGGCACCCGGGAATCCTTTACAGCTTGACCTACTCCTTTTTCATTAAAATAATAAGATGCAGTGTCTATGCTCCTGTAACCCGTCTCCAGCGCAGTATTCACTGCCTGGTACACAACATCCCCATCTTCCACCTTATACACACCGAGACCAAATCCCGGCATTCTCACTCCATTATTTAAAGTAATGGTATCCTGCAGATGTGTGATCATAATTATTCCTCCAACTACATTGATTTAATTATTTTCCCTTTACCCGATAATTGACAGTCATAGTGCCGGAATAGAGAATTTTTGTTTTATTGCCCGCACTCCCTGCTTTCACCCATTATATCATTTCATATTCTTCGGCTGAATAGCAAGAAAGAACCTGGAAGCAAGCAGCAGAAAAGTGTACACTATATGTTAACTTCTTATTTATTATTATTGAGTCTCTGCACCTTTATTACCGGATATTGCAGAGCAAATCTGTGAAACTGCTAAAACAAATGGGGGGATAATTTATGCAGGAGTTTCCAACAGACATTACATTTTATTATCCTTGGCGCAGCTACCAGAAGGAAGTACTTCAACACTTGGAGACACATCTCAACAATGGACATCTCCATTTGGTGGCACCGCCCGGTTCAGGAAAAACAGTTCTCGGTCTGGAGGTCATGCTGCGATTAAATAAACCTACATTAATTGTGGCCCCTACACTGGCGATCCGAAACCAGTGGGTAAACCGGTTCAGGGAACTTTTCTTGCAGGTTAAGAAAAAACCTGAATGGATTTCCACTGACTTGTACGACCCAAAATTTATGACTGTTACGACATATCAGGGATTGCACGCTTTATTTAAAGAGGACGACAAGACGGAACCGGAAGAAAATGTTATTGATGACGCAGAAGAAGAGATGGAACAGATCGTGCAATCAGAGAAAAAAACTTTCCGGGAAAAGTTTTTTCAGCAGCAGTTCGAAACCATTGTGCTTGATGAAGCCCATCATTTGCGGACAAGCTGGTGGAAAACTAGTCTTTATGTAAAAAACAAATTAAAAAACCCCGCTATTGTTGCTTTAACTGCCACGCCACCGTATGATGTGGATCAATCAGAATGGGATAAATATATCGAATTATGCGGCCCGATTGACGAAGAAATAGAAGTTGCTGCACTTGTAAAGGAAGGAGATCTCTGTCCCCATCAGGATTATGTATGGATGTCTGCTCCAACAAAGAAAGAAATGGGCCCTATAGATGCCTTTCACAAAGAGGCGGAAGAACTGAGAAAAGGACTTTTACATAATACTGCTTTTAAAACCCTGATCGAAACACACCCATGGATGCAATCAGAAAAGTATGTGGAAGAAAAACTCGGTAATCATGGTTACTTTATCAGTATGATTCTTTATTTAAAGGAAATTGGCAGCACACAATGGGAAATGCCCTTTGAATTAATCGATGAAAAAGCAAAACATCTCCCCTCCTTTGACTTGGATTGGACGGAAGAGCTGCTGACGGCCCTCTTTTATCAGGATGAATTGGTAGATCCGGGAGAAGAACCCCTGAAAAGTATAAAAAAGCAATTGTCAAATATCGGAGCACTTGAACACCGGAAAGTTAAATTGAACGCTACAAAATCAATGGAACGAACCTTATTACATAGTGCATCCAAGCTGGAAAGCATTAATAAAATTGTTTCCCTGGAAAGACAGGCGCAAGGGGATAAACTTCGGCTTGTCATTCTGGCAGACTATATTTATGCAGATGATTTGCCGAAAAACGCCGATGAAAAGAAACCGCTGATCCGGCTTGGTGTTATTCCCATATTTGAAAATATAAGAAAAGAACTTGGCAGCAGATGCAGACTTGGTGTATTAACAGGTTCCGTTGTCATTTTGCCCAGAGATATCATTCCTCTTCTGGAAAAACATCATCTGAGCTTCAACACAGAAACACTTCCCCATGACGCGGAATATGTGAAAGTGACCTGGCAGGGGACATCCCGGCAGTATATGGTCAGGGTTATTACCGATATTTTCTCCAAAGGAAAAATTGATGTATTGGTTGGCACGACAGCACTTCTTGGTGAAGGATGGGATGCTCCAAGTGTAAATACGCTTATCCTCGCCTCTTATGTCGGTACATTTATGCTGACCAACCAGATGAGGGGACGTGCCATTCGCACCGAGCCCGGCAATCCTGACAAGACAGCGAATATCTGGCACCTTATTTGCGTGGATCCAAAATCTGCAGATGGCGGTTATGATTTTCACGCTTTGAAAAGGCGGTTCCGTTCTTTGTCAGGACTGGATGAAGAGCTGCCATTGATTGTTTCCGGTCTGAACCGGCTTCGTCTTCCTGTCCGGCAATTTACCAGGGATGAAATACTGACAGTCAATAATGAAATGACAGGCAGAGCCACAAACCGAAAACGTCTGTTCTCACGCTGGCAGGAAGCTGTAAATAAAGGAGAAGAAAAGCGGGAAGAAGCACTGGTGGATCCATCTGCAGTACCGAGACCTTTTGTTTTTCGCAATACATTAAAATCGTTGTTGACCATTACCCTCGTTACAGTTATTAACGTCCTAAGGGGGATGGGCAACCAGCAGCATCACTATCGGCAGTCGGATGATCTGATTATTCAATTGATCGCAGGATTGATCATCGGGATTATTTTATCCAGTCCCTTCTGGTGGAAGGCACTGAAAATTTTTATCAAAAATGCTTCGGTAGAATCCAGCATGAGAGAAATAGGAAATTCCGTTTACCACACTTTATATAAACTGGACCTGATTCAAACACCCATTTCCCAGAATAAAGTGTATGCTGATGCGTCCCCTGATGGTGAAGTGGTATGTTACCTTGAAAATGGTACAAAGCATGAACAGAAGTTATTTCTGCAATCTTTACAGGAAATTGTTGATCCAATTGAAAATCCCCGTTACCTGCTGCACCGGAAATCCGGCAGCCGATTGTGGGTCCGTCATGACTATCATGCCATACCGGAAGAAATAGGCCGAAGAAAAGAAAATGCAGAAACCTTGCTGGCGGAATGGAAAAAAAGAGTCGGTCAAGCCGAACTCATCTACACCAGAACGCCCGAGGGAAGAAAAAAGTTATTAAAGGCCCGCGTCCGCGCCATGTCCGGCCAGTTCGTCAAACGATCAGAGCGGATCAGTGTATGGAGATGATTTTTGACAACACGGAACTCCCATTTTACACATGTATAATAACATCTTGATTGCTCCCGGATCGGAAAGTCCCGATCAGGGAGTTTTATTTTAGCGGTTTTAACACGTATGCGCCATATATAAAATGTACCTTAGTTATATCCAGAAACAAACACTATAATGCCTGTTCAGACGCCGTACAGACTGTACTGGATGTTTTTTCCACAACTCGTGCCAGGCAATTCCGTATTCATTTTTTCAAAATGAGCGTCTTTGCGCTCATACCGCCGGGACGGGGTTAAAACCTTTTACTGAGGCAAAAATTTCACAGAACCCTAAAGTTATAAAATTCCCCATCAGCAGATAGCCGGTTTTCCACGTGTACCGTCTTACCATTCAGGGTATAGATAAACCTAGCAATAGAACAAGAGGTGTACTATGCTGGAACAGATACTTAATTCCAATCTGATCATTCTTGCTATTTCGATTATCCTGATCACCAGCATTCTCAGTGTCCAATTTTCCGTGAGAATTAACGCACCCTCCCTCATCTTTTTTATTTCTTTAGGGATGATTGTCGGCGGAGAACTGCTGGGTCTGGTTTCATTTGATGATCCGGCAATTGCACAGCTGATCGGCATGATGGCACTCGTCATCATTCTTTTTGATGGCGGCATGAAAACAAATTGGCAGACTATCCGGCCGGTAGCTTTTCCCGCACTTTCCCTTGCAACAATAGGAGTATTCATCACGAGCATTATTCTGGGAGCTGCTGCTAAATTGATTTTTGACTTTTCCTGGCCGGAAGCTCTGCTGATGGGAGCTATCGTCGGCTCGACAGACGCTGCAGCTGTATTTGCTATGCTTCAGGGAAGAAACATTACAAAAAGACTGGAGGCAACCCTGGAAGCAGAATCGGGTGCAAATGACCCGATGGCCGTATTTTTAACTACTTCCTTTATCGCAATGATTACAGCGGAAGGTAACGGCATAATAGCGCTTATTTGGGATTTCTTCTGGCAGATGGGGATCGCGCTGCTCCTCGGGCTGTTTATCGGAAAACTCGGCAGCAAAGCATTATACCGGATTACCCTTTCTTCCAGTGGATTATATCCATTGCTCGCGATCTCCTTTGCCTTTTTTGCCTTCAGTGTAAGCGAGCTTGCCAATGCGAGCGGACTGCTTGCGGTTTACGTGAGTGCGATAGTGATCGGAAACTCAGGGTTAAAACAGCGAAACGCAATCCTTCGTTTTAATGAAGGATTTACCTGGATCGCACAAATTGGCTTATTTTTCATACTTGGACTCATTGTGATCCCGAGTGATTTGTTTTCCATACCCATTATTTTACAGGGATTGCTGCTGTCAGTAATACTTATGCTGGCAGCACGCCCGATCGCTGTATTCATCTCTGTAGCTGGAATGAAATTCAGTCTCAAGGAAAAAGTATTTCTCTCCTGGGCAGGGTTACGGGGAGCTGTACCGATTGTATTGGCACTTTTTCCGATGCTTGCAGGACTGGAATACAGCCAGCTGTATTTCAATATCATTTTCTTTATCGTATTAACTTCTGTAGTTATTCAGGGATCAACGATGCAGTTTGCAGCAAATAAACTTGGGCTTGTTACTTCGGATGATGCCATCCCGCTGCATACAATGGATTTACTATCTGTTGGCAAAAAGGACTTGGAAATTGTGGAATACTTTATTAATGATAAGCATATTGTGACCGGGAAAAGTATTAAACAGATTGAGCTTCCGGATAAAGCAAATATCATTCTGATTATCCGCCATGGAGAAACGATCCCGCCAACTGCGGAGACGGTGCTTCAAAAAGAAGATATACTTTATATTCTTGTACCTGATGATGAGATGGAGATTTTGAACAAAAAATTAGCGGCCAATTCCCCTTCAAATGGTGAAGGATAGCCGCTAAGACCTTCATTCTCCCTGCTTGCCAATATACCTTTTATTATCCTGCAGTTAAGTAATCACAACTAAATGGTCAACTTTTACGGGAACTGTACAGCAAGTAATTAGCCTTTTTTCAAGATGAGAAATGCTTCGTCAAAATTTCATCTCACCCTATATAAACCCGTGTCTGAACATATATCTGTACTACCATATACAATGCCAGGGCATATTTCCAGTTGAACCGGATCCCATTTGTGAAACCGGATAATCCGTTAGAACCGCTTAGCGTAATAATAGGCATAATCAGCGGTGAAAGCAAAATGGAAATCGCACTTCCTGACGTCACTGCCAGCACAATTAATTCCGGCTCATACGGTAAGTGGATGCTTCCCAGAATTCCTCCCACAAGGACGAGTACAGTTAATGGACCCAGGCCAAAAAAGCCAAGAACGATAATAATAAATGGAAGAAAATAAAGCAGATTTAAAAATGGCACCATTTCCTGCAGCGTATAAATACCATCCACTACCGTTTGCGCAAATGCCGTCTGGTTCAGTGAAAATATCAGCATACCTGCACCAAGCATTACGGAAAGCTGGTAGGATTGCTGAGTAATTTTATGCTGCATATGCGTTTTGACATCCGCATAAAAGTGATTCATTCTGCCTTTTCCAATAAAATAAACGATCGTCCAAACAATAATGGTTAAAGGAATGAGAATCAGCAGCTCAATATCCAAAAGACTATAAAGAAGAAAAATCGTTCCAAACAATGATATAAATAAAACGGCAAATTCAATTACGTTTTTATTTGTTTCCTTTTGGTTAACCGATTCCCGAAGTACTTCATCAATTTCACTCTGCAGCCCCGCTGTTAAATCCACCCCGGATCTTTTTTCCTCAAAAAAGGAAAAAATGACAGCCAGAACAACGCCAATACCTGCCATCAGCATCCCCTGTAAAATAGATATAAACAAGGAGGCTTCCATGACATCAACTACAAATACAAAGCTGGGAATACTAATCACCCATAAAGTAGATAAAGCAAATCCGCGCAGGAGTGCTGTTCCTTTAAATTTTTCCCACGCCTCTCCTTTTTCATCCTTTAAAATCATTGTGACAAACTGATACATCATCGGAATTGCACCAAATAAAAGGAAATAGGCAATAATTTGAGTGAAGGTAACCATCCCGGCATAAAACTTCCTGCTTGAATCCAGCAATTTATGCCCGAAAACAACAATTGCTTCCATATAGAATTCCTCTTTTAATACCCAGCTGATCATCGGTACAACAATAAGCAGCCCAATCACATTGCTCATCTGCAAAAGCCCGCCTGTAAAGCCGTAAAGCAGTTCGGTATCTGAAATCAGGAATATAATAAATCCGCTTAAGAATAGTGTTAAAGGCAATTTGAAACGGCTGATTTTATAGTTTACAAGTGCAAACGCAAATAATGCCAATCCGCTGAACATCAAAACAAGCAATAGTACTTCGTTTTCAAAAAAATAAGTAATAAAATGTAAAAGTGCATATACACTTACTGCAATACTTAATCCCCATTTGTGCATTGATTCTTTTCTCCCTGGTCAACTTTCTCTATATCCAAGGATAAACTATATGTAGAAATATAGAAAGGTTTCAGTTTTAAGAGAGAAGCAAATTTGCCCATAATAAAAGCTGCATGTCTTTCTGTCATCCAATGATAAACCCTTGTATAACTACAAACAGCAAGAAAAGAAATACTAATAGACTCGCAACCCCCAGCCATGTTTTTTTCTCCTGAAATGCCATGATACCAATCACCAGCATTAAGAGTGAAACGGCTAGTAACGTGAAAGGAAATACATTCATATTGTTTGTCAGTAAACTAAACAAAGATAATACTATCACGATCATGGCAAGTACTGTTCTGGCTTGTTTCAGCAACTCGATCCCCCCTTTGTAGTTATCTGTATCCGGCTCATTCCGGCAATAAGTCCATTCGTTCCTGCATATGGACTGCTTTCTGAAAAATTAGTTTTCCATATTCATTTTCTGTAAAACATTTAATTTAAAGGCTGGTTTAATGATGCCAATTTTTTCATCTCTTGCATTCAGCACAGGGGCATGATAATAATCAGCCAAATGATCCCAAATGGACGCATCTCCAATATGGAGCTGTCTTAAAACTTCCATGGACGCAACGCTTGTCCCTCTGGCATTTCCGTCATCTATCTTTACAGCTACACCAACTCCGGTATCTCTGTCTCCAAAGCAATGAACTCCTTCCGCCCCACCTTTTGCAGCAATTCTGCCCCGAAATATATTCATCAAATCAGTATCAAAACGTTTTGTTCCTGCAACCATTTCCGGGTAATTGGCCATGGCATCTCTGATTCGCTTGAGTGCATCTCTTCTCTCCCCGGAACCAGTTGCCCAATCATCCGGTGCAGCAAGCCTGCTGAATGCTCGTGCCAGCTGGATAAGTGGAATTCTATGTACAGGCACCCCGCAGCCATCCACTGATGTTTTAATATCTTCTTTGGCAACATCACTCACATTGGAAATGACCTCCATAATCTGCTGCTGATATGGGTGCGATAACTCCCGGTATGAAGCAACGTCCATGTTTTGCTGCTGAACTCCCGCCAGCATTCCGGCATGTTTTCCGGAACAATTACTGTAGAGCGGCGTTAACTGTCTTCCCTCACGCATTAATTGATTATAGCTGTCGATATCTCTGGGAATATGCGTGCCGCACTGCAAATCATTTTCTTCCAAACCGATTTTTCGTAAAACCTCTGCTACTGCGCTTCGATGAAATGGCTCTCCGCTATGGCTTGCACAAAATAAAGATAGTTCCCTGTCTGTTAAGTTATATGCCTCCAATGCACGTGACTCAACAACCGGTACTGCCTGAAATGGCTTCATGGATGAGCGGGCAAAGGTCAGCCTGTTCGGATCCCCATAATAGGCCAGCAAATCTCCTTTTACAGAAACCACAGCGATATGGACATCATGGGCACTTTCCACATAGTCTCCCCGGTACACTTGAATCGGTTTTAATGTAGAATTCATCTTTTTCGTCCTCCCCTTTTTGATTATCTTTCCAAGTTAATGGTATTCCTGAAATTGCATTTCATTTATTTAGTACCCGTTTACTGTCTTGAGATGCGATGCTTCATAATTCGGTATGAAGATTGCACTGCAAAACATAAAGCTAATGGAAAATAGACTTTTTAGATGTGAATCTAAAAATAGAATGACAGTATACGAGTATTATAAATTAACCAAAAGCCTGAAGTAAGAGAGCTGCGATAACTAATATTCCGGTTTTCCGCATCCTGCTTTTTTACGGTTGAAGATATTTTCTTAGTATTTACTTTATCATAAGTCATGTTGTATGGATATGTATGTGTTATGATGCGGAAAATTATTTCTGCAAATATTTGTATGCGGCATCAGTAAAGATTACAGAAAGTAAGCCAAGTATTTCCCAGGAAATATATTGTCGAATTTAAATGCGGTTTTGAATTAAAGGAAAAAGAGCAGCCCGGGGATGAACTGCTCTTTAAGTTGAGGATAATTTGAGGATACATTTGAAAAGTTAAAGCCTTTTCAAGCGTGGAAATAATTGAGTTGAAAGTGACGTTATTTACGTTTGTTACGGGACAATTATCCCCTTTTTAATTTGTCTCCGACACGTATTACTAAAGTCACAATTAATCCTCTTTTTTGTTTTATCTAGTTCTATTATCCTATTTATATCAACTGGCAGAAAAAAAGTCTAATAGCCGTTTTTGATTTTTGGTTATGGATTCGACAAAAATCCGAGAAGAAATTATCCATTTCGACAAGTGTTTTCGTAAAATCCAGCTAGTTTTGCTTACCAAAATTGGATTTCAGCATTTTGTTCGACAAATTACTACAAAAGCGTTTGTCATTAGACTAAATAGCCTTTATGAATGTTTTCCTGCTTGATTAATTCCTGCCATTGCCTTAGTTATTGTTTAAATAAAATGACACCGGCAGCAAACCCTTTAGTATTTCGTTGATATTTTACGTTTTTTTCTTCCTTACTTCCCAGTTTGTTTACTATTTAACCAGTAAAATTATTCAAGTGTAAGATAATATATATTCTCTTCTGCCTTATTGCTAATAATCTGAGAAAGTCAACATCCATATGCCAGATCCTGGCAGCATAATATTAATCACAACGAAATAAAATATAATGTGATTCCCTCTTCGATTATATAAAGGGGTGTGAAGGATGATGAATGTTTGCGTATTTTTCCAATCATCCATGCCCCGCCTTTTCATTCAGCTGCATCGCGTTTTCAGCATGTTCATCTGGAGTGGCCGGCCGGGATCTTTCATTCCGGAATATGCCATATTTCTTTTTAAACCGTTCCAGGATCCTTATCCAGCTCACACTAAACACAGCAAGGGGGAAAACAGTGGAAAGCGCGTGGGCAAGATCGTGATAGATACTTGAAACATAAACACCATTTGATTAGTTCCTTCTTCTAATTGTACTTCGAATAGGCCATCAGACTGTATGTCAATTGTTTCCCCGTTAACCATAACAGATGAAGTTGCTTCACCATCCACCTCATCGATGGCTTCTGTGTTAAATGATATGGATTTCTCTGAAACGGTCATGCCATCTTCCAGCTCATCAGCTGAAATAACCGGGTGAGCGTTATCCGGCGGCATTTCCACAATCACCTTTGCAAATGGCCTTGTAATATTCCTTTCAGAAGCATCATTAAATCTCTCTGCTGTGAGTGTATAGGTTCCTGGTTCATCAATACTTAAAACGACTTCTTCATTTCCATCTGTTACAGCTTAATTATTTTCTGTATATTTCTGCCCGTCAATTAAGATGGCTGCACCCTCTACTGGAGGAACAGCATCATAGTTCACCAGAAAACTCCCAATTACAGTGGCGGGAACGCGCCGGCTTTGCACCGGCCTTCCCTTTTAATGATTAACAGCAGTCTGCTGGCAATCAACCCATTTTTTCGTATTCAGTTACTATATACTAATCTACAAAAATGGAGCGTCAACCTCTAATTCGGTTTGGACCTGTTTTTTGGAGATAGCTCAATTTTGGAATTCCAATCTTTTTGAGGTTCAGTTTTTTCACGTTTAGGATTAAATATGATAAACTAGCATTCATTATATTGATTTCAGATTCTGCTTTTTTTCCAATTATTTCTGTCAGGAGGGGCGTTCTCAAATTGGACAAGAATACACGCTATATTTACCTTATCGTTATATTCGTCATGCTTATGTGGGGGATGAATGTATCGGCACTTAAAGTAATCGTGGAAAACTTCATGCCAATTACGATTACTTCCCTTCGTATTCTCGTTGCCGGTCTGGTTGTCTTTATCATTTTAGCTTTTGCCGGAGGGGTACGGCTGCCTAAAAAGAAAGAATGGTATTTCATTGCTGGAGGGTCCGTATTCAGTGTTGTGCTGCACCACTATTTTTTAGCAAGCGGCCTTACGATGACAAGCGCCGCTAATACTGGATTAATTTTAGGTATGGGTCCGGTTTTAACTGTTATTTTTGCTACAGTTATTTTAAAAAGAAAACCTTCGAAACTCCAATTCACCGGTTTTATTTTCGGGTTTATCGGAGTAAGTTTTACCGTGCTTGCAGGCAGTGAAGGCATTGATACCATTAACCTGGGTGATTTATATATTTTGCTGTCAATTTTATCCCAGGCACTTAGTTTTATTGTTATCAAGAAGGCAGCAGAATCCATGGATCCAAGACTGTTTACAGGCTATATGCTAATTTTTGGTTCCGTTTTTTTATTTGTTATCAGTCTGTGGAGCGAACCAAATGGCATAGCCTCTCTAAGTAATGTTGATTATACTGTTTGGCTGGTATTTCTATTTTCAGCTGTGATAGCAACCGGTGTCGGCCATATGGCTTATAACTATGCGATTAGCCAATTGGGGCCGGCTGAAACATCCATATTCCTGAATTTAAATACGTTTTTTTCCATTATAGGAGCAGCCATATTCTTAAATGAAGTTATCTTATTTTCTCATTTTATCGGACTTATCTTCATTGTTTCCGGAGTAATTTTTGGATCCGGCGGGCTGGAAGCATGGTTGATCGGGAGAAGAAAAAAACGAATGTGAAGATGGTGCAAAGAAATCGGGAGGATTTCCCATTCAGCACAATAAAAAATAAGGGCAGCTGAACAGCTACCCTTTGTAGGATATATTTCCTTTTTCTTGATTATCGTTTTCATATGCGATCAGGATAATTTCTTCTCCTTTTTCCTCGCTGAGTGTTTTTTCTAGTGAACGAACTTGCTGAAGTGTTGTTTCTGATAAATTTGCCGGATCGTACTGTTTCTTTTCCATTTTCATCACCTTTCCTATTTGGATATTTAAAGCAAATACTGCCTGTTCTTACCCAAGAACTCCGCTTTCATTCGTGAATTCCGCAGCTAACGGTGATTCCCGCTATGAATAGTTTCCGTCAATTCTGTTTCCGTTTTTGTATGATCATGTTCATCACAATAATATACAACCGTTTTGATGACGTGGGATATATGGCAGGTTCGTGTGTGCCGGATAAAATTTTTCCAATACGAATATTCATGGCTCCCAACTTCTATTGTATCGTAGCTGGTACTGTATTCGACCCAGTTATGGGTTGAGCCGCTCGTTTCTGGTTCCGTATTGCTGACTGTGGCATCTGCTATCAGTGTATTGGATAAAGAAGATACTAAAATAATAAAACCAATCGCAAGTATTTTTCTCATTTTAACCAACCCTTTTATTCCAACGCTATTCATATTATGCCTTGTATCGTCTAAATTATGCGTATTGAATTTCATTTCGATTTTTAAAGGGAAAAAGTTGTATTTATTGCCCGGAATATCTTTATTGCTTTACCGAAACAAAGTTGATAAGATGCTAATAGGTTTAAGAGAAAGGTTGGTGATCAGCGTGTCTATCGAGCGTGTAAAAGCACATTTTAAACAATGGAACCGGGAAGCAGAAGTTATGGAGTTCAAGAGCTCCAGCGCAACTGTTCAGCAGGCTGCTGAAACCATTGGCGTATTACCTGAGCAAATTGCCAAAACACTGTCTTTCAGAGGGAAAGAAGATAAAGCAATACTCGTTGTGGCAGCAGGCGATGCTAAAATTGACAATAAAAAATTCCGTCATACATTCGGCTTTAAAGCTCGGATGCTTAGTCACGACGAAGTACAGGAACAAACAGGACATGAAGTCGGGGGTGTATGTCCGTTTGGACTGGCAAATGACCTTGACGTCTATCTCGATGTTTCCATGAAACGATTTGATAAGGTATTTCCAGCTTGCGGCAGTACGAACTCAGCAATTGAGTTAACCTGTGAAGAATTGTTTACCTATTCCTTTGCAAAGGCCTGGGTTGATGTATGTAAAGGATGGCAGGAAGAAGAAATTGGAATAACTTCAGGCGAAAGTTCCAAGAGTGCTACTTAGTGCAGCACTCTTTTTGATTTAAAAAAATTTGCTTTTGCAAAGCAGCACCAGTCATTCAGTGTATAGGCTTTATTTGCGAACTCCTTTCGGAAATAATGCCGGAGTTCCTGAAGTGCGATACCTGTTAATACCGTATACCGGTTGGTGTCATACTTCGCTTCTTCCAAACTAATACGCATGGACTTACTGACAATATCTCTGATTTTTAATTGGAGCTTCAATTATCCACTTCCGTATATTAAGAGAAAGATGGCTCTGTGTTTAAGGTTGTTCGTGCTATTTATAAGTTGTAATATATCTTCTTTTGAAAGGTTCTAGCCTCGAAAAGCGATGTTCTTCTACTGTTACAAATTAATTTGCAACAGTAGAACCGTCCCGCTGTTTGGATCAGTCTTCCTGGACAGGATCCTTACATCGTTTTCACTTCCATAATGTATATGATAAACTGAATTCACCAAATTTTACTGTTCATACCAATGGCTGAATAAATGCATGTTTCAATTAAAACTATTTATTTCAGTCATATGGAAGAACCTGCTTGTTATATATATAAAAATAACTACCAATGAAATGCACATGTAACATACCCTTTTGACTGAAAATTTCTTTTTGCAACGTAAGGATCGTCCCAATGTTTATCACTGTTTATAAGGAGTGATTTTATATGCATCATTCGAAGAGAATTGATGAAATAATTGAAAACAAGCGAGACAAGTTTATTTCCGTTAGCCAGCGGATCTGGGAGCTGGCTGAGAAGAGCTACGAGGAGACTGCATCTGCTGATCTTCTCTGTAGAAGTCTGGAAGAGGAAGGGTTTGCGGTAGAAAGGAATGTGGCAAATATTCCTACAGCTTTTATTGGTTCCTATGGAAGCGGAAATCCGGTAGTAGCAATATTGGGTGAATATGATGCACTTGCCGGGCTCAGCCAGGAGGCGGGTATTGCTGAACAAAAACCGGTTAAGAAAAACGGAAATGGGCATGGCTGCGGTCATAATTTGCTGGGGACAGGGGCACTCGCTGCTGCTGTAGCTGTTAAAGATTATATGAGAGAACATAATATAACTGGTACCGTCCGATATTATGGATGCCCTGCAGAAGAAAATGGAGACGCTAAAGCATATATGGTTCGTGATGGAGTCTTTGACGATGTTGATTTTTCCCTTACGTGGCATCCAGCTCCGGCCAATGCGGTAAGTGCCATGAATGCCCTGGCTACCTACCAGGTTTATTTCCGTTTTAAAGGTCGTTCAGCCCATGCTGCTGCGGCTCCCCACCTTGGCAGGAGCGCACTTGATGCAGTGGAGCTGATGAACGTCGGTGTCAATTATTTGCGTGAACATATTATACCACAGGCAAGGATCCACTATGCTGTTACCAATACAGGCGGCTATTCACCAAATGTCGTCCAATCGGATGCTGAAGTACTTTATTTAATCCGAGCTCCGAAAGTGAATCAAGTAGAACTAATCTATCGGCGATTGGTTAAAATTGCTGAAGGAGCAGCCCACATGACAGAAACGGAAATGGAGCTGGAATTTGACAGTGGTACATCGGATTTAATTAAAAACAGAACCATCGATCAGGTTATGCTGAATAACTTCCATAAACTTGGCATTCCTGAATTTACCGAAGAAGAGATTCAATTTGCCAAAAAGATTCAGGCCACATTAAGTAAAGATGAATTAAATAATCTATGGCATGAAAGTATGAAAGGCCAAATTTTATCTGACACAATATTACCGTTAACTGATGAAGAAGCATTCGCCTCTACAGATGTAGCAGATGTAAGCAATGTTACACCTACAAGCCAGGCGCATGCAGTCACCATGGCAAACGGCACCTCTCTTCATACCTGGCAGGTAGTGGCACAGGTCGGCTCTTCCATTGGCCAAAAAGGAATGCTTCATGCAGGAAAAGTAATTGCATCCACCGCAGTTGAAATGATACAGGATGAAAATCTGATTCAACAGGCAAAAGAGGAATTAACAGAAAAGTTTGGCGGCGAAAGTTATGTTTCTCCTATTCCGGAAGATGTTGTACCGCCAGTAAATAGAAAATAATTACCACACGGGAGTTTTGTTTAATTTGCCACTTAGAGTAGTGATGAGTTGCGATATGTTGTTATTTTTCCAACTTTTATCAGCTGTTATACACACTCTCCATTTATCGGAGATGCATCCCAAAAACATATTTACGAAATAATATGATTTTGCAATTTCTCATATTATTAATATGGAAAATTTACGTTTTTAATGTAGAAACATTAATTTAATGTACAAAAATGCATAAAATGAGGCAGCAATTTTCGTTTTTATCTATTTGCCCGGATATTAAAGGAGTGGTATATTATTAACAATCCATGAGAAAGGAGGAAGAAAAATGCCGACAGAAAAAATATTGATGAAATTAGTCAAAAGCGTGGAGGGATTAGCGAAAGAAATAGATGTTATAAATTCTACGATGGCTACCAAAGATGACCTAGCTGGTATGGCTTCAAAAGAAGACTTGAATCGCATGGCTACCAAAGACGACATCACTGGTATGGCTTCAAAAGAAGACTTGAATCGCATGGCTACCAAAGATGACATCGCCGGGATGGCTTCAAAAGAAGACTTGAATCGCATGGCTACCAAAGACGACATCACTGGTATGGCTTCAAAAGAGGACTTGACTCGCATGGCTACCAAAGATGACATCGCCGGGATGGCCACTAAAGAAGATATACAGCGGCTTGAAACAAAGATGAACGAGCATGACTATAAAATTGACCGCAACTTTCAACAAATAGCAACCAACGCTGAGAAACTGCATGAATTTAGCGCAAATAGCGTAAGATTGGAAAAAATAATGGAAACACTTTCGATTCGTTCTATTGAACAGGAAGGGAAAATAAGAAATTTGACTGTTCCTGCCGATTATACACCTTCCAAATAATGGGTGCTTCATTAATACAATACTGATTAATTAGCAGTTATTGCCTCACATTCAGACAGTTAAGTTACACATAAACTCTATTATTATAGTAAAAATAAAATCCCATTAAATAATGTTGATGGCTGTCTAAAACAATAAAGACAGCCTTTTAACCTCTTTATAAGAATTATTTATCTTGATCTTTCCAAACCAAAAGACGGCTTTCTCAAAATATTGAACAAGCGTAAGGTAACCTGTTACCGCACCAGGGTGCCGTATATTTGCATTCTTCCTTTAACCATTGATCTTTTCATTACCTCTTGAAAAGGGATTCCCAATAAATGAGCGGCCATCACCATCTCCTCCTATTAAAATTTGCTTCAACTCTAATTCCCTGAAACAACAATGAATCTACTAATTTTCCCTATTAGGTATATTTTCTATTAAACTTGGTTAGCTTGTATATTAACAAACTAGTATTTTAGGAGAGAGTGAATATGAAACATTTTAAAATAGCTGCAGTGCTTACCGTTATACTATTCTCAATGTTTATATTCCCGGCAGTGCTGCAAGCAGATAGCGGAGATACATTTATCGTAGGTACTGATTCAATGGAAATGAAAACAGCGCCGGAGCAGAAAAGCAGCAGCATTGGTTACTTAAATAGAGGAGATAAAATCACCATTTTTGAAGAAAAAAACGGCTGGGGAAAATCCTATTTTAACGGAGAAGAAATTTGGGTAGCACTGTACTTTCTTTTCCCTGTTGAAGATGAAGAAATGGAAAGTAATGAAACAAAAGAAACAAAACTATCAAATCCAATCACTTTCTTTGATGAAAATGGAGAAGAAGTTACTGTTTCAACAGAATGGAAGCATGTAAAAGACGAAAGATTATTGTCAGGCTCTACTGAAATTGCCAATCAAGATATCGGTAAATCCCTTTCTGACTATCACTTTATTATCGATGCCGGGCATGGCGGAATAGATTCCGGCGCTGTCGGGTTGAATGAAGTTAAGGAAAAAGACTTGAACCTTTCCACAGCAAAAACCATTGCTGAAAAATTGGAGGATGAAGGTGCAGCAGTTTCTATGACACGGAAGGATGACACCTTTATTTCTTTGGATGAACGTGTCCATATCAGCAATTCAAGTAATGCAAATGTCTTTATCAGCATCCATTACAACGCCAATGAAGACAGTGCAGCAAAGGGGCTTTCTACGTATTACAGTTCAAGTGTGACAAAAGAGCTCGCTGAAATTGTTCAGTCCTCCATTCTTGAAAGGGTAAACCTTGAGGATCGCGGGGCCAAACAGAACGGTTATCATGTGCTGCAGCATAATAATAAACCTTCCATCCTGATTGAGCTTGGGTTTGTCACGAACCCGAGTGACATAAAAGTAATTCAGACAGCGGATTATGAAGAAAAAGCAGCAGAAGGTTTGATCGACGGACTGAAAGAATACTTTAACGAGTAGGCAATATATATGCTGAAAGGGCAGGAAATCCCGGCAGTCTGCCGGTTACTTAATATTCCTGTCCTTTCTTTTTCCCCGCTTTCTTTTACCTATGGAAAATCATTAGATTTCATAGTAATAAAGTCCCTCCAACTTTAATTTCTACCCTTTTTTCATCTGGCTATGTCTTCCTGATTCTGGTACCATTTAATAGAAACAGCAAGAATAAAAGCTTTGGGGAACAACAAGTATCTTTTTGATTTTTACAGGCAATTGTGCTGATTTTACGCTGGCAAAGTCTGGACATAGTGTGGAGCAGGATGAGCTTATCGATCTGAAATAAATGATGGAGAAGCCGTTCATAACTAAGGAAGAACTGATCATTAATCGGGCCAAACTGCCATCCTTCATCAGCATTAATACTTATTATAAGCTGGAAAAGAATAACATTGAATTTAAATTCATAGCATTAAATGATATTAACAAGGGAACACGCTGAGAATCCATCAGCCTTTATGAAAAACCCCGAAGCAAAAGCAGCGGCAGCAATTTTAAAAAATGAACCGGACATTCTATTATCCGGTAAGGAGGAGGAATTTCATTGAAGTATGCCATTTTCCAAACCGAAATTATTCCTGCTGATCCAGAAGCAAATGAGGCACAAATTCGTCAATGGACAGAGAATACTGTTCAAATGGATAAACCGGATACAATTATGCTCCCTGAGCTGTGGAATACGGGATATGCCCTTGACTCACTTGCGGAAAAAGCTGATATGCACGGTGAACGGACTAAAGCTTTTTTAGGGAACCTCGCCAAAATACACAGCATAAATATCATCGGCGGATCTGTTGGCAATAAAAAGAACGGGAAATTATTTAACAGCAGCTTTGTTTTTAACCGCGGCGGTGAGCTTGTCTACGAATATGATAAAATTCACCTCGTCCCCATGCTGAATGAACACCAATTTCTTGATGGCGGGGAAAAGAAAGCCGAAGTTTTTGAGCTGGACGGCGTTAAAATGGGATTGATCACATGTTATGATTTGAGGTTTCCGGAATTGGCAAGACAGCTGGCCCTGGAAGGTGCAAATGTCCTTCATATTATTGCCCAATGGCCAAAAGCACGTAAGGATCACTGGAGGCATTTACAGCTGGCAAGGGCCATTGAAAACCAGCAGTTTATCATATCCTGCAACACTGTAGGTTATTGCGGCGACACGGAATTTGCCGGCAATTCCATGGTGATCGGCCCGTGGGGGAATGAACTGGCATTTGGCGGTCCAAGCAATAAGGAGACCATCACCATTCCCATTGACCTTTCCATTGTGCCTCAAATACGGGAAGATGTGCCGGTATTCACCAGCAGGGTTCCGAAGTTTTATAAGTAATAAAGTACGGGGCGGACAATGCACCCAGTTCTTTTTTTATCGTACATTAGCAAGCGCCCAGCGAGCGCTTTCCAATCTTCTGAAAGATGTATATGTAACCATTACAACAGGTTTGGCATACGGAATAAACTTTTAAATACTCAGATTAAAAGTACAAGTATTAGGGACGGCAGACTAGGCACAAAATGCCAGTCTGTCTCTTTCATTCCCCCAACATAAAGCAATGAGCCACCTCACTGCCAATGCCTTTCTAATATGATATAATTTCCGGTGGAATAAATCTGGTATCCGTACACGTGGAGGGTAACGATGAACAAGTGGTTCTATATTAACTTGTCTGTATTTGTATTGGCTTTATGGAATGTGTTTACACACTTTTCTTTTCCCGGCTTGCTGCTTCATGTCAGTCTTGGTCTGTTTGGGCTAATGCTTATTCTATTTAATTGGACACGCCATGCCATGTATTCGACAATCCGCAGCTCCCATGACCGTCAAAAGAAAATTAAAATTGCCCAGCTGATAAAAAAAGACATGCCATTTCACCGCTGGACCGGTACTGCTGCATTGATTATCATTTTATTTCATGGAACTTCCGCTATACATCATTTTGGTTTCCAATGGAATAATTTAAAGTTTCTCAGCGGATTACTTGCTGTATTCATCCTGGCAGGCGTGGTTGTTACAGGATGGATGCGGAGAATCAGACCAACCGGCTTAAAACGCAGGGCACATCTGTACTTTGGTATATCTTTAATTTTGCTGATTACCGTTCATCTCCTCTTTTAGCTAAAAAACCCGCAAGTCTTCTGAAGACCTGCGGATTTTTTCATAAAAGGTTTGCTGTTCACTAAAAAGAGAATATCGATGTATTTTTATGAAAAAGTCTTTAATTATCTCTTTCTTTTAAAGCCGTGATTTTTTTCATTCTGAAAGGTGTGACAATCAGAACCCCGATCAATACCAGTCCCAGATAGCCGATAAGCGGGTAAAAATATGCTACTAAATCTGTGAACCCTACAAAACTCAGCAGAAATCCGGCAATCATAGTGACCGTCAGGAAAATTTTAAAACTCTTTGTCTCTACCTCAACAAATCTTGCACTGAATGAGTAAAACATACTGATTGCCGTGTTAAATATCATACCAAATAAAACGATTGCAAATATGGTACCCAGTATAGGAGAGATATCGTTTACAATACCAAGCATTGGCATTTCATAATTACCTGCTTCTTCAATTTTTGAAAAGATGGCGAGATGACTTAACATGATAATTACACCAAGAATTAAACCGCCAAGCAGCCCGCCGGTTGCAGCAACCTTTCTGTTTTTCTCATCGCCTCCCATGACAATAGCCATAGCTGCACCTACCGAAATATTAAAGGAAACATAATTAATCGCAGATATAAACCAGTTCGGCAGTGTAGTATCAAAACTTGTGGCAGTATCATTAAGTGCTGCAAATGAGCTGTCCATCGTAAGAAAACTATAAACGGAGACAATAATTACGAATAAAATAAGAAACGGTGTCACACTGCTTATTGCTGCAACTACACGATTCACTTTCAGCATACCGACCAAGAGAACGATGATCGTCATAAGGATTGTTCCTACAACATGCGGGACGCCAAATTGCTGATTCAAGTTAGCCCCTGCGCCTGCTATCATTACAACCCCGACACCAAACGTGGTAAAAATAAGAACATAGTCAATAACCGTTCCCAAATATTTTCCGCTGATTTTATAAATTACATCTTTGTGTGAATTTGTCTGCGATCGGCTGCCGAGATAAACAAGCATCATTCCTGTGTACGCAAATAAGGCTGTAGTAACAATCGCACCCAGGATACCGAGAAGACCGAAACTTGTGAAGTATTGTAGAATCTCCTGTCCTGAAGCAAGGCCCGCCCCCACGATAATTCCGGTAAAAGCGCTTGCAATTTTCCAAGTACTCTTCATTTTTTGTTTTCCTCCTTTGATGTCAGTTCCATTATACATGCAAAAAGATGAAATCTGTTTGTGAATGTACTAAAATAAAGAGTAGATTATTTGTGGTTTTCTTTAAACCAATTCGTCATTCAAAGTGTATAACAGATGGTAAATTCTGTCGAATAATAAATATATTATCCATAAAAACTCCAAAGTATTTCTATTATACTCTGCATATAAACTGAAATTATGAAAAGAGAGGAAAAGAATTTAATGAAATACACCTCAAACGAACCAGGATATCACTTGAAACGGACATTTAATTCTTTTGAGCAGCTTGCCGACTATATTGGTGATATTTTTGACTGCCCCATTACCATAGAGGATAATAACCATCAAGTTATCGCATACAGCAAACACCGGGAAAATGTCGATGAAGCAAGAATTTCCACCATCATGAACCGCAAAGTCCCGGATAAAATCATTAACAGTCTTTGGAAAAACGAGGTCATGCCCAGGCTGATTGATAGTGATGAGCCTGTTTCCATATCTGAAATAAAGGAGATCGGCCTGGGGAACCGGGTAGCCATTTCCATATGGAAAAAGAAAGAGGTTCTCGGATTTATTTGGATCCATATTAGTGATAAAACACTATCTGAATCGGAGTTGTCCCTCTTAAAGGAAGCGGCATGGCAGGTTAAAAAACTATTACTCGCAAAAAATTCCGGAATAACAAAATCCGAAGAAAGCTATAAAGATTTTTTCTGGCAGCTGCTCACAGGAAATATGAGAAATCCGGAAGAGATTCAAAACCAGGCAAAGCAATTTAACGTCAACCTCAAAGATAAGCTCACCGTTGTAGTTTTCAGATTTTCCGATCAAATTACCGAACAAATAGAGAAACATGCCTATTATTTAGCTGAAATCCAAACACAGACAAAAGTCATTTTCCGGCTATTTGATGAAAATGAATTTATTTTACTGGTTCGCATCATAAAAGATAGTAACATTGAAGACAGACTTCAGGATTTTATGAAACAGTTTATATACAAGATCAGCAGTCAGCTGGAGCTAAACGGAATAAACGGAGCTTCCGGCTTCATTTACGATGAAGCAGCACATATTAAAAATGCATATAAAGAAGCGATACGTACAATTCATCTAAAAAGTATATTTCCAAAAGAACTAAAGCATACTTTTCTCTATGAAGACCTCGGTGTATATAAATTTATCGATGAATTATATACCACTTGGAACAAACAAAATCAGCAAAATAAATATGTAAGGAGGCTGCGGGAATATGATGAAAAAAACAAGACTGCACTATTAAAAACATTACAATATTATTTACAGTCGGATTCGAATGTTTACCGGAGTGCAAAGCAGTTATTTATTCATCCGAATACGATGAATTACAGATTGAAACGAATTAAAGAAGTAAGCGGGCTGGACTTAAAAGACACTGTACAAAAAACAGCTGTTTACCTCGAATTGATTATGGAAAATATATAAATAAATAGTCTTTGTGGAAAATTACAAAGCGAATTGCTTATTTTTATGTTTTTTCATAAGGTAAAATCGCTCAAGAAGCGATACGATAGGGATAAAGACGAAAAAAGGAGAGATATACATGATTATTGGTGTACCTAAGGAAATAAAGAATAATGAAAACCGTGTTGCCATGACACCTGCCGGAGTTGTTAACTTACGCAATGCCGATCACACAGTGCTTGTAGAAAAAGGCGCAGGAATGGGAAGCAGTTTTACGGACGAAGAATACAAAGAAGCCGGTGCAGAACTCGTTGCAGATGCTGCAGATGTTTGGAAAAGAGCAGACATGGTTATGAAAGTAAAAGAGCCGCTTCCATCCGAGTTTGAATATTTCCGTAAAGGCTTGATTTTATTTACGTACTTGCATCTCGCGGCTGAGCCTAAGCTGACCAAAGCCCTTGTAGAAAATGAAGTAACTGCTATTGCATATGAAACAATTACGGTTAACCGCACGCTGCCGCTGCTTACGCCAATGAGTGAAGTTGCCGGAAGAATGGCAACCCAGCTTGGTGCACAGTATCTCGAAAAATCCAAAGGCGGAAAAGGGATTCTTCTTGGCGGAATTCCGGGAGTAAGCCGCGGTACTGTTACAATTATTGGCGGAGGTGTTGTTGGAACGAACGCTGCAAAAATGGCGCTTGGTCTTGGGGCAAATGTAAACATTATCGACTTAAATCCTGCAAGACTTCGCGAGCTGGAGGACATTTTTGGATCAAGTATTCAAACATTGATGTCCAACCCGTTCAACATTGCTGAAGCAGTAAAGAATTCAGATCTTGTGGTCGGCTCTGTATTGATCCCCGGAAGAAAAGCGCCAAAACTTGTTTCTGAAGAAATGGTCAAGTCCATGCAGCCCGGCAGTGTAATTGTAGACGTTGCCATCGACCAGGGCGGAAACTTTGAAACCGTTGATCATCCAACATCCCATGATGATCCAATTTATGTAAAACATGATGTATTGCATTATGCCGTCGCAAACATTCCGGGGGCAGTGCCAAGAACGGCAACCGTTGGACTGACAAACGTTACTGTTCCATACGCTGTACAAATTGCTTCCAAAGGCGTGGAGAAAGCAGTTGAGGATAACCCGGCAATAGAAAGCGGGATTAATGTCATGAATGGTCAAGTAACATACGAAGCGGTTGCAAATGATCTTGATTACAAATATGTTCCTGTTAAAGATGCATTGAAATAAATGCCGGATGGTGTGATTGTCCATTTAATTATGTGGAAATGGACATTGCAATTTAATTTAAAGTACCCTTCCATAGCCATGCTGGAAGGGTACTTTTTGGAGTTTAACAGTCTATTTTTTGATGGGCAAACTATGCTGGATAAGGTTTTCCCATCGTAAAGGAGGAGAAGGCATGCAACATGGAAGTTACCGCGAAACCTGGACGGAAATCTCATTAGATGCTATCCATCATAACGTAAAAACCTTTAAGGACCATATAGGAAATAACACAAAATATATGGCTGTTGTTAAAGCTGACGGCTATGGACATGGCGCAGTCGAGGTTGCCAATGAGGCGCTCCTTGCTGGTGCAGAGTATATCGCTGTAGCAATATTAGATGAAGCTGTATTACTTCGGGACGCCGGAGTAAAAGCACCTATCCTTGTTATGGGATATACCCCGCCGGAGGCACTCAAAGAAGCCATCGAACGTGACATAACACTGACAGTGTTCACCCTGGAAGCTGCAGAAGCAGTAAACAAATTGGCCAACGATTTGCAAAAAAAGACCCGTATTCATATTAAAGTGGAAACAGGGATGAATCGAATTGGCCTCAGGAACAAAGATCATGTACTAGATCTCGCCCGCTCCCTGTCATCCGAATGGGTTTCCATTGAAGGGATATTCACTCATTTTGCCGACGCGGATAATAAAGACACTTCCTATACGGATAAACAGTTTGAAAGCTTTTTGGAAATGACGGATTATTTGCAGGAACAGGGTATTAATATACCAATCAGACACTGCTGCAACAGTGCCGGAACCATTGCCCATCCATCCAAGCATCTGGAAATGGTGCGGGTCGGCATCGCTATGTATGGTTTATATCCGGAAGATTTTATGAAAGAAATGATTGATCTGACACAGGCAATGACGTTAAAAACAAAGCCGGTATTTATTAAAAATCTGCAGGCACAGGAATATATCAGCTATGGCTGCACCTTTACAACCGAACGGGATTCCAAAATTGCCACTATCCCCATCGGCTATGCTGACGGTTTTTCACGGCTCCTGTCCAACCGCGGCGACGTAATCGTAAACGGAGAACGGGCCGGAATTGTCGGCCGTGTTTGCATGGACCAATCCATGATAGATGTTACCGGAATTGACGGTGTAGACCGGGAGACGGTTATCAGTATCTTTGGTGATGAAAAAGTAGGTCATATTCCAATGGCAGAAGTGGCTGACCTGATGGGAACCATCCACTATGAAACAACTTGCCTGATCGGAAAGCGGATACCAAGGGTATATGTGAAGGATGGCCGGGAAGTGAAGGAAAAAAGTCAATTGACGGAGTAAGTGGTTTCCTTTTAGCAACCGGGAAATCTGGCCGGAAATCGTGCAGGAGGAGGTGACTAACCTCCGACCTCTCACACTAATTACTGCTATTGCCTTCATGATTCGGGGCTCGAACCCTATAGAATGTGCGCATGCCTGGCACACCGAAAAAACCGCCTTTACAACAGGCGGTTTTTTCTATCTCGGCGGTCTGTTTTGCGGATACTTCTTATTATCCTTCATATCGTTTAATTCTTCTTTGGACTTGTTCTTTTTCTTTTTCCCTTTACTCATCATTATTCACCCTCCTTGGTGATTAGTATGAGTAAGATAAGCAAATTTATTTCGTTATAAATCTGGTGGTGCTTGCGCCTGATTTTTTCTTTTGTACTTCCAGCACGGCTGGGAACACGGTTTTTAATTCCTGTACATGGGAGATGACGCCGATCATGCGGCCGGATTGCTGCAGTTCAACCAGCGTATCTATCGCTTTGTTCAACGACTCTTCATCCAATGTCCCAAATCCTTCATCTATGAACATCGTTTCAATCGAGATACTTCCCTGGAAACTTTGGATAATATCAGACATTCCAAGTGCCAGACATAGCGAAGCATTAAACTTTTCCCCGCCTGAGAGTGTTTTTACATCCCGGGTCTGTCCCGTGTATGCATCATAGACATCTAGTGCCAGACCGCTTTGTCTGCCATGGGATTCCTGCCGGTCACTGCGCATGAGATAAAATTGCCCGTTGGACAGCCGTTTCAGCCGCTGATTGGCTGCAGCAATGATTTGCTCCAAATAATCCATTTGCAAATAACGTTCAAACGAGATTTTTTGATGGTTATTCCCCCGGATCACATTATATAAATCAGTTATCGTCCTTAACGATTCTTCCTTTTCCATCACTGCTTCCTCTGCATCAGCTATCTTCTGTTTCAATTTGCCGGCATCTTTATAATAACGCTCAGATTGATTCCATTTCTCCAAGGCCGCTTCGTAAGCATTCTTTAATTGTTTCAACTGCGCATCCAATGCCGCTACATCCATTCTGCGCTTATCCTGCAGATTCCTTTTCATTTCTTCCACACGGCGGATTAATGCCGTTCTTTCTTCTTTAAAACTTTCTATTTCTTCCTTTACTTTCTGCTGCTCCTGCTCACCCATTTTTGCCTTTTCATATGCTTCCCGGGATGTAAATTCATGTTTTTTCCACGCTTCTTCAAATTGCTGGGCAGCTTTTTCCTTCTTTGCCGCAGATTCTTTCATTTGCTTTGAATTATGATCTAGACTGGCTTCGCACTTCGTATACTGTTCTTTCACTTGTTCCAGTTCTTTTTGGATTTGATTCCAGGCTTTCTCCAGCTGTTCTTTCCATTTCTCTGTTTTATTTATTTCATTTTTTAAGGCTGTCAGTTCACGTACCTCTTCAGGCACAGGCTTCACTTTCTCTTTATATCCTTCCTGCTTTGCTTTATATTGGGTACGCAGTTGATCGCGCTTTTCCCTGTAGTCTTCCCGTGTTTTTTCAAGCTGCTTAAGCACTTCTTTTTCCTGGTCATATTTCTTTTTTAAGGTATGCAGCTGCTGGCGCATTTTTTTCAGCCTGTTTACTTCCGTGTCCAGCATCTTCTCTTCCTGTAAAACTGCTTTATACGTTTCTTCCAATTTTTCCGGAGGAACAGCATATCCTGATGTCTCCTGTTCGGATTTCTTGAGCTGCCGCTGTATCTCATTGTATTTTGCCATAATTTCCCGGTATGTACTGTCCTTTTCATCCAGCTTTTTTTTCAGGCTCTCCAGCTGTTCTTTTGAAACACTTTCTTCTTCATGTGCCGCTTTATTCGGGTGATCATGGCTTCCGCAAACCGGACAAGCTTCCCCTTCATGCAGATGGCTTGCCAGAACAACCGCCTGATTTGCCAGCCAGGAGCTTTCCAGCTTGGCATATACAGCCTTCATCTCTTCTGCCTCAGCTTTGCTAGTATGAAGCTCTTTTTCCAGATCTTTCTGGTGACGTGCTAAATCTATATACTCCTTGAAAATTCGCTTCTGTTCCCGGATGCGCTCAAATTTTTCCTGTTTATCGGGTAATTCTCCTACTAACGCATCCATCTTCTTTACGTCGCCGTCGAATTGCTCTGTTTCTTCCGTTTTTCTTTTCAGTTCCCCATCTGCTTGTTCCAATTCCTGCGTTGTTTTTTTGCCCTTGATGATCAGCTCATTCAGTTCCTTTTTTTGTTCGTCAATTTCCTCCACCACCGGCAAAAAACTTTGCAGACGATCAAGCGTGTTGCTTACATTTTCCCTTTCGGTCTGCTTTGCTTCCTCCTGCAGATAACGCTGCTGCACCTGTCCCAGCTTCTCTTCTGCTGATTTCATTGCATGCTTGGCCCGCTCGAGCTCCGTTTGCTTTTGTTTTTCATCATCAATCCAGTCATTCAGGAGCTTTTCATAGGGCAAAATCAATCCGGCCTGTTCCGCAGCTTTAAGCTGTTTCTCTTTTTCATCAAACGCGGGCACTTGCTCATTCAATTGTTTTAAATGAAACTCTTTTTTCTCCAAATCATCAAATTGCTCGTTCAGGGCCGCTGCCTGATGATATTCCTTTTGTTTTTCATCATGTTCCTTATATGCTTTTTGATAGTTTAGCTTGTCCTGCTCCATCTCTTTTTCATAATAAACGACTTCTTCAGCAAGACCATCTGTAATCTGCTTTACATTGTAAAATTCCCCGGAAAGCACTTGAAAAATAACGGAACTTTCCCGTTCCGGCAGCGTGTTCTTAATTTCACGGATGACATTGTCTTTCTGTTGTGCTGCCTGGTTGAATGCATCGTCTGCAGCCTTTTTCTTTTCCCGCAGCCGTTCGGTAATTTGTTTATAAGGCTCTGTCTTAAACAGCCGCCGCAAAATTTCTTCTTTATTTTCCGTTGTGGAAGTCAGCAATTTTCGGAATTCTCCCTGCGGCAGCATAACAATTTGCTTAAACTGGTCCTTCGTTAAGCCGATCAAAGCTTCCATCTTTTTATCTATCTCGGAAACCATTTGCCTGTCCACACATGGCACTTCCCCGTCAGGTGTTATTTCAAAAAACTCGTAGCGTTCCCCGGTTTTTGTTTTATTTCCCTGTTTCACATGTCCGAGCTGGCGGAGTACCCGGTATGTTCTCCCCTTCAACTCAAAAATAAGCTCCACGGATGTATTCGTCTCATCTGCTGCAAAATCACTTCGCAGCATCGTATTATTTTCCCGGTCCTGTCCACTTGCGGTTCCATATAATGCAAAACAGATCCCGTCAAAAATCGTGGTTTTCCCTGCTCCCGTATTTCCGGATATGACAAAAAGACTGTGTCCGTCCAGGTTAGTAAAATCGATCGTCTCTTTGTCCTTATACGGGCCAAAAGCTGTCATCGTCAGTGTAAGTGGCTTCATCTCAGTTCCCCCCTATTCTTACACATGCAGTAATTTTTCCCTCGTTTCATTTTTCTCTTTTATCAGATCCTCCAGCACCTCTATAAAGATCTCTTCTGTATCCTCTGTTGCTTCCACCCCTTTTACTTTCCTGTAAAATTCCTGGAAACGCTCAAGATCATTGGCTTCTGTACGAGCCGGCGAGGAGTAACTCTCAGTCGTTTGCAATGGCAGGCTGTTCATCGACTGTTCAATATGCATCGTGTTCGGATATACGGATCTCACCTTTTCCATCGGGGATAGAACCGGCTTATCATCTGTCAGGCGGACAAATACGTAATCTTCGTTTACAGGATGTGTCAGTAGTTCATGGAGTGTTCCCTCCACTGTTCGCATGTCCCTTCTCGGTGTGAGCAGCCGCTTTTCTATTTCCACTTCCCCTTTTTCATCCATCTCCACGATGAGATATCCCTTCTTATGACGCTCCTCCGATACTGAATACTTCAGCAGCGAACCGGCATAGCGGATTTTTTCTTCCGTAACGAAATGCGCCTGGTGCAAATGCCCGAGCGCAGTGTAATGAAACGTGGCAAAGTGTCCGGCATCCACATATTCGGACCCGCCGATCGACAATGGCCGCTCCGATTCACTTGTATTGGCTTTCTCTTCCCCGTAAGGTGTGACAAAAGCATGTCCTACAAATACATGCCTTGCTTCAGGGTCCATGTTTTCATGAATTTCCTTTACGATTTTTTCCATCGCTTCGTTGTGGGAACGAATCGATTCATCCTCCAGGACATGTCTCACCATGCTCGGATCGCAATATGGAACAAGATGAAAATGAACCGCTCCATGTTCATCATGCAGTTTTACCGGATCCATCTCTTTGGTAAGCGTCCCTGTAATGTGACAGGCCCTGTCCTTCATGATCTTGCTGCCAAAATGCAGCCTGCTCGGACTGTCATGGTTTCCGGCAATGGCCAGTACCGGTATTTCGAGCTGCATGACGACCTTATCGAGAAAGTCATCAAGCAAATGAACCGCTTCGACCGGCGGCACGGCCCTGTCATATAAGTCACCTGCAATAATGACCGCATCCGGTTTTTCTTTTTCTATGTCTTTTATAAATTGCTGTAATATGTAATCCTGATCTTCTGTCATGTAGACCCCTTGCACCAGTTTTCCCAAATGCCAGTCAGCCGTGTGAAAAAATTTCATTCGTTTCCTCCTCCTCAGGAATAAACTTCGCTTTTTTCAATGGTAACGCTAACCTAATTATACTAGATTTATAGAGATTAATAAATCCAATCCCTGAGCATACATACATTTCTCTTTCCTCTCTGTTATTCATCTATACACAGTTTGTCCCGGACACATAACTTAATAGAGAGGAGGCTTATCATGAAAAAGGAAGGTCATGCAAACCGTATTCTTTGTAATAAAATAAACCACATTTCCGGCGGTGCTTCCATCAATTATGGACCGTCTTTTCATAAGGGCCTTCAGGCAAACGTCAAGATAAATACAGGTGAAATTGCCATTGGTGACGAATTTACTTTTCAGGGTTCGGAAGAAGAAAATAATGCAGAGGATAATGCTCAGCAGAAAAAACAGAAAGGGAAGTTTCGGATTTAGATCCGCTTCCCTTTTTTCGATTCCATGCTATATATCAGTCAGGTCATCCGATTTCTTCTTCAGCTTTTTCCTTGCTTCCCTTCCCCAGCTTTTCACGGCATCTGGGGAAACACCTTCCTGTTCGGCAATTTCTTTTATTGCCATGCCTTCCATCACAAACAATCTTACCCATTTCCACTGGTTCTCACTTAATTCCAACTTTATTTTACGCCAAAAATCTCCGTTATACGTATACTGTTCTGTTCGTTTTTGAATTGGATAGGATGTGCCGCCTGCTTTGTAATAATTCCCATCTCCTTCTTTCACCATCATTTCCTGTGACAATTGATGAATTCCTTCTTTTTCCCGTTCTTTTTTTCTTATTAAATCAATCATCCGATTCCGAATGGTATAATTAAAATAAGTTGCCATCGGCCCCCTGTCAGGCTCATATTTCTTATAGGCATTCCACATGGCGACCAAACCTTCCTGATAAAACTCCTGCTCCGGATCCCTCACCTGCAATTTATGCATATGATAGAAAATCCTCCTTTCATTTTGCCTGAAAATCTCCTCAAAAGTTATGCGCTTCTTTTCAGTCATTGATCATACCTCCTTGTCCAAAAAAACCCATTTCTGGACCAGCTTTGTAATTACTATTCGAAACGCGTCCTTCTCCGGTGGCATAAAACTAAAAATTACTTGTCCACATTATAGAACATTTGTTCCCGTTTTAAAAGTGACTTTATATCCAAACACAAAAACATGCACACCCTGAAACACCGGGACGGTTCTTTTGTTGCAATTGGTTTTACAGGGTAGAAATTATAATTTCAGCAATTAAGGTGGGGCCGGGGAACTATTGCTGTATTGCAGCCCAAAAAAATTGGACCCGGGGAGTTTTAAGTAAAGAAAAAACTGGCACAATCACTAATAGACGAGCAAATAGTATGGAAATCAAATCCACTGAATATCCCGACCGTTGCAGAATTCCTCTAATAGGATCTATCGTCTTATAAGGGATCAGCTGCAACTATAGTACCGGAATCCAAGGCGCCCAGATAACCAAAGATCTATACAACTATAGATTTTTTAAATATCACACATAAATAAAAAACTATTTTATTTCAATTTCCATGAAACAAAACAGTTTTTTCTATTTTCAGCCAAGTGACCATTATTCTTCTATATGGAATATCCGTGTTTCTCTTTTCTTTTCACCACTTTCACTTGCAGCTTCAAAGGTGACAACATGAAATTTCTCTTTCAATCCTTCTTCAGGCTGAAAAGCCATTATTGAGGAATCTTCATCATAATCCGGTTCATATATCTTTCCATCTATGATGACCCGTAGACCGTTTTCATTAATAGCTGTGCCATCTGCCAACTCTATCTCAGCACGTAACATCGGAGTTTTGCTTTCCACTGCATCGCCCATTTCCATTTTTGGATAAATCTTTATGCCGCTGGCTTCACTTATCGAATCAGGATTGGCACCAGTCTGCACTTCATGCAGCAGCCTTAACGTATTGCCTCCCATTATTTTCATTATATCGATATGGGAATATCCGCGGCTTTTTAGTTCTGCTGCAATTTTCGGTAAATCGGCGGCATTCTGCATATCCGCCGGAAGTGCTGCCCCGTCAAAATCAGAACCTATGGCAACGTGATCCGCCCCCATGACCTCCACAGCATGATCAATATGGTCCACAATATCTGACACTGCTGCTTTGCCACTATCGGTTAAAAATTCCGGATAGAATACAATGCCGATCGCCCCGCCGTTTTCTGCCAGGGACTGCAGCTGTTTATCGTTTAAATTCCGCGGATGGGAATGTAAAGCATTGACGCCGGAATGGGTGGCAATAACCGGTTTCTTACTTACATCCAGCACATCCCAGAATGTTCTTTCATCCATATGGGAGACATCAATCACCATGCCAAGACGGTTCATCTCCTTCACAATCGTTTCGCCAAGATCTGTTAAACCGCCGCTCGAGGGGGTATTCATGCCATCATTATAAACCCGGTTTGCTCCTTCCCCAAGTTCATTGGAATAATTCCAGGTAAATCCTATTGTTGTTATCCCAAGATCATGATATTGGTGCAGCAGTTCCGCCGCATGGGCACCAGCCAGGGAATAAGCTCCCTCAATCGCCGGCACTGCAGCAACTTTCCCATCCTGAATTGCCCGCCAGATGTCATCCAAAGTGGATGTGACGGAAAATGTCTCTCTATTATTTTTTTTCGTCCAATATAAAGCATGAATGGATGCCAGCGTATCACTAATATTTTTTGCATGATTGTCATGATGCCCCGAGGTAAAAGCAGCCATAAACGGTACATGCAGCCCGCCATCCTTCAGCTTCGGGATATCCACTTCAAAATCGGTTTCCCCGCCAATATCCACTGCAGGCATGCCCGTATCATCATCAACTACCTTCATCAATGTATCAATGTGGCTGTCCACAATAATCATATTTTCATATACCTCTGCCGGGCTCCATTGTTTCATATCCATCATGGTAATTAAAGGCGTTTTCATTGTAAGAGCAAGCATGATAATGCCATATAATACCGAGAGTTTCATCATGATTCCTCCTTGCAGATCATTCAGCATATTTATCGATTAAAATTCTGCCTCCACAAGCACATCCGTCATGTTATAATAATGCTGGCAAACAAAAAAATACAGAATTGCATGAATTCAGGAGGAAAACCCCATAAAGAGGTGAGGTAGAATTTGTGGCGAAAAATTAGTACATATTATTCTCCGTTTGTGGATGTAATTTCATTTAGTCTGCTGATTCTGACAGGTGTTTATGTCATTTCCCAGTACGGCCAGCTGCCGGATGACATTCCAAGGCATTTCAATGCCAGGGGCGAGCCTGATGCATGGGGAGGAAAAGGCTTCCTCATTGGCATGCTGATTTTATTCGGTTTTATTTTATCCCAGGGATTTATTCTTAATTATTTTTTAATCATGAAGCAGGATGCAAAAGAAGCCATGCAATTTGTCAATATGCCCTTTATTAAAAAAGAAGAATTGACCGGTAAGCAGGTTTGGCTAATCAAGCGCAGCACGGCAAGGATGATGGCAATCCTTAATCTGTGTCTCAGCATCATGTTCAGCTTCCTTCTCTACAGAACAGTGCAAACGGCTATGGAGCAGGAGAACGGCCTTGGTTCGGGTATATTGATTTTCACCATCATCATTTTGCTCGTGCCAATTTACTTTATATGGAAAATATACCGTGTGGCAAAACAGAACTGACTGCGCTGTTTTTACCATCTTACAGGTTTTTTCGGCAGATGTAAAAAGACTGCACAAATTGTCAGTGCAGTCTTTTCAGCTATAAAACCCGAAGTGCAAGAAATCCGAGGCAAACGGCGATCACAATACTAAATAATGTGCCAATCAAATAATATTCAGCAAACCGTTTATCCTCAAATTGCCTGAATCTGGTAATGGATTTTATCGCCACCAGAATAGTTATACTCGTCAGTGCCTGATTTACTACCAGAATAATAATCAGAATGCGTTCCAGCATGCCTATATACCGTCCTATATTTTTGTTTTGCCTGGGATACGCGAAGGAAACTTCTGTTGTAGTAATCGTGCCTGTGACTCTATCATTCTCCTTTTTTTCCTGTCTTTCCCGTTTTGTATTGATAACCGAATCTTCAGGTGCCAGGTTTTTAAGAACGATGGCAAGAAAATAGGAAGTCCCATAGGTTGCTACCATGACCAAAATCCCAAGTGCCAGCATCGTCTCAAGCTGTGTCAGGGATATTCCGTAAAAAAGATATGCATAAATCCCTTCCAACAGTTCAGGCATTGCAAAAGTTACCACTTGAAAGCTGCGCAGGATCCACACAATCGAGATGACATGCAGCAGCTGATCCAAAACAAAAATAAGGGCATGATGTTTTTGGGAAGTGACCATTGCTGAGATGATCTCTTTAATAAAATCGATAATAAAGTGAATGGCCGCAATGGATAAAATCACGGCCGTAAAAATAAGTACAGCGGATAAGCTCCATTGATTTTCCCGGATAAAAAACGGCAGCAAAAATAAAAAGTACAACAGCAAATGAATGCCTGTATGGGTTGTGAGCGCCTTTATTCTCGTTGATTTTTCCTTCTTTTGCTTCACAAGCAAACTTGATTGCAAAAAGAAATCCGCCAAGACATGGGCAAAAATGAGCAATAAAAAATACGTCATGTTTTCCCCTCCAAACCATCCTGAAGGACATCCAGCAATTCAGCCAAACTTTTCTCCATCTGATGAACCAGCTCATAATTGGCTGCCCTCAGATGATTGCTGATACTTGCTCTTGGGTTTTTATAGTTAAATAACCTGCCGATTTCCTCATAGGTTTTTCCCGGCTGCTTATTTATTTCATTTATAATTTGCTGCTGTTTCTTACTGCGCTTTTTCTTATAGGAGCGAATCATATAAAACTGGCTGTTTACCGCCTGATAAGGAAATGAAGGACTTCCATAAAAAAATGCTTTATTGTTAAATTCCTTATTCCATACGGCTGCTTCCTTCCTGTTATTTTTCAGATACTGATCCCTTGCCTCCATGGCATAAATAATGGCAGGACTATTGGATGTATGTACGTCAATACGCTTCGTTTGGTGAATTTCACCACATCCGCATCCTGCATAAACAGCCATTTCCCGGCTATTTGCAAGAATATAGTCTAATGCCCTATAGCCGTCTGCATAACGGCGAAATACCCCGATCACCTCATCACCATTACGAATGGTAAAAGACATGATCATTTGATCGGAATATTTTTCATTTAATTTCTCTTTTAGCCTTTGAAGCTGTTTTTCCAGTTTAGCTGTCTCGATTTTACGTGAATCTGCGACGTCCAGGGCAATACATGCAAACGTATCGGACATCTCTCTCACCACCTCCAGTAAGCACTTCTTTTGTATACGGGAAGGAAGTATACATCACCCTTGTATATGCTTTTCACATATATCTATTAAAGTATATTTATTTAAAGTATACAAGTCAATGGGCAGAAGGGGCTATGCGGCAGCTGGAAAATGAACATTCTTACGGCTAAATCCCGGGTCGGTGCTGAAAACCGCGCTTATCCCGGTGATGTCGCGACTTGAGGGATTGTCGCTCGGTTTTTCAGCCTTGCAGGCAGCTTCTTGGCTTTTCGTACAACTTTCCTATGTTGCTGGCGGCTTTCATGCCTCTCAGAACGGGTTGACAATTCAATACTCCCCTTATATAATAACTCAGGTAAATAAAATATCTGTTGAAGACTGACAGAAGAGGTTCTTAGCTCAAACCCTCTATAAAAAACTAAGGACAGATGATGCGATTATAAACCATGTGCCTTAGGGCCATGGTTTTTTATTTTTCATCCTTTTACATGCTTATGAACACACAATCACAGTGAAGGAGGTTGACCCAATGGCCGGAAGAAATGAAGAAGATCTCAAGGATATCACTTTGCTCGGCAATCAGAATACGGAATATCATTTTAATTATGCCCCTGAAGTGCTGGAGACATTTGACAATCAGCATCCGGACAGGGACTATTTCGTAAAATTTAACATCCCTGAATTTACTACACTATGCCCAATGACAAAGCAGCCGGATTTCGGAACCATTTATATCAGCTATATCCCTGACATAAAAATGGTAGAAAGCAAATCACTGAAATTGTATATTTTCAGCTACAGGAATCATGGCGGGTTTCACGAAGACAGTATTAATACGATCATGAACGATTTAATTGAACTCATGGACCCGCGCTACATTGAAGTTTGGGGCAAATTCACGCCAAGGGGCGGCATTTCCATTGACCCGTACTGCAATTACGGAAAGCCGGGCACCAAATTCGAACAGATGGCAGACCACCGGATAATGAACCATGATCTGTACCCTGAAAAAATAGATAATCGCTAATCTTAGAGGGTCCGCTTAATCCTTTTCTGTCTACACTTCCCCCGGGTAACAGCCAGCTGACATCGGGGAAAAGGAGAAGAAAAAGATGTATACTTATTTAAGTGCAATGTTTGTCGGCCTTTTAATCATTTCCAATGTGCTGGCCGTTAAACTGGTCAGCATCTGGGGATTTATTTTACCCGGTGCTGTCATCGTTTACGTTGTAACTTATCTGATAACGGACGTTATCGGAGAGTTGTATGGAAAAGAAGCTGCCAGAAAAACCGTGCAGGCAGGGTTTATCACACAGATTGCAGCACTTATTTTTATTTTTATTGCCATCCAGCTGCCGCCTGCCCCTGTATTTGAATCACAAGCACAGTTTGAAGAAATTTTGGGAGGAAGCTTCCGCGTCATTCTCGCCAGTTTGATTTCTTATTTTGCAAGCCAAAACTTGGACGTAACCATATTTCACCGGCTGAAAGCAAAACACGGAGAAAGCAAACTATGGCTAAGGAATAACTTGTCCACCATGACAAGCCAGCTAGTGGATACAGCTATATTTATTACGATTGCTTTTTGGGGAACGGTGCCAGGCGGTGTATTATTCGGCATGATTGCAACACAGTATGTATTTAAATTTTTGATAGCGCTAATTGATACGCCCATTGCCTATATACTGGTCTATTTTGGCAGAAAGAGAGAAACTGAAGCAGCTGTGTAAAGTAATGAAATGAGGCCACTGAGTAAGCATAGAAAAGACGAACAATCTACCATATTAGCTCCGGAAATATACGTAGACTCCCGGGACTATGGTACAGCCGGTTCCTCGTCCCACCGGAAAGATTTGAGGGAGCAAAAGCATCGTTAAGCCCCCTAAAGACGAATTAGCAATCTTTATTTGCGAGGAGTGCTGCACCACTGAAATAATTGCAAAACGAAGCGCACGAGGAGGCTTACCAGCCGCTCGCGGCAAAGCAGACACCGAGAGAACTACCAAAGGGAGTTTGATCAGAAGTCATACTTGTGAAAGTGGTGAAAGCGTAGTATATTTCCGAAGCGGGTTTTTATCCTAGTGTATAAGGATATTCTGGTTTCTGTTTACTAAATTGTTTTGTCCCAGCATATTGACTGCTTCGGATGCTGGATTTCCGTAAGCAGTTTTCACTTTTATTCTATTATAAAGATACCTATTTAAGGAATAGATAAACGTATAGATTCATAGGGAAAACTGGCCGCTAGCGCTGCCGGCACTAGCGGCATCAATAGATAGTTCCCCTCAAAGGGGACGGCATTAGTGTGAAAGATGATCCACCGAGCTTTAGGCTATTTTTCTTTGCTCATTTGAAGAAATCAGCACCGACTTGCAAATGGGCAAAGAAGTAATTTATTTAACCTTAATTATTTCATTAATTTTAATTCCTCTTTCACTGACTTCTTCAATAAACTTTTGATAAGGTATATCGATTGTCGGTGACAAGACACCCTTCTTTTCAATGGTGCCATCCGCAAGCATTTGTGCTACAATACTTGCTGTGTAGCCAACAGTGCGGTTCATGGCAAAAAGGCCGGATTCCAAATCCCGTTCATCTATCAGTTCATAAATAATCTCCATCTTTTTCCCGTCTTTTTTTCCGCGGATAACATTTTTCATGATGGTAAGATCCTTTTCATTCCCTTTATATTGGAGACGCGGTTCAAGATGTTTTACAAGAAAATCGTGAGGACTTATTCCTTGAAAACCTGGGACAGCTTCTTCCTCTAAAAATCCTAAACCAACCATATCTCTCCAAAATTTCGCATGTCCCTTCCAGCGGATCGTCCTTCGTTCAGTGGTAACCACTTCATCTGCAATCCCCAGCAATTTGGCAAATTTTACGGCATCCCCATTTGGCATGGACTCTAACCCCTCCACACCGGCTACACTAATTTCTTTTATCCATTCCGAATTATGCTGATCCTGTGCAGGTATATCCACCAGTTCCCCATCTATTTTCATTCTTGACGGACGTTTTAAGGTTCTTAATACCATATCAAAATTCCAGGAAATTTTGTATTTAATAGGATTGTTCGCTGCCTCCGGTTCAGGTACGCCGCCACAATAGGAGTAAAGTTCATATACTTCATCAAGCTGACTGACGGCATAGCCGCATAACACTAAATCAATACCCGGGTCCAACCCGGATTCAGGCATGATTGCTACTCTTTTTTCTTTTGCCTTTCTAAAAACTTCCTCACTTAAACCGCTTGCATATGAGCTGTTTACTAAAGGAACTCCCGTTTCTATTGCTGCCCTTGCTGATGTTTCATTAAATCTTACTGGAAGCAAATCTATTACAGCATCTACATTATCTGAAAAAATTTCTGCCAGGTTCTCCTGAGAAGTGGCATCCACTTTTTGCTTCACAATTTTTTCCATGGCAAGATAATCACTGAATTCATCCAGTGCCTCAAATGCCATATCTGCACAAACTATCTTTGTTACAGCCTCGTTTCTTCCCAAATCCTGTAAAGCTGCACGTCCTTGAAGCCCTGCTCCTCCCAATACAACTATTTTCATATAAAATTGCCTCCTTTTAATCTGTAATCTTCCAATCTGCTAAGCTGCTAAACCAATCACTAAATAAACTGCGAATCCTAACATTCCTGCCAATATGGCATAAGGCAATTGGGTCCGCACATGATCAATATGGTCTACAGCAGCACCGGTAGAAGCCAGGATCGTTGTATCGGATAATGGGGAACAATGATCACCAAACACCCCGCCGCCGGCAACTGCGGCAATCGTTGCAAGTACAACCATATTTATGTCTCCCCCGGCAAACCCAATGGCAAGCGGAACTGCTATTGGTATCATGATTCCATAAGTTCCCCAGGAAGTACCGGTTGAAAACGAAATTACTGCTGCAAGCAAGAATGTGATGGCCGGAAGAAGGCCTGGATTCATCCATGATTCCGTAATTTGTATTAAGTATACTGCTGTGCCCATGTTTTCGCTTAATGTATTAATTGCATAAGCAAACACCAAAATCATAACGGCAGGCATAATCCCCTTAATACCTCTCATTGCCGTATCCATAATATCCTTCATCGGTATCCCCTGTACACGCATTACAATTCCCAAAAATACAACCGCAGCCAGGAAAGCTTCCATCGTTAATGCAGATCCCATAAATATATAGCTTCCGACTGCAACAAGAATAATGACAACTACAGGCATAAAGAAATTCCAGAAAATACTCAGCAATCGATCCTTATAATAAGGTTTGATTCCTGTCAGTTCATCCGAAATTAACGGATTAGATTTATCACGGATCAGCTTCCCTTCTTTAATTGCCCTTTCTTCAGCTTTTTTCATCGGGCCGAAATCCCTTAACACACCTGATACAATCAGGAAAACCATGATAACAGTGATGATCGCATAGAAATTAAATGGAATAGATTGAGTGAATACACGAAGTGCTTCCGTTTCATCCTGAATTGGTTCCATCCCAATTAATAGTCCTGCAATAAAAACTGCCCATGCCGTAAATGGGACAATAACAGCCACCGGTGCAGAGGTAGAATCAATAATATAGGCAAGCTTCTCCCGGGAAATCTTCACTTTATCCGTTACCTTCCTCATTGTAGCACCAACAAAGACCGGGCTAAAATAATCACTGAAAAAAACAAAGAGCCCCATAAACCATGTACCTATTCCAATTCGCTTTCTTGAAGCATTTCTCCGTCCCACCATATCGGCGAAACTATTAATTGCACCAGTCCGTAAAAAGAATGCAATCAATACACCAATAGCAAGCTCCAATATTAAAATCCAGGAAAAATCTGTGTTCCCCAATGCATTTGTCATTAAGTTTGGAAAACCAAGCAGTCCTTCTCCTGCCAGCAAAACACCTACTACACAAGCAATACCCAATGCCAATATCGTATCCCTTAGCCAAAACGCCAGAACAACTGCAATGATTGGAGGTATGATTGAAATAAACCCCAATGTTGTTAAATCTTCCATATTCCCCACTCCCGATTATTATTATGTCCTGAAATTATACTAATGTTTTAATCTGATAAAATAGCTGAAACAAGTCGATTTATATATATAATTTTCTTACATGTCCGGATGTCATCACCCTCATAATAGCTACATAATCCAATATAAAGCTGACTGTATCTCCAACAGCGAAATTTTCTCCACACGCGGTGATGTCCAATACAAGATGGTCGCTGCTGCTGCCGATAAGCTCCACTTTCTCATTCACCGGATACATAAAGCGCGGCTCTGTATCTTGTTTGCCGATAGCACAAATGGCTCTTTTGCGGATACCCTTATCAGGAAATTCAGTTTTATTTCGAAATGAATCAACACCTGTGGTTCCAAATGGTTTGGAAGGCTTCTCTTTTATTTCAATAATTTCCGCCTTTAGAATAAAGGTATCCATATAGGTATCCGGTAATCGCGGCAAACTCACTTCGACGAAACCATTGAAAAATGCCGTGCCGATCCGCAGTTGATTAATTCCTTCTGGCATTTCACCGTTATCTATTAATGCCAGCGAACCAGTGCTTCCGCCTGAAATCAGGTCAATATCTATCCCAAGTTTATTATTTATCTCCTGTTTCAGTTCCACCAATCTGCCAAGATTCTCATTTGTTGGTTTTATAGAGCCAAAACAATTTAAATTCGTTCCCAATCCTGTCAAATTGACACCTTCCAGGTTTGTAATTTTTTTTATTATACTGAAAAGCTCTTCCTGATCGTAAATCCCCTCCCGTAAATCCCCTGCTTCAATCATTAAAATAACCTCGTGCTGTTTATTCATCCTTCTTGCCTCATTTGCAATAGCTTGAATAACGGTAATCTCCGAATTTAAGGAAACGTCGCTATATCGCACTACATCTGCGGCCTCACTTAACATTGGCAATCTGACAAGCATCTTCTTTGCTGCAATATGCTCATATGCCTTCAGGTTGCCAATTCTAGCATCAGCAATCGTAGAAATGCCCGCGTCCACAAACACCCGGGCAACTTCTGACGATCCGTTCGTACCTTTTAACACTGCCACGGGCTCCATCCCTGAATTCCTGCATTTCTTACTTATCAGTCCTATATTATGTTTTATTTTTTCTAAATCGATGTGTACTACAGGATAATTAAACTCTAGAACCAAGTACACTGTCCCCTTTCCTTTTTACTGAAACACATTCTTCATTTACAAGTCCCAAAAATACCTTTCCAATATTTAACATAGCTTTTTCATCTACGTCGAATTTGCTATGGTGATGCGAACAGACAGCATTTAGCTCCTCAGTACTGCCGCCAACAAAGAAAAATGCCCCCGGTATTTCATTTACATAATAAGCAAAATCCTCTGCTCCCATTACAGGGGCCATTTCATCTTTATAGTTTTCCATTACTTTTTTCACCTTTATGACTTCTTCCGGATGATTATACAAAGATGGATAACCGTGAATATATTCCAGATTGTAATCTGCACCGGAAACAGCCAGTGAATACTCAATGACGCGGCGTATTTCTTTTTCCAGCTGCGTTAGTACTTTTGAATCAAAGGATCTGACTGTTGCTCCAATTTGGGCTTTGTCCGGAACAGTTGCTCGAAAATTACCGCTGTTAAAATGGCCAACGGTTATTACTGCTTCTTTCAGTGGATCCACTCTGCAGGCAACAATAAAACACCAATTTGAAAGCGTTCACAACTTATTCTAGTAATAATTCATGACCAGCCCTCCATATCATATTTTTTCTGCTTTGAATATGTCATATTCTAAGTAACAAACAAAAATATTGTACATCTTTATTGTTCAACAATATTAATAGTAGTTTACAGTTTACTTTTATTTCTGTCAATAGGGATGTTGAAATTTGTAGAAAATTGCAACACGAGATATCTCATTTGTGAAAACTCTATTCTCCAACTTTCCTATATCCTCTATGCCGCAGTAAGCGCTGATGTGTGATCTGCATCTTTTGCATACGTTCTATCTTTTCCGTTTACAGTACTGCCGGTTTTACAGACGATCTGTTTTTATAGTATGATCTTTTTAGAGATGTGAGGGAGAGATGGAAAGTGAAAAAAATGACCGTAGAAGAAATCGTCTATCATAAAGTTAAAGATGCGATTATCCATCGGCAGCTGGCACCAGGTCAGCAGCTGGTAGAGTCAACTATCTCCGAACAATTAAAAATAAGCCGTTCTCCGATCAGGAATGCCCTTAAGCATCTGGCTGATGAAGGGTTTGTTAATTTAGTCAAAAATAAAGGAGCCTTTGTTTCGAATCCAACCAGAGAGGAAATGCTGCAGGCATATGACCTCCGAAAAGAGCTGGAAAAAATGGCGGCAGTCCGTGCCATGTATCATTTAACTGAAAAAGACTTTCTCATCCTCACCGATATTGTGGAAGAAGAGAAAAAGGTTTTAGGTAAAAATGATCTCGTTGGTTATACGGAAACCAATAAAAAATTTCATATGTATATCGCAAGCCGTTCAGGAAATTATTTTCTTCCTGAATTTATTGAAAAACTTATTAACCAAACAAATATTTATGTTATCCTATTTGATTCCTTTTTTATCGAGGAGGCTTATCAGCCCCTCGGAACAAAGGGACATTTAAATATTATACGATTATTAAAAAACAGGCAGCCTGATCTATTAAGAGAGGAAATTGATAAGCATTTTTCAGATGCCATGGATAGTACATCCCAGCAGCCAAGTTCTTATAAAAGCTTGGATTCTATTTTTCGCCAATAGTCCGGTATTTTTATTTTCCAGCACCAATTTCCATAAACCCTTTGTTATTCGTTTTTTATGGTAACGCAAGAAGGTCCGGTTATTAACCGAACCTTTTTTGGTTATATTTCATTTTTTGCTTTAGTCAAATACACGCTTTGATTCCTGTACTTTAATCCCGCGTTTGCCGATAGCTTCTATAAATGGCTCGTAGGGGATATCCACTGTAGGATTCAGTAAGCCAGGACGGGTTATTTCTTTTTTTGCCAACATTTGTGCCACAATGCTTGCTGTATATCCAACGGTATAATTCATGGCAAAAAGACCGGTGTCCAGATCCCTTTCTGCAAAAATACTGTAGATAAGTTCTATCTCTTTGCCGGCTTTTTTACCACGCACGATGTTTTTCATCAGGACCAGATCTTTTTCATTCGCTTCATATTGCATGCGCGGATTCAAGTGAGATACGAGGAATTCAACCGGTTTTATGTCACCAGGAACAAGAGGAACAGGTTTATCTTCAAAAAAACCAAGGTCTGCCATATTTCTCCAGAATTCCATGTGCCCGCCCCAGCGGATAGACCTTCTTTCTGTATTTTTTACTGTCTTGTCTATACCCAGCAGCTTGGCAAAGCGAACAGCATCTCCGTTTGGAAAGGCTTCTAAATCATTAAAACCAGGAAAATCCACATTTAATTTCCATTGTTCCCTATTTTGATCTCTGGCAGGTATAGTAATTACCTCGCCATCCTTCATAACGGTTGCCGGACGGTAGTAGGATAATAAGGTATTATAAAGATTCCAGGTTACTTTATATTTTAGCGGATTTTGCTTTGCTGCCTTCTCCTCGGGGATTCCGCCTGTATAAGAATACAGATCATACACTTCATCAAGCTGTGTTACTGCATATCCGCATAAAACAAGGTCAATGCCGGGATCCAGCCCCACTTCCGGTAATATAGTAACACCTGCTTTTTTTGCTTTCTCATCCAGATCATCCGCAAGTTCTGTTGCATAAGAACAGTTAACCAGGGAAACCCCCGCCTCGACTGCTGCTTCAGCGGCGATTCCGTTAAATTGCTTTGGAAGCACATCAATAATAATATCCACATCTTCTCTAAATAGCGAGAGAAGGGTTTCCTTGCTAGTGGCATCGATGGATTTTTTACTTACTTTATTTAAATCAATATTTTTCTCAAAAGATGTCAATCCGGAGAATTCTGCATCTGCACAAATTATTTTCTCCACGTCTGCGGAATTGCTTAAATCATGTAATACAGCTCTGCCTTGCAAACCTGCTCCTCCAAGAACTGCAACTTTCATATCATTTCCCCTTCCTAAAGAATATAATTAATGTGGAACATAATTGTTGAACAATATTATTGCTATTATATTACTTGCTTATATAATTTTCAAGCTGAAATTACAGGTGTTTTTTCCGGCAGAAAAATACTAAGGCCTCACGCTATTTCCAAATCGATATTAAAATATTTCTCTATCAGGAGAATTACTTTCCCTCCAATGTTATACTATAGTCAATTATTAGTTCATGTTTTTATCTGTCCGAAAAGGGAAAATTAGATTAACATTCTCAAAAGGGGGATCTTTTAAAAATGAAAAGAACATATCTGCTGATTGCCGTCAGCCTGCTATTTTTTCTAATAGCATGCGGGCAAAATGGTAATGAGCCTGAAGAATCAGAAGAAGAATCTGCAGACGAAACTGCCGAAGAGGGAGAAACACAAGTAAGTGAAACAAATGAGGAGCAATCATCACCATCTGAAGAAGCAAATGAAAAGGAGCAGCACATAAAGGAAGAGATCTTGGACAGCGGTTTTATCGTATACGGACATAGAGATTTTGAAAGGAGCGAAGAGTTGCTTGCATTCTCTTTTCAAAGATCAGATCAGCAGCTTCCATTGGAAGAAAGGCTTCTTGATTCTCTGAAAGAAAGTGCTGAGACAGATAAGCTTGCGGAACTGGAGCAGATCGCGGTGGATGGTACTGCTGCTTCCCTTTATTTTACTGAAAATGAACAATTGCAATCCATGGCATCTGCAGAACAGCTGTATTTCACGGATATGCTGCATGCCATCAGCTCGCTCTACGGCATTGAGACATTGGAATTTTATACTGGCGATGAACCGGGGATTGAGTTTGGGCAAACAGGCACTGTCGAACGTCTTGATGTGGAAGCACCGGAAAACAGGGGTTTTTATGTATATGGTGATATAGACGGAATGAGGACTTATATTAGCGGGGTTTCTGCGGAGGAAATAATGACAGATGAGGCCGGCGATTTGATGGATTTCCCTGAAACAGTAAACAAGATGAAGGCCGTTAAGGATAATTCCTCCTATCAACCCGGTATTGGGGCAGGCATCGAAATCATTGATGTTACTGTAAATGATGCCGCTGCAGAAGTTCACTACAATTTAGCTGAAGATCAGGCTGATATCACGGATTTTGAAAATGTGCTGCAACTGACAGCGCTTGATTTTGGTTTTCAGGAACTTCATTTAATTAATCAGGAAGAAGGACAGGCAAGTATATTTCTTTTCGATCCGGCTGAGTAATGGTAATTGAAAGTTCGGCATATAGGAAACCATAGTGTTTGAGTCTTCTTTTTTCTAATAAGGAAAGTTCATTGATGAAAAATAAATGCATATAAATAAGGGGGAGAAAAATGGGGTATGGCAGTTTGTTAAATGGAATAGAACCTGAAAATACACTGGTAGGCGCTTTAGGGATTACTAATAAAGAATTGACGCCTGACCGGGTTGTTTGCACGATGCCTGTTGGACCAAAAACCATCCAGCCGATGGGACTGCTGCACGGCGGCGCCTCTGTTGCACTTGCCGAAACGGCTGCAAGCATCGGAACTGCACTAAACATCAATTCTGAAACCCATTTTCCGGCAGGGATTGAAATTAATGCCAATCATGTAAAAGGTAAAAGGGATGGTATTGTTACTGCCACTGCAACCCCGCTCCACAAAGGCAGAACCACGATGGTTTGGGATATTAAAATTACAGATGAAGAGCACAATCTCATTTGTGTCTCGAGATGTACTGTAGCTGTGGTGGAAAAGAGATAAGGACGGCTTTCGTTTTCAGCCCCTTAGCAAAAAGAGATCGTGATTTGTTCACGATCCCTTCCGCTTAATTTGATGTATGTCTGCTATTTTGCGGACTTGGCCGGGAAAGGCTCCGTTTATGTTTCCAAACTCTGTCATTATTTGAGGTCTCGGGAAACTTATCTCCCTTTGACATTTCCACCTGTCTCGGCTCTTCCACCCCGCTTCCTGTCTCGCCAACTTCAATATAAATTCCATTATTCGGTGCTTTTTCCCCGCCTTTAAATTGACTGATTTCACCCATTATTTTAAACCTCCTTGTCATTCCTCTTTCATATTATGGCTTAGTATGCGGCTGTTATGTATCAAAAGGTGTAGGAAGAATTTCATTTTTACGGTATAGTATGGGTAATATTTATTGGCGGAAAGGAGGAACGTCATGAAAATAGTTGTCGCACCGGATTCATTTAAAGGCAGTCTGACCTCAGGGGAGGCTGCACAATGCATGGCTGACGGAATACATCAAATTGTGCCGGAAGCAGCAGTGATTCAAAAGCCAATGGCTGATGGCGGGGAAGGAACGATGGAAGCTTTACTTACGGCAACAGATGGTAAAAGAATCTCATTGGAAGCAACGGGACCACTGGGTAATAAAATATCCACTTCTTTTGCTGTCACTGAACGAAAAACTGCTATTATTGAATGTGCGAAAATTGCAGGACTGACACAGGTACCCGAATCACAGCGAAATCCCGATCACACTACCTCGTTTGGGCTTGGAGAAATAATGCTTGTTGCGTTGGATAAAGGCTGCACGGAAATCATCATTGGACTTGGAGGAAGTGCGGTAAATGAAGGCGGATTGGGCATGCTGCAGGCTTTAGGTATGAAAGCAACTGACACCGGCGGAGAATTGGCTGGAATTTTTGGAGAAAACCTTCACCGCGTGCAAACCATTGATTTTTCCGGAATGGATGCCAGGCTTCCACACGTATCAATTAAAGTGGCATCCGACGTCGATAATCCCCTTTGCGGAGAACGCGGGGCAACATATGTATACGGTCCGCAAAAAGGAGCATCCATCCGGCAGCTGGAAGAATATGATGACGCGATGGAAGGTTTCGGTCATCTTGTCGAAAAGGAAACCGGAAAACAAATCATGAACACACCTGGAGCGGGTGCAGCCGGGGGACTCGGTTTTGCATTGTTATCCCTGGGAGCCGAGCTTATGTCCGGTGCCAGGCTGGTGGCAGAGGCAAGTGGTATGGAGAAAGCCATCCAATCGGCAGATCTTGTCATCACCGGGGAGGGACAAAGCGATGAACAAACACTTTACGGGAAAGCCCCGGGTTATATTGCTTCCCTGGCAAAAAAGCACCAGGTGCCTGTTATCCTGCTTTCCGGCAGTCTTGGAGGTAATACAGATGTTTTGCGCGAACATTTTTCCGGTTGTTTTTCCATTGCGAATAAGCCGATCACACTTCAACAATTTATGGAAAACGCCGGAGAGCTTTTGACGGAGCAAACGAAGCAGGTTATGAATCTGGTATGGATGTTAAATAGAAACTAAGAGAGTTTTGGAGATTCCGGTTAAAAGTGTATTAAAGTATGCATAGTGGTTTTCATAAACTATCACATTCTATTACGTATGACTTATGATTTTTGCTATATTATATATAAGAGAAATCCTTGAGGAGGCTGCTGATGAAACGGACTGCGGAATTGGTATTAGGTATTATTGGAACGGCCATTGATTTTATATTTTTTATTGCATTAGGATTACTGTTGCTTCTTATAAACATTGGGGTTGGATGGTCAGGCCTTGAAGCATATTTTGATGATGTATTGAGCAGTTTTTTATTGATATTGCTTGGCGCATTATGGATTCCTGTCATCAGTTCTTTCATCAGTTTTTTATTGGGATTAATTGCTGTCATTAAGGTTTCCAGCAGACCGCGGCTTTCTGGCGGATTGTTTATTGCTGCGGCAGTTGTCAGCAGCTGGCTGATGTTTTCCGGGGTGCTATTTCAATCACTATTTTATTTAGCAGCAGGAATACTTTGTTTTGTGAGGAAAGAGACTGAGTAGAGGGACCCGCCCTCTGCCAGTTATCTGCTGATTACAATCCCGGCCTCGATTACGATTGCAAATAATAAAGCCGCAGCAGCTAAATACCATAACGCGACGCGGCTCTCGGTATTCCTTTTCCACTTTCTAAAATAATAGAACGTAATATAAACGGGACCGACCTGAACACCGGCTGTTCAAATTCAAAATATTGTTTCCCTATGAAGCTCAGGGATTAGTTCCTATTGTCCAGCGGCCAATTCCGGTCCACAACTTATCCCGGATTCCGGGAGACCTACATACCTCCAAATACGATTAAAAAATGAGAGATTATGTTGTTATATAAAAGAAAAATCCCTGCCTCCCGGACCTCTCTGGTATTAATTAATGTAAACATTAGAAGTGTGACAAATAGTGTCACTGCAGGAAAAAACATACCTAAGCAGAAGCCTCCCCTGCTTTATGATAAAATAGAAAAACATAAAAAAAGAGGAGCATTATAAAATGAATGGCACTGCACATGCAGCACTTGGAAGTGCAATAGGCTACATAACGGCAAACACCTTTGATACTTCCCCATCAGCAACAGTTTTATTGATAGGGCTGGGAACAGTGTCCGCATTGGTACCTGATTTGGACATTGACGGAAAACTGCGTGGAAGAATTACTTTATCCCATAAATTACTGCGGACGGCAGCTCAGATTATTGGTGTATTGATGATTTTTTACAGCTTTTATGAAGGAACGGATACGTCAAAATTTATCGGTGCGGGAATTGGCCTTGTAATACTGCTGCTTTCTTCCCGGCTAAAACAAAAACATATGCTCACACTGACTGGGATAGGGGTATTGGCGGGAGGAGTTTCTCTGCAGGAAAACTGGCTGATTCTCTTCGCGATTTATATTTTAATTGCATCTGTGGTATCCCACCGCGGTTACACACATTCGATCTTGGGAATTGTATTCTTCGGCATGATTGCTTCCAGACTCGAAACATCACTCGGCATCCATGGTGTTTATTATGCCTGTCTTACTGCATATATCAGCCATCTAGTAACTGACAGTAAGTTTTTGCCTTTTAATAAGCGGGGAATCAAGCTGTTTTTGCCAGTTTCTTCGAAGGAAATGTGAGTGAATTAAATCTAATGTGGGAAGTGTTCGCATTCCCAGTTCAGGCATTTTCCAATAAATATCCCTTTAATATAGGAAAATAAAACTTACTATATTAAAGTTAAATCAGGGAAAGAAAATCAAGTATTATGGAAGGGGTTAAAGCGGACGTAAAAGGAATTTTAAAGAAACTACTTTTCCCTATCCGACAAGGGATAACCTGCCATGTATTTAGCTGCAGCTGCTAATCCAAAAAAACTCATTCCTGGTTCTCTATAAATATACCCTGGAATATAAATTATTAATTATCATTTTCACAAAGGAGCTGAAACTTTTGATATCAATGAAAGAATCATATGTTGAAGTAGACAGCGGCGCGGAATTATTTGTTCAAGAATCCGGGGAAGGTGATCCTATTGTTTTTATACCAGGATTTACTTTCACAACAGAAGTCTTTTCCAAACAAGTGGAATTCTTTTCAAAAACAAACCGGGTGGTGGTGATTGATCCAAGGAGTCACGGGAGATCCACAACGGTGTTGCATGGGAATGATTATGTCACCCATGGTACTGATTTAGCCAGTGTAATTAGGCAGCTGAATCTAAAAAATGTCACCCTCGCTGGATGGTCTTTCGGCTGTTTAACTGTTTGGGAATACTTCAAACAATTTGGTGGATCCAATATTAAATCGATGGTCATGATTGATATGCCGCCGAAATCTTTGTCTGTCAATGAGAATGATTGGGTTGAAGGTGAGCTTGATGATATTGCCGCCATTTACACCACAAATTTGCGGGATCCAAAAGGACAAAGAGCATTCATAACTGACTATATTACCCAGGTAATGGTGCAGCGGGAATTACTGCCTGAAGAATTAACCTGGCTTGTTGAACAGTCACTGAAAACTCCATACTATGTAGCCGCAAACCTTTTCGCATCAGGCATGTTTTCCGATTATCGCGAAGAAGCTGAAGCTGCTAGCAAATCCATTCCAACTTTGACAGTGGTTGCGGAACACTGGGCTGATACCGCGTTGGGCTATATTAATGAGCATTACCCTGAATCACAAGTCGAAGTGCTTGGCGGGCATATGATGTTTTGGGAGTATGGGGAGCAATTTAATGCTGTGGTGGATCGGTTTTTGCAGGGGCAGTAATTTTTTCTGCATCCGGTAAACTTCGTCATAAAAAATCTCACACTTCAACAGCGTGAGATTTTTTATATTCACTCTTCTTCAATAGAAAAGGTTACCGTAACCTGGTTTCCGCTCAAACCTTTAGCTACCGAAAATGCTGTCAGTGTATAATCTCCCGGTTCCAGGGCAGGAAGCTTCAATTTATAGCTCAGTTCCTCCCCGGGCGGCAATTTTATATCCTCCAGCACCTGCATAAATGCCATGTCATCAGAATATCGTTTAACCAGTTCATTGGTCTGATCCCGCAGTTCATATTCGTATCGCTGGCTGGTTGTAAAAGAAAGCTCTTTTTCTTCCTCACTTTCATTGGTGATAGTAAATTCATATACAGTATCCTCAGCCGATATCGAAATAGGTTGTAACGCATATACTACCCCATCATTGGTAATTTCAGCCGCCTCCTCTCCCGTATTTTCCTCTTCATTTTCCTGCTCTTCAGATTCATTGCCCCGAGTTCCGTTCTCGTTGGATGTCTCTTCTGCACAAGCTGTTGCAATGACAGTAAAACCCAGCAGAAGCAAACCCATTAACAGTGTCTTCGAACTCCTCATATTATCCACCTCTTATGACTATTATTCCATAAGATGGATTTTTATAAACTCAGGGACAAGGGGACAGGTACCGTGTCCCACATTTGCAAGTACAATCGACTGGGACAAGGAACCTGTCCCTCTGTCCCGCTAGTCCCTGCTGAACAAATCTCTTGTATATACTTTCTCCTTGACTGCCTTCAATTCATCCGACAGGCGATTGGCTACAATCACATCAGCTTTATCTTTAAATTTATCAAAATCTTTCATTACCTGATAGTTTTCAAAAGTATCTTCTCTGAGAGACGGTTCATAAATAACAATGCCGACGTTCCTTTCTTTCAGCCTCTCTATCACGCCTTGAATGGCAGATTGCCTGTAATTATCAGAGTCGGTTTTCATCGTCAGCCGGTAAATGCCAACAGTTTTTGGATTTTGTTTCAAAATTTGCCCGGCAATGTGATCTTTCCTCGTGCTGTTGGAATCCACGATCGCCTGGATGATATTATTTGGGACACCATCAAAATTGGCCAGCAGCTGCTTCGTATCTTTTGGCAGGCAATAACCGCCATAGCCAAAGGATGGGTTGTTATAGTGATGGCCGATTCGAGGATCATGCCCTATTCCCTCAACAATCTGCTGTGCATCCAGTCCTTTCATTTCCGCATAGGTATCCAGCTCATTAAAGAAGGATACCCGCATGGCAAGATAAGTATTGGCAAATAACTTGATTGCCTCTGCTTCCCTGGAACCGGTGTAAAGAATAGGGATGTTTTCCTTGATCGCTCCCTCTGCCAGCAGTTTGGCAAATATTTTTGCCCTCTCAGACTGCTCCCCTACAATGATGCGGGAAGGATAAAGATTATCGTAAAGTGCTTTTCCCTCCCTTAAAAATTCAGGGGAGAAAATAATATTTTTTGTATTAAATTTCTTTCTGACTGACTCTGTGTAGCCAACCGGGATTGTTGATTTAATGACCATGACAGCATCCGGATTCACAGATAAGACATTTTCAATCACATTTTCTACGGTACCAGTATCAAAGTAATTTTGGTCAGGATCATAATTCGTCGGCGTTGAAATAACAACAAAATCGGCTTCTTTTAATGCCTGCGTTGTGTCTGTAGTTGCTGTCAGGTTCAAATCCCTTTCCTTTAAAAATTGCCGGATCTCTTCATCGGCTATAGGAGATACTTTATTATTAATCATATTCACTTTTTCTTCATTTATATCCAGCGCGATTACTTCATTGTGCAGTGCCAGGAGGACGGCATTCGAGAGGCCGACATAGCCGGTTCCTGCAATCGTTATTTTCATTGAAAAAATACCTTTCTATAATTGTTTTAAGTAACTTTTAATGGCTAACTAAATTATAATAGTCCATTGGTGGATCTGCAAACTTTCGGGACATGGGGACAGGTTCCTTGTCCCAGTAACTGATAGAGGCACAATTAACCTGGTTCCTCTCCCCCATTCAACCTGACAGCATTGGCGTTTAGCGCACTCCCATGTTCCACGTCTCAATAATTTAACGGGACAGCTGACCTGTCCCTCCGTCCCTTGCTCTCCCAATTACGCTTTTTGATATTCCTGTAATTCTTTCCAGTTGTCGAAGTGAAGTGCCTTCCATCATTTTTATTTTGGCTAATATAGCATCTCTGTCTTTTTTATCCATTTGCTGCAGACTGCTTGTGTTATAAACGCCTAGCTGGTACAAATAATTCCGGACTTCCTGATCGGTTTTTATTATTTTTACCTTTATATCCAGGCATTGATCATCATTTATTTGCTGCATGTGCTCCAAATATAAGTGAACCGCTTTGGTTTTTTCTTTTGCATATAAACGAAGTCCCAACTCGGTATCCACCAGATCCCCGCAGCTGAAGTATTCATGATAACTGGTCCATTTGCATTCTGATATATTATTTGCAATTCCGGCTTTCAGCGGATTTTGATGGATATATCTCAATACAGTCAAAAAGTAATCCGCACTTTCGACATTTTCACTTTTAAACCTTTCCTGAAATAAGTGTCCGGACCTTTCATACTTATGATTATACCAATATACATAACTTGAACTAATTCTTTTGATTGAATTGGCCAAGCATTCTTTCTCTGATTCTTCCCATAACAAATGAATATGATTATCCATCAGGCAATAGCTGTGAATCTTATATTCACTTATAGTCTTATACTTTTTTAAAATTTCCAGGAACCTATTTCTGTCTTCTTCCTCTTCAAAAATCGTCTGCCGATTGACTCCCCTCATAATAATATGATAAATGCCACTCCGGCTCTTCTTCCTTGCTCTTCTTACCATAGAACATCCTCCTGGGATAAAGGGAATGATTCATTACACCCGGCTCCTCTTTTAAATTTAAGGTACTTTATACCTCCAGGGTTGTCAAAATCTCAAAAGAGAAAAATAATACTATTTGGAAGAGTAGATTTTCAATTTTTATAAGCCGAAAAAGCAATTTTTGCTTGGTGAAAGTAGTTTGATTTATAAATTCGGTATATTTTCAGAAAAACAAAATAGTGAATAACAACTTTTGTAAAAACAGTTTTTGTGAAAACCGGTATGGCACAATAAGCTCTGGGACACGGTACCTGTCCCTGTGTCCCTTGCTATTTTTCCGTTTTTGGTCTATAATTGATATGAGGTGAAGAAATGCCTGCGAAAAATAGGACAATCAGTGCATTCGTTATGTTTCCCAATGATTTAGTGGAGGAAATCAAAGCTTATCAGGAAGAAAACAAGATCCTCTCAAATAATGAAGCCATCAGAACGCTTATCAGAAAAGGCTTAAAAGACTCTCAGGAATAGAGAGTCTTTTTTCATGGAGGCGGCTTTCTTTATCTTCACACTTTTTCCAGTTCATCCAAAAAGGTTGGCCTGCGTTTATATTTCTCCTGTAATTCTTCTTTCAACTGGATAAACGAGGTCTTTTCGAATGCTTTTTTATATTTCCCGATCAGTTTGCATACGCCCCGGTAATGTTTTCTTGACCCGGCAGGCTCTGCTTGATCATGAATAAAGTTCTTAAAAATCATTTCTGCTTCCACATGATATTCATCTATCAGGTAAGGATACAACTCCTGAATATAGAAATTATCTTCTTTACAAATACGGTACAACTTGTCCTGCCTATTTTCCTCTTTTGCAATCTCGATATAAGTAGCATTGTTTCCTGTTTCTTCAAATCCATCGAAAATTTTCTCTGCTACTGTCTTCCATTCTTCTTCATTATATAGGTTTTTCAATTTCTTGTATGCTTCAAAGCTATTGTTAAAAACTAATTCCATCAATATTTTCCTTTGATTTTCAATGTCCTCAAGGACTTCATAAATTTTCAGTTCATATTCTTTCCATTTTGTCACCAGCCCGGGCAGTTCTTTATCTTGTATCTGCCCTTCTCTACTTAGTTTTAATGCTGATCCAGTGTTTTCATTTTCAAGTTCATATCTAATTGCTTTTTCCCTGAAATCACTGTACTGAATATGCTCATAAATAAACTCTCCGGCTCTTTCCCATTCCTGATTTAATTCCAGGATCTCCAATTGAAGGAGCATTATTTCTATCGTATCAAACTCCTTTGACCATGAGGAGGACTCCCCGGAGAGCTTTTCCAATAATTGATTCAGCTTTTTCTCAAGCTTCTGTCTCATGGTTGGTTCAATGGAAAACAAAGTACATATTTTCAAAAGATCGAACTGCCAATTGCTCCAGTCGTCATATCGTGTATGGTTAGCTTCCTTCATTATTAATTGAAATACCTTTTTCTGCGTATTTTTATCATCTGATATTACAGAATAGGAAGCAGCCTCTCCAATCAAAGAAATACTTTCCTCAATTGCACCCCCTATTGCACCATTTGAATCATCAGCATATTGCATCATATCCACGACTATGGAAAGAACAGCTATAGCCAGCTTTGCTGCCATTTCGCTTTCCCCTGCTGCCAGTTTATCCCTTCCTTTGTCCAACACCATTTCGGCACCTTGAAGTGAAGACGGGACGTACCTCAAACTGATAAAACCTTTCCATTTATACCGATTGATATACGTCCTTATCAGCTTTTTACTTTCCTTGATTTCATCTTCACCGCCGGAAAGTTTATATTCCAGCATAGTTTCTATATTTTCATCGGTTTCTGCCACTGCAGTGAGTAAATCGACCAATTCCTTTTTCGTCAGTTTGGAAATTTTTGTCTTAAGGCCCATTTGATCCGCTCCTCAAATCCAAGGATTATTTTATTACATCTTCTTGTGCCATACCTAGCTATACCACTCTTTGATCTTTTCATCCGCCGGCAGTAAAAACGCCAGCAATCCAAGAAGCGGCAGGAATGCAGTTGCAATCATTGTCGGCGTCAGGCCGATCAGATCAATTAAAGATCCAAGCACTACTGATCCAATCGCCCCCATACCAAATGCCAAGCCGACAATGAGTCCGGACATGGTTCCGATTTTCCCGGGAATTAATTCCTGTGCATAAACAACGGTTACAGAAAAACTGGACAGCACAATGATCCCAAGCAGGGCAAGTAAAATAATCGCCATCACCGGGCCGGCAAATGGTAAAATTAACGCCAGCGGAGCGGCTGCCAAGAGGGAAAATATAATGACATTCCGTTTGCCGAATCGATCCGCGATCGGGCCGCCAAGAAAAGTCCCGATGGCTCCTGCAAGCAGGAATGTGAAGATATATCCCTGGGACTGGGCAATGGTTGCGCCATAGTTTTCTATCGCAAAAAATGCATAGAAATTGGCAATAACACTCTGGTACCAAGAGCGGGCAAAAACGATAAACACTAGGACGATGAGCGCAGCTTTTATTGCTTTAGAGAGGTTTTTATCCCGCTTTTTTTCTCCATTTTGTGCTTTTACTTTCATTGGCCTGCCGACTTGAGATTGGTACCACCTGGCAATATACATTAAAAAAATTACTGCCAAACCGGCAATCAGCGTAAACCAAATGGCACCAAACTGTCCAAGCGGAACAAGGACAAGCGCGGTAATCACGGGAGCAAGCGCCTGCCCCGAATTCCCTCCCACCTGATAAATCGATTGTGCCAGCCCCCTGCGCGGACCCGCCGCAAGATACGCTACCCGCGACCCTTCCGGATGGAAGATAGCGGAACCCAAACCGATAAAAAGCACACTCGCCAGGATTGCCCAAAAATTAGGAGCGAGTGCCAAACCGAACATGCCAACCATGCTGCTTGCCAGCCCGATCGGCAAAGCGTACGGCATTGGCCGTTTGTCCGTATACATGCCAACCACAGGCTGCATGACAGAAGCTACCATGTTCAATGTAAACGCAATAAAACCGAGCTGGGTAAATGTCAGTCCCAATGAATTTTCCGGGATGGGAAACATGGCGGAAATGACCGCTTGGAGCGTGTCATTCAATAAGTGGCATAATCCTATAATGAATAAAATTGGATAGATGGTTTTGCTGTTTGTGGTAGTAGTCATATTTTCGACGCCTTTCGATCTGTACCTGCTCTATGTAATAAAACAACACTCGACATTTTAGAATTTTAAAAAGGGCATTGTTATGCCCAAAGTATCTCGCAAAATCACTATTATTTCAACATCGAAACTATGAAAATCGATTATTAATTATCTTTATATGGCTCTTTCCAAAATCCTGCCTGAAATCTCTTTCCCTATTTCCAGGGCTGCTGTAGCTGCAGGGGATGGAGCGTTACAAACATGAATACTTCTTTTGCCGTTTACAATAAAAAAGTCATCGATCAATGTACCATCATGCTGCAAAGCCTGTGCACGAACACCAGCAGGAGCGGCAATCAGATCATCTTCTGAAATATCAGGCAGCAACCGGCGCAAATTTTCCACAAATCTTTTTTTACTTAGGGAACGCACCATTTCTCCTGCGCCTTCTTTTGCATAGGAAGAACCTAATTTCCAAATGCCCGGGTACGATATGATTTCATAAAAATCTTTCCAGGCAAATGATGTCTTCTTATATGCCTCCCGTTTCAAACCGGGAACCGCATTTGGCCCTACTTCAATGCCACCATCGATCATCCTTGTTGCATGTACACCGAGAAAAGGAAAATCGGGATTGGGGACAGGATAAATTAAATGATTTACAAGATAGCTTCTTTCTTGTTTCAGCTTGAAATATTCTCCCCTGAATGGGAATATTCGCATATCTGTCAGATAGCCTGCCATTTTTGCAATCCGGTCACTATATAGTCCTGAACAATTAAGAAGCAAATTTGCGTGGTAAGTATGCTGATCCGTATCAATGGAAACTGCATTTCCGGTTTCGCTGATTGCTTTGACCTCTGCATCATACACGATTTGTCCGCCTTTAGAGTGGAAAATTTCTGCCATTTTTCCGGCCACTTGCTGATAATCCACTATCCCGGTAGTCGGCAAATAAATCGCTTCCAACCCATTTACATGTGGTTCTCTTTCCAGCAATTCCTCCTTAGTCAGCCTCACCGGAGATAAACCGTTCTTCACCCCGCGGTAGTACAGCGCTTCCAGCTGCTGCAATTCTTTATTGTTTGATGCAACAATTACCTTTCCGCAAATTTCATGGGGTATCTCATGGTTCAGGCAGAAATCACGCATACTTTCACTGCCTGCTCTTGCAAATTTCGCTTTATAGCTTCCCGGCTTGTAGTAAATTCCCGAATGAATAACACCACTATTGTGTCCGGTTTGATGGAGACCCGGATGTGATTCCTTTTCCAGAATAATTACATTTGCACCAGGATTTTCTTCCAATAAAGCCATCCCTGAAGCCAGTCCAACAATTCCCGCTCCAACAATTAGAAAATCATGCATATGTTCTCCCTCCCTGGGACATGGGGACATGGGACATGGGGACAGGTCCACTGTCCCAACTTTAAATAGAAGACCGAGCCTGGGACAAGGTACCTGAGCCTGTGTCCCTGTTATATTAATCCTACAATCTTCCACCAAGTCGATGCAACAAGTGCAGTGGCGAGCATAGTAATCACTGTTGCATAAAGACCCGGCTTTAAAAAGTCACGCTGTGAAATTAACCCGGTACTATGTACAATTAAATTCGGCATTGTTTCAACAACAAGCAAAAATCCATATAGACTTGTTAGTCCTGCTGTAAACGCCATCCCCAATGGATCTATATCCGCATTGGCTGCCAGGCTGATGGTGATTGGAATTAATGTTACAACAGCAGCCGGAACATTGGATATCATCTTGTGAAATACTTGCGTTAGTATAATAACAATGATTGCCGCAGTTAACGGGGTCTGTACAAGGGATAAAAACCACCCCACACTGAGATAATCACTTAAGGTTGCTACAGCTCCCGAATCCACCAAAGCATATCCCATGGACAATGTAACACTTAGAAGCAATACCGTATTAAAATTAATTTTGACCACATTTTCCCATCTGGCACATCCAATACCCGGCATAGTCATCACTGCTGCGCCAATTAAAGCAGGCACACTCGGATGCAATCCGTGCAGCGGCTGACTAATCCAAAGCCCGACTACAAACAGCAAAATAATTAAACATTTCCATTCCTGTTTATCCATCGGACCAAGCTCCTCCAATTTCAACTTCATTTCTTTTTTTACCCTTGGAAATGACTGTTCATTTTTTGGCAGCGGATAATATTTTATCAATAAAACCCAAATAGCCGGAATGAGAATGAGCCACAAAGGAAACGTATATAAAAACCATTGAAAATACGTTATTTCCACCCCGGCAAAACGGTGAAGCAGCTCTACTGTTAAAATGTTTCCAACTGCCGCTGTCATGATGGCAGTTCCGCTAATATTCCCGCCAAACGCCACGCCAAGCATAATCATTTTACGAAGATTGCTTCCCGGTTTTGCTTCCACTGTTTCTACAATCATGGATGAAATGGGCAGCATCAAGGTAGCACGTACAGCTGATGATGGAATAAAAAAAGCCTGGATTTGCTGGACAATGATTAAACTACCCAGCAATCCTTTTGCCCTGCCTCCCCATTTTTTTAAAATAAAATAACTTACTCTTTTAACAAGAGTGGTTTCATTCACCGCCCTTGCGATCATCATACCGGCAATGACAAGGTGTGTTGCGGGTGAAGCAAAACCACTGAACACGACTTCCGGTTCAGCTAAATTAAATAGCAGCATCATAACAAGGATCAAAAATGCCGTTAATCCCATGGGAAATGGTTCCAAAGCCCATAAAACAACCCCGGCACATACAATCGCAGTCATTAATTTTCCGGATTGCGAAAATGTTTCCGGCAATCCGAAATACAATAGCAAAAATATAGCAATAGCGATGACAATACTAATGATCTGTTGCATGTTTTCCTTGCTGGCAAAGTACATACTGCTATTCTGTTTGCTGACATAGGATTTCATTTCTTACTACCTTTCGTAATATATTAGCCGGGACACAGGGACAGGTTTACTGTCCCAAATTCAAACAATTGAAAGAGACAAAGTGTCCGCGACTGCACTATATGCTCGTCCCATCAAAAAGCTTTATTCCTGTGTCCCCTAAAGATGATGGGACAAGGTGCCTGGGACTGCGCTAAATGCTCGTCCCACCGAAAAGATTTGTCCCTGTGTCCCAAACGTGGATGGGCAAGGTGGGACAAGGTGCCTGTCCCTGTGTCCCTCGTGGATGAGGTGGGACAAGGTACCTGTCCCCGTGTCCCTGCTAGGTTGCTGTATTTACTTTTTTTCTTCTTTTAATCACCTGGAATATAACTACCATTGCCAACAAACTGAATCCAATGAGATCTGTTACAATCCCAGGTATTACTAAAACGATGGCACTAGTCACCGAGAGCACCCTAAGAATCCAATTCATCTCTTCCAGGAAATATCCCTCAAATCCGGCACCTAGTGCAATAATCCCTATGGCTGCTGTAACCCCAATTAGAACAGCTCCACCGACACCGGTTCCCTGCATAAGCAGTTCTGGGGAGTATACAAAAATATAAGGGACAAGAACGCCTGCTGCAGCAAGTTTTAATGAAATAAACCCGGTTCTGTTCGGCTCACCTCCCGCTATACCTGCACCAGCAAATGCAGCGAGAGCTACAGGCGGAGTAAGGTTAGCTAAAATACCGAAATAGAATACAAACATATGGGATACGAATGGTTCCACACCAAATTGAACCAATGCAGGTGCAGCCATCGAAGAGGTAATGATATACGTAGGAATCGATGGCAAGCCCATTCCTAAAATAATGGATGCAAGCATTGTGAAAAACAAGGTCAAAAATAACATATCATTACCAAGCACGAGAATGGCTGAAGTCATTTTCAGACCAAAACCGGTCAAGGATGCGACACCAACAATAATCCCTACCATAGCACAAGCCATAGCTACACCAAGTGCACTGCGTGTACCTTCTTCAAGTGCCTTTATTATACCTTTCATATTCATACGTGTAGTTGCTCGTAACATAGAAATAATTACTGTCGAGATAATCGCCCATGCGGCAGCATATATTGGCGTATACCCGCCAAATAACATATAAATCAGAATGAACAGCGGAATGAGCAGGTGTCCACGCTCTTTCATTACCACTCTCATACTTGGAAGTTCTTCTTTCGATAACCCTCTTAATCCGCGTCTTTTGGCACGCAAATGAACTACGGTGATTACTCCAAGATAATATAAAACTCCGGGAATAATAGCTGAGATAGCGATTTGGACGTAAGGCATGCCCAATGTCTCAGCCATGATAAACGCCGTCGCACCCATCACCGGCGGAAGCACCTGCCCCCCGACAGATGCAGCTGCTTCTACAGCTCCGGAAAAATTCTTTGAATATCCGGTCCTTTTCATTAATGGAATGGTAAATGACCCTGTAGTCACTACATTTGCAATCGCAGAGCCATTTATCGAACCAAGAAATCCACTTGAAATAACGGCTACTTTCGCCGGTCCTCCGGAAGTATGTCCGGAAATCGCCATGGCAGAATCATTAAAGAGTTGTCCCATTCCTGTTCTGTTCAAAAAAGCCCCGAACAATACAAACAGGAAAATATAGGTCGCAGAAACTCCTATGGCAGTTCCAAATATACCTTCTGTCGTTAAATATAAGTAGGTGACAATAGCGTCGATATCGTAACCACGATGTGCAACCACTCTCGGCAGATATGGACCTAAATAAGCATAAAGCAAAAACAAGGCACTAAGCACGGTTAATCCCGTGCCTACAACACGACGCCCGCCTTCAAGCACGAGAATAACCATGAGTAAACTGAAAATAATATCATTTTTGCTTGGCAAACCTGCTCTCTGCACAATTCCCATATAATCTACAAAAATATAGACAATGGTTGCCGCCGATAATAAAGCCAGTAAAAAATCAATAATAGATGCACGCTGCTGCGGTGCATTTTTCCTTGATGGATACAATAAAAAGACAAGCACCAGAATAACACCTGTATGTAAAGCCCGATGCTGCAGCGTGACTAGAGGACCTGTAAATGAAGTAATCAGATGGAATAGCGCCAAACCAACAGATATTAATGTAACGAGCCTGGCCATCCAAGGTATGTTCAAATTTCTGAATCTGGATTCGGAATCATATTTTTCAACTAGTTTGCGTTGTTCTTTACCGGAGAGCTGATTTTCTTCAGTAAGCTCTTCTGTTTCTTTAATCGCATTACTCACGCGGCCTATCCCTCCTTGTTTATATCCTCCAACTTTAATCTCAACCACTCATATGCTTGTAATTGTTCATAATGAATTTGAACATCTGAATGATCAGGAATATAGTTTGCTAATCGATATTTGTTTTCATGATCTTCAAGGTAATATTGTGAAACCGGAACATAGTAAAGCGAATAGTACGGTATCTTTCTGTTTATTTGGGTGACTTGAATAAAACCATCTTCCAAAAAATCCACTTTTCCTTCGACATCGGGAGTCCCTGCCCCGTATGACTGAAACAATGTTGATTCAAAGGATAATTCGCCCTCGCCGGTAATACGGTAAGTTTCCTCCCATGGTGTCAACTCAACGGAATGCCGCCAGCCAATCGTTACTGTATCCGAATTCCACGGCAAAAAATAAAAGGGCTCTCCTTTTTCATTCGTTAATAAAAGGCCTGATTGGACCGGCATCAGCAAGGCACCGATTCCAATCAGCAACAATCCAAAAGTCAAAACTGCTTTTTTTATCATATACGCACCCTCTGTACGATGGTGTCACATTACTCTGTGATGCCTTCTTCCTCAAAATACCTTTCTGCACCCGGGTGAAGCGGAGCAGGAAGGTTATCCAGTGCTTCTTCAAGTGTAATATCCTGGGCTGCATTGTGTGTATCTCTTAATTGATCAACATTTTCAAATATTGCTTTCGTCATGGCATATGCAAGATCATCTGAAACATCACTGTGGGTCAATAAAACATTGTTGACGCCAATTGTTGTGACATCATCTTCCAAATCATACACATCCTTAGGTACATTCGTCGGGAAAAAAGCAGGATAATCCTCTTGCATTCCCAAAATGATATCTTCATCAATTTCTACAACAACAATATCCTGTGTAGTTTGAAGTTCCAGTACACCGGCATTTGGCAAACCGGAGGAAATAACAACAGCATCTATATTTCCATTTTGGATTCCTTCCACACCTTCTGAAAATGATAGAAAATCTTCATTAATATCATCATAAGACATGCCATAAGCCTCCAACACACGCTGAGCACTGATTTCAGTTCCGGAAGCAGGAGCCCCCACGGCTACATTCATTCCTGCCAAATCTTCCACTGTTTTAATGCCGGACTCCTCAGTAGCTACAATTTGCAAATAGTTTGGATATAAAGAGGCCAGACTGCGGATATTTTCCTGGGCACCCTGTTCTTCAAAGCTGCCAACTCCTTCATATGCATCAGCAGCAGCATCTCCCATGGAAAACCCAATTTCTGCATCCCCCTGGTTAAGTGTTGTGGCATTCGCTGCTGATGCAGCTGTTGATTGACTATTGGCATTGGCACCTAAGTTTTGGAACATATCTGCCAAAGTTCCTCCGAGCGGATAATACACACCGGAGGAACCGCCGGTTAAAATCGTGACAAACTCACCATCGAGTATTTCTTCAACACTGCCGCCTTCACTTCCGCCATCCTCACCGCTGCTTTCTCCACCTGCATCACTGTCACCGCACGCCCCAAGTACAATTCCAATTAAGAAAACCAAACTAAAGATTGAAAACATCTTTTTCATTTTGTCGCCTCCAATAGCATCATTTTTTCCATAAATATCAATTCCACAATAAAATTCATCAATATAAATATCACATAAGTACTGCTGCAATACTTAACGTAACACTTATTAACCACCCCCATAATAGACTTAAACTCTCTCCCCCTTAAAGCAAACGCTTTCAAATCTATGGCTTCACAGATTAAAAAATCCAATCCAAATAAGACTATAAAAAAGTCTATTTGAACTGGATCTTATCTGTGGGATAACTTCGGCGGGAAGTTTTTAACAGATTAGGCAGATCGTTTTTTCATTCCGGTTTGTTAAATTAAAGAACGAATGAAATACGAAAGCGTTTTATATGTTAATCTTTATAATATATCATTTATTTTCAATTGTAAATAACTTTATTGATATTTGAGATTATTGTTATCCTTCTATATATCAATAGAAGGAAATCACGAGATTCCATTCTTTATACGTATGAATAAAACTACTAAGTATTTTCTTAAAAGTCACTTTCCATACCGATTGAATAAAAATCATCTAAAATATAGACTATATATTGAAGATAGCTTTCAAAACAATCCATAATGAAAACAAAAACCACTGATTATCGAGATAGAAACCCAATTTTACTTAGCTTGAATATATCAGCATTATTTTAATTTCTTCGCAAAAAATACCCTTTATCACTGTATCAGCCAAGTTATGTATCAAAAAATCGCCAATATTAAAGGAGAGATAGAAAATGAGCATTCATCACCACAATCACCCTTATATGACCATTCATGATTTCGAATCAAACAGTCACGTCGGCTGGGATAATTCCCTTAAACCCATTGCTGAAGCAGATTCTGGCCAGACCATCACGTACGAACTTACAGAAGCTTCCGGCGGACAATTTACAAAGGAATCTACAACAAAAGATGTGGAAAATCTGGATTTTGGAAAAATTAACCCTGTAGCAGGACCTGTCTATATAAAAGGAGCAGAACCAGGAGACACTTTGGAAGTCGAAATGCTGAATTTCTCCCAGCTTGATTGGGGATGGACAGCGCTTATTCCCGGGTTTGGTCTGCTTGCAGACGAGTTTAAAGAACCTGCAATAAAAACGTTTGATCTCTCCGGCAAAAATAAGATGGAATTCCTTGACGGCATCGACCTTTTCATGAAACCTTTCCCCGGAACAGCTGGTGTAGCTCTGCCTGAACCAGGCAACCATAGCGTTGTTCCACCAAGAAAAAATGGAGGAAACATGGATACCCGCCACCTGACCAGCGGAACAAAGTTGTATCTCCCGGTGTGGGTGGAAGGTGCTTTATTTTCCATTGGGGATACACATGCTGTGATGGGTGATGGTGAAGTGTGCGGAACTGCTGTCGAAGCCTCCATGGAAACAACGATCCGGTTTAAGCTGCACAAAGGAAAATCCATTGCGGAACCGAGATACGAAATTCCCGGACCGCCTACTCCGGAAGCTGACAGCAGAGGATATTACGTGACCACAGGGCATGGTGAAGATCTTTATAAGGCTGCTCAAAATGCCATTCGGTATATGATTGAACATTTGGTGGATACGTACAGGATGAGTGAAACGGAGGCTTATATGCTTTGCAGTCTTGCTGTGGATTTGCGGATCAGTGAGATTGTGAACATGCCGAATTGTTTGGTGTCGGCGTTTTTGCCGAATTCGATTTTTAGATAATATAAAAACGAACGGCCTGCCCTTTTGATGGGCGGCCGTTCGCTGATTATGTCAATTTACACAGTTTTCATTTCTTTTCCTTCTTCCGGGTCATCAACATACCATATAAATTTATTCATGTATCCATATATAATGACAAGAATAATCGCTGCAAAACTCAACCACATATATGGCACATACTGCAGTGTCGGTACGCCAAATAAAGCAACCATAAATATCCCATTGTCAGACCACGGCACCATCCCTGATGTTAATGTACCCCCTACTTCCGTGTTTCGGGAAAGTATTCTTCTGTCCACTTTTAACCGTTCATAGTTTTTCTCCATTATTTTCGGGGTTAGGATTAACGACACATACATGGCACAGCCAAAAACATTCGATAAAAACCCTGTTGCGATAGTCGATACTGAAAGACGTCCGGTGTTTTTAATAAACTTTGAAAATGAATCAACAATCACCTGCAGTGCCCCAATATAATTCAATAATCCACCGAAACCGAGTCCCAGCAAAATAACTACAATTGATCCAAGCATGCCAACAATACCGCCACGGTTTAACAATTCATCCATAAACGCATCACCGGTTTGTACACTAAATCCCTCATAAGCAGTATTTAAAGCTGCTACCCAATCAGTACCCTGAAATAACCCGGCCCAGACTACCCCTAATAGTGCGCCGAAAGCAATGGTAGGCACAGCAGGCTTTTTCATTGCTAACAGCGTAATAACTATAATTGCAGGGATCAGCATTCCCCAGTGAATACTGAATGTATCGTTCATGGAGACCATAATGGATTCGATTCTATTTAAATTTATATTGTCAGACGCATAAGTAAACCCAACTATTGTAAAAGCAGCGCCGCTAATTACTAATGCAGGAATACTTACATAAAGGAGCGATCGAATATGCTCAATTACATCCACTTTGGCCATGGAAGCAGTCAGGATGGTACTGTCTGATAATGGTGAAAGTTTATCACCAAAGTATGCGCCGGACAAAACTGCTCCAACTACCATTGGCAACGGTATACCCATCGCCTCTCCCACGCCTACCATCGCGATTCCAGCTGTTCCGGCAGTCCCCCAGGAGGTTCCGGTCGCCAAAGAAGTAATGGAACAAAGCAGTACCGTAGCCAGCAAAAATATACTGGGGTGGATAAATTCCAATCCATAATAGATAATGCTTGGTACAATCCCGCCAGCAATCCAGGTACCAATAAGCGCCCCAACTGCTATTAGTATTAGAACAGCTTCTAATCCACTGGAAATACCACCTTTAAGCGCATCCTGCAAATCACGGTATGAATATCCCAATCTTAATCCAAGTAAAATGACAAGAAATAAGGCAATAAATAAAGCTAATTGAATGGGTAAATCAAAAACACCAGTAAATGAAAATGCAATAGCTAAAAATAAAATCAGTACGATAATAACCTCGAAACTATTAGGTTTCCTTGTACCTTCTTTTGCATTTTTCATATTAATTCACCTCCCTTCTGCCGGAATATCATATTGAAAATATAATGAGCCGGAATCTAATTCAATTTAATTTGGATATACTGACACCATTTTCAAATATTGGTGTTTTTACATTTTTCAGGGCTTAAATAATAGCTAATATAATCAATATTTAACCTAGTCCATAAATATGCATGAAAAAGAAGTTCAAATTTTAATATTGATTAACTGTATTTTTTATAAAGTTTCCTTTTATTCTTTTTTCATAAAATTTTGTTTATGAAATAACTATAGGAGTATGAAAGTATCATTAATAAGCTATTTATAAGGGGGGCTATACTTGAAAGATCAAAATCTATTAAAAATATTAGGGAACAGGGATGTTCTGGCCCTGGCATTTGGGGCAATGATCGGCTGGGGCTGGGTAGTTACCACAGGCCTTTGGATCTCGGAGGCAGGTTCATTAGGTGCAATCCTTGCCTTTGCTATTGGTGGAGTACTCGTAGTATTGGTAGGATTGGCTTACGCTGAATTAGCTTCTTCCATTCCACTTGCCGGAGGTGAATTATTTTACAGCTTTAAAGCAATGGGAAGGGTTGCTTCTTTCATTGCCACATGGGCAATAATTCTCGGATATGTTTCTGTTATAGCCTTTGAAGCAGTCGCCCTTCCCACCGTATTTGAATATTTAATTCCGCATTACAGTATGGGATACTTATATACTATTTCGGGGTGGGATGTAACTATCACCTGGGCTGGTGTAGGTATGCTGGGATCTGTTTTGATTGCCTGGATTAATTATCGTGGAATTAAACTCTCCACAGCAATCAATTTTATATTAACAGCATTAATTATTATATCTGGTATATTGCTGATCACCGGAAGTAGTGTGTCAGGCAATATTCAAACAATGGAGCCATTTTTTGCAACAGGGATTTCAGGAATTTTAGTCGTTGTAATTATGACACCATTCATGTTTGTTGGATTTGATGTTATCCCTCAGGCAGCTGAAGAAATAAATCTGCCAAAAAAGAGAATAGGTCAACTGCTTATTTTGTCCGTTATTCTTGCAGTTATATGGTATATAGCCATTATTTTTGGCGTTTCCATGGTACTGACTCCCTCTGAAATGGCTGCTTCAAATTTAGTGACCGCAGATGCCATGGCTAAAGCGTTTGGAAGCAGTCAGATGATGGGAAACATTCTTGTACTCGGAGGAATCGGCGGTATCTTAACCAGCTGGATCGGCTTTTATGTTGGTGGAAGCCGTGCGATTTATGCACTTGCAAAGGCTGGAATGCTCCCAAAAACACTGGGTGAACTCCATCCAAAATATAAAACACCACATAAAGCAATATTATTGATTGCAGTCTTATCAACATTAGCCCCCCTACTTGGACGGCCTGCACTGGTATGGTTTGTAAACGCGGGTGGGTTGGGACTGGTTGCAGCATGGCTCATGGTTGCTGTATCGTTTATTATTATACGTAAAAAAGACCCTGATATGGTACGTCCATTTAAACTAAAAGGCGGAACAACCATTGGCTGGATTGCAACGATTATGTCCATTGGTGTAGCAATTTTATATTTCCCGGGTATGCCTTCCGCACTTGTGTGGCCATATGAATGGCTGATAATATTTGTTTGGATTGTTTTAGGTGCTGTTTTATACATGGTTGCTATGTCTAAATATGGCAGGAAGCATGCTGATATGCATATGGAGCGGGAAATGGAGAGAGTGATTAAGCATAAGGAAGAAGAGGAATAGCGATTAACTCGCTAATATGACTAAAAGACCGTCTAGTCAGGCACAGGTGGACGGTCTTTTAAAAAATTGGTTCTTTAAGAAAATCATTAATATTATTATTAAATTTTTTATAGTTACATTGCTGATTTAATGTGTATTTCCTAAACAGTAATAATGATGTTCTAGGAAGTATTTTATATAAAAGCTGCTTTCCATTTCTATCAATACACTTCGGATATCTTTCCTAAATTATACACTGCACTTACCTCTTTTTCGAAAGATATTTACGGCCAAAAACCCAGCCATCTCCACCAAGTAAAGGCTACAATCAAAGTTATAATAGTGCTGGCAGTCGTGGCTAACAGACCGGGCAGATAAAAATCCCGCTGATTTATCATACCGGTTCCATGCACTACAACCATCGGCATTGTCTCCACGACTAACACATAACCAAACAAAATGGTTATGGCAGAAGTGAAACTGATCACAACTGGGTCAAGTTCTGCCTGCAGTGACAAACTGATGAGAACAGGAAGCAAGGTCACTACTGCGGTTGAAACATTCGTAACACCCAAATGATAGATTTGCGATAGCAAAATAACAATGAGTATAGCAAACCATGGGTTAGCGAAAATATTTAATATATTTTCAGAAGTAACCAGCACCTCCAGCAGATCAATTGCTCCTGACTCAATTAACGCAAAACCCAATGATAGAGTTGCACCGACTAATAAAACCAAATCAAAATTAACATTCACTAACTTTGTCCATGTCACAAAACCTATTCTGGGCATAGCCATTAGCACCACTGCCATCAAAGCTGGAACAGTGGGATGGTATCCATGTATAGATTGTGTTATCCATAGGAAAACAGTTAGTGATAAAATAAGGATGCACTTTAATTCTGACTTGCTTAATGCTCCCATACTTTCCTTTTTCTTTTCCATTTGTTTATGGAGCAGATGAAAGGGAAAATTCTCGGGAGGAAAACACTTCCATACTATATAGGGGATAACCACAATCAGTAATACCCAAATAGGAAAAGCATACAAAAACCAGTCCAGATAGGATAAAGATCTCCCCACATATAATTGCAAAATCTCTATCGTTAATATGTTGCCAATGGCAGCTGTTAAAACGGCAGTTCCGCTAATATTTCCTGCATATGCTGTTCCTACAAGCATAAGTTTGCTAAAATTACTTCCTTTCCTTGCTCCCGCTGATTTAAGTACAGAAAGTACAACAGGTACCATCAAAGATGATCGCACAGCTGTTGCAGGAATAAAAAATGCTTGTATCTGCATAAGTAAAAACAACCCGATAAAAATACCTTTTGCTGTAGAACCCCATTTTGCAAGCAGTGTATAAGTAATCCTGTTCATTAAGGGAGTTTCATTCACCCCTTTGGCAATCATCATTCCCGCTACAATCAGAAATACAGCCGGGGATCCAAAACCGCTTAATACAACATCGATTGAAACAGCATGTAAAAATAATAATAGAACTATCATATAAACAGAAGTCATCCCTAGCGGGAGCGATTCAAAAGCCCATAATAAAATACCATAAACCATGATACTTATAGTAGCTTTTGCAGACCAGGAGACATCTGCCGGCAATAGGATTAATAACCCTATAAAAATAAGTGTTGATAGTACAAATGTAACCATATTTCCGGATAACTTTAGCCTATTAAATGGGTAATTCCATGACTTAAATAACATATCCAACCTTCTTTATACAGTTCGTAATAAAACATGCAAACCAGTGAACCCGCACCACTGAATAAATGGTACGGGTTTATTTCCAAGATAGTTATGCTGCTATACATATAAACGGCTAAGATAAAGTACTGGCACTCTCTACTACGGACTTCCGGGGCGTATCAGATTTATTTATAAACTTTTGAATAACTACTACTGAAGCAACCAGGACAAGTCCAATAATATCCGTTGGAATACCCGAAAGCATAAACATTATTGCAGCTATCAAAAGCATAATCCGGCTATACCAGCTTGCTGGTTTCCCAAAAAACCATGCTTGTACGGCTGCTGAGAGAATATACACTCCAATCAGCGCTGTAATTACTGCTATTACAATTCCTCCCTTTGTACCACTTTCCAATAATAATTCGGGACTAAAGAAAAACATAAACGGTACAATGAAGGCTGCTAGACCTATTTTAAAAGCCTGGAAACTGGTCTTCATTGGATCTGTTCCCGAAATGCCCGCTGCAGCAAAAGCGGCAAGTGCAACTGGCGGCGTAATTGCAGAAATAACTGCATAGTAAAAAACAAACATATGAGCAATAATCGGGTCAATCCCAAGATTCACCAATCCAGGTGCGATAACAGAAGCTGCAACCGCATATGCTGCTGTTGTCGGCATGCCCATTCCAAGTATAATGGAAATCACCATTGCAAAGAGCAGGGCAATGATAAGATTATTATCCGCAATTGTAAGCAGCATAGAACTAAAACGCTGTCCTATCCCGGTTAATGCTATTACCCCGACAATAATTCCTGCAGTAGCAACAATCGCAATGAGCTGAACAGCATTTTTCATTCCCAGTTCCAATGCTTCCAATACCTTTCTTAACCCCATTCTAGTTTCTTTACTGAATAAGCTTAAAACAAAACAGGCAACAATTCCGGCAGTACCGGCAAAAATAACGGAAAACCCGCTTACAAGCAAGTAAATCAGCAAAATGACCGGTGCAAACAGATAAAATTTCTTCAACAATTTTTTTAAGTTAGGTAACTGGTCTCGGGATAAACCAACCATTCCACTTTTAATTGCTTGAAAATCCACCATAAAATAAACAGATACGAAATACAAAATAGCAGGAATCATCGCAGCTATAATAATTTCAGAGTAAGGGATCCCAGTAATTTCTGCCATCAGAAATGCACCTGCACCCATAATAGGGGGCAATAATTGCCCACCGGCTGAAGCTGTTGCTTCCGTTGCTGCAGCAAACATTGGCCGGTAACCTGTTTTTTTCATCAATGGAATCGTCAATGAACCAGTAGCCACAACATTACCTGCTGAAGTTCCATTAATCATTCCCATGAGACCCGAGGAAACAACCGCAACTTTAGCCGGTCCTCCCCGTAATCCGCCGGCTATCCTAAAGGCAACATCGATAAAATATTGTCCGACCCCAGACATTTGCAGAAAGGCACCAAATATAATGAAAAGAATTATATATTTGGAGGATACATCTGTAGTAACCCCAAAGACCCCGTCCAGCCCATATACATAAGTTGCAAACCTTTCCAGTGAATAGCCATTATGATTTAATATTCCTGGCAAATATGGCCCTGCAAAGGAATAAAGGATAAAGACAAATGCCAATATTGGCAAAATCCATCCGCTTGCCCGGCGCGTTATTTCAAGAACCAGCAATAAACCAAGAAGGGAAACGATAAAGTCCATCGTGGTTGGTGCAACACCAAAACGAAAAACGAGCTGCTCCAGGTTTATATAAATATATAAAGCTATAAAAACAGCAATAGCAATAAGCACCCAATCTATTATTGCCACTCTATTGGATTTTGTTTTCCCTCCTTTGTAAAGCATTAAAGCAAGAACCGTACCAAAAGCCAAGTGAGTACTGCGGAATACCCAGGGGTCGATTGGATTAAAGTTAAGTATATATAAATGATAAAGCGCTCCTATGACAGCTATAGCCATAAATAAATTGCGGACAACACCTGACAAATCTCTTACCTGTGAAGAGGAGCCTAAATCATCCTCTGTAATAGCCGTATCTATTTTCTTGTTTTTTATTTCATTTTTATGTTCTTCCTGCTTCTCAACATCCTTATTTGATTGATTATTGTTTTTCTGTTCTGTCATGCATTCCCCTCCTTGTTAACATGCTGAAACGATGTTCATGAGGGTGGGACAAAACAATTTTTAGTAAGCAGAAATCCGAACATACTTAACTTATACTTAAAACCCTCTTCGGAATTATGGCAGGTTGTTCGTCTTTTTCATGCATACTCAGCGTTCTGTCCCAGCCTTATTTAATTCACCCTGAATTTTTAAAGATAAAGTTAGTTATTTATTCCCACTCAGGAGGATAGACTGCATCCGGAAGTTCAATTCCTATTTCCTCATAATAACGGATAGCTCCAGGATGCATTGGATATTCTTCATTTTCCAATATAGCAGCAGGATCCTCTGATTCCTGGGCGGATGCATGAGTAGATATCATTTGGTCAATATTTTCATGATATGCTTTAACCAGATCGTAAACAAACTCTTCATTCGCATCTTTTTGAACAACTCCAAAGTTAAATTGTGCAATTGTTTCTATGTCACCATCAAGGGAATCATACGTATCCTCAGGTATTACAAATTCAGTGAAATATGGCAAATCCTCCATTACAGTTTCGCGTTCTTCACCATCTATCCCATAAATATTAATATCCGCCTGTGTTTCCACTTCTGTCACAGCAGCTATTGGTATTCCTGCTGAAAAGCCGATATGATCCAATTGGCCATCTAACATTTGTGAAGCCATATCGCTTGCTCCTGCTGCAACCTGATCACCTGTTTCAATACCAAGTGCCTCATAGATCAATGGATTATAAGTCCCTGGTGTTCCACCGGAAGGTCCGACACCAACCCGTTCCCCTTCATGTTCATTTATGCTTGTAACACCTGAGCTGGCAGTAGACCACCAGTGAAATGGGGTATTATACATTGGGAAAATAACCCGGATATCACTGAATTCTTTATCTGCCCATTCTCCCTCTCCATAATACCCCTCATACAACGGACCCATCGTAACCATTCCAAGTTGGATGTCATCCACATCCAAGAGCTGGATGTTATGCACCGGACCACCTGTTACTTCTACATTTGATGTTATATCGAGACCTTCGAGTAAAGTAGCCAGGCCGCCTCCCCAAATATAATACGTACCGCCTTGGGAAGCTGTACCAATTGTTACAGTAGAAGGATAATCTTTTTCTTCTACAGCTTCACTGTCTCCTCCATTATCTTCGCCCCCCGCTTCCTCATCATTGCATGCTGCAAGAAGCATAATGAACAATAAAAATGCTAGTAAATAAAACTTTTTAAAGCCTTTCATAAAAACTCCTCCTTATTATTTATTCATTTTGAAATTTCGGTAAATAATCTATATACTGTTTTCCATACATTTCCGAAAAACTATCATACAGTGGATTTAACACATCTTCCCAGATAATTTTTTCCGAATCGCTTAACTCATGAATTTCTATGCAACGGCATTCTTGGAGATATTCATATTCTTTTTTATTCAATTCCCTTGCTTTTTCTTTTTCCCATTCCGTTACTTCTTCCATCGCGTCTAAAATAACCACCTGGACTTCATCCGAAAGTCCTTGCCAAAAATCATTGTTGATTAGTACCAAGTAGCCTAAATATCCATGGTTGCTCACTGTCAAATGACTTTGTACTTTATGGATGTTTTTACTGACTATATTGGAATAGGTGTTTTCTTGAGCATTTAGTACTCCCTGTTCCAATAAAGGGAAAACCTGATCAAATGAATCTGTTTGAGCATCAGCCCCGAGTAATTCAAATTGTTCTTTTAGAACATCACTGCTCATAATCCTGAAATTAAGTCCTTCGAAGTCCTCCGGGTAATGTAACGGATTTTTGTTGTTTGTAACTTGTTTAAAGCCATTTTCCCAGAAAGCAAGTGGATAAAAGCCTTTCTGCACCAATTTATTTTCCAAAATTTTTCCGGCTGAACTATTTAAGTAATCATGTAGCTCTTCTTCGTTTCTAAAAGCGAATGGCAGGTCAATTACTTTCCATTCCGGAACCCACTCTGTAATTTTAGAGGTAGACGGAGCAAGCATTTGAACATCGCCTTCCAGCAGTGCTTCTATCTCCTCTCCATCTTTATAGAGGAAACTATTCGGAAAAACCTGTACTTCAACATACCCATCCGTTTTTTCCTCCACCAGCTCTGCAAATTTCCTTGAGGCAAGTCCCTTTGGCGTATCTTCACCTACAACATGGGAGAAACGAATAACAATACGTTCATCCTCGCTAAGCTGTTCATGGTCTTCCGGAAAGGATTGCACTTGACATGCTGCAATAAATACTAAGACAATTATCATCAAACTGGTTTTTACCCATTGTACTGGTACTTTTACTCACCACCTTTTCCAACCTATATCTCTAACATTTCAGATTATAAAGCGCTTTCATTATAAGGGCAATAAAATATTCATATTGATCTTTTTGTTCTTTTTGGTCTAAGCCAATGCTTGATCAATTTATACAGAATAGTTATGTCTTGGTCTGCCCACCTTACCATATTCTATCTGTACTGTTATCCTTTCTTGTTTTTCCAGATATTCAAGATATCTGCGAACCGTCACTCTTGCCATGCCCAACCTTTCAGCGAGTTCTTCCGCAGTAACCGGATTTTGTTCATCTGATAAAGCCATATAAATTTGCTTCAAGGTAATTTCACTTAGTCCTTTCGGAGGGATTTCACTCATTTCATTTTTTATTTTATTCCACCCGTCAATATCTTCCTGGTTTAATGATTGAGACTGGTGTAGTTTCATCCACATTTTCTTATGACTTTCCAATGCTTGCTGAAAACGCGTAAAACGAAACGGTTTTACTAAATAGTCAACGGCGCCAAGTCGAAATACTCGCTGTATTGTTTGAGCATCCCGGGCAGCTGTAATTAGTATAATGTCGGCAGGGACTTCCTTATCCCGTATTTCCTGTAATACATCCAACCCGGAAATATCGGGTAGAAACATATCAAGCAAAATAAGATCGGGGGGAGATTCAAAAACTTTTTCCAGTGCTGCTTTTCCATTTTCAAATGAAGATTGCAAATGAAATCCCTCCATTTTCTCAAGGAAACCTTTGTTTACTTCAAGCACCATTGGGTCATCTTCTATAATCATCACATTAATCATCATCACCCACTCCTATTTTTTTGTGCTAATTACTTGCAAATATTTCAATGAATGTCCCTTTTGATTCCTTTGAAGTAATGCTTATTTCACCTTGATTTGCCTCTACAATATTCCTTATTAGAGCAAGTCCAAACCCTCTCCCTTCTTTTGCCTTCGAACTATAGCCTTCTTGAAATATCACTTCTTTTTCTTTAGCAGGTATCCCTTTGCCCGTATCTTCCACCGTGATATATAAAGACTTGGCACTGCCTTGAATCAGACAGCAAATTTCTTTTTGTTCGGTATGCTCACAAGCTTCAATAGCATTATCAAGCAGATTTCCCATCAATGTAATCAAATCGCCAGTGCTAAAACCTTCGACGACTTTCTCTAAATAGCTATTCTCATGAATCCATAAATGCACTCCTAATTCCCTTGCCCGGGATCGTTTACCCAGTAAAAGTCCTGATACTGCATAGTCGTCAATTCTGTCCCGTAAAAACTGAATCATATTTTCTTCTTCAGAGGTTTCTTCGATAAGCAGTTCCAGCGCTTCATCTGTTCTGTTCAGCTGGATCAGCCCGGCAATACTATGAAGCTTATTCATATACTCATGATTTTGAGCCCGGAGTGCACTAACCAGACTTTTAACACCTGTAAGCTCTTCACCCAGCTGGTGAATTTCAGATCGGTTTTTTAAGATAATTAATAGACCCATAAAGTCTTTTTTAACAAAAATAGGATAAATAGAAGCCAGATACATCGTTTTATTAAAAGATACAGGTTTATTAATCACCTTTTCACTTTCCAAAAGCTGCTCCGCTATCCAGGAGTGTGTAAATATTTCCCGAATATTTTTATGGCCGGAAAATGAAAAGCCCGTATACTTTTCGGCAAGGGTATTCATAAAACTGATTTTTCCTTTGTCATCAGTAGCAATGACCCCTGTATCCAAGGTTTGCATTATTGTATGCCGCTCCTCAAACATTCTGCCAATGTCATATGGTTCCAGTTGATAGGTTTGTTTTTTTACATTGGTGGCAAGCAGCCAGGACCCTCCTATACCAATGAGTAATCCCCATGCAAGTGAAACTAGCAAATTACTCTGGTAATCTTTCACCAAAGACTGAAAAGTTGGCGCCAGAATACCAACCACAGCTACTCCTATCTGCTCCGTTCCTGCTTCATCCATAATTGGAACAAAAGCACGTATCGCATATCCTTGTTCACCTACAGCTTTTGAAGTGTATTCATGTTCGGAATAGGCTGCGGCTTCATCCCCTCCCGCAAATACCTCCCCAATTCTTGTTTCCGAGGGATGGGAGTAGCGGATACGGTCCATGTCCAATATAACGATATAGTCAACATTGGTAGATAGACGAATACGCTCCGCTATTGGCTGTATATATTCCTCTCCCCCTTCCTGTCCTACATTAATAATAATGTCATCCAGTTGTGTCAGCGTTCTGGCGATGGCAATAGCACGTTCGCCAATTTCCTCCTCAAATGAATCCGATATACTAATGAGCATCATCCAGCCGCTTGCCAAAACAGAAGAGCAGACTAAAATAGAAGAAAGGATTAATATTTTTGTGCGTAGTTTAATTCGTTTTTTCACCATAATTGCCTCACAAATAATGGTAGATTGTAAGCTTTTTATTATTTTAACATATATTATTCTATATTTTTCCACCTTTTCTAATAATTCATTCCTAATACCTATGCGTTACTCTTTTCACAGAACCTTGAACCTAGTACCTTTGGAAATAGAGATATATCGCTTATTTCTCTTTCTTCTTTATTTATTTAAGTACTCCTAGAAATAATTTACTTAAATGTCTCTATATTCATTCTCCATTCTGCTTTTCCCAAAGTCTTTTACAAACTAAATAAGAGTCAAATAACCGCAGAACATGAAGGTATGACTCTTGCAATAATTCTTATATTCATTTCAAGTATTGTTCTCTAACAATTATTTAATTAGATAATTGTTTAAGCCCATACAATTCATAAAGAAAATATTTGTGGCAGAGTAAAACTCTGCCACATAAAATAGATTTCTCTAAAGTATTATCTCCTACTCCCATTTCGCAATTAAATTATCAGCCTGGTACATAAGTGTGTTATATGCAAATTCGGAAAGCAATTCATTATCTTTTTGATAGTCAAGTAAAAACTTAAAACCTTCCATGTGTTTAACAACTTTTTCTGCATCACCTTGATTTTCGTATTGATTTACAGCTGTTAAATGGAGCTTTAAATGATATGGTGCATCGTCGCCGGTAAATTCACCTTCTTCCTCAAAATGTTCAACTAATGTCTGTATGCCGACTGCACTATTTTCCGATTCAGGAAGTAAAATTATCCGCTGGTCCGTTGCCTCCTCAATTTTATCACGGCTGTATAACAATGGTATTGCCTCATCATTTGCCCATTTTTCAAATAAATTATCGTAGAATTTACTGTCAGGATCACCAGACTGACCTGGACTGTTCATCGCAATAGAATTATCCCATTCACCAACATCTACTACTAATCTAAAGGTTGCACCATGGGTCTGTTGGAAATCCGAATTATACCCCGAAGCTCCAACCGTGTCACCGCTGCCGCCTCGAGGCAAAGGTCCAATATTCATTTTTTCTGCCTGCGCTTCATCAACCATATCTGATAAAGGATGATCTAAATAAGCGTGTTTAAGATCTCCCCATTGCCAATCATTCATATCCGGACCGAGTAATTCTTCCATATGATCGATGGCATCAGCTAAAGTTGATAATAAAATCTGATCTCGAGTTTCTTCAGGATTTTCACCAAAACGGTCATCCGGGTTTTCCAATAAATCTAAAGTAACAACAGGATCACCGGATCCAATGTGATTTGCTGCTTCTTCTGGCAGAATTGCTCCTACCACTGCATCACGTAAAAATTGTTGGTACCATACTTCAAACAACGCACCGGCAGAAGTTTCAACAGAAAGCTCGCCATCCCATTCCCGCAATAAATCCAAAGCCTTGTTTACTTTCTCATCAGAAGATAGAACATCATCTAATAAACCAGTAATACGTTGACCCGGCACTGACGTATAATCTGTTTGCAATTGCAGTGAGTCCTGGATCCCTATTTTTTCATTACTTTCCATAAACTCCTCTATGCGTTGGTAACGAAATGGTGCACTCCATTCAAATCCAAGCTTATATTTTTCATAGTCATAATCATCAGGCAGATTCATTTCATTTGCCGTACCAATCCATCCTCTTTCCGGATTTAATTCGTATGGTAATTTGTTTTGGTCCAGAAAACCATCCCATTCATAGGTTCCATCTCCAGGTACAGGCAATAATCCATCCCAGTTTTCCCGGACAGGTGTTAATCCCCCTGGTTTCCAGCCAATGTCTCCATTAACATCTGCGTACACTTGGTTCTCGGACGGGGAACCCCATTTATTCATTGCTTCATAGAACTCATCCCAGCTTTCAGCTCCCATGTATGATAAACCGCCCAAATACGGAGCCATTCCAGGTTCCAGCCAAGCTGCTTTTACTGCAAATGCTCTATTATTTTCTTTATCTTTATAAATAACCGGGCCATGTCGGGTAAACTCTAATTCTTCTACTTTCTCCCCTACCCCTTTAACTTCAATTTCTTCTGTGATAGAGGTCATCTCTTCCCAATCACCTTCATATTGGTACTCCGACGGGTTGTCCGGATTGGTCTCATACACGTACAGATCTTCCTGATCTATCGAAAATATTGTTAAGCCCCATGCACTTGTACCATTGTGGCCAATAGAGATACCTGGTAAAACAGGTTCACCACCTCCAATAACATCTAATCCTGGGGCTGACAAATGTGTAATATATCGAAGTGATGGAACATCTACTGCCCTATGAGGATCATCTGCCATGATGGGGCGGCCTGTTTCTGATTTCTCCGGGCTGATAACCCAGTTATTACTTCCCAGTGCGGATTCATACTCAATTTGATCGTTCAAATTACCAGCAGTGAGTTGAGTTTCGATATCTTCAAAGGCAATCTCATTTCCGGCATTATCAAAAGATACTCCCCGAGTGCCTAATCTATATGTTTCCAGTATGTCTTCTGAAATATCATCAAGATCCAAGCCTTCTGGTACAGTAGTTTCCCATTCAGGCTGAAGACGCTTACGGACACTCTCCACCTCTTCTCCATGTTCCCTTAATGTAAGTGCTCGTGCTACTTCATTGTTAACATTTCTAGTCAAACCGTGACTGCGAATACGGACTACATCTTCCGGTTCCCATTTAGATGGCTCATAATCAAGCACCTTGAACTCTTCCGGGAGTAAATCAGGATCCTCTTCTATCATTTCGATGTAAGCATTGATCCCGTCAGTAAAGGATGTCACAATTTCTTCGGTATCCGGACCATAAGCGTCCCATTCCTCTTCCATGTCTCCGCGATATAAAAATAGCCTTTTAGCTTTATCCTGCTCTATATATTCAGGACCAAGAACTTCTGAAAGTTCTCCCAGCCCATTTTTGCGCCACAGATCAATTTGCCATAGGCGATCTCGTGCCACATTAAATCCCTGTGCAAAATAAACATCATCCGTGGAAGACGCATAAATATGCGGAATTCCCCACTCATCCACCAGTATCTCAGCAGGCTTTTCAAGTCCTTCCAATTCATGTAAAGTAATATCGTTCGGATATGGATCGCTGGAAGCACTCGAGAAAAAAGGTGTAATGAAAAGCAAACATACAAGAGCAATTGGTATAACTTTCTTCTTGTTCATAATCTCACTTCCTAATAAAATTTTATTGACTTTATTCTGCGGTCTTCCCCAACCCCTCCTTCCATCTTGACCAAAGTATAGTTACTTTTTGCCATGAAGTATCTCTTGCCGGCAGCTCAGCATCATCGATGACTGAATAAAAATGTTTTTCACCATGATTTTAAAGCGCTTTCATAATAATAACAATAAAACTATCATATTGATCTTTTTGGTTTTTTTGGTCTTATTATAGAAACTTAAACTTTGAGATTAAAAATTATATACATTTTTTCAAAAATAACTAAAGCGCCCATCATCCTGCCCTCCAATAAGGATTCATGAGACGCTTTCTTTAACTAACACATACTAACTAGTTATCATTATTTTTAAACATAGCCTGGGATTCCTTATACCAATCCCTTCCTTCTGCATCGTTAATCACCATGCACGGGAACTCTATTACTTCCAATTTCCGGATAGCTTCAGTACCTAAATCTTCATATGCGATCACTTCCACCGATTTTATACTTTTAGCGAGCAATGCTCCCGATCCGCCAATTGCTGCAAAATAAACAGCAGCATTTTTTACAATGGATTCAATTACTGCTTGACTCCGGTATCCTTTTCCAATCAATCCTTTTAACCCGTTTTTCAGAAGCAGCGGTGTGTACTTGTCCATCCGGCTGCTTGTTGTAGGTCCTGCTGATCCGATAATCTGTCCAGGTTTTGCAGGAGTAGGTCCTACATAGTAAATAACCTGATTTGTTAAATCAATGGGAAGTTTTTCTCCTCGTTCCAACTGTTCTGCCATTCGTTTGTGTGCAGCATCTCTGGCTGTAAATACAGTTCCGCTCAGCAATACCTGATCTCCGGCATGAAGCTTTTTGATTACAGCTGCATCTTGAAATGGTACTTCTAATTTTAATGGAGCCATTATTCAACCTCCGCAAATCTAATGAGTTAGCTGATTATAATACGGCATATTTATGCCTGCTCGCATGACAGTTTAAATTAACAGCCACTGGAAGTGCTGCAATATGACAGGGAGCTGTTTCAATTTTTACATCCAGCGTTGTTGTGGTTCCTCCCAGCCCTTGAGGACCGATTCCCAGTGCATTAATCGACTGGATTAATTCTTCTTCCAATTTGGCAAGATCCGGGTCTGAGTGCCGCTCTCCTACTGGTTTAAACAAAGATTTTTTTGCGAGGTAAGCACAGGTTTCAAAATTACCGCCGATGCCAATCCCTACTACTAATGGCGGACATGCATTTGGACCGGCTTGTTTGACTGTATTCATAATAAACTTTTTTACTCCTTCTATTCCGTCACTTGGTGTAAGCATCTTGAGGGCACTCATATTTTCTGCCCCGCCGCCTTTTGCATTCATTTGAATTTCCAGCTGTTCACCCTGCACTAATTCGATATGGATAACAGAAGGAGTATTATCTCCGGTATTTTTTCTGTTTAAAGGATCGTCCACAATGGAATAGCGCAGATAACCCTCTTCATATCCTTTTCTTACCCCTTCATTAATAGCGTCATAAAGATTTCCGCCGGTAATATGACAATCCTGGCCAAGCTTCACAATGAATACGGAAACGCCGGTATCCTGGCACATGGGAACACGGTCCTCAGCAGCAATATTTGCATTTTCAATCAACTGATGAAGTACGCCTTTTCCAATTTCCGAGGATTCTGTCTGTACAGCCTGCTCAAAAGCGGAAATGACATCCTGCCCCAAATCATAATTTGCTTCCTGGCAAAGGGATGCAACTTTATTAACGATTTCCCCGTAATGAAGTACCCTCACACTTTTCACCTCTTGGCATTAACTGTTGTCTGTGACTCCAACACTTTATTTAATAGCGTATTTTCTTTTTTTGGCGCATGTTTCTTTTTGTAAATCATGAATGTCCGTTTAAAAGTAATGACAACTTCCCCACGCTGGTTGTAACCACTGGTTTTCACATGAACTATTCCGACATTTGGGCGTGACTTGGATTCCCTTTTATCCAAAACTTCAGAAAAAGAATAGATTGTATCTCCTTCAAAAACTGGTTTTGGCAGGCGCACTGCATCCCAGCCTAAGTTGGCCATTGCGTTTTGCGAAAGGTCTGTTACCGACTGGCCGGTTACTAAAGCAATCGTGAATGTGGAATCTACCAATGGCTGCCCAAATTCCGTCTGTTTGGAATAATAGCTGTCAAAATGAATCGGATTCGTGTTTTGCGTTAATAGAGTCATATAAATATTATCCGTTTTTGTTACCGTTCTTCCAAGCGGATGCGGGTAAATATCCCCTATTTCAAAATCCTCATAAAACCTTCCATTCCAGCCATCCTTTACTGCCATAAAATTCTCTCCCTCTTTCATTGGTTATTCAGCCAGCGAAGGCATACCAATTTCTTTTAAAATGGATTGGTTATGCTCTCCAAGCGCAGGAATTGGTTTCATTACTGATTGTGCGTTTTTCATGTTTACCGGCGGTTTAAGTGCAGCGATTTCGCCGGCCGGTGTTTGAACTTGATCCCAGCGATTTCTTGCCTTTAATTGCGGATGCTCTAAAAATTCCTTCATCGTATTTAACCGCGCATTGGCAATATTGGCTTCTTCCACCTTTTCAATAACTTCATCAGATGTCTTTTCATTAAAACTATTTTCAATAATGACTTTTAGTTCAGCCCGATTTTCAGATCGGTTGAAGTTGCTTTCAAATCTTGGATCTTCCGTTAGTTCCGGCTGTTCCAGAATACGGTGACAAAAGCTTTTCCATTCCCGTTCATTTTGCAAGCCGATAAACACGTTTTTTCCATCCCCGCAAATGAACGGGCCATAAGGATAAATTGTCGAATGGCTAGCCCCTGCACGCTTTGGTTCCTCTTTGCCATAAGCTGCATAATATGATGGATAACCCATCCATTCACCGAGGGCTTCAAGCATGGAAATTTCCAGTACAGTTCCTTTACCGGTTTTTGCTCTAGTTAATAATGCTGTTAAAACTCCTGTATACGCATACATTCCTGCGGCAATGTCAGCGATGGAAATCCCTGCTTTTGAAGGGATTTCTTCACTGCCCGTGATGGAAACAAGGCCTGCTTCACACTGAACCAGCAAATCATATGCTTTCTTTGTTTCATATGGACCGCCTTTTCCGTAGCCTGATAAGCTGCAAACAATTAATTCAGGGTGCTTTTCAGTTAATGTTTCCGGATCGAACCCCATTCTTTCTATTGCACCCGGTGCCAGGTTTTGCATAAAAACATCCGCTTTATCTATCAAACGGCGAAGGGCTTCTTTTCCGTCTTCTGCTTTCAGATTAAGTTCAATTGATTCTTTAGACCGGTTGCACCAAACAAAGTGACTGGAAAGGCCATTTACTGCAGTATCATAATTTCTTGCAAAATCCCCTACTTCAGGCCGTTCAACTTTGATGACTCTTGCTCCCATATCAGCTAGCTGACGAGTAGCAAAGGGAGCTGCAATTGCCTGTTCCAAAGTGACTACGGTTATGCCTTCTAGAGGCAGCATTTTACTCACCTTCTTTTTTTATTTTCTTATGTGCATCTTTCTCTTGCTTCCAAAATCCTTTTTGCCCTTTCAGCAACCGGGGCATCAATCATTTTTCCATTAACTTGAACAGTACCCGAACCGGACGATAAAGCCTCATTGTAAGCTTCTACTATTCTCCCGGCTTCTGTTATTTGTTCGGCAGAGGGGGAAAACATCGCATTTGCCACCTGGATTTGATTGGGATGTATCACAAGTTTCCCTTGAAAACCAAGCTTTTTTCCCTCCATTGCTGCAGTCTTCAACCCTTGTTTGTCCCGAAAATCCGTATAAACAGAATCAATAGGCGGATTAATTCCGGCAGCATTTGAGTCTGCAACAAGTTTTGAACGGGCATAGAGTAATGGCTTTTGCTCCCCGTCCGGATTTATATTCATATGAAGCATAAAATCCTCAGCACCAAAAGCCAGACAGGAAATTCTTTGACTAGCTGAAGCTATAGCATACGCGTTATAAAGGCCGGAAGCTGATTCAATAATCGGTATGATCGCCAGTGAACCGCATTGCATATTGTTTTTCTTTTCCATTTGTCCAAGAAGGTAGTCTGTGATTACAATATCCTCTTTTTTTTTGGTCATTGGAAGAACAATTCCTGACAAGTTAGGATGGACTGCCTCCTGTATATCCTCCATAAAAAAATCTGTTTTCAAAGCATTTACACGTACAAATATAGTCAGATGCCCCGTATTTTCTATCAATCTTTTTATTTTTTGTCTTGCGATGGTTTTATTCTCTTCTGCAACGGCATCTTCCAAATCAAGAATATACGCATCAGCTGATAGTGTCTTTACTTTTTCCAGTTGCCTGTCATTGTCTCCCGGTATAAACATACAGGTTCTCAGCATGGGATGGACCACTCCCTTTCTAACTGCTTTTGGAGTACATATTACTCATGGGGCTTGTATTATCGATCCTGTTGGATGCGATACAATTTATAAAAAAATATTCGCTTCATTTTTGATTGAAATTACATTTATTTAAAATCTTTATTTTCCATGGAACGTATAAGCTCTTTTCCAGTCCGTTCAATATGTTCCGCCAAAAAGGAAGCTGCCATTTCCGGATGATTATTATTGATTTCCTTTAAAATTTTCTCATGCTCCTGATTGGATTTTCCAATTTGGCCTGGTATCAGCTGAGGGGTATCCTGCGGAAATCCCCGGGAGATCGTTTCAATAAAACCTAATAGCCTCGGACTGTTGCAGCGGCTGAATAACAATTGATGAAAATCCGCATTTAATTCTACATATTCTTCTGCACTGTCTGTTTCCATCATAGCATGATGATAGAAAGTTAATTTTTCAATATCCAGCTTTGTGAAATTTCCCATACTCTTTTTCAGACCAAGCGGCTCGAGAACAGACCGCAATTCGTAGATTTCCAGAATATCTTCTTTATTAAGCGGACGAACGACCGCTCCTTTATGCGGTTCTATACTGATCAATCCTTCCAGTTCCAAGGTCCGAAGCGCTTCCCTGATCGGCATTCTGCTGACTCCGGTTAATTCTGCGAGCTCTGTTTGCACCAATCGCTGACCAGGCTTAAAGTCTCCTTTTAAAATTGCTCTTCTCAATACACTGCACACCTGATTATGCAGCATTTCTCGGTTCCCTATTTTCAAGTCAATTTTTTCAGTCATTTGTATTACTCCATTCATTTTGATTATTTCCTAAAATTGTACTTCATCCATTACAAAAATTGAAGCATCAAATGAAATAGTACTAATCTGCTTTAAACCTAGAATTATTGTACTTTTGTAAAATCAAATAAATCTTCTATTGTATTTAAACTCTCTAAATGCAGCAGCTTATCTGATAAGGAATTTTGTGCTGAGGCGGCTAAGCTATTTGTTAACGTTTTAAATTTTTTTAAAAGATCTTCTGTTGAAACAGCATTTTCCGGATCTCCTTTTGGAAAATCAGTTTCTTTTATTATCCAATTCCCGGAAGTCAGCTCAACTTCCACAATAGCTCCCCATTTATCGGGATATTGCTTATTTATTTCCGGATCAACACTTACATTTACAAGCTTCATTAGTTGACGTATTTTATCATTCCATAAATTATCTTCATTAAATGCGTCCACCCCGCCATCCCCGATAAGTAATGCTAAAGCAGTGCAAAATTGCAGACTGAATTTAGCAGCGTATAGAGTCTTCGGGTCTGCATTATCGGTAATATCAATTGCCACCTGGTAAGTTTTCACATTAATTCGTTCAACGTCCGGCAGCTGAATGTCACTTTCTTTAGCGAGATCCATCATTATATCCATGGCATGATGCGTATGCCGGCATGAAGCATGAACCTTAAATGAATTCTCCATAATTTTAAATTCTTCACCCAGTTTATTAGTGACTTTGGAAACATCATACGCTTCACTCATTGCTTCAAAAAAGCCGCGTTTGCCTTCCAGTATTTTCTGTGCTGCAGAAAAGTTTTTTTCTGCCAGCAAGGCACTAATTACTCCGTTCATGGCTGCTTTACCGGGATGCAGTTGTTTGGACATTGCGCCATCTTCTATAAATTCCCAAAGTCCGGCAGCCTGAGTGCCTGCACTACCAAGTGCATGGATGGTTTGCTTCTTGTTTAACTGCAGTAATTTTGAAGCTGCAGCTGCGGCACCGAATGTTCCGCATGTAGCTGTATTATGCCAGTAATAGTAATGAGAAGGAGTAACTGCTTCACCTATCCGATAACATACTTCATAACCTATTACTATAGCTGTAATCAATTCTTTCCCGGTAAGTTTTTTCCATTCCGAAATGGCCAGTGCAGCAGGAATAACAACTGTAGCAGCATGGATAATAGAACTTTTATGAATATCATCTTGTTCTATAATATGACCTGCAGCTCCGTTTAACAATGCAGCTTGTGTCACGGAGGTTTTTCCACCAGTTACTAAAGCAGACTGCGGTTCTCCTCCCATTTCTTTGACCAATTCATCGATTATTTGAATGGCTTCCTGCTCGGAACCTGCGATAGCTGAAGAAAAATAATCCAATAGGCATATTTTAGTAAACTCCACTACATCAGAAGGCAGATCTTCATAACTGGTATTTAAGATATAATCTGCCAGCTTTTCACTTAAACTCATTGTATCTCTCCCTTAATTAAAAGGATCTCGGAAGTCCAAGCACATGCTGCCCAACATAGGAGGTAACGAGATTATTTGTTACCGGGGCAACAATAAATAATCTGGCTTCCCTGAATTTCCGTTCTATATTATACTCCGTTGCAAAACCATACCCTCCAAAAGTAGTCATGGCCGCATTGGCTGCTTTCCACGTCGCTTCTGTTGAAAGGTATTTGGACATATTGGCTTCAGGACCGCAATTTTCCCCAGTATCAAATAGATTTGCTGCTTTATCACGCATTAATGCTGCTGCTTCAATATCCATGTAAGCCTCAGAAATCGGGAATTGCACACCTTGGTTCTTGCCAATAGGACGATTGAATACCACTCTTTCATTTGCATATTCTACCGCTTTATCAATAAAGTATTTTCCATCACCGATACTCTCGGATGCAATTAAAATTCGCTCTGCATTCATTCCGCTTAGTACTTGTTTAAATCCTTTGCCCTCTTCACCAATTAAGTTTTCTGCTGGAATCTCCGTATTTTCAAAAAACACTTCCGTAGTAGCGTGATTGATCATCGTATCAATAGGGCGAATGGTAATGTTAGCTTTTTGATCCTTCATGTCAAGTATGAATAAACTTAACCCATCTGTTTTCTTTTTCACTTGTTCTTTCGGTGTGGTACGGGCAAGCAGCAGCATCAGGTCAGAATGCTCCGTTCGTGATATCCAAATTTTTTGGCCGTTAACTATGTATTTATCTCCCCGCTTTTCCGCTGTAGTTTCAATACTCGTAGTGTCACTTCCAGCTGTAGGTTCAGTTATACCAAATGCCTGAAGGCGCAGTTCCCCGCTTGCGATCTTTGGCAAATAGCGCTGCTTTTGATCTTCATTTCCATGACGCAGTATAGCTCCCATTGTATACATTTGCGCATGCCCGGCACCCGCATTGCCACCCGAACGATTAATTTCCTCTAAGATTACTCCTGCTTCGTACATGCCAAGTCCTGCTCCGCCATATTCTTCAGGAATTAGAACGGAAAGCCATCCTTCATCTGTAAGTGTTTGAATAAATTCTTCAGGGTACTGTTTCTTTTCATCTGTTTCTCTCCAGTAGAATTCGGGAAACTTTTCACAAAGTGAGCGGACACTTTGACGAATTAAGTCCACTTCCTCTGCTGTGCTGATCGCCATTTTGATTTCCTCCTTGTGGCATCTTGTTAATGTAATTTCAATTGTTGGATAATTACTATTAATCTAAGATGTTATTGATTAGTATACTGTATCCAATATCCAATGTCTAGAGGTTTTGTTTTTTTATTATTATTTGCTGATCACTTTTGCAAAAAAATATACCGGTCTTCCCATAAGGAAAACCGGTAATTGAAGGAGTTTCATTTCATTTTTTATAAGGCTGATTTCTTTAGTCTTTTAATTTCCTCCGTCAGCATCGGAACAATTTCAAACAAATCGCCAACAAGGCCATAATCCGCTACGTTAAAGATGTTGGACTCCGAATCTTTGTTAATTGCTACAATGACTTTGGAGTTGGACATCCCGGCTAGGTGCTGAATTGCTCCGGAAATACCAACCGCTATATATAAATCGGGTGTTACCACTTTACCTGTCTGGCCGATCTGCAGGGAGTAATCACAGTATTCCGCGTCACATGCACCGCGTGAAGCACCCACTGCTGCGCCCAATACATCGGCAAGCTCATACAGCGAGTCAAAGCCTTCCTTGCTTTTTACACCGCGGCCGCCCGCGACAATTATATTTGCCTCTGACAGATCCACGCCTTCTGATGCTTTGCGGACGACATCTTTAATGATGGTGCGAATGTCTGTCACGTCCACTTCCTTGGAAGTAACATCTCCGGAACGTGAATCATCTCTTTCCAATGCCGCGATGTTATTCGGACGAATTGTAAAAAACGCGATGCCGTCTGTTACAATTTTTTTCTCAAATGCTTTCCCGGAATAGATTGGTCTAGTAAACACTGCCTTATCATCGTCCACATCGATCTCAACCACATCGGAAACGAGTCCGCTTCCCAGCTTGCTTGCCAGTTTTGGCGTCAGGTCTTTCCCAATGGAAGTATGACCCATCACGATGCCGTCCGGAGATTCATCGTTAATGACTGCAAGTGCTGCCTGGCCGTAACCCTCGGAAGTATACGTTGTTAAGTTGTCGTGGGCAACGGTAACCACCCTGTCTGCACCATATTTGATCATTTCCTCTCCCTGTGCTTCGAGGTCGCCTGCCCCCAGTACGACACCTACAATTTCATCTGCATTTATCTTTTTCGCTGCTGCGATGGCTTCAAATGACACATTACGCAATTCGCCATCTCTTGATTCGCCTATAACCAATACTTTATTACTCACGTCTCCTTGCTCCTTTCTGTCAGCAAAATGAATCCAAATTATTTATCGATTTAGCTGTAATCGTTGCATAATCTTATAGTTTCCTAGTTTTTATACCTATTCCGGCAACCGTAGTTTCCGATCGATAACCGGTACCATAGAAACATACTGTGCAATCTAAGCGGGTGTTGTCCCTTTACAGCACTTTTTCGTCATTTTTAAGTATGGAAACCAGTTCCTGCACCTGCTCGCTGGCATCACCTTCAAGCACTCTGCCCGCTTCTTTTTCAGGCGGCAGGAATATATCGATCGTTTTTGTTTTTGCTGCTACATCATCTTCATCCAGATCGAGATCATCGATTTCCAGCTCTTCCAGCGGTTTTTTCTTTGCTTTCATAATACCCGGGAGAGACGGATAGCGCGGTTCATTCAGACCTTGCTGGCAGGTAACGAGCAGCGGCAGGCTTGTCTCCACAATTTCCACGACACCCTCCACGTCTTTTTCTATCGTTACATTTTCACCTTCAATTTTCAAATCCGTAATAGTCGTGACATACGGGATACCCAGGTATTCAGCGAGTCTCGGACCAACCTGGCCGCTTGCCTCATCAATCGCCACATTTCCGCCAAGAATGAGATCCGCTTCTTTGCCCTCAAAATAGGCTTCGAGAATTTTTGCCGTTGTAAAAGCATCTCCTTCTTCCAGGTCATCTTCAGTATTAATGAGAACCGCTTTATCCGCTCCCATAGCCAGGGCAGTGCGCAGCTG
>NZ_WIXN01000007.1:130407-191347 GCF_010994035.1 Virgibacillus aidingensis
GGTTAATAATGAATTCTGCACCATCATCTTCTATCTCGCCATTGGATACATTTATTTTTTCCTCTGTATCAAAGGTTTTTTTCAATAATACATAAATATTCATGACATATCCTCCTATCTTAATCTTAATAAGCATTTTTACAGACAATTTTTTAATTCTAAATTGCAATCAATGCTTTGCTTCCTCTTATAAAAAGATAATAGCTACCTCCCCGCATAACCCAATTCCAACCAAATTCTCTCCGCCGTCTCCCCCAACTTCTCCAAAATCAATTTCTCTCTTTCCTCGGAATAATCAATTACCGGAATACTTACGCCCAAGGCAGCCACCATTTCACCATCATGGTTATATAATGGATAGGAAAAGCCGACCGTATCTTTAAAATTCTCGGAATAGCTGACTGCATATCCTTTTTCTCTTATTTTCCCTATTTCTTCTCTCAATCTTTCCTTGCTGTTCAGCGTGTTCTCTGTTAGTTTGTTCAACTCCACGTTTTCCAAATAAGCTTCCAAATCTTCATCATTCATGCTGGACAACAGCAATTTAGGTGCTGACCCGGCATACAGGGGAGCTCTTTTACCAACCTTTACGACCAGACGAACCGGCTTGGAACTATCAATGGTTTCGGCATATACTGCCTCGTCTCCTTCCAAAACGGTTATATGAACCAGTTCATCAATTTCTTCATTCAATTTCTTCATGTGCGGCAGGGCGACTTTATTATATTTAAGCTGTTCGCTTACATGTTTTCCAAGCGTTAGCAGCTTAAGCCCCAACCGGTATGTCACATCATGGCTTGACTTTCGCTCTTTTACTAAAAGTCCGGCTTCTTCCAGTGAGGAAGCCAGACGAAATACGGTTGTTTTAGGCAAATTTGCCGCTTCTGATAACTCATTAATGGTCATTTCAGGGTTTTCTATGAAACAATCCAACATTCTGATTGCTTTTACTAGACTCTTACTCATGGTTAACACCCCTATTACATCATGCAATTTGCATATGAATGCTGCGGATTCATTATATCATTTAATAATGGAATGGAAATTGGGGTACTAGTATGACCTTCCAATAAACTGCCTGTTTCAAACAATTAAATTTCAGGATCCGAAAATGATATTTACTTCCTGCCTGCGATTTATACTACCCGGAATGTACCAGTTGAATGAGCAAGCCGATTACTTTCTTCATCAAAAAGATCCGCTTCCACAAGTGCTGTTGAACGGTTTCGGTGAATCACATTCCCTTTTGAATAAACGGTTCCTTTACTCACCGCCTTCAAAAAATGAACATCCATTTCCAATGTTGTCACTTCGTCATAACCGAGAGACCGGGCGGAAAACCCCATCGTTGTATCCAAAATAGTTGCATAAACTCCGCCATGAACGGAATTTTTCACATTCAGAAACCCAGGAATGATCGGCAGTTTAAGATGGACACTTCCCTTTTCCACGGCCTCCAATTCCAACCCGATATATTCCCAAAAATTACTTTATGCAAAGTCATGTATCATTTTCTCCATCTCTTCATTCATTCCTTTAAGAGAGTTCTTCCAAATTCGCAATCGTCGGCAGTTTTTCCCCCTGCACAGCTTTTACCAGATTCGCTGCTACCGTCACGCTCATCTTTTGTGCTGCTTCCTGGCTGATCCCGCCGACGTGTGGTGTTTTTATGATTTTCTCCACATTTAGAAATGGGTGATCTGCAGGTGCCGGTTCTTTGCGGAACACATCTGCTCCCGCAGCATAGAGTTGATTATTTTCCAGTGCTGCCACCAAATCTTCTTCATTAATAATCCCGCCCCTGGCTGTATTGACCAGCACAGCATCCGGCTTCATCATATCAAAGTACGTTTTATCAATAATTCCGGCTGTTTTTTCATTTAAAGGAATGTGCAGGCTGATGACATCACAATTCCGGAAGACATCTTCCATGTTCATGGTAAGTTCTGCCCCGATATCTGCCGCTATTTGTTTTCTTTCTTCCGGTATTCTGCGTACATAGGCGAGTATTTCCATGTTAAAGCCATTTTTCATTATTTTGGCTACTTCCTGGGATATGGATCCAAATCCGATAAGACCGAGTTTTTTACCTTTCAGCTCTTTCGTATATTTCCCATCACGGTAAGCGTAATTTCCTCTTTCCATTTCCTTGTTAAAATTTACGATGTTTTTCATGACAGCAAGAATAAGGCTGACCGCATGTTCAGCTGTGGCGGTCGTATTCACTTTTGGTGCATGAAGTATAGGGATGCCTTTCCTGGTTGCATAATCGACATCAATATTATCCAGCCCGACTCCTGCGCCGGATATGGCCTTCACGCCGTCACATGCATCGAGAATATTTCGGGTAATTCTTGCCGGAGCACGCAGGGTAATCCCGTCTACTTTGTTGTTTTTTAAAAAATCGATAATTTCCTCTTCGTCAAAAGTATTAAATTTGGTTACCTTTGCATTGTCTCTCAGTACTTTTTCCCCGTCCTCATGATACATGGGGAGAATTTGCAAAATATGTATGGAATTCAAATGAATCACACCTCCGTAAATTTTAATAAGAAGAGATGGTGACCTTTGAGTGAATCACCATCTGCATGACCTTGCATTTATTACAGTGTTTTATGAGCCGTTGCCAATCAGTGGTCAAGATATTCAATAATCGTGGAAATACCCTGTCCGCCTCCAATACAAAGGGTAACCAGACCGTATCTTTCTCCTCTTCTTTCCATTTCATGAAGAAGTTTTGTCATCAGGATGGCTCCGGTTGCACCAATCGGATGTCCAAGTGCAATCGCACCGCCATTTACGTTTACTTTGTCAATATCCATTTTTGCTTCTCTGATGACTGCAAGTGACTGAGCAGCAAAAGCTTCATTCAATTCGATCAGGCCCAAATCATCCATGGAAAGATTCGCTTGCTTCAATGCTTTATAGGTGGATTCCACTGGACCGATTCCCATAATTTCTGGTGATACCCCACTCGTAGCCTGTGCAAGAATTCTTGCTTTTGGCTTCAGACCATAATCATCCAATTTTTCCTTATTCATCATGAGTACTACGGAGGCTGCATCATTTCTGCCGCTGGCATTCCCCGGAGTTACGGTACCATTTTCCTTAAATACGGCAGGCAATTTGGCGAGTTTTTCCGGATTTGTAAGGAAAGGATGTTCATCTGTATCGAACGTAATTGTTTTCTTTCGCTCTTTTACTTCATACGGAACGATCTCTTTTTTAAAACGGCCGGCTTTAATGGCATCGTCTGCAAGTGTCTGACTGCGGTGAGCAAATTCATCCTGCTCTTCGCGGGAGATATTGTATTGTTCCGCCAGGTTTTCCGCTGTTAATCCCATGGTGAGATTCCCGTATTTCTCCTGCGGCTGTGAACAAGGCTGGCTCTCCGTGTTCGGGTCCAACAAGACGCCATTCCCTGCGCGATAGCCGAAACGGGCATTCCTTAGATAGTAGGGTGCCGTACTCATGCTTTCCGCTCCGCCGGCAACGACAACATCGGATAAGCCAAGCTTAATTTGCTGGTCTGCATTGTTAATTGCCTGCAGACCGGAACCACACTGGCGGTGCACAGTATACCCGCTCACATCAATCGGCAAATCCGCCCGCAATGCAGCAAGACGCGCCAGGTTGGAAGTATCCGCACTTTGTTTCGCCTGACCAAGAATGACTTCATCCACATTCACATCTGAACCGCCATTTTGTTCCATCAGTTCACGGATTACTTTTTCAGCCAAGTGGTCCACTGTCACATCTTTCAAAGTACCGCCCATTTTTCCGACAGCAGTTCTCACTGAGCCGACTATATATGATTCATTCATGACATAACACTCCTATGTTTTCATTTTGTGGGACAAAGGGACAAATCTTTACGGTGGGACGAGCATTTAGCGTCGTCCCGGGTTTGTTGTCCTGGATTGAACAGAGGGACACTTTACAATAGCTGAGCATTTAACACAGTCCCAGGTTCCGTGTCCCTGAAAGGGGACACGGAACCTGTCCCCTTGTCCCTATTTCATTTCGCGTTTTAATTCGTTGGCGATGATATTTTTCTGGATTTCCGATGTGCCTTCGTAGATTTTTGTAATACGTGCATCCCGATAGTAGCGTTCAATCGGGTAATCCCGCATGTAGCCGATCCCGCCGTGGATCTGTACAGCAAGATCTGCGACTTTATTGTAGACTTCAGATCCGTATAATTTTGCAATGGCTGCATCTTTTACGACCCGCTGTCCCTGATCTGTCATCCAGGCCACTTTATATGTTAAAGCTTCCAGTGCGGCGATTTCTTTGCTGATTTCTGCAAGCATATGCTGAATAGCCTGCATTTCAATGATCGGCTGACCAAATTGCTCGCGCTCTGAAGCATAATCCAGGCAGTGCTCCAGCAGGCGTTTGCTTGAGCCGAGGTTTCTGGCGGCAAGTCCCGCCCGTCCATTGGCAAGGATTTTCAATGCATTCACATACCCGCGTCCTTCTTCTCCAAGCACGTTTTCTGCCGGCACTTCCATGTCTTCAAAGAAAAGCTCTGCGGAATGGGAACCGCGCAGTCCCATTTTGTCTTCCACATTTCCAAGGATGAAGCCGGGGAAATCTTTCTCCACGATAAAAGAAGTAATTCCTTTGGCGCCTTTGGATGGATCGGTAACTGCCATTACAGTAAATACATGGCCATCCACCGCATTTGTGATGTAGTGCTTGGAGCCGTTAATAATGTATTTGTCACCTTTTTTCTCTGCCGTTGTTTTCATATTCGCTGCGTTGGAACCGGCGCTTGGCTCGGTAAGGGCAAAAGATCCAATCCACTCACCTGATGCCATTTTCGGCAGATATTTTTCTTTTTGAGCATCTGTACCGAGCTCCACAATACCGACAGAGCCAATCCCGGTATGTGCACCAATCAGCGTCGTATAGCCGTTATGTGTTTTTCCCAGTTCTTCATAGATCGCACATTTTCCCACCATATCCAGGCCAAGCCCGCCATACTCTTCCGGAATTCCGAGGCTGAAAAGTCCCATTTCCTTGGATTGTTCCACTATTTTTTGCGGGATTTCATTTTTTTCCTCGATTTCCATGGCCACTGCCTCTACTTCTTCCCTTACAAACTTTCTTACATTCTGTCTCAGAAACTCAATATCCTCTGAAAAGTTAAAATCCATGGTGACATCTCCTTATCTGTTTTTAAATTCTGCCTGTCTTTTTTCAAGGAAAGCGGATGTGCCTTCCTGCTTATCCTCTGTTCCGAATGCTACAGCCTGGGAGAGTTTTTCCATCCACATTGCTGTATCTTCATCAATGTCATAGCCTTTATGCACAGCACGCTTGGCTAGCATGACTGCCACAGGTCCTTTTTTCAATATCTTTTCGGCTACTTCCCGTATTTTTTCCTGCAGTTCTTCCGCTTCTTCCACAAAATAGGACACAAGGCCAATCCGTTCCGCTTCTTCTCCGTCCATAAGTTTTCCGGTTAAAATCATATCCAATGCCCTGCCTTTTCCTACCATGCGGGATAGGCGCTGTGTGCCGCCCGCTGCAGGGACAATTCCCAGGTTCAGTTCGGGCAGACCGAACTTGGCTTTTTTCGTTGCCAGACGGATATCACAAGACATTGCCAGTTCGCATCCTCCGCCAAGGGCAAACCCCTGTACCGCTGCTATCGTAACTTTTGTGCAGTTTTCGATTTTGTTATAGAGACCTTGCATTCCGGGTACAAGTGCTTCCAGGGGTTTTCTGTCCTTCAGCTGGCGGATATCGGCACCGGCTGCAAAGGATTTTTCACCGGCCCCCTGGATCACAATCACTTTTACATCATCATTTGCTTCCGCTTCAGTGATCGCCTGATCTATTTCATTCAGCATATTGGCATCAAGTGCATTTCTGGCATCCGGACGATTAAGCGTCAGCCAGAAGATGCCCTGGTCCATTTCAGTTTTTACACTTTCAAAATTATTTCCCATGTTATCCCTCCTGGCTGTATTCATAAAAGCCGCTTCCGGATTTCTTTCCTAAACGGCCGGCTTTGACATATTTAATTAAAAGCGGACATGGCCGGTATTTCTCACCCAATGTTTCATATAAGTACTCCATGTTTCTCAGTCTCGTATCCAGTCCTACAAGGTCGGCAAGCTCCAATGGCCCCATTGGATGATTCAGGCCAAGCTTCATGGCATTGTCAATGTCTTTTGCGGAAGCTACACCTTCCATTAATAGATTCATTGCTTCGTTTCCGATCAGACAGTTCATGCGTGATGTAACAAAACCGGGAAACTCATTTACTTCCACAGTTGTTTTATTAATTTTTGCTGCTGTTTCATGAATGAATTTTACGGTTTCATCGGATGTTTCCAATCCGCGAATTACTTCAATCAGCTTCATCTTATGGACCGGGTTGAAAAAATGCATGGCCACTATCTTTTCAGGTCTGGATGTTTGTGCACCAATTTCAGTTGGACTCATGGTAGATGTATTCGTTGCCAGCACCGTTTCCGGCGGACAAATTTCATCGAGCTGCTTAAATATATCAATCTTCAAATCCATTTTTTCCAGCACTGCCTCAACTGCCAGTTCGGAACCTTCTGCCGCTGTTTTCAGATCTGATTCATATATGAGATTTTTTTTCGCAGTTTGATAGACTTCTTCTTTTAAAAATCCTTTTTCCAAACTCCCCTCAAGCAATGTATCAATATCATTTTTTGCTTTTGCCAGAATATTATCATTCAAATCGTTGACAGCTACTTCATATCCGCCGATGGCAAAAGCATAGGCAATTCCTTTTCCCATCACACCGGAACCTACTACCGTTACTTTACTCATGTCATCACCTTTTCTTTTGTCTGATTTCTTTCCTGTTTATTTTTTTACTGGATCCTTATAGGTAAAAGTCGCCCCCGTTATTTCCTTCAGCGTCTCGATACTCAAATCCGAAAGCTGCTCCACGAGTTCAGCACCGTTTGCCGTGAACTTAAACACAGCATGTTCGGTAACCAGCATATCTGCTCTTCCATTTCCGCTGCTCGGAAAATTTAATTTATCTACAAGCTTTGGTGTGCCGTCTTTTGCCTGGTGCATCGAAGCAATAATAATCCGTTTCGCCCCGGCCACCAAATCCATCGCACCGCCTACGCCTAAAATGTCTTTTCCGGGGATGGCCCAGTTGGCAATTTCTCCATATTGATCTATTTGCAGCGCACCCATGACAGCAACATCGATATGCCCGCCGCGGATCATGACGAATGAATCCGCACTGTCAAATAGAGAAGCACCTTTATCCATGGTGATCGGCTTCTTGCTTGCACTGATCAAATCCATATTAATATCCTCTTCAGCTGGTGTCGGCCCCATGCCGAGCAGCCCATTTTCTGAATGTAAATCCACCTTTTTATCACCGAGATAATCCGGAATTAGCGTTGGAATACCCACTCCCAAATTAATGGAAGCGCCATCCGGCAATTCCTTTGCAATTCGTTTGGCAATTTTAATTCGCTCCTGTTGGGACAACGTATTTACCCCCAATCTTCACATAATTATTCATGACTAGATAATCAACATACACATGTGGTGTCGTAATCTCAAACGGGTCCAGTTCGCCGGCTTCGACAATTTCATCCACTTCGGCGATCACTATTTCCCCTGCTGCGGCCATGGCCGGATTAAAGTTCCTGCCTGTGTGATCATAAATTAAGTTTCCTTTCGTATCCGCTTTCAAAGCTTTGATTAAAGAAACATCCCCTTTTATGGCCCGTTCTAGAATATATGTTTCTCCGTCAAACACCTTTTCTTCTTTTCCTTCCGCAAGCTTTGTACCGGCTGCCGTTTTCGTGTAAAATCCGGCAATCCCTGCACCACCGCATCGGATTCGTTCAGCCAATGTTCCCTGTGGCACCAGTTCAATTTCCAGCTCTCCTTTGGACCATGCTTTGACTGCATCCCTGTTTGAAGTGAAGTAAGAACCAACTGCTTTTTTCAGACATCCTGTATGCAGCAGAATGCCAAGCCCCTTATCTTTCTCACCAAGATTATTGCTCACCACGGTTAAATTCTTTTTATCCAATGCAGCCAGTTCGTCAATCAGGGTGAACGGTGTGCCCGAAAGACCGAACCCGCCGACAAGTAAAGTATCCCCATCTTTTATGTATTTGGTGAGATCCGACCTTTTTATTAGTTTATCCAATGGTTTCCCTCCCTTGTACTCCGTGAATCTTTGAAACTGTGAACCTCTCAACCATTTATGGTATGCACAAAAAATAAGAAGTATCACAATTTGTCATTCCATTTTACGGAATAATTATTCTGTTTTATGTTGGTATTAATTATAGTTCCTGAATTGTAAAAAGTCAATAAATTGTTAAAATGTTTATTATGTTTTGCTCAAATATTACATACTGAAGATGCTGCAAATATTCTCCAGTCAACATGAATCGCTATCCTTTCAGGAGGGGGTGGCACAAGTAAGGTATAGACCTTATCCTTGCTTAAAAACTGTTGGAGATTTATTTGTATATTTTTTTAAAATAATGGAGATATGATTTCCTGTTTCATTGAATCCCAATCACAGGAAATCTTCCATTTGAAATCAAAGATTCAGTGGAGTATAGTTTTTATTGAACATATAAACAAAGGAGATCACTATGAACCAAACAATAGAAACCATACTCAATCACCGCTCCATTCGTAAATTTTCAGATAAAAAACTGACACCGGAGCAAATAGAGATGATCCTTAAATCAGCCCTGCAGGCATCTACCTCCAGCCATGTCATGGCATATACCATTATTGGCATAACCGATGAAAACCTGAAATCAGAACTGCAGGCTATTTCCGGCCACCCACATGTGAAAAATAATGGGCACTTATTTGTATTTTGTGCGGATCTGCAGCGGAATTATCAGCGGACTTCCGGGGAGTAAGAAGAGGCTGTAAAACAGAACATGGAAAGTACGGAACAGTTTATTGTAGCAACAATTGATGCAGCACTTGCTGCACAAAATGCTTCCATTGCTGCTGAATCCATGGGTTTGGGAATCTGCTATATAGGCAGTTTGAGAAATGATATAAAAAGAGTGGATGAATTACTCGAACTTCCGGAGTATGTTGTCCCATTATTCGGGCTGGCAGTCGGACATCCGGAACATCAGCCGGAAATAAAACCGCGTCTGCCGCTGGAGGCAATCTACCATGAAAACACGTATGATCATGACAAGGAGAAACAGAGTAAAGTGGTAAAGGAATTTGATGAATACTTGAAGGATTATTATCAAACCCGCTCTACAAATAAGAAAATATCCACCTGGACAGAGCAGATGGAGAATAAATACAGGGTACCTACACGCATGGATGTAGGGCCATTTGTGAAAAACAAAAAATTAAATTTGCGTTAAACAGTGATTTGAACAGGTAAAGCAGCCCATGAGATGATAGGGCTGCTTTTTTCCTTTAATATTAATTCACTCTGCAAAGCGACTGTCCGCCATTCAGGACCCTGTCCACTTCCTCCGCAATCATCATCGCCGTGCGGGACTGGGCTTCCACCGTCAGTCCGGCAATATGCGGGGAAAGCCGGATGGCTTCTGACCGCAGAAGCGGAGAATCTTTTTGAACGGGCTCTTTTTCAAGTACATCAAGATAGGCACCAGCTATTAGTTTTTCCTCTACGGCTTCTACGAGATCTTCCTCATGGACGATCCCGCCTCTGGCAGAATTAATGACATAAGCATGTGGTTTCATCAGCATCATATTTTCCCGGTTGATCAGGTGCTTCGTTGCCTTGGTCAGCGGAACATGGATGGAAATGAAATCAGATTCCTTCAAGAGTTCCTCCATTTCGACTTGCTTGATCCCGGTTTCCTGGACCACATGATCAAAGGGAGCGACAAAAGGATCATAACCCACGACATTCATGCCAAATGCCTGTGCCCTTTTAGCCACACGATGTGCTATCTCACCCATTCCCACCAGTCCTAAGGTCCGATTGTTCAACTCATAGCCGGTAAAAAATTTCCGGTCCCAATTTCCCTTACGGACATCTGCATCTGCATCCTTTAGTGGCCGCGAAGCATCAAGCATTGCTGCCATCACATACTCCGCAACAGAGGTTGCGTTTGCATTTCTTGCTGAAAGGACAAGAATATTTCGTTCCCTGGCACCTTCCAGATCAATATTATCGACGCCGACACCAAGCCGGCCGATGACCTGTGTCTTTTTTGCCGCATCCAGAAATTCTGTATCTACCTTAGTTTCGTTGCGCACGATAAGGGCGTCGTACCCGGGGAGCAGGGACAACAGTTCTTCCCTTTTCCGGCTCAGCTCCATGTCATAGTCTACGGTATACCCTTTCTCTTTCAGTGCCTCTATCCCGTCTTCCCACATCAGTTCTGTAACGAGAATTTTCATTTTGTTCTCTCCTCTGTAGAATATTCTGGTTATTTATGTATCAATGTTTAATTATACTGTTAGGTTTTCAACTTGACAATATATTTTATTTTGCGTATGAATTTTGACTTTTATTATTATAAAAATAATATATACTGCGGGAAAGAAATTTTCTCAATCAGGCAACGTATGAGCGCGGTTTCTCGTTGTTCGTTTACTCTGAAGCTCAGTCTGACAAGGAATGAATGCATTTATCGTTGTTCGTTTACTGATAGGCTAAATCTGAGAAGGAATGAGCGCATTTTCTCATTGTTCATTCACTGATAAGCACAATCTGGCAATGAATGAACGCATTTTATCGTTGTTCGTCCACTCATAGGCAAAATCAAGCAATGAATAAACTCATTTTATCGTTGTTCGTTCACTCATAAGCTCAATCTGGCAACAAATAAACGCACTTTCTCATTGTTTATCCACTCATAAGTTCAATCAGGCAACGAATAAACACATATTAACGTTGTTCGTTCACTCATAAGCGCAATCTGGCAAGGAATAAACGCGATTTATCGTTGTTCGTTCACTCATAAGCGCAATCTGGCAAAGTATGAGCGCGGTTTATCGTTGTTCGTTCACTGATTAGCTCAATCTGACAACGTATAAACGCATTTTATCGTTGCTCGTTCACTCATAGGCGCAATCTGACAACGAATAAACGCGATTTATCGTTGTTCGTTCACTCATAAGCGCAATCTGGCAAAGTATGAGCGCGGTTTATCGTTGTTCGTTCACTGATTAGCTCAATCTGACAACGTATAAACGCATTTTATCGTTGCTCGTTCACTCATAGGCGCAATCTGACAACGAATAAACGCATTTTTTCATTGCTCGTTCACTGATAAGCGCAATCTGACAACGAATGAACGCATTTTCTCATTGCTCGTTCACTGATAAGCGCAATCAAGCAACGAATGAACATATTTTATCGTTGTTTGTCCACTCATAAGCGCAATCAGGCAATGAATGAACGCATTTTATCGTTGTTCGTCCACTCATAAGCGCACTCTGACAAGGAATAAACGCATTTTATCGTTGCTCGTCCACTCATAAGCGCAATCTGGCAAGGAATAAACGCATTTTATCGTTGTTCGTTCACTGATAAGTCCTGACGTGGTTACGAATAGACAACTTCCCAGGACCACAGGCTTCACCGGGAAATCCAATGATGTATTTCTTTCTCGTCGGTCATTCAGTAGCTGCAAGTTAATAAATGACAAGGGACGATGCTGTGGCACCGCCCCTTGTCATTTATTCTTCTGTATCAATTTCCGCTATGGTTTCCTCAATGATCTGGTTTTGTTCTTCCAGATAATTCGTATATTCCTCATGATTCATGAAATTTACACTAGCCCCAAGAGCAGTGATTTCTTCAATGAACGCTTCATTATTTGCCGTTTCTTCGAGTGCCTCACTCAGTATTTCAATGATTTCCGGATCTGTACCAGAAGGAGCGACATAGCCACGGTTAATTCCCATTGTCATGTCATAGCCTTTTTCCATAAGAGTAGGAACATCCGGCAAATTATCGTTCCTTTCTTCCGTACCTATTGCAATAAATTGCATATGTCCTGCTTCGACAAATTCCGAGGCAGAAGGATAATCTGTCAGCACTGCGTCTACATGTCCCCCGGCGAGTGCCTGAATTGCTTCACCCAGACCTTCGTAACCAACAAGATTGTAGTTAATATCCAGCTTTTGGCCAAGCTGTTCCAGCCATACTCGCGGAATACCGCTTACAGTTCCCCCAAAATTGATTTCATTTTCCTGGCCGTATTCAACAAATTCTTCCAGCGTTTCTATTCCGGTTTCCGTTGACACAGCAATAATATAATCTGATGCCGTCATGGATCCAATCGGTTCAAAGTCATCATAATTAATATCTGTAATACCCGAATGATGAGCTACTAGATGACCATCATGGATTTGACCAATGTGATAACCATTTGCATCTTTTTCCAGTAATTCCTCTGCTCCAATCGTACCGCCTACCCCAGGCACATTTACTACTACGACCGATTCATCGATTGTTTCCTGCGTATACTCTGCAACCGCTCTTCCTTCAATGTCACTGCCGCCGCCTGGATCCCACGGAATAGTCATTTCAATTTCCCTGTCCGGGAAGTTTTCGGCAGAATCAGCATCTCCGCCGCATGCTGCCAGGAACAAGCTTAATGAAACAATTAGCATCCCTAAAATAGTAAGTACTTTATTCTTCCCCACGACTCCCACTCCTCTTCCAGCTAGAATTTTCTGTAATTTTACGTTATAATCTGATATTAATATTATGATATTATATACCATGATTCCCTTTCGGTCAATTGCCAATTAATATAATATAACTCCATTTTGTTATGTTTTAAAAAATAAGTCAAACATTTTGTATGTGTAAAGTGGTGAAAGATCCATGGATGATGCATAAAATTATCTTCAGGAGACTATGAGGTATATGTTAAGTTATATCATTTTCATAGAAAAATATTTATGAATCAAAAACGACGCAGCCATACCAGACTGCGCCTTTTTATATCCAATATATACGTATATCTTACGAATCAAAAACAAGCTAATTCTTTTTAAAATTCCGTGCAATCTCCTCGATCACTGGCCTGCTCTTTCGTGTCGTAAAATCAATCATTACTTTGGAAACCGTAGCAACACATACCTCTTCATCTTTTTCGTTCAGAATTTTTTGTTCAAATACAAAACTGGTATTCCCGAGCTTCTTTGGCCTGGTCATTACACGAAGCTTATCATGGAGCAGTGCTTCTTTTTTATATAAAATATCTATCCGCAATACTGCCGTACCCAGATTCGCTTTATGAAAATCATCATAGGAATATCCTGCATTCTCTATGTACCAGGCCTCTCTGCCATGCTCCAGATAATTCAGGTACACACTATTGTTTACATGGTTTAGTCCATCAATATCTTTTTCACTTACCGTTATATTTTTTACCGTTTGCACCATGTTTTGTACACTCCCTGCCATTGGATATTAGATAAAAGATAATGGAAGAAGCGTATAGTGTCAAGTATCTTTCTGCGGACTAAAGTCTGTCCTCTATCAACTATACAGCAAAAAGCAAACTGATTTAAAACCCAGCCGGATTTGTCATTGATCCCTTAAGGTAAAGGTATATAGTTCCCTATTCTTTAAAAAATAAAAAGGATGAAAACCCGTCCTGCAAAAAACATTCGTCCCTGAACTCGAAAACCACTATCAAACATCCTGCATCGATTCCTGAATAATTTGTATCATATCCTCCATCTGCGCTTTCGTAATGGTGAAAGGTGGTGCGAACGCCAGCGTATCCTGGCCATCGTATACAACAGATCGGCAAATAAGCCCTTTATCCAGTGCTTTTGCCACGATATTCGGACCAATTGGTTCAGTGGATGCAGATGCTTTTTCGAATTCAATGGCACCAAGCAAGCCAAGACCCCGGACATCTTTTACCTTGCTGTTTTGTTCCTTGATCCATTTGAACCCTTCCAGCATTTGTTCTCCTGCTGCTTGAACATTTTCAATCAGGTTTTCCTCTTTAATAATTTCCAGGTTTTTTAGTCCAATCGCCGCTGAAGTCGGATGGCCGCTGTAAGTATAACCATGCCAGAAATTGCCCTCCGTTTTTTCAATAAGCTCCTGGTGGATTTTTTCCGAGACAATCATTCCGCCCAGTGGTGCATAACCGCTGGTGATACCTTTAGCCATCGTGATAATGTCAGGGATTACATCATAATGTTCAATACCGAAGTTTTTACCGGTTCTGCCAAATCCGCAAATGACTTCATCAGAAATAAATAGAATGCCATTTTCATTACAAATTTCCCGCACCTTTTGGAAGTAGCCTTCAGGCGGCATGTTGACACCGCCGGAACCTTGCACAGGTTCGGAAACAAATGCAGCGATCGTATCGGCCCCTTCTTGTTCAATAAAATCTTTTAAACTCTCTATCGAACTGTCCACATAATAAAAGTCCGGTGCAATGGAAGTGGTGAACGTATTAAATTGTTTGATTCCTGTGGCACTTGTTGCACCCATTGCCAGGCCATGGTAAGACAATCTTCTGGAAATGATTTTCTTTTTCTCCGGATGCCCTTTTATTTTCCAGTAATGACGGACGGTTTTAAATGCCGTGTCATTTGCTTCTGACCCGCCGGATGTAAAGAAAGTGGCATTTAAATCGCCTGGTGTCCAGTTGGCGATTTCAGCCGCAAGACGTATAGCCGGCTCATTGCTCCAGTTATTAAAAGCAGAAGTAAATGCCAGTTTATTCATTTGCTCTTTTGCTGCCTCCCCCATTTCTGTTCGTCCGTGACCAATATTTACATTCCACAACGAAGAAAGGCTGTCCATCAATTTTCTTCCCATGATATCCTTCAAATAAATGCCTTCCCCTTCAGTAAAAAGAAATACCGGCCCTTCCTCCTGCAGCTGTTTCATGCTTGATGTGGGATGAATGAAATGCTGTTTGTCCAGTTCTGTTAATACCTTCAATTTATGTTTTTTGTCAGACATTATTTCCGCCTCCCTAATCCGCTCCCAAGCAAGCGTCTTTTATTTGCTCCCTCTATAGGTATGTTTGCATGTCATTTGATATGCAGTCCTCAGCCTCTGGCCACTTTTCATATCCGGAAAAGGACATTCCATACTGGCCCCCCTCAACGACTGATGCCAGTATGGTAAATCTATCAATAAAGAACATGCTAATCCTATTCAGCTGCGCCACACCAATCAACGACCGTTGCAGCAATGATCTTTGCTGCCTGAAAAACTTTCTCTAACTCTATCGCCTCATTCGGAAAATGGGCAAGCCCTGTAATCCCCGGGCCAAATACAACGGATGGTGTATTTCCAACCTGGGATAACAAACCGCCGTCTGTTCCCCAAGGTGATGCTTCCATGGTTGGAACTTCATTTGTTACGGCTTCAAAATTACTGAGCAGTGAATCCATGAGTGGATGTGCTGATTCCATCTCGCCCGGAAGCCATCTCGCACCGAACCATTCCACTTGTACAGGGTGTTCCTTAAACCACGCATCTTTCTCACCTAATAGTTCCATCCATTGCTGCAGTTCCGACTGTACCGCTTCTACTTTCTCATTTGGTGCGATTCCAATTCTGCCCTCCAGTTGGACCAGGTCAGGTACAGAAGATGGCCAGTCCCCTCCTTTGATCAGACCCATATTTATTGGGATGGGAATCGGATTATTTGCATATAAAGGATCCTTTAACCCTTCGTTCCTCTTTGTCTCCAGCTCTTTTATATGCTCGTTAACCAGCAACGCCTTATCAATAGCACTTACACCTTGATATCGTGTACCGCCATGGGCAGTTCTTCCGGGAACTGACAGACGGAACCATTTGGAGCCCTGCTGTTTTGGAAAAATTTTCATATTTGTTGGCTCGGGAATAATTGCGGCATCCGCTGTATACCCTTTCAGAATGGCATCCAATGTGCCTGCTCCGCCACTTTCCTCCTCGATAACACTTTGGAAAATAACATCCCCCTTCAGACGTATGTTCAAGGATTGAAATGCTCCAAGAGCCATCATTAATGCCGTGTTTCCGCCTTTCATATCTGTCGCTCCGCGTCCGTACATTTTTCCGTCCGCCACTTTTCCGCTATACGGTGCATGGTCCCATTGCGCATGGTCCCCTTCAGGTACTACATCGACATGACCATTCAAAATGATCGACTTGCCGCCACCTTTTCCTTTTAAAACACCGACGACATTGGGACTGTTTGTAAATGCTGTACGTGTGGCATTGAAATAAGGATGTTTTTGCAGGCGTTCTCCATCCAAATCCCAAACATCCACCACAAGATTTAATTCATGGAGGAAATCCGCAACCAATGACTGCACCTGCTTTTCATTTCCTTGTGTACTTGGCTGCTGTACCATTTTTTGCAGCAGTTCGATATATTTTTGCTTATTGTCATCTATCCATGTATTGATTGCTGTTTTGATCGGCATCAAACCACTTCCCTTCTTAAAATTATGTACGAAATAATTTATACAATTACAAAGGTATTTTATGTTTCTACTTCACATTTTCAGCAACAGATAGCGCTGCACCTGTTGCTTCTATTACTTCCTCTGCAGTGTAAACATTCAGCAGTTCTGTCAGAAGCAGCCCTTCTGCTGATATCTCTATTACTGCCATATCTGTGATGATTAAATCAACACACTGTTTTGCAGTAAGCGGCAAGGTACACTTTTTTTGATTAATTCAGGCGGATTTCCAATCCCTCCAAATCCCCCGTACATTAATGAGGAACCGCTTTTTATATAGTGGATTGTCTCCGCTATACGCAGGACTTTTATCATAAAATAACCTCCCCTGCCAAGGCCTTTTCCGTTTTATCCAGGCCCCGTTTAAAGCGGCGAATCAATTCATCTGCCTCCCCCTTTGTTATGGTAAGCGGCGGAGCAATGATGACCGCGTCTCCATCTATACCGCGTTTACCCGCATTTGCCGGATACACGAGCAGTCCTTCTGCAAAATTTGCATTAACCACTTTATTCACAAGATTAACCTTCCTTGGAAATGGCTGTTTTGATCGTTTGTTCTTTACAAATTCTATACCAATAAGTAATCCTTTCCCCCGCACATCGCCAATAATCTCACTTGCTTCGGCAATTCTTTCCAGCTTCTCCCGTAAATACGAGCCCTTTTGGGCAGCATTTTCCACGAGTTTATTTTTTTCAATATAATTTAATACGGCAACAGCGACTGCAGCGGATTGCGGATTGGCGCTAAACGTATGCCCGCTCATAATTGAATTTGAACCGTTTAAAATGGGATCCATTACCCTGTCGCTCACAACCGTTGCAGCAATGGGCGTGTATCCGGCACTCAGTCCTTTACCTGTCGCCATGATATCCGGCACAACACGAAAATGCTCCATCGCAAACATTTTTCCGGTTCTTCCGGCACCCGTCATAACTTCATCGGCGATAAATAAAATATTATATTTGTCGCATAATAATTTCATTTTTTGAAAATAGGTTGCCGACGGTGTTATTGCACCTCCTGCAGCGCCAATAATTGGTTCAGCAATAAAAGCTGCGATGCGGTCCGCTCCGATCTTCAGAATCTCTTTCTCTAATTCTGCAGCATAGGCTTCATCACATTGTTCTATTGTTTTGCCATTTGCATCCCGGTAATAGTAAGGTGCTGAAATAGCAGGATATTTTTGCAGGGTCATTTCAAAACGCTCTCTGCGGGAAAGATGACCGGACATGGATAAAGCACCCATTGTAATGCCATGATAGCTCATCCAGCGGGATATGATTTTGGTTTTCTCATGCTGCCTTTTCTCCTGCCAGTACTGGATGGCAATTTTCATGGCAGTTTCTGTTGCTTCCGAACCGCTATTTACGAAAAAAGACCAATTTAACTCTCCCGGTGACAGTTCTTTCAATTTTTTTGCCAGTTTTTCCGCTGCCTCCGTGGAAAATTGAGAACGGTAGACAAATGAAACCTTATCTGCCTGCTCCTTCATTGCCTCTGTTATTTCCTTTACACTATGTCCAATGCTTGCTGTTACTGCACCGGATGATCCGTCAATATATTCTTTGCCCTTTGTATCGTATAAATAAATTCCTTTGCCATGGGTAACCACAGGATATTCCCGGTTCAACACAGGTTTGATTAAATATGAATCACTCATTTAACCCCCTCCAATCTCAACTTGCTATGTATTATTATTAAAAATTTCTGTATAATAAAATTATAGCAAATACAGCTTCCGTATCTATTCGACGAACTTTCAAAAAAGCGATCTGATTTTTATACAAGATGTATAAGGAACTTACGCAGCTTTTGCACGGGTCAGAATACACAGGGATAGAAACCGGTAAATTTAAGGGATTGCCTTCCACATTGCATTATGTTCTTTACACATATCCTTTGAGGGAGTGAGAAAAATAGCGATTACAGTAAGAAGCGCTCTGCAGCTGCCAATCATGAAGAATACCAAGTTAGCGGCCGGACAGCACGGGCTTGACAATCAAATAAAATGGGTAACCATTGTAGAAGTGCTTGAAGATATTCAAAGACTGCAAAAAGGGGAATTTTTAATTACAACAGGGTTTAAATTGCTGGAAGATGAAGATAGAATGGATGTTTTCCATGACCTGCTGAAATCAAATTTTCTCTCGGGCGTTGCCATTTATACAAGCTTCTATATGGAGAAAATCCCTCAAAGTTTTATAGAACTTGCAGATGCGGGTGATTTGCCAATAATCGAAATTCCAACAGACATTAATTTTTCCGAAATAACAAAAGCGATCCTCGAGCAAATCGTGAATAATCAAATGTATTTACTGGAACAGTCGGAAAAAATTCATCGGGAATTGACTGATTTAATTTTAAATGACCAAAGCCTGCAGGAGGTTACGGAGCGACTGGGGCAATTGACTGCTTCTGAAACAGTTATCTTCAATGCCCATCATGATATCATTCATGCCAACGATGTGCAGCAAAACAACGTTGTAATTTCCTCCAGCAGGATCACCATCAATCAGCATGAATCCGATCTAACCAATTATTTAAACTTGAGCGTAAAGACAGAAACAAAAACCCTTTTTTCCCTGGACAATTACGTCATTACGATTCATCCCATTCTTGCCAAGCGAACCAGCTTTGGCTGGATTGTGATGATCAAGCCAAAAGCTGCGTGGCAAAAATTGGACGACATTGCCATGGAGCGGGCAACATCCATTTATGCAATGGAATTTTTGAAACAAGCCGCCATTGAAGAAACACGGTTACGCATTCAGAGTAATTTTCTCGATGATATTTTCCATCAAAATTATGGGAATGAAAATATCATTAAGGAACGTGCACGAAAGCTCAATTATGATCTTTCTGTAAATCAGACTGTATTTCACGTAACATGTAAACAATCCGAGAAAATGAATACAAAGATAATGGACAGACTCTACTATATTACGGAACAAATGCTCACCCAAAAAAATAAGCAGCATATCATACAAAGGAAATTTCATTCGCTTATTTTTTTAACCAATGTGGCCGGCGAAACAAAGAAAAATAAATACAGGCATTGTATTTCCCTGGCTGAGGAATTGCACAAAGAATGGAAATATCATTTCCCCGAGGTCGATATGATAGTCGGGATTGGGAAAGACTATAACCAAATAGAGCTGTTGGGAAAAAGTGCAAATGAGGCACAATATGCCATTGAATTAAGCGATTTAATCAGCCCCGCATCACAGGTGGTACATTATGGGGATCTTGGCATGTATGACTTGCTTTTGGAAATGAAAAGAAACGGAATACATTTACAATCCATGTATGAAAGCAGTATGAACGGGCTGTTGAGGCAATCCGCGAAAGAAATTGATTTAATAGAAACCATGGAGATGTATTTTAAAAATAATCAGAGCATCCGGCAGACGGCGGAGGAATTATTTATTCATCGTCATACATTAAGATACAGGCTCAATCAGATCGAAGCGAAAACAGGGCTAAATCTTAAATCAGCTGACGATCGACTGAAGCTGGAATTAAGTGTGATGGCGTATAAATTGGATGAAATATTAACATGATGGGGGAGGCTGAGACAGAACGCTGGGTAAAAATAGAAAAGACAAACAATCTATCATATTAGCTCCGGAAATATACATAGACTCCATTGAGAGCAAAGGCATCGGTAAGACCGTTAAAGACGAGTCACCATGGCGAAAGCGGAGTATACTTCCGGAGCGGGTTTTAAGCTTAGTGTATAAGGATGTGCGGGTTTCTGTTTTCTAAAATTGTTTTGTCCCAGCCGCTTTTTTCACAACACTTTACTCAAAAACTCCTTCGTTCTTTCCTCTTTTGCCTGATCAAATATTTGCTCAGGAGGTCCGACTTCTGCAATTTTTCCTTTATCCAGAAAGGCGACACGGTCGGCCACTTCACGGGCAAACCCCATTTCGTGCGTAACGATCACCATCGTCATTCCTTCTTCAGCAAGCTCCTTCATGACACCGAGCACCTCTCCCACAAGTTCGGGATCAAGCCCTGATGTCGGTTCATCAAACAACATAATCTTCGGCTTCATGGCAAGCGCCCTTGCGATTGCTACCCGCTGCTGCTGACCGCCGGATAATGTATTTGGATAAACATGTACTTTGTCAGACATTCCCACCTTTTCCAGATACTCCTTTCCCAGCTTGACAGCTTCTTCTTTCTTTAGTTTTTTTACATACACAGGTGCTTCAATGACATTTTCCATTACAGTCATATGCGGAAACAGATTAAAATGCTGAAACACCATCCCGGTACGGGTGCGGATTTTATTCAAATCATCCTGTTTTACATCAATCTCTTTTCCTTCCAGTGAAATCTGTCCGCTCTGCTTCATTTCCAGGAAATTCAGGCACCGCAGTAATGTGCTTTTGCCAGAGCCGCTCGCCCCGATCAGGCAGACCACTTCACTTTCATGCACTTCCAGATCCACATCTTTCAGTACATGCAGCTTGCCGAAATACTTGTTTAACTTTTTCACCTCAATCATCTTTTTTGTATTACTCATGTTTCACACCTCTTTCACTTCTGGCTAAATAGCGTTCCACCCGGTTGACAATAAAGGTTAATATGAGCACAAGAACTAAATAATATATTCCGACAATGACATACGATTCCATCGCCATACCTGTAGATGATTGAATTCTTTGCGCCCGGTTGAACAGTTCCTGAAACCCGATAAACGCTACGAGAGAAGAATCTTTCAGGGCAATGATAAATTGATTGCCAAGTGGCGGGATAGCACGTCTTAATGCCTGAGGCAGCACAATTCTGCGCATGGACAGGGTATAATTCATGCCAAGGCTCCGTGCTGCTTCGGACTGGCCGCGATCCACCGACTGGATGGAACCCCTGAAAATTTCCGCAATATAAGCACCATTATGTACACCCAAAGCAATCCCGCCGGATAAAAACCTCCCGAGATCAATAAATTGCACCAGACCAAAGTATAAGACGAAAATCTGTACAACCAGTGGTGTGCCGCGAATAATATTAATATATAAATCCGCAATAAATATTAATATTTTATACTTGGAAACTTTCATAAAGGCAAATATTAAGCCGATAATCACGCCAATGACAATCCCCAGCAATGTAATTTGTATCGTTGCAAATATAGCGTCATAATATCCTGGCAATGTTTCTGTAAACAATTCCCAAAAGGACATGAACAAACCTCCCTGAAGCCGTTGTTGAAATAGAAAGGGCTGGGACATAACTAAAGTAATTTATTCTAAATACGAACGATGAACTAAATTAGCGGAGGAAATATACGTAGACTCCTGCGGGAAGCAGGAGATCGGTGAGACCCCACAGGGCGTCAGCCCGAGGAGGCTCACCACTCCCCCGCGGAAAGCGAAGTATATTTCCGGAGCGGGTTATAGGTGCTGATTATTATTGTTCGGATTTTACCTTGATAAAAATACTTTTGTCTCAGCCTCCGCCTGTATTATTCCAGAATGTTTTCCCCGAACCATTTTTGGCTGATTTCATCATATGTCCCATTTTCGATGACTACTTCCAGCGCCCGGTTTATTTCATCCAGTAATTCCTGATTTCCTTTCCTTACCGCGGCCCCAATATGTTCATCAAAAACCCGGTCACCTACGGCTTTTACAGGAAGATCCTGCTCCTCGATTTGCAGAAGTCCGACAAACTTATCCGTCATGACCGCATCCAGTCTATCTGTCCCGGCCGCCAAATCCGTAATGGCTACGTTATCGCTTTGATAGGTTGCCAGATTGTCTTCATCAATGTATTCAAGCACCAGATCTTCATAAGTACTTGCTGTGATCACACCGACATTCCTGCCGACTAGGTCATCCATGCTTTCAATATCATCCGTATCTTCATGAACAAATATAACCCCGCCGGATACATAATAAGGTTCTGAAAAATCAACTGCTTCTGCCCGTTCTTCCGTAATCGTCAAACTGCCCATAATGACATCAAGGCGGTCACTATTCACCTCTTCAATCAGCGCTCCAAAATCCTGGGTAAAAACCGGGTTCGGCTCCAGTCCCATTTCCTCGGCAATCGCATTTCCGAGATCCACTTCAAACCCGGCCATTTCACCGTCCAATTCTTCATAGTTAAATGGCTTGTATAACCCGCTGGAACCAAAAGTCAATTTTCCTTCTTCCGTTGTAGTTACCGTGGCAGCATCCCCTGTTTCTGCATCGGTGGATGCCTCTTCACCGCCACCACAGGCTGTTAATATAATTAAAAAAATAATAGTGATCGGGAAATAAAATCGTTTTCTTTTAGCCATGTTATTAACCCCTTTTTACATATTTAAAAATGTATACATATTCCTTAGTGGAACAGACCAATTTACATTAAGTATGGAAAGGAAAAAACACCTCCTGTTAAATGGTGCTGCCCGCCGAGCAGTCCTCACATAAACAGCGTGTTAAAACGCTTACAATATTTGTGTTTAAACCATCATAAAGTGACTAAGTCGTTAAACTTCTGTTCCCTGCTGATCTTTTTACCGTAAAGCAAGCTGTCCGGCAATAACTCCAGTACAATTATTACTTTGATTAGGAATATTAAGATAACTATACATAAAGCAAGTGTACGTGTCAATGTTCCATATAAAAAATTCCCTTTATTCCGAAACTTAATAAACATTTTACCAGTACCAGGGCTGCTTTTCATTATCCAATTTATTATATTGCAGCTGGTTTTTTTGTACGAAATGTATAAAAGAAATTTTAAATGAAATTTTATAAGAGCGGTAATTGCTTCAGGTGCAATCCAAGTTTTGCAGAGCTAAATTGCAGGTGTCTTTTTATTTATAAAAGGAGTGCTGATCATGACTGACAATAAGTCGAGCGAAGGTAAGAAAACAATAAGTGCTGGTACAGTGATATTTATTGCTGACGTTTCCGATGCACTCAAAGTATTAAAAGCAGTACAACACGAAGCAAGGAAAGCTACTACTGCATTGAAAGAACTTGAAGAGCAGCAGAATAAGAATATGTCTTCTCCGAGACAATTGCCCGTTAAACCTAGAAGGAACGTCTACATTAGGTCATGATAAGTAATGACCAGAACAGTGTCTATTTTTAGTATTGCATAAACCTTCCAATTGAATCATAATAAACCTATACATAGGTATAGGGGGAATAATGATGAAAAAGCTTTTCATCCTGTTTTTAGCTGTCTTATTTTTAGCAGCTTGCGGATCCGATGAAGAAGATACTGAAGCAGTTACAGAAAAAGAGCCTGAACAGGAAATTGAAGAAGAAGTTGAAAAAGAAACTGAAGAAGAAGTTGAAGAAGAAGTTGAAGAAGAAACTCAAGAAGAGGAAAAAACAACTGAAGAAACAACAAAAGAAGCTGCAACTGAAGAAGAATCAGAAGAGCCGGTTGAAGAAGAAACCTCTTGGGATGATGTGAAAAATATGAATAACATAGTAGGCAATAGCAATAAAGACTTCACTGAGCTAACTGACAGCAGTCCTTCAGAGGTAAGAAACGACAACACTGGGAATTGGAGATATATAACCATATCCGAAAATGTGGACATGGAAGAATATGCATTGTCTTATGAAGAATTACACATGAATGAAGATGAGGTACATTTTATTATTAATTTTAATTATAATACAACTACGATGCTTAACAATCTAGATGGCCTTTTGTATCTAGATGTGTATGAATACGAAGACGGTGAAGAACACGATGCATCAACCCTGGCAAGTGGGGTATTTCTAAAGAGCTATGCCGTATATCCTGATGGGGACATAGAAGAAGTGGAATAAAATAACACCAACATTAAGACACTACTTAAAAGTAGGTGTCTTTTTTAATGGTGATAAACATAAGTCAACAGGTAAGTGACACAGGCTTCTATCAAACAAAAGAATGGCGTGCCTGCAGGAATGGATACTACAATCACATGCACGGACGAGAGGTGTGAATCTCCAGGCAACATAGCCCATCATACAATTTATTTAACTCTTGCAAACTATACTGATCCAAAAATATCTTTGAACTGGGATTATTTAGAGTTATTATGTGGGGACTGTGACAACAAAGAGGCATAAGACAGAGAGTGCGACGGTTGATGGGCTGGAGTTTAATGAGAATGGGGAATTGGTGCCAGTAGGCAGCCCCCTATTTCTAAATTGACTGACAACTCACCGTAACCGTCCGCCCCAGTTTCAATTTAAAAATTAAGTCACCTATGCTATGACTGCATAACTTTTATAAGGGGGGACCCCTGATTTTTTCCTAATTGACTTCTGTAATACATCAGGGACCCCATTAATACTTATTCAATAAACCTTTTCACAGGTTTAGCCCTGTGCCTTTCTGTGTTTCACTCTCCTGGACTGCCAGATCGTAAATGCGATCGACAGCACAGCCAGAATTAAAAACACAAGCGAAATCGGCCGGGAAAAGAACAGCGTCCAATCCGGATCTGCCATAAATGCCCGACGTAAATTTACTTCGGCAATCGGGCCCAGTATTACACCAATGATGATCGGCGCTAAAGCGAATTTATATTTTGTAAACAAATAACCTATAATTCCTATTACAAATAACAGATAAATATCCGTAATGCGGTTATTTAAAACAAAGGTACCTGTTACACAAAGCACCATGATCAGCGGAAATAAAATTTGCGTTGGTACCTCCGTGACTCGGACAAACAACCGGATACCCAAAAATTGTGTAATAAGCATGAAAAAGGATGCAACCAAAAATGCAATGAAAATACCGCCGACAATATTTGGCTCATTCGTAATCAGCAGTGGTCCCGGATTTATGCCGTGCACCATCAGGGCCGATAACAAAACTGCAGTTACCGCTGAACCGGGAATTCCCAAGGCAATCGTTGGAATTAAGTCGCCGCCCACGGTGGAGTTGTTTCCGGCTTCGGAAGCCACTACCCCCTCATCATGTCCTGTTCCAAACTTTTCAGATTCCTTCGACCACTTTTTTGCCTGGTCATAGGCAATGATATTTGCAATACTGCCGCCAGCACCCGGGATCGCTCCAATAATTGATCCAATGGCTGATGAACGGATCAGGTTAACCGGTTTCTTTATAATGGACATAAACGTCTCTTTGGGCTTTAGCACAAATTTCATACTTTTCATTTTATCTTCCTGTTTTTGTTGAATATCACTGACCAGTTCAGTCCGCTCCACAGAATTCATTAACCTTGAAATGGCAAACATGCCAATTAGTACAACAAGAAATGGAATCCCTGCACGGAGTACATCCACATCAAAAGTAAAGCGGGTAATGCCGGCAATCGGATCTGCACCGACTGTAGCAATCAGGAGACCAAATAATCCGGCAATCAGTCCTTTTAAAATGGATTCCCCTGTCACACTCGCAATAATCGTTAACGCAGCGACAATTAAAGAAAACATTTCCCATGGTCCAAATTGCAAAGCAAAATTGGCTACCTGAGGTGCAATGGCAATAAGTACAACAAGACTAATAATTGAACTGAGAAAGGAAGCCCAAATCCCAAGAGATAACGCTTTTCCCGGCTGCCCTTTCCGTGACATCGGGTATCCATCAAATGTAGTTGCTACCGCGGAAGGAGTCCCGGGGATTCCCAGCAGTGCTGCTGTAATCAGACCCCCGGACATCCCCCCGACCGTAACAGCCACCATTGCTGCTACACCCATAATCGGCTCCATTCCGAATGTCAATGGGAGTGTAAGCACAATAGCCATCGTTACAGTAAAACCCGGGATCAGCCCTGCGAGAATACCGGCAACAACGCCTAATAATATAACAATTAACATATCTATTTGAAAAATTTCGCTTACACCAAGTAAAAATAAATCCGCCATGTTCACCATCCCTTTATAAAAAAACTAAAAGAAAATACCATTTGGAAATCTGACGTATAAAACATTTTCAAAAAAGAAATACACCCCAACTGTCATGACAAAAGAGACAATACTGATGGTGATGACATTCTTTTTCTTTATAGGGCCAATCAGCAAACCAGCTGCTATGATGAAAATTATAGTGGAAACGATAAACCCAAGTATGTTTAATAAGAAAATATATAATCCAAGCACGACGAGCATGTAGATAACCAATTTGTATTCATGCCATTGTTTTAGCATAAAATTCTTAAAACCATCTTTAAATCCGAATTCTTTTGCTTTCACTAATGTCACTGTCTGTTTAATAATCAAGATCAGCGATAGTGAAAATAATAATGCAGCAATCAGTTTCGGATATGATCCCGGATCCAAATGGGTCTCGTTCAGTTGTGGAAAATCTCCCGAATTAAAATATATGAGTACACTCAGCAGGATTAAAAAAATCCCGATTACTATTTCACCCATGATGACCTCCCCAATTCACGCAATAATAAAGGACAGGGGCGATAATTTTAGCCGCCCCTTCACCTGTAACACCTATTCTTCTATATCAAGTTCGTTTATCGTTTGTTCTATGACTTTGTTTTGTTCATCCAGATATTGAGCGTATTCTTCAGCGTTCATAAAGTTTACCCCAACGCCCAGGGAATTCACTTCTTCAATAAATTCCTCATTCTGTGCTGCTTCCTCAAATTTTTCACTTAACACCTGAATGATTTCAGGGTCGGTTCCTGCAGGTGCCACATAGCCGCGATTCAGTCCAAATGTAATGTCATAGCCGGCTTCCAAAAACGTCGGCACATCAGGCAAAAAGTCCAAGCGCTCTTCTGTCCCCACGGCAATGTAATTCATATGTCCGGCTTCCACAAATTCAATGGATGAAGGGTAATCGACAATGACGGCTTCCACGTGTCCGCCGGCTAAAGCTTGAATCGCTTCTCCTAGTCCTTCATAGCCGACCAGATTGTACTGAATATCCAGCTCCTGACCGACTTGTTCCAGCCAAACTCTTGGTATACCACTAACCGTTCCGCCAAAATTAATTTCATTTTCCTGACCATATTCCACAAACTCTTCTAAAGAGGTTATCCCTGTATCAGATGAAACAGCGATGATCTGATAAGAAGTTGTCATGGAGCCAATCGGTTCGAAATCATCATAATTAATATCTGTAATACCGGAATGATAAGCTACAAGGTGTCCATCATGTATTTGGCCAATATGGTATCCATTCGCATCTTTTTGCGATAATTCCTCCGCACCAATCGTACCACCAACACCAGGCACATTCACCACAACCATATCTTCCCCTATAACTTCTGAAACATAATCGGTAACAACCCGGCCTTCCAGGTCACTGCCGCCGCCCGGATCCCACGGAATTGTCATTTCTATCTCACGGTTCGGAAAATTTTCAGCAGAATCATCATCTCCGCATGCTGCAAGGAACAGCAATAAAGAAGTAAAAATAAATAATCCGATAACTGCCTGTCTCGTCTTATTTCTCATAAGCTCCTCCTTCAATAGGGCTTGGCCCTCTAATCTAGCCATTTTCTCGGCTTTCTTATTTAATACTTTATCGCACAAAAGTAAATTAATAATTTATGATATTATAACTCACCTTTCACTTTCGGTCAATCAGTATTTTTAAATAATTATTTCATTTTGTCTAGTATTAATAAAAAATTGCATTCTTTATGTTTGAAAACGCATTCACATATTTATGTGGGGGCTGACTCGGTAATTCCTAAAGATATTTTCGTAAATCTAAGAATAGTAGTTAATGCTTAGTATTTCCGGTTGATTATGCCAGCATTCAAAAACTGTATAAAAATTAAAAAACAGTGTACAAAAGTGGCATTTTCTCTCATTAAAAACCTCTACTTTATTTTGATTGTCTCTTTCTCTTAATCTTATCCTTCTTCCAGTTTCGCCTGCTGGACAGCATTATTCTTATCGATTCACCATCTTCAGATCTTTACTGCCAGAAGTTTTTTTATTTGAGAAATTCCAGGTGCTTCCGTGTATTCTGCTCCTCCACCTTTACTTTAAACTGATGGCTGGAATAAGAGTTGTAGACTAACGTTTGCCGGATCTGCAGAATCTTTATATTCATACTTTTATTCCCAGCACTGTTTACAAAAGAAATCATCTTTTCAATTAATAGTTTACAGAATAATGGATATAGATTGACAATTAGGTTGAAAGTACTATACAATTTAACACAATATAGTTTCTAATTTTAAAGAAAGGAGGTAATTGTAAGCGCTTTCTAAAAATATAAAGTAAACTTCTTTTACTGGATCCATGTAATCCAGTAATCAGGAATTTTAAAACTAACTTGGACTCCAATCTAAAACCATGAGACAGGTAATATGTAATTCTGTTTATTCTTATATTTTGAGGAAGCCAACCTTTATTTCAATATAGTATAAAATTCCGGTTAATTAAGTATTACTTTCCCAGCATTGCATGCATACAAAAGATTTACCTGAAAATTTAGAAGGAGATGATGACCATGATGAACACTCCATTAACCATTACATCGATGATTGAAAGGGCTGAAAAATATTTTTCCAAAAAGAAGGTGATTTCCAGAACACAGGGAGGCATTCATGAACTAACCTATAAAGATATTGGGAAGAGAGTGCGGGCTTTATCCAGTGCATTGGAAGAACTGGGAGTTGAGCAAGGGGATCGGGTCGGGACACTTGCCTGGAACCACCACCGCCATTTGGAAGCATATTTTGCCATACCATCCATGGGAGCAGTACTGCACACGATAAATATCCGGCTTCCTGCAGAGCACCTCATCCATATTATTAATCATGCCGAAGATAAAGTGCTGCTTGTGGATCCGGATCTTTTGCCGTTGATTGAGAAAATAGCCGATCAGATTCCTGCCGTAAAAGCATTTATTGTAATGGGGGAAGACTTTTACGTTCCTGAATCATCACTTGATCCGCTCTATGCTTACGAACATCTGGTTGCAGAAGGGGATAAAACTTATGAATATACCGCCCAAATTGATGAAAATGATCCAGCAGGCATGTGCTACACTTCTGCAACCACCGGAAAACCTAAAGGGGTGGTCTACTCTCACAGGGGAATCGCACTCCATAGCATGAGCCTCGGGCTTGCTGATACAGCAGCATTATCAGAGTCTGATGTATCTATGCCTGTCGTTCCAATGTTTCATGCAAATGCATGGGGTGTTCCGTTTAGTGCAACATGGTTCGGAGCAACACAGGTTCTGCCGGGTCCATATGCTGCTCCAAAAATACTGGCCGAACTGATAGAAACATATAAAGTGACTACATCAGCAGGAGTCCCGACGATTTGGCTCGGATTACTCAAAGAGATTGAAACAAATAATTACGACCTGTCGAGCATAAGAGCTATCCTTTGTGGAGGTTCTGCCGCACCGGAAGGACTGATCCGTGCCTTTGAATTAAAACATGGCATTCCATTTATTCATGCATACGGCATGACAGAAACAACGCCTCTTGTCACTTTGGCCCGGCTAAAAAGCTATCAGAGTGACTTGCCGGAAGATGACAGGCTTTCTATCCGGAAAAAACAGGGACTGGTTGTTCCCGGGCTGGATATCAAAGCGATTAATGACAGCGGAGAAATTAAACATGACGGGGAAGATATGGGTGAACTGCTCATCCGCGGGCCATGGATCGCAGACGAATATTACCGCGATCCGGATAAAAGCGTAGAAACCTTCCGTGATGGATGGCTCCATACCGGGGATGTGGTCACCATTGATGAGGAAGGAAATGTGGAAATTGTCGACCGTACCAAAGATCTGATCAAAAGCGGCGGAGAATGGATTTCTTCTGTAGAACTGGAAAATGCCCTCATGGGCCATGAAGGCATTTTCGAAGCAGCGGTTGTTTCCATGCCCGATCCGAAATGGCAGGAGCGGCCTGTCGCCTGTGTCGTATTGCATGAGGGTGTTGAACTTTCCAAAGAGGAGATCCTGGCGTACTTGGAAGCAAAATTTGTAAAATGGTGGGTGCCGGATGATGTGATTTTCATGGAGGAAATCCCCAAAACCAGTGTTGGTAAATTCTTAAAGCGGACGTTGCGGGACCAGGTCCGGGAGATGGTTTAAAAGGTGCCTGGGACTGCGCTGAATGCTCGTCCCACCGTAAAGATCTGGGACTGCGCTGAATGCTCGTCCCATCGTAAGGGCTTGTCACTCCCCGAAAAAGAGCGGACTCTATCGAATAATTTGGATGTGCGGCTGTTAGTAGCAAGGGCACAGTTACAGCAATAAAGGGTACAACTCATCATAATATGAGCGTACCCTTTCTTCCATATATTGGACATCAAATCATTTTCTGATCAAACCAGCCGGTGATCATACTGGCATATTTCTGGCATAAAAGCCGATTGGAGCCATTAGACCCGCCAATCTCTCCAGGACTCTCAAAACCGGACCGATAAAACCAGCTGCCCGCATATTTTACGGTGGGCATCCGGCAATCATACAATTTCCAACAAGGGGAGTTATTTATAAAGGGGTTGTACTCCTCTGTCCCTTTCAACCACTTTCCCAACTTAATTAAGTATACCAATTTTTTACTAAAAGGGACAGGAAACCTGTCCCCTTGTCCCTATGTCCCCTTGTCCCTATTCATCTCCGCTGCGATATCGTTTATATGGCAGCGGGTTCCAGGTTCTGTAGGCCATTTCTTCTTTGCGCATGGCGGTTGGGATATCGGCGGCTATTTTTTGGGCTACTTTCAGTTCACGTTCCGCTTCTTCCCTGTCCTGGTACATGAATTCATCTGATGCCTGTTCCGGTGCCTGCTCCACCTTTGCCTCCAAATACTCCACAACCATTTCCTGCTGTTTCCGGATAGATTCACGGGTATCTGCCACCCAATCCGGCTGGACAGAGCGAAGCATGTCGGTCAGATAGCTGAACTCTCCAAAAATATCACCATAGACCTTATCGGCATTGGCACGTACATCCATGATCACTGTTTCTAAATCTTCTATTGTTAAATCTTCCGGTTTGAGCGGTTCTTTCCGTTCCGGACCGCCCAGCCGCTTATAATGCAAATAATACGGGAAAATGCTTTTGATCGTTTTTCCTACCGGATTGATTGCCTGCGCATTCTCATCCATACCCTTTGGCTGTATGCCCTGCATGGCAATCCGTGCTGACTCCGGACGGACAATTTCCTTTGGCGGCAACACGCCATATCGGAGCAATTCCCTTATCCCCGTACCGGAAATATTAATCCGATACTGTTTCCCGTGAGGACAGGTTTGCTCTGTTGCCGGGTGGTCACAGCGCGTGCAATAAAACACTTCATGGAACAGCCGGATATCAATTTGCAGTTCCTCCGGCGTATACTCATCAAACACCGTGTGGCTTGCGTATTTATCATAATAATCGCCAATCCCCGCATGGTCTCTGCCGATCAACGCATGGGTACATCCGTAATTTTTCATGATAAGTGCGTGGAGTACAGCTTCCCGGGGTCCGGCAAAAATATATGTTACACGCAGCGGTGCAAGCACGGCCCTTTCTTTTGGATAATACGTATCCATCACACTCCGGTAGGAAAGCACACGGAACTCATGGCGCGTATATTCGCGCTTTGCCATTTCTACCAGCGGCTGCACGAATAATGCATCCATTTCCTCCAATGCGTTCCGGTGTATATACTCATGCCCGCGGTGCAATGGGTTTGCGCCTGTAATAAAACCGCCGACAGATTTAAATTTCTTTTTCTCATAAAATAAATCCCATGTATCCTTAGGTTCCATCCGAATGCTCTCAAACGGCCCCCAATTCGCTCTGTTCAGCAGTTGAATCGGACCGCCCAAAGCTGTATCGCCCATTCTCCGGTATATGGAGTCCACACCCGGGTGATTGCGGTCCGTCGTGCCGAATAAATGTTTTGCACGAAACTCCCGGTCATAATGAAAAATATCATTCAGTTTCAAAATGGCATATGGCTCTTTCTCTCCATCGGTAAGCACGACTTCATCCCCGACAGATAAGGTGTCAATGATTTGTTTGTTGCGCTCGCCAATTGGTGCAAAACTGAGCGGCACCGGCCATACGACACCATTTTTCAACCGCCCCTCGGTCAGTACGGATTTATAATTTTCCTCATCCATAAACCCTTCATTTGGGGACAGCACACCGGTTCCAATCATCTCCAGTGTAATGATTGCTTCCATATCCACCATAATCATCGGCAGCTGCTTCGCACGGGCAAGCGCATCCTCCCGTTCCTGCCCTGTCAGCACCCGATTGACTAATTTCCCGCCATGCGGCTGCTGCGGGTAAGTTGCAAATTTTTTCTCATCCGGCATCAATATTTCTTGACTCACAGAAATCTCCTCCCCATTCCCCAAAAATTTAATTTAACCTTGTCAAACATCTGCAGCAACATAAAATGCAAAGCATCATATAAAAAACCGTTAGAATGCTGAATGTTTAACTGTTCATTCAAAACTGCCGATCACCTATAAAACCGGCGGCCCTCACAACCTTTAAAATCTAAACAATAGTTCATTGATTACAAATTTTATAATATTTTTAGAAAGTATGCAACTCTTTGAGCAATATGCCAATAAATAGATAACAGGCTTCTCCTGTCGGATTAAATGTAAAATAATGCTGGAATTGCAGTTTTTACCGACAATGAGCCTGCAAACTTTTAACTCGTCTCCCTATAGCCAGTATGTGCTTTCACCTTTACTTCCGCGTATCGTTTTAAATCCTGCTCTTTGGAGAATATGGTTCCCAGGTAACCTCCAAGGAATCCTAGCGGCACACTGACAATGGCCGGATTTTCAATCGGGAAAATTGGATTGCCCACAAATAAGGCCGCTCCTTCCACTGGTGAAAATACACTTGGACTCATGGAGACGAGCACCAAAGCCGAGATCAATCCGAACAATATGGCCGTCACTGCCCCAGTGGTATTAAACCGCTTCCAGTAAACGGTATACAAAATAACCGGTAAGTTGGCGCTGGCTGCAATACAGAATGCCAGGGATACGAGAAATGCCACGTTTAAAGTTTGTGCACCCAATGCGAGCACGATGGAAAGTACCGACACCCCAAGTGCTGCATAACGTGCTGCCAGCATGGCTTCTCGGTCCGTTGTTTTTCCTTTTTTAATAATTTGACCATAAATATCATGGGCAAAGGCAGAAGCACCCGATAAAACAAGCCCTGCCACTACTGCCAGAATCGTAGCAAACGCAACAGCAGAAATGAAAGCAAATAAAATGTTTCCTCCTATGGCTTGTGCAAGCAATGGTGCTGCCATATTCCCGCCGGGATTCGCTGCCAAAATGCCGCTTTCTCCGACAAATACTGCTGCACCGAAGCCAAGGAACAATGTTAGCACATAAAAAATACCAATTGTCCATGTTGCCACTACAACTGAGCTTCTGGCTGTTTTTGCATCCTTTACCGTGAAAAAACGCATCAGGATATGCGGCAGGCCGGAAGTACCAAGCACGAGGGCAAGCATCAGCGAAATCGTACCTATTCCGTTGTCATATTGTATGCCCGGTTTTAAATAATCAGCACCATGACTTGTCGCTGTCTTGACCTCGGTAAACATCGCCGAAACATTGAAATTAAAATGCCACAGGACCAAAAAGGAAATAACGATCATACCAGCCATAAGCAGCACTGCTTTTGTGATTTGTACCCAGCTGGTTGCAATCATTCCGCCAAACAGCACGTAAATTGTCATCATCACTCCGACAATTAATACAGCAATCCAATAATCGATGCCGAATAACAGCTGAATAAGCGCCCCCGCACCAACAAGCTGTGCAATCATATAAAACAAGACAATCGTAATCGTGCTGAGCGCCGCTGCCCCTCTCACCTTTTTTGCATCAAAGCGGGAATTGATCATATCAGCAAGCGTATATTTACCAAGATTCCTTAATGGTTCAGCAACTAAAAACAACACAACTAAATAGGCAATTAGAAAACCTATACTGTAGAAAAAACCGTCAAATCCATTTAAGGCGATAGCACCGGCAATCCCAAGAAATGATGCTGCCGATAAGTAATCCCCAGCAATGGCCAGGCCGTTCTGCCAGCCGGTCAGGCCGCCACCCGCGGTGTAAAAATCTCCCGTTGATTTTGTGTTCTTGGCTGCATAATACGTAATGGCAAGGGTTAATAGAACGATAGCAAGGAATAGTACAATAACAGTCGCATCCATTACGTTCGGCCCCCTTTATTTATCTGCTCATTAATGATTTTCTGTGCTTTCTTATCAAAGGAAGCCGCTTTCCTTACATAGATGGTACATAACACCCAAACCATCACAAATTGGGCAAAGGCAAAGATCCATACCCATGATATATCACCAAATACCGGAGTGTTTAAAAACGTGGTGTACGATGTTAATACAGGAAGCGTGAAATAAAAAATAAGGAAAAAAACCGTAAAAGGCACAATGAACTTTTTCTTATTGTCCAAAAAACGCTTAAACTGGCTGCTTTGTTCGACCGCTTCGTAATCGACCTTTTTATCCCGTAAATCTTCAGCATAGTCGTGTTGAGCACTCATAAAAACCATCCTCCTCGTTTATCCTTTTCATAGAATGCACTTACAAAAGGGACAAGTGACCTTGTCTGTAAGCGCTTACTGCGTATTATAAAGTTTTTAGCGATTTGCAGGACAAAGTCAGGATAAACGGTTGATTTTTATACCTGAATGGTATTTATATCATGGCGAATGGTTAGATTTTAAACTTTTCCAGAATGGCTTTGCTTGCTGTCCGGCTGACGGGAATTTTTGTTTTATTTTTATCCTTCAGCGTTAAATTGCTCGTTCCATTGAACCACGGAGTGATTTCCAATATATGATTTAAATTGACCAAATAGCTGCGGTGGGCACGGAAAAAAGCATATCCTGATAACTTTTCCTCCAGTTCCTGCAATGTCATCCTGCTGTAGAGCACTTTATCCGCTGTATGGATTTCCAGCATTGGTTTACTCGGCACGGCATAATAAATAGAATCGGGCGATAAGGCCACCATTCTCTCGCCGTCATCAATGAGCAGTCTGGAAGGTGCTGAACCGTTTGAAACGGACGGATCATTTTTGAACCTGTTTTTTTCGGCCATGCGCATACTGTTGCGGACTCGTGACATGGCTTTATGGAACCGCGTTTCTTCGTATGGTTTCAGCAAATAATCCACTGCCTCTATTTCAAATGCATCGAGCGCATATTCATCATAGGCAGTCGTGAAAATAAAACGCGGAGCCGGACTTTCCGATCTTTCCGTAATATACCTGGCAGCCTCCACTCCGGTTAAACCGGGCATTTCCACGTCGAGAAAAATGACATCCGGTTTATGCGCCGAATACAATTCAATCAATTGCTCACCGGTTTCAGCATGCGGGGCAAGCACGATATCTTTTTCGTTTTTCAGCAAATACAATAATTCCTTCCTTGCCATTAATTCATCCTCAGCGATCATTACGTGCAATTTCATGGTATCGCCCGCCTTTCCATTTCAGTCGTTCCCGGTATTCTAAAATATACTTCACTGCCGCCTGCAGGCAAATTACGTATCTTTATTTGAGCACTGTCCCCCAGCAGGCGGATGAGACGCTGATTCACATTGTATATTCCGGTGCCCCCATTTTTTATCCCTTGTAAAGGTGTATGACTTGCATCAGCCAGTATATGCTCCGGAAATCCGCATCCATTGTCGCGCACCATAATGGCAATCTCCCCATTCAGCTTCTTAATTTTTATTTCAATTCTGCCTTGGTCCGTTGTATCTTTAAGACCATGCTGCATACTGTTTTCCACTAAAGGCTGGATTGTTGACGGTGGAATATAAATGCCGGACAGGTCTTCCGGCTTTTCAAAGTTGATTTCCAGCCGTCCGGCAAATCTCGCTTGAATGATGGATGCGTATGCTTCTGCATGCTCCCATTCTTTTTCCAATTCAATTAACGATTTGGAAACGAGCCGCAGATTAAACCGCATATAATGTGCCAGCTGCAGCGTGATATGGCGTGCTTTTTCCGGTGATTCCCGGAATAAGGTGGCAATCAGCTGCAGTGTATTAAACAGAAAATGCGGATTGATCTGTGCCTGCAGATTTCTCAGCTCTGCATCCCGAATATGTGCTTGAACCTTTTCCGCGGAAAGGACATGGAACTGATTGGAAATAAATTGACCGAGCCCCTGTGCCATCGTCAGTTCGACCGGCGAAATATGATGTGCTTTCCGAAAATAAAATTTAATTAGCCCTTCCACATGGTTTCCCGCCATGATAGGGATCACAATTGCCGCTCCCAGCGCGCATTTTTCATAACCGCAGGCAATTCCTTCCCTTGTATAGGCTACTTTCATTTCCTTTGTCCGGATTGCCTCCAGGGAAACCGGCGCTCCAATCAGATCCCCCGGCTGATGGTGGTGCTTTCCAATGCCCCGGTGTGCAAGCACCTCCCTGCTGTTGGTCACAGATACAGCCGCAAGCTCAAGTCTTTCGTAAAGTAAATTGGCAATGCCTTTTGCCCCATCAGTTGTAAAGTCTTTTTTCAAATAGGGAAGTGCTTCTTCTGCAATGGTGAGCGCCTGCTTCGTTGCGAGAGCCGCCTCATTTTCCTGTTCCCGCAAGACAATCCCGATCATTGCCGTAAAAACGGCAATGGCAATACTGTTCGATAAAACAAGCGGCAATCCGATACGGTCCACAATTTCTACCAATTGATCCGACTGCGTGTAAAGAATAAGTAAAAGCTGCATTTGCAAAATCGGCGGAAAAACACCTATAAACAAGGCTTTCCACGGCGAAATAACCCGTTCATTGGAAAAAAATCTTGCTGTCAGTCCTGCCAATAATCCGGTCAGCGGGTTAACCAGCCCATTGGCAAGCCAGCCGATTCCGCCAAGAAACATAAGATGCACCCCGGCAATGATGCCGGCGCCGAGTCCGACAATCGGGCCGCCCAGCAGCCCGGCAATCACCACCGGCACAAGACTGGAACTTACGATCAGCTGGTTATTTTCTACGGGAAGCAGAACAAAATCGCGAATAACCGTCTCCTCTGTAATAATGACGCCTGTAATCGTAATGGCGATGCCGAATATTCCAAACACAACCGCATGCACCATAGACATTTTCCAGCTGAACTCACGGTATAACAGTTTTTTAAATCCCGGTGTCCTGGTCATCACAAAAGCAATCACCAATAATAGCCCGATCCGCTCCAGTAAAATGATCGTTAAATCTTTCACGCGCTTTCTCTCCCTGATCCGGTTTGTGCCCGCTTAAAAAATTCTCTGAATTCCGCATTATCCTTTTTTTCCTTTCGTGCTGCCAGGGTCCCGATCATGGCTCCCAGGAAACCAAGCGGAATGGCAATGATGCCTGGATTGTACAAGGGAATGACTGCTTCTCTTTGAATCCAGCCGCCATCCACATTCATAATATTCGGTCCCAGCAACAGCAGGGTGACAGATGCAAGCAATCCGCTCAGCATACCAGTAATGGCACCAATCTTATTAAACCGCTTCCAATAGATCGTCAATAAAAGAACGGGAAAAATGCTTGAAGCTGCCACAACAAAGGTCATGGATACCAAAAATGTGACATTGATCGTCTCAAGCCGGAGCGCAAACAAAGTAGAGATGAGGCCAATTCCCAGCGCCGTCCATCTCGCCGCAACCAGCTGCTCTTTTTCCGTCGATTTTCCCTTTTTCAAAATATGGTGATAAATGTCATGGGAAAATGCCGTTGTTGCTGAGATAACCAGACCCGCAACTACCGCAACAATCGTTGTAAATGCTATTGCCGAAATAAATGCCAAAAGGAAATCACCACCGACCTCCCTGGCAAGAAGCGGTGCAGCCAGGTTCCCGGTAGCATCAGCCCCAATGAGCGTGTGATAACCAAGAATGGCCACCGTGCCAAGTCCTAAAACGAGGGTCATTATGTAAAATAGACCAATGATCCAGGTGGCACTCATTAAAGAGCGGCGCACCTCCAAGGAATTTCTGACAGTAAACAGTCTGATTAAAATATGGGGAAGACCAGCTGTGCCAAGTACTAAAGCAAGCTGCAGCGATAAAAATTCCAAAGGATTCCCGAATAAATGACCGGGCTGAAAAAATTGCTCTCCCAACGGGGTGCCCTCCTGAACCCGCTGCATAAAGTCAGTCATGCTCCAGTTAAAATGGGAAAACACGATAAGCGATAATAAAAAAGTTCCCGACATGAGTACAATCGTTTTCACAATCTGCACCCAGGACGTGGCAACCATTCCGCCAAAAACCACATATACGGTCATTAATCCGCCAATGACTGCAACAGAAATCGAATAATCAATATCAAGCAGAAGGCGGAGCAAAAATCCGGATGCCACGAGCTGCGGAATCATATAGAAAATTGAAATCATAAAAGTGCCGATCGCCATCATCCAGCGCATTTCGATCCCGGGAAAACGGGAACAGACGACGTCTCCGAGTGAATATTTTCCGAGATGATGCACCGGCTCGGCAATCAGAAATAGCACCACCAAATAGGAAACCAAAAAACCGATGGAATATAAAAACCCGTCATAACCATTAATAGCAATTGTGCCGACAATCCCTAAAAAGGAAGCGGCACTGATAAAATCCCCGGCAATCGCCATGCCGTTTTGAAATCCCGTTAAACTGCCTGCCGTTGTGTAAAAACGGTTGGTTGTTGTACTGCGCTTCGCTGCCCAGTACGTAATAATCAGCGTACAGACGATAATACATATAAAAAATAAAAAGTATGTAAGATTCAAAGTTTACTGCAGCCCCTTCCGCCTGATCTCCTCCAGCTCCCTGTCAAACTTTTTCGATTTTTGGTGGTACATCCACCCCAGAAGCCATGTCATCGGAATCTGCAGGAAGGTATACAGCCATCCCCACGACAACCCAGGGATAATGCTCATTCGGCCCATAGCTTCGGGGAAAAAAGCAAGTGACAATGGGAGCATGAAATAAAAAACGAGCAAAAAAATAAGCATGGGCAAAAGAAAGCGTTTCTTTTCCTGCATGATCAGTGAAATCTTATCATCCATCACTAACCCTCCATTCAATTGCATGGACAAAAAATGTAAATATCAGTAAATTTACTCTTTTAAGAATAATAACCTAATCTATGGTAAAAGTAAACCCTTATGTTAATGGGGATCTATCTGCTATCTTGTTATTCGCTCCCGCTTTCAGTCCGGTCACCACCAGGATCACTCCAATCATGCCAACGATGAGCAAAGGAAAAATCCAATTCCCCGATATATCATGGATAAATCCCAGCAGCACCGGACCAATCGCTGCAATTAAGTAGCCAAACGGGGATACAGCGGCAAAGGCAAGCAGCGGCAGTGTCGTCAGACTGCCTGCTGCAGTATGGCTGATTGCCAAATCATCACGGATATAAGGCAGCAGGGCTCCGATTGAAGTCAATGGAGCACGTAAATTGGCAGCGATCAGCAGCACCCCGATCAGCATTCCCCAGCCGGCCAGTTTATTCCGCTTTATTTTTGCAGTTATGTTCACCGCTACCACTCCTATTAACCATGCATTGATCCTGCAGGCAGCCAAATGAAAAGAGATAGCAGACCGCTACCTCTTTTCACCAGGCTGTCAACGTTCCTGACAGGAAAAACCAACTGCTGTTACGATCCCCGGCACGCTTTAAATCATCATATCACCATCTCTATTGCAGTCCACAGTGTGAATGTTTCTGCCCGTCTGGTTAATTTTCACACGCTGCCCCCGCTGCATTTTTTTAAAAAAACTATGCCGTTTTATGCTTTTCAATGGCATTCAGACGCCTGTTGTTTGTTGCAATAATGTAAATCGCGATCGCCCAGATAATGAGCGCAATAATCGTTCCTATATTAAATATTCCTCTTTCCGCTGTCCACATAATTGAATAACCGACAGAACCCAGTAATAGGGCGTAATAGACAAAAGGAATCAGCGTTTTCCGAATGACATGTCCTTCCTTCCCTACGAGGCCGACAACAGCCGATGCGGCAACGACGTTATGCACACAGATCATGTTCCCGGCTGCACCGCCCACTGCCTGCAAAGCCACCATCCAGGATGGATCTCCGGCAATACGTTCGGCAACACCATATTGAAAATAGGAGAACATCATATTGCTGACAGTGTTGCTTCCTGCTACAAATGCGCCAAGCCCGCCAACAAATGTAGCAAAAATCGGATACACTGTACCTGCAAGACCGGCCACACCTTCCGCTAAAGCTATCGGCATTTCCGGATAGCCGGCAGCTCCACCGCCGGAATTAAGGAACACCTGTACCATGGGAACCGTAAACACCAGTGCCGAACCAGCCGCAATAATAGTTTTGCCTGATTCTTTCCACGCTCTGGCATAATCTGACGGTTTCATACTATGGATAAAGTAGGTCATGACAGACACAACAATGAAAATAAAACCCGGGGAAAACAGGATTTCCCAGTCGGAAGTAATGCCTGATCCAAAAATATTCGGCACTACAATCTTGGCAGCTTTCAGCATGTCCCCTGCCGGTGTCAATCTTGTGAGCAGTAGTAATGCGGCAATCAGCACATAAGGTAACCAGGCACGCCACATGCTGATTTTTCCGGCATAAATGTCGCTCTGTTTCAATTCCAGCTTCCCTGTCCATGTCGGATCCCAGCGATCTTTTTTCTCAAAATCCCAAACTTCCTTTTCTTTTGGCATAAGAAATCCTTTTTGAGCGGCAGGGATGACAATAAGCAACCCAATCAAACCGCCGAGCATGGCAGGGAATTCAGGTCCTAATAAATGGGCAACGATCACATAAGGTATCGTCATGGCAAGAGAAGCAAATAAGGCAAATTTCCATACCTTCAACCCCTCACTGAATGACTTGTTTTTCCCGAAAAATCTTGTCATGATTCCGACTAAAAACAGCGGAATTAACAATCCTGCAATCGAATGGAGCAAGGCTGTTTTTGCGGCAACATCAAATACAAAAGCGGAAGTATCACCAATTTGGGTTAGCGGATCAATTCCTGTACCTACTCCGACAATCATTGGCGTACCGACAGCCCCAAAGGAAACCGGTGTACTCTGAATAACCATTCCGGAAACAACCGCAGCCATTGCCGGAAAGCCAAGTCCAACCAGCAGTGGCACCGCTACAGCTGCAGGGGTACCAAACCCTGCAGAACCTTCTATAAATGAACCAAATAGCCATGCGACAATAATCACCTGAACACGGCGGTCCGGAGAAATATCCGTAAATCCCCGGCGAATCGTATGAAGTCCTCCACTTTCCTGCAGTGTGTTCAAAAGCAATATCGCACCAAAAATAATAAATAAAAGCGTAACAGCTACGATCAGCCCATGAACAGTGGCTGCAGCTACTTGCGGAAATGCCACATCCCATACGAAAAGTGCCAATAAAACTGCCGTGATGTAGGAAAGCGGCATTGCTTTACTTGCAGGCCATTTAAGCCCAACGAGAAAAATGGCAACGACAACAATCGGAAGTAATGCCAGAATAGCTAATATTCCATCCCCCAATTTAATTCCCTCCTTAAAAAAATTTTATATAGTAACCGGCAATATGCATTGCGGAGAATTAATATTGCCGGTGACTGGTGACTTTGGTTAACTATTTTTATATGTTAGCCTTGTCTTAAAGGATGCGGCAGTGGATGCATGGCTTGTTTTATGGCTCAAAACTATCCTGCCTGAAGTCATTAATATTACGGGAAAACTTGATGTCAATACTTCTATTATTTTTAAAGTAATAAACCTTCTATAATAAAGACGGGGTTATTTTAAGCAGCGTGACCTTTTGTACTAAGAACGATCATGTTTTATTGGATGAGGCTTTTCTGCGATAACCTTTTTGTATGTGCGGATTTATGAAATTTTTGCTTTATCGTCAGCTTTGTTCCACAAGCTGATGAAGTTTTACAGTGTTCCGCAGCTCACCTATTCCATCGATTTTACATACAATTTCATCGCCTGCTTTCATCATTTCCGCACCAAGCGGGCTTCCGGTTAATATGACATCGCCGGGTTTCAGTGTCATCACACTGGATAAATACGCAATCATTTTCCTCATGGACACAATCATTAGTTTAGTGGGGCTATCCTGTTTTTTCTCCCCGTTTAAGTATGCTTTCACCGTGGCTTGCTCAGGGTCCAGTTCTGTTTCGATATAAGGGCCGAGCGGTGTAAATGTATCAAATGATTTTCCAACCATCCAATGGCCGTCTTCATGAAAAAACTGCGGGGCTGTTACATCATTGGCTACCGTATAGCCAAAAATATGGTCTGTTGCCTCTTTTTCCGAAATATGGCTTGCCTTCTCGCCAATTACAACAGCCAGTTCTGATTCAAATTTAACCTCTTCAATTTGGGACGGGATAATGATCGGTTTCCCGATGCCAATGATGGAGGAAGTTGGTTTATAAAAGAATACGGGCAATTCAGGGGCTGAAGCAGGCAAATCCTCCGTTTTGCCGGCATAATTTGCACCGATTCCAATGATATGCCGCGGTGTAACCGGTTCCAAAAGTTCTATATCTTCTATATTATGCAGCTGATTTGTATGCTCCCAGTCTGCAAATATATCTCCTTTAATTTCTTCAATACAATTTTTTGTTACAATTCCCGATAAAATTGTTTCATCATGCTGTCTTTTAAATCTGGCAAATTTCACTTCATTACCTCCCCGGGACCAGCGGGAAAAACTTTGATTCCCAGCTGTCCCCCTTTTCTTCTTTTCAATTATTGAACAGCGAATTTCATCTATGTCCCTGCACTCTGTTTGCCCTGGGACACAGTACCTGTCCCCATGTCCCCCTGGGTTATTTCAACACAGCGGCCTGGCTGCGGGAATAGTTTGCCGGGGTTTAGGAGGTCCTCCGGGTTGAATACATTGCGGACATTTGTTTGGGCGGCCATTTCCTCGTCAGTAAACACAAAGCGCATTTCTGCTGATTTTTCAATACCGACGCCATGCTCTCCTGTAATCGATCCGCCAACATCCGCACAAACCTTCAAGCATTCAGATCCTGCTTTAGAGGCACGTTCGCTTTCACCGGGGACGCTTGCATCATACAGGATAAGCGGATGCAGATTTCCATCGCCTGCATGGAAAATATTCGCAATGCGCAGCTCATACTTTCTGCTGATTTCCGTAATCTTTGCAAGTACTTCCGGCAGTCTGGTTCTCGGAATCACCCCGTCCTGCACGAGATAATCCGGGGAAATAGCCCCCATTGCCCCAAAGCCCATCTTGCGGTTTGCCCACCAGAGACCGCGTTCCGCTTCATCCTTGGCAACTTTTACCTCACGCACATTATTCTTTTTACAGACGGCAAGGATTTCTTCAATTTGATCATCAATCCCTGCGGCAATCCCATCTACTTCAATCAGAAGAAATGCGGCAATATCCCTCGGATGACCGACCGGGTAGGCGGCCGATTCCACGCCTTCAATGGCGATCTCATCCATCATTTCAAGCGCCGCTGGAATAATTCCTGCAGCAATGATATCCGAAACGGCCTGGCTTGCATCGTCAATATCATCATAGTAGGCGAGCACTGTTTTCTTTCCTTCCGGGTTTTTCAGTACCTTTACCGTCACTTTTGTCACAATGCCGAGCGTTCCCTCCGAGCCGGTCAACAGGCCCAAGAGATCATAACCCGGCCGGTCCGGGACGCCTTCTTCCCCCAGTTCCACTATCTCTCCGCTCGGCAGCACAATCTCCAGTCCCAATATATGGTTTGTCGTTACACCGTATTTCAAGCAATGAGCACCACCCGAATTTTCAGCCACATTGCCGCCGATCGTACATGCATACTGGCTGGAAGGATCAGGTGCATAATAATAACCCTTGTCTGAAATGGACTGGGTAAGTTTCAGGTTGATATACCCCGGTTCCACAACAGCTTTTCTATTTTCCAGGTCCAATTCGAGCATTTTTTTCATCTTGACAAGACTAATCAGCACCTCCCCGCCAAGCGGAGTTGCCCCGCCGCTCAGTCCAGTGCCTGCTCCCCTTGCAATATACGGAATTTCTTCCCGATTCAAATATTTCACAACATTGGAAACCTGTTCTGTATTTTGCACAAACACGACCGCTTTCGGCATTCCCTTTGACATCGTGTAGCCATCACATTCGTAGGAAATGAGGTCTTCTTTTTTATAAAGCACTTCCTTTTCACCGGCAATATCCATTAATCGCCTCACAACAGCATCCGGTCTTTCCATTTTCCGTTTCTTTCCGAACAAACCAAACACCCCCTTGCGGATTATGATTTTAATTGCTGTTTCTCTTTTTCATAAGCCCAGTCCAGCAGCTGGACCGTATGGACGACTTTCTCGCTTCGGCCATGTTTCTCGACACCCATTGCAATTTGCAGCATGCATCCCGGGTTCCCCATAGAAATCATTTCCACGTTTTCGGGTACATCATCAATCTTGCGGTCAAGCAGTTTTCCGGCCATCTCAGGATGGGTGAGATTGTAAATCCCGGCACTGCCGCAGCATCTGTCCGCATCAGGCAAGTCGACCATTTCCACTCCCGGTATTTCCTTTAAAATTTCCCTGGGTTCCTCCCGCACTCCTTGCCCGTGAGCAAGGTGGCATGCGTCATGGTACGTAACTTTTGTATTAATTTCCGCTTTTGGACGTTTGAAATTATTGTCATACAAAAACTTGGAAACATCCTCCACTTTTTCCGAGAACTCTTCTGCCAGCGGCAGCATTTCCGGGTCATTGCGAAAAAGTTCATCATATTCCCGGAGAGCGCAGCCGCAGCCCGCCGCATTGACAAGCACCTTATCATAGTCTTTAAAAGCTTCTATATTTTGTTTGGCAAGCGCCTTTCCTGTCTCCCTGTCTCCTGCATGAATATGAAGTGCCCCGCAGCATCCCTGCTGTTTTGGAAGGCCAACTTCATAGCCGTTATGGTTGAGCACACGCACGGTCGCCTCGTTTACATCACTGAACATTACATCCATTACGCAGCCTGCCAGCATGCCAACCTTCTTTTTCGTTTCCCCTTCAGCAGGAACCGCTTCCGGATATCTGCCCAGCACTGGTTTTTCCACTTTTGGGAGAATGGCTTCCATATCCTTCAAATGGCTTGGCATGATATTCAGCACCCCTGTTTTTCTGGCGACCGTTTGCATGCCGCTTTTCTGGTAAAAACGCAGGAGTCCGCCAAGCATATCCATCCGCTTCTTATTCGGGAAAATACCATTTAACACCGTCTTGCTCATTTTTCCTTTTATCCCTTTCAACGGTATTGCCTGGCGGATTTGCCCGCGGGCTTCCTCTATGAGGCCGCCGACCTGAACATCTGCCGGACACGCTGTTTCACAGGCCCTGCAATCAAGGCAGTCAAAACAGGCTTGGAAAAGGCTTCATTAATATCAATTTTTCCTTCTGCAACCGCTTTAATTAAATAGACCCGGCCTCTTGGTGAATGCTGCTCCTCTCCTGTTTCCTGATATGTCGGACAAGCTTCCAGGCACATGCCGCAGTGCACGCAATCCGCCCATTTATCCGGATCGGGAAGATCATCCCAAAGATAGTTTCCCAATGTCTTCGTTTCACAAGCTGGTCCGCCATTTTCCAGGAGATTTACCAGGTTCACTGTATCTCTTTCTTTCTCACCCACGTTCATTTATATACCTCCTACAAATCGTTTGCGGTTAAGAATACGCTTGGGATCGTTCGTTTGTTTAATTCCTTCCAGCAAAGCAAAATGCCCCGGCTGATCACCCCAGACGCTGACAGTCTCTCTTAGTGCAAACGGCAAATGCGTGCACACCGCATATCCAAGTTTTTCTTCCGCTTTTGCTCTTAGTGCATGAATGTATGAAACAATATCTTCAGGAAGCCCTCTCACAAAGATACGGGAAATCCCATGCCCTAAGCCGCCATGTCCCGCAGCGTCAACATGATGGGCTTCGGCAAGCTGTTCTGCAGCTTGCAAGTGAACCAGCACATCAAGGTTATTGCTTCCTATTTTCAGGGCAGCCCGGCTGGTTGCCTCATTATTTTCATCATTATATCCATTAGGCCCGATGTGACGGAAACCTTCCCACCATTTTTTCGCATTTTCCTGGTGCAATATGGTATGTTCCACACCGTCCGGCAAGTTTTCCTTTATCCATTTTTCTTGTTCAAATACCGCTTTTTCCCTGTCTTCAAAAGCAATTGCCAGCGTATAACTGCTTTTTCCAATAAGCCGTTCAGCAAGAGACGGTGTTAACAATTCCAGTGCAGCCGGTTCCATCATCGAGTCCAGCAGTCTCACGGAAAAATTATGAATTTCTTTTTCTTTGCCTCTGGAAAAATGAAGCAGAGACAAACCTTCATATTTTGGCAGCGGGCGTAATTTGATTGTAATTTCACTGATGACACCAAGGGTACCCATAGCACCGATAAAAAGCTTATTCATGTCATAACCCGCTACATTTTTAACCACTTTCCCACCTGTACGAATTACCCTGCCATCCGGGTAAACAACTCTCAGCCCAATCACCAGATCCCTCGCAGATCCATAAAGCAGCCGCTTGGGACCGCTGTCATTTGCAGAAATAATACCGCCAATCGTCGCCATTTCCGGCCAGGGTGTGTCAAGTGCGGCAAACTGTCCGCTTTTTGAAAGTTCGTCTGTAATTTCTTTTAATGTGGTGCCAGGTCTGACAGTCATCGTAAGGTCGCCGGCAGAATGTTCCACAATACCTTTGCAGTTTGCAAGCGATAACAAAATATCCGCCTGCTCCATTTCCCCGCCAAATCCCCGTTTTGTGCCGCCGGATATGACATGAACCGTTTTATCATTTTCATGCGCATACGCGAGCACGCTGGAAATATCCTTCTCAGAATAAGCTTCCATCGTCTGTACTCCGCTATTGCCAAGCAAATGTGACGAATCATTGCCGGCTTTGACCTGTTCTGCCGGCAATACATCTTCTTTGTTCGAGTAAAACATGTAAAATCTCCCCCCTTTGGACAGAATAACCTTTATTGGTGTGCAGTTGAGCATTAAACGCCGCTCCCGGTCAGTGACAGGGACGGGCTTTTCGTGCTGCCTCTCCTTACGGCAGCAAATGCATGCACGCCAGTCCCCAATTTTACCGGCGGTGCAAGTATCCGGAGTCGCCCGGGTCCCCTGTTCCAGGTTATCCTTTTAATTTACATACTGTACGTGTGTCTGGTCAGTAAATGATAAAATACCTTAATTAAATTAACTTAATTAACTGATATACTTTCCTTCTGTTGTAGTACAGCAAAAATGTTTAAAAAGAAATCACTTTTTTGGATTTCTTTTATCATTCTTTATGCTTGGTGGTTATTTAGTTTGGTATCAGCTTTAGGATGCCAAGTGTAACTTTGCATTGTTACGGCGATTATAAATGGATTTCGAGCTGCTTTCCCGATTTCGGAAAATTTTCCAAGGTTTCTTGAGCAACTTATTACGGATATCAGGAAACTTTCTTTTTGAACAATTTTTGCCGGGTACTGACCACGTTCAAATATGAGGAGCGGCTTTTTTCAGCCCCACCCTGATTTGCCATATATTACGGCTTTTCTTCTTCCATATTCATTTTATAAAACCTTCCAACTTTAAAATGTATTCTGATAAATTTGGTAATAGTTAACCATTGTTTCCAGCTAAAGTCAAGTTCATTTTTTATAAGTCTGTGCAGGAATTCATCCCGTTGAGTGTGTGATAAAATCAAAAGCCTCCACACAGTATTTCTGCTTTCACCTATATTTTAATGCAGCATCTATTGGCAGCAGCGGCACTGATTTGGTAATCATGCCAAACCAGTGAATGCTGCCTGCTTTTACGCTTCCATTGCCAAAGTCAAAAAGCTTAAATCTTCCTGAAAAGGATCTTTACATTCGTTTTTCTTTACTATTCCGCTGTTTATCCAGTTACCACCGGGGAGAAAAAAATTAACTTTTAACGCTAAACTTCTCCTTTGCCTCCAGCCGGCGGCGGTGCAAGATTGGTTCCGTATAGCCGCTGGGCTGCTCTTTTCCTTTGAAAACAAGATCACATGCAGCCTGGAAGGCAATCGATTGTTCAAAGTCCGGAGCCATAGGGCGGTATGCTGCATCGCCTTCGTTTTGTACGTCAACGACTTTTGCCATGCGTTTCAGCGTATCCATTACTTGGGCTTCTGTGCAAACGCCGTGATGCAGCCAATTGGTAAGCATCTGACTGGAAATCCGCAATGTGGCACGGTCTTCCATAAGGCCAATATTATTTATATCCGGCACTTTGGAACAGCCTACACCCTGCTCCACCCAGCGAACAACATAGCCAAGCAGTGTTTGAGCACTGTTATCCAGCTCTTCCCGGATTTCTTCAGCAGACCAGTCTGCATTTTCTGCGACCGGAATTTGTAAAATATCGTTCTGGTAATCTGTTTTATCGTTCAGCAGTTCTTCCTGTACTTTATTGACATCAATTTGGTGATAGTGAATGGCATGCAATGTTGCTGCGGTCGGTGATGGCACCCAGGCCGTGTTTCCCCCTGCTTTTAAATGGCCTCTCTTTTGCTCGAGCATATCAGCCATCAGATCCGGCATCGCCCACATTCCTTTTCCGATTTGGGCTTTTCCTTTCAATCCGGTTTCCAGACCGGTCCGCACATTGCTTTTCTCATAACCGTTCAGCCACACCGAAGTTTTCATTTCGCCTTTTCGGATCATCGGACCGGCTTCCATCGCAGTATGAATTTCATCACCTGTACGATCGAGAAATCCTGTGTTAATAAAAACGACTCTGTCTTTTACCTCATAAATAGCATTTTTCAAATTCAGGCTGGTGCGCCGTTCTTCATCCATGACACCAATTTTCAGTGTGTTCCGCTCCATATCAAGCATATCTTCCACCCGGCTGAATAATTCATTGGCAAAAGCTACTTCCCTGGAACCGTGCATTTTTGGCTTCACAATATAAACCGACCCTTTGTCGGAATTCTGATATACACCATTTCCAAGCAGGCTATGTTTTGCCATTAAGCTTGTAAACACGCCATCCATAATTCCTTCAGGGATTTCTTCTCCATTTTCATCTAAAATGGCACTGTTCGTCATTAAGTGGCCAACATTGCGGACGAACATGAGCACACGGCCGGAAAGCGTAACCTTTTCTCCGTTCGGTCCCGTATATTCGTGGTCCGGGTTTAAAGTACGCGTAATTTCTTTTCCGCCTTTTTCAAATTCGGCACTCAGGTCCCCTTTGTTCAAACCAAGCCAGTTACGGTATACAAGCGTTTTATCATCGGCATCCACAGCTGCAACGGAATCCTCACAGTCCATGATGCTGGAGGTGGCAGATTCCAAATACACATCTTTTACACCTGCTGGATCTGTTTTTCCGATCGGATGGCTGCGGTCGATTTGAATTTCTATATGCAGTCCATTATTTTTTAATAATATCGCTGCCGGTTCCGCTTCTGAACCCTGGTATCCGGCAAATTTGCCATAATCCTTCAGGCCAGTTTTTTCTCCGTTCTGCAGTATTACTTCCAATTTACCATTCCTGACGGCATAGCCTTTGGCTTCAGTGTGGGAGGACGTCTCAAGGGAAGCATGCTCATCAAGGAATTTTTTCGCAAAGGCAATTACTTTTTCCCCGCGTACAGGGTTATAGGCGCCTTTTTTCCCGGCACCGCCTTCCTCGCTGATGACATCCGTCCCGTATAGCGCATCATACAGAGAACCCCAGCGTGCATTGGCCGCGTTCAGTGCATACCGCGCATTGTCAATGGGGACAACAAGCTGCGGTCCTGCTTGCTGTGTAATGACATCATCGATATTTTCCGTCTCAATTTTAAAATCGTCCACAGGTTTCTCCAAATAGCCGATTTCCTCCAAAAAAGCCTTGTATTTATCAAAATCAAATGTCTTATTTTCTTTATGCCAGGCATCAATCTGCTCCTGTATTTTATCACGCTCGGCCAATAATGCCTTATTTTTCGGAGCCAGATCAGACACAAGCTTTCCAAAATCCATCCAAAAGTGATCACGGTCAAGCCCAGTACCCGGGAGTGCTTCCTGGTTTACAAAATCATACAGTACTTTTGCAACTTGCAGACCGTCCTTTTTTACATACCCTTCCATTTGGTTCCCTCCTCTTTTCTCTCTATACCTAATATTCTAATAGTTTAAGAGCAGAAACAGAAATACAAGTTTTGCATACTCATTATTCCTTTTGGTTATACCTTGGCGTATAATAGTGTTACCAGCATAGTACGGAGGAAAGGAGAGGGCTATCTTGGATATAAGGCAGGTAACATATTTTGCAGAAGTCGCGAAGCAGAAAAGCTTTACAAAAGCAGCGTCCACGCTCCATGTCTCCCAGCCGTCTTTGAGCAAAACCATTAAAATTCTGGAGGAAGCGCTCGGCACACCGCTTTTTTACAGGGGAGCAAAACAATTGGAACTCACGGATACGGGTGAGGTTTTTTTAGCCAATGCAAAAAATGTCCTGGATGCTTTTGACAATCTGACAGCGGAACTGGATGATGTGGGGGATCTGAAAAAAGGGGAAATCAAGATAGGAATTCCTCCAATTATCGGAGCAGCATTTTTTTCTAATTTAATCAGCAAATATATTGAACTTTATCCATCAATCCACATGAGTTTACACGAAGTAGGCAGCAATAAAATCAAGCAGGGGGTAAGCGAGGATGAGCTGGATGTCGGTTTAATCTGCAATTTGCCCATTCAAAAGGAAAACTATGAAATGATCAGGTTATTAAGGGATCCATTGATGCTGATTGCCCACCAAGATAATTCTTTGGCTGAGAAAGAGCAAATAACATTTTCCGATATAGAACACGAGCCGATGATCCTGTACAGACGCGACTTTTCCCTGCACGACAGGATTATGGAAGCGTGCGGCAGCCATGGGTTTTATCCGAATGTCGTGTGCGAAAGCTCGCAGAAAGATTTTATCATTGAAATGGTTGAGGCAAAATTGGGCGTCGCTTTATTGCCAAGCAAAATTTGCAGCCAGCTTTCCAATGAAAATATGAAAGCCATTCCATTTGCAAAGCCGGCAGTATACCTGGAACTCACTATGATCTGGAAAAAAAATAAATACCTGTCCCATGCAGTAAGGGAATTTATTAAAATGGCGAAGTTGCAGGTGTGAGGGCGGATGGTGCCCGGAACTGCGTTAATAAGCTTCCCGCCAATAGAAATAGCAGCTCGCGAATCTTGTGATTATTGTCAGATGCCTGTATTAGTATGGCTAATACTGAGTAAATGGGTACAGGTGCAGGCTGCTTTTGGGCGGGTTCGGACAACTTTTTACAGTTCGGGCAGCTTAGGCCATGTTTCAGGCAGCTTACAGACGTGACCGGGCAGCGCGGGCCGCAGCAGTCTACCTATCCACCACCAAATACACTGCCTTCACCGGCCCATGCACACCTTCCACAATATTCATTTCAATGTCGGCGCTGTTGCTTGGACCTGATATAAAATTAATGCATGTTGCTATTTCTTCACCGTCCACCGCCTGCTTGTGAATTCCATACATCGCCTGGGTCATCCGCGGAACGATGGAAGCCTTAGGTACGATGGCAATATAGACCGCCGGCAGCAGGCTAACCGACCTGGCAATATTTCTATCATTAAACTGGACAACGGTTCCGGATTCTGCCAGACTGATATCACTAAAAAACACACCCACATTAGCCACTTCCGCTTTCCCTATATTTTCCCTGCCGGCAGCAGGGTTCCACTTATGGGTATCTTCATTGTCAAATACAGCATCCAGCTCGTATGCCTGCCCCCGCGGCAAGTCGACGTTACAGCCAAGCCTCTCCAGCACTTCCACCACATCTTTCGCTGCATCCTGATAAAAAATCTCCCCAAGACAGGTCACAAATAAAGAAACATTCATGATTATTCACTCTTTCGTTTCTATTAGTTTAGATAACTTTATCTATTTTTCTGTCATTTATATGTATAGAGATTAAATAAATATGCAAAACAATAACGGAATTGCAGGGCACTCGCCTTAGTTTAGTTAATCCTATAGAAGTTTCCAAATATGTCAACGTTTTATTACCTTGTTAATTAGGGAAATATCCTTTCCATTTGCTGCAGCAATGAAGAATCTGAATAAGGTTATACTTGACTATTCATATAGGAGTCAAAACTGAAGGAGGCAATGCGTCCAGACACCTCCCGATATTTCTCCAATAATGTAATTAATTAATTTTACCGTTCATGATTTGATACGTACTCGGCATAATCGGCCAACAGTCTTGCCCCATATCCACTCGCTGAATTTGAATAATAACCGGCTTCTTTACTTTCCTTTACCCCTGCCATATCAATATGCAGCCATTTATTAACGTCCTTAACAAAATGACGTAAAAATAATGCAGCAATAATCGAGCCCGGCGCATCGTCCGAACTTATATTGCCAATATCGGCATAATCACTTTTTAAGCTTTTCTTATATTTATTTATTAAGGGCAGCGGCCAGACAAAATCTCCATTTTTATTTCCTATTTCCTCTAATTTTCGGGACAATTTTTTATCGCCAAAAACACCTGCCATTTGATTTCCCAATGCCTGCCTTACCGAACTCGTTAGTGTAGCAATATCCACAACATATTCTGCACCAATTTCATTTGCACGCAAAAGCCCATCTGCCAATACCAGTCTTCCTTCTGCGTCTGTATTGCCAATTTCAACAGAAAGATTATTTTTATATGTAATGATATTCCCCGGCAAATACGAGTTTTCACCCAAAATATTTTCTACAGCCGGAATGAATCCCACTACATTCACTTGAGCTTGCATAGCTGCCAGTAACTTTACTGCACCTGCGACAGCTGCAGCTCCTGCCATATCCATTTTCATTCCGCTAATATTTCTGCGGACCTTTAAACTTACCCCTCCCGTGTCAAAAGTTACCCCCTTTCCCACGAACACCATCAGTGGTTTCGTTTGGTCGCCACAGTATGTTAATTCTATAAAAGCAGCAGGATGTTTACTCCCTTTGCTTACAGCCATTACACCGTGCATTTCACTCATTTCAGCTTCATCCAATAACTTAACATCAACGTTTGAATTATTGAATTCCTTCTCTAAATATGCTGAAAAAGTGGCAGGATTTAATGCTTCAGGTGTTTCATTTACCAAGTCACGGGCAAAGGCTGTTGCATTAGCTCTTAGCTTGCCCTTTTCTATAAATGATTTAATACCAATAATGTCGTTAAATTCCAACTCAACTTTTCTTCTAAACTCACTTGTTTTGTACTTCGAGAAAGAATAATTACCTAACTTCCAGCCTTCTGTGAATGCAGCAATAAGATCCGGTTTATTGATATATGCAAATGTTCTTATCAGTTCATTGGGATCAACTTTTCCGGTTTTTATCCTATGTTTCCCTAATTCTCTTGATATACTGCCGGCCAGCATTCTTATTTCATCCAGTTCATATGTATAATTGTCTATGCTTACAATGAATATTATTTCTCCATCCAGCGTTGTTAAGATGCCGGCTTTATCATTTCCTGATGGTAATACATGCTGCAGATTAATATTTTCTTTTATTTTTTGGCTATTTGAAAATAATACCTTGATCTGTTCGGTCATTATGTGTTTCACCCTTTATATATTTTTCAAAGCATCATGGTTAATGATTACAAAGCAGCATCATCCCCTGTGAAACAGGGGGATGATGCTTACTGCTTATCCTCTGCTTATTCCCACTGATCAATCAGTGATTCGCCGTCAGTGTAAAGAGAATTGTACGCTTCTTCGGAGATCTGATCGCTTTCATTTATATGATCAAGCAGCAATAAAAAGCTTTCCATATGTCTCACTACTTTTTCTGCTTCTTCCTGGGATTCATACTGATCCACTGCAGTTAAATGAAGGGTTAGTGATCTTACAACCTGATCTTCTGCAAAAGCTCCTTCTTCATCAAACTGTTCAATACTTGTGATCATGCCGGCTGCGCTGATCGGTTCTGTTTCTCGTTCTTCCAATCTGTCACGGGCTTCATTCAGCCCGGTCAGCGCAGTATCCACTTCTTCCTGTGTTGCCTCTGGATCATTCAGTACTTCTTCAGCCGCAGTCAAAGCATCCTGCAATGCCTGCCAGCTTTCATCTGTATAATCGGCTTCGTTCAAATTTTCAGCATGAATCTCATTAACGCGATCCTGCAATTCCGTTTTGTCAACTGCAGGGTCGAACAGATCTTCCGGTGCGCGAGGGGCGGTTTCACTGCCTGTACCGACACCTACAAATGCCCAGTCATTAACCACACCATCCGTCAGGTGCACCAGTCCCACCTTTCCATGCTGATAACTGCTGTCCGTAACTTCGACCTGCCATTCACTCGGCTCATCCTCGCCAAACGGCCATACTTTGGCCCGGATCATGTTGCCTTCCCGCTTTACAACGGTTTGGTACCAGGTATCTTCCTCTATGGCAAAAGACAAATTTGAAGTGCCAAGCACAGAGAAGCTGCCGCTATACCGGTTCAGACGAACTTGATAATTACTGCCTGACCGAAATGCATCAAGGTAGTAAAGATTTATGTCATCCTCTGAACCGCTCATATGGAATCCAAGCTGAAATTTCGACAAGCCGGTATCCCGGGCTCGTACGACAGCAGATACTTCAACATCCCCGCGGACTTCGCCAACCTCATCCCAGGTCAACGCCCGGCGTGCACCCTGATCACCAATAGATTCATGTTCAAGCCGGCGCGGGTCATCCAGTATGGTCCAATTACTTTCTCTCCATAATGACGACCAATCATCAGGTGTACTGCCGGCCGCATAATTGGAAAAATCGGTTTCATACTGCGCTGAAGGAGTCTCCAGATCAGAAAAGGCTTCATTCAAATCTGTCAGTGCTTCATTTATTTCCGGTTGTGTTGCCTCCGGGTTATTTAATACATTTTCTGCTGCAGATAACGCATCCTGTAATGCCTGCCAGCTTTCTTCCGTGTAATGAGATTCATCGAGATCCATATCATGGATTTCACTCACACGCCGCTGCAGCAGTGATTTATCAATATCTGGAAGTAAATTTTCAGGTGCACGGGGGGCCGGATCACCGCCAGTACCTGCGCTGAAAAACGCCCATTCATTTAACATGCCTGAAGTAACATGGCCCACACCAACCCGGCCATCACTAATAAAACGATCTTCAGCCGTTACCTGCCACTCTTCGGGCTCTTCTTCGCCATATGGCCACACCTTGCCGCGAAGTGTTTCACCCTCACGCTGAAACACAACGTTATACCAGGTATATTCTTCTGCTGCAAACTGGAGTTCTGACGATTCGAGTGTCGAGAAGGCACCATTAAGGTTACGGTTAATCCTTACATAATCAGTACTCCGTAAATCAAGGTAGTAGCTATTTTCATTACCGAATGGGGCAGATGCATGCAGATGAATCTGGAACATGGTAGTACCGGAACCGCTGGCACGGACCAAACCAGATATCTCGACATCATCGCGAACATTGCCAACTTCATCCCAAGTTAATGCCCGGCGGCCGCCGCCAGCAGTTACATTATGTTCCAGGCGGCTTGGCTCATCAAATATTGTCCAGTCACTGTTCCTCCATAAAGTGGACCAATTATCAGGCTGCTTTCCGACTTCATTTTCGCTGAAATCAGTCTCATATTGCACTGGATCCGCCAGTTCCGGTGGAATTGGCGGTTCTACATCCCCCGGATCAGTACAATCATACAGCGCCAGCCCATCGACCACATTATTCTGCGCACCTTCATCAAGCAGAAGCGGCACGACTGTCATCATTGGCTGGGCCATTGTGACAAATACGCCATTTTCACTGACCTGTTCTGTTTCCAGAGAAAACATTTCAATGTGTTCGCTGATTCTCTCCGCCTGTAATGTATGGAGGAGATAACCACAAGGAGGCGGGTCCATCACGGCTGAGTCCGGCGGGTTTGATTCAACATCCCCATCCAGATAATACGGTTCCGATTGATTGGCACCTGCTTCTGTTTTACGTTCTGCAGACCCGGTAACTGTTTCCTGTACTTCTCCGGACCGCTCACGATAAAATCGCAAAACCGATGTGACAGTTTCTTTCTGCATCTGAACACGATCAATTGGATCTAAGTTTCTGCCGGACTCAAGCAGAACAGCAATGGTATGCTGTAAGCCGGCCATGTTACGCAAATTCCACTCAGCCCCAATACCGTTATACCGGCCAGTAGTATAGCCAGCATCTCTGATATCCGGCCACACATAATCCTCAACCATCTCTTTATTCAGTTCGTACAATTGACTATCCACATTAAGATTAGACGGCCAATACATCGTGATTTCAGGGCTGGAACTGATCTTTTCATGGGAACTGACAAGTACATCAGGGCTAAATTGGTTAATTACCCCTGCAATCGCTTTCGCTTCAGGTGTGACCAACTTTATTCTATCCTGGTTCATATCCTTTCCTTCCGAAGTATATCGGTAATTCCCTTCAGATCCGTCCGGATTTTGTGACGGTACAAATAGTATTGTAACTTCACTCAGCTGTTCCAATAGTACCGGATCATCTGTGAACGCCAAATCGCGTAAATATTGCAACGCCATCTCCCGGCCCGCCGGCTCATTGCCATGTGGAGTGCCCATGACCAGGATGTTATTTCCAGCTGCAATGTCCTCATCTGATGGCGGCTCCGGGAAACCAACGCGTACTAAGTGCAATGGGCGGTCTTCAGCCGAGGTGCCTATCTCAGAATATGACATTCTCTCCGACTGTGCTGCAACTTCCTCCAGAAAAGCCAATTCTTCAGCATGCGTTGTCCATCCGTCGCCATTCCGATCCTCAAAGCCGGTAGTTACTTTTTTCCCGGCAGAAATAATACCATTATTGTTACTTTCTGCTGCCACTGCTGTTAAAGAACCTGCCATAAAAAGCAATGACAAGAACAAAACGAAAGTAAACCTGGTTCTAATCCCTCTAAATAACATTATGTTCTCTCCTTAACATTAGGAATATTAAAATTATAGTTTCCACAGCTTCTTTCCAATGCGTTCCTAGGGAAAATCATCATATCTCTCTTCAGTAAATTAAAATGGTTTCACCACCCCTTAAAATATTCATTATGTTACAACAACATTCTAAAAGGTAGGCAAATAACATTTGCAGGAAATCCATTTGTCCTCTGCTTGAAAACAGTATCATCCCCCGTTAAACAAAGAGATGATACATAACAAAATTTATAATCCGAACCTGGTTCGCCAACATTTACTGCTATTTCCACTTGTCAATCAGCAATTCACCATCAGCGTACAGAGATTCATACGCTTGCCCGGACATTTGCTCATCCATATGATCAAGCAGCAACAAGAAGCTTTCCATATGTCTCACTGCTTTTTCTCCCTCTTCCTGTGATTCATACTGATCCACTGCAATTAAATGAAGGGTTAGTGATCTTACAACCTGATCATTCTCAAAAGCCCCTTCTTCATCAAATTGTTCAATACTTGTGATCATGCTGGCTGCGCTGATCGGTTCTGTTTCTCGTTCTTCCAATCTGTCACGGGCTTCATTCAGCCCGGTCAGCGCAGAATCCACTTCCTCCTGTGCGGCATCCGGATCATGCAGTACTTCTTCAGCTGCGGTTAATGCTTCCTGCAATGTTTGCCAGCTTTCCTCTGTATAATCGGCTTCATTCAGGTTTTCAGCATGAATCTCATCAACAAGATCCTGCAATTCCGTTTTGTCAACTTCAGGATCGAACAGATCTCCCGGCGCACGTGGGGCTTGTTCTCCCCCAACGCCAACACCGAAGAAGGCATGTTCATTTATTACATTACCGGGTGAATGACCTAACCCTACATAGCCGCCACTTAAATTGTCATCAACATATTCAACCTGCCAATCCGGCTCTTCCTCTCCTAGCGGCCAGGCTTTCGCGCGTAATATATTTCCCTCACGCTGGAACACAGCATGATACCATTCATCAGGTACAACTTCGAACGGAAGCCGGGCATTCGTACGACTGCTGAATGCACCATCAATGTTACGGTTTATTCGAATATAGCCTGTCGTCCGCAAATCCATGTAATAACTATTTTCAGAATCTACATCTCCGGATGCATGGAGCTGCAGCTGGAATAAGGTTGTTCCAGTACCTGAAGTACGCACCAAGGAGGATACTTCCACATCCCCTTTAACATATCCCGGTTCGTCCATAACCAATGCCCTGCGTCCTTCACCGGGAATCACGGTGTGCACCAGTCTGCTTGGATTATCTGCTACCTTCCAATCACTGCCAGCCCATAAGGTTGACCAATTTGCAGGAATTTTCCCAATTTCACTTTCCGAAAAATCAGTTTGATATTGAACTTGTCTAACCTGTAACATGGAATAAGCATCATTTAAAGCTGCCAACGCTTGATCAAGTTGTTCTTCTGTAACATCCTCCTCTTCCAGCAAAGTATTTGCATCATCAATTGCATCTTGTAGTCTTGTCCAACTATCTTCCGTGTAATTCGATTTAACCAGGTCCATATCGTTGATTTCATTGACACGCCGCTGCAGCAGTGACTTATCAATTTTCGGAAGTAAATCCTCAGGTGGACGGGGTGCTGGATCACCAGCTGTTCCAACGCCGATGAATGCCCAGTCGTTAATTACACCATCGGTCAGATGGACTAATCCAACCTTTCCATGATCAATAAAACGATCCTCAGCAGTTACTTGCCAATCTTTGGGCTCATCCTCACCAAATGGCCATACCTTTGCCCGTATTGTTTCACCTTCACGCTGTACAACAACCTGATACCAGCTGTCCTCTTCAAATGTAAACGGTAAGTGTGTACTGCCAAGTACTGTTAAGCTCCCATTCAGTACTCTGTTAATCCGAACTTGATGGGGACCTGACCCATAGACATCAATATAATAGGCATCCCTCGTTCTGCTCAATTCCCCACTACCAGACATATGGAACCCAAGCTGGAACTTTGACAATCTTGCATCATGGGCTCGTACCACAGCGGACATTTCTACATTACCCCGAACTTCACCAACCTTGTCCCAAGTTAATGCTCTCCGTGTAAGCTGATCCCCGATTGACTGATGTTCCAGGCGGCGTGGCTCATCCATAATTGTCCAGTTGCTCTCTTTCCACAACGAAGACCAATCTCCCGGTGAACTGCCCGCCTCATACTCCGTGAATGCTGACTCGTACTGTACAGGTTCCTCTGGTCCCGGTGGTTCTATTTCACCCGGATTCGTACAATCGTATAATGCTAAACCTTCAACCAGCTTGTGCTCAGAGCCCTCATCCATTATATGAGGAATCATTGTCATCATCGGCTGAGCCATAGTTATGAATACACCATGTTCACTTACTTTTTCAGTTTCCAGTGAGAATATATTGATATGCCGGCTAATCCTTTCTGCCTGTGATGTATTAAGCAGATATCCACATGGAGGTGGATCCAGTACATCCTCATCCGAAGGGGGCAAAATTTCCCCTTCACGATAGTAAGTGCCATCTAAATAAAATGGTTCTGATTGATGCGCCCCTGCAGCTGCCTTACGCTGCGGTGCCTCACTTACCACTTCTTCAACCTGATCAAACCTTTCATGATAAAATTGCAATACTGACTCGGCAGTACTTACCTGTGCATCCACCCTGTATTTCGGTTCATCTTGCCAGCTCGCTTCCGAAAGAACAGATAAGCCATGCATCAAACCGGCATTGTTCCATGAATTCCAGCCAAACCCGATACCGGGGTAAATTTCTGTTGAAAAACCGCCTCCCTCAATGCTCGGCATCATGTAATCCAAAATCATTTCTTCACTTAATTGACTTATTTGGTGATCTACATTTAAGTTTGTCGGGCCAAGTAAGGAAATATCTTGACCGGCCACTCTTTCATGTGCATCTAGAGTAATATCCGGTTTAAACTCATTTAGTACACTTGCAACTGCCCTGGTTTCGGGCGTTTTCAAATAGAAATGATCTTGGTTAGGATCCACATTATCGGCAGTAAAACGTCGGTTTTCTTCTCTCCCATCGGGATTCACTGTTGGAATAAAAAGAATGGTCGCTTTACCCATCAGTTCCAGCATCTCTGGATCTTCGGTGAATGCCAAATCCCTTAGCTTTTTCAATGCCATTTCCCTGCCTGATGGTTCATTCCCGTGGTAAGTACCCATAATCAGCATATTCCGTCCAGTAGCAATATCCGTATCCGGTGGCGGTTCTGGATAACCCAGCTGTACCAAGTGTATCGGCCTGCCTTCAACGGTAGTTCCTACCTGGGAATATGTCATCCGCTCCGAATTCGCTTCCACTTCCTCAAGGAAAGCAAGCTCTTCGGCAAAGGTAGTCCAACCTTCACCATCACGATCTTCAAAACCTGTTGTTGGAAATTCTCCGAGTTCAGTGGCAGTATTATTACTCTCTTCTGCCAAAGCTGATCGTGAATTCATTGACAGCATCAAAATAAAAAGCAGCATAAAGAATGATATGCTCCCCTTAAGGTAGACAGATTAAAAATAAAAATCTGTTTCTATCTTAGGGGGAGTTTTGT
>NZ_WIXN01000008.1 GCF_010994035.1 Virgibacillus aidingensis
ACATGTACTAAAAAGGTTTTTAAGGAATTTATAGGCTGAATGAAGAGCCTAAATATAATATACGAGGGAGATTAAAATGAGGAGTAGTTTTTTTAAAACGTTTGGTGTTTTATTAGCTATAATTGCAATTTTGGTACTAGCAGCTTGTGGTGGTTCGGAAGAAGGTAGTGCGGATGGAATCGAAGACGATGAAGATATTTCCTTCCCGGAAAATGATATCAATGGAGTTATCCAATGGGGTGAAGGTGGAGCAACAGACATTATTTCCAGATCGCTTGCTGCTATTGCTGAGGATGAGATTGGCGTTTCATTAGTAATGGAAAACAGAACAGGTGCATCGGGTGCAATCGGGGCACAATATGTGTACGATCAGCCAGCAGATGGATACACACTATTATTTGGAGCTGAGAATCCAAATCTATATCAGTTATTAGAGATTTCCGAAAGGGATTATATGAATGACTTTGTTCCAGTTTCTATTATTGGACAAAGTTATGCAGGAATTGTCGTTCATCAAGATTCTGAATTTGATACATTAGAAGATTTAGTGACCTATGCAAATGAGAATCCTGGGGAACTTATAATGGGAACATCAGGTGAAGGTGGACTACCACATGTGGCAAGTGCGATGTTAAAAAGTGAACTTGATACTGATTTTAATTTAGTCCCATATGACGGAGACGGACCACTATCTGTTGCATTGCTTGGAAATGAAATTGATGTAACTGTACTTGCAGTTTCTGCCGCACAGGAATATGTAGATTCCGGAGAATTTAAAATGCTAGCTGTTTTAAACAATGAACCATTAGATTCTCTTGAAGATATACCACCAATTACAGATATTTATCCACAGTTTGATCAGTATTTGCCATGGGGACCGTTCCAAGGAATTTTTGCACATAAAGACACGCCGGAAGAAGTCATCCAAAAATTAAGCGACGGATTCGAAGCAGCTCAAAACGATGAAGAATTTATTGAGCAACTTACAAACTTGGGTGTTGATTCGTTAAATCTGCGTGGCGAAGAAGCAGTAGAGTTTGTAAAGGCAAATCAGTCGACGTCCACCTGGATGCTTTACGATGCTGGTGAAACAGATATCTCTCCTGAAGAATTAGGTATTCCTAGAGTCGGCGAAGAAAATTAAATTTTTTTGACGGGGAGGGGGTACTATCATGAAGAAAAACATACTTATCATCATCATCATTTTTGTTTTAGCTGCTTGTGGTTCAGAAACAGAAAATGCAGATGGACAAGTTGATAACGAAGATGTAACTAGCTCTTATCCTGAAAAAAATATTGATGGGATTATTATGTGGGGTGAAGGCGGTGCAACAGATATCATTGGTAGAACTCTCGCTCCTATTGTAGAAGATGAAATTGGCTCTTCACTAGTTATGCAAAATAAAGCAGGGGCTGCTGGTGCAATCGCAACTCAGTACGTATACGACCAATCCGCTGATGGATACACTTTATTATTTGGCGCTGAAAATCCTAACCTTTATCAAGTGCTGGATATCTCTGAACGCAGTTATCAAGAAGATTTTGTTCCAGTATCAATTATTGCCAATAGTTTTGCCGGTATTATTGTGAAAGAGGATTCACCTTATGAAAACTTAGAAGAACTCGTTGATGCGGCTAAAGAAAATCCGAATGAATTAATCTTTGGTACAACTGGTGAGGGAGGGCTTCCAAGTGTTGTTCTTGCCATGCTGCAAAATGAACTTAAATCTGAATTTAGAACGGTTCCTTATGAGGGTGAGGGACCTGTATCTACTGCCCTATTAGGCGGTGAAGTTGATGTTACATCTGTTACTGTTTCCGCTGCACAAGAATATGTGGAATCGGGCGACTTCCGTATGCTAGCAGTAGTCAATGATGAGCCAATTGACTCGCTTCCGGATGTTCCTGCAATTACAGATGCCTACCCAGAAATCGGTAAATATTTACCATGGGGTCCATTCCAAGCGGTATTTGCACATAAAGATACTCCAACTGGTGTGTTGGAAAAACTAACGGAAGCCTTCGAAACAGCTATTGAAACAGATGAATTTAAAGAAACACTAGCAAATCTCGGGATGGAGTATATGAATATTAGCGGACAAGAAGCAATCGATTTCGTTGACCAAAACCGCTCTACTTCTGCATGGATGCTCTACGAAGCTGGTGAAACAGAGAAGTCTCCGGAAGAATTTAATATCCCCAAAGTAGAAGAGGAATAATAAAGAAAGAGATAGCTCGCTACTCGCGAGCTATTCTTTCTTAGGATTTTAAGTCTTCCATTATGTGTGATCGGTTATGTTAGCATGAACTGCAATAGCAAAGCTTCTGCCAGAGTTCTCTATTAATTTTTTTACCTACATAGTGGATAATTAATGTGAGCTACGTGATTTAAAAAACACGTTTATTATTTTCTTAATTTACTGTAGCCCACTTGTAATCATCTTATTATAGTTAAGGAGGAACCAAAATGTATGCGATTAAATCATTGGCCCCTGGCATGGTGATGATCATAGTTAGCCTTGTTATTTTAAGTCAGGCACTTGTTATGGAGAGGGCGGATATTTTTGATCCTGCTGGAGGAAGTTTCTTTCCAGCATTAATTTCTCTTATTATGCTAATCTGCGGAATAACAGTATTATTTCAAAAGTATCCGCAAACAGAACATGGAGAGGAAGGGTTTACTGCAAAAGAATACCGATTTATTCTCATTTTCTTTGCAATGGTCGTTGTTTATGTATTTTTATTATCAATTATAACCTTTTTCCCTGCCACATTAATTTTTTTAGTTGCAAGTATGTTTTATTTGAAAGATGTCTCTTGGAAATTAAATTTTCTCGTCTCTATTGGTAGTGTTATTGTTATTTATTTATTATTTTCGGAACTATTTAATATTATATTTCCGTAATAAGGAGCGTTTAACATGGAAATACTTCAAGATTTTCTCGTACCATTTTTAAATTTCAGATTACTTTTCCTCGTTGCAGCTGGTACATTTGCCGGAATTATTATCGGTGCAATCCCTGGTCTTTCCGTAACTATGGGGGTTGCTCTCCTGTTATCACTCACCTATTCCTGGGAACTGTACGACGCTCTTGCGCTCATGCTTGGTGTTTATTTTGGTGGGGTGTTCGGTGGTTCAAGAGCAGCAATTTTAATTAATATGCCTGGTTCACCATCTTCTGTTGCAACGACATTTGACGGATATCCAATGTCTCAAAAAGGGGAGGCAAAATTGGCACTTACATTAACTACGATTTTTTCCTTTATTGGTGGAATAATCGGAGTTATTGTGCTGGCAGTAGCGGCACCACTTGTTTCACAAATTGCCATTAACTTTGCACAGCGAGATTATTTATTACTTGCAATGCTCGGCCTTCTTCTAGTAGGGAGTCTTAGTAAAGGGGCAAATGCAAAAGGGATCTTCGCTGCCGGAGCAGGTATTATTGTGGGTCTCGTTGGAATGGACTCAATTGGGGGTGGAAGTAGATTTACTTTCGGATCATTGCAGCTAATGAACGGTGTAAACTTTGTTGTAGCTATTTTAGGCCTTTTTGGAATGGCAGAAATTTTATATCAGATGAAAAATGTTGCTTCAAAAGGAAAAGTATCAATTTTAAAGAAAACAGCCTTTCCAACAATCGCTTTTTTGTTAAAATTTTTACCTTTATCCTTACGAGTATCAATTATGGGTGTTTTAATCGGGGCATTACCAGGTGCAGGTGGAGAAATTGCTGCTTTACTCGGGTATGACCACGCAAAACAGACAGCGAAAAAACCGAATCGCCCGTTTGGTGAAGGAGCACATGAAGGCGTTATCGCGCCAGAGGCGGCAAACAACTCGGCTATTGGTGGTGCCTTAATTCCATTACTTACACTTGGTATTCCAGGGGACGCAGTTACAGCCATCTTCATTGGAGCATTATTCATTCATGGACTCCAGCCAGGACCATTACTCATGGAACAAAGCGGGGATTTATTTTGGATGATTGTTGGGTCTGCAACACTTGCGAATATTTTCTTACTTATTTTTGGTCTACTCGTTGTGTCAATTTTTATTCGAATTGTAACTGTACCAAAACAGATTTTATTGCCGGTTATTGCAGTGATAACTGTGATAGGTTCCTATGCATTAAACAATAGTGTTACGGATGTTTACTGGATGCTTGGTTTTGGAATCGTAGGATTCTTTATGAAAGTACACAAGTTCCCAGTTGCACCGCTTGTACTTGGAATTATTCTTGGACCACTCGTCGATACCTCTTTCAGACGGGCTTACATGGGATCAGAAGGTATGGGGGACTTTTTAATCGGCTTTGTCAACTCTCCAATTACACTTATTTTAACGATTGTATTTTTCTTTACTATCTTTTCTCAAACAAACATATTTACTAAGCTTAAAAATAAGCTGAAGAAAGTATAAGGATTAATTGATGTGAAGAAAACAAAGATAGTTGTTCTTGGTTTAAATCACGGTTATAAATTTACACAGGATCTACGGGAGTTAGAGGAAGTCGAACTCACAATAAAAAAGCAGATGATGAGAAAAAAATAATAAGAGTGTAAAATACAAAACGGCTTTTAATTAAAGCCGTTTTGTATTTGCTTCGTTTGATGTATATGCTGTTATGCTGTAATCAGTCTTGTCTATCTGCATTCTGAATCTACTGCAACTCATTTTCCAGGTACCCTCGTGCTACAAATAAAAATCTCTTTTCACGAGTTACTCATTAAGGCTGTTCTCATAACTCGCATGGGAACATATACATTTCCTAAAAAACCCTGCTCTCAATAGTCCAGGAGAGACTTCTTCCTTTATTTTACACTTGCGTGATGTACTTTTTTTCCCGGAGAGTAGATGTCCATGATATTCCAGTGGCCGTCTGTAGGTACTGGGTTGTTGATCATAGGTACATCAAGCACGACTGGCTTATTCATTTTGATCGCTTTTTCAAGTGCTGGTTTGAATTCGTCTGCAGCTTTAATTTTAATTCCTTCAACGCCGTATGCTTTTGCAATTGCTGCGTAGTCTGGCGAGTCTTCAAATACAGTTCCGTATGTTGTATCATAATGCGCTTTTTCAAGTCCTGCAATCGTTCCGTATGAGGAGTTATTCATGATAACCCAGACGACCGGAATATTCTCTTCAGCTGCAGTTGCAAGTAGTGAAGGATTTTGTCCGAACCCCCCATCTCCAACAAGTGAAATAACGACATTATCAGGTGCTGCAATTTTCGCACCCATAGCAGCTGGCGCACCGAAGCCCATTGTTGCAAATCCACCGGGGGTTAAAATGCTTCCTGCTTTATAAATTGGAAATTGTTGACCAACACCATTTTTATTCCAGCCCACATCTGTTGTGATATATGCATCTTTTGGAATTACTGTTTCCACATCAGCTAAAATACGTTGCGGCATTAACGGATAGCTGTCGTCTTCGCGTACTTCTTTATTGCTTGCAAGGAACTCTTTTTTGTAATTATGAATTTCTTGTCTAATTTTATCATTCGTTTTACCTTTTGGATACAATTCTTTTGCTACACGGTTTAACACTGTTAATGCCTGTTTCAAATCAGCGACAACACCGATTTCTGCAGGATAGTTACGACCAATTTCTTCTGGGTTGATATCAATATGAATTAATTTTGTTTTTGGAATATCAAATGTGTATTCCGATTCCCATGAACTACTGTCCGCTTCAGCAAATTGTGTACCTAAAGCAAAAATCGTGTCTGCTGTACGAGTTTTTTCGTTAATAAATTTTGTCCCCCAAAAACCTGTCATACCAAGTGTTAGATCATTATCATCCGACATGACTCCTTTCCCCATGAGGGAATGGGCGACAGGGATATCAAAATGTTCTGCAAACACCCTAACTTCTTCAGCAGCATCCGCTAAAATAACACCTCCACCTGCGTAGATTACAGGATTTTTGGAGCTAGCAAGCTTTTCAATAATTTCTTTAGCTTTCTCATCATCGATAGAAGGTTTTGTAATTGAACGGGTATGATATTTCGCACGTTCGAATAAAGATTCATCAATTTCTTTAGAGAAAATATCCATTGGAACATCCACTAAAACCGGACCTGGTCGACCAGTTTCAGCTAATTGGAAAGCTTTCTCCATAATTTCCGGCAATAAATCTGGACGATCTACTCGCCATGCACGTTTTACAAAAGGACGATAAATTTCATATTGTGAAGCGTCTGAATGTAAGTTTACTTCCTGGTGCGGATGTTTACCGTAAAAATGGCTAGGAATATCTCCAGCAATGACTACCATTGGAATAGAGTCCAGCGCTGCATTTGCTACTCCTGTTGCTGCATTTGTTAACCCTGGTCCTAAGTGACTGAGTACAACAGAGGCTTTTTTCTTTACACGTGCATACCCGTCCGCCATATGGGATGCAGTCTGTTCGTGGCGGACGTTAATAAAATCAATTTTACTATTTTCAAGCTGTGACAAAAATGCAATATTCGTATGCCCGCAAAGTCCAAAAATATGCTCGACACCACGGCCTTCTAAATAATCAACTAATAAATTCGAGACCAATTTTTTTGACATCTCTTCTTACCTCCTAAAAATTATTAAAATCCAAAACAATTTTTCGATACTTTCCGGAACAGGCTTTTTCATATGCTTCTTCAAAAGCTGTTACCGGCAGAATTTCTGAAATAATTGGTTCAACATAAAATTTATCATCCATTAAATAATAAATGCTTGTGTAAAAATCATCTGGAACATTATAAATAATTGATCCGTAAATTGTCAATTCCTTTCGAACCATTCTCACAACTTCTATTTCTGCTATATTTGGAAATCCTACTGATATGACGGCTCCCCCTGGTTTGGCAATATCTAAGCATTGTTCAAATGAAGCTCGTACTCCAGCAACTTCAACAACTATCTCAAACTGGTTGCAATGTACTTCTTCAGGGTGCAAAGTTGTAATATCTGGATAATGTTCCTTCACTTTATCTAACTTTTCCGGATTAATATCGATCGCAGTTATTTTAGCTCCAAAATAACTCGCTAATGCAACAGCAAGCATCCCTTCTGTGCCGCAACCAATAACGGCAACCGATGTACCCGGTCCAATGCTCACTTTCTCTAACGCATGCACAATGACTGCCAATGGCTCCACTAACACCGCACGTTCATTTGAAAGTGCATCCGGTACTTCGATTACGTATTTTTCCTTAACAATAAATTCATTTTGAAACCCACCGTTCTCATTAATGCCTAGGGATTTTTTCTCAGGACAAATATTTGTGTTTCCTGCTTGACAATACTCACATTCACCACAAAAAGAATTAGGCTGGACAACAGCTCTCTTCCCAAGTTCTATACTAGTATGCGAGCCAACCGCTACAACTTCTCCTAATATTTCATGACCGGGCACAACCGGGTATGATGCATGCGGGAGTTTTCCTTTAAAAACACCCACATCAGACCCGCAAATCCCACCGTAGATCACGCGTAACTTTACTTCATCTTCCGCGATCTTCTCTATATCTGGAAGTGTCGTAAAAGCAACTTCTCCCGGTTTATCTAAATAAAGACTTTTCATCGTTTCCACCGCCTACTTACAAAACTTAATCCATTCGAAGCACGATCATTTTTGATTCGGTCATCTCCTCCACTGCAAAACGAGGACCTTCCCGGCCGATACCACTGTTTTTCACACCGCCATATGGCCAGTGGTCAAGTCGAAAGTTCGACGTTCCATTAATGACAACACCGCCAACTTCCATATTTTTTGCAACTTTATGAGCCAAATCAATTTGGTTCGTAAACAGACCGACTTGCAATCCAAACGGAGAATTATCCGCCTCATTTACAGCCTCTTTCATGGATTCAAAAGGAATCACGCTCACAACCGGACCAAACACTTCTTCACACACTACTTTAGCTTGTTTCGGTGGATTTTTTAATACAGTCGGTACTACAGAAGCTCCCCTCTTCTTACCGCCATGAAGAATTTCCGCTCCAGCTTCTTCCGCTTCCTTTATCCAAGTCATTATGCGGTCAGCTGCATTTTCATCTACAAGTGTCCCAACATCTGTCGCTGGGTCAAGCGGATCGCCTACTTTTAATTTGGCAACTTCCGCAACGAGTTTTTCAGTAAATTCATCGATGATTTTTTCATGTACATAAATCCGTTGAACGGAAATACAGCTTTGTCCGGAATTACTATATCCAGTACGTGCACATTGTACAGCAGCACGGTTCAAATCGGCATCCTCATGTACAATGGTCGCAGCATTTCCTCCCAGTTCGTACAGTTGCTTTTTAATACCTGCAATTTGAGATATATTTTTACTGGCCACAATTCCACCAGTAAATGAAATAACATTAATTCGATCATCACTAACGATTTGTTGACCAACCTCCACCCCGCCCAACACCATATTAAGTGCACTCTTTGGAAATCCGGCTTCAAACAATAAATGTACTAAAGCAGTAGCAATTAACGTCGTCTGTGGTGCTGGTTTTAATACGGTAACATTCCCACCAGCAAAGGCAGGACCAATTTTATGACAAACAAGGTTAAGCGGCGCATTAAACGGCGTAATAGCAGCCACTACACCTGCAGGAACACGGAATGTCGATGCCATTGCATTCATCCCACGTGAAGATACATCCCCAGGAATCGTTTCTCCATGAAGACGTTTTGCTTCTTCACCGGATAATTCCAATGTTTCGATTGAACGGTCTACTTCGTCCAATGTATTTTTTAACGGTTTACCAAGTTCACTGGATAGAAGTTTTGCAAACTCTTCCTTTCTTTCTGCTAAAAGAGTTGCTACCTTTTGTAATATTTTTGCTCGTTTTAAAGAAGAAATCTGCTTTACTTCTTTTTTACTTTGAAAAGCAGATTCCAATGCACGCTCAACATCATCTTTAGTTGCAACATATTGGACACCGATCTTCTTTTTTGAGTACGGACTGACAATGTCGATTGCTTCCCGATTTGTATCAAGCCATTCTCCATCGACAAACGAGTTTGCAACTGTTACACTCATTTTAATTATCACCTCTATAATCTTTATATTATATCGATCTAATTTTTGCGTTTTGTTAATTTTATATGCTTTTGGTGTTGATTTTTATGATAAAAATAGTAATATGTTTAATTAGATCGATCTAATAAAATCGTTAGCATTAGCATACTATAAATTTTATTAAATTTCAATACTAAGATTGAAATTATAAAAGTATAAAAAATAAGATAAAACATATATGGGAATAGTTACGCTACAGGAGGATTTGTCATGCTTCGGCTTTTTGTCTATCCGCTCATTATTATAATCTACATCATTACAACCCTTGTACCCCATTCATTATTGTTTCAATTGATTGGAGTGCTCGCAAATATTGCCATTATTATTTCTTTATTCCATGCGAAAGGACTTTATTTATACTCTGGAATCATTTTTTATATCCTTGGAATGATTTTATTTTTAAGTAATGACCTTTCCTGGCAATCCTTTTTTCTTCAGTTTGATTCTATGCTGGGAATACTCGCATTATTTATTATGCTGCCTTTTTTAAATTCACTTATTCTTGTTGGCCGATATGATAAACATCTTAGCTCTCTTCTTGAATATAAAGTAAATCATGCTGGAGACTTATATCAGAGAGGCGGAATTGTCAGCCATATTCTTGGACTGTTTTTAAACATTGCAACTATACCTTTAGTACTGCATTCGCTTCATACTTCCATGAAACAATATGCTACTTCCTTTACAGATAAATTTTATACACAAAGTTTACTTCGTGCGTATGCGCTATGTTTAATGTGGAGCCCGATGGAAATAATGGTTATTCAATCACTTGAGATTACAAACAGAGGGTATATTGCCATTTTTCCATTTTTAATTTTGTTTGCCGGCATTATGCTTTATTTGGATACAACATTCAACAAACGGAGGTATTCAGATTATCCGATCGCCATTTCCGAATCTAATGTGACGCTTTCTGCAATTATGAAAAAAATAAGAGAACTGTTCGTCCTGCTTTTACTATTAGTCTTTGTTGTTACAATACTAAACCGTTTTTTAGGAGAAGGCTATCTATTTTCTTTAGTAATATTAATTATTCCGGTATCTATTCTATGGGCGAAGCGAATCGGGAAATTGAAAAGCTATGTCGCATATACGATTCCGCATTTTAAAAAAAGAACAAAAGGTTTGGCAAATTTCTTTTTCATGTTTTTAAGTGCTGGATTTTTCGTTAATATGCTTGGAGAAACAGAGCTGTTATCAATTCTTCAGGACATTTTTACGAATGTTTCCGGTCAATTGCTCTTACTTTTTATTTATATCGGACTATATTTTTTCATTACATCCTTTATCGGGTTTCACCCGCTTGTTTCAATCGTTCTTCTGGCAGAAATTATAGCACCAATACTTCCAGAAGTAGCAGGATTACCACTGACATTCGTGTTAATTATTTGTAGTCTTAGTACGGTTATGTACAGTCCATTTAATGTGTCATTATCTATTTTATCAGCAGAAATAAACCGAAATTCATTTCAAGTAAGTATTTGGAATATCCCCTTCTCGCTACTATTAATGGGGATTTCTATAGTTTTTGCTTATATCCTTCATCTAGTATTTAGTGTTTTTGCTTGAGATAGATAAAAGTATAGTGGTTACCTATACTTTAATTAATTAATATTCTATAATAAAACTAATTCAATTAAATTCATATTAAATTTTTCTAAAATAACATTTAAGCAATCAAACACTTTTAACTTTCTTATTGGGGGGACAAAAATGACGACAAAACCACCGCGCCGTGTAACTTTACAGGATGTTGCAAAGCATGCTGGTGTTTCCCGTGCAACAGCATCCTTAATTGTTCGCAATAGCCCGAAAGTCGCCGATAGCACTAGAGAGAAGGTCTTACAATCTATGGAAGAACTCGGGTATGTGTATGACCGTGTGGCTGCAAATTTACGCTCGCAAAGTTCCATGACGATCGGTACAATTATAACCGATGTTGGTAACACTTTTTTTGCACAATTATTACTCGGTGTTCACCAGGAACTGGAAAAACACGGATATACGGTTCTCTTAGGGACAACATATGACTCATTAAAAGATCAAAATCGCCTTATTTCCACCATGTTGGAAAATCGGGTGGGTGGCCTGTTATTATGTCCCGTATCTGAAAGTTCTTCAGAAACTGTGGATAGAATCAAACAGCTTAATATACCAATCGTGCTTGGAATTCGAGAGCTTTCCGGTCTAGCTTGTGATTATGTAGGACTTGATTACAAAACTGGAGCCTACACGGCTGTAACGCATCTTCTTGGCAAAGGACATAAACGAGTTGCTTTTATTGGGGGTATATTTGAATCCACGACGTGGACAGAGAGAATGATAGGATATCGGATAGCCCATGAGGAGGCTGGTATAGAAATTGATGATAAGCTTATTATAGACAGCGAACCAACAAGAGAAGGTGGGCTTAAAGTGATCCAGCAAGTAATGAATCATGATAATCCTCCGACAGCTATCTTTTGTTTTAGTGATTTAATTGCATTTGGGGCGATCATCGGGCTTCGAAAAATGGGATATACACCAGGGGAAGACATTGATATTGTTGGATTTGATAATATTCCAGAAGCTGAAATTTCCTACCCTCCTTTAACGACCGTTTCTTCCTTTGCACAGGTAACTGGCACGAAAGCGGCGAAACTTCTGCACAAACGAATTAAGGAACCAGGAAGAGAAATACAGCGTATTATTATAGAACCAGAACTGGTCAAACGGGAATCATCATAATTAACACGAAGCAGTGGTCCAATTAGTCATATTGGGGTTTATTTTAAAAAAGAGATGTCTAGCAAATATTTGCTACACATCTTGATTTTTTTATTTAGTTTTTTGGCAGAATAGCTTATCAATCATATTGAATTCTTCTTCTCTTAGATCTACTCTCAGTGCTTGTACATTACTTATAATTTGTTCACTTTTTTTTGCACCTGGAATAACAGCATCGATCGCTTCTTGTTTTAAATACCATGCAAGAATTAGGTGCGTTACTTCTACTCTTTTCCGGGCGGCAATCTCCTGAATTTTCTCAATGGTTTCCAAATGTTTTTCAAAAGTACCCGGTTGGAATTGGTTCATTTTCGCGCGGTAATCACCCTTGGGGAACGTGAGGTTTTTCGTGTATTTTCCAGCTAAAAGACCTGAAGCAAAGGGATAGAATGGAATGAAAGAAATATTGTTTTCTATTGTGTATGGAAAAATCTTAGTTTCGTTATTGCGCTCAACTAAGTTGTATAACCCTTGATACACATTTATATAGCCGTCTTTATTTGCTTCTATTAATTGTTCTAATGAAAAGTTTGATACTCCGATCGCACGAATTTTCCCTTCATCTTTTAATTCTTTTAGTGCGCCCACTGCTTCATATTTCGGCGTGTCTACGTCAGGAAAATGAATATAGAAGAGATCAATATAGTCAGTATGAAGACGTTTTAAAGCATCTTCGACTGATTGTTTTAAAAAAGAAGGTGAGTTATCAATAAGGGTTTTTCCATTATAGAAACGCTGGGCAGCTTTCGTAGCGAGAACAATATTTTCCCGTTTCCCAGTTTCTTCAAGCACTTCCCCGATAATTTGTTCAGACTTCTTCGGTCCATACCCAAACGCCGTATCCCAAAAATCAACGCCTTGTTCTATTGCAGTATGTAAGATTTCTCTACCAGTTTCATCTTTTATTTGAGGATAAAGCCTTTGGCCGCCTACTGTATTTGTTCCAAGTCCAATTGGGTTAACAACTAAATCTGTTCCTCGAATAGTTACTTTTTCAGTAATGAATATCACTTCTTTCCATATTATCTTTTTTTCATCATATACGTTGCAAGTCCAATTGCAACTTTTTCTCCTACATCGTTTTCTATTACTGCTTCACCAACTACAATCGTTTTTCCCTTTTTTACGATGTGACCTTTGGCAAACAATTTTTCACCTGCGGCTGGCTGTAAATAATTGACCTTCAGATCAACAGTTACTCCGCCCTTTCCTTTTTCCACTCGCGAACGTAGAGCTGCTCCTACCGCTGCGTCAACAAGACTTGCGATTACTCCACCGTGGACAGTGTTTCTACTTTGGGTAATTTCATGAATAACCGGCAATTCCAGTACAGACTTGCCTTTTTCCAGTTTCACCTCTTTAAGTCCAATAAGTTTCCAATATGGGTTGTAATCCATTGTGTTGTCACTTCCCATTTAACCATCCTTTCACTAAAATAGCAGATTTTTTATAGATTGTTGGATTATCGCCAGCTATAAGGTGAATTCTTACCTATGTACAGGTTTTCTTTGATCACAAAGAGGACAATCCCTGTCCCCTTCATCCGTTCTTTATTAAGTTCATACTCCCAATGTTAACTAGATTCTATGATGGGGGAAAACCTTTTATCTATTACGTTTGTAAGCATAATTGATGTCACCGCTTTTTCCATTATTCCCAAGCAGGTACTAATTCTTGTGTCAGTTTGATTGCTTCCTTCAGCTTTTTAACAGGAATTTGCCCAGGTGCTGACAATTCCACTCCGACGCCAAATGTGATTATCGAACCGTATGCCCAGCCAATAATCCTGCTTAAGCCACCGATATGTCCCATCGACATGGTGACAACCGGTACATCTAACATATCATCGATTATTTTTGTCAACTCAAGTAATCGGTGAACATCTTCTTTGGAATTTGGCATAACTGCTAATTTTACAATATCTGCCCCAAATAAATCAGCCTTTTTTGCCCGCTTAACGAATTCTTCATTATCAGGTGTTTCACTAAAATTGTGGTACGATAAAATTAATTGTTTATTATTTCCTTTTGAAACTTCTCTCAGTTTCTTTATATATTTCTCCTCGTTCGACGTTTCAAAATCAACGAAATCTATGTCTGTTTCTTTACATACATCGCTAATTAATTCAACCTTTTCTTCCTTTGTTAATGAAATCTTTTCTCCACCTTCGTGCTCAGCACGTATAGTAAATAATAATGGGATATCAGTCTTTGCTTTCATTTTCTGAACAAGGTCTAACACAAGCTCACCATCTGATATTTCTGTTAAAAAATCCGCACGCCACTCAATCAAATCAGGTTCTTGTAGCAAAATTGTTTCTAATTGTGCTAAAACTTCTTCTTTCGTTTTTCCTGTTAAAGGTGTACAAACGTAAGGGACTTTTTTATTGCCAAAAGTTTCTTTCGTCATTTTAATTCACTCCAATTCTTCCACTCTCGATAGTATATCATGAATTAACTTAATAATTTACTTTACAAGATATTGTTTTGCAAAAAATTCTTTTGCTTTTACTAAGCATTGGCGAGCAAATTCTTCATACCCTAATAAATCAATTTGCTGTTTATTTGGTAACTCAATTGAATATGGTACTTCGGGAACACTATTTACAATGCTTGCAACATCGATGCCACCTTCCCCGACATACGAACGCGCCTCACGAACGATACGAAGCATTTCTTCTTGATCAGATGGAATTTTTCCGGGTGCATCACATAAATGTAGAAAATGGAACCATTCTCTCGGAACTTTTTTTAAGTCTTCCGCTACATCACGAGCTCTGTGAACATGGTGAATATCAAGCATAAGACCGGCATTATCTTTTTTCACTGTATTTAAAACGTCCATAGCCTCGTTTAAATTTTTCACACTTGCTATTGGCACATATTCTAAATCTATTGTTAATTCGTACTGAGCAGCAAGATCACATAGTTTCGCAAACTGTTCTATATAAAAATCGCGATCATCCGTCCAAATACTGCTCAACACGTGACGCCCCCCAAGCTCTGCAGCAACTTCTAATTCTGGCTCATAATCAAGTGGATCCACTCCATTCTCAATTTTTGCCAGTTCTATGTCAAGTAGTTTTATATCTGTATCCCTTAAAGCCTGTTTCGTTTCTCTAAATAAAGATTTACTTTTAGCTAATGAAAAATCTGGTTCCCCGGGCAACCCCATATTAATAGGACGAAGACTCACAAAGTCATACCCTACCCGATCAGCCATATAAACCATTTCCGGTGGCGGCGTATTAGCAACAGTTAAATAAGCTAATGAAAATTGTTGTGTCATCATAATTCCTCCTTCAAAAAATTTTTCACGGAAATTTAGTTAGATCGATCTAAAATTCTCATAAAAATGTATTAGATCGATCCAAGGGTTAGTGTTAGCATTATAATACAATAATCCAATTATTATTTCAATGTATATTCTTAATACCTCGCATTAAAAGTAAAGATACTATTTTCATCCGTGAGTGTATTTGGTAACTTGGGAATATCCTTCCTAGGGCTTTCAATAATAATTTTCTCTGAAGCTAACCTCGAAAATATGGACTTGAACTCGCCTAACCGAATGAATATTGGCAGTCCCTAGCTGCCAATTCGTCTACTCGAATACGTTGTTTTATGTATCTGTAAACTTGAATAAGTTTTCTTTCTGATCACCTTGAAATATTCCGGTCAATTTTTTCGATAGTCTTTAATTGTTCGTTCCCGGTAGTTTTCCGATTCATAAATCTGTATAATATGTTCTAAGGCGTCCTTATAGTGCAAGTTTTTCCTGTTTATTTCGTAGTTAACACCAGCTTCTCGAAGCTTAACGAATCCTTTACGTTTAATTTGGGACACAAAAAAACCTCCCATATTTTATTACGGAAGGTTTAGCGTTTCATATGGCACGGTATAGACTTCATTAGAGTGTTGCTAACTCTCTAATTGAACGTCAGGGACGTTTATATGGTGCGGCGTCTTTCTGGTCAACCGACGCTCTTAATTTCGCCCTAATAGTTCGGTGTCTCTTCCCCGCCATATCAGCATTTAATGCTTATGAACGCGCCCAGAGGGATTCGAACCCCCGACAAACCTGGTACCGGAAACCAGTGCTCTATCCGGCTGAGCTATGGGCGCATAAAGGTATTTATTTGGTGTGCCTTTTTGGGGCACAAAGATTATTATAACGTTTTTAATGAAGATATACAAGTCTTTTTTTCCTGTCTGTTGCCATGTCCGGGAAAAGCACGATAAGTTAACATGATGACATGTTTATATTATCCACTGTTTGGGTATGATGGGAAGTGAATTTGCAGGAAAAATCCGGAGCAGTGCCGGTGATTTATATAGTTGGCACCAATTTAAATCTTTGCTGTATGATATAAAAGTAAAATAACTGATTACTATCGTTTGACCTTTATTGACCTTTTAGTTATCATATAGATAGGAACTGTTATTTAAAAAGGGAGGATTTACTTATGAATTTAATACCAACAGTTATTGAGCAAACAAATCGCGGTGAACGTGCTTATGACATTTATTCACGTTTGTTGAAAGACCGAATTATTATGCTTGGAAGTGCTATTGACGATAACGTAGCAAACTCTATTGTGGCCCAATTACTATTTTTGGAAGCAGAAGATCCTGAAAAAGATATTTCCCTGTACATTAACTCACCGGGCGGTTCCATTACAGCAGGAATGGCCATCTTTGATACAATGCAATTTATTAAATCGGATGTATCCACGATATGCACAGGCATGGCTGCTTCCATGGGCGCATTTTTGCTTGCAGCCGGCGAAAAAGGAAAACGTTATGCACTGCCGAACAGTGAAGTAATGATTCACCAGCCATTAGGCGGTACACAAGGTCAAGCTGCGGACATCGAAATACATGCAAGACGGATTATCCAAATGCGCGAAAAAATTAATGAAATCCTGGCAGATCGCACTGGTCAGCCAATTGAAGTTATTGAGCGGGATACAGACCGCGATAACTTTATGTCAGCTGCAAAGTCGGTGGAATACGGGCTAATTGATAGAATTCTGGAGCGCAACGAAGATAAAAAATAATTCTTGCCATGGCATGTATAAAAATCCCTTTCATTTTAAATGGAAAGGGATTTTTCTTGTTGGTTGCTTCACAGAATGAACACAGGCTATTCATTTGCTACAAACAAACTTAAATGATTCAGTGCAGCTTCCTCATCTGCTCCATCGGCAATCAGTTTGATTTCCTGGCCATTTGTGATAGCCAAACTCATTAAACCCATGATGCTTTTGGCATTTACTTTTTTTCCGTCCTTTTCAAGAAATAAATGTGCAGAATAACGATTGGCTTCCTGCACAAATTGCGCAGCAGGTCTCGCCTGTAATCCTGTTTCAAGTTTTACTTCCACCGTTCGCTCAACCAATATATTTACTCCTCCCCGAATAGCAAACGCTCTCATTTTCATGTATAATACTGAATTACTGCAGTTATGCAGTAGTAAATGTAAACTGCCGGAATGACTTCCAGTCAATATATTAATATATTATTCATATATATAGCTATTATATCATGAAAAAAATAAAAGTTACAGAACATTTAATCGTATACTTAAAAGGTATGTAGTACTATTTATATGAAATAACTGGAAAATGCCGGATTACGTATACTATTTGTTTATTTAATTGGAACTTATTTAAAGCTATTCAATTATAATGGAATTATTTTTTCATACTGTGTTTTACAGTATCTTTAAACACAAAATACTTGATCATAAAAAAACTTGCAGTGAATGAAAGTCCCATTGCAATGCCCTTTATGATATTGACACTAAGCCAGCCGGTAACATCAGAGAATCGAAATAATTCACTGAAAACCCGAAACACAAAGTTATTTACACCAAGGCTTATATCACCCGGTATGATGAATGAAGCTCCAAAAGTAATGCCGGCATTCCAAAAATAACTGTTGGATACCGCCAGTGAGTAGGCTATTGTGTTAAATACAAACAGCCACCCGCTTTCCTCTGTCTGGAAGATATACAGAAGAAGGTTCAGCGTACCCATATCAACTATAGCATTTGAAATGCCGATTGCACTAAATTGCAGAAAATGAAAAGGATCTCTCCACTGCTTCCGGTTTTCATGATGCCTCCCTGTTGGCATTTCACCTGTCAGACTAACAATGCATTTCTCAGTTTTATTAAGTACAACACACTAATTTGTATCTTCTGCAGGAAATTGTACAGATTTTCTTTATCTATTCTCCACGTTCTCCATTTAATATAACATTCGAAACATGTTGAACCGTTTGCAAGGAGAAGAAAGCTATGTTACATTTTTCCCACGGTTTCTCCTCGTCTTAAACGTTCGGCAATATCATCTATTTTTTTCAGACGGTGATTTACCCCTGATTTGGATATTTTTCCGTTTGTCACCAATTCACCAAGTTCTTTTAAAGATACATCCTGATACTGTACACGCAGAACCGCTATTTCACGTAACTTCTCCGGGAGCTGGTCCAGTCCTATCGTGTCATCAATCAATTGTATATTTTGTATCTGTCTAAAAGCAGCACCAATTGTTTTATTTAAATTAGCTGTTTCACAATTCACAATCCGGTTTACGGAATTTCGCATGTCCCGGACAATGCGCACATCCTCAAATTTAAACACGGCATTATGGGCACCAATTATACTTAAAAATGCGGTAATTTTTTCTGCTTCCTTCATATACACAATATACCCTTTTTTTCTTTCCAGCTTTCTCGCACGAAGGTCGAAGTCATTCAATAAATCACATAAAGCATCATTATGCTCCTCATAGGAATTATAGATTTCCAGGTGGTAAGAGGATGTTTCCGGATTATTAATCGAACCTCCTGCAAGAAAAGCACCACGCAGATAGGCTCTTTTACAACAATCCTTTCGTAAATATTTTTCGGAAATATCCCGTTTCAATGTAAAAGGTTTTTTCAATATGTCCAAACCTGATAAAAATGTATCCACGTCCTTTTTCATGCGCACGATATAAACATTATTCTTTTTCAGCTTCATTTTCTTCCGTACTAATAATTCCATAGGCAGTCCATAAAGACTTTTAATCAATGTATAAATCCTTCTGGCAATGGCAGCATTTTCCGTTTGCACATCCAGTACATATTTATTCCTGGATACGGAAATAACTCCATTCATCCGAATTAAAGCTGCGAGCTCGGCCTGTTTACAGCATGCATCAGCCTCGATGGAGGTAAGTTCTTTTTTGATAACAGATGCAAATGACATACTTATCCCTCCTTTCAAATATAGATCATCAGCTATTAATTAATAATGGAAAATAATAATTGGGAGATTTTTTTTGTATCATGCCTCATTACCGACTGCGTATGGTCAATGATGTCCCCTTCAATGATTTGTATTCCCATATTTAATAACCGGTCGGTATCATAGTCGACCGGCTCTGCATTTTCTTCCGCGTAGACATCCTGTATTGCTTTTTTAATCGGTTCATTGTGGACGACAATTGCATCAATCGTATTCTCGCCAATATGGTCTGTAATCGCCTTAACATGATCGGATGCAGTATAACCAGTTGTCTCGCCGGCCTGAGTCATTACATTGCAGACATAAACAACTTTTCCTTTTGTGTTTTTGATTGCTTCATCAATTTGCGGCATGATGATTGCCGGCAAAATGCTCGTGTAAAGACTTCCCGGTGCGATAACAACCAGATCGGCTTTTTCAATAGCTCTCACTGCATTTGGCAACGGCCTTACAGGCTGCGGGCTTAAAAAAACCCGTTCTATTTGTTTATTGGTATTTGGAATATTTGATTCACCGGATATTATTGTTCCATCTGTCATTTTAGCATGCAGTGCCATATTATCGTTGGAGATAGGGTATATCTTTCCTTTTACATTCAATACTCGGGAAATTTCTTTAATACCTGTATTAAAATTTCCTGTAATGGAAGTCATTGCTGCGAGAAGCAAATTGCCCATGGAATGACCGGACAGGCCATTCCCGACATCAAAGCGGTGCTGGAATAGCTCAACAAGCATTGGCTCTGCATCGGAAAGGGCAGCAATAACGTTGCGAATATCCCCAGGAGCAGGGATAGCCATTTCATTCCGTAATCTTCCGGTACTCCCGCCATCATCTGCCACCGTAACGAGTGATGTCAGATGAATGGGAAGATTTTTTAAGCCCCTCAGAAGAACAGGCATACCTGTTCCGCCGCCTATCACCACGACACGTGGCTTACTTTTATGTTCCATACTTAATGTCCCTTTCTTTTATCGATATCCCTATGATTCACGTGTGTTATATATTGATCTGAAAGTTCTTTAGCATAGTATTCTGCCAGCGCGACGGAACGATGCTGGCCGCCTGTACAGCCAATCGCAATTACCAGTTGTGATTTTCCTTCTCTTTTATATTGCGGCAGCATAAATTGCAGCAGATCGAGTAATTTTTTGTTAAACATCTTCGTTTCTGCCCATTTAAAAACATAGGAACTCACTTCTTTATTCAAACCTGTTAACGGCTGCATTTGAGCTACATAGTGCGGATTAGGCAGAAAACGTACATCAAATACCAGGTCTGCATCTATTGGCAATCCATGCTTAAAACCAAAAGAAACAAAATGGACAGAGAATATTTCCTGCTTCTCTTCCCTGTATTTGCTGACAATTTTTTCCCTGAGTTCCCGCGGCTTCAGATTTGTCGTGTCTATAATCCGCTGCGCTCTGCCTCTAAGTTCATCAAGAATTTCTCTTTCCTGCCGTATTCCTTTCAGCGGCAGATCGTCGGCAGCCAAAGGGTGGGATCGTCTGGTTTCCTTATATCGGCTTACAAGCTTTTCGTCCTTCGCATCAAGAAACAGAATATGTTCATCAATCCATTCTTCTTTGGCAAGTACATCTAAAGCGTCAAATAAGGAATCAAAAAATTCCCGCCCCCGTAAATCCATGACGAGTGCCACTTTTTGTATATTGTTTGTGGAGTCCTTCATGAGCTCCAAAAATTTCGGGAGTAATGTCGGCGGCAGGTTATCAACACAATAATATCCCAAATCCTCGAAGCTCTGCACTGCTACTGTTTTTCCGGCGCCGGACATTCCTGTTATAATGACCAGCTTTGTTTCCTGCTCGTTGTTTTTCACGCTGTTCCCCCCTTTGACTGAAGTTGATCTATTTAATATAATGAATTACTTTTTATACTATAAATTTTTAATCGGTACTATGCAGAAACATTATTTTTATAGATCCCTGTTACAACCATTATACTATTATTGGATTTAAGGCAACAAGTATATGTTCTTTTTCCAACTTTGAATGAACCTGGATAAATAAATATTGACCACTGAAAACTTAACCATTTACTTAAAGATTACTCCGTAAACTGTTATAGTTTTTTCTTGCAAAAAAATACACAGGTGACAAGCACCTGTGCCAATTAACTAATCTATCTATTAAAAGGGGGTCAATTAGTTATTCTTATTGTAACCCATAATTGTTTCGAACGTATTACAACAGCATTAAAAACCATTTACTTCTTATTAATTTAATTTAAAATACTGCATGAAAATTATTTTTTGGTCTTGGATCATCAAACTGAATACTCATTTGGGTGCCTTAAGCATGATGATATACCGGTATACATCTTTTTGTATTTTTACCGTAATGACGTACCTGAGAACTTCTCCCGGGTACATCATTCATTATTTTACGGGCATGACATAACTGGTAACCTACATGCATAGAACAGACGCGGCAATTAAATATCTGCCGTTTTTAATTCTTCCTGCAGATTCTCCACATATTTAATCGCAGCTTCAGCGGCAATACTCCCATCTCCGGTTGCTGTTACAATTTGTCTTAAGGATTTTTCACGAATATCCCCGGCTGCAAATATTCCTTTAATACTCGTTTCCATTTCTTCATTTGTCGGAATATACCCTTCCTCGTTCGTGATCCCCAGTGACAGAAATGGCTCATTTAATGGCACCATGCCAATATATACAAAAACACCGTCAATTTCATGGTCGTATTCTTCACCGGTTTTATTATTATGAAGGGTTACACTGCCTACCTTGCCGTCCTTTTCATTAATTTCTTTCACCACAGTATCCCAGATAAAGTCTATTTTACTGTTATCAAACGCGCGATCCTGAAGGATTTTCTGGGCACGCAGTTCATCTCTGCGGTGAACTACAGTTACTTTATCGGCGAAACGGGTAAGGTAAATGCCTTCCTCTACGGCAGAGTCCCCGCCGCCTACTACTATCAAGTGCCTTTCTTTAAAAAAGGCGCCGTCACATACTGCACAGTAAGATACACCACGGCCGCCCAGTTCCTCTTCTCCCGGAATACCCAGCTTTTTGTACTGGGCACCGGTGGTAATGATCAATGCTCGCGTCTTATATTCTTTCTGACCTGCAATAACTGTTTTATAGTTCCCATTGTCAATAACTTCTTTAATATCTCCATAAGCATATTCAGCACCAAATTTTTTCGCATGTTCAAACATCTTATTCGATAAATCGGGTCCCAGAATATGGTCATACCCCGGATAGTTCTCTACATCCTCTGTATTTGCAACTTGGCCGCCCGGGATTCCGCGTTCAATCATCAGTGTATCCAGATTGGCACGGGAAGCATAAACTGCTGCAGTCATGCCAGCCGGGCCCGCTCCTGCAATAATCACGTCATACATACGCTCTTCGGACATATAAATCGCCCCTTTTTCTCATAATTAACCTTTTATTATTTCGCCATATTCAGCTTATCTAAACACAGTATTTTCGTCTATCTTTATGCTCACCACGGTATTTCTTCGTTCCCCAGCTGCGGATACTTTTTACAGCCTTCCTTCCAAATCTGATGAGCCTTTGATGGATAGCCTGTCTGGAATGCAGCTTTACTGTACCAGCGGTAGTAGGACAGGTGCCCATTCAATTTTCTTTTTTTTAATTTCCTGAACCGGTTAAATGCTTCCTCATACAAACCGACTTTAGCAAAAACAGCAGCTACCTTTAATTTTTGCTGTTCATGGAAAGGATATACATTGTGTAACTGCCCTATATGAGATTCACACGCTTCTTTTTCGTTCAACTCATCATAAAACAATGCTAAATTGATATGACAGTTTATATCATTTGGATGTTTTTTAAGAAAATCTGTTTCCAGCTGTAAAGCCTCTTCCCTGGAACCGGTAAAAAACAGTGCCTGCGTGTAGTCATGAATAGCACTAATATATTCTGGAAATAACACTTGCATATCTTCCAGCAGGGGAAGTGCTTTATGCCACTCCAAATTTTCCATGTGATAAAAACAAGTTTCCTGATATATCAGCAGCTCATCCTCATCTTCAAGCTCCAGCCCTTCATCCTCATCCTCTTCGAAATCAATTAGCTCCAGCAGACTGCTTGCATCTTCTGCAAAGTCTCCCTCCGGTTCTTTTTCCAAATACGTTAAAACATATTTTTTTGCATCATGCAGAAGCCCTAAATGGGCATAATTGTTTGCGAGTAAATAATAGCAATCAACATAATCAGACGACTCCAGAACCTGCCTTAAAAGCTGGTTTGCCTTATGATAGGAGCCGACCTCCGTGTATATAATGGACATTTGGCATTGATATAAAGGATCATTCGGGTTTTGGTCCGTTGCTTTCTTCAGCCATTTCAACGCAATATCAAATTTACGCTTTTTAAAAGCCTCTACCCCTTTTGTAAAATAAAAATCACCTTCAGGGATAAATGGAATTACCTTTTCTCGTATTATATGTTTATCCTTCAATTGCTGCATGCAAATCCCCCGATTCTCTAGACATACGAACAAAGTATATCATATTTGCCGGTGGAATAATATACATTTTAAACTTGTTGGAAAAACTTGCTTTTGCTCGCCTTCAGTGAGTGCGTCAGCTTTTTTATACTTAAGATTTAAATAACTTCCGCAAAACGACTTCCCAGCTGAAATGTTATACTCTGTTAATGTGTAAACCAGGCTGCAATTAAGCTGTTATTAAATTGTCAGGATGAAGTTTCTGCCGGTTGGATGGCATGGTAAATTAATTGTTCCAGTTCTGCTGAATATGCATTTTTTTCATCTTTTGTCCAATTCAGGGCTTTAGCCATATATTGAATGACACTTTCTTTGTGTGCTTTCAGCCATTCCATCTCGAAAAATAAGGCTCCGGTTCGCCGGACAAAAAAATCAGCCGGTTTATATATTGCTTCTTCATGCAATGCATATAGCAGCTCAGCAAAAACCAGGGGATCCATATGCTCCTGTTTTGCCTCTGATTGATTTTCCCGGAACAACCGCAAAACCGTATCCGTATTTGCACCATACCTCTGCACCATTTTGTCTGCATCTTTTTCACTGATTCCAAGCACTGCCGCTTCTTTTATTTTTTGCTTTTTAAAGGCTTTTAAACGCTCGGATCCTCCTATTTCTCCTCCGGCAAGGGGCATATACTTTGTTTCTGATGCTGAAAAGAGTATTCCCTCTTCTTCCTTCAATTGCTTAACCAGTGTATCTACCACGCTTTCAGCCATTTTACGGTAACCGGTTAATTTTCCTCCGGCTATTGATATCAGACCGGAATCGGAAGTAAATATTTCATCTTTCCGCGATATTTCACTTGGATTAGCTGCATCTTCTTCAGCAATCAGTGGTCTCAAACCCGCCCAGCTGGAAACTACATCATCAGCCGTCAGGTTTAATGAAGGGAACATAAAATCAATGGACCGCAATAAATAATCCCGGTCAGACACTGTCATTAACGGCTGTTCTTTGTTACCGGCATAGTCTGTATCCGTTGTCCCCACATAGGTTATATCTCCTCTCGGGATGGCAAAAATCATTCTCCCGTCAGGTGTGTCAAAATACACTGCCTGATCCAGCGGAAATTTATCATTGGTAAACACCAGATGAACTCCTTTTGTTAAATGGAGAGACTTTCCTTTTTTTGATTTATCGATTTCCCGAAGTTCATCTACCCATGGCCCGCCGGCATTGACAATTTTTTTAGCATAAATGGAATAGGTTTCCTTCGTGATTTGATCTTCCATTACCGCCCCTATTAGTTTATGCGTGGATGGTTCATAAAGAAAATCAATCACTTTTGCATAGTTAACAGATTTAGTACCATGCTGAACAGCTTTTTTCAGTATTTCAATCGTCAGGCGTGCATCATCTGTTTTATATTCCACATATAAACCGCCTCCGATTAAGTCCTTTTCTTTTACTAATGGCTCTCTGTTTAAAACTTCCTTCGGCTTGAGCATCATTCTTCTTTCCGCTTTTTTAACACCAGCCAGAAAATCATACATTAAAAGTCCAATATTCGTGGTAAAACTGCCAAACGTACCGCCTTTATAAAAAGGAAGCAGCATTTTTTCGGGTGTAGTTACATGGGGACCATTTTCATAAACAATTGCCCGTTCCCTGCCTACTTCCGCCACCATTTTTATTTCAAACTGCTTTAAATAACGAAGTCCGCCATGGACAAGTTTTGTTGACCGGCTGGAGGTGCCCGCAGCAAAATCCTGCATTTCCACAAGCCCCGTATTCAAACCCCGGGAAGATGCATCAAGCGCAATGCCGGCTCCAGTAACACCGCCTCCAATGACAAGCACATCTAATTGTTTTTCTGTCAGGGCATTAAATAAAGCTTCACGGTTGAAGTTTGAAAAACCATTCATTAATCATTCCTCCTATATTACACCTTTCATTTATTATTACCCGGATTATAGTAAGTATAAAAATAACTGCAAAACAATCGGGTGATTAATCCGAAAATTTTGCAGTTCACTATTAAACCAAGCTGCATTAAAGCAGAATTAAAATGCATCGGCAAACTATAACAGCTTTGCCTGGTTTTTATCAGCTTTCTTTCTCTCTACGCAGTTCCAATTCTTCCTTCGTATATATGATTTGCATCGGGTTGCCGCCAGCAAATGCTCCGGGAGGTACGTCTTTATTTACAAGGGTTCCTGCAGAAATAATAGCATCATCGCCTATAGTTACACCGGGCAAAATGGTTGCATTAGCCCCTATCATCACTTCCTTGCCTATAATTACATCACCAAGCCGGTATTCTTTAATCAGATATTCATGTGCAAGAATGGTTGTATTGTATCCGATTATACTGTTTTCGCCTACCGTAATTTTTTCCGGAAACATAAGATCCGGCATGACCATGAGGGCAAAAGCTGTTTTATCCCCAACCTTCATCTTTAAAAAAGTGCGATACATCCAATTTTTCATGCCGAGAAAGGGGGTAAACCTTGCCGTTTGAATGACGATAAAATTTTTTACCACCTTCCAAAAAGGAACCGTTCTATATATCTGCCAAAGGGAATTGGCTTCTTTAATTGGAAACCGATTGGTTTTACGCATTGCTTACACTCCTGTTATTTTTAGGATATCCCGGATATCATCAAGCATATAGGTTGGTTCATATTCCAGTAATCGTTCTTTCCCTTTATGTGCCCAGGCAACTCCCGCTGTCTGTGTCCCTGCATTTTTCCCTGCCAGAATATCATGGTAGTTATCGCCTACCATTAACGCAGTGTCAGCACTGGCATTCAGTTCAGCCAATGCTTTTATCACAGGTTCGGGATGGGGTTTCGGGTGTTTTACATCATCTATGGTAATAATGGTGTCAAACAGGTGATTCAGTCCTGTTAAAGCAAGCCCCATATTTACCCCTTTTCTCATTTTCGTTGTAACTACGCCGAGCTGACAGCCATTGTATTTCAGTTCTTCGACAGTTTCTTTAATGTATGGAAAAGCTTTTACATAATCATCATGCACCCGTAAATTATGCTGCCGGTATGTTTCAATCATTCCATCCGCCTGGTCCGGATCAATAGCGCGGAACGTATCAACCAAAGGCGGGCCATTAAATTCCATTATTTCTTCACGGGTAAATGTCAGTTCATAGTGCTGAAAAGTATGCTCAAAAGAAGCCATAATTAAATCATTTGTGTCAATTAACGTTCCATCCAGGTCAAAAAGTATGGTATGAATGCTCATTTGCTGTTTCCCTTCTTTTTCTAATCTCATATTGCCTCCAGAAATAAGCGATGATCATTGTTAGAATAACCGCAGTTATGAGACGGATTAAGAGCAGTGGCCAGACCGGAATTCCGAGCGGGATAAATATCAGTGTATCCTCAATAACGGCATGACAGGAGACAAGAAAAATCAATGCCAGGCACATATCTTTTCTGGAAACCCCGTCTTCCTTCACTGCCTGAATCATCAGACTTGCTCCATAAGCTAATCCGATCGTCAGCCCGGCAACCAATGTCATAGAAGTGTTCTTTTCCATTCCCAGCATCCTGGTTACCGGAGCAAATTTATCCGAAAATACGTTCAGCCAGCCATAATCACGCAAATATTGCATGATGATCATTAATGGAATGACAATGATGGCAAGCTGCAAAACTGCTGTAAATGCTGTCTGAAACCCCTGAAGAATTATTTCACTCCAGCCAGAGGGAATAATTCCAGAAGGTTCTATCATCCCATACTGCGCCTGTTCACTGCCGCCACTCCACGCAAGATTAATGACTATACCTGCCAGTATTGACAGCCCGATGCGGATGCCGACAATCAGCCACCATTTGACTCCCACTTTGGATGCTACCGCTGATTCGATAAACAGATTATGAGAAAACGATAGCATCATAGCCATAATAAACACTTCTTTCACGGTGAATTCAAATGAAACTATAGCACCGATGCCAGCGTATAAACTTAGGAAATTCCCCAAAACAAGCGGCACGGCAGCTTCCCCTGATAAACCGAAAATGCCCATAATTGGTGTGAGAATTTCAATCAACCATGGGAGAACCGGCGTAAATTGCAGTATAGTAACCAGCAATGTTACCGGAAATATTACCTTCCCAAGCATCCAGACGGTACTTCCACCTTGCTGCAGACCACGATACAACGTTCCAGTCATGCTGCTTTCTCCTCATCTTTCTGTATCATTTTATTTCTTCTTTTTCTTTTTCGTTTTCTTTTTATTTGACTGATTTTTCTTATTTGATTTCTTTGTAGCGACAGGCTTTACATCATGATATCTTGCCGTTATCCCCTTATTAAATCTCCTGTAAAGGAGTAAAATAATGGCACCGACAATAAGCAGTATAGAAATTAATTGTGCGGTACGAAGCTCTCCGACTACATATAAGCTGTCCGTACGCATCCCTTCGATAAAGAAACGGCCGATGGAATAGGTGATGACATAACTTAAAAATATTTCCCCTCGTAATGGGTTATATCTGATTAATACAAGTAAAAATACGAATACAAGTAAGTTCCATACAGATTCATATAAAAAGGTCGGGTGATACATGACCCCATCAATACACATCTGGTTCATGATAAAATCAGGAAGATACTGATGGAAACTGTTATAGGTGGATTCTGAGATTGGACCGCCATGTGCTTCCTGGTTCATAAAGTTTCCCCATCTGCCGATTGCCTGGCCGAGTATAATACTCGGCGCCACTACATCAGCCAGCTGCCAGAAGGAGACTTTTTTCACACGTGCATAAACGATAGCGGTTAACACTGCGCCAATTAATGCACCATGGATCGCAATTCCACCTTCCCTTATCGCAAATATATCTGTCCATGGACCGTTAACATAGCGTTCCCATTCAAATATCACGTAATATAGCCTGGCAGAAATAATTGCTATTGGAATTGCAAAAACAAGCAAATCAATAATTAAATCCTTTTGCAAGCCAATACGATTGGCTTCTCTGGTAGCTAAAAGCAAACCAAGGAATACGCCTGCTACAATAATTACGCCATACCAGTAAATAGGAATTGGTCCGATTTCTATAAAAACCCTGTCCAGTGCTGGTGCTTCACAACTCATGCTAACATTCCCTTCTTTAGACTTCCCGTTCCTGTTCAATCATGGTTGTCAGCCGATCTGAAAACTCCTCCGCTGCATTAAACCCCATTTTTTTCAGACGGAAATTCATGGCTGCTACTTCAATGATCACAGCCAAGTTTCTTCCCGGGCGAACAGGAATCGTTATTTTAGGCAATTCCACATCCATGATTTTTAATCTTTCTTCATCAAGACCGAGGCGATCATACTGTTTTTTTTCATCCCAGATTTCCAGGTTGACAATATAGGATATTTTTTTCTGACTTCTGACCGCTCCGGCTCCAAAAAGGGTCATAATATTAATGATGCCTACTCCCCGGATTTCCAGCAAATGTTCTATTAACGGTGGAGCACTCCCGATTAAAGTATCATAATCCTCCTGCCTGATTTCTACATTATCATCTGCCACAAGCCTGTGTCCGCGCTTCACAAGTTCCAATGCTGTTTCACTTTTACCTACACCGCTTTGTCCGGTTATTAGAACACCAACGCCATTTATGTCCACCAAAACACCATGGATAGCAGTAGTAGGAGCAAATTTTGCCTCCAGATAATTAGTCAATCTGCTGATCACTCTGGTTGTTTTTCTTGGGGAATGCAAAATAGGCACCCCTGATTCATTTGCTGCTTCAATAATTACTTCAGGTATTTCCATTCCTCGGGAAATAACTATTCCCGGGGTCACATCCGTACATAAGCGCCTTACTCTATCTCTCTGCTCTTCTTCAGTAAGATCAAGAAAAAAATTCATTTCCGTTTGACCGATTAACTGCAGTCTTTCCTTTGGATAATATTTAAAATACCCGGTTAATTCCATCCCGGGACGGGAAAGATCACTTGAAAATATTTCTCTATGTATGCCATCCTTCCCTGCAACAAGGGTCAGGTTAAAATTTTCCAATAAATCTTGTGTACGCACTGTTGACATATAGCTGTCCTCCTTCTTCCCCCAAACAACTGATTATTATTGTAGCATAATCAATAAAAAAAACGTAGGCAGTCTACCTACGAATTTATATACTGGATGCTTCATTTTATCTTATGGAGTCCCTGACAAGATTATTTAACAGTAAATTAATAATAGATATAATCACGGATGCGATGATTGCGGTGCCAAATCCGTCTATATCAAAGCCGGAACCCATAATTGCCTGTGTAATCATAAGGGCAATTGCATTAATAATAAACAGAAATAACCCGAGCGTGACCACGGTGATCGGCAATGTCAGTACAACGAGGATTGGCTTGATAATCACATTGACAATAGCGAGGATAAAGCTTGCCAAAATGGCTGCTCCAAAACCATCGAGATAGAAACTCTCAAACAATTCGGCAACTACAATCAGGGCAACGGCATTTAATACAATGGAAATGAGCCAGCGTACAAACATTAATAAACATCCCTTTCATCGGGAATAATGAAAGCAGCAGACAAATAAATCAGTAAAAGGGTAAAAAAACTCAAGAATAGCAGAACAATAAAGATGAGCCGAAAAATGGTCACATCCACATTAAAATATTCTGCCAGTCCGCCTAACACACCGGCTACCATGCGCTGCGTGCTGGAACGATATAACTTTTTCATAAGCGTACCTCCCTCGCTTTTGTCCGAGTTCTCTGGAAAACCTGCTGCCCGTTAATACAGGGTTTTCCTTTACTTATTTTATTGACCAAAATTCCAGACATAAAACTCTTCTTTTACAAAACGTTCTTTTAATGCCTCTTTCAGGTCTCCCTGAACATTTTTCGTTTCCTTAAATTGGCTGAACATGCCGTCCACTTGTGACTTATGTGAAAAAATCGCTTCCAGTTTTTTATCGAAAAATGCGTGTATATCATTGGATATGTCCGTATTTCCAAGCTCTTCTTTATATTTATTGGAAATTGCCTGTGCCCAAACGGTGGGACGTTTCTCCTGATCCATCATGCTGACAGCTTCAATTGCCGCTGCCCCCAGTGCATTGTGATCGGGATGCACAGCATATTCCGGATAGTGTGTGATCACCAGTGTCGGCTCTATTTCCTCCAGAATTGCTTTTATATGTTCCGCAACCATCCTGCGATCTTCGAATTCAATTGTTTTGTCGCGATATCCAAGAAGCCGAAGCTCCATATCAAGTGCCCGGCAAGCATCCTTTAATTCTTTTTTCCGTATTTCGGGTAATGTTTCCCGGTTAGCAAAGGTGGTAGAACCCATATTCCGTCCCATTTCCCCAAGTGTGCCGCATAAATAAGTAACAGGCACCCCTTCACTTCTGAATTTCGCAATAGTTCCTGCCGCTCCAAAGGATTCATCATCCGGATGCGGATAAATTACTACAACATGCTTCTCCATTTCTATCACCTTATTCTCTTTATTATAAGCAAAATGAAAATCAGTAACTGAAAGGTGTTTCACTGATTTGCAACGATACCATCAAGCGGCCCTCTCTGTCGTGTCCCGCAAGCAAAAGCTGCGTTTTCTTATGAATAACCCAGTCTGACAGTCCTTCCACATATATCCACCCTTTGCCCATTTTAAGCCCTACCCGGTAAGTCCCATCGTTGCCAACAATTTTAGCCTGGTTAAATTCCACCTGTACATTTCGTACGTACGCACCAACATTATAAGCTTCTTTGTTAAAATGACTGGCATACGCACCATTCGTGGTTTCTACATGAATATATACCGGTTTATCCTTAAAGGCATCCAGTTCTTGCTGTACTTTTTCCAATTCAATTGGTTCCATTTACGATCCCTCCACTCCTGTCATTTTTAGCTTATCGAAAGGGAAGGTTTGCGTCAAAAGTTTAGTTTGATTTTATATAACTTATATATGCTTCCTGGGATATAATTAATTCCCGAAAACTTGGGATGACTCATTATACATGTAATGGACTGGTAATGGACTGGCCAAGGACGGGACGAGAAGCAGGAATGTAGAGAGGCTTTCTTATACGTACACTCATTCGAATATTCTTTTTTGGGGTACATTCGGAAGGTATGAGGCAATGAACGGGGAGATTTGGGGTTCATTCGTCGACTCATCAGCGGTATGAAGCAATGAACGGGGAGTTTTGGGGTTCGTTCGTCGACTGATCAGCGGTATGAGGTGATGAACAAGGAGAGTTTGGGGTCATTCGTTGACTGATCAGCAGTATGAGGTGATGAACGAGGAGATTTGGGGTTCGTTCGTCGACTGATCAGCGGTATGAGGTGATGAACGAGGGGATTTTTGGTTCGTTCGTCGACTGATCAGCGGTATGAGGTGATGAACAAGGAGAGTTTGGGGTCATTCGTTGACTGATCAGCAGTATGAGGTGATGAACGAGGAGATTTGGGTTCGTTCGTCGACTGATCCTCGGTATGAAGCAATGAACGAGGTAATTTTTGGTTCGTTCGTCGACTGATCAGCGGTATGAGGTGATGAACGAGGAGAGTTTTGGGTCATTCGTTGACTGATCCTCGGTATGAGGTGATGAACGAGGAGATTTTTGGGTCATTCGTTGACTGATCCTCGGTATGAGGCAATGAACGAGGAGATTTTTGGGTCATTCGTTGACTGATCCGCAGTATGAGGTGATGAACGGGGAGATTTTTGGGTCATTCGTTGACTGATCAGCAGTATGAGGTGATGAACGAGGAGATTTGGGGTTCGTTCGTCGACTGATCAGCAGTATGAGGTGATGAACGAGGAGATTTGGGGTTCGTTCGTCGACTGATCAGCAGTATGAAGTGATGAACGGGGAGATTTTTGGGTCATTCGTTGACTGATCCTCGGTATGAAGCAATGCAATGTGGATTCATGTCCTTTCACTTTTTCATCTTAAGTGGGAGACTTCCTGTAGAAGATATTTTCCGCCTAATATAAAGGGAAAGCCCCTAAAGGCTTTCCCGGATCCATGTTTATTGAGGAAATTGTCCATTCATTTGTTGTTGAGCAGTTTGCACAAGACGCTTTGTGATTTCTCCACCAACAGAACCGTTAGCACGAGAAGTAGTATCAGCACCTAAGTTAACGCCAAATTCCTGTGCAATTTCATATTTCATTTGATCAAGAGCTTGTTGTACGCCAGGTACAAGCAATTGGTTGCTATTATTGTTGTTAGCCATGTTTTTCACCTCCTGTAATTATAGTGTGAGCAGTTAGGTAAAACTTATAAGCAATAATCATTGGTAAAATGTAGTGATGTTACCAGCCAAAGGGTTATAAACATAAAAAAAGCCCACTACCTATTTGTAATGGACTTTTTCTCAAAAAGGGCTTATTTTATTTTGGGTGTGTCATTTCCTCCGGCTTCACATATTGATCGAATTCATCTTCTGTTAAAAGACCTAATTCAACAGCCGTCTCTTTTAATGTGGCGTTATCCTCAAATGCTTTTTTGGCAATCTTCGCTGCATTTTCATAACCGATATGCGGATTTAATGCAGTAACAAGCATTAAGGAGTCATTCAAATATTTTTCAATCTGTTCGTGATTTGGCTCAATTCCCACTGCACAACGTTCATCAAAAGAAATAATGCTGTCAGCAAGCAATTGGCAGGATTGCAAAAAGTTATAGGCTATGACTGGTTTAAACACATTTAATTCAAAATTGCCCTGACTCGCTGCAAAGCCAATTGTTGCATCATTACCCATTACTTGGGCTGCAACCATCGTAACTGCTTCACTTTGTGTCGGATTTACTTTTCCCGGCATAATAGAGCTTCCAGGTTCATTGGCAGGAATCGTAATTTCCCCAATGCCGCAGCGTGGACCACTTGCCAGCCAACGGACATCATTGGCAATTTTCATGATGTCTGCAGCAAGTGCTTTCAACGCACCGTGCGCATAAACCGATTCATCATGGCTGGTTAAAGCATGAAATTTATTCGGTGCGGAAATAAATTTCTTTCCGGTCGTTTCATTTATTGCGGCAACCACTGCTTCTGAAAAATCCGGATGTGCATTTAATCCGGTGCCGACTGCAGTACCGCCGATGGCCAGCTCTTTTAGATACCCGGCACTCTGTTCAATCATCATTTCCGATTTTTCCAGCATACGGTGCCAGCCGCTGATTTCCTGTCCAAGTGTTAATGGCGTAGCATCCTGGAGATGGGTTCGTCCAATTTTAACAATATCCTGGTAAGCATGCACCTTTTCCTTAAAAGTATTTTTCAGCTTGCGCACTGCCGGCAGTACATCATCCTCCAATTTAATCAATTGCGCAATATGCATGGCTGTCGGATATGTATCATTAGAGCTTTGCGATTTGTTCACATCGTCATTTGGATGTAATTTTACATCTTCTCCTTTTTCTTTAAGCCATTGATTCCCGACATATGCGATCACTTCATTTACGTTCATGTTCGATTGGGTTCCGCTTCCTGTTTGCCATACCACAAGAGGGAAATGATCCTCAAGCTTTCCATCAATGATTTGCTGAGCAGCGTAATCGATTGCTTCGAACTTTTTTCTTTCCAATAATCCTAAATCACTATTTGCTTTTGCCGCGCTTCTTTTCAAAATTGCAAATGCTTTCACAATTTCAGACGGCATTGTTTCATTACCAATTGGGAAGTTCTGCTTACTTCTTTGTGTCTGTGCTCCCCAATATTTGTCAGCAGGTACTTTTATTTCTCCTATGGTATCTTTTTCTATACGGTAATCCATTTCTTTTCCTCCCTATGTATAAATGAAAAACTAATTCATATATCAATTCCATTGTATCAAAAAAAATAATTCATGTAACGATTAGTTCTCAAAAGCAAATTTTTGTTCCCCGGAACCAGAATTTAATATAAAAAATGACATTTGACACAAAATTGTCCCTGATTTCCCCCCATTTCCTTTAATATATACTATATAATATGGTAAGAAGATTTATAAAAGCCGAGAAAGCAGGAAGACAACTATTTTTCAACTCAAAAGTATAAACCTTTTAATTTTACGTAATCGGAAGTCTTCTAAAAATGTTGCACAGGAGGATTTCGACATGCCGAATATATGGACGCATATACTATTTTGTGAAGAGGTCTCAGATGCAATTAAAAAACCCTACCCTTTTTCACAGACTGAAAGCTACATGAAGCTTGGAGCTCAGGGGCCTGACCCCTTTTTTTATTACAATTTTTGGCCATGGGCTGATGAGACATTCGGCAGAAATGTTGGGATGGCGCTTCATACAAAAAGGTGCGGGAAATTTTTAATGGATTTAATCGTCAAAGCAAAGGATGAAAGTCCGGAAATTCAAGCCTATGTATTCGGTTTTATCACCCATCATATTCTGGACCGAAACACCCATCCCTACATCCATTATCATGCAGGCTATGATGGTACAAATCATCAAAAACTTGAAATTTTAATTGATACTACCATGATGGAAAAATACCATAATTTACAAACATGGAAGACACCTGTATACAAAGAAATTGATGTTGGAAAAAAGCTGAATGGAGAGATTTGTCAGTTTTTGCATGAAGCAATACAGGAACACTACCCTGAATTGAAACTGGAATCTTCCTGCAGCTATATTCAGAAGGCTTACAGGGATATGCGCCTTGCACTAAGGATATTATCGGACCCGTACGGATGGAAAAATATTATTTTAAAATCGCTGATTTCTTCTTACTCCCACCAGCCGATTAAAGAGGATAAAGATTATCTTAACTTAAAGGAGACAACATGGTACCATCCTGCTACCAATGAGCCTTCTGAAAAAAGCTTTGTCGAATTGTATGAAAAAGCCCGCACGGAAGGGATACAAATATTAACGGAGGTGCAGCATTACTGGCAGGATGATTATGCCGGTTCAAAAGAAAATATCCATCAATTGGTTGGTAACATTTCCTATGACACAGGGATGCCATTGGAATTACAGATGGAAAACAAATATTCCGCACCCATAGTATGAAACAAAACGGCTGTCTAACATGTACACACATGTTTAAACAGCCGTTTTTATTATTTAAAAAGCTTTCTTATCATTCTGCCTGCGCCTCTTCCCACAATACGCCTGCCTGCACGTCTGCCCGCCCTGCCTTTTTTAACGGCATTCACATCACCTAAAATACGGGCTAACATATAAAGGAATCTGCGTATGCTATTGATCCGCATTATTTTGGCCCCCTCGGTAAAAATTGTTCTTTTATTCAATTTCTTCCATATCCTGTCGCTGCTGACTGATCTATTAGAAAATGAACCTCAGCAAATATCACTGCAACAAGCGAATTAGAATTAATTATAATCTTTAACCATACGAAAATCGACAGCCTGTCCTTATTGTACAACCAAAATTCAAATAAAAATAGTCACATTGCTAAATAACTAAGATATATTTCTTCCCCTTCTCAAGCAAATCCCAGCATCGCAGCAGCTTCATTAATGTGCTCGATATTGGCTGCCAGGCTTGTCATTCTGTTTACCTGTTCATCCACCATTGCTTCCCATTCCTTGATGGCAACCGTATTTTCTTCGATCACTTACGCGAAATGATCAACAGAGACATCAATTGATTCGGAGGAAGATTGAATTTGGCTTGCCTGTTTTTCCAAATAGCCAAAATATGTTATAAATTTAGCAAATTGATTCGTAATTTCTCCAATTTGCCTGTCGGAAGTAGTTTTACCCTTTTCCACTTTATTCCATCCTGTTCATTAAAAATAGCCCTGCCCACCAAGGCAAGGCCAGTATTTTCCCACAATAATTTTATCTGCTGATAGACTGAAAGTAATACCCGAAAACATTTCCTATTCCCAAATAAACTGTTTATAGGCTTCACTTAATGTCATAAAAGCTTCTCTGTTTCCTGTTTCCAGTGCTTCATTAATCGCTGTTTCCAGTTTTTCTTTGTTGTAACTAAAACATAACTCATCAAGCTCCAGACGGGAAGCGAGCTGCAGTTCAAAAGCAATTTCCCTTCTGGCTGGAATAATATTTCCATTATAACGATAATATTTCAAGATTTGCTTTTGTTTTTTCACGGAACATGCCCCCTTGTTCCTCTTTTTACTATTATCCTAAATTTTTTGAAAAATTTCAATAGGTAAAAACAAAAATAATATAATTGTCACAAATTGACTGAATTCATTTAAAACACTCAATAAGTGCAAGTAGGCGGTTTCCTTCCAAAGTTGGAGTATAAAATATCTTACTTAAAGGGGGGGTTAACCACCGTTATCGGCATTTTTATACAGATTACAATTACATGGATAATAAAAATACTGCTGCAATTGCTCCAATCACTACTAAAATTACATTTAATCCGATGTAAGCCAAAATTACTGCGACAAGTCCGCCTATGAATCCAATATGTGGATATTCCGGCTGCACTGAAAGAATTCCAGGAAAAATTAAAGCACCCAATGCTGCGTATGGAATAGCGTTTAACCATCGATTCACCCAGTCGCGAAATTGTAATTTATCAACAATAAATGCCGGAATGAGACGAGGAATCATCGTTGCCAAAGACATACCAATAATAATTAAATAAATCATGACTTTTCCTCCTTCAACAAATAAATACCGCTCATACCACCAAGTATGGTTCCCAGTACAATGGCCCAGCCGGTACTCATTCCCAATTGAAGGCATAACGCATTAATAAGCATAGCAATTACTGCAATAAGCCCGACCTTTAATTCTTTTTTCACAGAAGGAACAAGCAGGCCGATAAACATCGCATAAAGTGCAATACCCATACTCTGACTGAGTCTTTCAGGTATTACCTCTCCCAGCAAACCACCCAAAAGAGAACCCAGCACCCATGAAAAATATGCAGTTAAAATGAGTGCAGTATAAAATAAAGCACCTTTTTCCATTTTTGCTTCTTTGGGATGCAGTGCAGATACTGCAAAAGTTTCGTCTGTCAATCCCAATGAAAGCGGGGCTTTCCACCGCATTGGCACGTCGCGCAATCGATTCATAAATGATAAACTCATTACAAAATGCCGGAAATTCAGTACAAAGGTTGCAATAATAATTTCCAGCACGCCAGCTCCGACTGCAATCATATTAGCACCCATAAATTGACTTGCTCCCGCGAACACCATGACACTCATTAAAGTTAATTCAGTTAACGACATCCCGGACTGCTTCGCCAACACACCATATGTAATCGCGATCGGCAAGTAACCAACCATAATGGGGAACCCTGTAACGATCCCTTTTCGGATCATTTGTACGGACTGTGTCTGCCCTTTTGCTGCCGGTTTTGTCACCATAAATCTACTCCCCCATGAAGTTATAATTAGATTATTATAGCTCAAATGCATAGAATAATAAAGGGTATCATCTTTTAATTAACATTGAATTTGAGTTAATTTCATTCTTGCTAATAATTAACTATCCAAAATTTCATATGTAAATACATTACATCATTCTCTGCTATATCGCTTAGATTGGAGCGGAAGGAAGCGCAGCTCCTGCGGGAACATATAACGATGGTCCGCAGCAAAGCAAGGAGGCTGAGGCATAGTCTCCGGAAAAGTAAACTTGGCGAAAAGGTATTTGAGCAAATGTTTTCGGTAGATCGGAACGTGCGCAGTCCGGATGTTGCACTTGTGCCTTCGTGAAAGCGTAAGTGTGAAGAAAAAATCTCCTCTGTCCAGGGGTTCAATACTAATTTTTCGTTGCGAGATTAATTCATTCATATAAAACAATAGATTTCATTGATCAAGAAAAGCACTTTCCAAATGCCGGCACTGTTATTAACCCGTTTATTCCCTGAAGTGTTTGCGGTGTAATTATAGCCGACGTGCCCGGGGTTCCGGTAATGACATAGCTGCCCTTTGCATTCTTTTGTCTGCTGAGCCCTGTGATTGCCATATTATTTGGCGGAAAAACATTTAAAAGTAATACGTAAACGCATAAAAAATGCTGTCCGGGAATTCCCCGGACAGCATTTTTTTGAGTTTATTTACCTCAATTCAGTTATCCTGATCAGTTAATATCATCGGTCCTTCCTTCGTAATAACAATTGTATGTTCGTATTGGGCAGAGCGGCCCTTATCTGTCGTTCTGGCAGTCCAATTGTTGGCATCCATTTTACTGTGCCAGCTGCCTTCATTGATCATCGGTTCAATCGTAATGACCATTCCCTCTTTTAATCGTAAGCCTTTATTTGGCAGGCCGAAGTGAGGAATATGCGGATCTTCATGAAGTGTTGGCCCGATCCCATGTCCCGTGAAGTCCCGTACCACTGAGAAACCTTCTCCTTCAGCATACGTCTGAATGGCATGGCCGATATCCCCGATCCTGTTCCCCGCCTGCGCCTGTTCGATCCCTTTGTATAATGCAGTTTTGGTTACTTCCATTAACCGGTGCCCTTTTTCATCGACATTTCCAACAGCATATGTCCAGGCAGAATCTGCAAGGCCTCCATCTTTATTTACCACCATATCAACGGTAACAATATCCCCGTCCTTTAATTTCTCATCTCGCGGAAACCCGTGGCAGATTTCATCATTTATGGAAGCACAAGTTGCATATTCATATCCATTATACCCTTTCTGCTCAGGTGTAGCGCCATGCTCCTCCATAATTTTCTCTGCCAATGCATTAATTTCCATGGTGGTAATGCCCGGCTTAATCATTTTTGCGATTTCTTTATGGCATTTAACAAGGATGTCGCCCGCTTCCTTCATTTTCTCAATTTCCCGTTTGCTCTTTCTTGTGATCATTCAGTTCTTCCTTTCATTCACACTTTTATATTCTTCTATATATGAAAAAAAATTTACCATCATAAGATACTGTTTGCGTACAACATAAAGTGTATCATATCTTCATTTATTCTAAAAAGAAATTAGCAAGCCAGCCTGGGGCTATTCAGCCATTATTTGACCAAAAACAAACGCAGAGGCACACTGCCCCTGCATGATTGTACTTGTTAATAAACGCCATAGCCGCCTGTATAGGCAGTACCAATTATAATTAACAAAATAAACAATACGACGATAAGCGCAAAGCCGGAGCCGTATCCAACTGCACCTTTGCTCATCAGCTTCCCTCCTCCTGCATTCTCATTCTCAGCTTATGCAGAGAAGCGGAGTTTTGGGAGAAAATATCCTCATATATTTTTACATAAAATTTTTTATTTGAAATTTAATACTTTGGAAACCGGGACCAAAATTATTACTGGGCTTATGACCAGCATATTTAAAATAATAATATTACTTAAAAGTATTGACTAAATACATTTATACTGATATGGTTATACACATGAGTATATAACCGTATTACTGTATGACAATAATTAGAATTGTGGGAGATAACCATGAGCAAATCTTTTGAGCAGGATAAACCGATCTATATTCAAGTTCGTGAAAAAATTGAAGATCAAATTATTGACCATCAGCTTAAAGAAAATGAGCAAGCACCTTCCACCAATCAGCTTGTTAATTTCTACAAAATAAACCATGCAACGGTCTCTAAAGGTGTAAATCAGTTAGTGGAGGAAGGAATTCTATATAAGAAACGGGGAATTGGCATGTTTGTAGCTGCCGGAGCCAGAGAAAAATTAGTGCAAAAGCGTAAGGAATCATTTCTTGAAGATTATGTAATGAAATTAGTGCATGAAGCGAATAAATTAGAGATTACGGAAAATGAAATTATCCAATTCATTAAAAATGTAAAAGGACGTGAAGCAGAATGAATATAAAGGCCAATCGTTTAGGCTTGAATTTTGGTAATCAGCGGGCACTCCAAGACGTTACATTTGATTTAACCGAAAAGAAAATATACGGACTGTTAGGGAGAAACGGTGCAGGGAAAACTTCTCTTCTTTCGATTCTGGCATCATTCCGTGAACCAACTGCAGGATCCGTAACCATCAACGGAGAAACGCCATTTGAAAACCCTAAAATCATGCAGCAAGTAGCATTTTTATATGATAAAGATTATCAGGAGGAGTCAGATAACATAATTGGACTGCTGCAGGGTATTCAGCCATACCGTCCGTATTTTGATATGGAATATGCGGAATATCTGGTAGAAAAATTTAAACTCGACAGAAACAAACCAATTAAAAAGTTTTCCAAAGGAATGCAATCTGCAGCAAATGTCATTACCGGCTTGGCAAGCAGAACACCAATTACTATTTTTGATGAAGTGTACCTCGGCATGGATGCTCCTGCAAGAGATATATTTTATAAAGAGTTATTGAATGACCAGGAAAATTATCCGAGAATCATTATTTTATCTACACACCTCGTCTCGGAAATGGATTATTTATTTGATGAAGTCATTATATTAAAGAATGGAGAATTTTTACTTCAGGAGGATTATGATTCCCTTACTTCAAAGGGAGCCAGGATTACCGGTGAGAAACAATTAGTCGAGGCATTTGTGCAGTCAAAGGTGCAGCTTAATGAAGAACAGCTGGGCAATACAAAATCTGTCATGATTTATGGCAAACTGACAGACACGGAAAGAAAAACTGCACTGGATAAAGGCTTGGAAGTAGGACCTGTCTCTCTTCACGATTTGTTTATCCATTTAACGGAGGAGGAAAATGCGGATGAAAAACTATCCTAAGATAACAAGAGATATGTTTTTAGTCCTGATGTCCTGGACATTTGGATTTATAGGTGTCATGATCGTTATTAACATTATCCAGCGGGGAATTAATGTTATACAGGGAGCAGAAGTGGACGGCGGCTTCTATGTTTCACTACTGATTGCTTCCAACATTTATATGATTATCATTGGAATTATTTCGATCTACTTTCTCCCCTATTACGTAGAAAATGGGGTTACACGAAAGGACTATTTTAAAGGTACACTGCTCGCCTCTGCTGCAGTATCTTTTGTGATACCAATTATTACATTGCTGATAGCTATCGTGGAACGGTTTATTTTATCCAACCTGCTGAACATAAGTTATAAAATGCAGAATTTGAATGAAATTTTCAATGAAGCGATAATAGATACAGATAGTGGTCTTGGGAGTATTATTGGAGATTTAATCCTTTCTGTCATATTAAGCCCAAACATTGACCCTTCCGGCAACTGGATATTGGCTATAGCTGTATTTGCTTTAAACATTTTTATGTTTTATTTGCTTGGTTGGTTAATCAGTGCGGGTTTTTACAGAGGCGGCATAATCATCGGTTTAGTATTTATTATCTTCGCATTCGCTATAAATATAGTAAAAGATACATTATTAAGAGTTGCAATGGATTTACCTTTTTCTGCCCGCTTTTCGGCATTAGAGCCTTTCTCACCATGGATTGCCGCTGCAGGTATTTTGATTTTAATTCTATTCATTATTTGGGTTATCCGATTATTAACAAAACGGGTGCCTATTGAAATTTAGAATTTATAAATGGAAGTGCAGCAATCATCTTTTTTATTGCTCTTTTATTTATTATTATGTGAAAAGCAGGCAGATATTTAACCCGGCAAAGCGGTGTGTGAGTAAAAAACCAAATTTACAGCTTTGACAGTAAAAACGAATCACATAGAACACTATTAAAGTGTTATGTGATTCGTTTTTTCAGGTTTAATTTAAAGTATTATATATATTCGTTCACATAATATATTTTTCCATTCTTCACGTTGTCGTCTGTCAGTATGTCAATGAGCACCTTGCCGACGACGGAAGGATCTTTCAGCAGATTATTTTCTTTGTACCCTTTGAACGTCTTGACATCGGCAAATTCTGATTCCGAACTTTCCCTGATCCTGCCCTGCATTGGTGTATCCATGATTCCGGGGCTGAATGCAATGACTTTATTTTTTGTATTTAATTGATCCTGTTCCAGTGCAGCAGTTTGCGTATACATATTGATGCTGGCTTTTGTGCTGCAGTAGGCACTCCAGCCATAGATCGGCCTTTCAGCAGCTCCGGAAGTAACTGTTACACCGACAAACGGTATATTTTTCTGATTGGCTTTATAAAGAAACTTGTTCATGAATACCATAGGTGCCGTTGCATTCACTTTCATATGATAGTCCAGATCTTCTGCTTTAATATTCATGGACTGATCAACAGGATCGATTACTGCAGCGTTATTGACCAGGTACAGCTTCGTAATTTTATCTTGAAAAATCACTTCACTTATTTGCTGAAAAGTTTCTTCCAAGGCAGACAGATCGCCAATATCACATCGGTAATCCGTATAGGAAACACGATTTTTTTCGGCGAGCACAGGTAATTGATTATTGCCTGACCTGGATATTCCAATTACATTTACACCTGCTTCCATCAGCTTCACTGCGGCAGCCTCTCCAAGCCCTTTGGAAATACCTGTAACAACCGCGTATATCATATAACATAACCTCCTGGCTTCAAAAATACTTTTACTTACTGTTTACCTCATTCCAGTAATACACTAACGTCTCCATTCCTTTATCAAAACTGTCCAAAGGAAAGCTTTCATTCGGGGAATGGAGGCGATCATCCGGGGTGCCGAACCCAAGCAATACAATCGGGATTCCATAAATATCATCGATCCATTCCACCACCGGGATGGAACCTCCCATTCGTACATACACGGTTTCTTTTCCGAAAGCCTTCGTATAGCTTTTCGCTGCTTTTTCAATTAATGGATGGTTTGGCTCCACTTTGTATGCTTTTGCCGATAGTTTTTCTTTTTTAACTTCTACAGTTACACCGGAAGGCGTCACTTTTTTAATATGTTCCTCAAGCTTTTGCTGGATATTTCCCGGATCCTGACCTGGTACGAGCCGGCAGGTGATTTTTGCGGTTGCAGAGGATGGAATGATTGTTTTCGTTCCCTCTCCCTGATACCCGCCGTATATTCCATTAATTTCAAAAGTTGGTCTTGCCATCGTGTGCTCTTTTGCTGTATAGCCTTTTTCAGAGGCTGTTTCTTTCACACCGGCTGCTTCCTTATAATCTTCTCCTTTAACCTCGGCAATTAATTTCCGTTCTTCCTCGGACAGCGGTTCTGCCCCATCATAAAAGCCTTCGACCGTGATTACTTCATCCGTATTTTTCATAGAGGCCAAAATATGGTTCAGTGCCATAATCGGGTTTCTGACCGCACCCCCATACATACCTGAATGCAAATCATGGTCCGGGCCGCTGACTGTAATTTCGATTCCCGTAAACCCTTTTAAACCATACAAAATGGTAGGCTGGTTTTTGGCAATCATACCTGAATCGGAGATAACGGCAAAATCAGCCTGAAATTGATCTTTTTTCCCTTGTAAAATATCGTATAAATTTTCGCTGCCGATTTCTTCTTCCCCTTCAATACATACTTTTACATTCAGCGGCAGACTGCTTTCCGTATTCATAAAAGCTTCAAATACAGCAAGGTGCATAAATACCTGTCCTTTATCATCGCTGGCACCTCTGGCATATAATCTTTCATCCCTTACTTCGGGCTTAAATGGATCACTTTCCCATAGTTCAAGCGGATCCACCGGCTGCACATCATAATGACCATAAAATAAAACGGTTGGCGCATCAGCACCTGCCCCGTTATATTCAGCATATACAAGCGGGTGTCCGCCCGTTTCCTGCTTCTCCACTTTTTCAAATCCAATATCGTTTAAATATGTAACAATAAAGTCAGCTGCCTGATCCACATCTTTTTTAAATTCACTGTCCGTACTTACACTTGGTATCGCTAAAAACTCATTCAATTTACCCAGCAGCCTGTCCCTGTTCTCGTTTAAGTAAGCCAATACTTTTTCGCTCATCTGTTCATCCTCCAAAACGTACATATTTATAATACATTTTATCATAACGGATTGAAAAGAACAGCTTATGAACAACATGGTTATTGTTAAAGTGAACCTTCCATCATAGGAGGTTTCTTTCACCCGTTTGATTGTTAGCCGGGCGAAACGGTGAACCCCGTTTATAAATGCCGGATTCTCCACAATTTTTTAAGAGGCGGCCTTATAATGCACAGGGTGCAGCGTTATTTGGCCAGTCAATTAAACTGCCGAAAATTCAAGGTAACATAATTTATATTCATTCATTCTGATGAACTGATAAAGTATATGATGTCCCTGACTTTAAAACCCTGCAATCAGTGCTTCTCTTTCTTTTTTAATTTCATCCAGCGCTATTTCTTTTCGTTCCTTTTGGAATTTTAAACCCGTTACAATACGTTTTACATTATTTTCCTGATCTTTGGCCTGTTCCAATGAATCCCTAATTTTACCTTGAACCAGCCAATCTGCAATGATTCCATCAAGGAAAAAATCGGCAAATTTTAATAGACCGGAAATTTCAACCTGTATATCAGCATTTTCATCAAGGTCGAGCAATTCCTTTTGAAAACTCCTCATTTTGGATTGTGCCGCATGAATATGTTCTGTAGCTTGATCAATGTGATTATGTTTTATAAGACCTGTAATTGCTCCCCCGCCAAACAAATCAAAAGTTCCCCACCCTTCTGCACTTTCCAGTGATTTCACCGCATCTGCAAGCGCCTTTTCCGCAGCTTCACCTGCATGAATTGCTTCCTCCAGTTCTTTTATATATGCCTGGATATCTCCTATTTTTTCACTTGCATCAAATAATTGGCGGGCGGAGATGGAATTGCTTCTGGTAATTATTTTTTCTTTTTCAGACAATATGCTGTGATATTCTATTTCTACATTTACCACATCTTTTAACTTATTGTTCACCTCTAATATAGCCTGTTCAATTTCCTTTTTGGTTTTGTTGGCTTCTTTCAGTTTTAATTGAACAGCTACTACCTCCTGTTTTTCTTTATTCAGCCTGTCTTCTTTCCCGCCAAGGAGTGTTTGAAAGAAGTTAGTAAACCCCACACTCTCCAGTTTTTGTACATCTTTTTTTTCATCTGTCAGCTGGTCTTCCAGTCTGTAAATCATTTTTTCCACATCGTTTAGTTCCGTTTTATAATCGGAAAGCTGCATTTCCCACTTTCTTTTCTTTTTTATTCTTTCTTTTATTTGTTCAAACCTAACATTTATATCCCCTGACATGTAATCCCTCCGGTTAATTAAAAATGCTTTATGATTGTAAGTGTTTAATAATTAGTACGGAAGGAATTACAGCAAAGTTTCATCATTGTGATGATTATTGCCATACATGGATAATCAATTTAGGGATTTTAGATTGGTATCCACCACGTTAATTTTTGCTGCGTTTCGATAAAGATTTAAAAATTAAAAACGACCGGGCAGCCCAGTCGTTGTAGATTTATTTACTCATTTGTATACAGTTTTTCTCGGCAGACCCGGTCCAGCATTACTCCAGAGCCTGTTTTAAATCATCAATTAAATCTTCCGCATCTTCAATTCCTGCAGAAATGCGGATAAGCCCGTCGGTAATCCCGAGTTCATTCCTTCTGCCAGCAGGAATGGATGCATGGGTCATTTTTGCCGGAACGGAAATTAAACTCTCCACTGCACCAAGACTTTCAGCCAATATAAAATAGTTTACACGCTCAAGTAATTTATCAGCCATTTCCCCGCTGCCAACATCAAAGGAAATCATTCCGCCGAATCCTCCTGCCTGCTTTTTGGCAGTCTCGTGACCCGGGTGATCTTCAAGGCCCGGATAATAGACTTTAGACACCTGCGGATGTTTTGTCAAAAACTGTACTAGCTTCTTTGCATTTTCTTCAATAGCTTCCATTCTTAATGCCAGTGTTTTAATTCCCCGCATTAACAGCCAGGAATCCTGTGGACCGAGTACTGCTCCTGCCGAGTTTTGGATAAAATGAAGCTTTTCTGCCAGTTCTGCTGTATTTACCACAACTAAACCGGATACTACATCACTGTGTCCGCCAATATATTTTGTGGCACTATGCAAAACGATATCGGCACCAAAATCCAGCGGCTTTTGCCAGTACGGTGTGGCAAATGTATTATCCACGATAAGAAGCAAATCATGTCTATCCGCAATTTCCTTCATTTTCTTCAGATCCGTAATTTTTAAAAGTGGGTTTGTCGGTGTTTCTATAAATAAAGCCTTCGTGTTATCCTGAATTGCTGCTTCCACTTTTGCCGGATCACTTGTATCAGCAAAGGTATGACCCAAATTAAATCTGTTCAGCACATTCGCCACCAAGCGATAGCTCCCGCCGTATACATCATCTGTCATGACAATATGATCGCCTGTTTCAAACAGCATCATTACAGAAGTTATCGCAGCCATACCAGAACCAAAGGCAAAGCCTGCCTCACCATTTTCCAAATCCCGGATGACCGTTTCCAGTGCATGTCTGGTTGGATTTCCTGTTCTTGAATACTCGTAACCATCTCTCAGATTGCCTACCCCATCCTGTTTATACGTACTTACTTGGTAAATCGGAACGGAAACGGCTCCTGTCCGGTCATCACCGGTAATCCCGCCGTGAATCATCTTTGTTTTATCCCGCATTTGTTCTTCCCCCTCACTCCGCTGTATAAATATTTTTGCTTAAATAACGATCACTGCCATCCGGAAACACTGTAACAATATTTGTCCCCGGCCGGGCAGTTTTTGCTTCTTCCAATGCCGCAAACATGGCAGACCCCGAAGAGCTTCCCACCAACAATCCTTCTTGTTTTGCCAGTTCTTCCACAAGCCTGAACGCATCCTCATCACTGACTGTATAAATTTCATCCATATGATCCGGTTCTATATATTCCGGCAAAAATTCCATGCCAATGCCTTCTGTGCGGTGTGGCCCCGGTTTGCCCCCGGCAATAATCGATCCCTCCGGTTCAACAATGACCGTTTTTACACTCGGGTTTTTTTCTTTAAAATATTTCGCACTTCCCGTAAATGTCCCGCCGGAACCTGCTCCGGCAACAAATATATCTACCTTTCCATTCAAATCATTCCAGATCTCCGGTGCAAGCGTACGATAGTAAGTATCTGGATTTGCATGATTATGGAATTGCTGCGGCGCATAGCTGCCAGGAATTTCGCTGACAAGCTCTTTTGTCTTTTCAATTGCTCCCACCATTCCTTCACTTTTAGGGGTATGAACAATTTTTGCGCCCAGCGCTTTCATAATTAATTGTTTTTCCTGACTGAAGTGCTCAGGCACACAAAAAATAACAGAAAGATTTTTATCAAGCGCAGCAAGTGCCAATCCAATTCCCGTATTTCCGGCGGTTGGCTCAATAATCGTTCCGCCTTCTTTTAAAACGCCTCTTGCGAAAGCATCCTCAATTAATGCTGCACCAAGCCTGTCTTTCACGCTTCCGCCCGGATTAAAAAATTCAAGTTTCGCAAACAGACGCACATCTTCGGGCAGTGGAAATTTCGTTAGTTCCAGTAAAGGGGTATCTCCAATTAATTCATGGGTTGAATGATATAATGTCATATTTTCTCCTCAATCCGTTTCATGCTGCAATCAAAAAACCTCGTGCCATCCTTCTTTTTTGTCCAGCATATCCTGCGCGATCTTTTTTGCGCCCTCCAGGCTGTGGTTTGCAGCCCATCCGCATTGTACTTCATTGCATGCCGGTACTTCATCCGCCTCCAGTACATCTTTCAATGTTTTTTCCAGCGCTTCAGTTACATCTTCATAACTGTCATTATTTAATATGGACAGGTAAAATCCTGTTTGGCAGCCCATAGGGCCAATGTCCAGTACATTGTCCATATGATTCCGGATATTTTCCGCCATTAAGTGTTCGATGGAGTGTAAGCCAGCCATTTCCATATGCTCTTTATTTGGCTGTTTAAAACGAAGATCGTATTTATACACTTTGTCTCCGCCGGTCCCCTCCGTAACACCAACAAGTCTTACGTATGGTGCTTTTACTTTTGTATGATCCAAATTAAAGCTTTCTACGTTCATTTTTTCAGCCATTTTATATCCTCTCCTTATTTTTCGCTGCCACTATTAACCAGGCAAAATCATTCATCTGCCTAAATGTTACATCAAAACCATGCAAAGTAAAAATATTACGCAGCAGATCAATGTTTGGGTAGTATTCCCTGTCCAAATCTGCAGCCAAATCTAAATAGCCTTTTTCTTTCGCTTCTTTAATGACCGCCATTTTGTGGAGATCAGATGTGAACATCGTATCTCCAAAAACAATTTTTCCATTGTCTGTCAGCTGCTCAGCAAACTGCATAACGGCAATTTCCTTTTCAGAATTGGTTAAGTGATGAAATGCAAATGTACTTACAATGTTATCGACCTTTTCTACTTTTGGATAATCAATAAAATCCCCTTCGTACAGGGGCAAACCAGGAAGTTTCTCCCCTGCTAACTTCCGCATCGCATCGGAAGGTTCAATGCCGATTACCTCATGGCCGGCTTTAAGCAATTTTTCCGTTAAATTACCAGTGCCAACCCCGAATTCGAGAATTATCCCCGGTTTGACCTGTTCCGCCACTGCTTTTAATATACCTTCATAGTTTTCAAATACTTTTGCATACTGCTCATCCTTGCCCCCAACACTGGCATCATATGTTTCTGCCCACCCATCAAAAATATGAAGAAACTCCCTGCCCATTTCATTCAACTCCGCTCGTTTATTTAAACATAGTAAATTACTATGGATAGTATGAATTATATGTATAAGGATACCATATGTTACTGATTATTAAAAGGGAGCATTTTTGATTGAAAACATTTGTCATAAAGTTTCTCAAGAATATGGTTTCAATGTGTGTTAGCAATGTGTACCTATAAAAAATCCCGAAAATCAGACGCTCCAAATCCAATTTTCGGGGCTGTTAATATGATAATATTTTAATAAATTCCCAATGAAGCAAGAATAATAGCTGCAATTACTGCAACAACCGGAATTAATACTGAAACAACAAATATATCCTTATAACTTTCTTTATGTGACAATCCTGTGATTGTGAGCAATGTTAGAACCGCTCCATTATGCGGAAGGGAATCCAGCCCCCCGGAAGCCAGGGATGCCACTCTGTGAAATGCTTCCGGGCTGATGCCTGTTTCCAATGCAAGCTCATAATATTGTGACCCTAAAGCTTCTAAAGCAATCCCCATACCGCCTGAAGCTGACCCCGTCGATCCAGCCAAAATATTAACTGCTACTGCTTCTGATATGAGAGGATTGCCTCTCACTCCCAGCAGCAAATCAGTAAGCTGTGCAAAGCCTGGAACTTCTCTTACAACGGTTCCAAAACCAACTGCAGCACTTGTATTAATAATGGCTGTTATAGAGCCGACTGCACCGCTATTAAGTGATTTAGGAAAACCTTTAAATTTATGCAAATTAAGCACCATAATCAGTAAGATGCCTGCAATTAATGCGACAACAATGTCCCATCCAAGCAAATTTAATGTAGCAAGAACAGTGATAAGGGGCAGCAGCGAAAGGATGACATGCGGCATTTGCCCGCCTTCATCCATAGTCTTCTTATCTTTTGGTTCTTCAAATACTTCCCCGCTTGCAGATAATTTCTTTTGCCTCCAGAGTAAATAGAAATAACCGCCTGCCCCCATAATGATAGCAGCTGTGATCCCCATAACTGGAGCTGCCGTTGGGGTGGTTTCAAAATATGGCATCGGTATCAAATTTTGAATTTGCGGTGTTCCGGGAATGGCTGTCATCGTAAAAGTAAATGCCCCCAGTGCAACGGTAGCCGGCATAATTTTTCTGCTTATATTCGCTTCACGGAACATGGACAAGGCAAGCGGATAAACAGCAAAGACAACGACAAACAGGCTAATTCCACCATATGTCAGCACAGCACAGGATAGCAAAACACCAAGTATGGCCCTTTTTTTGCCCATTAATTTTGAGAGTGAGATTGCAATGGATTTTGCCATTCCGGAATCATCCATTAACTTTCCAAATATTGCACTTAGCATAAACACAGGAAACCATTGCTGTGCAAAACCGACAAACCCGCTCATATAGGTCCCCGTGTATGCTTCAAGTAAATCTAATCCACCGGTTAAAGCCACGATTCCAGCAGCAATCGGTGCAACCCAAATAATTGACCAGCCGAGATAGGCAAGAACCATTAAAACAATAAGTCCAAGAATAATACCAAACATAAAAACCCCTCCTTTATAAAATCAAGAGCCAAACTTTCTCCACTGCCACCTTCACCCGTTAACTTCCACCCCTAAGCTAAGAAGAAATTCTGATTTACCGCCAATTTTCAATCTGCTGCTTACCTTACCTTCCTTCCCATTCAAATCCTTACTGTGCCGTATAACCTCCATCAATTACAACAGCTTGACCAGTTATTCCTTTTGCCTTATTACTTGCCAGAAATAATGTATAATCCGCAATTTCCTGGACATCCAATAAGCGTTTTTGCGGTACTAGCGGATATAACACTTCATCAAGCACCGATTCTAATGGAACGTTCCTCGTTTTTGCCAAATCTGCAAATTGACCACGCACAAGTGGCGTATCCACATATCCCGGGCATATCGCATTAACCGTAATCCCATGATCTGCCCCTTCTAAAGCTGCTACCTTTGTTAAACCAATGACTCCATGCTTGGCACTGTTGTAGGCTGCTTTACCAGCAAAGCCGATTAAACCATTGATGGAAGCCATATTTAAAATTCGGCCAAACCCTTGTTTTTTCATAATAGGAAAAGCATGTTTTGTTGCCATGAAGGGAGCGACGAGCATTACTTTTGTAATAAATTCAAATTTCTCTGTTGGAAAATCCTCAATATTATCGACATGCTGTAAACCTGCATTATTAACCAAAACATCCAGCCTGCCGTATTTCTCAACTGTAGCATCGATTGCCTGCTGCAATTCTTGTTCGTTTGTCACATCACATTTAAGACCAATGCAGCTATAGCCCTCTTCCTGTAACTTCTTTGTCACTTTAATTACCTTTGCTTCATTTACATCGGAAAAGGCAACTTTTGCACCGTTTTCCAAAAAAGAAAATCCAATTTCATACCCAATACCACCCGCTGCACCTGTAATAAAAACGACCTTTTCTTTTACCAATTTTGTGTCCTCCTTCATCAATGGATTTCAATTTAAAATTTTTTACCCACCATCTCTTCAACTGCAGAACTATCAAGAAATAGGTAAATATGAGCTTCGACGACCTGGCTCCCTTCTGCCAACTACATACAAGCAAAAAACATGCCAACTATTCAAAATTGGCAAATCCCAAATCTGCAATCCCATTATGAAAAATAAAAAACCTGCTTTCCAGTTTTATGGAAAGCAGGTTAAATACTTAATCACCCAAATTGTAACCCCTTTCAATTTGGGGTGATTGGTAAATTTCCGGATTCATGGAATACATTCCGGAAATCTGGAATTTATAGTCCATACTTTTTTATTTTTTGATATAGATTGGATTTACCGATTGCTAATTTTTTTGCTGCAAGCTGTTTATCTCCATTCGCTTTTTTCAAAGCATGCAAAATGGCCAGTTTTTCCGTTTCCCCGATTATTTCCTTTAACGTCCCATTATGCTCTTCTACTAATATATTCGGTTGTATATGATCCGGGAGGTCCACCATTTGTATAATTTCCGAGTTGGTCAAATGGACCGCCGACTCAATAACATTCTCCAGTTCTCTAATATTACCCGGCCATGGATAATACATAAAATAATTCAATACTTCCTTATCAAAATCAAGCACACGTTTTCCGGTGCGATTGGTTACCTTTTGCAGTATATACTTTGCCAATAGACGGATATCTTCTGGTATTTCTTTTAAGGAAGGAGTTTTTAACTGTATAACATTAATCCGATAAAATAGGTCTTCTCTGAAGCGCTGCTCATCAATTAACTTTTCTAATGGCTGATTCGTCGCAGCAATAATCCTGACATCCACTTTCTGTGGATTTACTGCACCAATTGCCTCGATTTCACCTTCTTGCAATGCTCTAAGAATTTTCACCTGAGCACTTAAAGGCATATCACCAATTTCATCCAGGAAAAGGGTACCGCCATCTGCGAGCTGAAATTTACCTGGTTTTCCTCCCTTTTTTGCACCCGAAAAGGCTCCTTCTTTATAGCCAAATAACTCAGATTCAAGTAAGTGCTCCGGAATTGATGCACAATTAATGGAAACAAAAGGTTTGGCACTGCGTTCACTTAAATGGTGAATACTATGGGCAACAAGTTCTTTCCCTGTTCCGCTTTCCCCTCTAATTAATACAGAGGCATCACTGGAGGCAATTCTTTTTATTTTTGATCTAAGTTCTATCACCTGCGGGGAATTACCAATAATATCATGAAGTGAATATGTCGTACCATAACGCTCGTCCAGTTTTTTTCGGTAATCATCAAGTTGTAATAATAACTCTTTGATATGACTGTTCAGATTCATCCATTCTTTCGTATCCCGGAAAAGCACGATACCAACAGCTCCGACTACTTTTCCATTTGCTTTCACTGCTACCCGGTTTGCGATCATATGATTGCCGCGAATGTATTGAAGATCAGCAATTTCATCCTTCCCCGTTTTACATACGATATGCATTCGCGTATTTTCAATTACATCTGTCACATGTTTGCCAATCGCGTTTTCTCGTTCTACTTCAAGAAAACGGCAATAATGATCATTTAAATAGATTACGTGACCCCGATCATCGACAATAACTAGGCAGTAGTAAAGCTTTTCTAAAACGGTTTCCAGGATTTCACTGCGATACGGACTTATTAAGACATCCATTGTCCCACTTCCTTCGAGATTTTATAAAAGTCTAATCACAGTATACCAACAAAGATAATTAAATGGCAATATTCTGAATACAATTTTCATAACTATTTTAAATAGGGAATATAAGTAAGTTTTGGAATCCTCATTTTTCTACAAGCCTCGGCAAAAGAAATCTGAACCTCCAAAAAACCGCTCCGGAAACATATCCGTTTTACTACCATACAAGTCCAAACTTCTGTTGGGGGTTGCCGCGGTCACATCTCATCGATGTTGTACTCTCTCCCAGCCAAAAAAAGAGTGCTCTCCATTTATGGAAAGCACTCACTATCTGCTGTTAGTTTTTATCTATTTTGCGGGAACAATCGTTCAATAGCATTTCCTATTTGATCAAAGAAGCCTTCTACCGGCTCTCCGCGATCCATATCATCTGCATAGTTATTCGTTAAATCAAAAAAGTCAGGGTTAGTTGAAACATACACATTTTCAATATCATTATCAACAGACTGTACAATTTCGGATATTTCATTCTTTACATCATCAGATAACTGATCGTCAAAACGGTCATTATCTGTTCCATCAGGTGTATTGCGTCTCAGGTTTTCTGTTTCAACTTCATTGTCCTGGCCATTTCCGTCAGCTGTATTCCCCTGTCCACCGCGGTCATTTCGTTGTGATCGCTCAGTGTCAAGTCCGGCAGCAACATAAGCATTATTTTCTGTGGTAAGCACATAAGCCCGGTCAATTTCATCCACCTGCTCAGTTATTTTGTCTGCTGCTTCATCAGCAATCTCATAACGATTGTTATTATCGTTGCCGCGGGCGTTATCATCACGTTCCTGCTCACGTTCAGAATTTCTCATCATCCCAAAATCCCGGTCGTCATTCATTCCGCGATTAGTATCGTTAAAACGGGTTGGCTCTACGTTGTTGTTATCCTGCATTGCACCATCTTCATTATTATTGTTATCCGTCCCGCACCCTGCAAGCGCAATAATAAGCACAGTTAGCACACTAAAAAATTTCCATTTCATAATATTATCCTCCTTACGATTTTGGTTTTAGTATGCAGCTGTGATTTCAAATTATTCTCAGCAGGATCAACCTTTTTATGGTAATAACACCATATTTGTTTCAGACAATATATATAAGTTAGGGAGACAATAGGTAATGACCCTTATTTTTAAGGAGGGGAAATATGGATATACCTGATTACGACAAGGCACTGTATTACACACTTTGGGGCCAATGGGATGATTTACTCGTCTTGATGGTGCGCACGAATGACGATTTGCTTTCAAAAAAAATACAGTACTTCCTGAATGCTTATCATTACTCACTGGATCAGCGCAAGATCATTGATTCCCATGATAACCTTCTTTTTTATTTAGACCACGCCATGAAACAGGAATCAATAAGCATGGCGATGAAGGTATAAAACACCGACATTCCATTTATAAAACTTGGCTTGTTACCAAGCTTTGGGACTTATGCAGACAGGAAAGTTTTATACTTTCCCGTCTGCCAAAACAGTAAGGATGCCTTTTCCCGATTGTCGGGATTATCGATTCACCTCTCGCCAACCCCCTTTAAATATTCACGGATATACTCATAATCACCGTCGAAAACAACAAAAACAGCCAGGATAAATTTCCTGTTTCTTTCCAATGTTTTTTTGCTCACATTCACTTTCTTCAGCAAGTCTTTGATCGGCAGCTTTTTCTTTCGGTAAACGTATGTACGTAAAGCTGGATCATTATAGAGAATTCTTGCGGTATAAACAGCAGATTCACGGGCATCCCGGTGTTTTGGAGCGGTTTTTGTCAGTTCAGCAAGTGTTAATTTATACTTACCAAGTGATTCTTTATAATCGGACAATTCCTCTTTCAGGTGTATCCAATCCTGCTCTTGGGCATATTTTTTCTTTACTGCCGCAATTTCCCTCGGATTTTCCATTTGCTCTGCATCATACGTTTCATCCAATGAAAAAAAAGGCTGTTTTCGTTTTATGTAACGGATATAATCAATGACCTTCCGTTTAACAACAAGTTTTGCAAAGGATAAAAAGGAGCATCCCCGTTCCGGGGCATAAGATAATATTGCCTCATTAAAGGCCCATAAACCGATACTGAATTCATCATCTTTTTTTGGATCTATAAATCGTTTGCACACTTCGGAGACACAAGTGGCGATAAACGGCTGATAGGAACGCAATAAAAAATTCTGAATGGATCCATCACCCTGCTGTGCTGAGATAATCATTTCCTCTAATGATATACCTCCTAAAGGTTCGCTTATCTCCAAGAGACTCACCTCCGGCTATCTTTGCATCTATTTTTTCTATTTTATGCAGATAAGCTTATAAAACCTGAAAAGTTTTTACAGGCTTGTCATACTTTGATTTAGCTTATCCCAGAATGACTGTTGTTTCCATCACAATTGGATAACAATTTCTTTAAAATATATTTACTTGATAAGTAATAATTGAAACATACGAGGGAATGTGCAGAATTTCGAAGCGATTGGCCGATCTGAAAAGTCTACTGGCCTAAAAATTTTAAACTTTTAAAAACAGCGGTTATTGGGACAGAACAATTCATCAGTGTAACCATCGTAATGAAGAGGATACTGTTTCCAATGGAATTGGCTGGTTTCATCATAAACGGCAGTATACGCTTGTCTGCCATGGCTGTTTCTTAGCGTAATAAAAGACCGTCCCATATGAACTGGAACAGTCTTCACCCATGGTTTATATACTTTTTAATATTTCATCCTGATTGTAAAAAAACCTCGCTTTTCGTTCCATGACAGTACCCTTTACATAAACATCCATTTCGTTCCAATCAACAGATTCGATATCCTCCGCGGGGCACAGGATATATTCCTCTTCTGTAAAGTTTTCACTATTTTGCATGACAATATATCTTAACTTCCAATACGCTGTATCAAAAACGATATCTTTAATCTGTCCGAGCTTGCCGTCATCCGCATGAACGCGGCAGCCAATTAATTCGTTCTCGCTGCGCAGCTCTGACTGCCTTTGTTCATATGGTGTTACGTCTTTCTCATCAATCTGCCCTGGCTGCGGCTGTACATTGAAAGTTGCCAGCGGACGGTCCCCCGGCCCCCAAAGCATACTGCCTATCCAGTATCTGCTCCAGCCGTAATAGCCGATTAACGTATTTTCCGTATCCCTCGTAAAGGCTTTGTTTTCAGGCACAGAAGGACTATTTCTAACTGTTTCCTTGTCATAGCCTATATGCAATATTTTATTCTTATCCTCTATTTCTTTAAATGATTCCGGTGATAATAATACTTTTCTCCCCGGCAGCCATTTTCTCGTGTCTGCGATCGCATAACGTATGGCCCATTTATGGTCATCAAAATACAAATCCTTAACCTTTCCCATTTCTCCATCTGCTGCTTCAATATTATATGTTTTCAAATCAGAAGTGAAAGCATACATCATATACCGCCTCCCTTTAGACGTTTATATAATGATATATACCCGCTGATTTTTTACAGTAAACGAAGATATATTGAGCTATTTCCGTTCATAATAATAATCTATCGGAACAAACAGACCTACTCTGCCTTCCACATCATGGTGCAAAGTAGCAAATACAACACCGATCACTTCCCCGGCTTGATTAATCACCGGACTGCCGCTATTCCCTCTATACACTGGTGCCTTCAGCATCACTACAGACTCTTCCCAGCTGCTGAGATTTGTATAACCGGCAATCGTACCTTCGTTGGCAATCCCATTAAACATTAAAGGATTTCCGATAAAATAAATATGTTCATCTTCCTGAAATGCTGCTTCCTCCGCAAGGGATAGATAGGGCAGATCATCTCCTTTCTCCACCTCTAAAATGGCCAAGTCAATGTCCGGGTATTGTTCAGTCACTTCCGCGTTAAATAAACCAACTTCCGGAAATGCAACAGTTACTTCATCTTCTCCCTCAATAACATGATGATTTGTCATAATCATTCCATTTTCAGATATGGAAAAGCCCGTTCCCCTGGAATCGACTGTTTCCACTACCACCACTGATTCCTTATATGTTTGAATATCGTCCTGTGCGGACAGTCTTGCTGAAGTTTGTAAAAACTCAATGGCAGGAATGGAAAATGTCTGCGGAATTAATGCAAAAATATTAAACACCAGAGCAATAGCAATCAGCCAAAACACCCACTTGGGGAAGCGACGCTTTGATGTTCGCTCTTCCTGATTTTTTTTCTCCCTTTCCAGTGCTTTTTTCTTCTCCTCCTGCACAAGTTCATAGAGCTCTTCATCATCAAATTCCTCATATAAATCTTCGTCTATCATATCACGGTTGTTATGATCATCCTTATTTTGCATATGTCACCCCATGCTTTAAGCATTTATACAGCAGCTGTTGTCCTCTACCTTGCTGCGGCTGATACACTTGATAACTATAAGCCTTTATTGCGCATCGTACTTCCCTTCTTCTTGTATTTTACCACGTTTTAGCACAAAAATAATATCAGCCTGTTCTATTGTTGTTAGGCGGTGAACAAGGATTCATGTCGTACTGTCTTTCTTTAATACTTTGAGTGTCTCGTGAATGATTTTTTCATATCCATACTCGCTGTTTTTTGCAGAATGAATATAGCGGATCTTCGGACCATGTGACGTATCCTGGATAAACAAGAAAACAAAGTCCAGTGATGATTACATACAATATTATTTTCAGGTTTTCATGTCCTTCACAAAAACTTATTTGCAATACAATATATTACAATCCAAAAAACTATAACACAAGCAGCCGTACAAACTGAGACTTATCCAGTTAAAAAAGAATGACTCGGGGGTTGAGTCATTCTTGTCTGGATCCAAACATTATACAACTTTCTTATCTATGTACTTTCTTTTCATTTAACTTTTCAGTTCCACACCTAAATGGGCCATCTTTTTTACTTTCTCGCATGGTACGTTTGTCCAACGGGATATCTCTTCAATAGAAACAAGAGGATTCTTTTTAATAAAACTTTGAACTTTATCAGTCTCCGTCAGACACGTCGTGCACAGCATAAACGGACTGCTTTCCATTGGTTGTTTACACAAACGGCAATTGCGAACCAATTCTCCCATTGCCTCCACCCCTTAATGAAATTGGATTTTAGGCCGCACCCTTTTGGTGCTAAAGTATTTGACATAAAAACCCGCCAATAGGTAATTTTTTCTAATAGGCTCATTATACAATATTCTACAAATACAAACAATACCTTTGTATGAATTTTTTGATAATGGTGCTTTAGTCATAGAGAAAATGGCGGAAGCCCAATAGGAGACTTTTTCATTTTCAACGGTTTGCCACTAGCTCACAAGTTGTTTCCGGGTCATATTAACCAAGAGACAACCCACACTAAATAATGCCAACAGGATAAATCCAAGGAAATATACTCCAGTCAAATCTTTTACCACACCAAGTAAAACTGGCGGAAAAAATCCTCCCAAACCGCCTGCTGCACCTACTATACCTGTGACAGCTCCCGTATTTGAAGGAGAAACAAGTGGAACCAGCTTAAAAATAACCCCATTTCCTACACCTGCAAATGCGGCCAGGATTAAACAGAAAATGGTAAATAAGAGGATGTTTTCTGAGTAAAAAGCTATAAAGGTTGCACAAATGGTTATTACAATAAAAACAATATTGATTAACTTTTTAGGACTGAGTCTGTCCGCAATCATTCCTCCCAGCGGCCGGATAAATGTAGCCAGAACAATAAAACCTGCTGTCCGCTGTCCGGCATCAACTGCTGTCAGTCCATATAAATCCTGCAGGAGTGTGGGCAAATAAATTCCCATGGCCACAAACACGCCAAAAGTTAAAAAATAAAATACAGATAACAGCCATGTCTGTCCAAATTTCAGAACCTCCATCGAATCTTTAAAAGTTTTATTGCCTGCCTGCTCTCTTTCTTTCGTACCAAAATAAAAAATGACGGCCATGATCAATACACCAACAGCAATAATGCGAAAAGCCCAAGGCACACTGTATGCAGCAACAAGAACCGGCACAAGAAAACTTGCCACTGCTGTACCTATATTACCAACTCCGGCTATTCCCAACACAAGACCTTGCTTTTCTTTCGGATACCACCCCGAAACATATGTGATTGCTATCGCAAAGGTAGTTCCACCCATACCGATAAAGAAGGCAAAAAATACCAGCATGGCATACGTTTCTGCAAAACTTGCTCCGATTAAGGGAAGAACAGTAAATAACATAGTTAAGGTATATACCTTTCGGCCGCTGTATTTGTCTGAAAGTATGCCCAGCGGGATACGCATGATTGAACCGAGTATCACTGGCACCGCCAGCAGCAAGCTCGTTTGTGTCGCACTCAGTCCAAACTTTGCTTCTACTTCCTGTGCCATTGGGTTTAATATTCCCCAGGCAGTGAATGCAAAGATCATTGCCAGTGTGGAAAATACAAGTGCTGCAGTCTGTCCTTGTCTTTTTTCCGTCATGTTTCCGCCTCCTTGTTATTTTGGCTGCGCTTTCATTTATGACTCCATATTTCATTATTATTATTTGATGCCTGCCAATTTATTCGTTTATAAATTTACTTACCCAATATGATAAAGAAATATGCTGCTTATTACCAGTTTTACCTATATTCGTATATTTTCAATTCGCAAACATCTTTTTAATTAATTTTTGCACCTTTCAATTTGATGTTAATTAAGTCAGGAAGTATAATCATGGAAAGGAATAAGAAGGAATAATATGATGAACGATAAAGTCTCTTTCATGAAATGTACTTAACAAGGAGTTGTAAACTATCATGCACTTAGAAGAAATGCTTGCCTTTAATAGAAAATTCGTTGCAGAAAAGGGGTATGAAGCATATGAAACGGACAGCATACCAAATAAACGAATGGTTATTTTTACATGTATGGAATCAAGACTGATAGAGCTGCTTCATCGAGCATTGAACCTGCAAAATGGCGATGTGAAAATGGTAAAGAATGCAGGGGCAATTATCCGCAAGCCTTTTGACAGTGTGATGAAAAGTATTCTAGTGGCAGTTTATAAATTACAGGCTGAAGAAATAACCGTCATTGGTCATCATGACTGCGGAATGTCACAAGTCGACATCAATGCATTAACTGAAGAAATGTCGAAACGAGGTATACCAGATGAAACGCTTAACGCTTTAACACATGCAGGAATTGATTTTGAAGAAGAATTCCATGGATTTGAAACAGTGGAAGAATCAGTACAACAAAGTGTACAGATTATCCGCAAACATCCACTGCTGCCATCGGGGGTAAAGGTACACGGCCTTGTAATTGACCCAGGTACAGGAAAAGTGGACGTCGTTACGAAAGATGTATAGGAACACAGGGACGGTTCTCCTGTTGCAGGTGCAACAGGAGAACCGTCCCTGTGTTTACTTAGCCGCTGTATTCTTCTGTTTCATCTACTTCTTCGGATACCAGTCCGGACAGTACATGTACGCGCAGGATGATGCCCCGCAGTTTGTTATTATCATCTACAACTACTAATGGCAAACTTGATTCCAGCGCTTTTGGAATTAAATCATTCACATATTCATCCGGTTTTACGGCTGTAATGTCCTGATGCATGACTTCTTCCAGTGATTGTTTTTCTTTAACCCCTTTTACAGCATCATCAATGGTGACAATTCCCTTTAAATGCCGGCCGCGGTCAACAACAAAAACACTGGACACCCCATTTTCCTTCATTTCTTTAATGGCTACATTCAAACCGTCTTTCATGGAAACGAGCGCATTCGGCTTTATCATAATATGCTCGGCCTGAAATACTTTCGATCTGTCAATGTCTTTTATAAACTCGGATATATATTCATTTGCAGGAGCTTCAATGATTTCTTCCGGCGTTCCTACTTGTACAACCCGTCCGTCCTTCATCACTGCAACACGGTCACCCAGCTTAAATGCCTCATTCACATCATGGGTAATAAAAATAATCGTTTTTTGCAGGCGCTCCTGAAGATCCAACAGCTCCAGCTGCATTTCACGGCGAATTAGCGGATCGAGTGCACTGAATGGCTCATCCATCAGCAGAATATCCGGATCATTGGCAAGTGCACGGGCCAAACCTACACGCTGTTGCATTCCACCTGATAATTCATCCGGAAATTTGTTCTCGTACCCCTTGAGTCCGACATTTTCAATGTTTGTCATCGCAATGTCCCGTCTTTCTTCTTTGGAAACACCCCGGATCTCCAGCCCGTATTCCACATTTGCCAGTATCGTCCGGTGGCTGAATAAACCAAAATGCTGAAACACCATTGCTACTTTTTTCTGCCTGTAATTTTTCAGCTGACCGGGTGAATATTGGACAATATCCTCATCATCAACATAGATTGAACCAGTGGTTGGTCTGTTCAGCATATTAAAACAGCGTATTAATGTTGATTTCCCGCTTCCGGACAAGCCCATAATGACAAAAACCTCGCCTTTATTAACTTCGAATGAGGCATCATACACGCCAACTGTATGGTTTGTTTCTTCTAAAATCTCATCCTTTGTTTTTCCTTCTTTAATCAATGGGATAACGGATTTGGGCCTTGATCCAAAAATCTTAGATACATTTTCCAATTTCACTTTCGTTGTCATGTATTAGCCTCCTCTCCTGTTTTGTACTTTTTCTACAATTCCATTTGTAACCCTGTCAATGATGATTGCTAAAAATACGATACTGATTCCTGCTTCGAATCCCAATGCAATATCAATCCGGTTAATGGAAACCAAAACTTGTTCTCCAAGCCCTGATGCACCTACCATGGATGCAATAACTACCATAGCCAAAGCCATCATTGTCGTCTGGTTCACCCCGGCCATGATTGTTGGAACAGCCTGTGGGAGCTGTACTTTCTTGAGCATTTGCCATCTTGATGAACCAAATGATTGTGCAGATTCCACCACTTCTTTATCCACACCGCGGATTGCCAGCTCCGTCAAACGTATAACCGGGGGCACTGCATAAATTAACGTTGCAAAAATAGCAGATACATTACCTAAGCCGAAGAAAAATATAGCCGGAATTAAATAAACAAAACTCGGCATTGTCTGCATTGCATCCAGTACCGGTCGCAAAACTGTTGAAAATCCTTTGCTGAAGGCCATCCATATCCCTAAAGGAATACCAATAATTAAACAAATAATAACGGCCGCAAGAATAATTGCAATGGTTGTCATCATATCTGTCCATAAACCAAACGTACCGATTAAAAATATAAATATGCTATAAAGCAGACCTGCAAAGACCGATTTAAAATACCACCCTAATAAAAAGATGAAAATAATGAATAGCCACCACGGGAGCCAAACGAGAAAATCATCAATCATATTAATTGTCCGGGAGGTAATAAAATAAACAAAATCAAAAAATCCTTCGAAAGTCGTGTCAAGAAAACTGACAAACTGATCGACATAATTACCTAATTGTGTCTGTATATCTGGAAACGTGCCCATATGATCTTCTCACCTCCAAATTCATACAGGAAAGCAGCTGGACTGCCAGCTGCTTTCCATATTATTGCAAAGCATCTTTTACAACTTCAGCCACTTCATCTGAAACCCAGCTTGTCCAAAGATCTTCATGTTCATTCATCCACCAAATTGCTGCTTCCTCTGCAGATGCATCATTCTCATCCATATAAATCAAAGCTTCTTCTGTCAATTCAGTGCTTGTTTCATAATTGCTCAGAAATTCCACTACATCAGGAGCCTGATCCGGCAAGTCTTTGTGTACAGCAATGGTTACATCATTTGGCGGAAATTCAGTCGCTTTTGTTTCATTCCATACATCTTCATCATATGGATCCTCTTCCAATAGGGTTAAATCATATTCCGCTGTCGGCCAAGTTGGTGACCAATAGTAGCCCACCCATGCTTTACCGTTTTCATAAGCCGATGCCAAATCGGCAACAATTGCAGCATCGGAACCAGGCATAAAGTTATTCATTGTTTCATCAAGGCCATATGCCTCAAATTTATCATCAATCGCATCGGCAACTGCCCATCCGCTTGGGGCATTAATCACCCGGCCTCTTCCAGGGTCTTCCGGATCTTCAAATACTTCCGGATAATCTTTCAAATCTTCCACTGTTCTTAAATCAGGGGCCATTGGATCGATTCCTCTTTCAGGATCCCCTTCAATAACATACGTTGGCACATACAGTCCCTGTTCGTTATCATCAAAGTTCGTGGAAACAACTTCGATATCCCCTAGTTCCAGCGCCTCTTCATACACTTCTCTTATATTATCTGTCCAAACTTCCATATATGCATTTATGTCTCCATCACGAAGTCCCTGAATTGTTGCTGCGGTTGAACCGGCCGTGACATCAGTATCATACCCGTACCCTTCTTCAATAATTGTCTGGGCAATGCTGTTATGTATCCTGATGCTGTCCCAACCGGCATCAGCAAATACGATTGTGTCAATGTCTCCTCCAGATCCTGATTCACCATTTGTCCCGGAATCTCTTTCAGACTCTGAATCACCGCCACATGCAGCAAGCACAATTAAAGCTGCTGCTGAAAATAAAAATAATAGCTTTTTCATTATTCTGCTCCTTTTCCAAAAATTCTTTAACATAGTTTTACCAACTGTCCTTAATACAATTCACTATTTTTTAAATGAAAATATAATAGGAGTAGATGCAAAAGTAAGAAGTGGAAGGGGAATCCGCCGCTGTAATTCTTTTGTAACAAATTAAGTTTAATAAATAAATGTCCTTTAATCAATTCGCTTAAAACAGCAAAATACACGGTTAAGCATGTATATCCAACAATACCGGCTATATAAACCGGAATTATTAGCAATATAGTCAAAATAACTCAAAATAACGGCAAATGGATTAATAATCCTGTAATATTTTTTTAAGACTTTTTCCTCATCGTTTTAAAAAACAGTCTCCTGCTTTTTACACAGAAGACTGTCCGTTAGTTTTGCACTTCACGGATAATTTCGAGGACCCGTTCACGTGCCTTTTCACTTTTATATTCTTTCATCTTATCGATCATCACTGGGCCGCGATTTTGCAGCTGTTTCAGTTCTGACAGTAATGTTTCTTCTGTCAGCTCCTCTTCCTGCAGTACAAGCGCATACTGTTTTTCCTTAAATGATCGTGCATTTACAATCTGATCCCCCCTGCTTGCCTTGAGTGACAACGGGATAAGAAGCATTGGGATACGCAGTGCAAGGAATTCAAAAATAGCGTTTGAGCCTGCTCTGGATACAACATAATCCGTTGCAGCAAATATGTCCTTAAGTTCTTCATTTATATATTCAAATTGGGTATAACCTGCTGTAGTTGCCGAATTATCTACATTACCTTTTCCGCATATATGAATAATCTGAAATACAGTTAATAATTCCTGTAAATTTCCTCTTACAATACTATTCAGCTTTTGAGAACCGGCACTTCCTCCCATAATCAACAGAACTGGTTTATGTTTTGTATGTCCGGCAAGATCCAAACCTTTTTCCTTGTTTCCCTGAAATAGCTCTTCCCGAATGACTGCCCCGACATATTCCCGTTTCTGCTCGGGCAAATATTCCATTGTCTCCGAAAATGTTGCCAAAACTTTCTTTGCAAAAGGAATTGCTATTTTATTCGCAAGTCCCGGTGTATAATCGGATTCATGAATGACAGCCGGCACTCTTTGCATTTTTGCTGCAAGCACAACCGGTACGGAGACGAAGCCGCCTTTGGAAAATATAACTGAAGGCTTCCTTTTTTTTATTATTTTCCTGGCTTGCATTGTTCCTTTCAGTACTTTAAAGGGATCCTTTACGTTTTCCATGGAAATATACCTGCGAAGCTTCCCTGTTGAGATAGGGTAATATGTTACACCTTCCATTTGCTCAATAAGATTTCTTTCAATACCATCTATTGAACCAATATAATCAACTTCCCACCCATTATCCAAATACTCGGGTATTAGTGCAAGATTAACAACTACATGCCCGGCAGAGCCCCCGCCGGTAAATATAATTCTTTTTTCCATAAATTACTTCCTTTCCTCCACATAACGAGCGATAACTGTTCCTCCTCTATCCTATTAAAAAATAATGAAAAAAGGAAGTGTAATTATGTATAACACTTTTAGCAGCGACTGTACCGCAGTCCCAGATCTTTTCGGTGGGACGAGGAACTGCTGTACCGCAGTCCCAGGTGTTGGGTGTATACCCCTCCGCTGGTAATTGATCTTTCCCCGGAGTCTGCTGGACGAAATATTGTTGCATCACAGTATAGTATATAGATAGATCAGCATAACAGGCGCGGCTTATTTATAAGAAAAGACCTGTTATTGTTGCTGATAGAATTGAAGCCAATGTTGCCCCAACTAACAATTTCATGCCAAAGCCGGAAACGCTGATTGCTTTCTCGCTGTCAATTCCTTTAACAGTACCGGCAATGATCCCGATAGAAGAGAAATTTGCAAAGCTTGTCAGAAAGACGGTGACAATTCCCACTGTCTTCTCTGACATATCATTTATCATCGGTTGAAAATCAAGCATAGCGACAAATTCATTGGTTACAATTTTTGTCCCCATAACAGAAGTTGCCTGGATCACTTCATTTGGTGCAATCCCCATTAATACGCCAATAGGCGCCAGGATATATCCTAAAATTTCCTGCAAGGTCACACCGGCGAATACTAATTGTATTAAACCATTTATCAATTCCAAGGAGGCAATAAAGGCAATTAGCATAGCTGCAACAATTAATGCGATTTTACCGCCTTCCAATGCGCCGTTGCCCATTGCCTCAAAAATACTTTTATCATCGGTTACATTATTTATATCTACCGTATCCTCTTCTTTTGGAACATGTACCGGTGAAATAATGGAAGCAATAATGAGCGCACTGAACATGTTCAGAGGCAATGCAAGCAAAACATAGGATGGCGGCAGCATCTGGAGGTAGGCACCTACGATAGAAGCTGATACGGAACTCATTGCTGAAGCACTGACAATATATAAACGGTTTCTTGTTAAATGATGGAATTGAGTTCTTATTGCAATCAATGCCTCGGACTGGCCAAAAAAGATACTGTTTACAGCATTAAATGATTCTACCCTCGGCAGTCCGGTAATTTTGGAAATCATGCCGCCGATATACTTAATGATCGTTGGCAATATTTTCAAATAAGTAAGGACAGAAAGAATGGTTGCAAAAAAGATAATTAATAAAAGTACGTTAAAGAAAAATACGCCACCCTCATCGATGACAAAACCACCGACTACAAACTCTATTCCTACCATTCCATATTCAATTAACTGATTAAAACCTGCTGATATTCCATTGATAATGTTTTGTCCAATTTGGGTGGAAAACATGAACCATGTAATTAACAGTTGCAGGAGCAGCATAATTCCGATGCCTTTATAATTAATATTTTTTTTGTCGTTGGATAGTAAAAAAGCGATGCCAATTACTGCAATAATTGCCAAAACCCCTAGAAGAACCCCCACAGCACAACTCTCCTTTTCATTTGCCATGAATTCAGATTTTCTGGATTGTAAACGATAAACTCTAATTAATTGTTCCCTGATTTCGTTTTTACTAACATAAAAAAGAAAGTCCTGTAAATTTTTTCACAGGAATTTCTTTATATAATTTAGTGTGCGGGAAAGAATATCATTTGCAATACAAAAACAACCCCAAAGAAATAAATAATCCAATGAACGTCCTTTCCTTTTCCGCTTACCAATTTTAGCAGAGGATAGGTGATAAACCCAATTGCTATACCGGTGGCAATACTGGATGTTAACGGCATTGTAAGGATGATGGCAAAAGCCGGAAATGCCTCATCAAAGGTTTTCCAGTCAATTCTTGCAAGTCCTTCCATCATAAAACAGCCTACAATAATTAAAACAGGAGCTGTTATGGCAGGCAAGTCCGCAATTTTTCCAATGATCGGCGTGAAGAAGATTGACAGCATAAATAACACAGCGACAACCAGGGACGTCAAACCTGTTCGTCCACCTGCAGCCACTCCCGAGGAAGATTCCACATAAGCCGAAGACGGACTTGTTCCGAACATCGCTCCTACTGTTGTTGATGCAGCATCGGCCAGCAATGCCGATTTGGACCTGGGCATGGTTCCGTTCCTCATTAATCCCGCCTGTTCTGCAACCCCGATCATGGTGCCAGTAGTATCAAAAATAGTAACGAGCAGAAAAGCCAGCACCACTGTATAGAGGCCATGTGTGAAAACCCCGGCAATATCCAAGTCAAAAAATACAGGAACCGGCGGAGCAGACACATATCCTGCATCAAAACTCAAATGTCCTGTTATCAAGGCGATCAGACCTGTAGCAATCATTCCTAAAAAAAGAGCACCCTTTACTTTCCAAGCAAATAAGATCAATGTAATAAACAAACCAGCAATGGTAAGCTGTGTCATCGGATCTTGCAAATCTCCAAAACCTACAATATTCTCCTCATTCGGGATCACAATCCCTGCCATTCTCAAACCAATAAAAGCGATAAAAAGTCCAATACCGGAAGTAATGCCAAATTTTAAAGAGGCCGGAATAGCAGAGATTAAGGTTTCCCTCAAATTTGTTAAACTCAGTAATATAAAAATAATCCCTGCCAAAAAAACAGTTCCAAGCACAACTTGATAAGAAACCCCATGGGCAGCTACAACAGTGGCAAAATAAGCGTTCATCCCCATCCCTGGAGCAATGGCAATGGGATAATTGGCAAAGATCGCCATATATAATGTTCCAACCACGGCGGCAATAATTGTAGCCATGAATACCTGGTCAAATGGTACCCCTGCTGAAGACAAAATAGCCGGATTGACAATAATGATGTATACCATAGTTAGAAAAGTTGTCATTCCCGCAATCACTTCTGTTCGGATATTAGTGTTTTTTTCTTTAATCTTGAAGAATTTTTGCATGTTTACACCTTTCTTTCCGAATGAATTTGGCAACAGTTAATATATTATTTGTTTTTCCTTTCTTTTGCAATAGATTTATATCAATTAATTATGTTTTTTTAACGTTAGTAACATCAGACTGCTGCAATAATCGGTATTTTAAAAGCCGGTTAGCTGATGGGAAAATTTTTATTGGCGGTATGCAGTACTTTAAAGAAGCGGTATATACATGTGAGACAGTCTTTCCTTTCATTGCTTTAATACTTCTGTGTCCCTTTGTGTACAAGCTTATAATTATCCGCTGCTCGTCATAATAATCGGCTTTATAAAAATAAAAAGACCTCGCATGGGAATGAACGCCCAAACGAGGTCAGTATTAATTTTTTATTTTAATTTATCCTTCCAGCAGCAAGTCATATGGATCCTCAAGCATTTCTTTTATGCGGACAAGACACTGTACTGCTTCTTTTCCGTCGACAATACGGTGATCATAGGATAATGCAAGATACATCATTGGACGTACTTCGATTGTATCATCCGGCATAACCATTGCTCTTTTTTGGATGTTATGCATTCCTAAAATCCCTACTTGAGGAGCATTCAGAATTGGCGTAGACAGCATGGAACCAAAGATACCGCCATTAGTAATCGAGAATGATCCGCCCTGCAAGTCTTCCATTTTCAGCTTTTTATCGCGGGCTTTTTTGCCGAGTTCTGCAATTTCACGTTCAACACCGGCAAAATCAAGACGGTCGGCATCACGTACTACCGGAACGACTAACCCGTCATCCGTGGAAACGGCAATACCGATATCGTAAAATTTCTTCATGACAATTTCATTTCCCTGGATTTCCGCATTCAGCAGCGGGAACTCTTTCAGTGCTCCGACTACTGCCTTTGTAAAGAAGGACATGAAACCAAGCTTAACACCATGCTTTTCCGCAAATTTTTCTTTGCGTTCACTGCGAAGCTTCATCACATTTGTTAAGTCTACTTCATTAAATGTAGTTAACATGGCTGCTTCCTGCTGTACACCTACCAGGTTTTTAGCAATAGTCTGGCGGCGCCGGGACATTTTGATGCGTTCCACCGGCTTGTCGAATTCGGTTTTTTCCGTTTCCTTTGTTTCCTTTTTACCGGAAGACTTGTCACTTGCTTTCTCAGCGGATCCTTTAGCAGCTGCATCCACATCTTCAGGGCGCACGCGTCCCAGCGGATCACGCGGACTGACTTCTGATAAATCGATATTCAGCTCTCTTGCACGTTTTCTTGCGGCAGGAGAAGCGATAACATCCGCTTTTGAGCCGCTGTCAGTTTTTTCCTCTTCTTTTTTCGGAGATTCTTCTTTTGGCTGCTCTGCTTTTGGTTCTTCTTCAGGTTCTTGTTTTGATTTTTCTTCCGGTTCGGCTGGAGTGCTTCCGGCTTCAGCGGACTCATCCATTTTACCGATCACATCTCCTACCTCTACATCTTCCCCTTCGCCTGCGGTAATTTCTACAAGCACACCGGAAAACTCTGCATTCACTTCCACGTTTACTTTATCCGTTTCCAGTTCTACAACAGGGTCCCCTTTTTCAACCTTATCGCCTTCTTTGACAAGCCACTCGGCAATGGTTCCTTCTGTAATTGATTCTGCCAGCTCTGGTATCTTAATTTCCTGCATTAGAATCTCCTCCTTTTGATGGGTTAATTGCTCTTTCTACAAGCTGTGCCTGTTCAGTTTTATGCACGTTCGGTACACCTACTGCAGGAGACGAACGATCCGGCCGGCCAACATACCTCAATGTTTGGCCTTCCTTTAGAAGATCCCTTAAATAGTCATCCACAAAGTCCCAGCTTCCCATATTTCTTGGTTCTTCCTGTACCCAAACGATTTCTTCCAGGTTAGGTAATTCTTTTAATTTATCCGCCAACGCTTTTTTAGGGAATGGGTAAATTTGTTCCAGCCTCAAAATCTGCAGGTGATCAAAATTTGCTTCAGAATTATCAATTGATTCTTCAATATCCACCATAACCTTCCCGCTTCCAATCAACAGGCTTTTTGCTTTTTCCTTTTTCACTTCAAAGTTTGGCTGATTGCGCAAAGGCTGGAATTTACCTTCTGTAAACTCCTCCGCAGCTGATGCAATTCTCTGGTTGCGGATCAAACTGCTTTTTGGCGTCATTACGATAAGTGGTCTTGCTTCTTCTCTGTCACGCAAGGCCGCCTGCCTTCTCAGCAAATGGAAAAACTGTGCTGATGACGTCGGGTAGGCAACAATCCAGTTATTTTCTGCCGCCATTTGCAGGAAGCGTTCCAGACGGGCGCTGGAATGTTCCGGTCCTTGTCCCTCATATCCGTGCGGCAACAAGAGAACCATGTTAGATTTCTCTCCCCATTTTGCACGTGCAGCTGAAATAAATTGATCAAATACCACCTGGGCAGCATTGGCAAAGTCACCAAATTGCGCCTCCCAAATAACCAATGTCTCCGGCGATTGAACACTATAGCCATATTCAAATCCCAAAACACCGGCTTCTGATAATGGGCTGTTCCGTATGTCGAATGACGCATTTACACCATCGAATCCATGCAGCGGACTGAATTTTTCACTTGTTTCTATATCATGCAGGACACTGTGACGGTGGGCAAAAGTTCCTCTCTCTGTATCCTGTCCAGTTAAGCGGATTGGGATGCCATCCTCTAAAATCGTGGCATATGCCAATGCTTCTCCGGTCCCCCAGTCAGCTTTATTCCCTTCTTCCAGTGCTTCAGCACGGCGTTTAAGAATTCTTTCCACTTTTTTAAAACCTGTGAAACCATCCGGACGCTTCAGCAGTCCCTTGTTTAAAGCTTTCAGCCTGTCCAGCTCTACAGCTGTGTCGAATTGCCCCAGACCATTTGTCAATGCAGCAGGCATACTGTCCGGTTCGGAGTCAGCCGTTTCATTTTCTTTCATACTGTTGTAAATAGAGCGCAGGTCGTCTTCCACGTCTTTCTTGATTTTTGTAAAAGCTTCTTGACCTAAGGTGCCCTTTTCTTCCAATACTTTTGCAAACACATTTGCCGCTGAAGGATGATTATCAATTTCTTTATAAAGCAAAGGCTGCGTGCTTCTGGGCTCATCCATCTCGTTATGGCCATAACGGCGGTATCCAACCAGATCTATTAATATATCTTTATGGAATTTTTGCCTGTAGTCATAAGCAATTTTCATAGCGGATATACAGGAAATTGGATCATCAGCATTTACATGAATAATCGGAATTTCAAACCCTTTAGCCAAATCACTGGCATATCTTGTCGACCTTCCGTCTTCCTGATTAGTCGTATACCCGACAAGGTTATTCGCAATAATATGGAGTGTTCCTCCCGTGCGGTAGCCAGGCAATCCGCTCATGTTTAACGTTTCTGCTACAACACCTTCCCCGATAAATGCTGCATCACCATGAATTAAAATAGGGATTGCTTTATTTATATCCTGTTTTGGATAGCCGCCTTCCGAGCGGTCATCCTGGGCTGCCCGGGCAAACCCTTCGACAACCGGGTTGACAAACTCAAGGTGGGAAGGATTATGCGCCAGGGTGATCCTTGTTTGAATTACATCGTCTTCTTTCACAACTTTTTTTGCACCGTAATGATACTTCACATCACCTGTCCATCCATAATTAATCCCCATGGAACCTTCTGATGGGATTAATTCCTTATCCGGCGAATGATGAAACTCGGAAAAGATTTTGTCATATGGTTTCCCGAGCACATGGGCAAGCACTGCCAGCCTTCCGCGGTGTGCCATTCCTACCATAATGTTTCCTATTTTATCCGCTGATGCAAATTCCACCACTTGATCAAGCATTGGAACCATCGCTTCCAGCCCTTCAATAGAGAAACGCTTTTGTCCGACAAACGTTTTTGCCAAAAACGCTTCAAATCCTTCTACATGGGCAAGACGCCGCAATAGCTCTGTCTTTTCCTCATCGGATAAATCGAGGCGCGCATTGCCTGATTCTATCAGGTCAAGCAGCCATTGCCGTTCTTCGTCATTATTTACATGATCATATTCAAAGGTAATGGTACCTGAGTAATATTTTTTCAGTTTGTTAATTACATCCAATCCATTCTCCACATCACCGGGGGATTTCTCCCATAGCCAGGCTGCCGGAATATTTCTCAGATCATCTTCCGTTAATCCGTACGTTTCGGGTTTCACGAGTTCAGACACCCTCTTCTTTTCCAAACCAACAGGATAGATGTCTGCCTCCAAATGACCAAAACGGCGAATAGCCTCAACAAGCTTCATTGCTGAGGTAAGTTTCTTCACGCTATCAATGGATGTTCCTTTTGAGCTCTCTAGCTGCGGATGCTGTTCTGTCAGCCATTCAGGGGCTCCGTGCCTGTCGAACATGTCCTTTATAGTCGGGTCGACCGCTTCAGGATCCGCTTTGTACAGTTCATATTGCTCTTCAATATACCCCATGTTTGGACCATGAAAGTCCGCCCAGAATCTTTGATGAGATTCTTCACTTTGTGCCACCTTTTATACCCCCATTAGAAATTAACTATTTCCGTATATGTAACGGTGTTTTACACTCTTATTCATTATAAAACTGTGGTTGTGGTACTTCAACTAATATACCTTATTTTACGGCAGTATACAATATTAGGTTGAAGGTCTTTTTATTGATGAAATATTCATATGATTATGTTCATAAAATGTACAATATCATTAGTTCACATTGCAGGCATTATTGGGTATAATAGGGACATACTATCAGAAATCTTTCTTAGGAGGATGACCAATGAAATTACTTTTGCTGTTCGGAGTAATCGTGGTATTCTTTATATCATTCTTTACTTCGGGTTACGAATCAAAACCAGGTGTACCGAAAAAAGACCAGATGCTTTCATAAACAAGGGTTTTCGGGCTACAAAATACATCCTTAACGATCTAAATCATGTAATAAACGAAACAAATAGCGGGATGGAAAAACCATCCCCTACTGCCAAAAATAAGGCCGCCATGATATTTTCATGACGGCCTTTTTTACTCCACCCCCGGGAAGCCTTGTTGTCTCAGCACCTCATAAATAATGATGGCTGCTGTATTGGACAAATTAAGGGAGCGTACTTTATTATTCATGTGAATGCGCAGGCACCTGTCCTCCTTACCTTCCAGCAATTCGCGGGGGATGCCATTTGTTTCCCTGCCGAAGACAAAAAACAATTCTTTTTCAGTTTGGCTGAAGTCAAAATCCGTATATTTTTGGTTGCCGAAGTTTTCTATATAATAAAAGGACCCTTCAGGATACTTCCCATAGAGAGATTCAATGGAATCATGCTCCTGGATATCTACGTGTTTCCAATAATCCAAACCGGCTCTTCTCAGCATTTTATCTTCTGTGGAAAAACCGAGCGGATGAATCAAATGAAGCATAGTATCCGTAGCCAGACAAGTTCTGGCAATATTTCCGGTATTTGCCGGGATCTCCGGCTGATATAACACGACATGTAAACTCACTTTCTCATACTCCTTATTTTTTAATTCCCAGTAAGTATACCATTATTCTTCACCTATCCTGAAAAATTTGTACTGAATATTTGGTGTCCATGCTGCCGAATCTTCATAAGCCCAGTAGCGATTGCGGCTGTTATCGGTATGCGCATTGACAAGTGGCATGCCATTAGCATCTTTAGTGACCACAATGGTATTGTGGTCGTATCTACCATCTCCCTCAAAATCATAGCAGATAATATCGCCTGGTATGAGATCGGAAGCACTTTCCACTTCCTTCCCCTTTAATCCTTGTTCAGAACCGCTTAAATACCAGCGGAGCGAATGTGCAACAGCCCAGCTGAAACTCCAGTTATCCCCGCTGTACCACCAGCCGCGCTCCCTATTTGGGGCACCCCACATCGGCGCCCCTCCCGCGTATAGACATTGCGAGACATAATTCGTACAATCCACATCAAACTTTCGAAATTCCGGATTATAACTATTCCACCATCGTTCCGCATATTGTACTGCAGCATGTCTATCATAGGTAAACCGCTGCATTTCATCCTCCCTCAGCATATCCTCCGGTTGTATGGCTGCAGTTCCATTTTTATCCGGCGTTTCGATTTTCCTATGCTCTGCAACTTCCCCGTTTTTCAGCCGAAACTGATAAGATATTACTGTTTCTTCCAGATAAAAGTGGCCTTTCTGCTTTATTAAAAATGCAAGATGCAGCAAATAATTATATATCTTTTTATTATCATACCGTAATGTTTGGTGGATATGACCATCACCTTGTATACTGACTATTTCGGCATCCCGTTCTTCGCATGATTGCTTCTTTCTTCCCCACCAGTCATCGGAAAAATGAGCTTCCCGAAAAAAATCCAGCCACTGCATTTTTAGTTTTTCCATAAAAAATTCCCTCCAATGCTATTAATATATGGAGGGAAGGCTTGACTAAGAGCTTTTTAATGCAAACTTTTTATTCAGTAATTTTGGCTATATTAATGTGACACAGCTGTTCCCCGGGCCAAAGAATTTTCCCTGCAAAGGAGGTACAAAAATAATTACTTAATGAATTACCTCATCGTTTGAATTACTGCTTTTGAAAAAAGTAAGTGGCACATGTGGTCCCGTTAACGAACTGCAGCATTGCTCCGGAATTGCAGCCCCTTTTCCATTTCAACAAGCACCTGCTCATCCTGTTCATTTACCATCGCTTCTTCAATGGCTTGAAATGCTTCCTCTGTTCCGATTTTTCCGAGTGTCCATGCGGCAGTTCCGCGGATCACCGGACGAGGATCATTATTTAATACGGCAGTGATTTCCTCAACGGCTGTCTTATCTTTAAAATGGCCCAATGCGATCAACGCATTGCGCTGCAGCGGTTTCTTACCTCTCCAGGAGCCTGCAAGGTGGCCAAATGTTTCCTTAAACTCCCGATTGGAAATGCGGAGCATCGGCTTCAGTTTCGGTTTTTCCGTTTCATTATCCGGCTCAAATTCCGGATGAATATGAAAATCAATGCCTTTATTTCTTGGGCAGACAACCTGGCACGTATCACATCCGTACACACGATTACCAATCTTGGAACGGAATTCATCCGGCAGAAAATCCTTAGTCTGGGTTAGAAACGCGATACAGCGCTGGGCATTTAACTGCCCCCCCTGTACAAGCGCACCTGTCGGACAGGCGTCAAGACATTTTCGGCAATCACCGCAGCTGTCTTCCACCGGTTCATCCGGCACAAAAGGAATATTCGTGAGGAGTTCTCCCAAGTATACAAACGAGCCGAATTCTTTCGTGATAATTGCTGTATTTTTGCCGCTGAAACCGATGCCGGCACGTTCAGCTACTGCCCGGTCGGACAGTTCTCCTGTGTCCACCATGAGTTTATTGGTGGAATCCGGCACTTTTTCTTTGATGAAGCTTGCCAGTTTTTCCAGTCTGTCACGCAATACATGATGATAATCCGTCCCCCACGAAGCACGGGCAAAAATTCCGCGCCTTTCTTCTTTCGTCCCTTTCGGCGGATTGATCATCCTGGATGGATAGGCAAGTGCAATGGATAAAATAGACTGGGCTTCAGGCAATAGGCGCTGTGGTTCTGTCCGTTCCTCATTGCTCCCTTTTTCAAAGCCGGATTGAAATTTTAATTCCTGCTGGCGGCGAAGTCTTTCTTTTAATTCTCCAAAAACATCAGCAGAGGCAAAGCCAATTTTATCAATACCTATTTCTTTGCTGTAATCAATAATTTCCTGTTTAAGGTGTGCAGTATTCATTGGCTGCCCCCTCCTTTCTATTTTTGTGTTACCTTTGCTGTCCGCAGGCGGTTTAATACAGCTGCAATTTCATACCTGCGTGGTCTTGCAATATCGCCGGGATGCTGATCTTTAAAGCCGGTAAAGGATGCCAGGCCTTTTTGATCCATCCGTGCTTCCATTTCATCCAGTAATTCATGTAGGCTTTTATCCTTGAGCCCATCCGTTTTATCAAGAAACTGAATTATTTCTGCTATCATCCTCGTCTGGGACTGGTCTACCAGCTGCTCGGTCGCATCAAAGGTAATCTCCGTCTTTCCCATAAGAATCTTTGTTAATCCTTTCGCCTGGGTTTTCGCCCGTTTCCCTTTTTTCGTCTGCAGAGAATTCTGGCGGAAACTGCGATCGGCAATTCTCCCGAAATCCTGATCAGCTAACGATTCCCGCTTAACCGGATCATTTTGCATGATGTCATTCGCCTCGCCGGTAACATTGTATGGAATATAATTTTTCATCATGATCACCGTATCCGCTACGGCAAAATAGTCCCCGGAACCTCCCATGACAAGTATGGTGGACACACCATGCTGTTCATTAAGCTGTGTTACTTTATCAATAAATGGCGTAATTGGTTCCTTATCTTTCGTTACAAGCTGCTGCATTCGGTGATCGCGGATCATGAAGTTAGTTGCACTTGTGTCTTCATCAATAAGCAAAGTAGTTGCTCCAGCTTCTAATGCCTCCATCACATTGGCTGCCTGGGACGTACTGCCGCTGGCGTTTTCCGTGGAGAAAAAGTCCGTATCTTTGCCATGAGGCAAATTGGAAATAAACGGTGATATATTTACACCTGTAATTTGTCTTCCATCCTCAGAACGGATTTTCACCGCATCACTGTCAGTCAGAACAAATTCACGGCCATCCCCTTTCGTATGGGAATAGACTCCCCGTTCCACCGCCTGCAGCAAGGTGCTTTTTCCGTGGTATCCGCCGCCAACAATGAGTGTGATTCCTTTTTTTATTGCCATCCCTTTGATTGGCTCTTCCTGGTGCGGAATCTTTATTTCCGTTTCATTCTCTTTCGGACTCTGAAAAGCAACAGCATTTTTTAACGGCCGATTACTGACCCCGCTTTCCCTCGGCAAAATAGCACCATTTGCAATAAAAGCAATCCAATCGTTTTCCTTCATTTGCTTTCTAATTTCATCCTGCTGATCGGCTAATTTAATCGCCTCATTTATTTCTGCATCTGTTATGGTAAGGACAGAGCTTTGAATAATAGCCGGAATGGCATCAATAAATAATTTTTCCGCTTCTCTTCCATTTATTTTTCTGCCATTGGCCGGCAATCCTGCAGATATGCAGATCGTAATGGCGTCTGCATTTACCTGTACCGCGCTGCGCTCCATCACTTCCTGGCCGGGAGCGTCAAATAAAATCATTCCGCTTTTACCTGAACCTTTGATGGAAAAACGCTGATGTTGGACGGGTTTGGCGACACTCCTTGCAATGGCATCTGCCGCAGCGATCTTTCTGCTTTTCGTTTTCATCCATTCACTTTTGACGGCACGGATTTTCTTGGGTACAACTATGCGGATTTTTGATGGTGCGGCAAATGGATCACCCTGCACATAATCTATATATAAATCAAAATCCTGAAATTTGTAGTGACCCTGCACACTTTTATACGCTTTATACCCTTTATTATCCAATTGTTTCAGCTGTCTGATTAATGTATTCATAAAACCCCTCACAGATTGTATTTACTTAAGAATACAATGAACAAAACTTAGTATTCAAGTGAAGCGCAGAGGCAAATCTTTGGGAATAAATTCTACTGTGCGTTTTAACAAGCTTTTAGCCCCTTTCAGCCATTAGAGTTCTTCTCGGGTACCTCATTGAATGGAAAAGTCCCCTTGACCACCCCGAGAGGTCTTCTCGGGTACCTCATTGAATGAAAAAGTCCCCTTGACCGCCCCGAGCATTCTTCTCGGGTACCTCATTGAACGGAAAAGTCTCCTTGACCACCCCGAGCGGTCTTCTCAAGTACCTCATTGAACGGAAAAGTCTCCTTGACCGCCCCGAGCGATCTTCTCGGGTACCTCATTGAATGGAAAAGTCTCCTTAACCGCCCCGAGAATATTTCCGGTTACCATCCAGAGTTAAATAAGTCAAGTGACATAGACAAGGCAGCCTCTAAAAAAACTTCACTTTAATTCAGGCAGACTGACTATGGCTTCAGTTACTTGCCAGCAGCCTGACTCGCTTAATTCGAATAAAAACTCATCTAATTAAAAACGCAATACTTCGTAGCCATTCTACGAAATACTGCGTTAAGACATATATGTATGGAGCGGGTGAAGGGAATCGAACCCTCGTCATCAGCTTGGAAGGCTGAGGTTTTACCACTAAACTACACCCGCATAAGGTATAAAAAGTTATTTTATTTTCAATCCCGAACTGCATGTCCCTGCATCTTCCAGCTTATTCAGGATGATTGCTGCTTCGGGACAACTCGTAGTTTACTCGGCAGATGCTTTGCTCGTGGCTGAGGTTTTACCACTAAACTACACCCGCATAAGGTATAAAAAGTTATTTTATTTTCAATCCCGAACTGCATGTCCCTGCATCTTCCAGCTTATTCAGGATGATTGCTGCTTCGGGACAACTCGTAGTTTACTCGGCAGATGCTTTGCTCGTGGCTGAGATTTTACATAACTTATTCTAAATCCCGTATTATCTGTATTATAAATAATACATCCTGTGTTTAATTTGAGATTTTCTGAAACAACAGTACTTATTATAACAAGTCCTTACACTGAAATCAATAGTAATTTTTATTTTCTTCGACAAAAATAAACAGGATTATTGTCTTCCCCCACAAAAAGAGAGTGACATATATAAGCAGCTTCATAAAAGAATTCGGAAGAACAATAAAGGAATACATGCCATCGGCGAAAACTAGAAAGATGGCAGTGCCTTATCCCTGGTGATTTTCAGGCAATCCCCCTACAGCACGCAATTCTCTACACCGCAGTACTCACAGGCAAGCAGCCTTCTAAAATAATTCAAATCCTTAATTACATAAAATTTATTTTCGTTTGTAATGACCCCTTTTTCTTTCCATTTGCTGACAACGCGGCTGACTGTCTCTCTGGATATACCGATGTGCATGCTAATATCCCTGATCATCACCGGCTCGGTCAAACGCACACCTTCAGTAGTTACAATGCCATTCATGTTGGAATAGCGGACAAATACGGATGCCACTGCTCCTTCCGATCCAAAAGACATGTAATCTCTTATTTTTGCTTTGCTGATTTCCAGCGAATCTGCTACCCATCTTGTAAATTGCAGACCCAGCTTTCCATTTGTTTCAATCAGTTTCTCTAATTCTTCTTTTCTTATTGCAGATATATTGCTACTCTTCGCTGCCTGAGCAGAATTTGAATAATTTGGACCACTAAAAACTCCTATTTCTCCAAAAGCGTCATTTTCTTTTCTTATAAAAATAGTGAGCTCCTTATTTGGCCCCATTTTTTTAAATATGCGAACCTCTCCAGTATGTATAAAATATAAATAATCAGAGGCGTTTTTCTCTTTATATATGATATCACCTTTGTTAACCTCGAAGTGTCGGGATTTATTCAATAAGATATGATAATCTTTTTCATTTAGCCTGGTAAGCAATGGTTCCATTCTACATCACCCCACTATATTTCTTTATACCATTATAAAAGAATATCTAAACATTAATCTGTGACATTAATCACTTAATTTGAGATAAAGTTTAATAACCAGCTGACTGGAAATTAAAAGTTTACAGACCACGCCAGAAGATATAGAATAGGCTTAGATAACAGGGAGGGCGAAATTATGTCAGTTTATCCAATTATTTTAAACCAGACTAAATTCACGCACCGTGACAGTTTAAAATATCCTTATGAGGAAAGAGCACTGCAATTCGGTGACGGGGTGTACGAAGTTATCCGCATTTATCAGGGAGAATATCATTTGCTCAAGGAACATGTGGATCGATTATTCCGCTCGGCAGAAGCCGTGAAAATAAAACTTGATATAACCCACAAAGAACTTACCGATTTATTACTGGAATTACTGGAAAGAAATCAGATGGAAGAAGATGGAAAAATGTATCTACAGGTATCACGAGGTTCCGCACCGAGAGATCATGTTTTTCCTGCAGATGATGTAAGTGCAAACATGTATGCCTATATGGAAGATTTTCCTCGCAACGTCGAACTTTTAAAAAATGGTGTAAGCACGATTACTCACCGTGATGTGCGCTGGGAATATTGTTATATAAAAAGTTTGAACCTATTGCCAAACGTATTGGCGAAACAAGAAGCAAAAGAGCACGGAGGATATGAAGCAATTCTCCACAAAGATGGACTGGTAACCGAATGCAGCTCTTCCAATGTTTACATGGTTAAGGATGGAGAAATTTATACCCATCCAGCTACAAACAACATTTTGCATGGCTGTGTTCGTATGCGTGTAGAAGATTTTGCCAAAGAACTTAACCTCCCGTTTAAAGAAGAAGCTTTTAAAGTGGAAGATATTCAGACTGCAGATGAAATGTTTTTAACAAGCAGTACATCAGAAATCATGCCGATTGTCAAAGTAGACAACACAGAAATCCAGGACGGAAAACCCGGAAAAATAACGAAACAGCTTCAGGAAGCTTATGAAAAGGATGCAAATATCACGAAAAATAAAATCAACGCTTAACAGACCGATTAAAATACTTGGGAAAAGACATCCCAAGTATTTTTTTGCCGAAAAAGCAAAAGCTGATTCTAACCCTCGCAAAGAATCTTCACAGGATATCCAATGATAAACTTTTTAAAAGCAAATATTATGCTATAATTACTCTCACATTATTATCCAGAGGGAGGTTTGAAATGAAAAAAATTGCAATTATCGGCAGCGGGGGTGCAGGAAAATCAACATTAGCAAGGCAGCTTAGTATTCTTTTGGATATTCCGGTCTATCATATGGATGCAATTTTCTGGAAACCAGGCTGGCAAAGCATCGGCCGGGAAGAACTAATAACTGAAACAACTAAAATCTTGGAAGAAAATGATTCCTGGATTATCGACGGAAATTATGGAGCCACAATGGATATCAGACTGGAACAGGCAGATACCATTATATTTTTGCACTATAAAACCATCACTTGTTTGTATGGCATCACAAAACGCAGAATTCAGTACCATAATAAGACAAGACCCGATATGGGGAAAGATTGTCCGGAAAAGCTGGACTGGGAATTTTTTCAATGGGTCCGGCAATTCAACAAGAAAAAAGTTCCTTCTATTTACGAAAGACTTTCCAAGCTGAAAAATAAAGATATACTCGTTTTCAGAAACAGAAAACAGGTAAAAAAATACTTAACAGGGCTTACTCTCCCAATTGATTCGTAACCCGAAGTAGTTTAAAATCAAACTATATACATAGATTAAGAGGAGGAATTGATATGGATAGCAATAAAAGGGCTTTAACTGCAGAAGACCTGACCCGAATTGAAGTTTTCAGCGACCCGCAATTTACCCCTGACGGAAACAACTATACATATGTCTCAACGATCATTAATAAGGACCAGGAATATGAATCTCATGTATTCCACCAAAACATACAAGAAAATCATGCAAAACAATGGACTTTCGGTAATCATAAAAACAGCGATTTGCGCTTTTCACCAGACGGAAAAAAGGCACTGTTTATCTCTGCGCGCAGCGGTTCCCCGCAGCTTTGGCTGCTTTCCATGGCCGGCGGTGAAGCAAGACAGCTGACAACGTTCAAACATGGCGTCTCCTCACCTGCATGGTCCAAGGATGGAAATTCTATTATATTCAGCACCTCACTTGATTCAGATGATGATATTAATAATCAGACAGAACTCACCAAGGAAGAAAAGCAAAAAGAGCAGGAAAATATAAAGAAGAAGCCGCACGTCGTTACCCGTTTAAAATACAAATCGGACGCAAAAGGCTTTCATGATAATAAAAGAACACAACTTATTTTATTCGATGTCACCAGTGAAACCTTTACACAACTTACAGATCATGATGCAGACCATGTATATCAGGATATTTCACCGGATGGACAGCTTGTTCTTTTCACTGCTAATTTAAGTGATGATGCAGACTATGAATTAAATAATCATCTATATACGGTAAATGTAAGTACAAAAGAAATAACAAAACTGACCAGCGGCACCGGCAGCTGCCATAGTGCCTCTTTTTCCCCAAGCGGAGACAAAATTGCCTGTCTCGGTCATGAATTCGAGTTCAAAGGAGCAACGCTAAACAAACTTTTCGTATTTGATACAGCAACGAAGGAACGTACTGTAATAGGCAATGACTGGGATATGCAGCTGGGTGATGTCATGATTGGTGATACACGGTTAGGTCAGTCAGACACTGGTCCTGTCTGGTCCCGGGACGGAGAGCGCCTGATTTTTATTGCAACTGATTCCGGTGCCACCGGCTTGTATCAGGTAACATTGGACGAAAAGCTTGATGTACTCTATAAAAATGATAATCATGTATTCGGGTTCTCCTACCATGGCAGCTCGGAATCTTTTATTCTTGGAATCAGTACGCCAACAGATCCGGGCAATTTCTATCATTTAAATAACGAAGGGAAATTAAGACAGCTGACAGAAAGCAATAAAAGTCTTTTAAGTGAAGTCTCTTTATCTGAACCCGAAACTTTAACCATAACTGCAGAGGATGGCTGGAAGATTCAAGGATGGCTCCTCCGCCCACACGGCTTTACAGAAGGAAAAAAATACCCTTTCGTATTGGAAATCCATGGCGGACCGCATGCGATGTACGGCCAGACCTATTTCCATGAGATGCAGCTTTTGGCGGCAAAGGGCTTTGTTGTTTTATACACAAATCCGCGCGGCAGTCACGGCTATGGCCAGGAATTTGTGGATGCCGTACGGACGGATTATGGCGGCGGCGATTACACCGATCTGATGCGTGCAGTTGATTTCGCGCTTGAAAACTACAGTTTTATTGATGAAAATCGTCTCGGCGTTACCGGCGGAAGCTACGGCGGCTTTATGACAAATTGGATTGTCAGTCATACAAACCGCTTTAAAGCTGCAGTAACCCAGCGGTCTATTTCCAATTGGCTCAGCTTTTACGGCGTAAGTGATATCGGATTCTTTTTTACCAAATGGGAGCATGGCTTAAATTTACTCGATGACCCTGCAAAGCTTTGGGATTTCTCCCCGCTGAAATATGCAGAAAATGTGGAAACTCCGCTGTTAATTTTACATGGTGAACTGGATTTCCGCTGTCCGATTGAGCAAGGAGAACAGCTATTTATTACGTTGAAGCATTTACGCAAAGATGTGGAATTCGTCCGCTTTCCGGAAGCCAATCATGAACTTAGCCGAAACGGTCAGCCGGAAATGCGTCTGGAACGGCTGAATCATATCTGCCGATGGTTTGACACTTATTTATAAGATTAAAATGACAAATATCACAGACTCTCTAGAAAATAGAGGGTCTTTTTTCATGACAAATGTAACTGGGAAAAGCAAATGAAATACAGCATAATTTAAATAGATACGTAAGAAAGGGTGAAGAAAGAATGATGATTGCTTCCATGCAGGGAGTCGTAAAAAGATATGGTTCAAATATTGTGCTCGATTATGTTGATCTTGCCATTGATGAAGGGGAGATTATCGGGCTGCTTGGCCCAAACGGCGCCGGGAAGACAACATTGATTCAAACATTGACAGGAATGATACCTTTTGAAAAAGGGCAAGTGACTTTGTTTGGTGATGTGAAAGCTCCTTTCTCCAATAAAAACAAGGAAAAAATAGGCCTTGTTACGCAAGAAATAACCATATTTGAAGAACTGACAGCTAAAGAGAACCTGCAGTTTTTCGCAGGTGTTTATGGTTTAAAAGGAGAGGAAAAGAAAAATAGCGTACAAGAGGCACTGGAATTTGTCGGTCTCAGTGACAGAGCAAATAAAATGCCAAAGAAGTTTTCCGGCGGGATGAAAAGACGGCTGAATATCGCCTGTGCATTAACACATCGGCCGAGATTTATTATTATGGATGAACCTACTGTCGGGATTGATCCGCAATCGAGAAATTATATTCTTGAGGCTGTAAAAAAACTCCGGGAAGAAGGTACTACCATTCTGTATACCACCCACTATATGGAGGAAGTGCAAGCCATTGCATCCAGGGTTGTTATTATGGACCAGGGTCAAATTATTAAAGAAGGAACCGTTGATGAATTGATTAAGACTATCCAGCATGAAGAGAAGGTGAAAATTGATGTCACGGATGCGGGGCAAATACCGCTGAATAAGCTGGAGTCAGTAACAGGGGTAAAGCAGGTAAATGTAGACGGAAATCAAATCATGATTATTTCAGAAGCAAATTCGGGAAACCTGGACCGGATCCTGTCTTTGATTAAAGCGCATGCGGGTGTACTTGGAATTCAAGCAGATAAGCCGAATCTGGAAGATGTCTTTTTAACCTTAACAGGGAAGCAACTAAGGGATAAGGTGGGAGAAGAATGAGAGTAATATCCACGATGAAATTTACTTTTTTTCGCATGGTGAGAGAATATATTACACTGCTGCTGTTGCTCGTTGTCCCCATTGTGCTCCTTACTGTTTTCTCCTTCGTATTGGAAGGGGTGACCACGGAAACTGGTGAACCACTCATCAATGAACAAAACGTTATTTTCGTACTGGTGTTCCAGATGTTTGGAGGGGCGCTTGCAATGGCTTATATTCATACGGACTTTTTCACCGAGAGAAAGCAGCGCATTTACGCACTGCCTTTTAATCAGACACTATACGCATTTTCAATTATGGTTTGCGGCATCGTGTATTCTGTATTGCTCGGTATTGTGTTAATGACTTTTTCCGAATTTGTATTCGGTGCTGACTGGGGAAACTGGCTCTGGGCAATATATATCATTTTTCTTTTGGCTTTATTGTCGAATATCGTTTGCTTAATTTTCACTTTTTCCGTGAATAATTTTAAAATTGCTGAACGGTTAAGTGAGGTGTATGGGGTAGGCTTTGTTATTTTGGCAGGCTTAATCTTCCCTGTGCCGGGAAATGATTTTTTCGTCTTTGTTAACACTTACGTCAATCCGATCACTTTAGCTGCCGATGCCATCTATGGCATGAATCAGTCCCATGCGGGAGAAGCATGGTTTCGGTCGAATATTCTATTAATAGCATCAGGTGTACTTTTTATTGTAATGCTTATTTTAGGAAAGAGGAAGATACGATGACTATTTTTTGGTTCTCTTTAAAAAGAAGTTTCAGCAATACAACCAACCTTATTTTTCTCACATTGTTTCCTGTCGGTGCCATTTTTTTGCCTATGGGAGAAGTGTGGCCATTTCTCCCTTATGGCTATCAGTTTTTCGGGATTATTGTTCTATTTGTCGGTATTCGCCTGGCAACCATTATTCTTGAAGACAGGGCAAAAGGAGTAGTCAAACGGCTGGCAGTCGCCCCTGTCACACATTTTCAATATTTAACCCAGAATCTGCTTGCATTTTCGATCATCCTGATCCTCCAATCCATCATTGTCATTTATGGAGGAGTGCTTTACGGCCATGAGCTTTATCATCCGGAATGGCTGTTGGTTTTATTCATTTCTTTCAGTTTTACATCATTGGCGGTTGCTTTAGCATGGATTTCTTTATATCGTAGTAAAGAGACATCTTTTCTTGTTTATATGTCAGTTATTTTTCTGATCGTTTTCCTGGGCGGATTACTCATGCCTATAGAAGCCTTTCCGGATATACTGCAAAGGATAGCTGTTATTTTTCCTACTTATTGGCTCAGTGAGGGCATAGTATGGATTGTTTTTGGAAATGACATTTCTGAATTTCTCTTGATCAATGGCGTATTATGGTTATATACGATCATTTTCCTTGTCATCGGCAGTGTCAGAAGGATAAATTAATATGGGGGTTACAGGATGAAGACGGGGTTGGATGCCAATTTTTTTATCAATGGATGGCGTTTTCTTAATATTATCTTATTAATACATTTATGGATCATTGGCGACTCCAATGCCGGTAATTTTATCCTGATTCTCTTGCTGCTTCTACTGGCCAGTCTGCGCTGGCGTCTGTCACTCCCGGCATGGTCGGTTCTATTTGATCTTTTCTTTTGTCTCTTATATATTCCATATACCAATATCAGTCATTATGGTCTGGCTTTACCACTGTTTGAGCTTGTGTTAAAAGGGAAATGGCTGTATTCTGTGCTGCTCTTTTTAAGCAGCATTATTTTACTTTCTTCTTCCGATTTTATCTTCTGGCATTTGCTGCAGGCAATGCTTTTTGGCGCTTTTTCCTACTTCACTTTAAAAAACCAGCATGTTCAGCTTGAGCGACTTGATGCCTTACGGAAATCCGAATACGAACTGGAACGTTTAAAAACAGATCTGCTGAAAGCAAATCAATCCACGTCACAGCAGGCGCGGCTGTTGGAAAGAAACCGTATTTCCAGACAGCTCCATGATCATCTCGGACATGATTTAACCGGGGCTTCTCTTGCTATCCAGGCGTACGAGCATATGGAAGATCAACAAAAAGCAGAACAGCTTCTTGAAGAAGTAAAAAAACGGATTCAGCGGAGCACCATCCATTTGCGGGAAACGGTACATAATATGTCATCCACTGTAATGACGGGAGCAGAACGAATGGAAGAAATTATCAATGATTTCCATCAGTTCGATACCAGTTTTAAAAAATATGGCGATACTTTCAGTGTACCCGCATATATATGGAGCCTGTTGGAATCCTGCCTGAAAGAATGTTTGACCAATACGGCAAGACACAGCAATGCCACAAAAACGGATATAGACCTGCAGGTGACAGATGCACTTGTAAGACTAAGCATTCAGGACAATGGGACAAAACAAAATAAAAAAACACAGTTTGAGGGCAGCGGTTTGAGAAGCTTGCAGCTGCGCACACGTGCACTTGACGGAAGTTTATCCATCAGCAATGAGGATGGGTTTTTGGTCGTTTGCGTCATCCCGTTGCAGGAAGGAGTTGACCGGGATTGAAGCTGATTATTGTGGATGATGATCCATTGGTATGCCAAAGCTTGAAGCTTTTACTTGGCAAAGAACCTGATTTATCGGTTCAGGGAACTGCAGTAAATGGAAAGGAAGCAGTCGGCTTATGTACAGATGATACGGATATTGTCTTAATGGATATTCAAATGCCGGTAATGAACGGGATTGAAAGTACGAAAATCATTAAAGTGAAATTTCCGCATATTCAAGTCATGATGCTTACCACCTTTCGGGATGAACAAAATATTCGCCATGCATTAAATGCGGGGGCAGCAGGATATGTACTTAAATCTACACCGGCAGAAAAAATGGCAGATCAAATCAGAGCATTAAAAACTGGCGCAGCCATCCTTGACCCGGACGTATTTAAAACCATTATGCAACCTGCCGCCGGGATGCCGGAGGGGCTGACGGCACGGGAAGCTGATATTGTTGAATGTGTGGCACAAGGGCTATCCAATAAAGAAATCAGTGAAGAACTGTATCTAAGTACCGGAACAGTAAGGAACATGCTCTCCATTATCTTGGATAAACTTGAACTGCGTGACCGCACCCAGCTCGCCATATACTATTGGCAGCGAAAAAAGTGAAACATCGGGACGGTTTCCTGTTGCAAAAATAGCAGCGTGGGAACCGTCCCGATGTTTATATACGTACCATTCGCAATTGTTTTGTATAACTGTTTAATGAAGCTGGCTGTTCATTTAATCTGGCTTCTTTTAGCCATTGTGCCATTGTCATCAATGTTTCGAGACTTGTAAAATATGGAGTCTGATGACGAACAGCCAGTTCTCTGATAAAGTAGCCCACTTTTTCTTTTTCTCTCCCCTGATTGGGAATATTCAGCACAAGATCCGGTGGTGTCTGCTTCCAGTAATCAAGTAAGGCTGCCTTTGTTTCGACCAGCATTTCCGTCTTCACCCCTGCCTCAGCCAAATATTCACCCGTTCCCTTTGTTGCATCGATCGAGAGTCCCATGTCACTCAGCAGGCGAACCAGCGCCAGGCTTTCTCCTTTCATGCGGTCTGAAACAGAAACGAACAACCGGCTGCCTTCCTTTATCAAGGATTTCGCATCATAGGAAAAAACAATCGCTTTTTTCAAAGCTTCCTGCCTGGAAGAAGAGATTCCAATAACTTCCCCGGTGGATTTCATTTCCGGCCCTAATACATGGTCCACCCCTTTTAACTTATTCGCAGAAAATACAGGGGCTTTCACTGTAAAGGAACCGGGATGCATACTTTCATTCACATGTGCTGCTCCCTGTAAACTTTCGCCAAGCTGTGCTTTAACCGCCAGTTCCGTCATTGGAGTATTCATTACCTTGCTCATAATCGGCACGGTCCGTGAAGCACGCGGGTTGACCTCGAGCACATATACGTGTTCATCTTTTATAACAAATTGAATATTCATCATGCCAATGACCGGCAGTTCCCTGCTGATCAGCTGAGCAATATCAATAATTTTTTTCTTTACATTGTCACTTAATGTAACCGGGGGATGAATGGCTATGCTGTCTCCGGAATGCACCCCTGCCTTTTCGATGTGCTCAAATATACCCGGAATAATGGTCTCTTTACCGTCACTGATGACATCTACTTCACACTCTTTCCCGGGAATATATTGGTCAATCAACAGCGGCCAGCATTGATCATTCGTATCCCTCTGTATACGATGAACGTATTTTTTCAATTCATTTTTATCATAGCAAATGAACATGGATTGCCCGCCGATAACAAAGGAAGGCCTAATGAGTACCGGAAATCCAAGGTCATGGACTGAGCCTGTCAGTTCATCAGGATGGTGAACAATATGGCCTGTTATATGGGAGATATTTAACCTGTTTAAAAAATAATAAAACTGCTCCCTGTCCTCCATCTGATCAATATGTTCAGGGAGTGTTCCAAAGATATGGACCCCCTCTTCCCGCAGATGATCTGCCAGGTTGATAGCCGTCTGTCCGCCGAATTGAATAAGTACTCCTTCCACATTTTCTTTTTCAATTACTCTTAAAACATCCTCCGCGGTTAATGGTTCAAAGTACAAGCGGTCCGCAACATTGTAATCCGTGCTGACTGTTTCCGGGTTATTGTTGATAACAATGGCTTTATACCCCATTTTCTTTACTGCAAGTGCGGCATGAACAGAGCAATAATCAAATTCTACTCCCTGGCCGATTCGTATTGGACCTGAACCCAATACAAGAATTTTCTTTTCATTCCCGCTCCCGGCTTTCTCTTCCTGAAGATCATTCCAGGTAGAGTAAAGATAAGAATGAGCGGCACCCTTTTCTCCTGTTGTCTGTACTGCTCTAAAGGCAGGCTTCAATGATTTTTCTCTATAATACGCTCTCAGCTGTGTTTCAGTGATCCCAATTAATTGTGCTATTCTAAAGTCACTGATATTTAACTTTTTCGCTTCAAGTAATACATCATCGTGCAGTTCTGCTAATGCCCTTCCTTTTAATGATTTTTCCAAATCTATGATACTTTTCATTTGAGCCAGGAACCATGGATCAATTTCTGTTAACTGATGAACTTTTTCCGTTTTCATCCCGATGGAAAAAGCTTCTGCAATGGCATATAGCCGCAGATCATTCGGCTCCTGCAGCAGATGTGCTATTTCCTCTTCACTCAATTCATTGAACCCGGGCCAATGAAGACTGAAGTTATTTAATTCCAGCGAGCGTACCGCCTTATTCAAAGCACCTGCAAAAGTCATATCAATCGCCATGACTTCCCCGGTTGCCTTCATTTGAGTGCCGAGAGTCCGGTCCGCTTCCGTGAACTTATCAAAAGGAAAGCGCGGAATTTTCACGGCAGTATAATCAAGCAATGGCTCTTCCAATGCATTGGATATACCTGTCATTGGATTTTGAATTTGATCCAGGGCAAAACCGAGTGCACACATCGTTGAAATATGTGCGATTGGATAGCCGGTTGCCTTTGAGGCCAAGGCCGAAGAACGGCTGACCCTTGGATTCACTTCAATAATAAAATATTCATTTGTATGCGGATGGAGGGCAAACTGGATGTTACAGCCGCCAACGACATCCAATGCTCTGATTACCTTTTTGGAAGATTCCCTTAACATATTTACCTGCTGCTCTGAAAGCGTTTGGGTCGGTGCTGCCACAATGGAGTCGCCTGTATGAACGCCGACAGGATCGATATTTTCCATCCCACAGACGATCACACATTGATCAAAGGAATCCCGCATTACTTCAAACTCAATTTCCTTCCAGCCTTTGATGCTTTTTTCTACAAGCACTTGATTAATCGGGCTTAGTTTTAATCCTTTTTCCAGTAACTCCTTAAATTCCTGCTCATTATTGGCAAAACCTCCGCCTTCTCCACCCAGTGTATAAGCCGGACGCAGAATAACCGGATAGCCAATTTCCCGAATAAATTGCATTCCCTGTTTCATGGATGAAATAATTTCTGATTCTGCAACAGGTTCTCCAATATCCATCATTAACTGACGAAACTTTTCCCGGTCCTCCCCTTTTTGAATTGATGACACACTGGTGCCAAGCAGCTCCACATGATAACAATCCAGAATTCCTTTCTCATGCAATTCCACAGTTAAATTTAATCCTGTCTGACCGCCAAGTGTACCAATCATGCCTCCCGGTCGTTCTTTGGCAATAATTTTTTCCAGCGTTTCTATATTTAAAGGCTCCATGTACACTGTATCAGCGATTTGTTCATCTGTCATAATGGTCGCCGGATTATTGTTTACAAGTACAACTTCAATGCCTTCTTCCTTTAATGCTAAACAGGCTTGCGTGCCCGCATAGTCAAATTCGGCTGCCTGACCGATCACAATCGGACCTGAGCCAATGACAAGCACTTTTTTCGGCAATTTTTTGTTCCCCATGAAAATCTCTCCTCTGATTGACTGACTGCGTTTCTATTCAGGTTTAAAAAATTTTGGCGGAATTAAAATACGCTTTTAAGAATTGCTTAGCTGCAAGCCAAATTTTCTAACTGTTAATTATTCATTATTATAGATTTTTGTACATAAATATGCAAGTATTTTTATATTTATACATCCGGGATTTGTTTTCCCAGCTGTTCATGTACTATAGAAATTTTCATGGTACACGACCACCTCTTACCCGATCCTCCATATATTATAGAACTCCTGTACAAAAAAATAGAATAGGACTGCCTATTCTTTTAAACATACAGGGCAGTCCATTTTCCTAGTTCATATATTTTTCAAGAAAAGCATTCAATTTTTCTGTATATCTGTCTTCCTGTGTGACGTAAGCTTCTCCATGGCCGGCATTATCAAACAGATGAATTTCTGATTCACTTTTCGTATTTTCATATAATTCTTTTGTCATGGCTGTCGGAACAAACGTATCCTCTTTTCCGTGAATATAGAGTATAGGAACTTCCGCCTTCTTTACCTGATCCATTGCCGAAGCTTCTGTCAATGAATACCCGGCACGCATTTGAGTAACCAGGCTTGTGCTTGGCAGTACAGGGAAGGATGGTAAATGAAACATCCGGTCAAGCTGATAGTCAAACAATTCATATACACTCGCATAAGGACTGTCTGCAATCACGGCTTTAACATTTCCGGGAAGATCTTCCCCGCTGACCATCAACACTGCGGCAGCCCCCATGGACAAGCCATGCAGGACGATCTCCGTATCTTTACCCTGTTTTTCCAGCACAAGATCAATCCAATCCAAATAATCCAGCCGGTCGTGCCAGCCGAAACCGATATAGTCGCCTTCACTTTGGCCATGACCACGCATATCTGCAGTTAAAATATTATACCCAAGCTCTTCGTAATAATATTGTCCATATAAGGCCATATCGCTTGCACGCCCAAGATACCCATGGGCAAAAACAGCCGTTTTATTCGTTGGCTCCTCCGCCTCCAGATAGTACCCCTGCAGTTTTAAATCATCATAAGAAGTCAATTCCCATTGCTCAAAATCCTGATTATCCGCCCATTCACGCCAGCCGCCATCTATAAAAACATCCATCGCCTCCGCAGAAACCTCCAAATCGGAGTTATCCGATAAAAAATCCTTCACGTTCCGCTCAATGGCTAAGTTATAAAAATAAAAGCTTGCGATAATATCTATAATTAAAAGGACGGAAAGCAGTCCGATTCCTATTTTTATCCATCTTTTTTTCTTCACATTACTGCCCCCTCTTACATTCTCTTAATCTATTATACAAAAATTAAGCACATGTTCTCCATGGTACATGTTAACAAATCCTTTTTTTCTTTCAGGAAAAATCGCAGTAAATGTGTTAGTTTTTCCTGTGATTAGGACTTACGCATCTTAATATTCTTCAATCGGCTTTATAGCTAAAACTTTCTTAAGGTGTAAAAATGGCTTTCTTTTCCCATAATTGAAAAAGAAAGCCGCAAATAATCCCAAAAGTTATTTTGCAGGTGTTTTTTTTAATGATAACAGCAAGATGGAAAGTGCAAATATAATTAATTGACCTCCCAGCCAATACCATCCGCCAACCTTCTGTTCATGCACCGGCTCAAATGGCAGCAGGGCAGCAAAAAAGTCATCCGGAACGGAATCCAAATCAGGAAAACAGGCTGCCAGGGAAGAGACAAATAAATCAACATCGGTATAAATAACGTATAGTGCTTCTCCTGCTAAAATTAGAATAAGGCTATACGGCACGAGCAGCAGACTATTCATCAAAATATAAATGATTTTTTTCTGTTTGGATAATATATTTTGCGAAATAATAGGAATCCACATTAATATTGCCGCTATAAAAACTGCCAACAGAAAAAAGTAATTCAAATAAAGATCCATTCGGGCAAAATTAAAGATAATTGGGATATGATAGCCGTAAAATAAACCCTGAAACAAGATCGTTGCTGTCATTGGTCTGGTCAGAAAGTGAAAAGTTTTATCCAAAAAAGAGACTGATTTTACTTTTTCAAAAATCTTATTTTTGAATCCCAAAATCAGCAGCGGCGGGGCGGCGATCAGCAATAAAATAAGTTGAATAATATGTGTGCTGAACTGAATCCTGCCAATAATATTTAATGGACTCCCAAGGGCTGCAAATAATGCGATGGTGCCCGCTACAAAAAGAACTGCTTTTTTCATCGAAAATTTGTCATCCTCAGGCAATAGAAAGAAATATATAATTAATCCAAAAATCAAAAATAAAAAAATACCGCCATTCCACATCGTGGAAAAGTGAAATTCATCAAGTATAATATCAAGCATCGTGTACACCTTCTTTTTAATACTTATCCATAAACCCAGTATACTTGATGAATGAATGTCATGCGTGCCCTAAGTTTAACAATATAATGACAACAGAAGGGTTATTAATGCCTCGCTGGATCTGCCTGTAAATATTTGCTGCCCCTCTTGTTGAACTGATGACCCCTACTTCCCTTTTAATAATACTATCGCTTTGTACGAATGCTTCCACCCCGTGTTTTGATGGTGCCCATATACGGCTTTGTATTACATTCGCCGGTTTCACTTTTATTCTCGCAATATTAACCTGCTTGCCACGCGGGGTTTGCCAGGGTTCATATTCGTTTTATATTTTTTTCAATCACAGCAATGCTTCTGTCGCTCAAATGGATCCTATTTTCCTTCCGCTTTGCAAATGCTTATTCCCCAATTACTCCCTGTCCGAATATGATAGGCATTCGCAAAAGATCCCTGATTTAGTGCCACACCAATATTATCCAGGGAGTTTACATAAAGAAGCGGCTCTCCCAGCCGGCTTTCTGCAAAGGAACGGACGTAGTTAATATGATTTTTATACACCTGCTGATTATTATGAATAATCGTGACTTCCAGCGTATCCCCATATTCTATCGCTGCTTGCTTAAATAACTCCCGGTTAATATTCGTCCACAGGTTGCCAAAACGGATATCCAAAATATCAATATGACCGGAAATCACTTCCCCCTCCAAAATGGCATCCGGTTTAGAAAGAGCGATAATTTGATCGGCTTCTACGAGCGGGCCGACGTCCTCAAAGGATATAACTCCTGCAGCCAATCTTGCCCCAGTATAGGCATACACATCCCTTCCATGAAAAGTATACGATTCACCCGACTTTGGGAGGCGATTTAACCTCTCATCTATCATACGCACTTCCACAATGCCAATATGATCTTTAATATGGGTTAATGTTCCATTATCAGGTGTGACAATATACTGATTATCTGCCGTTTTTGCCACCAGACTCAGGCGCTCTGTTCCCACTCCGGGGTCCACAACGGAAATAAACACCGTCTCTTCCGGCCAGTACGTGATCGTTTGAAATAACCGGTAAGATGCTTCCCAGATATTATAATTTGGTATATCGTGTGTCAGGTCAAAGATACGCAAATCGGGATCTACAGAAATAGCTACCCCATACATGGCACTCACAGCACCGTCACTAAGTCCAAAATCAGTCTGCAAAACCAGATTTCTCTTCATATTGAACCCTCCTATTTATTAGTAAAGCCTGCTTAACCAAGCCTTTAAGTGATAACCTCAACACCGCAAGCATAGGCACAAGAAACGGCGGTTATAAAGGCTCTTGCACATATGCATGTAAGAAGTTTCATGCTTCCTGCATGCAAAAAAACCACGCCATTACCGAATAACGGTAAGGACGTGGTTGAATTTACGCGGTTCCACCTTACTTCACTGCATGCTCACACATACAGACTCTGCAAGTACGAAAAACATTTTCCGTTTTTTATACTGTGGCAAGAATAACGTATGCCAAACCCGCCGGAACCTACTAGTATATCATACGTTCAGCACGGAGCTCAGAGGCCATTGTTCAGATTCGTATTTTGCTTCTTTTCACCGGCCGAAGCTCTCTGCAGAAAATAACGGAACCCTACTTTTCCTCTTCATCACTTTTTTGCAAGTAAATATTAGAGATTATTATACGAAAATAAAAGATCGGATGCAAGCGTTACAAATCCATTTCCATTCTTAAGCTGCATCGTTTGTGAAATACGTTATAATAAAACCATTAACTATTTATGGAGGTGGCGATTCAATGAAAACCTTATTTTTTACAGGATATCCAGGTTATCTTGCTGAAAATTTACTAAAACAGGTTCTGCTTGATGAAAAGGAAATAGAGCACGTATATTTACTCGTGCTGCCGGATCAAAAACATTCGGCGGCTGAAAAAGTTGCCTATGCAGTAAAACAAAGCGAATTAAGCGAGGAAGCTTTCACCATTATAACCGGGGATATTACAAAGGAAAATCTGGATTTGCATCCGGAAATAAATGAAAAGTTAATAACCAGCGTGACACATGTTTTTCACCTGGCTGCCATATATGATCTGGGAGCAGATAAAGAACTTGCATTTCACGTTAACATTAACGGGACAGAGAAGGTGAATAAATGGGCTGCATCTCTAAAGAATCTGGAAAGATACATTTATTTCAGTACGGCTTATGTATCAGGCACCAGAGAAGGAAGGATCTATGAACAGGAGTTAGTAAAGGGGCAGACATTCAGAAATCACTACGAGCACTCAAAATATGAAGCAGAAATACTTGTCGAGAATCTAAAGCCGTATATACCGACTACCATCATTCGGCCGGGTGTTGTACGAGGACATTCCATCACCGGAGAAACGACTAAGTTTGACGGAATATATTTCATGCTGAATTTACTGGAACGGCTAAGCAGTCTGCCAACAATTCCCTATTTCAGTAAAGGAACGGCTGAAGGGAATTTTGTCCCGCAGGATTATGTGTTAAAAGCAGCAAGCTTCCTGTCATTTTCACCGGTGGGGGAAAAGAAAACCTATCATCTGACAGACCCAAACCCATATACAATGAAAGAACTGCAACAAATGCTTTCGGAAGCTTATTTAGGAAAAACGCCAAAATTTACAATTCCATCCCAAACGGCAAAAATGCTGCTGTCCATACCGGCTTTACGAAAGTGGCTAAAGGTGGAAAAAGAAGCCATGGATTATTTTACTGTCCATTCTTCCTATGATGTGTCGCTGGCTGCTTCAGATTTGGCCGGGTCAGGAATTATCTGTCCGGATTTTAAAGACACAATCCGGACGATGGTGGAATTTTACCGCAAATATAAACATGACCACACAAGGCATATTTATATTCCTTAATTTTACATAGGCAATAAGAAGCATATCCTGCTGCATTTGTCTTGGAATAGCATACTACTATATTCATATGGTTTACAGTAATATAGTTTCAGTTATATATCTGAAAGCTATGAACAATGTACTATTTTCTAAAAATTACCACATTAACGTTAATTTTTGTAGTATACTGATTATGACAGGCTACCCTGGGATGAGCTTCGGTTAAAGCTGTAAAGCACTCTTTTATTGGCGGCTGAAAAACCCCTCATGAAAGGGTGAAAATTGTGATTCCAATTGACACGACGATGCACCTCATGTTTATGTTTGCCACACTTGTGCTGTTGATTGTTGATACCCGTGGAAAAAAGTAAATCGCCCTGCTGATTGTCGGAACGGGAAATTACTTTTTATCCAATAAAAGGCCGCCGCATCTTAAAGGTATCTGTCGGAGTCGCAAGTGACAGCTTGCGGCTCACCTACGCACCAATGTCATTCTATTCACTACTTTATAAAAACATTCCTCAAACTGCAAGTAAATAATTACCATATTTTAAGTTTTCCCGGTCATTATTTTTCCGTTTTCTGTTCTTTCTGCCTGCCTGATTCTTTTATTTTTCCTAAAATCGTCATCCATAACTCTTTTCCTTTTTCCAACATAAAGCCATACCACTTTTTGAAATTTTCCCCATGAAGTGTATAAATAAATAACACTGCCCAGGCGGTCAAATAGATATACATCAATCCAATGAGCACCGCCCACAAATTCCTGTTCAAAAATTCCTGTAAGAGATAGGACACACCTGATATATTTGCAGGTTTACCGCCGATGAATATTAAATTTATCAGGGGCACAGCAAGAGAAACAATGATTGTAATATAAGCAAATGGAATTAACTTGTTCTTAAAATTACTTACAATAGCTGTAAGTAAAGTAAGGAACAAAAAACCGGCATAGAAAAAAAGCCCTGCTGACATTTCCATCACCACCACACTCCTAATTACCCGTTACATGATCTGTTTTAACCTGCAGCAAAAATAACTCCAGTGCCTGTTTATTTATCCAGTTTCTTCCCCAGACATCTTCATTTTCCAGCATTGTGCCAATGAGCCAAATCCTTCTTGCTGTAATCAAGAAAGGCAAAACGCCAAAATCGTCTTTTTTTAAATCCCGCTCATTCAGATACCCCTGCATAAATGCTTCCCAGCATCTTTTTTCATCATTTTTATAATTGGTAATCAAATTCCACCAGGATACTGCAATATCATAAGCACGATATCCAACAGCACTGCGATCAAATCCAAATATCTTCAGTTTATTGTGATGGATATGCATATGATGATTATGAAAATCTCCGTGGCAAAAACCAATTTCCAAATCCTTTTCAGCCAACACCTTTTTAATATTTTCGATGGTATCTTCGAATGTCTTTACTGCGTCTTTATCAAAATATGTGTACAGTACAGGTGTTATGAATGAAGCCGGTTGATCCAGCAAATATGCTTCATCAATTTGAAATCCTCGAGTTTGCTGCGTTTGAAATGAATCCATTTGTACGTGCATTTTTCCAAGCGACTTTCCCATCAGATGGGAGTTATCTGTATTACTCTAGGTCGTTCCCCATTTGCGTAAGAAAATAACACGCCATACCGTAATCCTTCCGGCGCTTTTATTTTACAAAGATAGGAACCGTCCTTCTTTTTAAGCGGAAAGGAAATGGGATAATTTTTTTCTTTTAAATGGTTTAGTGCATCCACCTCAAATAAAATCGCTGATTTATCCCGCCATTTATGACGGTACACCCTGAAAATATAAGCATTATTTTCGTCTTGTATATAATATGTATCATTCAGCCCCCTTGTTAGAAATCGGCATTGTTTAATCGTCTTTAGTTCATAATGCTGCAGCAATTCTCTAATAGTAGTTTCATCAATTAAGGTATGCTTCGCTTTGATCATTGCAGTCATAATGTACCCCCAACAGTCTTATTATGCCTCTTTTAAAGTAATTCGATCTTCATTCAAAAATTCCTGTATTTCAATCGTGACAATTACAAGTCACCATTCCTTCCTTTTATTTGCACGGTTCGAGTTTAAGAGGTAAGTTCTTGAGATTGCTTCTCCATCGTCTTCAATTTAGATTTTTATAAATGGATTTACTAAAATCATGAACTTACAGGATAAAATAATCACATATAAAAAATATGGGGGCTCCAAAACACTTGGAACACCCTTGTAAATCATCGTGCTTTATGTTCTGTTACCTTGTTTCCCGGCTGCCATGCTGGTCTCGTCCCTTTGATATAGAAAGCCAGGATCAGTCCCGCAAGTGATAGTCCTGCCGTAATATAAAAAGATACATTGACACCATGAATTAATTCAGCCGGCGCAGCGTCCGGGCCTGTATTCAATGCAGCTGCAGTCATCACTGTAATTAATATGGCAGTTCCAATCGAAGCTGCCACCTGCCTCATTGTATTTGTCATGGCGGAGCCGTGCGGGATTAATTTTCTTGGCAGCTGATTTAGTCCCGCTGTAGTGGCAGGCATCATTACCATGGAGATGCCAAACATGCGAATGGCAAAAACAGTTGTAATAAAACCGAGGGATGTCTCCGGTGTTAAATTGGTATATAGAAAAGAAGTAATTGTTAATAAAGTTAATCCTGTAATGACCAGATATCTGGCACCGAATTTATCAAAAATCCTTCCGTTAACAGGAGACATAAATCCCATAATTAATGCTCCCGGGAGCACCATTAGACCCGCTTCCAGTGCAGTATAACCCGCCATGTTCTGCATATATATAGGCAAAATCGTTTCCGCGCCGATTAATCCTATAAAAGCTATCATTCCAATAATCGTGCTGATCGTGAATATTTTATTTTGAAAGACACGAAATTCCAGAATAGGCTGTTTCAGCTTCAGTTGGCGAAGAATGAAAGCTGTAAGCGCAATGGCTCCTGCAGACAGCGCAGTCAGCACAGTGAAGTTTGACCAGCCAACGTTTCCCGCCGAGCTGAACCCATACAACAACCCGCCGAACCCCAAAGTTGATAGAATGATAGATATGGCGTCCACTTTTGGGTAGGTTTGTTCCGTAACATTCTTCATAACAAAGTAAGCTATGACTATATTTAAAATTGCAAATGGAAGCACTACATAAAATAGTGACCGCCACGGGTATTGTTCAACCAGCCACCCGGAAATAACCGGACCCAATGCCGGTGCGAAGCCAATCACAAGACCGACTGTGCCCATCGCTGTCCCTCTTTTTTCCACAGGAAAAATCAATAAAAATATCGTCATCATTAACGGCATCATAATTCCTGCACCGGAAGCCTGAATAACCCGTCCAATCATTAGCATTGTAAAGTCCGGGGCAAACGCACATACCAGCGTCCCAAATGCGAATATGCTCATCGCCGTTAAAAATAACTTTCTCGATGTAAATGTTTCTATCAAAAAAGCAGTAATAGGAATCATAATTCCATTCACCAGCATAAAAACAGTGGTTACCCACTGTGCCGTATTCTCTGTTAAATTTAGATCTGCCATAATATGGGGAATGGCAGTGGCAAGCAATGTCTGATTTAAGATGGCTAAAAATGCACCTGTGATAAGTACAGCAACGATGGGAAGCTTGTTTATTTGTTCCGGATTTTCTATTTTCACCTTACTCATGACTGCATCTCCTCGTTGCAATGAAATTATTAACTATTATAAACGTTATAAAAGCAATATCCATTTTACCATACTTATGGGGAAACAAAACCTTATCCATCGTAAAATTAATTCTAACGTGTAAATTACGGGATGAAGGAGGACGAAATTTATGAAACAAGCGAGAGGATGAAAAGCTATTCCCAACGGCAAGAGAAGAAAATATGTAACACTGCCGGCATAAACTCAAGTTTATCTGGTGTATGAGCCGCGCTAAAAACCAGTCTCACCGAAAATTGTGGTCATTCCCCTGATTTCGTCGAATAGCCGGCAGTGCCTGTCACTTTGAATTCTTGGGGAGTTACAGCCGTACCTATTGCCACTCAAGAAATTCAATTCTGTTCCCGAATGGATCTGCAACATAAAAACGGTGCGCCCCCGGAAGGCGATCATCAACTTGAAAATTTATGTCTTCCTTCTGTAATTGCACCTTTAATGCTTCCAGATTTTTCACACGGATTGCCGGATGTGCTTTCTTTGCGGGGGCAAAAGGGGATTCTGTCCCAATGTGGATATGGACAGCTCCGGCCTGAAACCATACTCCCCCATTTTTCTTCAACGTCTCCGGTTTTTCTATTTCCTCAAACCCGAGCTTATCCCGGTAAAAATGACGGGCTTCCTCCTCACTATCTAAGGGTGATGCCAATTGCACATGATCCAATGCTTCATATTGAAAAGCCATACCATTACCTCCCTTAAATTAAGCGTAACATTCCGGCCAGAATGAAGATAATACCATTTTTTAATCGGAAGAGACATCATTTACTTATATGGCGGGACATCTGATTCTAAAATACAAAAAAACCAGTTCCCTCTAAGAAACCGGTTTCTATCGTTATGTATATACAGGCCACAATTGCCGTATTTAAGATAACAAGTTTTTAACCACCATATCACCAGGTGGGTGTCTGCAGAAACTTTCCTGTCTTCCGCTGCACATTGACGGCCCGACATTAGAGTTTCAATGTAAAACTCCCTATTATCTCGTTAGAGGTTAAAACTTAAGTGAAATACGAACATTGCAGCTTGTATTTATAATTATATATTAAACCTTTCACTCCCATTTTGCAATGGGAATAATATCCTAATTTTATGTCTGATTTTAGAATAATAACTCGTATACTTCTGTCAGTTCTTTTACCCTTTGGACATATTGCACTCTTTTTGCATAAGCCAGTTCATTTTCCAGCACATCGTTTAAATAGGTGGCTTCTTCTTCATCCAGCTCTTTTACAAATAATTCTTCACTTGCGTAATTGCCTCTTTCCAGTTTTCCCATGATATTTTGACATAGTTCGTTATCCCTGTAATTTGACAAAGCTTCGGATAAATATTTTAAAGTAGGATCGATTAGATTCACCTTCTTATATCTTTGTATTCTTCTTTTTTGCCCGCTGTTCCAGCTGGGATTTTGGCTGCTGATCTGAGGCATCTTCAGACAATCCTTGCGGGTTTATGCTCGTAACATCTCTTCGTTTGCTGTACTGGTTTTTCCTTTTACTCATTGCCAACACCTCCAGTACTAGTGTTGCAAGTTGTCAATTTTCTATTCCTGTAAAATTTACAGAAGATAAAAGCACCGTGCCGGAGCACAGTGCCTTTTCACCTTGTTCATGTCCAAAATTTCTCATATTTATCCCTCAGCGACCGTTTTAACACCTTTCCACTTGGATTTTTCGGCAATTCATCGGTAAAGTCAATATATTTGGGAACTTTAAATTTTGAAAGTCTCGCCCGGCAGAATTCTTCTACCTCCTCTTTAGATAAATTCGCTCCTTGCTTCGGAACAATAACGGCTGATACCGCCTCAATCCAATAGGCATCAGGAATACTGATTACAGCTGCTTCCGAAACACCATCCAATTGGTAAAGCGTCTCCTCCACCTCTCTGCTCGACACATTGACACCGCCGGTATTAATCATATCCTTTTTGCGGTCAACAATAGTAATATAGCCTTCTTCATCCTTCACCCCAAGATCTCCACTGTGGAACCAGCCGCCTTTAAAAGCTTCAGCTGTTTTATCCGGATCATGTAAATACCCTTTCATTGCGTGAGGGGTACGGTGTACAATTTCGCCAATTTCGCCGCGACTTATCTCTTTTCCTTCTTCATCAACAATTTTTGTTTGTACATTCAGTGACGGCGTTCCTGCTGAACCGAGCTTTCGCAATTGATCCTCCGGCTGCAGTGCAGTTGCGAGTGGAGCTACTTCCGTTTGACCATAAAAGTTCCAAAACCTGGCATTGGGCAGCCGCTCGGAAAGTTCCTTTAAAATTTCCCTGGGCATAATTGCAGCACCATAATAACATTTTTCCAAGCTGGATAAGTCACGCCTATCAAAATCTTCATGCCTTAACAGGGCAATCCAGACGGTCGGCGGTGCAAACAGCTGCGTTGCCCCTTCTTCTTCAATCGTTTTTAAAATAATCTCCGGACTTGAAGTACCCAGCACAATTCCACTTGCCCCTACATAAATACTTGGTCCGAGAAATACATGCAGCTGTGCACTATGATAGAGCGGCAGCGCATGAATGGCAATATCCCGGGATTCCATTTTACCGTCTACAATACAGCTCACATACTCACTGATAAGGCTCTTATGGGAAAGCATTACCCCCTTTGGCCGGGATTCCGTCCCGCTCGTATAAAGGACATGTGCCAAATCATCATCTTCAATATCTGCATCCACAAAATCTGCCGGCTGGCCTTCACGTGCCATGGATAATGGGGTCCATGCTGATAACTCGCCTTCAAACGTGCCGAGAACATCCATTAAATAACGGAATTTTATCTCTAATCGGCCCGCTGATTTATCAAGGACCCGGGCATATTCCTCTGAAGCAATAAATCCGCTGGCTTCCGCATGTTCCAGAATATATTGCACATCTTCTGCAGAAAGCATATAGTTAATCGGAATCATCACTGCACCAATTCTGGCAAGGGCAAAATTTACCACGATAAAATCTAGACTGTTTTTGGACATTACGATAATCATGTCCCCTTTTTTCATCCCATCGGCCAAAAAAGCATGTGCCGTCTGGTTTACCAAATCATCTAACTCTGCATAATTTAACCTTTGTGATTCATATACTACAGCTGCTTTTTCCGGCATTCGTTCCCTCGTTCTCACAAGCAAATCTCCCAGTGTACTGCGTCTTGTACGCACCAGCATTTTTTCCAGTTCATCATGTACATTTGTTTCCGCCTTCATTTTCTCCACTCCTCAAATGACATTTTAAGATGAGTTGCTTGCTGAATATTTCTTCTTTTTAGTTTAATCCATATTTTCTCCCAATACAAGCCTATTCTATAGCAAAATACGAAACTGCATCCTGATTTTTCTCAGATAAATAAAAAAATTAAGGGGCAGATCCTATAAAGAATCTGACCCCTGTTAATCGTCGAATATTACCCTTGTATTTCCTATCATGTCATGTACTCCCTGCTTCTGGGAGGTAAATCCGACTATTACATAAAGCAGGAAAGTGAAGGAAAAAACACGATGAAGAAATCTGCCGACAACCTCCCTGAACAAAAGATCACTCCAGTTTAATGCCGATAAATCCTCACGTACCACTTTTAACCCAAAAATCATTTTTCCCAGCGTCCGGGAATAAAAGCGTGTCATCAGCAGGAAATACAAATAGAAAATAACGGATCCGGCAATCCCTGCTGCTGTCCAGTAACCTATTTCCATAGGGAGACCATCATTCATAAAACGAAGCGGGCTAAGCAGGATACCATTTATACTAAAAACAACTAGCAAATCAGCCAAATATGCCCAAAATCTCATCCAAAAGCCGGCAAATTTTGGTTTTGTCCCTGGTTCGTCATTGGTTGTATATACTTCTTGTTCTTCACTCATCAGAACCATCTCCTATTTCGTGTATAAATACATGGCACTCGGTGCATTGGATTGTCTGAATAGTTCTTGTAATCCAAGGATGTTCACATCTGGTGAACCGAATGTGCTTTGTATTGTTCCCATCAAATACTGGCTGAAGCCGGCATTTGCCTCGTATTCAATGACTGAAGCCTGCTGCAGATCATAATCATCGCGGAGCATGGAAATTGTGTCATCCATGGAACCTAAATCATCTACCAGCCCGTTTTCGTATGCCTGTTGTCCGGTATACACCCGGCCATCTCCCAGATTTCGAACCTCATCTTCATCCATTCCGCGTCCATCTGCAATAACCTGTACAAAATCATCATACATTTCATCAATAATCGTCTGTAAAATCTCAAATTCCTCTTCGGTCATATCACGGGTTGCAGACATAATATCCTTATATTCCCCGCTTTTAATTGTATTGAAATCAATGCCGAGATCGTCGGCCAGCTCGCTAAAATTTATGCTTTCCATAATAACCCCGATTGAACCGGTTACAGTCGCCGGATGTGCGACAATCTTATCCGCCGGGGCAGAAATATAGTACCCGCCGGATGCTGCTGTATTGCCCATTGAAATGTAGACAGGCTTTTCATATTCCTCTTGTATTTCTGCAATCTGATCATGTATTTCGGCACTTTCCACTACACCCCCGCCAGGTGTATTTACCCGCAGGATAATGCCTTCTACTGTATTGTCCATTGCAGCATGCCGGAGCATCTCAAGGAACCCTTTGTGGTTATAGGCGGTGGAGGATAAAAGTTCATTTGTGGACACATCCTGGATCACTCCTTCCACATGAAGAACTGCAATTTTTTCATTAAAATTTCCTTCCTCGATGACATTCTCGTCAAACGGTCTGTCCCAGAAACCAAATGCTTCCTCAAAATCCGTTGTTGCCATATTTGCCGTAAATCGAAATACGATCGAAATCAGGAACAGCCCAACCGCTATAGCCAGGGCTACCCATCTTCTGTTGTTCATTATGTAACCTCCTCAATAAAACCAGTATGTTAATTTGCATCCAGGATATCCCATGCAGTGATGATCCCAGTCAGCCTTTCCTGCGGCGTGCCGGTTTTCGTAATTAATAATGCTTCCAGCCGTTTACCTCTGCCTATCTGCTCCCTGAAGATCTCTACCGCCCGATAAACAGAAGCTTTATTTGCGATAAATTTATAATTTTCTTCCCCCTCAAAAGGAAGCACTTCCCTGATCAATGTTTTACTGGCAAGGCGGGGATCCCCTTCATTATTTGCCAGCCATTTTGCTATCCCTTTTTGGGTAAGCAGGCCCTTAAATATATTTTTCTCATAAATAGGAAATTTAGACAGATCTTTTTCCCGGAACATCATCAGCATATCCGCGAGAGAATCAGTTTCCTGAAAGGTGAATACTTCTTTGGAAAAAACGGAACCGACCAATGTCGGGTGCGTCAATTCTTTTTCAATCCGCTGAATTCGTTCCACAATAGAATCATGCGGTTCAGCGATAGCATAGGCCATATCAATTTTATTATGTACAATGGCATTCCGCAGCTCGGCAAAAGATAATAAATCCTCGCTGTAACGTCTTACAATGGCATTCGAACTCCGGAGTATTTTTACCGATCTGGCAAACCCGATGTCCCTTCGATTGTTCAATCGTGATTTTAATTGCTTCTCTATTTTTGTAAAAGCCGTTAAAAATTTCTCTGAGTTTTTATACATAACCTTCTCCCCACTATATGCTGGCCTTTCATAAGAAAATACCCAGCAGAATATCATACTGTTCACTTTACCAAGATAACCACTTCCATGTCTAATTATGAACTGAAAGGCAACCGTTTAAAATTACCCCTTAGCGGGAAAAGCCATATATATTCTTCTATATTACGGGAGGTGTCAAAGATGGGAAATGAAGTTTTCGGTCCTTATGAATCAAGAGATGAAGTAATTAATATGGTGACCGCCCTGCAGTTAAAAGGCTATAAATCCAGCAACATTTCCTTATTTGCCCACGAAGATTACGCAGAAGATTTAATTAAACATACGGACGTAAATGTGGAAAGCGAGACTGACAGTAAACAAAATCAGCCAAAATTTGTGGAAAAGATACAGCGCTTATTTTCGAATGACAAAAATTCTCACGCTACCCTTTATGAAAAGCTGACAAATGAAAACATTTCCGGCAAACAGGCGGACAAGCTTATGGAAGCAATTGAAAACGGAGAAATTGTTGTTATTGCAGACAATGAATTGAAAATGGGAAATGACAGTACTTCCAATGCAGTCTCCATGAGGGAGAACATGATTCAGCGCGAGTAAACTTACTGTAAATAATATAAAAATTGGAGAGAAAAACCTCACTTATTTTCTAAAGTGAGGTTTTTCATGATATAATTTAATTTATTTTAACTGTGTAAATGCGTTGACATTTGCATAGAATTTGCTATGCTGATTAATATTAAATAACTAATAAACAAACATTAAAAACATTTTTTAAGTTAATGTTCGGCTTTTGATAAATTATTGAAGGGAGTCATGATAGTGCTGAAAGAACAACAGATCCTAAGAATTCCGGGTCCCACCCCTATTCCTCCAAGTGTGCAGCGGGCTATGTCACAGCAGATGATTGGTCACAGGGACCAGGATACGAAAGAGCTGATAGAGCAGATCAAACCAAAGCTTAAACCGATATTCGGGACAGAAGAAGAGGTTATGATTATTGCCGGAAGCGGTACAGCTGCTTTGGAAACAGCAGTGGTAAATACTGTGAAACCAGGAGACGAAGTTTTAGTTATTATTACCGGCTCCTTTGGCGACAGATTTGCAAAAATTTGTGAAGCATACGAAATAACAACCCATCGTTTGGAAATAGAATGGGGAGATGCAGCGGATCCGGACGAAGTGAAAAACTTTCTGGAAAATCACAGCAGCATTAAGGCAGTATTTGCCACTTACTGTGAAACCTCCACAGGTGTATTAAATCCGGTGGATGCGCTTGCTGAGACCGTACATAATCATTCGGAGGCTTTGTTTATTGTTGACGGAGTTTCATGCCTGGGGGCAGTTGAAGCAAAAATGGATGCATGGGGCATTGATCTATTGGTCACCGGTTCACAAAAAGCAATGATGCTGCCGCCGGGACTTGCCTTTATTGCTGCAAGCAAACGTGCCTGGAAAGTAATAAACCAAAATCAACAACCCCGTTTCTACCTGGACATGAAAAAATACCGGGATAATTTGGATAATGATTCAACACCGTTTACACCGCCTATTTCCTTGTTATTCGGTTTGGAGGAAGCGTTAAAACAAATACATGAGGAAGGTTTGCCGGAAGTTTTTTCACGTCACCAGTTAATGATGCATATGGTAAGAGCGGGATTTCTGGAACACCATATCCCGCTGCTGACAACGGATAAAGCAGCCTCGCCAACAGTTACAGCGATGCAGCCCGAAGATTTTAAAGCAGATGACCTTAGAGCGATCCTGAAAAAAGAATTTGGACTTTCCATTGCCGGGGGGCAAAACCACCTGAAAGGAAAAATATTTCGCATCGGCCACATGGGTTATTGTTCTCCAGCTGATATATTGCAGACCATTAGCCTGATTGAAATAGGATTAAGTAAAATAGGGGAAAAAATTGAGCTTGGAAAGGGCGTACAAGCTGCCCAGAAATTATATATGAACTATTCACTATCGGAGGTGCAATAATGGCTTTTCGCGTATTAATAACCGACCCCCTCAGCGAGGAAGGGATAAAACCCTTACGGAACGAGCCATCCGTTGATATTGACGTGGCTACAGAGCTTTCCGGGGAGGAGCTTAAAACGAAGATTGCGGATGCAGATGCGTTGCTGGTAAGAAGCCAAACAAAAGTAACCCGGGAAATTATTAACCAGGCAAAACAGCTGAAAATCATTGGAAGAGCAGGTGTTGGTGTAGATAATATCGACCTTGATGCAGCAACTGAACGAGGCATTATCGTTGTAAATGCACCCAACGGGAATACGAATTCAGCAGCCGAGCACACAATGGCAATGCTTATGTCTTTGTCAAGAAGGATTCCCCAAGCCTATCAATCCCTGAAAAATCAGCAATGGGAACGAAAAAAATATGTTGGTGTTGAACTAAAGAATAAAACGCTTGGTATTGTGGGGCTCGGCAGAATTGGGGCAGAGGTTGCCCACAGAGCAAAAGGACAGCGCATGAAAGTTATTGCATATGACCCTTTCCTTACCGAAGAAAAAGCCGAAAATCTAGGAATAGATTACGGCAGTTTTGAAGAAGTAATCCAAAAGGCAGATTTTATTACCGTCCATACGCCATTATTAAAAGAAACAAAACATTTAATTAATGCGGATGCTTTTAACATGATGAAACCCGGTATACATATAGTCAATTGCGCCAGGGGCGGGATTATTGAAGAAAATGCGTTATATGATGCCATTATTTCCAAGAAGGTAGCCGGTGCTGCATTGGATGTGTTTGAGGAAGAACCTTTTTATGATCATAAGCTGCTTGATTTGCCTGAAGTAATCGCCACCCCTCACTTAGGTGCAAGTACAGTGGAAGCACAGGAAAATGTCGCCATCGACGTTTCAGAAGATGTCATTAGCTTTCTTGCCAAAGGTTCGGTCAAAAACCCGGTCAATCTGCCATCCGTTTCCAGTGAAGCACTTGGAAAGATTGAACCATATTTTAACTTAGCAGAAAAACTTGGAATCTTTTTAAGCTATCTATCCAATGATGTAGCCGAAAAAATAAATATTTATTATTCAGGAGACCTTTCCGGGGTAGAAATAGCACCAATCACCAGAAACACGATTAAAGGTTTACTGACACGCCACCTCGGGACACATGTTAATGATGTAAACGCCTTTTATCTTGCCGATAAAAAAGGCATAACCATCCATGAAAACAAGACATCCAAAGCAAGAGGGTTTACCAATTTGCTCACGGTAGAAGTGGAAACAAAATCAGGCACGCGCAGTGTTTCCGGCACATTACTCAATGGACTCGGTCCGCGCATAGTGGAAATTGATGATTATAGCGTGGATGTAACGCCAAAAGGACATATCGTTGTCATCCATCATAAAGACCAGCCTGGGGTAATCGGGAAAATGGGAAACCTGCTCGCACAGCATGATGTAAATATTGCCACTATGCAAGTAGACCGCTCAGATGTCGGCGGAAATGCCATCATGATGCTCACCGTAGATAAATACCTGGAGAATAAGGAAAAAGAAGCACTGATCAGACTGGAAGAAATCAGGGATGTTACCGCGGTGGATCTTTAGGCTGACAGCAGTTGCTGTATCGGTATCTCCATTCCAACGATTTTTAGGGGATTTTCTTTAGGCGGGTTCATTGCCGAAAAAATCCATGATTCATGTATTTAAAAAGCGATCTCGAAGACATATATCTGGTACATTAGATCAGATATGTCCTCGAGAAGCGATCTCGAAGACATGAATCCGGTATATTAGTCAGATATGTCCTCGAGAAGCGATCTCGAAGACATAAATCCGGTATATTAAATCAGATATGTCCTCGAGAAGCGATCTCGAGGACATGATGCATGTAAAATTCGTGACCCATGTACTTGAGAAGCGAACCAGGGCATATGAATGACGGATTACTACAGCTAAATTCAAGTATATAAGCGATGGTTCATTAGTATGAGTAGCCCTATGAACTATAGGTCCTTCCCTCCAACTTATTTATTCCCAGTTCCGCTCCCCGGCAGGCCGCTGGAATTATACTCGGTGCAGGTCCGTGATCAGACAGGCGATGCTTCAGGGAGCCCTCAAACTGAACCAGGATTAAAGGGGTAAATAACACGATAATTTCTTTCAAACAAGGTACCGCCCAAAAAAATCTGACTAAACATTCGGGGGCACCCGCCTTGGTCTGTCATTACCCCAAACTATTATTTTTCTTTCTCCGGTCCATATCATCCAAAAGCAGCAGCAATTCTTCCAATTGGGAAATTTCATAGGTTGGTACAACATCACTGTGTTCTTTCCCCTGTCTGTTTACCCAAACGGAGTCTATGCCGGCTTTGGAAGCACCAAGTATATCTGTCATAAGATTATCGCCGACCATCAGTGCTTCTTCACTTTCCACTCCCAGTTGTTTTAAAGCATAAAGAAAAATTGAAGGATCGGGCTTGCCTTTTCCAAAATCACCGGAAATCACGATATGATCGAAGTAAGGCACTAGCTCCGGTGTAATTTCAAGCTTTGTATTTTGCAAATCGGGAGAGCCGTTTGTCAATAAAAGCAGCCGGTAATCATTTTTCAACTGATCCAGCACTGAAAATGTGTCTTCATAAACAAAAGCATATTTCCTGCGGTTAACCGGGAAGGCTTCTGCTAATTTATGCCCGAAATCAGGGTCATCTGCACCGGCATCATACAGGCCTCTTGTCCATGCTTCTTTCCGGTAGCCGGGTGCAAGTCTGTTCAGCTTCTGAAAATCCTCTCCTTCATCAGAAAAATCACCCCATAGCCCTTCAAATGGGTTGATTCCGATCATTTTCGTAAATGGGTATGTTTCATAGGAAGCATACAGCTCTCTTGCATTTTTTTGTACATGCTCCTCCAATATATCGGGATGGATGCCAAATTTCTTTTCTGCAAGCTGGCATGTTGCTTTAAAAGCCTCTTTCACACTTTTTTCATCCCATAATAATGTATCGTCCAAATCAAATAAAATTGCTTTAACCACCCACTCAGCCCCTCTTTTTCTCACATATACTATCTCAATTATACAACATAATTTGAATTATGAAAAAAAGTGTGGCTCAAGGGTTGATTTTCTGCGATATATGGCGTATGATTATTATTAAATTTTCTCAACAAGGGGATAGTGACATGGGAGACCGGAGAGTTGAAGTGGAGTTTAGCGAAAACCTGAAGGAAAAACCAAAATCAGATGATTTGGTTTTTGGCAGGACATTTACGGATCATATGTTTGTGATGGATTACAGCGAACCGGTTGGGTGGCATAATGCCAAAATTATCCCTTATCAGCCGATTACCTTGGACCCGTCTGCGATGACTTTTCATTATGGCCAAACGGTGTTTGAAGGTTTAAAAGCCTATTATACACCTAATGGGGATATCCAGCTGTTTCGCCCTGAAACAAACCTCAGACGGATGAATCATTCCAATGACCGGCTTTGCATACCACCTATCGATGAGGCATTTGTGTTAAAAGCTATAAAGCAGCTTGTAGATCTGGACAGAGGCTGGGTGCCAACTGCAGAAGGTACCTCCCTGTACATTCGCCCATTTGTTATTTCGACGGAACCCTATATTGGGGTAGCGCCTTCACATCATTATAAATTTATGGTTATTCTTTCGCCGGTTGGCGCGTATTACAAAGAAGGCATTAACCCGGTTAAGATCGCAGTGGAGAACCAGTATGTCCGTGCAGTAAAAGGCGGCACCGGGGAAGCAAAAACAGGCGGGAACTACGCCGCCAGCCTGAAAGCACAGGAAATCTGCGAAAGGAATGGATTTACACAGGTACTCTGGCTTGACGGTGTGGAAAAGAAATATATTGAAGAAGTTGGAAGCATGAATGTTTTCTTTAAAATAAATGGTGAAGTGGTAACACCTGCATTGAATGGCAGTATTCTTGAAGGCATTACCAGAAATTCTGTCATCCAACTATTAAATTATTGGGATATTCCGGTTGATGAACGAAAAATATCGATGGATGAATTATATCAATCCTATTTGGATGGCACCTTGGAGGAAGCATTTGGCACCGGAACGGCTGCAGTGGTTTCGCCAATCGGCCAATTAAACTGGGACGGAAAAGATATTTTTATTAATGACGGAAAAACCGGAGAAGTGGCAAAGTCCCTATATGACACGCTGACAGGCATTCAGTACGGCAAAAAAGAAGACCCATTTCAATGGATTGAAAAAGTACCTGAAGGAAGCGCAATTATAAATTAATATTCAACAGACTTATCCCTTTATTAAAGGACCATCGGCTTGCCGATGGTCCTTTTTTCGTTCACATCCTATTCATATTTATATTCTTTTTTGTGATAATCATCACGTTTCCAAAACTAAACCAGGAATAAAATGAAAGTAAGAAAGGGTGAGAACAATGCGGGAGCTTTTACTGGTTGTACATATCTTTCTTGCAATCATTTGGGCAGGCGGGATTATGTTTATCGGCTGGGGTGTCTTTCCTGCCACATTAAAGCTCTCCCTGGCCAGACAGCGTTACTTTCTTATCTCTCTGATGAAAAACACCCATTATTTGTTTACATTGGCAGGCACATTCGTCATTTTCACCGGAATTTTACTTGGAACCGTATTTGGACCAATTAAAACATGGGGTTTTTTATGGCATACAACGTATGGAAACATTTTTATTGCTGCTTTAATTATTGGATTAATTACCCTCTTATGGGGGATGTTGGTCGGATACAGAGAAATGATGATTATTTTTAAAGATGAGTTTTTATGGAAGGAAGCGGAAAAAGGAAACAAAAAGCCGCTCATCGGGCAGCTGATCCGCCTTGCTGCATTGGAATCAGTAGAAGTTGTTGGTTTTGTTGCACTAGTTTTTCTGATGGTAGCATTCTAGCAAATAAGGGAGGTCTTAAAAATGGGAATAAGTAATACGGAAATAGAGAAAATGAATAGTTTTCAAGAAGGCTCATACCTGTATCGCTCCTCCTGGTTTCAACTTATGCGTCCATTGACTTTCAGCGGAACGATCAGTCCCATTCTCGCCGGTACTGCGGTGGCTTCTTTATATGCGCCAATTCGCTGGGATATATTTTTTGTAATGATTATTGCAGCCTTAATTGTGCAGGCCACAGCAAATATGTTTAACGATTATTTTGATTTTAAACATGGGCAGGATGCTGAGAAATGGAAAGATACCGATGAGAGATCGGGGAATGAACCGGCCCATCACCATATTCCATATACAGCCATAGGCATGTTATGTATTGCCATCATACTGGGTGTCTGGCTTTCCATACAAAGCAGCTGGTGGGTCGCATTAATTGGAAGCATCAGTATTGTTTTTGGATATTTATACTCTGCAGGGAAGCACTCCCTATCGGCATTGGGGTTTGGCGAACTGACCGCAGCGGTGTTCCTCGGATTTGTAACAACTATATTATCCTTTGTGGTTCAGGGTCATGCCGTAGATGGTTTTATTCTGGCCGTTGCATTAACATTTGCTATGCTTATATCTACCATGATTTTATCCAATAACATCCGTGATTTAAAAAAGGACCGGGGTTTCAGAAATACCCTTCCGATGAAACTGGGGCGCAAAAATGCTGCCCGCCTGTTATCGGTGCTGCTTATTTCTATTTATGCCTGGGCAATCTTTCTCGTTATCATTCAAGTTGTTCCCTGGACAGCAATCCTGTCCCTGTTTGCAATCCCAGTAGCTTTACGCTTGTGCTGGTCTTATCGATTAAAAGCAGCCAGACAAGAGGAGATAAAAGGAATGAAATGGGCTGCCTACCATCATTGGACATTTGGTTTACTGTTTGCCATTGGCATTGGAGCAGGAGCGTTTATGCTTTAATAAAGGGTTTATTCTTATAATGCTATTACGCAATTTGATAATATATTTTCACCTCATAAATTTGTATCTTCCCCGTCATCAAGAAGGGAAGATACCTTTTTTTCTGTTGAAGAATCCTGTAACCAATACTTGTTCCCCTCCCGTTTTCCTATGATTGTAATCGCAGCAGATACCTCTTTTGGCCAAGGTACAAAAGGCACCGTTTCCGAAAGGTTGTTCAATGCTTTTCTGGTACTGAACAACAATCAAGCTTTTGGAGTCCCGTTGGCGCAAAAACTCCTGCATTCTCTATCTTTTTCCATATACCCTCAGGGATTGGCCTTCCCTTATATTTAGTAATCTCTCTTCTCTCACGGATTGCTTAAAACATTTCCATGAACTTAAACCCGAAGTTATGCCCTTGGTAACATGTCGCCGTTTCTGGAAATTTAAATTTTGATTCTCCCCCCGGATACCACGTATAATAAAAGAAAGAAGGGGGTCTTGGCAATGTGTTTGATTAACTTTCAATGGAATGAACATCCATCCTATAAATTGATTATTGCTGCAAACAGGGATGAGTTTTATGAGCGCCCAACCGCTCCGGCCCAATTTTGGGAAGAAGAACCCAATATACTTGCGGGGCAGGATTTACTGCAAAAGGGAACATGGCTCGGCATTACCAAAAGTGGAAAATTTGCCGCTTTAACCAACTACCGTGATCCCGAGCATATGAAAAAAGGTGCATTATCCAGAGGAGAGATTGTAACGAACTTTTTAACCACTGATCTGTCTCCGGAAGGTTACTTGCAAAAATTAAAGGAAAGAAAAAACGATTATGTAGGTTTTAACGTACTCGTGGGAAATACTGATAAATTATATCATTATAACAATGTGCTGGATGAACGGACAGAAATCTCACCCGGGGTTCACGGCCTTAGCAATGCTACATTAGACACGCCCTGGCCAAAAGTAGTAAAAGGGAAGAAGCAATTAAAAGAATATACAGCAGCGAATGAAAAAATAGACCCTGATAAGCTCTTTTCCATCATCAGCGATGCAGAAGAAGCAGACGATGCTTCCTTGCCTGAGACAGGAGTCGGGCTGGAGATGGAGCGCAAACTTTCTGCTCCATTTATTAAAATGGCCGAATATGGAACAAGATCTTCGACTGTATTACTCATGGATCAGCAAAATAATGTTAAGTTTTTTGAAAGAACTTATGAAAAAGGGGAATTCAGAGACGAAAAACAGTTTAGCTTCAAGATCGAATAATATGAGTACAGAAAAGCCTGCTCCACCAAAACTGTGTGAACAGGCTTTTTGCTATCTATTTCTTTTGTTTTTCTTATTATCCAGATTCAGGAATTCACTTTCCTCTGAAAACTCCGCATCTTTGTTTCTTTTTGGTTCTGTATCATATTTCAGGACATTCCGCTGTCTGCCCTTATCTTTATTTTTGTTCTTATTCTCTTCAGACATAAATGACCCTCCCGGCTTTTTCTTATAGTATGTTACACCAGGGTCATTTTTATACGGTGTCTCCCATTCGTCCTTTCACAGATCAATTACTTTACCGGGATTTAAAATATGATCCGGATCAAGCGCTTTTTTAATTTTTTGCATGACCTGCAATGCTTCTCCGTGTTCCTGTTTTTGGTATTTCTGCTTGCCGACTCCGACACCATGCTCTCCCGTGCAAGTACCGCCCCGTGCGAGTGCATAGTTAACGATACGCTCATTTACCTGGTTTGCCTTATCAATATCAGCAGGGTTATTGACGTCCACCATTAGTAAAATATGATAATTCCCGTCACCGACATGACCGACGATGCCTCCTGTAAGTCCTGAGGCTTCCACTGCTTCCCTGGCATCCTTAATAGCACCTGCCAGCTCGGAAATCGGCAGACAAACATCAGTGACCATCTGTTTTTTCCCTGGATTTCCATGCAGGTAAGCATAGGCAGCATTATGTCTTGCTTCCCATAATTTATTTCTTGCCGCAGTATCCGACTCAAAAGCCAGTTCTTTACAATCATGATCATTTAAAATTTCTTTTGTAAACGCTACATCCTGCTTCAGACCTGCCTCATTGCCGTGAAATTCGAGAAAAAGTGTAGGTACTTCTTTATAATCCGTTTCACTGAATGTATTGATTTGGACCATGGATGCTTCATCCACGAGCTCTACCCTGGCCACGGGAATTCCAGCCTGCAGCACACTAATCACCGCATTTACTGCTTTATCTACAGATTCAAAAGAAGCTCTGCCTGCCATGGATTTTTCCGGAATGCCCTGTACTTTTAATGTGAGTTCCGTGAAACAGCCCAACGTGCCTTCTGATCCTACAAATAGTCCATTCAAGTGATAGCCCGAAGATGATTTTTGAGCGAGGCTGCCTGTATGTATAATAGTCCCGTCCGCAAGTACCACTTCCATATCCCTTATATTATCCCGCATAATCCCATATTTTACGGAAGTAGTTCCACTTGCATTTGTTGCAGCCATGCCGCCGATTGTTGCATCAGCACCCGGATCTACCGTAAAAAACAGTCCATACTTTTTTAATTCTTTTTCCAATTGGGTACGTGTGACTCCCGGCTGGACTTTCACCAGAAAGTCATCTGCTTTTACTTCCAGCACCTTATTCATTAAAGAAAAGTCCAGCATAATACCGTTACTGTATGGAATCACATTACCTTCCAGGCTGGTGCCCAGTCCATAAGGAACGACAGGTGTTTGATGTTTTGATGCCAGTTTCATAATTTCACTGACTTCCTCTGCGCTTTCAGGAAATACGACAACATCCGGCTCCTGTGGAGTATGATAGGATTCATCCGAACTATGCTGTGCTAAAACATTTTCATTTGCTGTAACCCGATCAGCGGGCAGCAGATTCTTTAATTCTTCTATGACACTCATTTCTCATCCTCCCGTAAAGTTCATCTGTTTATTTTTTCAATTTGCCGTATTGCATTTTATGCATAATATCTTGTAATCTATTATATGATTATTGCTATACTTAAGTATTACATCGATTTTATTGCATCGCCCAGTTTTGCGAGTTCCTCTTCAGTCAATGTAATACCTTTTCCCATTTTCTCATGATCAGGGGACCAGTCTCTAATATCATATTTAGGTTCCCTCTCATTCCAGCTGATCAGATTCAGTTCCTTTGTCCAGCCTTTTGGTGACTCGGATAAGGTGCCAACTGTCTTGATAATTTCATATTTTAACTGTGCCATCATATTGCCTCCATTCTTCATCTTCTGTTTAATTCTATATGCACAAATCTTGCTGAAAAAGTTTCAAATGTATTTCCTTTCCTCACGGGAATGGGATTTTTAAAAATTGGTCCATCAATAACAAATGTATGAAATTCTCCATTTTCCCCGCATGGATCTACATCTTTCGGAAGCGCTTCAATAAATTGTTTGTCAAATTGATTGCCGGCCATTTTTGCAGGCATTTTTTCTGTATCAACAGTAGTCACAATGGCGCGAAAACCTTTAGAAATAAAATCATGTGCCACTTTTTCTGTATCCTTTTTCCATAGAGGATATAATCCTTCCATCCCATGATGCAAAAGCAGCTCATCCCGGTATGCTTTTATATCCTCAAGCAGTAAATCTGCATAAGCAATCATATGTACTCCCTGACTTTTAAAAGTGCTGAATTTTTTACCCATCAACGCTTCATATTCGTCATTACTCGCATTATCCGGAATTTCTGCCTCAAAAAACGGAAGTCCTGCTTCCCTTGCCTGTTGCCGAATAAATTCTTTTTTCACCTCATGAACAGGCAATCGTCCGCTTGCAATCGAGGTTGTAGAGAAAAGACCTTTCACCCTGTAATTCTTATCATGCAACAGTTCATTCAGTGCCAGTGCACTGTCTTTTCCCCCGCTCCAGGAAACAATAATATCTTTCAAATATATCCCCCCCTGTATTAGGAAATTTTTGTACCATTTAGCGTTTCCTCATCCGGCCGTAAAAGAATAACATCCCCTTCTTCCGGCACACCGCCCAGTACGAGGACTTCCGATTTATAGCCGGCAATGCGCATTGGCGGGAAATTAACTGCCGCGGCTACCTGGCGTCCCACCAGATCTTCCGGTTCATATCTTTTTGTAATTTGTGCAGACGACTGCTTCACACCAAGCTCGCCAAAATCTATTTCCAATTTTATTGCAGGCTTGCGGGCTTCGGGAAAAGCCTCTGCTTTTAAAACGGTCCCTATCCGCAGATCAATTTTCATAAAGTCATCAAAGCTTGCCATTTTATTACCTCCGTAAAGTCTATTATCTTAATAATAAACTTCTATTTTACACGGGAAAAATCCTGCAAATTTTATACCTTTTTGTCAAAGCCAGCAGAAATAATAATCGGATGAGACTGGGACATCATTAAATTACTGGAAAAATACCAAACAGATGCAGCAGCTCCGGGAATATACAGTGATTCCTGAGAAATGCTTGCCCGCGGTAAAGATTAGTATGGAAAAGGCACCGATGAAACCTCACAGGGCGTCATGCGCCCTTAGGAGGTTTTCAGCCGCCTGCGGCAAAGAAGACACCGAAAAAAATGGCCAAAGAGTTTGATTAGATGTCTCTGCCGTGCTGATGTGGAAAACAAAGTAACTTCCGGAGCTTACCAGCGGTGCTGTTTAAAATATGTTCAGATCTGCCGGACTTAAAGTTATGTTCCAGCCCCTCTATTTAATGATATGAGCCATGTTTCTTGTCGAACGGATATAATTTCTTTTCCTTTGCCTCAATAGCATGGTTCTGCAATACTTCATCGAGCAGCTGATCTGCATCTAATGTTTCTGTATCGATTCCCAGCTCTTCGGCAGTTTGTTTGATTTTTTGGTCTCTGATTTCCTGCTTTAAAACATCCGCATCTTTTTGCCCTACTTCGATTCCCATGGATTCTGCTTCCTTGGTGATGAGTAGCATGGTAACTTCGCCTTTGATTGTATCAAAATCTTTCCCGGAAGTATCGACCCCCAATTCACCCGCTTTATTACGGACCATCACCTCATGTACTTCCTTTGCCAGCGCTTCCGGTGTTTTTCCATCTGTTCCTATTCCCAGCTCTTCCGCCTTTTTCACTACCTTCGCATGATGCAGCTGCTGTTTTAGTTCCTCAATGTCTTTTCCTTGCGGGTCCAGACCCATTTCCCTTATCGCATTTTGAAGGTTTACTTCAAAAACTTCCTTTGCCAGATCTTCCAGTTTCCTCCCGTCAATTTCCAAGCCCAGCTGTTCCGCTTCATGTTCTATCAGCGCTTTATATTTCTCAATGTTATGTTTGTTATGGTGATCCTTTTTTACCTCCCAAACAGGTACCGGCTCTTCCACTGCAGAAACGGTCATACTGAAGCCTGCCTGCACGGAAATAATCGCAAACACAGCTGCAAATACTTGAAGTAATAGCTTTTTCATCAATTTGCTCATCCTCCTTAATTAAATTTACATTTTATAGCATTCCCATGCAGCATAAAAAGATGAGCAAAATAATGTACGCTTGTTTTGCAGGATGTAATCGCCTTTTAAAAATCCTGTATAAACAAAAAAGCGGTGCACCATCCATGCAGCCGCCATCCTATGTAAAAACCTTATCAGTTATTCAGCTTCTTCATATTCAAAGTTATCAAGTGTAAGCAAAAGATCAGCCGAGTTAATACTCAAAAGTGCTTCTGCCTGTTCATTGGAGATATCTATCACAAAAGGCATTACCCCATCCACGGGGAAAATCCCCATCTCTTCTTCAGATAAGTGAACCGGCTGAGCCTCAAGTACAAATTCTTCGGCACTTCCGAGGTTCAGGTCAAAGGATATATTTGTTAATTCAAGCGGTGTCCGGTTGATACCCAACAAAACCAGACTTCTTCCGGCATCGGAATTGAAAATATCAACGGTGAACACACTAAAATCATTTTCTGTTCCCATATCCGGATTTTCTTCAATTAATTGGTTTATTTCTTTGTAGATATCGCTTTCCAATGTAGAGCCATTCTCTTCATCGACTTTTGTCAGCTGCAATGTTAAACCTGAATTTCCCTGGGATTCCTGTTCCACATCTTCATTAGCCTCTGCATCCTGGGAACTATCGGTTTCTTCTTCTGAACTACTATTTCCGGCGGCTTGCTCTGCTGCACCGTTATCCTCTATAGTTTCATTAGCCGCTTCTTCCTCATTCTGATCTTCTGTTTCCTGTTCACCTGCATCCGTACAAGCAGCTAAAGCAAACAGGACACATGAACTGAATAGGATAAGTAAAAATTTCTTCATCAATCGACGTCTCCTTTAATCTGACTTTCTTTAAATCACTTCACATAATGATATTCAATGTTTTCCACTTTACCGGTAATCTCGTTTGGCTGAAATACTAAATCTGCCTCACCCAGATTTTCTGATGGCACATCAAAATGCAGAATAAATGCCTGGTTTTTTTCAATAACCCCTAAAAACTCTTTGTTCAGAACAGCGTTCATCTTTGGAAATTTGGCATCCGGATAGTTTTTTAAGCTAAAAAATAAATCCATCTTTATTCCTTCAATATCTTTTTCCGTTGTATTAACGATTACTGCAGCAATCGTTAATACCTTCTTTTTGGGGCGGTAAAACCCTTTGGATATAATGAAATTAATGGTTCCCGGGAGCAGTTTTTCCCTGTGCCTTTCCAGTTCACGCTGAACATCATCCATTTCTTTTTGCATGCCTGGTGTGATTTTCATTTTTTTATGGGCATCCGGTAATACCAATTCAATATTTTGCACAAATTTCTCCCTTTCTTTTATTAGTTTGTAATTTTTTCGAGTTCAGAAGTAATCCAATTCAAACCTTGACGAAGCCTTCCCATCAGCCCTTGATTTTCCAGCTGTTCATTTTCCAGACGTTTTTCCTCATTCACAAGTGCGTCCAGATTATGATCTACCTCATTTATATAATTCGTGTACCTGGTGTTGCATAGATCATAAACATACGCATCATGGTACGTACCGTAATTTTCGCCGCGCCATTCCGTAACCATAATCCCCATGTCCACTCTTCGGGCTCTTTCCTTGTTTTGTCTGATTTCCTCTTTCAGATTTCCCAGTTCCGATTTTTTTCTGCGTACAAATTCCAGCTGTTCTTCTATGGATCTGCTTTGTGCCTGACACATATTAATCTGGGAAAGTGTGCTATTATAATCACGCTGTAATGCTGATCTCTCCATCCGTTCACCCTCCTTATCCTAAACCCCATTGCTTTAAACGTTAAACAGTTCTTCTTTTCTTAACATTTTTATGCCATAGATTGTAACAAGAACCGCGGATGCAATAAATAAAATAAAACCTATCGCACCCAGTACCGGTGTTATTTCTCTCCATGTAATATGCTGTGCAATAAAACTCCCTGTTGCATCCCAATTTACATACGTCAGGACCGTTAATCCTGCTGCTGCCAAATTTATAACAATCAGCGAAAACACAATAGAATATCTGTTCAGCTGTCTCGTGGTCTTTTGTTTCCCATAGTTTCCAATTTGTCTTACAGCAAAGTTTTGATTATTTTCATCCTGTCTTTTCGCTGCATTTGTTAATAAAATAAACACACGAGGAATCAACAGGAGCAATAGTAGAAATACTGTACAAATGGCAAGTAAATAATTATAAATGCTAAACGCGTTCACAAGCAAAGCAAGTAAACAAACAGGAAACACATATCTCGTTTTCATGAAGAAATCCTCTTATTCTTGACCACACGAACCGATTCCATCAGTAAACGAATAACAAAATAATAATAAATAATCAGCCCGATCACTGCTAAAATAATGAATAATACCATATAAGATGAAAAATAATTCCATACAGGGTAGTGCAGCATGTAAATGGCCATACCGCCCATCACAGTACTCATAAAGATAAATATACCCAGCATTACAGTCTGAACAAGTCCCAATACTTTCTTATCCTGAGCCGGCTTTGCGGCTGCATCCCGATTTTTAACAATAAACCATGCAAAAATGATCATGATAATGGACCATAAACCAAAAACTGCATTATATACACTGATTAAGTTAACTATAATGGATAAAATCCCCAGCTTCATATAACTTTTAAAATTCATAGAATCAGCTCCTTGCCTTTAGATTACCATGGAAATTCTATTGATAAAGAAGCTCCTACCCCCATATGGAGTTCCACTTCAATTTTGTCCCAGGCAAGCTCTGCTCCCCCTCCAAATTTTCCTGCACTGACTCCTACATCTATATCAGTATCCGCCAGTGTAACACCGACTTCTCCTTCTGCATGTACTAAAGATACTTCCCCGCCTAGGCCAATACCTCCGGTGTCCGCTCTTACATTGCCCTCTGCGGTAAATGCCCCGGCATCGCCTTCTGCATGTGCATTCCAATCATCAGTGCCTAACATCACATTACCATCTACTCTGGCAACTGCGGCATCTCCTTCTGCGACGAGACCCGTGTCTTCGTTAAATTCATACGATCCATTAACAGAGACTACATTTGCATGAACCCCTATTTCAGTATAGTCACCTTCCAGATCGGCCCGTGCTTCCAGCAAATTGTAATAGCCGCTTCCCTCTGAATTTGCACCATCTCTCGTAAACTCCGCTCCGTAGCTGTTGACACCAGCTCCTGCGATGCCGGTTCCGGCATCTGTTACAACCCCAACTTCCGTAACATAGAAGCCATCATCAACCGTTTCCACCTGATATGGAGATTCTGCATACAGTTTATCATATACTTGTGTAGTTTCATTTCCATACCAATCTGAAGTTTGGATGTTTTCAACCCGGTAATCGGAAAAACCAGCAGTGGTTTTAAAGTTGGAAGCTATATCTTGTATGGCATCTTTTAATTCCTGGACTCTATTTTCCAGTCTGTCCAGATTCGCATTGACATCACTGTCTTTTTCTTCCAGGTTATCAGCCATATCCGTCATCAGCTGCATGCTATCCTCATATTGCTGTACCACAGTGCTGCCATTTACATTTGATACGCCGGCAATCCCCATTATTTCTCCATTAATTCGCTGAATTTCACTGTCCAACCCATCGAATTCAATCAACGTATTATTTATTTCTCTTTTTTTCTCGCGTATCAGCTGGGAATTCACCAGTCCATCACTGCTGCTCTCATAACTTAAAAAAGCTTCTTCCATTGTTTTTGCTTCATTGGAAATTTCATCAGCCACATTCATTATTTTATTCAGTAGGTATAAGTGCACTTCATTATAGTAATTAAAAACAGAATCCCCCGCTGCACCTCTAAAGGCATTACTGCTAGTAAAAGTTATGATTTTATTATAATGATCATATAAACTTTCCAATAATCGTTCCTTATACGACTCCACATCTGATTTCAAAGTAGAAATCTCGGCATTCGCTAACTTTTTCATACAGCCCTGTACCTCATTCCTTTAGGTTTAATTGAAAAGCCGCCAATCAGCAAGCCTGGTATCTTGTTCAATCATTCTTTCCTTGATATCATCCACTTTCACCAGGTCACTTTCCACAAGGGTAAAATATTCCTCAAGTACTTGTTCAAACTGAGTCAAAATGTTGTTATACCTCGTAATGCTGGCCAGCTGTGTTTCACTTAATTCATTTTTGTCCAGTTTCGATGCATCTTTTACCCCATTTGCAGACGACTGCATTTCATTTTTATGCTGCTCTACTTCATGGGGATGCACATATACCTCTCTGCCCATTTAATCAACCCCCTCCTGAATAAATAATCTTCATTTCTGCCAATTTTATTTTAATAGCTTGCATATATTCTAAGAAAGCTTCATAGGTTACACTGTCAAATATATTCATCATGCTAAGAAAATTAATATCTCTTACAAAATATTGACCGAGGATGGAAATAAATTTCCCTGCATCATTTGTTTTTACATACTGCAAACGTGTATAGTAATCATCCCGGGCTTTATAAAACTCTTTCTCATCCCATTTCATTGTCAAAACCTTGGGCAGAAACTCTAATTTCCCTCTGTTTTCGTATACAATGCTTGCATAGTCTTTGCCGATATTAACATAATAGTTTTCCTGGAAAATAATGTCGGCTATCACTTGCAAATAAATTAATTCCATTTCTGTTTTATAATCGATAGGCTTATTCCGAAAAAGCAGTGTCCCGATAGCACGTTCTTCCCTGGAATCATATACTTGCCTCACCATATTTCTGAAATTATTTCTCTTAAAAACATGATGAACCGTTCGTTCCCCGGCAGTCTCGCCTTCTATTTTTTCTTCCAGCCAGTTGGATTCATTAAAATTCCGATCCTGGTATGCTGCTACCATAATGGCATTTTCGGGTCGAAATAACGTATCATTTAATAATAGAATGTCATCATATAACACATCCACTAAATCCTGCTGCAATAAATCTGTATTGAATAATCTGTTTGGAATGGCAAACTCCTGAATATCCATCATGCTGTTAAAGGCGGGATTTTTCATATGTAGTGCAAAATCATGAGTGGATGTTTCCTTCTGCTGCTGAAATGCTTCCATTGTCACCTTTTCGGTAAAGAGGGTTTCCAAAATAGGGTCAATGGCATCGGTAAACATACCGTCTGTTATTTTTATATTTATCGTTGAAGTATCCATTGTAATCTGGACATTCAGTTCAAAGCCTGGAAACTTTTCCTGCAGCTGCTTCTTTTTTATGTTCGTTAATATGTTCGAACTGCCGCCGCCAACCCACATCATTTCATTATTCTCCGTTACTAATCTATCTCCATAACCCGCACCATAGCTGATAGAAATGTATGCTTCCTGATCACTGGCAGCTTCCAGAAAAATACATTTCAATTTATTGTTTCCTATAGGTTTGTGCTGAAACATGTGAGTCCCCCTTTCTTACAGTATATGTATGTAAGCAACCTTATGTATGCCGGCATATCAACAGTCATGATTGTGTCAAATATAGTAATTTCTTATATCATACCGAAAAATAAATACCACTTCCAGCCTATCCGAGCCAAATGTCACGAAATGAACAGAAGGTCCCGCATTTTTCAAAACATGATTTTAAAGGATATACATTTTTTTGTATGAAGATTAGACCTGTTTTAAGCAAATATACACAATGAATAGGTTAATTTATTTCTATGTACTTTTCCTGCTTTTCGAACATAGCACATGTCTCCTATTTTCATAAATCTATTTATAAATTATTATCGACGTTACAAAAAATCTTACCTGTCCAAATACAAATTTACATACTTTCCGAAAAAAATTCATAAAAACTATCATTTACTTCAAAAGAGCAGCATTTGCCTCCCATAGAATCGGAGGCACCGGATTAATTATTTGTATGCTCCCTCAAATTTTCATTCCCGCCTCGTCAAACGTCGCAATACGTTTGATTATGCTGCATGCCGATTCGAGTATAGGGAAAACAAGTGCTGCTCCTGACCCTTCTCCAAGACGCATATTCATCTCCATTAATGGGGAAATACCAAGCAGCTCGCTCGCTTTTTTAGCACCAGGCTCCGGGGAGACATGTGATGTAATCATAAACTCTTTTGATTTAGGTTCAATTAACGCGGCAATCAAAGCTGCTGCAGTAGATATGTAACCATCTACAACAATGGGAATTCGTTTGGCTGCAGCCGCAAGAATAACACCGGCCATCCCGCCAATTTCCAAACCTCCCACCTTACTTAAAATGTCAATACCGTCATGAGGATCCGGTTGATTGAGCTTGATCGCCCCGTCAATCACTTTTGCTTTGTGATCAATCCCGCCATCTCCAATTCCGGCACCCATCCCTGTAATTTCAACGGGATCAACCCCTGCAAGTACAGATAAAATCGCAGTGGATGCTGTTGTGTTGCCAATCCCCATCTCACCGACCCCCAATAATTGCACCCCGTTTGCGATTTCCTTATTCGCAATTTCTATTCCTACCTCTATAGACTTTATTGCTTCATCCCTTGTCATGGCAGGACCTTTGGCCATATTATCTGTACCATGTTTTATTTTGCGGCTGATTACACCCGTATCTCCTGGGAGGTTTCCTTTTACACCAATATCTACTGCAATTACTCCAGCACCGGAGACACGGCTGATGGCACACACGCCTGTAAGTCCCTTTGGAAAAAGCGGCGTTTGTATTATTGTTACGTTCTGCGGATTGCTGGAAACCCCTTCATCGTACACCCCATGATCGGCAGCCATAACAATCACCTTTTTGTTGTTCACTTCCGGATAAATGTTTTTTGTAATCCCTGCAAGCTGGATGGCAATATCTTCTAACCTTCCAAGGCTTTTTGGAGGTTTCACCAGTTGATCCAGCCTTGTTTCAGCCTCCTTCATATTTATTTGATCAAGCTCTTCAATCTTTCCAATGGTTTGTTGTAACAGGTCCATTTTATCCATCTCCTTTATGAAAAAATCACTTTTCCGGCATGCCCTTTGCGTTTATGGGCTTAGTGTGCCCTTCTCCGGAATAGGGAATCATTTTTCTGCTGCTATACAGAAAAAAGTCTGCAGTTTATTTGCATAGCAAATACACTACAGACTTTTCCATCATCTATATACGTTCAAGCAGCAGGCAGGTCTCCTGGCTCGGGTTCAACATTACACCAGGCCTTCCCGAAAATATAATTTCAGTGGCATGTCTGGTGAAACTCACCCTTACAGTGGCGGGTCCGCTGAAGCTTTTCACTTCATTCCCTATTCTCCCATTAAATATGGGCACCTATTACTTTTTATTTAGCTTTGTCATATTGATTTTACTATAAAACACTGCCATGAATCTACCAGCATGCTTCCTGTCGCATATCTTTCACACACAAAATTTTCTTCAACCGGTTAAATTCATGCACCTATGGCACTGAGTCCATATTTATATAACTTCCATCGTTTTACAGTAATGTTTTTGGAAAACATTCCTACTATAGCAAAGAACATCAAGGATAATATCAACCACATCAGAAAGTTGAATACGAGGTATAAGAAACAAAATGTAAGAGAAACAATTAAAATAATGCCGGCAATGATTATTTCTTTTGTCATTAAGCTTTTTCCCTTTACGATATAGTCTTCCAGCATATCTTTTGTTGGATAAATCTCCCTCATGTTTTGAACAGATTTACGATACACCGCTCTGCCAATAAAAATACTTATTGGAACCCCCACTATTACCACGGCTGATTTTACAAGCAAACTAACGGGCAGGTTGAATTCCGCAAGCCCCCTCAGAAAGGCAATGGTTACAACAAATCCAATCCAATATTTATATTGATTGGTCTCCTGGTGATCACTTCTGTATACCCTCATTGTATCGGTATCCAAATAAATAGTGTATCCCCTTCCATCTTGGTTTCTTGCGTAAATTGGAACCACTTTATGCTCATCCCCTCTATTTTTAGATTAGTTGATTTTCCCACTCTTACTCAAACAGACCTTTCATCAGGAACGCACTAGGACTGCTGCTAGCTGCTGCAATATTGCCATCCTTTTAGTTTTAAATTGCAGAATTATATCATATGTAGCAGGAAATAAAACTCTCCGATCGTTACACTATTCCGGCGTTCTGCGGACAGTTAATTTTTCAGCCATCTAACCTTTTAATCGCTTTATCCGAATAATGATAAAACGCAACAATAAGAATAAAATGCCAATGGGAGCAATAAATAAACTAATATGGAATAACAAAAAGTCGAACATAAATATTAATTGGTCAAAATAAAAAGTAAAGCCTTTTTGCTTCTCTAATCTATGTCTTACCTTAAACCCGAACAACCAATCGGGTAAAACTCTCGCAAAAGGGTATAAAATGAAGCTTATTATAATATAAAATAAATAACTATCACTTTTACTAATGAGCAGATAGAATAATATAAACGAGAGTGCAAATATGAAAAATCCATACCTGTAAGATTTTAAAAAGTATGAACGATCGATGGATCGATTGACCAGAGGAGTTGGGTCATATTCTTCCATGAAGGCCGTTTCTTTGTTTAGCTTTCGTGCAGTCTCAATGATTGAAGCTTCGTTCTTTAGTTTTTGTTGTATAATGAGATTAAATATCTCTAAAAATGAAGATCTTTCCTGTTTTCGAATGGCTTTTGCGCTAACAGTAAATAGAGAAAATCCAGTTACCCGATTCATAAATAATCTCATTTTATTATGAAAGGACAATTGATAAAAATAATCATCCTCGTCATATAAAACAATCTCTATGATGTTTTGAAATGAAACTTCAGATACTTTTATAGATTCAATATCCGTAAAGTAAATGGTTACTTCACTTTTCGTAAATGGATCCAATTGAAGACATTCATCGGTTATCGTGATATAAGGATAACTCCTGATCATTTTCAATATACTCGCAACGGCAAAGAAACTAAATAAAATAATAATAAACAGTGATAAAGCGATAAATAAGAAAGATTCTTCTATATATGAAATCCCCACCATGAAAATGCCAAAAGCAACAAATAATAGCGAAAAAATGGTTCCAAGAAAAAGCTTTCCTTTTGAATGATAAAACTCCAGTTTATTTTCTATCAAACTAAAAACTCCCTTACAATGATTATTTTGCATAATCAGGTTCACCTATATTCAGATCAAGTCCAGCATTTCATCCAATTAATTCTATCCTAATTTTAGGCTTGGAGTTTACGGTGTAGTAATTCAGAACACAAATCTATCCTCCTCGAGTATAATCTGCCATCAAAATATACCTTCTTGCCAATCTGTTTGCAGCTGTTTTGTTTCATAGACTAAGAGATTATCAAAAATAAGCAGTCACACTTCATTGTTCATCCTATGCACCCTTTCTTCCCATGGGATTCAAATTTCCGTTTTTATTGTAATTAAAGCAGTCGAAACGGTGTTTACAGTAAAGTAAAACCAGTTGTTCAGGGAGAATAAAGAGCATTGTATATAATAACAATATACATATTGAGAGTATAAAAACAGTATATATATCACCAAGTCCAAAAAGTCGTATTAAATATTGTAGAATAAAAAGCAAGCCTACACTCCCTATAATAAATATAGGTAAATATGACCGGACTCCTTCTTCCGCTTTTAATCTCAAATTATCTTTTTTTGACCCTTTTCTATAATGGCCTTTTTTTAGCAATATATAAAAACGAATTGCAGTTGTAACAAAAATTAATAGGCCTATTGCTAATGTTATATAGGTGAAGTTTAAAAGCGAAGACTCTGAAACTTTAAACCCTTGTCCTATATAGAATAATGCCATCAGATAAAAGTAAACTCCAAATAAATTTTGTGATACTAGTATTGTTATTAAATATTGTGTTTTTTGATTTTTATTATATATATAGGGTATACCATATATAATGGAAAAAATAATAAGTAAGCCTGTAATTACTGTATGAATCAAAAACAGATTTTCTGTATATGGAAATATAGAATTATTAGCCGCTCCAAAGTGAGTCAATGCATACATTAACCCTTGTAATAAGGTTGATATTAACAGCATCACTCCTAAAGCTCCGGGGTTTTGCCTTCCAGATTCAAAGGGCCCCCTTAAAACTCAAAAGCTTCTTCTTCAAACTTTTGCAACATTATCTTGCACCTCCCTGCACTTAGCAATCCTTTTTACATGAACAGCACTTTTAGACCTTGCTTTGCACTTCTTACAGTGGACCTTCCTACACTATTATCAACATTCTCAAAGAAGACTTTGTCTCATTATAGGCTCACATAGTTGGGAAGCTCCTACACCTTTCCTCCAAGCAGTTTTTATTCTGTCTTGTCGTCACGCAATAGACAAGTGACATAATTTCTGTTACACCAATCTTCCAGGTAATTCATTATATACTCTCGCTTTTCCTTTGGAACACGCCATACCAAGGGACTTGTTTCCGATCTCACAGCGACCGAGAATCTCCCTCGGTGCTTATTCAATCTAACTAAGCCGATAGACTGGACCGGCATCTCTAATTTCCCAAGTATTATTTTATCTGGCCAAACCTGAATGTTCATCCAACTCCATTTAAGAAGAAAGGCTCCCAACACAATAAGTCCAGCTCCTATTCCTATATACCACATTGTATATTCTTGCACCGCTTGCCTTGTTACAATGCCAAACAAAAAAATAACTAGCCCTGTACCCATCAATATGTTCTGTACTCTGGCTGTTTTAGCTTGAAATTCGTAACAATGTGTTGTCCGCTGCCTTTCTTCTTCCGCATGCTTCCAAGCAAAAAATGCTTGTTGATATTTTGTTTGTACAATGGGAAGTCTCCCTAGTAATTTTATTCGCTTTTGCTGCATTTGTTTTTTGGCAGCTGATTTAAGTACATTTTTATTGATCAGATATGGCAATAAAAACGTTATAAAAACAAGTGCTATCTTCACCAATTCATAAGTACTTAAAACGCCCAAAAATACTAGAATGATAGGAACCGGGAATATATACTTAATCAACTTATATACGTGAGAAAAAAAACTATATGAAATGTTCCAAATTGGCTTTACACCAGTCTCATATTTTTTCTCAGGTTGGACACGTCCAAGTTGAGCCGTACATACAATCAAATCATCAATGTCCTTAATAAATGGTGACTCCATAGGGATACTTTCCGAAAATATACTATATATTGCATTTGCCTCTTGATAGACATGGTAAAAGCCTGAGCCAGCCATTGTTTCCTCCTGAATGTTCTTTTCCTGCAAAAAATTTCTAAACGTAAACAGAAAAGACATTCTTTCTTCGTATCCCTTCCAAAATGTACTCCATGCCTGAGTAAAATCCTGAAAGGAATCGATCGTCAAGTTTTCCGACTTTGATAATTCTTCAGCTCGTGTCTGCAATTCTTGAAACAATGGCAATATCTTTCTATTAATCCGTTTTAATTTATTAAAATCTTCCCCGTATTCCTTTTTAAACCTTGAACGGACCATCCATTCAATATCTATTCCCATCCATAAATCATCATTCAAAGTTCTTTCATTTGCCCGTGATTTTTCGACTTTATTCTCTAGCTGCTTTAAATATGATGTTATTTGAATCATTGAGGAATAAACAAAAACCATTTCTGCAGTCTGTTCATCTGCGCGTTCTCCATTTAAATCAAGCACATCAAAGTGTGAATATAATGGCGACTGGAACATATTTTGTCCCACTACCATATACATTTTATCTTCGACAGTAATAAAAGGGCCATGGGTAACTTTGAAGCCTGGAAAGGCATATTTCTGGAATTGTTTACGTAAATTGGAGAGCCCCCATTTTTTTATTTTGTTGGCCATTCATATTTCACCCTTCGCATTTAAATATATTCCCCAGATTTGCAGATCGCTGTTCATTTTTCCTAAAACCAAAGATGCCTGTCCAACTGCCTTATTATAAGCTTTTCACTTGATTGTAATATTACCTGTAGGTATCGTAAGATAAGAATTGGATTTCAACAGTAATTTATATTTCTCACAAGAAAGGACAAAGAGTGATCCACCCGATGTCCTTTGTTTGGTCTTTATTCAACAATATCCATTTCGAAATTTGCCATTTCCATATGTACATTATCCATATCCAAAGTTGAAAAAAATGCTTCTTCCTCCGGCGTAATATCCAGTAAAAATGGTACTGAACTATCTGCTTCAATTACACCAAACTGGTCTTCCGGTAAATAAACCTTAACATCTTCAAAGATGTACTCTCCATCCTGGTTCCCAAAAGTTAAATCAAAAGATACATTTAGAATTCCGTCTTCCAACCGATTAATAGCAAGAAATATAATAGAAGTGCTTCCATCTTCAAATTCTGCAATATCAAAAGGATATAAACTAAAGTCGTTAGGAACACCCATTTGTGGGTCGGCCTCCACTGCCTCAGACAAAGCACTGTATACAGCATTATTTTCAACAGTCACGCCAGCTTCTTCATCCGCTTTCTGAAGTTGTAAATTCAAATCTTCCACCTCTCCAGCTGCACCTGATTCTTCTTCACTTGTTTCTGTATCTATATTCTCTTCCCTTTGCTCTCCGGTAGTATTATCCCCATCGGAATCACTGCATCCTGCAACAACTAAAGAGAATAATAATACAGATAGTAAAAATAATTTTTTCATAATAATTCTCTCCCTGTTGTCTTACACGCTACTATGTAAATTATTACTTTACTCCAACACTCATTTCCACATAATTTCTTCCTGAGTGACTGTTTTTAAATTCTACAAACATAGGTGTTTGCTGCTTTAATCTATTACGTTTTATGTAATTGATAATCTCCCAATACTTCACCTGTGACACTTCATCAAAATTATCCATTACACGAGTCATAACCATTGGTGAAACTAAAAAATAACTGCGAAAAAACATTTCTTCCTCTGTTTTGTTTATAAAATGATCTTCATCGATAGTTAAAAATATTTCTGCGGTCATAACTTCTTCAGTTGGATCGCTGATAATAGAAAAAAACATAGTTCCATTTGTATGGTAACCTTGTTCTTCAAGTATTGAATCAAAGTCTTTTATGGCAACATCAATTTCCTCGGGCAGAAAATTATAATATTTGGATACCACATTTCTATGAGCAATTTGGTGGTTGTTTATAATCATTTTTCTTCACTCCGATCCTGAATCGGAACATACAAATCAATGATAATATCTCCATACACCTCTAATAAAACCACAAAATATGTATCTTCAATTGGAATATCTTCAGTGGCAGCATAGTTCTTTATCTTTTGATATGCTGCATGAAAATCCACTTCCTGATCTGCTTGGCGCATAGCCAAGGCTTCTTCCACAATAAAACTTTCATGAAATTGAAAGTGGGTTTCATCTTTCAAGGTAACCCGATCATTAATCGGCAGGTAGTAGGTAAAGTGGCCAAATTTATCCTCATTTGTTTCAGAAGTTACCGAGAAGAAAATGGGACCGTTCTTGTAAATATCTTCAGCTAACGTAAAGTCTTCCATCACAAATAAACCTTCCTGCCAATCTGTTCGCAGCTGTTTTGTTTCATAGACTAATATGTTATTAAAAATAAGCGGTCGCACTTCAATGTTCATCTTATGCACCCTTTCTTCCCATGGGATTTAAGTCTCCGTTTTTGTTATAATTAAAACTGTCGAAACGGTGTTTACAGTAAAGTAAAACCAGTTGTTCAGGGAGAACAAAGAGCATCGCATAGAATAATAATGGCCCTATTATTAATAAGATAATAACATTTATATCGAATACATAACTGTTCCTCGCTATATACTGAATTACGAATACTACTGCTATCCCTCCAATGATCGCTATTGGTATATAAGATTTAGTTTCAAATTTTTCTCTTATTATATCTCTTTGAGATCCTTTTCGATATTTACCATTTCGTAATAGGATATAAAAACGTATAAAAGTTGCGATGAAGATTAAAACTCCAAGTAAAATCGTTATAAAAGTAAAAAATATAACCGATTCTATTGAAGTACTTAAACCAAGGCGATCAGAACTTATAAGAAATAAAGCGGCAATATAAAAAAATACACCGAACAGATTTTGAGAAACCATGATAGTAACCAAGTATTGAACCTTTTGATATTTCATGTATACAGCACGAATCGAAAAGATAATTGAAAACAAAATAAGTATGACTGTTATTATAAGATGTACGATAAAAATGATTTCCATATATGGATAATTTGATCTATCCGCAGCAACCACATATGTTAAAAAAAACATTAAACCTTGCAAGAAGACAGATAAAATTAACATTGAACCTAGCGAACCAGGACTCTGCCTTCCAGATTCGAAAGGTCCTCTTAATGCAGCAAAATCCGTTTCTGATAGTTTTTTAAACAAAATTTTGAAACCTCCTTTCTATATATTCTAACTAAACCAACCTTTTATTTTGTTAACAGCATCTTTAGCTCGATCCATTATTGATTTTCCGCCAAATTCCACATTCAATAGTGCATTTGCTCCTATTCCAGCAACAACACCTATTGCAGTTCCTACCCCAGGAATCGGAATAAAAGCAGTACCTGCAGCAGTAAAACCAGCCTGCACGGCACTACTAACAGTAACATCTACTGCAGTATTTGTTACAGCTCGGGAATGAGCTTCTTTCCCACTCAACCCATCAGCCTGTGCATCATGATAGTTCCCATAATAGCTTAAGCCAGCAGCCAATGGACCAAGTGCTTTAGTCGCTCCTTTTGCAAACCCGCTATTAGCTATACCTTTAACATCAACAGCATCCTTTAATCCCTGGCCTGAACCTTTTAATGTGGATTTTCCTACGTATTTGGCCTTATCTTTAAAAGACGCTTTGTCATTATAAGCTGTCATAGCAGGGTGTTTATTTATAACATCTCTTCCGGTTTTTGACCAGACTTGTGTTCCACTTTTTTTATCATAATAATTTAATGGAGCTTGACGATGGTTTCTATTTTGTTTTATTGCCTTTCTAGCATTGGAATCAGGTTTTACACCTAATGCCTTTAATGCATCCTCTGATGCATTAATACGATACATAACCTTTCCATTTTTTGTATACTTTGATACGCTTAATCCGCGATTTTTTGCTGCTTGATAAATAGCATAACTTGAGGTTAGACCTGTAACTGTTTCTTCACCCTTTTTAATCCCTTCAACAAAACCTTTTAGATCTAATACCTCTTTCCTTGCAGAGCCACTCTTATAATCAGTAAATCTAGCTTCTCCCTGTTCAGTACCTGCCGTACTTATTGTTCTTTCAATTCTCTGCAACAATTCCTGTGTTCTTGAAATTTGACCTTTCCCTTCTTTTGTAAAGTTTGATAAGTTACTTTCAAGGTCAATTATCACTTCTTCGGCTTCTCTTTTAGAACTGGTTACTGTATAAAGCTCTGGAGCAGTTGCACTACTTATATCTCTTACATTTTGAATAGTACGCTCAATGGATTGATGATAGCTGCTTAATTTAGTGTACTCTAAATCAACATCATTTTCTATTTCATTTAAATAATCACTTTCCACAATTGCACTAGTATTAGAATCCACACTTCCTTCAAATGCATTTAAATGATCCTTTAAATTAGCTTCAAGATCAATATACAATTCCTCTAAGCTATCAATTAATGAGCCATGTAATTCATTAAAATATCCTTTTGCATTTTTGGCAGCCTTACCTGAAAAAGAATTCATTGCATCTATTTGAGAGATACTAGATCGAATGGATTCCAAAGCCGAATAGACTCCATCGGCAGCACTCTTCACGTCATCGGAAAGAGTACGAACTTCTGATATATCAACTTTCATACCCATATTACATCCCCCACCCCTACGATCAATAAAAGTTAATTTATAATATTTTCATATACACTGGTAGTGATTGGCACATAAACTGAAACTACATTAGTAAACTCATTTCCCCATTGTTTTATAATGTCGGATTAATGACAGTCATATTTTGAAGTTATATAATGACAGGTATCATTTATAGCATTATAATCCAAACCATACCTTTAAGAAAAAATCCAGCAGAGCTATTCGTTTTTCTTAATTACGCAGTGGTTGTGGACCATGGCTAACGTAGTTATTCCTGTTTGCCAATTCTTCATCATTCTGCCTCATCTGTTCTCCGACATGTTCTAAAGTATTAATGTCCTCATTAAGTAATGTTTTATATTTATCAATTAATTCTGCAGCCTGAATGATATTTTCCAGATCATCAATAAACGGTGAAATATTGGTTTTATCAAAGGTTCGGCTCGTTTTAATACTGCTTTCCAAGTTGGAAGCTGAACTTCTTAGGTTATCAACATTTGAACGAAATACATCAAAATTTATTCCTACTTCCGGCATTAAATTCACCCACTTTCAGCATTTCTAATTTGTGCATCCAAAGAATTAAGCGTTGATTGAAGATTATTCAAACCAGCCGTGTATGCAGCTTTACTTTGTTCTGCCTGACTAATTTCTTCATCGATCGTACTTTTTGCATTCTTCGTATGTTGAACAAAATTTCCAACATGACCCTGATAAGTTGAATAGCGACCATTAAAATTGTTTTCATTTGTTCCTTTCCATCTACTGTTATTTATTGATAGATTATCAATGTTACTTTTACTCGTTTCCAGTTCAGTGATGGACGACTCTAAGTTATTGGAAGCTGTACGAAGCCTCGTAATTTTATCGGATAGTATGCTTATTTGCTCTCTGGAATTTTGCATCCCATTTAAAACAGTAGTCCTCTGCCTACGTAACAAACCTACATCCACACTCACTTTACCTCTCCCTCCCCTACTCCGGTATTTTAATCTTAATATGCTGATGATCCATGGCAAAATAACATTCAAACGGCGCCGGATATTTTTCCTGCCTCATAAATGGCTGTTTGAATATATCCTGATCACCCAGTCGCATACTTACTAAACCAACGGTAGCCTGGTTTCTGACATACTTTGGAATTTGTTCAAAGCTTTGCCCGATATAACTGTAATCTCCGCCAATAACAAAGTGGATTCCCACTCTGCCGGACTGTTCGATCAAAATGGTTATTTCATTATCTTCTAAATTGCTTCTTTCCGTGAAATCTTTTAAGTCAACGATCTGCACGACCCATTCTTCAGCAGCATCATTGCTTTCAAGGCGGTTATTGATTTCTGCAATCAAATTTTCCTTTACAGCAATTACCCCGTCATGATCGGATACATAAGCGTTCAGACCTTCTCCGATTTCTGCCAGTTTCTTCTCATTTGTATCAATCAGCATAGTCTTATAGGAGCCTGTAAGACCTGTCATATTCTTTGCCAATGACTGATTCATTTTTTCCAGGCCATCCCGTCTGTCACTTACAACCGTCAGATGCCCTTGCTCCTTTGGTTTAAATGCAATTGGTTCCACTTCCTCAAAATCCAGCCCAATTGGCAGCAATTTGTTTTCCAGCAGATCCTTTGTCCTTCTGCGCTGTCTGAAATTCTCAAAGTCGAGGACACCATCCGGCATCATCGGTATCTCCTCCGGACGCTCGCCTTCCCAATAAGCATCCATTTCTTTGGCCGTGTCCTGAATCGTATCAATGATTTCCAGCGATTCCGCTCCTTTTGTCGGGAGCATTGTCTGGAATAATGCCGGATCTTCCAGTTTCACGAGACCGCGCCCCGGGATTTCCTCAATTTCAATATCTGTTTTCCCGACAATGGCCCGCGCCTCTGTATCCTCAATTAAATACAGCGGCATTTGCGTCTTAATATTGGACAGAAGCGGCATTTTCATGGCACTTTGTCTGCCTGCGCTGATGGCCAGATATAATCCAACACCTGCACCTTCACGGGCGATTTGGGTGATCAGTTTTTCAAATTCATCGGAGAAGTCTGCATCGCGAACAGAGTCAAAGTTATCGATCACAATAAAGATATTCGGGATGACATCCCCGCTCGCTCTTTCGTACATCTCCATGTTGGCCACACCGTATTTACTCAATTTCTGTTTGCGTTCTTTAATCACGTTTGTCAAAATACGAATCAGCTTGCCGACTTTTTCCACATCATCCAACTGAATCGTATCCGCCACATGCGGGAAGTTTTTCAATGGCAGCAGTCCATTGGTACCGAAATCCAGCAAATATACATGCAAATGTTCGGGATTATGCTGCCGCACCAGATCCATGACCACTGTCTGCAGGAACGTGGATTTTCCGTACCCCGGGCTGGAAAAGACAGCCATATGGCCATCTTTTGTTAAATCCAGTTCCAATGGCGACTGTGATTGGAGTTCCGGCTGATCAAGCAGACCAATGGTAACTTTCATCGGTTTTTTCGGCTGCTCCCATTCTTCTTTATAATCAAGCGGATGTAAGTCTTCTGCAAAAACACGTTCAGGAAGCGGCGGCAGCCATGGTCTTGGCAGCTGCTCTATCTCCTGTTCTTTTGCGTAATCTGCAATATGGTTAATAACGGCATCAAGCTCTGTTGGTACTTTTTCAATTTCCTCTTTATTTTCCAGTCCGCTTAAATCCTCTGTTAAAATATCGTATTGACCCAAATCATTGATGGCATAGATCGTGGTGTCAATATATTCATGATCATCTTTATCAGGGACATAATCTGCGCCACTGAAAGCACTCTGGAAAAGCTCGTAAATTTCGTTGTTCCCGACCTGCAAGTAGGCCCGCCCCGGCAGGGTAATTTCTGCGGCATCCGGTGTTTTCAGGATTTCATTGGAATCTCCTTCATTTTGCACCTTTAATGCCAGCTTGAATTTCGAGTTGGACCAGATTTGGTCATCCACAACCCCGCTCGGCTTCTGTGTAGCCAGGATCAAATGAATCCCAAGGGAACGCCCAATACGCGCAGTGGAGACAAGTTCCTTCATAAAGTCCGGCTGCTCCGATTTCAGCTCGGCAAATTCATCGGAAATCAGGAACAGATGCGGCATCGCTTCACTGGCCTCACCTTGCTTGTAAAGCTTCTGATACTGATTAATATGGTTGACATTATGCTCGCCAAACAGGCGCTGTCTTTTCTGCAGCTCCGCTTTGATGGAGGCAAGCGCACGCATGGATTGAGCGGCATCCAGGTTGGTAATCGTTCCAACGAGATGCGGCATATTTCTAAACAGGTTCGCCATTCCCCCGCCTTTATAGTCGATCAGCAAAAAGGCGACTTCATGCGGGTGGAAGTTCACACCGAGTGAAATAATGTAGGATTGAATGATTTCTGATTTACCTGAACCTGTCGTACCCGCAACCAGCCCGTGGGGACCGTGTGCTTTTTCATGCAGGTTCAGCTGCACAACATCCTCTTTACCTCTCAAGCCAAGCGGAACAGCTAAGCTTTTATACGTCTCGTTGATTTTCCAGCGATGGCCGATCGCCAACTCTTCCACTTTTTCCACGCCATACATTTCCAAAAATGTCACGCTCTCCGGAATGGAGTTTTTCAGATTTTGCAAATGGTTAATTGGTGCCAGCGCACGGGACACTTCTTCTTTATTAAACCCTTTTGGAAAATGATCCAGGGTAAAGCGCCTGTTAACGAGTTCACTTTCCTCCAGAATAATGTTCCCGTGTTTGGCGTCGCGAATGTCAATTACCGTCTTGACATGTTCCGGAAGTGCATGCATAACGTCCTGTACAAAGACAAGCGATACACCGAATTCACTTGGGTCTTCATTGAAAAACTCCATAATCGTATGGTCGAGAATCATTTTTTCATCGGTAATCAATACAACGAAATGGGGTGAAAAATAGGTTTTTTCATTGGAGTTTTCCTTTTCTTCCAGAATTTGCTTTCGCTCTTTCAATATTTGATACATGGAATGCAGTACCTGATCTCTGGAACGCTCATGGTACACAAACCCCCGGACATTCACATCCCGGATGCTTGCATGTGGAAGCCAGCGCATCCAGTGCCATTGTTCTTTTTCTTCTTCAGGGAAAATCGTTATAAATTGCAAATCATGATAGCTGTGGAATAAAGAAAGCTGCATTACCAGTAATTGAAGCTGTTCGAGCACAAGCTTCCGGTGACCGATGTAGCCGACAGGTCCTTTCATTAACGAAGTAACCACCGGCACATTTTCAATTTCATCATGCTGATTCAATAGTTCACGTGCTTCATCCACAAGTTCATCTTTTTCCTGGGTGAACTCCTCTTCATTAAATTCAATTTCAAAGCTGGACTCCACTTTGCCAAGTCCTGCACGGAAATTTAAGAAGTCGTGATGAAACATCGTTTTTTCATAAATTCTTGCCTCGACATTTACTGCCATATCTCTGATTTCTTCCACATCCGGATAATGGTAATTTAATGCATGCCGCTGCTCTTCACTCGCCTCATACAGTTCCTTCGTTTTCCGCTGCAAATATTCTTTGTAGGTTTCTATCCTTCTTTTCGTATCACGCTTGTATTTCTTCACACTTTTAATATAGGAAGTGACGGAAAATATAATGGTAGTCACTGTAACGGCAAGCATAACGATGATGTATATACCTCTTGGCTGCACAAGGGAAATAAGCACAAGTGCAACAATCAGGACCAGTGGCGGCACAATAGTACGTGCCAGCTGCTCGCTCGGTTTGGAAGGTTTATTAGCCGGTTTTGCGATCTCCCGCTTATCCTCCGGCTCCCGGTAAATGATTCTCGGGGATCGATGATAATCGGGATAATCCCCTTGATAAGGGTGATCCACCTCAACCAGGGAAACTAATTTTGATTTTATATTTCTGTCGGATGACAATATTTGAATTTCTTTTTCTCCAATGATAAAAATGATCCCGTCGGAGAATAACTGATCGCCTGCTTCCACAGATGCATTTTCTGTTACCGGTGAGGAATTATGGTATATAACACCCTCCTGCACATTTAGTGAAAATACCGGTTCTTCCTGGTCTTTCACTAAGATAAAATCAGCATTAAATCCATCTATGGTAATGTCTGCATATTCGTCACTTCCGGCAGATATGGATTGAATTCCTGTTATATCATAAATTTTTCTATTCTCATCATTGACCAGGAAAAACTCCATCGTTTTCCCTGCAACAGGCTGCTGCCAATGGCCGTTCACCTTATTTTCCTCGATTTTACACACAGACCCATCCCAGTTCACCGTTAATGGCTGTTCCAATTCAGGAAAGGTGACATGATTGGTCCATTCCTTTCCGATTGTTATATCTCTTGGCTCATCATCGAGTAAATGGCATTTATGCAGTTGATTATTATAGGTTAGCAAGAGTGATTTTTGTGCCATCTTTTTCTTCCTTTCCTCATTTGCCGCGGGACAATTACTTTATATATTAACGTAAAGATCATTCGTCCTCTTCGTCATCATCCGTATTTTCTTCATCTTCATCCGAACTGTTTTCTTCCGCTTCCCCATCTTCAGAATCATTATCTATTTCTACACCGGCACTTCCCGGTTCATGTATATCCTCTGTACCTTCTTCATCGTCGGTAAGCTCATAGTCTTCCTGGTAACTCAGCAATTCATCCTGCAGTTCCTGCAAACGCTCATCACGTTCCGAACCAGTTAAATCAGGGTTGTTTCTGGCTTCTTCTATTTGCTGAATTAATCCATGCATAATAAGCTGGACATCATCTATGTACTTTGCTTTTTCCATGGCTTCCTCAAATTCTCCGCGTCCATTATAAATCCAATAAAGCAGATAATTGGTATCACTTCGCAGGCTCACATTCCTGAGGATGACTTCTTTATCCCTGTCCGGTAATCGTTCTACGTTAATGTAGGATTGGGCAAGAATATATTTGGTGCGAAACGGTAAATTCTCCGGATCTTCCCCCCGCAGGATAGAAATGACATCTCCATAATCATCGGATAAATACTGGCCATGGGCTTCAAGCAAATTATCCTGGTAAGGACTTTTCACAAACCCATAATAAGCAAGTGGAGCAGCGAGCAGTACGGATACAACAATCATAATGATGGCCAACTGCTTAAACAGCCTGAACCGTTTTAATGGTACGATGGACATCGTTTGTTCCGTTTTCTGTTGTTCTTTTATGTAACTCTCACGGAGAAATTCTTTTAATTGTGCAAGATCCTCCATATCCCGGATTTGACGCTGAAATTCGGTTTCTTCCACATTTCTTAACGAACCATTATACAGTTGGTCAAAGGTGTATTTCTTTGAAAAAAGTGCGATAATCATGCATTTAAACTGCTTTAAAAAGACAGCTTCATCTATCTTTAATGGAGGCACTAAATTTCTCATCCCCCGGTATGTAATAATAGGCATTAAGTTTTCATCAAATACGATTAAGTCCGGATGTAGAGAGAAGGTAATTCTTGTAGATAGGAATCGTTCCAGTTTCGCCGTATTATTAAGTAATCGAAGCTTTTCATTGGTAGGAAGCTTACGGATATTTTCCCAGTTTTTCCAATGCGCCTCCACAGAAAAATTAAAAAGGTATGCATCCTCTTTTTCTTCTATCTGGAGAGGAGCAAAGTAATCGGAGACTTCCTTCAGCAAATTCATTTGCTTCATATCTCTTACATTCGTTTGTGACTTTGGCATGGTTAAAAGCCAATTATTCTCATCTTTTTTAAAATGAAGTGTTACATCTTCAATTTCTATCGTTTTATCCTGCATGGCTGTTGACTCCTTCATTTGAAAACTTCTTATTAAATAACAATTGATTCACGTATACAGCCAAGGGAATTCCATTCTTGGCTGTATACGTGAATCTCCATCAGCAGAATAATCTGCTGATGGAAGACTCCGAACACGTGATAACTTCTATAATATGTGAAGCACATCCCCATCTGTGACAGGATAATCGGTTAAGTAGTCATCGTCTGAGATTAACAGATTCTTTGTTATTACCTTGATCACAAATTTGGAGTTGGAACTGTAATCCACTCTTAATGTGTCCATCACATATTGAAGCAGCTGCTTTACCGTCAGCTGAACGGGAATACGTAAATCGTACTGCATTCCATTTGGGATGCGTTTGCTGAAATCTACGGTTACATTAATATGCGTATTCTGTGACATCTATCATTCTCCTAATCAAACATGGACCGCATCATGAAATAAAGACCGCCAAATAACAGAAGTCCCAGGCCGGAAAAAACAGTGAGAAGTATGTTGTTTAAACCGCTGTTCGAGGAAGTTTCCTCCTGTGCCTGCGATCCTCCCGAGGCAACCGCTGTGTAGCCTTCCGTAAACAATGAATCCTTTACATCCTCCACAGTAGAATTGGCCTCGAAGTTGGCAGAAAAGATGGATTCCTTCAATTCTTCCATCGACTCCTGATTTTCCCGCTCTGTATCTTCTATCTTCGCTTTTACATCTTCTGTAAATAAAGCGGGGAAAGTTCTTTCCAGCTCTGTTTCACGAAGTTCAGTCTGCTCGTCGTTTCCGCCCATGATTCGGTCAACTTTAAATTGCAGCTCTCCCCGTTTTTCTGTATCAGCCATCGCTGATACCGGCAAGAACACCAGTACCAGCAGACTGGCAATAAATAGAAGTATAGATTTGAATTTAGCTAGCTTCTTCTGAACCTTCATTTTCCAGGTCCCCTTTTTCCTCTCTAGTCAGGACAAATAAGTTTGCTAATGCACCTATTACAATAATACCTGCAATGACAAGCATGGCAAGGAGGTAATTCGCATTACCCTGCACAGCCTGCAGCAGAAGGCTTTCCACATATTGTAATGGGGAATATGCCCTCAAGTAATCCAATCCGGCAATACCGGTACCAAAAGCATTCGTTAAGAACAGATACATACTCATGACAATCAGCAGTACAAACATACCAATCATTTTCACTTGTCTCAGCAGATACGTTGCCACCAGCAGCATGCCGATGATGAGCGCAGTGATGAGTATTGTCCATAGCACCATGCTGCCTTCACCTATTTGCAGCAGATAGCTGGAAATGACCCCAATGGCTATACCTTCCAATGCTCCAATACCAGCTGTAATAATGGTAATTGGTGTGTTTGCACCCATTAATGACTTCTGATGGGCAAACTGGTCTTCTTCCTTGCGCTTCTGGTGAAGTGTTGAAATCACATAGGCAGTAAACAGCACAACAATAAAGATGGTAAGAACCAGGAAGTATGGTGTGAAATTATCACCGGATGTAATTGTTCCCTGATTACTTGTTTGTACAGGATTCGACAGGAAATTGTATAAATTTTCATTTTGTCTCTCTCCAACGCGGCTGTTTGCAAGCACGTTAGAGAAGTTCTCCGCAAATTCCTGATCCTCAAACATTTTTTCTGTCATTTCCGTGGATAACTGATCAGCCTGTGTTACCAGATCAGCACCACTCTGTTCAATGTTATCGGCCTGCCCATCAATCGTATCCAATGTCTGATAAACAGATTCCGCACTGCTCAGATTACCCTGCGCTTGCTCTGCGATGGACTGACTTTCTGAGAGAAGCGGCTGGAATTCGTTGTTCAATGTCATGATTGCCTGCTGCTCGCCCATATCGTTTTCTTGTACTACGCCGTGCTGGTCAAGAAGATTCATGCTTTGTTCGCGCCAGTTGGCTACGTTATTGAGTGTTTCTTCTAAACTGCTATTTAGCAATAGTGCTTGTTGAGAGGTTTGATTGATTTTTTCCGCTAAATTATTCGCATTTTCTTCTGCTGATGTTGCAAAATCTAAATATGAATTAATTTCTTCGTATATCAGATATAGTGCGTTTTCAGTATCCTCAGTTACGGCCTGTTTAACCGCGGACATAATCTCCTGTATAGGTACTTCTAATCCCTCTCTATCTTCAAGCATTAAAAACAAAGGTAGTGATCCAGTAACATTTTTTTCTAAATCTAGGTCTTCCGGCAGTTCACTTTGCAAATCTACACCAAAATACATCTCATAAAGAGGTAACAACTTTTGATATCCACTTACTTTTCCAATTACTGCATTCATAAGCATTTGTGTTGCTTGATCATACACTGGTTCCAATACTGGGCGATGAATATAGTTATCAGTAATCTTGACCTTTTCAATGACGGTTTCTTCTAATTCAACATCAGTGTTTCCGTCATTATGTTCCCCTTTTAGATCTGTAGTTTCAGCACCATCATCCTCATTTGAAGTCGATTCGTTTTTTTCATTTTCCGGAGAACTCTGCTCTTTCTCAACATCATCAGTTGCGTGATTCTTACTTTCTCCTTCATCATCATTAGGATTTGAGTTCCGATGTTCATTCTCATTATTGGAAGAACTATTTTCATTTTCATCTGTATCATCTATATTGTCCTTTTCAAAGTCTACAGATGGATCTGACTCATCTTCTTTGTCTGATTGCTCTAAACTCACATTCGCGACTAATGGTGTATTCATCCTGACAGTTTCAAATTCATTATATTCGATAGAATTAGCAGAAACATTTGGGGCATTAGTCTGCTCAAATTGATCTTCATCAAGGATATTTTCGTCTTCCTCAAAAGCTGTTATTTTCCATTCCCACGGAATAGGCTGAAACAGATTTATTGTCTCATTAGAACCCTTCATTTTAACAGTAAGAGAAACGTCCATTTGACCAGCTTCTATATTATTTGGGAACTTCCAGGTCAACTCTTTATCTTCAACAGGCTCTGGAGTACCATTCGGTAAACTGAAGTCTATACTTTGATACTCAAAGTTTTCCGGTAATGATTGGATACTAAAATAGACTTCATCTTTTTGAATGTCTGGCAATATGACGCTATCAGTCATAGTAATCTCATTATCCACAAAATGCTTATTTATGGCACGAATGTCTTCCTCTAGGATATGTTCTTTAGATGGTGGTCTAATAGACTCGTCATCCTCAACAAAATCATTCAAATATTCTTCTGTCACTCTAATTACGTTTTTCGCTTCCAATTCTTGTTGATTAGACAAACCTAATTTGTCTATAGCCGTCTTACTAATCGACGGCAGTTGATTAATCTGACCTTTGATTTGTTCATGAATACTTTTGTCTAAATTTGTATGTTGCTTAAACAATTCTAAATGGTTTTTATATAAATCCTCATATCTCTCACGCAATAATTTCAAATCATTATGAGTGTCTTTCATATATTCGTTCAGACCATCAACATCATCAATAAGTCTATCTATAAATAAATCATTCAAATATTCTTCAACATTTTCTGCCACTCCATCCTCAAAATAATTATTCAGATCATTTTTTACTCCATTTACTCTCTCAATCTCTATCTGAAAATCATTTCTTAAACTGTTCGTATCAGTGACAATATTTGATCCTTCTTCTAAATTTTGATTTTGATCCAATTGCATTCCTATATAACTGTTTGCATTCTGCAAATTCTCAAGCTGCTCTTCTACATCATCAGTTTTCAAAGAGTTATCAAACTGCAGCAAAGCATCACTAAAACTCAATAACTCATTAACATTTCCTTCTTTAGTGGAAGTAAAATCATCGAGACCGGAAAGATAGTTTTGGCTTTGATCAGCGCCTTCTGCCAGCCTGTCTTCAAAACCTTCCATTAAGTCTTCCAATCCGCCAAAGCTGTCTCTGGATGCTTGTGTATTATCTTTTATCAGTCCGAATTGATTTGTATAATTGGAAAGTGGATTATTGATGTCATTATTATAAGTAGATGTATGCTGCGTTTGTTTGTCGACGATTTCTCCTATATTATCCTGTGCATCCTGAAGATTCCCTATAATACTGGCAAAATATACATCTATAATTCTGCGGTTAAATTCATTCAATATGGTACTGGCAGTTCTTTCTGCTTCTGCTCTTATATACTCATCATCTGACGCGTTGATTTGATAATTTAGAACGACTTGCTCTGGGGATTCAGAATCAATGGATAAAGCTTTTTCCGAAAAATCATTCGGGATGACTATCATCATATCGTATGTATTTCGGTCCAGTCCGCTTTCAGCCACCCCGCGGCTGACAACAAACCAATTATGCTCATCATTACTGTCCAGACTTCTGACGAAAGCCTCGCCAAAGGTTAATTCACTCCCATTAAAAACCGCACCTTCGTCCTCATTAACAAGGGCAATAGACATGGACTGTACATCCTCGGAATTCACTTCGGACGTAGTACTTGCCTCCTGGTTTAATGAAAGATAAGGCAGTCCTGTGGCTAATACCAGAATTAACACTAAAAATAAAAGCCACCGCTTATCTAAACTCTTCATTCTTTTCACTCCTGCCAGCAAAGTATGATGTTTTGAGAAAATATTAGCATGGGCAAAAACCCTTAAACCTGATCGATATGTAGGTATAAATCCTCATTTTAAAGCCAAAGTAATAGATTGCTGGAAGGTGTTTAAAACCGTCCGCAAAATCTATGAAAAATATACTTTGTATTTGTAAGTACACTGAGCCACACAACATTTGTCGTGCAGCTCATGTCTGGGAAAATAAAGCAAATCACTTTACTTTCCGCTATTTTACAATTATTATCTAAGCCCGAAGTTTTGGGATAAAGCTTGGTCTTGTTGTGCAACCGCCTCAGCAGTTTTAGTTAACTGCTGTTCGATTTCCATCATTAGCTGAGAAAAGTCCTGTACTTTTGGCTTCAATTCTCTAAACTGATCATCGAAACGTTCAAATGCGCGACCTTCCCACTCACCGCGGAGTTCTTCCTGAAGATTTGTTAAGTCTCTTAAAATCTGATCAATTTGCTGTGAACTTTGCCCATAACGTTTTGCTTTTGCCTGTAGCTGATCAGGCGTCATCCGAATTTGTCCTGCCATAAGTTCCCATCTCCCTTATTAAATTTTTTCCAAGGTAAAAAGCATGACAATTTATTTACATTTTTACCTGCTCACTAAATAGATTAGTATTCCAGTAATATCCTGTCAATGAACTATATAAAGAATGTGAAAAATTGATTATTAAGTCCCAAGTGACGTAAATCACACCGGCTTTTAAAGTCAATTTTTTAGGTAAATAGACCCAGCATACTTTAAGGTCTTTATGCTCACGTGATTACTAAAAGTTATTAAGTATAGATAAACTTTCCCATAGTAATTAGTAATTATTGGGGGTAAAATTTCAAATGAATTGCAGTTGTAAGTAAAATGAAATAAATATTCTGGCTGGTTTAAATTTTTGTATAAAAATTTTAGTAGAATGGTATACTTACATGTTTACAGTTTATAAATTTCATTGCATTCGGAAATTCAATAATTCAATTGATGGAAATTTCAACTACGCAAAAGATGTAGTAGGTTGCGAATACGGTCAAAACACAAAGGTCAGGGAACTGTCAGAACTTAAAAGTGGTTATCGATTAATTTCAAAATAATCATGCTTAAATTGTTCCCCTATTTCCACCAAGTTCAGTCTTTAAGTTTCAAGCACAGGAAACGCTTCCATTTTGTTTCATCCCTTCAGATATAGATGTTTCTTTAATTTCTCTTTTTAAAGAAATTATCCTGGTGATCTTGGTTAGATGATGTTTAGGAACGTTTTCTTCTAAAATAAGCTTCCAATTGTATTTTACGGTATGAAAAGATACCTTCAAGGCGCTTCCGGACAAAGAGCCGATGGGCTATACGGCCAATAATTGAGAATGGCATTACATAATGAACCGTGTCCTGCAGCTCGACACCATCTCTATTTTCAATCAGGCGATGCTGATGGTGCCAAAACCGAAAAGGGCCAAAACGCTGTTCATCAATGAAATATTTTCCTTCTTTAATATGTGTTATTTCAGTAACCCATTGCAGATGCCATTTTGGAAAAGGTTCAATCTGATAGCGAACGATCATGCCTTCATACATACGCTTTGGCAGATCATGCATTGGCTTCAGGGACATATCATCAGACGTGATACCTTCCAGTTGACTTGGGTCGGAAAAGAATGTCCAGGCTTCTTCCTTAGAGATTGGCAGCTGCTGTTTGCTGTTTAATACGTATATTTTCATTTATAGCACCTTCTGCTTAATTACTGGTGAGTTAAAATAAATAAGGATGATAGATGGAGTAGCAAGCTTAATATTTAAAGTTATGAGAACTGCCTTGCTTCCCCAATGGGTGTATTTGGCATTATACACGAGGAAATATACACGTTCAAAAAAGTTACAATGCATTATTTTTATTCTCCTCGCATCTTATTAAACAAAATTCGGTTATAATCAATATATAATAGAGTATTTTTTCAAAAGCCGGGTGATAAAAATGGGGGAAAATAAAAGAATTTTAATCATTGAAGATGATCAGGAAATTAGTAAATTACTGACCGTAATTTTAACAAAATCAGGCATGGATTCGGTTGTGGCTTATTCAGGTACGGAAGGGATCCTGCAGCTGCAAAACAATCACTACGATTTAATATTATTGGATCTCATGTTACCAGGTATGAGCGGGGAAGAATTAATAAAACAGGTCAGGGAAGAAAGCGCAATTCCTATTATTGTGGTTTCAGCCAAAATTGATATAGAAGATAAAGTACATGTATTGAAAATGGGTGCAGACGATTATATAACCAAGCCCTTTAATCAAAAAGAGGTAATAGCCAGAGTTGAAGTTCAATTACGAAAATCAAGTCCCCATCCCGTGCGTTCGGCTGAGAAAGTGTGGCGCGGACTGAAAATTAATCCGGAAAAATTATCTGTAACATTGGAAAACAAAGTATTGCATCTAACAAATGCAGAGTTTGATATTCTGTCCTTATTTGTCAGCCATCCGGAGCGTGCTTTTTCCAAAAGGGAGATTTATGAAAGAATCTGGAAAGGGACTTACTTGGGCGACGACAATACCATTAGTGTTCATGTCTCAAACCTTCGTAAAAAAATAGCCAGCATCACTTCTGATGAGTATATAAAGACAATTTGGGGAGTTGGCTTTATGCTCGTTTAATTTCTTTATGATTTCTTTATGTTTTGTTTAAAGGATATTAAAGACATCTAAGCTAAACTAAAAGCATCAAGCTATTTAGCGAAGGAGTCAACAAGATGTATACCATTATTCAAACGTACCAATTGAAGAAAAACTTTAAAAAGGATGAAGTGATCAAGCCCCTTGATTTCTCATTAAGGAAGGGTGAAATCTGTGCATTAATTGGTAAAAATGGCGCTGGCAAGTCAACAATATTTAAAATGCTTGCGGGACAATTGTTTCCAACTTCGGGAGACATTCAATTATTCGGCAAATCAGGCAGGGAAATAAGTCAAGCAAGAAAAAGAATGGGTTTCATGATAGAGACCCCTGAGTTTTTCCCTGATTTTACTGCAGCGAAAAACCTGGAGTATTTTCGAATTCAACGCGGTGTAGCCGAGAAGGAACGTATTGATGAGGTTTTGCAGATTGTTGGTTTGGCGAATGAAAAGAAGAAACGGTTTAAAGACTATTCCACGGGTATGAAGCAGCGGTTAGGTATTGCCCTGTGTCTCCTGGGGAGTCCGGATTGTTTGGTGCTGGATGAGCCAATCAATGGGTTGGATGCTGAAGGAATTAGGGAGATACGTAAGTTATTATTGAAGCTGAACAAGGAGAATCAAATAACGATTCTAGTATCCAGTCATATTTTAACCGAACTGCAATTACTTGCTACACGGTTTGTATTCATCAAGAATGGTGTAATTGTCGATGATGTAAGCAAAGAGGCCTTGGATGAAAAAAGCAGGAAACAAATGCTGTTCAAAGTGAATGATGCAGCAAAATCTGCACAATTGTTAGAGCAAGCGTATCGTGATATTCATTATAAAATCCTTCCAGATCAAATAATCACTATCCAAAATCATGTAGAGGATGGCGGCGAAATCAATCGCCTCTTCATCGATAACGGCGTGTTGGTGATGGAGTTTCGTATAGAAACGCTGAACTTAGAAGACTACTTCTTAGGATTAGTGGAGGGATATGAATCATGATTAATTATATGAAAAGTGAAAGTTATCGGTTGTTACGCAAAAAAAGTCTTCATACGACAAGTGTAATTTGTTTATTGTTAATTGCCGCGGCAGCTGCTATTTTGTACTATTCACAACAGCAGGACCCGGATTTCCCTTATGCAACCAGCATGTTTTTTTATTCAAACGTAATTAGCGGTGCATTATTAATTATGATTGTAGGATTACTCTTTAATTCCGCTCTCACAGGAAAGGATACGTCACTAATTAAACAATCTGTATCCTTTGGCATCTCCCGGAATACGATCTTTTGGTCCAAGCTAATTCTTACTTTAAGTTACTTTCTGTTAATCTGTGTAATTGGTATAATTTTAACGATTGCATTAGGAGAAACCCTTTTGGCTAGTGGAGAACAATCAGTCAGGAATTTCCTGATAGCTGCATCAAACATGGTACCGATTGTGCTCAGTGGATTTTTTATTATTCATGTGCTGAAAATGCTTAAAGTCAGTGAAGTGTATATTATCATCTTGTTTCTATTCCTTTATATTTTTTCAGGTAATTTATTATATATGCTATTCGATTACACGCCAAGTACACTTTTAAACGATAACTTGATGAGCTTTATGAATGGTGCTGCACAATTTGATTATCGTCATTGGCTTACTGGTATCGTGATTTCAGTGATTTCTTTACTGGCAGGGCAGAATAGATTTGCCAAACAAAATATTGATTGATGAGAAGGGATGTATGGAAGTGAGCAGCTGGTTGATCATTATTTTTTTAAGTTTCCTGTTAATTGTCAGTGTTGGAATGCTCCTGCTTTTCCATTGGGATATTAGAAGAATGACGAAACAATTAGAGGAAATCATTGAAAACTTCGGCACAAATGAATTGGTTCGCACAAATACGCATAGTAAAACCCTTAGCCGATTTGTCACGAAAATCAACCAGCTCATTCATTTATTTAAGCAAGATCAACAGCACACGCAAAAAAGAGAAAAACAACTAAAGCAAGAAATAACAAATATCTCTCATGATCTAAGAACGCCTTTAACATCAATGAAAGGATTTTCGGAACTGTTACACGATCCCTCTTTATCTGAGGAAGAAAAGAGAGAGTTTTTAACTATTATTCAAAAGAAAATTGACAATCTCACCATGATGGCCGACTTATTCTATGAGTTCTCACAAATTGACTCATTAGACAAACAACTGGTCATGGAAAAGCAGCTTTTAGATCAAATTATCGCAGATGCTATGCTAATGTTCTACAATGATTTTGAAAAAAGAGAGTTAAAGATACATGTAGATGAAACTGCAGTGTCTCCTGTTTTTGCTGACAGGAAGGCAACAAATCGAATTGTGACAAACATTATCCAAAATGGGCTGCGGTATGCTAAAAGCTATGTAAACATTCATTTGATGGAAGAAGATGAATATGTCCGGTTAAGGGCCGTCAATGATGTGAGTGAGTTTGAGCGTAATGATCTTCAACGAATTTTTGATCGAACATTTAGAATGGATACAAGCCGAACCGGCGGACAGCTCGGACTGGGCCTGCATATTGTTGCTCAACTGATCAGCAAGCAAGATGGTAAAGCTGTTGCCGATATACATGGGGATGAGTTTAAGATTGACGTGTTGTTCAGGAAATGGGATTAGGCAGGAGAAATACGGGAGGACCAGGAACATAAGTATTTAATTTGCTCGATAAAGAACTTTGAATAACATGTTTAATTTTATAAAATTACTGTTATTCATTCAACAGCTTTCTGAAGTCCAGCTTATATTTCCTGCCGCTTTTCACACCAAACTGCTCAACACATTCTTTCTGCAATAGTCTTTTAGCAACATATAGGGATTCCAGCTGCAGCAGCTCTCTCGCCTGCCGATTATTAATATAATCACTTATTAATAATGCATAATCACTTAAAGCATGTTTATGTGCTGTTTTAGATACTTTATGACAATGCTCACAAAACCATTTTGCCTTGTGCCACCTCATTGGCATACTTTTGCATTTTGGGCATATAACTCCTTTTCTAAGTTCTTCAAAGTATACATCATATTTCTCCATCACCTTTTCTTCTTTTGGGGTATGTGCAGAGGTTAATTGATATGAAAGCTCCATTAATTGATTTTCTGTGAGACATTTTGAAGTATGTGTTGCAGCAAATTCATCAATTTTACTCAGTATTTTTTCTTTGTGCATAACCTTTTCCGATAATGATTTATCATTTGATTGATTTTTAAGGAGCATTTTGGGGTTCGTATATACAACAATTTTCTCAATGGGGATAGTGGGGAATTTAAATTGACGGATCCAGCGCAGCAATCTCAAATGCTGTAAATTCACTTGATCAACAGGGTTCGTATAAGCTTGTTCTTTTTCATTTTCGATTCGGATTGTCTGCCCCATGTCATTATATATTACATGATCTTTCATATTTTTGGCTTCTATAATAAGCATGAAATTAGTGGAGAGAATAAGTGTATCCATTTGGAAAGATCCGCTGGCGTCACTGAGTCGTAAATAATAAAAAATGAGGTATTGCTCATCAAGGAGGAAACTTAATGGAAAATCGAGGGCTAATTCACCGTTGTACCCAGCCCGAAGGCTTCGTGCCTTATTTTCCAGGATTCCTTTTTTTGGATGATACGGAGGCAATCTCCTTTCTAGAGCTTCTGTTTGGAGAATATATTTGGGGATGATAAGAGGTTGTATTATCAACGCTTCACACCTTTCCATTTGAATTTATCATTCATTATTTTTATTCGACATTTTTATATAAACTCCTGCTAAATATGATTAAATTGATTAAATAAAGCTTGTTTCATTTTCATAAATATGAACTTCGGTAATAATTTTGTGAACTTTGGCGATTTAGCTGTGAACTTTGGCACTTTCATTGTGAACTTTGGCATTTTAATGAACCGGCACTCATTATGGTAACTTGACGATATAGATCTCCAGTTGTTCCTCCTTTTTTTACATTAAACCCAATCTTTTTGTGAACTTCGGCGTTTTAATTGTGAACTTTGGCATTTTCATTATGAACTTTGGCATTCTTATTGTGAACTTTGGCACTTTCACTGTGAACTTCGGCATTTTAATGAACCGGCACTCTTCAAATACTGCCTTACCAGCAGCGCCATACCCCGCCCTAATCCCAATAATCCGGATCACTCATCCGAACTTCTTCTACGACATCATCCAAATCTGCTGGCGTAATAGTATAAATAGGGTAATTGCCGCCGGCTCCTTTAGCCGCTTCATGAAAATATCGGTTACTGCCTGGAAACTCCTCGTCCATGAGCAGAAGACAGCCATCACTTTTATCGGCAAGCCACATATTTTTCGCCTTAAATTGAAATGCCCCCCTGTATTCTCCCTGATAAATCGGCTTATAAAAATCACACACAGCAATGATTCCCTCATACTTTTCCTGCAGGGCTTCAGGCCAGCGGCTTGCCTGGTTTTCAAATGGCGGAAAAATCCCGAGGTTTACCGGGTAGGTTTCCTTCATATCCAATACCACTTCTGCTGTCCATAATTCCACTCCCATTTGCCCGGAGATCAGCACCCATTCCAGCCCTTCTTCCGCAAATTCTACAAGCCGTTTTTCCAAGGCTGCCTTAATAAAGGTAATTCGGGGGTCGTCCTCTTTAAATATATTTAATTCCATTGGTTTATATCCTGTCACCGTTAAAATTCTCATATGTAAGCGGCACCTTCCATTGATAAGATCGAAAATAAAGAGCTGACATACAGCATGCCAGCTCTCCCTATAAGTTAACACCATTTGTCTTTTTTATTCCAATGTTTCGCTCCATGCTGATGGTGGTGATGACCATGACCATGTCCATAGCCAGGCTGAGTAGCTCCTGCTACCTGGCCGCCGCCATAGCCAGCTCCCATGCCAGCTCCATATCCTGCTCCGTAGCCCGGAGCCATTGCACCGGCAACTTGGCCACCGCCTGCTCCCATGCCGGGTCCGAATCCTGGTGTCATTGCTCCAGCTACCTGACCGCCAGGCCCCATTCCCTGTTGAGGCGGTGTCTGGAAAGAACCTCCATACACATCTACACTGTTTGCTGTATTCTGAACAGATGTAGAATGCGGGAATACATGTTTATTTACCTGCGTATGATGATTCATGACAGTTGTATGAGAAGGATGAATATGCTCCACTTCACTTTGCGTACAGTGCTGGACACAATTATGCTTTGTTGGATGAACTACTTGTTGTTTAGGGCAGCCGCAACCTTTATGAAAATGTCCCATTTAACAATCCCCTTTCCATTTTGATTACACTAATAACCTATGGTAAGAGGCCAGAGATTGTATAAGACAGTTACCTATTTTAATAAAAATAACTATACGTACTGTCTTTGAAGGCAAAAATCAATAATGTGCCATTAATCCTTTACTCATTGCCACCCGTTCACAATAGAAGAAAATGCCAAGCCCAAGCAGCAAATAAAATATGGCATTAAAACCAAGAATCAAAAAATCACCAGCAGGGATTTGGGTTAATGTCACACCATTAATCATAATATCACGAACAAGGTCAACCCCTTTTACAAATGGCAGATACGCCAATAAAGGGGAGAGACTCAGTGGAACAAATGTCAGTGCAGCCAGTATAAACTGCAAAATCTGCAAGAAGGCCTGCACCTGTTTTAATACAATCGAGATCCCGGCGATGATGAAGCCCATCCCAAACATGCTGATTAATGTAAGTATTAATACAGGAATAATGGAAACTATATCAATATTTAACCATTGACCTGTCGTAAACATGGATAAATACAACAAGAAGACAATCATGACAGCATACAGTAAAGTAGTTGCAATTAAACGGGAGGTCATAATACGCCATATCCCCATCGGTGACATGTTCAGCTGCTCCAGTGTTCCCCGCATTGCTTCATTAATGACTTCCCAGCCAATGCTGTTTATAATCATAAAGGCCAGAAACCAGAAAATATAATTAACGATGACGTGTTGGGTGTTGATATCCTGAGAACCTGGATCCCCGATAACCTGGATGCCAAGGAACATTCCAAGGAAAATAAAATAAAAGGTAAACAGCATGGCCAGGGTATTGGGAAGATAGCGTTTTAATTCAATATATTCTTTTCTCGTATTAGCTTTAAGAAGATTGAGCCAGCGAACCATGTGTTTCTCCCCCCTTTAAAATTTTCATGAATATTTGCTCAAAATTAACCGTACTTCTGTCAAAGGACTCAACCGGTATGTGATTCAATTTCAGCACGTTAAATAAGTCATAAATATCTTCACTTTTGGCAAGATCGATTTCCAAAGTAGATTGAACCGTATCCGGCGTATATACAACGTGCGGAAATTTTTGATGCATCAGCTGCTGCTGTTCCTCCGTCAAAAGTCCGCCGAGCGTAATGGTATAAGAACGCACTTCAAATAACTTTAATAAATTCTCTACTTTATCGTCCGTAATTATCTTTCCTTCATTAATAATAACCGTCCGCCCGCAAAGATCTTGTACGACATCCATATCATGAGAACTGATGATGATTGTCCGATTCTCATCCCGTACAATATTTTTTAAAATTTCCCTGACCTCGTAGCCCGTTTCCACATCCAGGCCAAGTGTCGGCTCATCCAGTAAAATCACTTCACTTTCGGCAAGCATCGCAACTGCAATCGCCAGCTTCTGCTGCATCCCGCGGGAAAGGCGATTGACCAGTTCATTTTCTTTTTCCTTTAAATTAAATTGCACCAGCAGTTCATCGATCCGCACAGCCACATCTTTTCTTGAAAAACCCCGATTTCCTGCAAAATATTCAAGATTTTCCCGAACCGTCAACCGCCAATATAAATTTCGGTTTCCTTCCAGTACAGCGCTTATATGCCGAAGCCCGTGCAACCTTTTTTTTCTCATATCAATGCCGTTCACCTGAATGGATCCTGAGTCCGGAATCAATAGCCCGCAGAGCATTTTGATGGTCGTTGTCTTTCCGGCACCATTGGGACCAAGCAGTCCCAGTATTTCTCCACGATGTACATGAAACGAGACATCACTCACTGCATGTATGTACTCTCTGGTTTTCCTTTTTTTGTACGTTTTTTTCAAATTCTTCACTTCAATAATGCTTTCCATTCACTTCATCCTCTCCTTGAACATTCAAATTTATTTTATAATGTTTATCATAACTTAACTACAAACCGAAGTACGAAAATCCCTCCGCCTCAAGATGGAGATGATATGCGCTGCAAATGGGTGTCTTTAAAACCGGTGTGATATTTAAGACCATATCCCACTGATCGATCCAAACCAATATGCGCTGTCCAGATTAAGCCAATTGCCAATAATACCTGGATCGAGAACAGTAAGCTGATTGCGATAAAAATCAAGGGCAGCACGTATGTATGAAAAATATTATAAACGAAAGCACCAATGCTATTGTTGGCCAGATATCCCAGCATGGAAAGGTCTGGTGCAAACAATAACAGGATAAACAGCAACCAGCCATAATCGGTGAGGGAATAAAAATAAATGCATAAAAGCAAAACAGTCAATCCTTCCAGGTGAATCAATAATTTAGGCATTGTCATTCATTCCTTTTTTTAAATTTTAGACAATTAATCATACGAAAAAACGAGGGAAAGGTTCCCCCGCAGAATTATTTAATCTATAATACCCTTGTTTTTGCCAAATACGACAAGATTCTCATAAGGATCTCCGGGTATTCCCAGCACCTTACAGAAGGCCGGCTCCGTTTTATATCCCCTTTTTTTCAGCTGGATCACTTTTTCTTTTAGCTTGGGATTTTCTTTCAATAATGCCCCTTCAATCACCATATGTAAATAGGCATGTTGACTAAGTACAGGCTGGGATTGGCCGAAAAGTTCAAATTCAAACCCGTCGTAAACAAAATTTGCCTTAACCACTTTTCGTCCCCTGATATTGGTATGCTTCAACTGAAAGTTATCTTGTTTACTATATAATTCCCTGATTATCTTCTCAAACGCGGAAAAATCATCCACTTCCATGATGATATCGAGATCAGAGGTATCAACATCAATGCCAATGGGAACAGTTCCACAAAGTATTGGGGTAAATTCCTTCAGGTCGTTCATAAGGTTTAAAGCTTGGATGGCCTGATATGCTCTTTTTTGTTTATTATTTCCTTCTACTGAATAATTTACGGCTTGAAACATAGCTTGGTCACCATTTCTTTCTTTATAAGTACTCCAAGGAAGTTTGGGTAAGAGTAAAGCTGATTTTCATACAACAATTAAAACTTAACAGCAAATCTTCCGAAAGTATGCAGGCCGCTTCCGTGCCTGATTGCGTTTTTTTCCCGCAGCTCCTTCACTGCCTCCTTTACATCCTCCAAAATATGAATATCGAGCCCTAACTGATTATGCGAACCGTATATTTTTTTCAAACCGCTCAAATTGGCAATCCGTTCCAGAGAATCAACTAAATCAACAGGATTTGTTGTTGGATAAAACGCGTAAACCGGCGTCCCAGTGTATAGTAAATCACCGGTGAAAAGATATCCGGAATTCTCATCGAGAATACATACATGCCCCGGGGAGTGGCCGGGCGTGTGTAAAATCGTTAACGGACGATTTCCGGGATTTATGATATCCCTATCCTTCATCGTTTCAGATGGATGACCCTGAAAAGGGGTATAGGAAGCAGGATCAAAGGATGCTGGTGTGGGAAGCGTTATATCCCGCCCGATATCTTTACGAATTTGTTCAATCGGCAGGCCTTTAATCCCATTAATAAGCCAATCTTTTTCAAGTTCATGAACATAAATTTCATCAAACTTACCATGACAGCCAATATGATCTATATGGACATGTGTGGTAATCACGGTAATTGGCAAATCCGTCAGCTGATCGGTAATTCTTTTAATGTTATCGATTCCCAATCCTGTATCAATCAGCGCCGCTTTCTCACTGCCCAGCAATAAAAAAGAATGAACCTTTTCCCAATGTCCATATTCACTAATGGCGAAGGTTGTTTCATCTATTCTCTCTACTGTGAACCAAGGATCAGTTATGAAAGTCATATTAATTCTCCTCCTGCATATTTTTATATAGCTGCAAAATAAAGACAATCCCTTATCTTTTATTCTGTGCCTTAAGTAAATCCCTGATTTCCGTAAGCAGCTCGAGTTGAAGATCAGCTTCTTCCTCCTCTTCCTCTACTCTCTCTTCTTCTTTTTTGCGCTTAAATTTCATGAGTAATCGGATGAACAGGAATATGGAAAAAGAAATAACAATAAAATCAAACACGGACTGGAGAAATACGCCATATGTAATTTCGGAGCTCCCGACAGTGTATGATAATCCCGTAAAATTCACACCATTCAGCAGAACTCCTACAATGGGTGTAATGATATTTTCCACCAAAGAATTTACAATGGATCCAAACGCAGCTCCGATGACCACCGCGACCGCCAAGTCCATCACATTTCCCTGAAAAGCAAACTCCTTAAAATCCTTCCACATAGGTAACTCTCTCCTTTTCATACATGTATATCGTTCATCATAGCAGATCGTATATGTCATTTGAACAAATTTTTTTATAGAAAACAGGCAAATGACGAAACAATCCCGTACCACAATTCACCGTAGTACGGGATAGGATGAGGAAGGACTATTTTATCGCCCGCTCCTACAAACCATGATGCGGATTATGATTTTGTCTGGAATGGTTTTTATTCTTTACTTTTTTAGATCCCTGCAATGGTTCACCATAGGGCTGCTGCGGACTTTGCGGCAAATCCGGATTCTTGTTTTGCTTTGGCCCCTTTGGACGATTTCCCATTATTGCCTCCTCCTTTCCGTTCGGGTATAGCATTTGGGAAAGCGGGGGCAATTATTCTTTTGTTACTGAAGGAAAAACAAGCTCATACAGGAGGACCCATTACAGCTTATTCAACAAACAGAAGAATTACTGTTGTGGTAATATCCATACGCCCCCAGGTATGATGAATCTCCAGTTTTATTTGCACATTATTCCAGTTTATAACTTCTGATTTTATTGTAAAGTGTTGAAATAGAAATTCCCAGAGAATGTGCTGCTTCCTTTTTCCCTTCTAAGGTCCTGCCATAATAATCCAATGTTTTTTTAATATAATTTTCTTCCACTTGGTTTAAAGACAAAAGAGAATCTGGATCCTCTCTTTCTTCCCTTTTGATGCCAACAGTATCCAGTGCTCTTTTTATATGTTTTTTCACCAAAGAATCCGGAATGACAGAGGACGTACTCTCGTTCATCAATCTCTCTAGAAAATTTTCGAGCTCCCTGATGTTCCCTGGCCAATCATGTTCTGCAAGTAAAGAAATTCCTTGATTCGTAAGCTCTATTGGGTTCAGTTCTATTCTTTGCCCTATGCTCTTTATTAAGGATTGAACCAGCAAAGGGATTGCCTTAACATTTGTGCTTCTTCAAAATATGCTTTTTCTTTTCCCGCGATAAAAATAATATCCATGCGCCGGTCGGCCAATTGCTCTCTGCGCTTTACTTGGATACTGCTATTATTGTTTGTTTGGTCGGAAAGCGGATCGATCCGGCCAACCAGAGAAATCATTCTTTTTTTATTCCAATCCATAATTTTATCCATCAGTTGTTTATGATAGCCAATGATAAGAATGGATAGAGGCAAATTCAATGTCATCTTATTTCCTCCTGCATATTTTATATTATGAAATATTATTATAATTTATATAATTTTAACATATGGAAATAAAAATGAACCCGCTTATTTACTCCTTTTAACACTTTGGAGTACAAAAGCGGGTGAAATTACTTGCAATAGACCAATTTGTTTAACTATATTTATTTTTACATCCTGATTACTTTGCAGATGTAAGGTCGGATTCTTTTCGAAGTGGGATATCCAGCCGTACGAGGTCCTCATAGGACTCACGTTTTACTACCAGTCTGCTCTTGCCTTTTTCCGCAAAAACAACTGGCGGTCTTGGTATTCGGTTATAATTATTCGCCATAGCGTATCCATAAGCTCCTGTACAGAAGACAGCCAAAATATCATCGGAATTCGGCTCCGGCAAAGGCAAATCCCAGATTAGCATGTCACCGGACTCACAGCATTTTCCTGCAATCGATACGACGTCATCTTTTTTGTCATGAACACGATTGGCAAGTACCCCTTCATATTTAGCATCATATAAAGCCGGCCTGATATTGTCATTCATACCGCCATCCACCGCAACATACTTCCTTACATCCGGCACTTCTTTTTTGGAGCCGACGGAATAGAGCGTAGTGCCCGCATCTCCTACCAACGACCTGCCAGGCTCAATCCAAATTTCCGGCATCGGCAGGGACAATCTCTCTGTTTCTTTTCTCATTTCCACTATCATTGCTTCCACATACTCCTCTGGAGGAAGCGGCTTGTCCTCTTCTGTATAGCGGATGCCAAAGCCTCCCCCAAGGTTAAGCACCCCGGCAGTAAAGCCGTATTTTTCCTTCCATGCTCCGAGTCTTTCCAAAATATTCTTTGCTGCAAGTACAAATCCATCAGTTTCAAAAATTTGGGAACCTATATGACAATGAATGCCCAGAAGATTTATATAATCACTTTCAAGCGAAAAAGCGAGTGCTTTTTCCGCCTGACCATTTTTCAAATCAAAACCGAATTTGGAATCTTCCTGTCCTGTAAGAATATAATCATGGGTATGTGCTTCTATGCCCGGTGTGACACGCAGCAATATATTAACTGACTGTTTTCTTTCCTGAAGCAGGTGATCAAGCATATGAAGCTCATGAAAATTATCGACGACAATGCAGCCAATACCATGATCTAATGCCATTTTGAGTTCTTCTTCACTTTTATTGTTCCCATGAAAATGGATTTTCTCCATTGGAAATTCAGCAACGACAGCTGTGTAAAGTTCTCCGCCTGATACCACGTCAAGTGAAAGTGCTTCTTCATGAGCAAGCTGCAGCATAGCTACAGAGGAAAAAGCTTTACTTGCATAGGAGACCTGTGACTTTATGCCATGTTTATCAAACATCTTTTTAAAAGCCTTTGCCCTGTTTCTGATTAATTCTACATCATATACATATAATGGGCTGCCGTATTTTTCAACTAATTTCACAGTATCGCAGCCGCCGATCTCCAAATGTCCCTTTTCATTTACTTGAGCAGTTCCATGCAGGTACATACTTTCACTCCAATCCATTATCTTCGAATCATATCATCTAATAAAACAGGGCGGACAGGGGTCTGGGCACGCTGCTGCGGCGGCATTTTTTCTCCACCTGTTTTTGATTCCAGCATATCACGGATTACAGGCTGGCAAACCCTCCCCTGACAATATCCCATCCCGGCCCTGACTCTTTTTTTAATGCCGGGAACACTGGAAGCGCCTTCTTCTATTGCTTTCAGGATATCTGATAAGTAAACTCCTTCACATCTGCAAATAATCATATCATCCATGAGCGCTTTCCGCCTCCCAAATCTTATTCATTTTTATTCTGCCTTCTTCAATATCTGGTAAAAAGCGAAGGGGAGCTTTTTCCCTCGCATTGGTTACTTCGGTCATCGCCTCATCCACAGTGATGGCTGCCTGCTTCCCAAGTGACTGTAAAATAGAAGCCGCTGCGAGCCGTCCCTGTGCCATAGCAACTTTAGCACCTTCAATTCCGGTGATATTTCCTGCTACAAACAATCCACTTACTTTTGTCGTCATATCCGGACCGTGCAAAGGAACAGTTCCTCCCAGTTCGGGCATATCAACGAGTCTGCACCCGGCAGTCTGTGCCAAATCAATCAAAGGATAAAGTCCGTTCGATAAACATACTGTATCCACTTCCACGCTTTCCGTTTTACCCGCAGGTTTCCCGTCCACGGATACCGATTGAAGTGTAACTGCTTCTACATTTTTCTCCCCTTCAATCTTCACAATTGCTTTACGTAAATGGATTGGCACATTATTTACTTTTAAAAGGTTAAACCGTAATCCGCTTGCTGTCAACTTCGGGAAACGTTTAAGTGCAAATTTTCCCAGTTTGCGGACCAACAAATTTGGTGCAAGGCCGGCAACATCCTGAAGACGTTCCACTGTTTGCAAAGGGGTTTTATTTTTGCCTGTTACAGAAGACATGGGAGGAAGCGCCATTCCCGCTACATGAACCCCTGCATTTTTCAATTCTATCATGACAGATAAAGAAAGTGGATCTATCCCTGCCATCATCACCTTTTTTCCCACAGCGACATGATGCAGATTCGTAAAAGTCTGGGCTGCACCAACACTTATCACTCCAGGCAAGGTCCATCCGGGTACAGGCAAGGCTTTTTCAACAGAGCCGGTTGCCAATAGTAACACATTTGAAGTAATGGCCGGGAGGTCTCCACCTGCCATATCTACCCTCCATTTCCCGCTGACAGCCCATACGGTAACATTCATAAAAATATGCACACCTAGTGATCGTGCTTTCTCCTCAAGTTGATCTGCTTCCTTTTTACCGTCCCAGGTTCGTTGATCAGCTGGGGCATATGGGTCTTCATAGTACTGCCCCAGCAACCTCCCTCCAGGACGGTAATATTCATCAATAACAGCTGCAGATAAACCGTTCCGGGCAATTTCTACCGCAGCAGTTAAACCCGCCGGCCCTGCGCCTATAATTGCAACATCAACTTTCATCTTCCATATCTCCCTTTATCCCCGAAGCCTGACTGAACACTTTAGCTCCTTGTCTTGCTGGTGTTAAACATGTACGCACATTTGGTATCCCATCCACTTCAGCCCGGCATTCATAACAATGACCAATGCCGCAGAAAATACCGCGGTTTTCCCCGGTAATTTCACAGGTGCGGATGGTCTTGATTCCATTGGCAAGAAGAGAAGCCGCAATCGGCTCTCCCTTATAACCATTTAGTTTTTTATCATTAAAATAAAATTCTATTGTTTCTAATTTATTGCTTGAACTGTTCAAACGTAAAGTATTTGACAATAACCATTCACTCCCTACATATTTAAAAATACAGTTAAAATCGGCTTAATGAAAATGTATTGATATCCATACCGGAATTTTCCCCGCATACCATATGGGCCATTATTTTTCCTGAAATGGGAGCAAGCGCGACGCCGTCTCCTTCATGACCGGCAGCTATATAAACACCATCCATACCTTCCACCGGACCGAGAATCGGCATGCCGTCCGGTGTATAAGGTCTCAAACCGGTAAAAGCTCTAATAATCCGGGCTTTTGCCAATAAAGGAAAAGCACGGACTGCTGCTTCTCCTATTTTTCTGATTACCTCGGGATTTGTTTCGGTATTGTATCCGGTAAACTGACGGGAGCCGCCTATTAACAAAGATCCGCTATGGGTTTGTCCAATAGCCAGTCCTACTCCGAACGGGTCCGGATCTTCACTCTGATGGTTTCGTTTTAATTTGTTTGCAATATAAGCGGCACTTAATATGCCGGTATGCAGAAAGGAAGGCATTCTTTCCGACACAAGAATATGACCCTGCCTTGGAATGATCGGCACATCCACACCGAAAGGCTCGAATAGCTTGGGAGTCCATACCCCCATAGCCACAACAACCGCGTCAGCATATATTTTTTCTGTTGGTGTCTCTACGCCAATAACCCGGTTATTTTCTGTGAGAAGCCTTTTTACAGGGGTACCTAATTTAATTTTCGCTCCCCTACTTTTCGCCGCGTTTGCCATAGCAAATGAAACTTTCAGCGGATTCACTTCCGCATCCTCCTCCCACCAGGTGGAACCAATGAGGTCTTTGGATAATCCCGGCTGGCGTTCCTGTGCTTCCTTGCCGGTAATAAGTTTAACGTCTATTCCGGCTTTTTGCTGGCGTTCCACCATATGTTCCATCGCCGCCATCTCTTCCGGAGTTTCAATAATAATCATCCCGCCGCTCTTTCTGTATTCCAGTTCCGTTTCCAATTCTGCTTCCAATTCTTTATATAATGCTATACTTTCAATAGCAAGATCCAATGTCGGCCCCGGTTTTTTTGATTGAAGCATAATAGCACGATCACAGGCTCCCGAAGTGCCAGATGCTATATCTTTTGATTCTATAAGGGTGACTTCTGCTCCTGATTTTGTAAGATAGTAGGCGGTGGAAGCTCCTATGAGACCACCGCCAGCAACAACAACCTTATAACTCACATGCTGCCTCCTCATAAGTTAGTTATTTATAATATAAGATCCAATAAAAATTTAACAAATTAGTGCCGGAAAGGTTCAGTCTTCTTATTAATATCTACTAAAAGATAAACCAGGCAATTAATCCAACCATTAAAAAATAGAAAGAGTTCGGCAAGGCGAGAACCATAACCTTAAGCGGATCTACTTGCCTGTTTAGGATTCCCCCAATCAGACCGCAGACAACAAATGCGGTCAATCCTACCGGCGGCATATTCTGACCTGCAGCTGCAATATGCGAGGCTCCAATTGCGATGAATGTCGGATCCACACTCATGTTCTCAAGAATGGGTCCAAGAAAAGTAACAATAACCGATTGAGCTGTTGTCTGGGAACCCGTCAGCATTCCTACAATGACCATGGATATGGCGCCGCCAACCTTTACCATGGAAGCAGCCAATCCTTCAGTCAACACGGCAACCTGTTCAATAAGGCCTGAAGCATAAAAAACACCAACCATCACCCCCGCACATAGCTGTATTTGCACAGTTTGACTTACTTTAATTAACCCGCCTTTCAACACGCCCTTTGTCTCTTTTCGAACAATTGGGAAGAGAAAACTGACAAGCAGTGCAATGATAATGGCACTTACCACCTGAAATGTGATTCCCTGTAAAATTGGAATTTCCATTAATGGATTTAAAATGGCTGAAAAAATGGTCCATTCTGCAAATATATTATAATCAAAGCCTGTATTCGCAATGACAATAGCTACTAAAACGCCAAGCGGCACCAGTGTCATCCATCTTTCCTTTAAAATGGAGGAAATTGATTGTGTTGTTTTTAAATGCTCCGGCATCTTCCTTCCTTTTACAAATCGGAAAGATTCAAAAATAGCTATTAATGCACCAATGCTAACAGTAATATAGGCAATTTTAATGACCGGGCCCGGATCAATCCCAATTAGAGAAGATGAAAGGAAAACCCCCTGGGAAATAGGTGGCATAATGGAGCCAATCGAAGCCCCTACCAAAATAATCATCCCAATCTGTTCCGGTTTGACTTTTAACTCATTCAATGAATTAATCACCAGAAACCCAATAACCGTTGCAGCTGCAATAGCATCCCCTAAAAAAGAGCCTGCAATAATTAATGTTATAAAAATCGCTGCAATTAAACCCTTCGGAGAATTTCCAAACACAGAACGAAGACCAATTAAAGTTGTATCCATCGCACCAAGCCTTACTTGGGATTCGGCATAGATTGATCCAAAAATGGATAGCATGATTACCCAGGATAAGCGGTCAATTCCGTCGATAAAAGCAAGCAGCGTTTCCAATGGTGCCAGGCCCGAAATAATCGCGGAAGAGAGTGCAGCCACAAGTAATGCAATCTTTATATTTCCTCCGATTACCGGTATTTGTTTTACCAAAGCAATAGTAAATAATAGCAAAAGCGGCACAATGATCTCCAGCATAAAATTCCCCCATTTTTTTAAATTTGTACAAGATATTCTATATAAATACTCTTTTTGCTTACTGCGGATATTATATTTTAGGTAATATCTTAAATGGTCAAATAAACATAATTTACCAAAGTAGTAATATCAAATATCGGCAACTTGGTTACTTCCCTGATTGCATCCCTATACGGCGGCATATTCGTGCATTCCAAAATAATCGCTTTTAAACCCGGATGACTTGAAATTAGCTCACTTGTTATCTGTTTCATTTCTTCCTTAACAGCAGCTTCATTCAATTCAATTTCCTCATGAACAATAGCACCCGAAAATTTCGGCATATTATCCATACCTTTAATAATGACATGCTGGTGATGCGCATTTACCCCGCTTAAATGAGCTGTTGTCAAACTGGATTCCGAGGCTGTAACAATACCAATTGGTTCACCAGCAGTAATACTTGCCATCGGTATTTGAAGTAGACTGGACGAATAAAATGGGACAGTTAACTGTTGCTGTATTTCCTTTTGGAATAGAGCCAGAAACCCACAGCTTGTTGTGATAGCCCTGATGCCTTCTTCTTCAAGTTCTTTGGCTGCTTGGACGAATGGTTCTATTAAACCAGTGTCCCTTTCCTTTACCACTTTGGAAATACTTGCTCCCTCTACCATTTTGTAAACAACGGAAAAAGGAAAAGTATGCTTATTGCCAATATCTCCTGCCGGTCTATAAAACTGAGTATCTAACATTAATATTCCGATTTTGGCCTTTTTCATCTTCAACATAATTGCATATCAACCTGCCGGCAGCACTGCAAAGAATTGATAAGTCTTTATTATCTTGAACAGACGGCAAATGATATGCAGTAATTCTTCATCTCCTTCCCTTATTTAATACATAAGTTGCATCTTATTAATTTGCTTTTTAACCTTTTAGAATATCTACATGATGTATATGCAGAAAGCGCTTTCATTTAATATATATGCAAAAAAGATGCCAAAAACAATTAACTTGAAAATATATTGAATAAAAATTCTAAATCCCATTTTTAAGGTATCTGGACAGTATTAATAAAAATACTATTAAAATTTAAATACAATAATATACAAAATTGCTAATAAAGGTATTATAATTTATATAACTTATAACCAAAATTAGTTTTGCATGCGAGTTCTATTTTCTTGGAAATAGAGTGACGGTAATCGGTTGGAGGTTTGTAGTAAAAGGCGGGATTTTTATCCAGGAGATCTTTCGTTTGTATTTACACGTTCTTACCTCTCTTTCTCTTGCCGCATCTGAATTTCCAATAATTTGGAACAAAAAAACTCCCCATAAGATAGAAACAGATTTTTATTTCCTAATCTGTCTATCTTAACGGGAGCATATTAAATTCCAGCGGCAGCTTTTCTCTTTATTTTATAAATTCATCTGTCAGCACCGTAACAATCTGTTTTTTCCTTGAAACAACGCCCTTTAGGAGGGCTCGGCTATTTTTATCCAGTGTCACGTCAAATCCTTGTTCCACTTTATCCGCTCCATTTCCCCGGGCGAGTACTTCGGAGTCATTATTCAAAATATCCGTTACAACAAATAGAAACAAATCAAGATTCTTTTCCTTAATAATTTCTGCCATTTCTGCATCAATCTCTTCCTGAAGCTCGAACACAGAGTTCGTATCCACTGTATTCACTTGAGCGATTTCCACTTTGGCGTCACCCATGGAAAACTCTTTCGCGTCCATGGTCAGGAGTTCTTTTACACTGTGATCACTTAAATCAGCACCTTTTTTCAGCATATCCAGACCATATGATTCCAGGTTTACCCCGGCAAGCTCGGCAAGTTCATAGGCAGCATCGATATCTTCCTGTGTGCAGGTGGGCGATTTTAGCAGCAGGGAATCGGAAATAATTGCCGAAACGAGCAGTCCTGCAATCTCTTTGGATACAGGAATCTTATTCTCCTTATACATTTTATTTAAAATGGTTGCCGTGCATCCCACCGGTTCAGCACGGTAATACAGCGGCTCTTTCGTTTCAAAATTAGCAATGCGGTGATGATCAATTACTTCTTTGATTCGTACATCATTGATATTATCCACGCTTTGCTGGAATTCATTGTGGTCAACTAAAATAACATCTTTTACATCAGAATCAACTTTCTCAATGAAACGCGGGGCCTCAAACCCGAAGTATTCCAAAGCAAAATTGGTTTCTTTGCTGACTTCACCAAGTCTTACCGGCTCCACATTTTCTCCCATTTTTGTTTTCAGATCTGCATAAGCAATTGCAGAGCAAATGGTATCTGTGTCCGGGTTTTTATGTCCAAAAATCAATGTCTTTTCCATATCCATTCACCTCTTTTAATTCAACTCTCCAACTATTAGATTATCATAAAAACCGGTCCTATGTCATGAGCTGCGTTATAATTGGAGCTGCATTAACCATTTTCAGAATTACACGGATGCGAAGCCCATGGCTTTTTTGCTCCCTTAATTACTTACAGGGAGTGTTTCGGTTATATTCCAAATCCTGTCATATCGATTGTAGCTGTTTAATGCGATATCCAAATCATGGAAATATCGGTGCAAATCACGGACCTGTTCCGGGTCCTCTTCCTCGATAACATTTGCGGCTAAATTCCGAACCGCATTTAAATCCTGCTGCAGTGCTTCATTTGAAACCGAATCAATATGCTGATCAATATAAGCAATTATTTCACCGGCAGCTTCTGTTTGCTCTTCCCAGTCCAAATTATTTATACCGCCATAACCTGTTGTATCGTTGTAAAAATCATGCTGATTGGTAATAAATTCTCCTATTTCGCTATGTTCCTTTCCAACCGCCTCCTGAGTTTCTTCGATCTGCTGCTGTGTCTCTTCGGGTATCTCTTCACTTTCCGTGGATGTGGAGGTCTGCTGATTCAATACTTCATTAATATCAAGGTTAAATAGGTTAAAAAACAGGATGACAGATCCAATAACCGTCACAGATAAAACGATAATTAATGTCCATATAAACCAGCCATACTTTCTTTTTCCTGCCAAAACAAGTCACCTCCACCTTATATTTTTTGCACTGCTCTCTATTTCTTTTCTTATATAACCTTACGTTTACACCTTTTGGATCCCGTCTATTTTTGATATCCTTCAGCCTTGTACCAATCCATTATTTCTTGTCTTACAGGTTCATCCTGCACTTCCTCTGCATCGGGACCAGATACATCAACGATCTTTATATACGGATTTAAAGGCCCATCCTTATCCTGCAATTTTATGATACAATACCCCTCTTTTTGTGACGGTATGATTTCCAAAATGGCTTTATCGGAATATAATTCATATATTTTTTCCTCATCTGTTTCACTGATTGTCCATACTTTGGCAGGGTCTTCCACATCAGCAGGTTGTGCTGTATTTGCCGATACGCTTTCGGCAGAATTTATTAATTTGTCGTTATGCTGATTATGTAATAGACGGATTACCTCTGAAATCCCTATCAATGCCGCTCCATATGCCACAGAACTGGGCAGCATCATGAAAAACATATGCCAATCCATCGTAGTTGCGTATGGATCACCCGCGATGGGAGTTTCATAATTTGCACTCTGATAAGCACTATATAAACCAACAATAATAATGACAACGCCTGTTATAAATAAAATTACACCAATAATATTTACCTTCATTATTTTTCCTCCCTCTGTAATGTTATTCTTTATTGACCCCAGCAAATCCTTTTTTATTTTACTTTTTTCCGAATCATTTCTATGATTGAGATAAGCACAAATCAATTTTTTGAAGGAGGAAATTTTTATGTTTAATCATTTCAATTACACACGTGAGGCAACATTGGGAGTTATGAAAGGGCTTGATGAAAGCAAAGTGGATATCCAGCCGGAAAAACTTAACAATACACTCCGCTGGCATGCCGGACATATTCTTGTCACAGCAGAAAGTCTGTTATTTGGTTTCCCAAACCACTCCAAAAATTTTCCGGAAGCATACCAGGAACTTTTCGCAACAGGTACAAAACCAGCTGATTGGCCCGAACAAGTACCAGAGCTTTCAGAGATTATCGAACATTTAAGCGAGCAAAAAAAGCGAATAAATGATCTGGATGAAACATTTTTTAACAAAAATCTTCCTTTTGAAATGCCCTTTGGCAATTTTAAAACGTATGGGGATATATTCCTGATGATTACCCAGCATGAAGCAGAGCATACCGGACAAATGAAGGTGTTGAATATGATTGTCAACAGATAATACAGCCCCGTATATAGTTATCGGGTCCGGAATTGCCGGTGCTGCAACAGCTTACTATCTTGCCAAAAACGAGTGCCCCGTGGTTGTCATTGACAGAAAAGAAGCTGGACAGGCAACGGATGCCGCAGCAGGGATTTTATGTCCTTGGCTTTCCCAGCGAAGAAATAAAGCATGGTATCACCTGGCAAAAGAGGGTGTAAAATTTTATCCGCAGCTGATCGATGATTTAGCGGAAGATGGGCAAATGGATACCGGATACGCAAAGGTGGGGGCGATCAGCCTTCACAAAGACGGGGAAAAACTGCAGGCAATGAAAGAACGTGCGGTAAAACGCCGGGAAAATGCCCCGGAAATCGGCGAGATAACCCTGCTTGACGAAGAACAGACAAAAGCACTTTTTCCTTTATTGGCGGATGGGTTTGGTTCCGTACATGTAAGTGGTGCCGCCCGGGTAGACGGCAGAAAACTTCGCGAATCCTTAATCAGAGCAGCTAAAAGTCTCGGTGCCGTTTTTTTGGAAGGCAGCGCTCAATTATTATTTAAAGGCAATTCCATTTATGGTGTTGAAGTTGAAGGGAAAGAAATAAATGCAGTTAAAGTGATCGCCGCTGCCGGTGCATGGATGGGTGAATTGTTTAAGCCTTTGGGTGTTGATTTCCATGTCCAGCCGCAGCGTGCACAAATTATGCATATACAAATGCAGAATGTGAAAACGGACTTGTGGCCGCTTGTTATGCCGCCAAATAATCAGTACATGCTTACATTCGGTAATGGCAGGGTGGTCATTGGCTCCACTCATGAAGATGAAGCTGGTTATGACTACCGGGTTACAGCAGGCGGTATGCATGAAATTTTAACAAAAGCAATGGAAACCGCTCCCGGAATAGCTTCTGCCACTGTAGTGGAAACCCGTGTCGGCTTCCGGCCGGTTGCACCGGGGTTTCTTCCCATTATCGGAGAGCTTACCGGCTGGGACGGACTTCTATTGATTAATGGGCTGGGAGCTTCAGGCTTGACGATGGGACCTTACATTGGCTCACAAGTAGCCAGGCTTTCACAGGGTAAAAAGATAGATCTTGATTTAAATAATTATGATGTGGCACAAGCTTTGTAGAGGGATAAGGAAATAATTGTTACCAGCAGGAGCAATTCAGCACCGCTGATGTCCCAGGCATTTTGGTGCAGCCCCGGATTCCGATCATTTATCTCTATTTAATATGAAGCATTTTGACAGAAGATGCTGATGAGAAGAACCGTCAATCTACCAGACAATAAATCTGGATTAAAATTCGAAAAATAAAACTAAAATCTATTAGAAAAGCTATCGATTCGCTCTCCCATTATCGAATCGATAGCTTCCCCATATTCTTTGGAAATGGAAATCCCAGGATATTTTATTTAACAATCAATACCGGACAATCCACCCGTTTCGCCACCTTATGGCTGACGCTTCCAAGCAAAAATGTCTGCAGGTTATTTAATCCCCGGCTGCCAAGAACGACACAGTCAAACTCATGATCATTCGCATAGTTTACAATCGTCGGGCCTGCTTCACCATGCAAAAAATGGGTTTCGTAAGGTACGCTTGATTCTTCCAGCAGATCCTTAATGACTTTCAGCTTCTCTTTACGCTTTTTTTCAAGCTCAAATTTATCCCGTGCCTGTAACACATCCGTTTTTGCCATCTGTCCATCCACTACATAAACAACGTCAATTTTTCCATTAAATTTTTTTGCAATTTCGAGTGCATACTCCGCCGAGCGTATCGAATGCTTTGAGCCGTCCGCAGCGACCAATATCTTTTGAAACAATTGCTCCACCTCATTAAAATAGGGGTTTTTTTATAGTATAACAGATTATTGTCCGGATGCTGCTTTTGAAAGGCCGCCTATTTTTTCTTTTAATTGTTTACTTTCTTCATTAACGCCGGTATAGTGCACTTTAATATTATTTTGTTCAAATCTTTGTTCCACTTTATCCAATGCCCCTATTGCCGAATCATCCCAAAGATGTGCATGTGTTAAATCAATGATAACTTCGTTTACACTATCCGTATAAATAAACTTTTTCGGAAAATCACTAACCGATGCAAAAAACAATTGCCCATTTACACGGTAAATTCTTTTTTGTTCTTTCATTACCAGTTCATCCGTAACTTTCACTTTGGATATTTTCGCCGCAAAGAAAATCGCACTCAGCAGCACTCCTGCCAGTACCCCTTTTGACAGATCATTTGTATACAATACAACACCGACTGTTGAAATCATGACAAATGCATCTGTGCGCGGCAGTTTATGAAGGTTTTTTACGGAGGACCAGTCAAAGGTGCTGACCGATACCATAATCATCACTCCAGCCAAAGCAGCAAGTGGAATTTGCACAACCAGTCCTCCCAGCACCACAATTAAAAACATAAGAAATACGCCTGCAACAAGTGCAGATAAACGTCCTTTTCCGCCGGATTTGACGTTGATGACGGATTGGCCGATCATCGCACAGCCCGCCATGCCGCCGAAAAATCCTGAAACAATATTCGCGATTCCCTGGCCGCGGCTTTCTTTATTTTTATCACTTTCTGTCTCTGTCATATCATCCACGATATTTGCGGTTAACAATGATTCAAGGAGTCCGACAATTGCCAATGCCAATGAGTATGGAAAAATAATCATCAGCGTTTCCAGTGTTAATGGAATAGACGGAATAAGAAAGACGGGAAGCTGCTGAGTTATTGTTCCCATATCACCTACAGTGCCCACCTCAATATTTCCAAAAACAGCAAGCACCGTTACCGCAATAATAGCTATCAGTGTAGATGGTACTGCTTTGGTAAGCTTAGGCATAATATAAATGATGGCCAATGTTAATGCCACAAGCCCGTACATCACCCAGCCCTCGCCCTGGAAATGAGGGATTTGCGCCATAAAGATCATGATGGCCAGGGCATTTACAAATCCGATCATCACCGAACGCGGGACAAATTTCATTACTCTTGCCAGCTTAAAAACCCCAAAAATTATTTGTATAATTCCTGTCAGGATGGTTGCTGCCAATAAATACTGCAAACCATGATCCGCGATCAGATTTACCATTAACAAAGCCATGGCTCCAGTCGCCGCGGAGATCATGCCCGGCCGCCCCCCTACAAACGCTATCACAACAGCAATACAAAAAGATGCATACAACCCCACCATTGGGTCTACCCCTGCAATGATGGAGAAAGCAATAGCCTCCGGAATTAGCGCTAATGCAACCACAAGCCCCGCTAATACATCACCTTTGACATTACCAAACCATTCCTGCTTCAACTGTTCTATTCTCAATGCACTACCTCTTTCTTCTTATTTTGACCCGTTCTTTTGGCTCACACAATTAATGAATTCTACCACAGAAGCATTATTTTTCAAAATGCCAAGAAAGCGTGAACATTGAGCTATTGCTTTGTCAAACTCCCTATTTCTAAGGTTTTCACTATGAATATAGAAACTACTTATTTCGTATTACATTTACATATTTCAAACGATTTGGTAATCTTATTGTAGATTTATATGAGGGGGATACAAAATGAAAGAGAAGCTAACCATTTTTATAATTTTACTTGTGACGGTTATTGGAATAGTTATTGCCTGGTTATGGCTTCAAAATATTATAGAAGACTATAATTTGGACAGTTCTTCATCAGAGCTCATCATCGGTGAAAAAGAAACCGGAAATCAATCACTTTCTATAAGCAGTTTTTAAATAAATAATCCTGATTTTGCCGGCAGCCAATTTGCTGATTATCTTTGCTTCATGGCTTTCTTTTAATGTTTGATATGGTTTTGTGACCATTTTTTTCATCATCATTCCCCTTCCAATGCTTCCAGTGAAATTCTTAAAAGCTCCGGATAGAGATCGCGATTGATTGCATAGCTGGGGGATATCGCATGTTTTTCATAGTAATTGGAAATTTTATTTACGATGGATGCTGATGCCCCTTTCGGTATATGGATCATCCTCCCCTGTGAAATAAAACTTCCATCCTCCATCGGCAGCAGCAGAACGGATACCACTTCCCCGGGAACCGGTTTTCTATTTCTTTTTGAATGTATAGTTACCATTTTTCTGTTCCCTTCGAAAATATCACGGAAAATGAAAGCTTTACCTCTCCTGCCCCTATCTTCTTCCACATAGTAAAATCCCGGGCTTATTTCTAGCCAGCTTGCCAGCACCTGCTGGACTGTTACACTTTTCTTTTTCCATTCCTTTTTATGTGTTGCTAAATATTCCTGATAAATGGTTTTTTGGGATGGCGGCAAGCGGTAACAGTATATTGTCCACCAAAACAATTGGGTGAATATATAATTTTCGGTTCTTTCAGAAATATTCATTTTATCCAACTGGTTCTCTGTCGCTTCCACAATCTCCTTTTTATAATGACGGACAGAATAATCCACCAGCTCATCCAACACATTAATTAATTCTTCCTGTACTTTATCGGGAAAATAAATAATATTACTTTGCCCCATTAGAATCCCTCCATGGCTTATTTTTCCTCATTCTATCATGCTGGCAAAAAAGCTCAACAAGGGGAAATTGGAAATCTGCCGATCCAGGAGCAAAGAAAATATCATTTTCCATGAGATAAAATTGTAAATCTGCCATAGCAGCATCTGGCAATTTTAAAAATCAATCATTCTGTATCTGAAGCCAAAAAAAAGACAGGAAAAGACTCCTGTCTCAGGCTGTATGTTCGGAATGTTTTTTCCCAATACGAACATCAATTCTAAAAATAACTTTTCTGAATAGATGGAAAGTGTATTGGAATATTGGACTTTGTATAAAGGTGAACAGGAATGTGACAATAAATACCGGGCCGCCTAAAAGCCAGCCGATACCGAGGACTAGGGTTTCTACAATAATACGGATTTTTCCGATCGAAGCTCCGAGCTTATCGGAAATGGATAGCATGAAACCATCACGCGGCCCCGATCCGACCCCGGCTGCATTATAGACACCGCCGCCAAAACCCATAATAATAATGCCTAAAAGAATAGTGAAGTAATCCTGCCAGCCGTGTGCTGCCTGCGGAAGAATGTCCATCCATAAATAAAAATCCACAAAAGCACCGACAAGCACCGCATTAAAAAATGTACCGAGTTTAATATAGCTTTTATCTAATATCCAGGAAATGATAATTAACAATACCGAAATAATGATTGCCCATGAGCCAATGGACAGGCCCACCTTTTCAAATAACGCCACATTCAGTACGTCCCACGGATGAATTCCCACATGCTGAACTTTTATTGCAATACTGATCCCATAACTAAAAATAAGGACTCCCACAAGAAAAAAGCCCCAACGAATTCCAAGCATTTATGTCCCTTCTTTCTGTATACATACTATCATAATATTTTTCGGGAATTTTATGAAGCAAAACTGCTTAGAAGGGGTATTGCATGAATAAAAAAGTAACCGGGAGCGAACAAATGACTAAATAGCAGTGTAAACAAAATGTTGGCAACATGAATATCGAAGTTATTTTTAACTTTTAATATAGAAATTGTCCTTGTTTTAATTCTCTTTCGGGCTATTTTAGAGGTTACAAGCATATGGACTAAACGGAGTGCTGCAGGAAGGAGGAATATTGAGACGGGGACAATTTATTCCCTCCCCGCTGTTTTTCTGCTAAAATATACGATATCCATGCAGAAAGGACCAATAAATATGAAACTTATTCTGGCATCGGGATCTCCAAGACGACAAGCATTGTTAAAACAAATACATATCCCATTTACGATTCGTAAACCAAATGTAGATGAAGGGCAGATTCAGAAATCAGATCCGCGGGAAAAAGTGCTGCAGCTGGCGGCACTAAAAAATGAACATACGCCAATTAAACATACGGATGAAGTTATTTTATCTGCCGATACCGTAGTTTCCCATCATAATCAAATATTTGGAAAGCCAAAAGATAAGCAGGATGCGTTGAATATGATCTCATTATTAAGCGGGGACGTGCATGATGTTTATACAGGAGTTGTTATCCGTTCCAATAATAAGAAAATCAGCTTTGTGGAAAGGACTGAAGTAACTTTCAGAAAGTTGTCCCGGAATGAAATAGAATGGTATGTGTCCAAAAAAGAGCCCTATGATAAGGCAGGGGCATACGGCATTCAGGGAATGGGTGCCATTTTTGTCAAAGGAATTACAGGGGATTTTTTTAATGTGGTAGGGCTTCCTGTATCGAGGGTTGCCGAGAAACTGCGCAGCTTTTTTATCTTTCCCGAGTAAGACCCGGGCCCCTATATAATTCAAGCTTCCTCCGTGCCAATAATAAAAAGGATGACTGGCAATCATCCTTTTTACAAAGTGCTTTAATTATGGTGTCCTTCAGCAGCCATTGCAGCCTTCTTCGTCTCATGCACCGTCCCATACTCATGTTCCGGTGGAGCATAGATCGTATAAAGTTTCAGAGGGCGATTTCCCGTATTAATAATGTTATGCCATTTACCGGCAGGGACCATAATTGCCGAGCCTCTCGAAATCCGTTCTTCAAAATCCAGATTGTGCTGCGTATCTCCCATTCGGGTGATCCCTTCCCCTTCCTCTATTCGCAGAAATTGATCATGATTGCGGTGAACTTCCAAACCGATATCGTCACCAGGCTGGATGCTCATGATAACCACCTGTAAATACTCTCCGGTCCATATCGCTGTCCGGAATGTATTATTTTGCCTGGCAGCCTGATGAATATTCACGACATACGGCCGGGATCCAACATCCATGGATTGTCTTTCTTCCGATGGTATATGCATAGCAGCTTCCGCCTGATGATTCATATTGGGACCACTCCCTGCAAAATATGGGGAGAACATTTGCCCGGCATTTTCCTGCGGGAACGAAGGCTGCTGGTTGATCGGCTCACCTCGATAACCATACGACGGAGCAGCCGGGTAATAAGGGTACGGATACATAGGTACAATATACAATGAAATTTACTCCCTTCCACAAAATCTCAAAGTATTTTATGCATTGTTTGTGTGAAAAGTGCCCATACTCTCATTCATCCACGTTTATTTCACCGCTGACAAACCATGGTTGGCAATATTGTTGATAAGCCCCGCCATCTCCTTTGTTGACAGCATCAAATCGTCATCCATCCATTCCTTAACCATCTGCAGACCGCCGCCTATAATAAAAACAGAGGCATAATGAGAAATATTTTTTTCATGTCCTTGAGTCAGTTTCCAGCTTGCCTTTAAATATTCTCGGGCAATTTTCATCACCCGCTTTTGAAAGTTCGGATCCGCGTTTTCATGCAGCAGAATTTGAACAATTTCTTTGTTCGCCATCACATAATCCAATAGTTTTTCCGTCATCTGAATCGATTCCTCATCTTTGTTAAAATCATGCTGGCCAAAGTAAGACTGCATATCATCCAGGACTTCCTCTTCCGTTTTCGCAAGAAGATCATATAGGTCCAAATAATGAGCGTAAAATGTAGAACGGTTTACATCTGCGAGCGAACAGATTTCTTTCACCGTAATGTCGGAAATCTGTTTTTCCTTTAATAACTTAATCAAGCTTTCTTTCAAGACCATCCGCGTATATTTTTTTCTTCTGTCCAATTTTTCCTCAGCCATAAAATCTACCCCTTTTTGTAAAAAATCCAACACATTCACTCAACGTGTTGGGAAACAAACGATTTTTATAAAACTGTATGTTGAATAAACAACACTGTGTCTTATATAATGATATAATGGAAAATGAACTTAGGCAAGAGAGGATGAGATTTATCAATAATGGCATCACGTATATTAAAACATAAAAAGTTCGTCGTATTTACATTCATTCTTCTTGCCGTCATCAGTATATTTGCCCAGTTTACCGTATCTGTTAATTACAATTTAACAGAGTACCTGCCGGAAGATTCTCCTTCCACCATTGCCATGGAAGTGATGGAAGAAGAATTTGAGGACAGTATTCAAAACGCGAGGGTAATGATTCACGACGTTTCCATCCAGGAGGCCCTCGTTTTTAAAGAAAAACTTAATGAAATAGACGGCGTTACCAATGTGGACTGGCTGGATGATGCGATTGACATAAAAATGCCAATCGAAATGGCAGAGGAAAGCACAGTAGAAACATACTATCAAGATGATACAGCACTCATTTCCCTCACTATTGAAGAAGAAAGAGAAGTCGAAGTAACCGATAAAATTTATGCACTGATCGGGGAAGAGAATGCGATGGATGGCGAGGCAGTCGATACTGCCGTTTCCCAAAAAATGACCGGATCGGAAACAATGTTTGCTGCGGCTATTCTTATTCCCATTATTATTCTTATATTGGTCTTATCCACCACTTCATGGATGGAGCCGGTGTTCTTTCTTACAGCTATCGGGATTTCTGTCCTGATTAATCTGGGAACCAATATATTTCTCGGAGAAGTTTCTTTTATTACCCAATCCGTGGCACCGCTCCTTCAGCTGGCAGTTTCCCTGGATTATGCCATCTTTCTGCTGCATAGTTTTCAGGATTACCGTAAAAAGACCGAAAATCCGGAAGAAGCCATGCGGCTGGCCATGAAAAGATCTTTTCCGGCAATTACAGCCAGTGCATCAACTACCTTCTTCGGATTTATCGCACTCAGTTTTATGGACTTTGAGATTGGTGCTGATTTAGGAATCAATCTCGTAAAAGGGATTGCATTAAGCTATATTACTGTCATCGTCTTTTTACCTGCGTTCACCGTGATGTTCTATAAATGGATTGATAAAACAAGGCATAAGGCACTGCTGCCAAGCAAGTGGCATATTGGAAAATTTGTGATCAATCTTCGTATACCCATGCTTATTCTCGTACTTCTGATTATCGTACCGGCATTTATGGCCCAAAGCCAAACCAACTTCATTTTTGGTATGGGAGAGCTGCCGGAAAACACGCGTGCAGGAAGCGATGCCTTGCAGATTGAGGAAACATTTGGAGAATATACGCCTGTAATTATACTCGCACCAAGGGGAGACCTCTCACGGGAGGAACAATTAATACAGGAATTGAGAAACCTGGTAAATGTAACAAGTACGATCTCCTATACCGACGCGGTCAGTACTGCCATCCCACCGGAATATCTGGAGAATACGGTGACAGAACAGTTTTTCTCGGAAAATTACAGCAGAATTATAGTAAATACAAATGCAGGATCAGATGGTGAGGAAGCTTTTCAATTAGTGGAGACTATCCAGGATAAAACGGAACATTACTATGGTGATGAAGCATATGTGCTTGGAGAAAGCGCAACATTATATGATACAAAAGTGACCGTGGAAAGAGATAATACTCTAGTCAATGTCATGACGGTAGTGTCAATTGCCATTGTCCTATTGATCAGCTTCAGATCCATTTCCATGCCTGTTGTGCTATTGCTTACGATTCAGGCTTCTGTTTGGATTAATTTGTCGATTCCCTACTTTACGGGAACCGCCCTTGTATTTATCGGGTATTTAATCATCAGTACCGTACAGCTTGCAGCTACCGTGGACTATGGCATCCTTCTGACGGAGGATTATGTACAGAACCGAAAGAAAATGTCAGCTCTGGAGGCCATTAAAAAATCAATAAACGAAAAAGTATTTTCAATAGCCGTATCGGCATCCATTCTGACAATCGTTGGTTTCGTTCTATCCTTTACCTCGACCAACCCGATCGTATCGGATATTGGACTGCTGCTTGGACGGGGAGCATTAATGGCATTTATTCTTGTCATCTGTTTCCTGCCCGCATTGCTGTTAACGTTTGACAAATTCATACGAAAAACAACATGGTAATTTAAACACAGGCGTGGCACTGTGTTTCATCAAAAGGAGAAATTTACGATGAGATTTAAAAAAATCTTTCTTGTTTTTCTGGTCGCTGTGCTTATTTTCCCTTCATTGCTAGTTGCTGCCAGTCCTGTCGAGGTGGCAGAAGATGAAGATTCGGATACAGCAGAGTTGGAGGAAGGCAGCTTTTCCCATAAAGATGAAGTGATATATGGTACACTTCAGTCTAATGGGGATCAGGAAGAAACTTTTGTCGTCAACCATTTCCGTGTTACGGAACCCGGAATGCTGATTGACCACGGTAATTATGATAGCGTCAGAAATCTGACAGATTTGTCGGAAATTGAACAGATGAATGATGAAATTCATTTTGCTGCTACAGAAGAAAATTTTTATTATCAGGGAAATATGAATCATGAAGCATTGCCCTGGAAATTTTCCATTTCCTACTTTCTTGACGGAAAAGAAATAAACCCTGCTGAGCTGCTTGGTGCCGATGGTCATATTGAAATAGTATTGGAAACCTCTCAAAATGAGGAAGGTGAGCAGCTGTTTTTTGAAAATTACCTGCTGCAAATATCCCTTACTGCAGATCCTGACCGCTACAGCAATATCGAAGCAGAAGAAGCCACCGAAGCAAGTGCAGGTACAGATAAACAATTTACCTATACAGTAATGCCGGAAGAAGAGGAAGTTATACGGTTTTCAGCTGATGTAACCGATTTTGAGCTGGAAGCCATTGACATTAACGCTGTTCCGTCAACCATGTCCATAGATGAACCGGACACAGATGAAATGACAGAAGAAATGACATCACTGACAGATGCCATTGGAGAAATCAATAATGGAGTCGGCGAACTGAGAGATGGTGTTTCCGAGTTGAATAACGGCGTCACCGATTTACAGGATGGATCCGGCCAATTCCGGGATGGTATGACAGAAATCAATCAATCTTCCTCTGAATTGATTGAGGGATCAAGACAAATAAATGATGCGCTTGCAACAATCAGTCATTCACTTTCTGAGGAGGATATTGATTTTGAACTGGGAGAGCTGTCCAGACTGCCGGAAGGGCTTGAGGAGATGGCGGAGACAGTCAGTAAAATTGCAGATGGGCTGGAAGAATTAAAAGAAAACTATCAAACTGCCTATAATGTATTTGATAAGGCAATGGAGGAAATCCCGGAATACCATATTGATGAAGAGGAAATTTACGAGCTTTATAGGCTTGCAGGAGGAGAATCCGAAGCGCTGGATCAATTAGTTGTTATATACGAAAAAGCGCTTGCAGCCAAAGGAACCTACAATGAAGTAAAACAGGGTTTTCAGGCAATAGATCCGGCATTAACCGAAATTATCAGCGGAATCAGAGAACTAGAAACAGCTTTGAACACCACTTCCAAGGAAATTTCCACTGCCATTAGCAATATGGATGTCATGGATCCGATCACTCAGTTAAGCGAGGGACTTACCGAGATCTCCAATAATTATAACGCCTTTCATGCAGGCCTGGAAAGCTATACAGACGGGGTGGGCGAGCTATCAGGCGCTTATGGTGATATACATGCCGGCATTTCCGAACTGGGCGAAGGAACCCGGCAGCTGGAAGAGGGGGCAGCCGAACTCCATGATGGAACCAATGAACTATATGCTTCAACAAATGATTTACCTGATCAAATGCAAGAAGAAATTGATGAAATGATCGCGGAATATGATAATTCCGACTTTGATCCTGTATCATTTACTTCATCTGAAAACGAAAATATAAACTCAGTACAATTTGTACTCAGAACAGAAAGCATTACTGCAGATGACGATGAAGATGACAATGATAAAGCAGCAGAAGAAGAGGAAAAAAGCATCTGGGAACGTTTCCTTGATTTATTTAGATAACAGTTTAGGGGATGGCTGTATAAGAACAGTCATCCCCTTTTCTATTCATTTCATGTTAATATGTTGTTTAGTACGAAAAAAGGAGTTTTACTTGCCATGAAAGTGACCATACTTTATGAAGACAACCATTTATTATTTGTGGAAAAACCGGTCAACATCCCGGTACAGGAGGATAGTTCAAAAGATCAGGATTTGCTTTCTTACCTGAAAGAAGATATAAAAATCCGCTATAATAAACCGGGAAATGTGTATCTGGGGCTTGTTCATAGACTGGACCGCCCTGTTGGCGGGGTCATGGTTTTTGCGAAAACATCCAAAGCAGCTTCCCGCCTTTCCGATACAATCCGAAGAAACAAAATGACTAAAAAATATTACGCTGTTGTACGCGGAAGGCCTAAGAAAGATACTGCTGTTTTAAAAGATTATTTGGTAAAGGACCGCAGAAAAAATCAGGTGTATGCTGTAAAACCAGATACAAAAAATGCAAAAAAAGCAGTGCTGGATTATGAAGTAATTAGTGAAAAAGAAGGATTGAGCCTCCTTGCAATTAATCTTCATACCGGAAGGCCTCACCAAATACGTGTCCAGCTGGCATCCCGCAGTCATCCGCTTTACGGAGATCAAAAATATGGAAGCAGTGTAAATAAGACTGGGCAGCAAATTGCTTTATGGTCCCACAACTTAAGGTTAGAACACCCGGTGAGAAAGGAAGAAATGAGTATAAAATCCAATCCGCCAAGCAATTATCCGTGGAACCTCTGGGAAAGTCTATATTAATTTTTTGGTAAATACAGGACAATAGAAGTGAATGTTTACACCTTCACATGCTAAAATAAAGAATATAGAGGATAAATTTAGTTGCTGGAATATAATTTTTAAGAATTTTAGTGGAGAATTCAACATGAAACCGGGGAAAATTAAGATGGGTGATTTCGTCTCGTCTTAGTGAATGTGTTAGTTTTTTCTTATACTTAAGACTGAAAAACCTTAGCTTTCTAAAATCACTTCTCAGCTAAAATTTCATATTTGCCTGAATCGTAAAATCTTTCAGCAGTCTTATGAGAGGAGTATTATTAATATGAAACATCCAACCATTCAAAAAATCTTTCGTATATTGCTTATACTTCTGCTCACTGTTATTGGACTGTTTTTGCTGTATCATTTTTTAAGGCTTACATATCCTTTTCTGATAGCAGCGCTTCTTGCATACTTGATTCATCCCATCATTCGCTTGTTGGAAAAATATCTACGGTTTCCCAGGCCTATTGCTGTTTTAACGAGTATACTTCTCCTCTTTGGAATTATCGGGGGATTAGTAACAATTTTAGTTAAAGTGATCATCGATGGAATCCTTTATTTATCCGATTACATACCTTCACAAATTGAACAAATATCGGCTAATATACAAAATTATTTCAATGAAACCATATTTCCGCTATGGGATCAGGGAATCGGCTGGCTTGATAATATTGAGGAGGGGCAACGTCAGGCATTGCAGGAAGGGATTCAAATTGTCGGAAATAATATAGCCCAGGTGCTTGGTAATTTGGGCCAGAGTATTGCAAGCGGGATTTCAACTTTTGTTGGTGCACTTCCCATTACATTTACAGTGATTATATTTTCGATTTTAGCTATCTATTTTATCAGTAAAGACTCAAAGAAATACGCAGCAATATATAAAGACAAGCTTCCCTTGATTTTCAGGAGAAAAACCATGCACGTGTTACATGACTTAAAAGTAAAGATCTTTGGTTTCCTGAAATCACAAATTATCCTGATGACACTTACTGCTATTGTCAGTCTGGTTGGTCTATTCATACTGCGGGTAGACCAAACAATTACCATTGCCGTTATTCTGGGTATTCTTGATCTAATACCATACTTTGGTCCGGGGCTTGTTTTAATCCCCTGGAGTATTTACAGCTTTTTCACAGGTGATATTTTTATGGGAGTCGGCTTGCTCATACTGTATGCTTCCACAGTCATTGTCCGCCAGATATCAGAACCGAAAGTTTTATCAACAAGCATGAAGTTAAATCCGCTGGCAATTCTTGTCTCCATGTTCGCCGGTTTGCAGCTGTTTGGTTTAATTGGACTCGTAATTGGCCCGATTTCACTTGTACTGCTTATCGCCTTGTATGATGCCAAAGTATTCGAAGGCCTGTGGCTCTTCATAATAGGCAAATCAGCCGGCGATAAAAACGGGACATAGGGACAGGTCAACTGTCCCACCGGATGTGGGACAAGCTATCTGCCTCATCCATGGGCACATCAACATAAAAATAACATATAATACCTCCAGACATAGGTTTGGAGGTGTTTTTATGGAAAATTACGTAAATCAGATTTTAAGCAATTGGGAAGGCAAGCCTTTAGAGAGCGCACATAAAATCATTCGGAAGTACGGGTATCCTCAGGAAGCCTCTAAGGGGAAACTAACTTGGTATGATAATGGTCCCTGGAAACGCACTATTATACATCGCGAGACTGTTCCGCATAACTTCCCCCATCCGCATCCCGACTTTCTGGAGCAAACCATTGATTATCAAGTGCCTATTCATTTATATGATGATATTGCGGCTTTTGATGGAAGTGTTTATTTAGACCGTACAAAGGGGGAAGCATCTGCGATGTGCGATGAAGAAGCCATGAACTTTTTATCCCTGAATGTCATGCATGAAATTGTTACCGGCCAGCGGGATGTGGAAGGAGCAAAAATGTTCTTGGCTCAGACGGCTTTTATGTATCTGACACAAAACGTATCATCTCCGTATACGGAGGGGCTGATCTTTCCAAAACAGTACAACACCGCGGATCCGGGGATTATTTACTTTGAATAAAGTATTGCTTTCGTGTGCATGGAGAGAACCGTCTCTCCTTTTCTATTTGGACAATCTCTTTAAGTGCATGTCTACCCGTGTTATTCTTATGGTGAAATGGTTGAGGAGTGATAAATATGCTTAAAGTTTTTGCTGCATTCCTGGCTCCTTTTATATTAATGATATTTTTTTCTCTCTTTAACGTTTTTTCCATGATTCTCTCAGGTAATTATTCCATTTCGTTTTCTTTGTCGGGTTTCTTATATGTTTATATTTTTGCTTTCCCTGCTTATCTTCTTATGGGGGTCCCCGTTTCCGTGATCATTGAACGCATTAACCTTGGACTGCGCTGGTTCCATTATTCACTCGCAGGAGCTTTTGCAGGGTTTGTACTCGTTTTCATTAATTCTGTGGGTAATTCACAAGGTTTCGTGTTTACCTTCGAATGGGCTATTACATATATGGTGGCTGGTTTTTCTTTTTATACAGCTTTAAGAGGTTTGGAAATATTGGATGAGAGGCTGCAAAATAAATGAAAATATTAACCTCCCTATCATTGATTAAACATTGATAATATTATAATCTTATAGTCACAGAGCAGATTTTTAAGGGGAGAAAACCATGCCAAAAAAAGTAACCGCAGCGATTATCCAAGTCAAACCGGAATATCTTGATTTAAAAAATTCAGTGGGAAAAGCAATCCACTACATAGAAGAAGCTGCCTCCCAAGGTGCTGAACTGATTACTTTTGGGGAGACATGGCTGACAGGCTATCCTACCTGGATCGACCACATTCCTAAAGCGTGTTTATGGGATTATGGACCGACAAAAGAGGTGTATGCGCTTCTGCGGGAAAACAGTGCAACTGTACCGGGACAAGAAATAAATGCAATCGCAGCGGCAGCCAAGAAACATGGCGTCACGGTAGTAATGGGATTAAATGAGCGAGTGGACCATGGAAAAGGAAACGGCACTTTGTATAACAGTTTAATCATCATAGGGCCGGACGGACAGCTCCTGAATCATCACCGTAAATTGGTTCCAACATTTACGGAGCGGCTTATATGGGGACAAGGTGACGGAGATGGACTGAATGCCGTAAATACGAATGTTGGCCGTGTCGGCGGACTAATCTGCTGGGAGCACTGGATGCCAATGGCAAGACAAACGCTTCATGAGGCAGGAGAACATATACATATTTCAGTTTGGCCGACGGTAAATGAAATGCATCAGATTGCCAGCCGCCATTATGCATTTGAAGGAAGATGCTATGTACTGGCTTCCGGTTTAATAGAATCTGTCAGTGATCTCCCTTCCCAATTTGAACTTCCTGCAGAATTAGAGGAAAACCCGAATCGGCTGCTCCAGAGTGGGGGCAGTGCCATCATCGGACCGGATGGCAATTATATTGCTGGTCCGGTCTATGATGAGGAAACCATTGTCATAGGTGATATAGAGTTGAATAAAATCAACGAAGAAAAAATAACCCTGGATGTTACCGGCCATTATTTTCGGAAGGATATTTTTTCATATCAAGTAAAAAAGGGACAGAGGGACAGGTGAGTTGTCCCACAAAAAATGGGGCACAGCGGGTTTGTCAAATAAAGTGTGTAAGTTAATTCTTACTCAAGATATTTTAAAACCCGATCTTTAAGATT
>NZ_WIXN01000009.1 GCF_010994035.1 Virgibacillus aidingensis
CAGCCTCGTATATAAGTACTATCCCTGCATCAAAAGCCGCCCTGGAGCTACTATCATCCAGGTTCGAACATCAGGGTGTACAGCCTGCGTGTATGAAGGTCCGCACGTACACTGGGAAACAGTCTTTCTAATGTGGTTAATCCACAAGGGAGATAAGAATTGTCCCAAATGATCCTAAGATCATTATCTAGGAATATCCCAGAGCGTCCAATTTATTGACATGTACTAAAAAGGTTTTTAAGGAATTTATAGGCTGAATGAAGAGCCTAAATATAATATACGAGGGAGTATAGAGTGAAAAACAGAAAGAAAGCAGGCATTTTCCGAAAAATGCCTGCTAATCTGTTCTCCTGAACATCATGCGGAATGCAAATGGCAGCACCCCAAGCCATCGATTTGTATATGATAAATGGCTGTTTTTTTGTTCCTCTTTTCTTCTTTTTCGTTCCTCGGAAGGTAAATCAATATAGCTGACAACCTGTTCTGTCATGAATTTTAAATAATCGTTGCCTGAAATAGCAAATCACCTCATTTCCCTTACTGTTAGCATTGCCCCGTACTGTTTTCGGTATTCGATCTTTTTTAATTATTTTATTAAAAAAGAAGGAATTAACGGAAACATGTCGAATATGGTATATTACAGCCCAAATTGGATAAGGAGAATTTCATGTAGTCCGGGTCAAAAAGGATTGGCTTCACCACATTCCAATATGGATGTTTATGAAATTCTGAGAAAACAAGAGCATTTTGAAGAAATTTTAATTATATAAAAGGAGGTGAGCAACCAAATGAGCGCTGCAGCTCAGCTTTCGGACCGGTTAATTAATGAGGCCATCCAAGCGCAAGCCTCGGATATTCACTTTTATCCATTCGAAAATCGGACAGATATTTATTTGCGGATACATGGAAAAAGAATCCTCCATCAATCCATATTAAGAGAACAATATCAGCTTTTGGTCATCTATTATAAATTTACCTCCGGCATGGATATTGGTGAAAGCAGAAAACCGCAAAATGGAGTACTTACCCATCAGTTAAATACACATTTATTTTCCCTCCGGTTATCCACTCTTCCTGTTAACCACCATGAAAGCCTGGCAATTCGAATTCTTCCACAGGAAAGAAATCTCAGCCTGAACCAGCTCTTTCTATTTCCAAATCAAATAATCAAACTGAAAAAATGGATTTCACACCGGGCGGGTATTATTTTATTTACCGGACCGACAGGAAGCGGGAAGACAACTACTTTATATGCCCTGTTAGAAGCTATTTTACAGGAAAATTCCTACCAGACCATAACACTTGAAGACCCAATTGAAAAACAAATACAGGATATACTGCAGGTCCAGGTGAATGAAAAAGCGGGAATAACCTACCAAACGGGCTTGAAAGCAGCTTTAAGACATGATCCGGATATCATTATGGTGGGAGAGATCCGTGATTCCTACACAGCCCAGTTTGCTTTTGACGCATCGTTAACCGGTCATCTTGTGCTCAGCACCCTTCATGCTAAAAATACAAAAGGAACTGTTCACCGTCTGCTGGAAATGGGTTTAAAACGTGGGGATTTGGATCAATCATTAATTGCTGTTGCTTCTTTGCAGCTGCTTCCGCTTTCCGTTTACAAACATCATGGAAGACGCGGTGCAATTTTAGAGCTTTTGGATGGAGAATCATTAACAAAAACCATTAAGGGGGCTAATACTTTGAAACATCATCATTTAAATTCATTTGAACATTTAAGAAAGAAGGCTTTTGCTTATGGATATATTTCCAAAGAAATTTATCAAAAGGCGAAAGATTAACCTTTCCGAAAATTTACAGATTTTATTTCTGCGAAGGATGAGTCGTCTATTAGCTTCAGGCTATCCCCTTCTGGAAGCATTGCAGGTTTTAAAATGGGATAAACATCTGGCTCCGCCTGCAGCATCCATTTCCCGGGCATTAAAAAATGGCAACTCTATAGATGCATCATTTCTGCAGGCGAATTTTCATCATACCATTGTAGGATATTTATCCTTTGTCAAATCCAACGGGGATTTAGAAGGCAGCATAAAAAAATGCTTGTTCATGTTTGAGAACAGAATTAAATACAGAAATAAATTTCTGCAAACTGTCAGATATCCGCTCACTCTCTTATTTATTTTTATTGTGCTGCTTTACGTTATACAATTGTTTGTCCTTCCGTCTTTCGCAGATCTTTTCCAAACAACCGCACATGCGCCCGCTTCCCTTGTATTTTCCATTTTGATCATCGACCTTCTGTTTAATGCAGGTCTTACTGTTATATTGTCGCTGCTTATTGGTTTTCTTGGATGGCGGATAATGAAAAACAAATTGAGTATAGAAACACAAATTAAAATAATTCAATCCCTGCCCGTGTATAGAAAAATGGTGAAGCTGCAAACCTCCTTTCACTTTTCAACGCATTTCAGCACTTTGCTTAAAACAGGCATGCCCTATAAGGATATACTCGATCATATGTCTGAACAAAGACAGCTGCCTGTTCTGTCCCATTATTCAGTATTAATTAAACAAGAATTAATAAAAGGAATTGCAATTGCATCGCTTCTATCCCGGTTCAGCCTGTTGGAAAAACAGCTGACAGGCATTTTTCAAAATACTCAAAACAGCGAGGCGCTGGCTAAGGATTTAAGTATTTACGCAGAATTACTGACAGAGGAAATAGAAAGAAAAACAATGAAAACGATAGCTTATATTCAACCGGTGTTTTTTGCCATATTAGCTGGTTTTATAATGTTTATATATATAACGTTAATGTGGCCAATGTTCCAATTACTGCAAACAATATAAAAGGAGTACGAACAATGCTGAAAAATAATCAGGGTTTTACACTGATCGAAATGTTAGTTGTGCTTATGGTGATCTCCGTGTTAATTATATTAATTGTGCCCAATTTAAATTCCAACAGTGAAAATATAAATGAGAAAGGCTGTGATGCATTAACGGCAGTCGTGCAGGCACAGGTAGATGCGTATTATATTGATGAAGGAAGTTACCCCGGGTCTCTGCAAGTATTAGCATCCGCTGGGTATATTAAAAATGAACAAATAGAATGCCCAGATGGAAGACAATTGATATACTCGGGCAGCAGCGGTTCAGTTTCCTCCCCATAACTTCACATGAACAGACAAAACGGGTTTACCCTCATAGAATTGTTATTAGCACTCAGTATAGTCATGATAATGCTGTTAATCGCGGTGCCCTTATCCCTTACTGTTTTGGAATCAGTAGAAGAAAAGCAATTTTTGCAGACACTCGAATTTGATATGCTTTATATACAAACTATGACAACTGAAGATGTATCGTTTTCGATTAGATTTGCCGATGATCATTATAGAATTGTCAGAGGGAATCAAGGAGGAACAATAAGAAGAAATTATCCTAAAGGAGTCACTATTGATGCTAAGGCAAGCAGTGAAATCACCTTCGAGCACCACGGTTCCATCAAAAATCCAAGAACGATTCAAATCCATACGAAAGAAGCCTCCTACGATATGATTTTCCCATTTGGAAAAGGAAGATATTACATTGAAAAAGAGTAATGGCTTTACGTTTATAGAAACCCTCATTGCTGCCTCCCTTCTTTTAACTGCAGTAACAACAGTGGTACCGATTATTTCATTGATGCATACAGAACGGGAAGTGTTGAGTGAACGACGCGCAATATCACTGGAACTGCACGATGAGTTGCAACAGTTTTTATGGACAGAAGAGGCACCTGTCCCTTCTGATTATTTGAAAATCAATGACAAAAAAGAAGTACGATATACTTTCCAATACGAAAACGAATTTGTGAAAGGATGTGCCGAATGGCAAAATGCCAAAAAAATTCATGAATCATTTTGTCTCTACGGGTTGCCGAAAAGGTGAAAAAGGCTTTACTTTCATCCATTTACTTGCTGCAATTACTATTTTGTCTATTAGCCTCCCTTTTCTTGCTTATTTATTAAATGCCGCGTCCTACAATAATAATTATAATGAAATATCGGTCCAGCAATTTTTTCAGTACTTGCGGAATGAAGTAATCCAGGCTGCAGGCTATCAAATTCGCCCCCATCCGACAGCACTTTATTTGGATTTGGAAAACGGCAGTACTGCTAAAATTGAACAGTATGGAAATGTCATTCGGCGACAGGTAAGCGGAACAGGTCATGAGGTGTATTTAAGGGACGTTTCACAGATAAAATTCCGGGATATTGATTATGGATTTAGTTTAAGCATTACTACATCTGAAGGGGAACAATATGAAAAGTCGTTTGTCTTTTATGAATAACGAGGCCGGATTCTACCTTCCCTACGTTATGTTTATCATTACGATTGTTATTATATTAATAACAGCTAATATCCAAAGCTATAAAAGTGATATTTACATAACGGACAGGCAAGTGGAGCATATTATTATTGAGTCATTATTTCAATTGGGAAGGGAAAGGGTAAAGAGTGAATTAAATGCACCTGACTTGCCGGAAAAGGTTCATTATTTTTTCCATGATGGTACAGTGGAAATAACCATAACTCCGCAAGAGAATTTTTATGAATTGTTTTTCTCCATTGATACAAATAATCATACGAATTACAGCTTTAGAAATCTCATGTTAAAAGCAGAAGAGTCACCTTAATAATTTTGTCAAATAAATGTGTACAATTTCCAACAGTTCACACAGTTTCTCCATAATAACCATCATTTTTACTATAATATAAGTAATTACGATTGGAGAGGTGATTGAGGTGGAACAGACATTAAAGGTGACCAATGTTTTAAGTGATCCGACCAGATATAGTATTTACCAGCACATCATCCAAAATCAGCGTGAAGTCAGTGTAGCGGACATTGCGGGACAATTTGATATTCACCCGAATGTAGCCAGATTGCATTTATCCAAATTAGAAGATATAAACATGGTTAAATCCTTCTCGAGGAAAAGTGGTAAAGGGGGCAGGCCAAGCCGGCTGTATCGGCTGTCCGACGAAGTCATAGAGCTGAATTTTCCCCATCGGGATTATAAAATGCTGGCAACCATTGCAATGGAATCCTTTCTTGAACTGGGGGAACCCGGAAGAAAGGCTTTGTACCGGACAGGAAGAGAATATGGTACAAAAGTGATGGAACATTATCAAAAAATGCCTGTCAGCCGGGAACTAACGGTAGAGCAAAAACTGATCATTCTGGAAGATGCAGGAATGATGCTTGGAATGTATCCAAAATTTGAATATGACAAAGAAAACGAAAGCGTCACCTTTAAGATCAACAATTGCCCCTTCAAAGAAGTAGCATTAAATAATCATACCATGATCTGCAATATGCATCATTCATTTCTAAATGGAATGCTCGAAGTGTTATTTGCAGATATTGAATTAAAAGAGGAAGAGAATATGTTTGAAGGCTGTCAAAGCTGTAAATATGTTGCAAAACTTTCTATGGTGTAATAACATTCGTTTACAAGTTGAGAATCCTCGTATATAATAACAATTGAAAGGTAACCAGAAGGAGGGGTTAGCATGGAGCGTATGTTTCGTGTGCTTGCCTTTTGGACGGGTATATTTACTATCATGTTTTTTGTAGGAGACATGTATAAAACATCATTATTATTCCTGGTTCAAACGGCATTTTTCCTTACAGTAAGCTACTTAAAATTATCTGAACGCATGTATATGTATTTATTTGGGGCTTATCTGACTGTATTTATGGTTGGATTTACATGGTATTCCGAATTTATACTTGTACCTGGTTTCGGACATTAATCAGCAAAAAACCCTGTCTGCATTTGATGGGGTTTTTTGCTGTTTTCCGGTGGAGAGGCATTGTGCAATTCCAATTGGCAAATCCTTTTCTACAATTCTTATCCCCTTGCATTTGAAAATCGGTTCACACGGAAAAAAACGGATTACCGGATTTCTCCTCTCCTATGGTTGTTTTGGGCCCATGTCCGGGATATACGGTAAAATTGTCTCCCAGTTTATACAACACATTGCGAATGCTTGACTCCAATAACTGCATATCACCGCCGGGTAAATCTGTCCGGCCCACACCCCGGTTAAACAGCACATCCCCGCTTATAACCATTTCTTCACGGTGGAAAATCAGGCTAATGCTTCCTGGAGAGTGACCCGGTGTATGAACAGTCTCAAAAGTAAAGGAAGCAATTTCCATCTTTCCAGGTTCAAGCAACTGATCAGGAGACTTCGTGGTAATACCTTGAGCCATAAATCGGGACGAACCATTCAGATTAGCGTCTGTCAGCCAATCTGCTTCATTTTCGTGCAGGTACACATCAATCCGGTAATGATTCCTGAGTTCCTCTACCCCTCCTATATGATCAAAATGAGCATGGGTCAATAAAATTGCCGCAGGTTTCAGTTTCACGCTGTCTAAAAACCGAATCACTTTCTCTGCCTCGCCGCCCGGGTCTATGATAATTGCATTTGACTCCTCATAAACAATGTAACAATTTGTCCCCAAGGGGCCCAGTGGCATTGATTTTATATTCATTAAAATTCCTCCTTATTCTGCCATCAACATTATTAGTTTTATCATTAAAGGGATGAAGAAAATATAATCATCTTGTTTCAAATGTTAATTTTTGACCTGATATCTTCATTTATAGTTCTTCTCTGCGATGTATTACTTCCCCGGCTTCACCTGGGTATTTATCTTGATACAAAGTTATACTTACTTCTTGCCTGCCAACAGAAGAATGGGAATAGGAAATAACTCGACAAACACTGCTGAATACTATAAAATAAGTATTAGAAGTGCTTAGTTACATAATAATATAAATATCATTCATGTACCAATAATGTAATTTGGGAACAAACAAGGAGGAACATCATCATGCATATCGTTTTAGGAATTCTATTTTTACTTGTTGCAATACTTGCGGTTGTTTCGGTGATACGTCAGTTGAAATTTAAAAATATGCTGGCATTGGCCTTTTCCGGAATAACAGCTTTAGCATTTGGTTTTTTTGCTATTGCAACTATTATAAGCGAAATAGCCGGGTAACGACTAAAAGAGCTTACTGCACACTGCAGTAAGCTCTTTTTATAGCTTAAATAGTGATAGAATTAATAAGCTGCGGATATGTTGCCGAAGTTTTGCCTGACCAGCGACGCTCGGACTGCGCCTGGTCATGCCCCTTAATAGCAAGATAGAGCCAGCCGTTAACGGCTGGCTCTTAATGCTTATCTTCTTCTAATTATTGTCTGAATCAAAATCCACAAACCGGAACAAATCGCCATATACAATGTCATCTGAATAAGTTAGCTCCTGGTCAACTTGTTCACTAATTGAATCACAGGCACTTGGTGTCCCCGATTCCTCCTCAGACTGCTGTTCCTCATCATTTTCTGCAGGCAGTGGTTCTCCGGTTTCCCTGTCATAGCATATACCGCTGGCTTGCACATACGCTTCACTGATAAAGTCGCCATTTCTTAATGCGATAAAACCTTTGCGGTCATCATGGAATAAATCATTGCCAAAGTAAAAATCATGTGTTGTCTCAATACCAAGCATGTGCAGCAATGTTGGTTTCACATCTATTTGCCCGGCAATTTCAGATTTTATTTCTCCTTCTCCATGTCCAGGTATATGAATAAAAAATGGAACCCGCTGCAGCTGAACATAATCGTAAGGGGTTATTTCATCTTTATCCATATATTGTGCCATCGAACGGTTGTGGTTGGCGCTGATGCCATTATGGTCTCCCATAATTACAATAATGGAGTCCTCGTAGATCCCTGCATCTTTTAACTGGTTAAAGAACAATTCAATGGATTCATCCATATATCTGACTGTTGGAAAAAAGTTGTTCAGCGTGTTTGAGTTGGAATCATAAGGTTCAATGGATTTATCCTCTTCATCCAATTCAAACGGAAAATGGTTAGTTAACGTGATAAACTTTGCATAATACGGCTCTTCCATTGACTGCAGATACTTAATGGATTGTTCAAAGAACGGCTTATCCTTTAAACCCCAGCCAACGGAATTTTCCGCTGTTATTTCATACGCTTCCTCACCATAAAAATGGTCTACACCTAAACTGTTGTACATTTGGTCCCTGTTCCAGAAACTCTTATTATTTGCATGGAACACAGCTGATTGATAATCCTTTTCCTTTATCATTTCAGAAAGGCCATGGTATTCATTTTGACCATGGGTGAAGAAAGCTGCCCCTCTTGATAAAGGGTAAAGAGAATTTTCCACAAGAAACTCCGAATCAGAGGTTTTTCCCTGTTCAGTCTGGTGATAAAAGTTTTCAAAATAATACGTGTCCTCGTCCTCTGTCAAACTATTTAAAAAAGGAGTTATTTCTTCTCCGTTTACATCATTATTGATTACAAAGCTTTGAACGGATTCGGCCCAGATGAATATAACATTCTTATCTTCGGCTACCCCATATAAATCGGATTTTTCACTGCTTCGGACATTTTCTTTTACATACGCTTCGATTTCCGGTAATTCATTCCCATCCGCAAAAACTTTTTGCGATTGGGTTTTGGTATTAATTACAATATCATAGATGTGATAATTAAATAATCCAATGTTTTTCACAAGGTACTCCCTGTCAAATCCGCGTGTAAACAACTGAGGTCTTTCCATTTCGGCAAGGAAGAAGTTGCCTGCCAGCAATGCAAGTGATAAAGCTGCAGCAAATACCTTTCCGCTTTTCGGGTAATTTACTGCCATCACATTTTCTTTTTCCTTGCTCAGCATCCAAATCAGGACGGCATCTGCAAACAGTAAAATATCATATGGCTTTATTAAAGTCAGAATACTTGAACCCAAATCAGCCATATTATTTGCCTGGAATAATTGCGGAATTGTAATAAAGTCCGTAAATGACCGGTGAAATACCAGGTTGGCAAAAATAATCAAAGTCCCTAAAAGCATCATATAACGAATATACTTCATTTGTCTTGACCGCTTTTTAAACCAGACACTTATAGCAAACACCAAAAATGCTGATACAAATGGATTAATAAACAGGATTAATTCCTGCATGGAATTTTCCAAATCAATGTTAAACATAAACCGGTAAACGATATATGTTTTTAAACCAAACAATAATGCTGCTATAATATAAAGTGGTATGTTTATTTTTTTAAAATTCATAATCTGATCCTCCTGAAATCCTTTCCCGTATATACCCCGGATGTAAAAATAACTTTTCCTGTAATGGCCTGAGGCTGCATTCCGCCCGACCTTTGTTGACTACCTTCTCTATTCCCTATTTATACTTGTCTCAAACCAATCATCATATTAGACGTTTAGGATACATGTAAGGTTTCATAGTTTATCTATAAAATTATATTTTAATAGATTTTGTCCGGAAAATAAACGTTAATATACAATGTGTTGTGTTTTTGTTTGACAAGGAATGCACCACTTATGAACAGGGTCTTTATCCAGTTGTGCTAAATTCACCGTACAAACAGAACTGAGTCCCGGGAGTGGGTGTTTTTCAAATGCTGTTATTATTTCGGATAAAAACTCCTCTCCCGCTCGGGACACTCCTCCGCCTATAATGGCTTTTGCGGGATTTATTACGACTGAAGCAATGGCTATTGCAAGCCGCGGAAAGGCTGCTGTATATTTTCTGATTTGTAAAGCACCGCTGTCCCTGCATCAGCAAGCTCAAAAACGTCTTTTGCCGAAAGGGCACCATGTTCTTTTTCGGCCATTGCCAAATTACTTATCCGGTTTTTTTATATACACCCTTTGGCTGGGCGGGCAATACCTGCAGTAGATGCAATCATTTCTAAACATCCTATGCGCACGCAGCTGCAACGATAACCATGAATATCCACTATCATATGTCCAATCTCGCCGGCCATGCCGCTCTCCATTGTAAGAAGTTCACTGTTAGCGATAATCCCGCCGCCTACTCCCGTACCACGGGTGATCATCACATATTTTTTGCCTGATTGCCGGCACCTCTTCAATTCTCCCCAAAGACTGCCATATTTGCGTCATTCGCTAAAAAATACCGGCAGTCTGGTATGTTTTCGGAATTGTTTTACAAGGTCATACACCATTCACTTCATCAATAAAACCCGGCGATCCCACTTCTATACCTGAAAGATTTTGTTCAGTTATTTTATGTTCCCGTATTTCCTGTTGAATGGATCCCCAGATATCAATAATGATAAGGCTGCTGTTATATATTTTATGTTTATTGGTGGCAATTTCCCTTTTTTAATCATGTTTCCTTCATAGTCAATTAGTCCTGTTTTTATTGTTGTCCCGCCAATATCTACTCCAATTATTTTTTCGCGTATGGTTCATCATCTTTTTTCATTGCTTAATCTTGTGATTTCTTTTTTTAGGAGAAGTTTGGCTTGTGTGTATTCTTCACTATTAATCATTTGATAATGAAATAGTTCTTCCAGCTCTGATTCCATCAATTCGAGATCACCAATCCGATTTCCCGTATAAATGACGGAGCCGAATTTCATAAGGAGATTTTGTATTTCATAAACGCTCTTCATATAAAAATCACCAACCTTTATTATACCAAATTTCATTATGATTGGTAATAGTAAAAAGTTCCTTATTTCCAAGCAATGAAGAAAAGAAAATTATTTTTAACCAAGCAAAGATCCGAAACGCATATTAGCGATCCGGATCTTTTGGATTCAAAAATAGAGGTCTTCTGTTTTTAAGCGGTATTGGTGCCCGGATAAAGATATCCCGGAAAGGCCGGTAGGAAAACGGCAATATCGGCCAAAAATACGCAATATGAAACGATTGCATCCTTACTAAATATAGTATCCATAGTGTAATCCCGACGGTATATCCTATCACGCCGAAAGCAGCAGTTGTCAACAGCAGAAATATTCTTACCAGCCTGTTGGCAAGACTCATTTCATAACTTGGTGTTGCGTATGTTCCTATAGCTGCGAGCGCCATATATAAAACAACTTCATTGGAGAACCAGCCAACTTCTACAGAAACCTGACCAATCATAATTGCCGCCACAAGCCCGAGTGCTGTTGCCAGTGAAGATGGTGTATGGATAGCCGCCATTCGCAGCATATCAATACCGATTTCAGCTATTAAAAACTGTACAAGTAACGGGACAACCCCCATTTCAGTCGGACCAATATAAGCCAATGCTGCGGGCAGCAGACCGGGATTAATGGAAAATAAATAATACAAAGGGAGGATAACAATAGACAGAAAAACAGCAAGGAAACGAACCATGCGCAAATAAGCACCGACTAAAGGTTTTTGCCGGTATTCTTCTGCATGCTGGAGATGATGCCAGTATGTTGCAGGTGTAATCATTACACTTGGTGACCCATCTATAATAATAAGTACGTGTCCTTCATACAAATGGGATGCTGCAGTATCAGGTCTTTCTGTGTAACGGACAGTTGGATACGGGTTCCAGTGCCTGCCGCCAAGGAATTCCTCCACCGTTTTTTCCGCCATGGGAAGACCATCTGTATCAATTTTTTTTAAGGTTTGTTTTAAATGGTCGACTCTTTGGGTATCCGCAATATCCTCTAAATAACAAATACAGATATCTGTTTTGGATCTTCTGCCAATTTGCAAATATTCCATTCGCAATGACCGGTCACGGACTCTCCTTCTTGTCAGCGATGTATTAAAAACAATCGTTTCTACATAGCCATCCCTGGAACCGCGGACCACTCTTTCCAAATCCGGCTCTTCCGGTGATCTGGCCGGGTACGTTCTTGCATCAATAATGATTACTTCATCGATGCCTTCCACAATAAGAGCGGTTGGTCCAGCGAGGACAAGGTCCCCCGCTTCATCCAAATCATTCGCCTGATCGATTTCTATATATGGTATATAGGTTTTAATCAGCTTTTCCAAAGGATCAGGCTTTAATGCATCCTCATCCAGTTTTGCCAATAATTTCATCAGTAAATGAAGTATGTCATCTTTAGCAAAACCGTCGATCAAAAACATCGCCATCTTCTTTCCTGCATACTCCAGATCAAGCTGGATCATATCAAAGCTCTTATCTACGCCAAGCCTTTTTCTCATATATTCTACTTTTTCATGAAATGATGCGTTTATGTGCACTTTCTTATTTGACACCGTACCACCCCCGAATTGTTTTTAGTTTTGCTTTCGGGGATGATTTTATTCATGATCAGCATTCATAAACCATATTTGTGTTTCATATATGTTAAAGGACTAGCTTAATGAGGGGGCAAAGCCATGATTAAATGGAAGCTTTTCTTTTTAATATTTGCTTTAATATCCATTTTTTCTATTATGTATGCTTTAAAATATATTTCATCCCCTGCCATTACTTTTTTCCCTTTAAATGAGGAAAGGACATTTTTGGAAGCGGAATCCAAACTGCATCTGATTGCAGAGAATGCAAAAGACCTGTATGAAATAAGCTGGACAAGTGATTCAAAAACGGACCAGCCTTTTTATCTGCGTCAGGATGTTTCACTTCTATTTGAAAATGGGTTACTGCGGGGGGTGCGCAGTAAATGGGTGCAGGATACAGACGAAATCCATATTGAGGAAAACCTACTTCAGGAGGACAGCAGTTTTTATCAGGTAATAAGCATTCATCATGGGGAAATTCATGATGACAGCAGCGAAATAACCAGTATTCATCAGCTTTCCCATGATTATCTATATGTTATTGATTCACCGGCAACCCAGCTGGATTCCTTTAAAGAGCCGGGAAGCAGCTATGAAGCAGAGTGGAAACAGTTATTGGATCGTTCATCCAAACAGCAATTGCTCTTTCATTGGCACCAGTTATTTACTTATTTTGGAATTAATGAGGAAGACTATTTAGCTGTTCCGCTTACTGAGCTGGATAAATACGAAGAGGAGCCGCTTCCTGCCATGAGCAATAAGGAAACCGGCAAAATTATGGGGCAGCTTTGGGAAGGATTATACAAAAATTATATTATTCCTATTGTCAGTGAAGATGCAGAGAGTATGAACAGTTATATACCTATCGTTTTATTTGATAAAAATAATAAGCACTTGCAGGTCCTTTTTGAATTAAATGGAGAGAAACAGCAGCTGCTGCAAAAGTATGATCTATGATCAGGAATATACAGGCAAGGACGAGGTTAAAGAATTTCAGTGCAAAGGGAATCCGAACTCCCCGAAAACCTGTGCTAATAAATGCACTCCCGGAAATATACGCCGCTTCCGTCAATGGCACAAGCGGGATTCCTATATCGGGTATTCCGGTGGTGACATTCCTCCCAAGTAAAGATTGCTGAAGCACTGCACTGGTGAGTTGTCCGTTCCAGGTTGTGCCCCAGCCTTTCTTCTGATCAATCTATAGACTTACCAGTAATTTGCTCATATAATTGAATGAAATCTTCATCTGCCGGATTTAATTCGTAAGCTTTTTCTATTGCCTCCGCTGCTTCTTCAGACCGGCCGGATTGATCGTACAGTAAAGCCAGATTATAATAGGCCTCAGGCATCTCTGGGGATGCAGGCTCTGTTTCCTGGTATTGAATATTTTGTTCCAGGTCCTCAGTGGCCAGATCGTATTCTCCCAATTCAATATAAGCATAGGAACGCTGGAAAAGAATAGGCACAGCCATATCCCCTTCCAGACGCAATGCTTCTGTACCCAATTCAACTACTTGCTCATAATTGCTTTCCGCTAATAATTCTTCCATTTTCATTAAGTAATATCCCTGGTCGGATATATTATTTTGAATGCCAAACCAGATAAGAGAACTAATCATCACGGCATACACAATCAATGCCAGCGCTTGTTTGCCCAAAGCCCTTTTTTTCGGAAAGTGAATTATAGCGGTGGCAATAAAACCCGAGACTAGCCCGCCCAGATGTGCGGCATTATCAATTTGCGGAACGGTAAACCCAAATACAATATTAATACCAATAACAAGCAGCACACCTCTGCCCATGGTTTGCAAAAATATTTGCCTGTAATGGATGCCAAAATATAAAAGCGTTCCAAACAGGCCGAATAATGCGCCTGAGGCACCGGCAGATACATTCATGGAAAAAGCAAAACTGGCCAGTCCGCCTCCGATGCCGGCTAAAAAATATATAAACAAGAATCGTGCGGAACCAAAAATCCGTTCCACAATAGAACCCAGGTAGTATACGGCAAGCATGTTCATAAATAAATGCAAAAATCCAATATGAACGAACATGGAGCTGATGATTCTCCACCATTCTCCTTCGATAATAGCGGGATTGTATTTAGCGCCGTACTCAATCAATGTATCCACGGATTGACTGTCTCCGGCAGACTCAATTAAGAAAAATACAGCAATATTGATCGCCAGCAGAATATAGGTAATAAACACCTTCCCGTATGAAAATACCTCTTCTGTTTCCCTTTGTTTGCGATTAGCTTCTGAAGCAAGGTATCTCTTGTATTCATCCACCTTTACTTCTTTTAGATTCGTATCTTCATCTTCCTGAGCCTGCGGCAAGGCCGATGCTTCCGCCGCTTCCAATAATCTCCCTCTCTCCGCTTCCCGTTCATCTTCAGATAAATAATAAACCTTCATCCTCAATGGGTTCTTTTCTTTTAATTGCATTGGTTTTTTTAGTGATTCCCAGTCATCTACAGGAGGATAATTAGAAACATAGACATTATGTATTTCAATGTGCTTGCCAGCCAGTAAACGCTTCATTGCCTTTGTACGTTGAAATACCTGAGCTATATCCTTTTTTAAATGATTCTTCCAGTCAAATCCATGATGCAGGAAGCGGATCACCACAGATTTTTTATTTTCATACTTTTCCAGCCATATTTCCTCTGTTTTTTCATTTATATGTAAAACATGAAAATCATGATTTGCAGTTAAATGATAAGCTAATTGGAACATGGTATGTTGTTCATCTATGTACATAGTCTCTTCTCTCCTTATTCCCATCATACCAAAATAACAGAGATATTTCTTTCCCGAAAGCAAAAAGAAGCTGTTTGAAAGAACAACTTCTTTTAAATGTAGGCTTATCAATTTGATGGTGTATTTTTACTCTGCTTTGAAAATAGTCCCGGCAGTAATTTTTTTCTGAATCCGGGCATTCTCATGGATATAGAAACGGCCAGTCTTCTCAGGAAACTGATGGCCAGTATGAGATTAACCACCCGATATCTCCATTTATAGAGCAAGGCAGCGGCGGATAATAATATAGTGAACAAAAAAAGAAATCTCATAATAACACCTTCTCCTTCAATAGTAATGGTGTTATTATTATTCTTTTCCAAATGGAATTTATACATTATGAGCCAATATAACGATCATACAAGCTTCTGGCTGATGTAATATCCTCTGTCCCCTGAACAAGTACCCGACCATCCGGAAAAAGCACAAACTGAATATGATGATCGAGTTCTGCCTTCAATAAAAAAGGCGTCCGCTTTGTTGCAGCGACTCGGCTGAGTCTTTCTTCCCAAATGGAAAGGTCCATTTCTTTTTTTTCATGAATCTGCACCGTATTTCTCCCGCATAAAATAGTTTCCGGTGTATTCGCATGCCTTTTCAGTGAAGGAAAATATTGTTTTTGGCATGTTGGACAATCGGGGTTTACATTTGACAGTTTAATTTCATACTGATAATTAAACCAATGATCAAATGTATAAAGAGTCCTTCGCAGATTATTTTTATTCCCTGTTAAATATTTCAATGTTTCCGTCACTTGCATAGATGAAACAATATCAACAGCCGGAGAGATAACCCCTGCAGTATCACATGTTTGCCCGGATTCAGCCCCTCCCTTCATCACACAGCGCATACACGGCGTATCATTAGGAACAAAAAAAGCTGTCATTCCCCTGGAACTAACCACACCGCCATAGGAATAGGGAATATTTTTTTGCAGCAAATATCATTTAACAAATATCTTGTAGAAAAATTATCTGTACCATCCAGAACCACATCCACTTCCTGTATTAGTTCATCTATATTTTCCGCGGAGGCGTTCCCTGTAATTGCTTCAATCGTAACAGTGCTGTTTATTTTTTGCAGCTTTTCTTTCACCGCCACCGCTTTTGGCAAAGCCTTTTCCACATCCTCCTCATCAAACAGCATTTGCCGCTGCAGATTGCTGATTTCCACATAGTCTCTGTCAACGATCCGTAATTTTCCTATTCCTGCCCGGACCAAATGATTGCAGATTACCGTTCCCAATGCACCTGCTCCAACAACGAGCACTGTACTGTTTTCCAGCCTCCTTTGGCCGGATTCACCAATAGGATGAAACAGCATTTGTCTCGAATACCTTTCATGATTCATTTTTACTCCCCCACCCAGCCATTTTCCGTTATTAAATATTGTACAGGGATATCAAATGCTTCTCTTGGCATATCTTCCAGAAACTGGCTTGAATGCAGTATGGATATGGTTGTATTTGGAAAATCGGTAAGAAACCGGTCATAAAATCCTCCGCCAAATCCAATTCTGTAGCCCTGCTTGTCAAATAAAAGACCCGGAACGATTAATACATCTATTTCCTGCTTTTGCACTTTTAATGTTTCCTCAGGCTTTGGCTCCAGTAAATTGTAATAGACGGTCTCTAATTGATTATAATCATTCAATCGATAAAATGTCAGCTGTTTGTCTTTTGGCGCGCATTTGGGAGCTGCTATTATTTTATCACTCTTCCAACCAGCTTCAATAATTGGTTTGGTATCCCATTCAAATCCCTGTGAAATAGTAATGCCGATAGTTCTTGCCTTTTTCCAAATATGTGACGCAGTCAAATGTGTTAAAAAATTTTTTTCCACTTGTTTTTTTTCATTTTCGGGAAAATTTTTAAGTGTATGTATTGCTTCTGTACGTAATGATTTTTTATTGATTGAAAACACCTCTCTTTCCTAACCTGGTTTATTGCCAAGCTATAGCAATGCAAAATGTAAAACGTTAATCCTTAACTCTGTTCTATTGGCTGATCCTATTGGCATCAATCCTGATTTTAATTATATTATAGCGGAAAATATCAGGAACAAAAAATAAAACCTCTACCGTACATAAAGACGATAAAGGTTTTAGCAGTTGCCATATTTATTTTGTTTCACGATGCAAAGTGTGTTTTTTTAGTCTTGGACTATATTTCATAAGCTCAATACGCTCAGGATTTGTACGTTTGTTCTTTGTAGTGATATAATTACGGTCTCCTGTTTCAGTACAAGCTAAAGTAATGTTAACGCGCATTATTTTCCCTCCAAACTATAAGAAAATTGCTATTTAAGCAGCGAATAATCTTCTTTGACCTATCTATAATAGCAAATGTTCTTCCTGCTGGCAAGAAGTGTGCGGAAAAAATTATGGTTTTCTCTCTTTGAAATCTATGTTATAACTATATGTAGAAAAGAAACGGAGGAATAAAAATGTTATATGCGATCATTGCACTAATTGCTGCTGGCGTGGTATTATTTATACTATCATTTTTTATGAATGATAGAATTGAAGATCTGGAAAGCCAGCTTGAACAGTTTTCGATTACCACCATGCAGGATACATATCAGATGAAAAAGAAAATTAAAACACTTGAAGAAGAATTGCTGACAGGGGAACTTCCTGATGATATGCTTGAAAGAAGGAACCATTCCTGATCCAAAAGAAGAATAAAGAGGGAGAAAAAGATGAAACAGACAGTACGATCATTTTCCGTCGGCTTACTTACTGCCGGGTTTATTATGCTTATCGGTTTTTATTTCTTCGGCAGTGAGTCTGCGCAAACAAAGGAACTTACGGTGGATGAAATGGTGCCGCTTGTAGAGGAGGAAGGCTACCGCATTATTTCAGAGGAAGATTACATTTCTTTATCTGTCAAGAATGATAATATTTCCGGCAATGAGGAAGAAGCGGAAGAAGAAACCGAAGAAAGCACGGATGATTCGGAGGACTCAGAAGATAACGCAGACGAAGAAGATAATAACAGGGAAGACAATGATTCAGATGGGGAATCCGAAGAAGAAGAAGAAAATGAGGAAGAAGAAGAAATTACTACATATACGCTGAACATTGAATCTGGTATGACTACTTCCGAATTCAGTTCTTTACTGGAGGATAATGATATTATTGATGATGCAGCCGAATTTAATCGGTATATAGAAGATGAGGATTACAGTCAAAGGGTTCAAATAGGTGAGTTTGAATTAACGAGTGACATGAGCATGTATGAAGTAGCAGAGGCAATAACCAGATAGCAGCTTTATTTCATAAAGCAAATAAAAAAACCTTGCAGTAGATGAATTACTGCAAGGTTTTTTACTGGAGTTGATAAAATGGAAATGTCACAGCTCCTCAGTTTTAATCCTGATCACTATTTTCTTCCTGTGCTTCCTCGTCTCTTTCTTCCTTTATTTCAAAATACGTATCCAGTATTCTTTTTCCCATTTCATGTGTTACAGGATGGCGATTTGATACTTTTCCGGTCTTAGGTACAATAACCGCAAAGGCCACCTCCGGCTCATCATATGGGGCATAACCGACCAATGAAAGGTTTTCCAAATCAATTTTTCTGCCGTCTTCAAACTCTTCATCTTCTGCTGTGCCGGTTTTTCCGGCAGGATTATAGTCTTTTTCGTTCCACCCGTGATTGTAGCCGGTTCCCCTGGGTTCATGAAATACTCGGCGGAACCCTTCCTGAACACGTTCTATATAAGACTGATCCATTTGAATCCGATTCAATACTTCCGTGTTTACACTGCGATAAACGGAGCCTAATTCCTCATCAGAGGCAATAGGGTTTCGGACTTCTTTAAGAAAATGCGGACGAATGCGGTAGCCGTCATTGGCAATCGTTGCAACATATTGGGCCATTTGCATGGCGGTAAAGGTATCATATTGGCCGATGGCAAAGTCCATTAACAGACCGGGCCCGACATCGGGACCCTCATAGCCGGTACTTTCAAAAGGAAAGTCAATTCCTGTACTAGCGCCAAGGCCAAACTGCTGAAAATAATTGCGCATTTCCTGAAAAGCTGCTGGATTAAAGCTTGCTTTGCTTCCATTTGGGAAGGGATACCGGTTCTCTCCCCCCATCTTCAATGCAATATAAAACATATATACGTTCGAAGATCTGCTGAGCGCTGTATAATCATTTACAGTTCCCAACTGCGTCCAGGAGCCTTTTGAAGGAGTTCCCGCAATCTCAATCGGCCGATCGTAAAAGGAAGATCCCGGAGAAATAACTCTTGACTCATAGCCTGCCAGCATTGTAGCACCTTTTACAATAGAGCCTGGGCGATGGGCATCATATAATGTTTTAAACTCTGCATTGCTGATTTCTTCATCTTCCCGGTCATAGGTCTGACCGCTTACTGCCAGCAGTTCGCCTGTCCGGGGATCAATAACAACTGCGAGTGCATCATTTGCATACCTGTGCTGATATGGATCTTCCCTAATCAATGTCTCCAATTCTTCACGTACAATTTTGTCTACTTCTTCCTGAAATTCCATATCAATCGTAAGTACCAGATCCTTCCCTCTTTCACCTTCTACCACGGTTTCTGTTCCGACAACTGTGCCATTCTTTGTTGTCGTATATTGAATCTGTTCTTTTCTTCCCCGGAGAAGATCTTCATAATGTTCTTCCAGACCGCTTCTTCCAACGCGGTCATTCCGTGAATACCCCCTTGATAAATAATGCTGCTCTGCATCTTTTGGTATTCCCTGCTCCTGGGTTGTAATGGATCCGAGCAGACTTTTAAATGTGTTTCCATATGGATATTCACGGTCCCAGTCAGTCGTAGCATTAACTCCGGGCAGCCTATCCAGATTCTCGGCAACGCGTGCATACTCCTCCGGTGTAACATCTTCATTTTTTATAATTTGCGGTGTTAAAGAATACGCCTTATCCAGCTCTTTTTTTATGGCAATGATTTCAAGGTCTTGTTCTGTAACATCCTCATATTCCTCTTCTGTAATCAGTTCAAGCGTTTGGCTGTAAGCTTCCGCATTGGAAAGTTCATTTATATCTTCAACACCCAATTCTTCCAGCTTTTCATCGTCCAATTGTTCCAGCCGTTCATCTGCTTTATCTTTGTTTTCTTCGTCCTTTATATACCAATATTCCCGCTTATCCCTTTCCGTAATGCCTTTCAGATCATCTTCACTGTCCATCGATATAAGTTCAGCGAGATCTTCGGCCACATCGAGCCGATCTTCGGCCTGTGTTCCTTTTGCCGGTGTATAGGTAATGGAATATAGTGGTTTGTTGTCCACAATCACCTCATGGTTGCTGTCATAGATTTTGCCGCGCGGCACAGGTATTTTGGTTGTATCCTGGATGGTACGTTCAATTTCATCCTGATGATCCTGTCCCTGCAGTATTTGTACTACACCAAGCTGCATAATTAACACTGAAAATAATAAAAATACAACAAAAAATACTATATTTATACGAAAGGGAAGCTGCGCTCTTTTCTTCTTATTCCTTTTAACCATTCTTTTCTCCCCCAAATGCATTCAGCTTCATAACATTTATTATAGCATGGATTTACCCGAATTCTAACCTGTTTATCTATTTTTTTCATCGGTAATCTGTTCTTTGATTAACACTTCTTTCTTTTGTTTCGTCCCTAAGTGGATATTTTTAGTAAATAAATAAATGAATATGGGCCCCAGGCCGAAAATAGCGAGCATATAAGGAATGGCTTTCTCCGGATCAAATAAAGAAACAGCAATGAGAAACACAGCAATAGAGGTTACCCTGCCAATATTTACAAACAGTTCCCGCACAACAATATATTCCACACGATAATCCTTTGCTTTCCAGGCCTTTCCAATCACATCATAGGTTAACGAAATATATGGCACGTTGATAATCGGATAGGCAAGCCCAATTAATATGGCATAAACAATCAGACGAAAATAATTGATGTCAAATAAAATAATAAAGATGGAGAGATAGAGTATCAGGGATCCTGTCAGTATCGCTTTTTTTCTTAATGCCGGCTTAATGAATTTTGTTGCAGCAAAGTAAAATAAAAAGGATAAACCGGATAACACCAAGTTAAATGTGCCTAAAGCAAACTCACTCTGCGTTATCAGGAAGACCCATATCGCAATGATAAAAGCAAATATTCCTTCTCTCAAGCCTTGAAATGCATTGGCATACAATATTCTTTTCCAGTTATTATTATTATTTCTTTCCTGCAGAATTCTTTTAAAATGGAAGCTCCCCTCTGCCTGCCTCCGATTCAAAAAGAAACTTCCGGCAACTGCACATATAAATAAAATGAAAGATATCGTAAAAATTACATTGTAACCAATGTTCTCTTCCATTTTAGCGATAATGGTTCCTGCCAAAATCGGTCCAATCATACCGCCAAAAGACTGCAGTACACCTAAAAATCCATTAAAAAAATCACGAGTTTCCGGTTCAGTAATTTCAAAGGTAAGCACATTAAAAGCCAGCCAATAAAAACCGTATCCAATCCCAAGGAGACTCCCAAGCATAAAATTATATTTGGTTGCCTGGTCCCCTATAAGCAATACAGAGAGAAAAAATATGGACAGAAAAATAACACCCAATCGCAATACAATCACACGGTCAACTTTTTTTGCAATTTTTCCCGCTAAAATAAATGTAATTGGCTGGAATATAAAAATAGCCAGGTTATATACAGCAATGGTTACATAATCCCCGGATTGTTTCCATAAATAGATGTTAACAAATGTGTTGGAGAGAAAAATTCCCAATGAGTAAAGCCCGCCAATAACCAGCAGCAAGATCAGATCTTTATTTATTTCTATATCATCAATTAATGAAAGACTTTTTCGCATATCCATACTCCTTTTTGTTCTCTGCTTTTAGTTTGAACAATAAAGAATGAGATATGCAGTAGCATGACAGAATAAACTCATTGACGATATAATGAAATTCATGCATTGATAATCGGCTGGGGATCAATCTCTATTTTTAATGCAAAAGGAGCGCGTGAATAAAACTCCACGCACTCCATTGATTAATTTAGCTTCCGTTATTTTGCTTCATTATAATTTTTTTCAACTTCATCCCAGTTCACTACATTCCAGAACGCTTTTGCGTAGTCAGGACGCTTGTTTTGATACTTCAGGTAGTAAGCATGCTCCCAAACGTCAAGTCCCAATAACGGCGTTTTACCTTCCATAAGAGGTGTATCCTGATTTGGCGTGCTTGTAATTTCCACTTCACCATTGTCAAGCACTAACCATGCCCAGCCGGAACCGAAGCGGCCAGCTGCTGCAGCCTCAAACTCTTCCTTAAACTTTTCAAAGCTGCCAAATTTATTGTTAATTTTGTCCGCTAATTCACCTGATGGTTCACCGCCGCCGTCAGGTGACATGATTTTCCAGAATAATGTATGGTTTGCATGTCCTCCACCGTTATTTCTAACTGCAGTGCGTGCACTTTCAGGTACTGCATCAAGGTTGGATAAAAGTTCTTCCAAAGATTTATCCTGGAGGTCTGCATGCCCCTCTAAAGCACCGTTTAATTTAGTGACATAAGTGTTGTGATGCTTCGTATGGTGAATGTTCATCGTTTCTTTATCGATTGTAGGTTCTAAAGCATCGTAAGCGTATGGTAATTCTGGTAATTCAAATTTTGCCATGATCCAAGTCCTCCTCTAATAAATAAAATTTTATTAAAAGGAATGAAAATTCACCCTTTAACCCAAGATTATCAAAGCATATTAATTCTTGCAAATTATATGCATACATAATCAACGAACTGTGGGCATGATAATCTTTTCCCGTTAATTTGGCGGATTAAACTAAGAGGTGTATTTTGGATATAAAAATTCTAAGTTAAAAAAGCACTCAAGACGGACAAGGCTAGATAAAACTGCCGGCTTTTTTCAACAGCTTAAAAATTTGATAATTTTTTAAACCAATAAAAAAACAAGCAACAGGCTTGTTCAAATGGTGGCTCGGGACGGAATCGAACCGCCGACACAGGGATTTTCAGTCCCTTGCTCTACCGACTGAGCTACCGAGCCATTATCATTACATTTTTATTTAGCTTCTAATTCATCACGGGAATGATAGTCGTCCCGTTGTAAGCTTATCAGGTGATGCAGCCCTGACCTGAGACCTGCACACGGATGTAACGGACTGTTACTCCGCCATCTTCCAGCTTATCCATGGTGCTATATGTTTCAGAATTATTCGATGGTAATTCGACAGGAATATTATTGTCCATTGCTCTGCCAATGTGGCTCAATCTGTTTCGTTCGTGTTTATTTGCCTCTCGTTTATTAAAAGTATGTATGGAGGAGGTAGAGGGATTCGAACCCCCGCGCGGTTTGACCCGCCTGTCGGTTTTCAAGACCGATCCCTTCAGCCGGACTTGGGTATACCTCCGCAAAAAGTAATGGTGGACCCTGCAGGACTCGAACCTGCGACCGATCGGTTATGAGCCGATAGCTCTAACCAGCTGAGCTAAGGGTCCGTTATGTTATTTAAATGGGGCGACCGGTGGGGATCGAACCCACGTATGCCGGAGCCACAATCCGGTGCGTTAACCACTTCGCCACGACCGCCATTATTAAAATATATATGGTAGCGGCGGAGGGGATCGAACCCCCGACCTCACGGGTATGAACCGTACGCTCTCGCCAGCTGAGCTACACCGCCACTTGGCTCCACAGGTAGGATTCGAACCTACGACCGATCGGTTAACAGCCGATTGCTCTACCACTGAGCTACTGTGGAATAATAGGAGATTTATTCATATTTATTAAAGTTTTAATTATATTTCCAGCTAATTCGATGAACCGTCAGTCATCTTTTGCCTGCATATAAAAGTTTATTCGATGGTGCTCTGCCCTGCCAGCAGACTGATAATCCTGCAATTTTTCGTTCATTTTTATATCGTTTGGTATTACAGCGACAAAATATAATTTACCATGTTCGACACATTCTGTCAACACTTTTTATCCAGATTCCAAATTACTTTACCCGGGTGACTGCAATATGGTTGCCAGGTAAATGCGGCAAAACAACTTTATCAGGCAAAAATACGAACAACTTTAAACTTGCTCCGGAATATACCGCGCTTTCACCCTTGACAATAGTAAGGCATTCAGTCCTCGTATAGTTCCGGAGCTAATATTATAGATTGTTCGGGCTTTTCGCCATTCTTATAAAGCAAGTGAAAATCCATTGGTACTTACTTATTATAGTAATCCGGCATTAATCACCCAAAACTTCTTCAGCAATGTTAACAGCATGGTCGCCGATTCGTTCCAGGTTACTGATTATGTCGACAAACACGATACCTGCTGCTGCTGAACATAATCCTTCATTCATGCGTATAATATGTTTTTTCCGGAATTTCCTTTCCATCTTGTCAATTTGATCTTCCTTCTGTACTACTGCCAGCGATTTTTCCCTGTCCATTTCCTGCAATGCTTCTACTGACTGCTTCACCGTGAGAATAGTTAAATCAAACATTTCATTCACATCTTCCATCGCTTGATCTGTCAGCTGAACTTTATTGGATATTTTATAATCAATTAACTCGATGATATTTTCAAAATGGTCCCCTATTCGCTCTATATCACGAACCGTATCCATTAAAGCTGTATGTTTTGCACTTTCCAATTCAGACAGGGAACCTTCTGAAATATCAATAAGATAGTCAGTGATCTTTCGGTCCAAATTATTCAGTGCACCTTCAATTTGCATCGCCATTTCCGCATGCTTCTGCTGATTTGTATTTAAATATTTTGCTGTTTCTTCCAATCCTTGTGATGCGTACTCACCCATCCTGATAATTTCAGATTTTGACTGGTCTAAAGCCAAAGTAGATGATTGCTGAATAAAAATAGGATCCAGGTGCTTTGGTTTATATTCAATGATAACGTCTTTTCCAGGAACAAGCTTGGTAACAAACCAGGCTAATACACCTATAAAAGGCAGTTGAATAATTGTATTTACAATATTAAAGCTTCCATGTGCAAATGCAATTGTCATTTCCGGATTCAAGTCAAACTGTGCCTGCAAAAACGACACATATTGGGTGAATAACCCTAATAATATTATACCTACTGTGGCGCCAATCAAATTAAAGGTAACATGCGTAAAAGCAGCTCTTTTTGCTGCTACAGAAGCGCCAATTGATGCTAATATTGCTGTGATTGTCGTCCCAATATTATCACCAAATAATACAGGCAATGCTGCCTCTAAACTAATAGCACCCTGGGAAAATAAACCTTGAAGGATACCTATTGTTGCACTTGAACTCTGAACAATTAATGTAAATACAGTCCCAATAACTACGCCCAATACAGGAATTTCGCTCATGCTCACGGTTAGTTCCTGAAAAACATCCAATTGACGTAATGGGGACATCCCGCTGCTCATTAATTCCAGTCCGAAAAACAGCCCGCCAAAACCAAATATAGTCTGTCCAATCGCAGTGATTTTCTGGTTTTTAAAAAAGAATAGTAAAAACGCACCTACAGCAAGAATCGGCAAAGAATAGGCTCCCAGATCAAAGCCAATGATAAATGCAGTGACAGTCGTTCCTATATTTGCTCCCATTATAACACCGATTGCCTGCCTGAATGTCATAAAACCGGCGTTTACAAGACCTACAGTTAATACTGTTGTTCCGGAACTGCTTTGAATTAAAATGGTAACGATGATACCAGCTAATACGCCCATTAATGGGTTGCTTGTAAACCTGTCCAAAATATCCCTTAAGCGGTCACCTGCGGACTTTTGCAGCCCTTCACCCATATATTTAATACCCAAAAGGAATATACCAAGTCCGCCAATAAATTCAAATAATAAAGTTTGAACATCGATTTCCAAAATTGAGCCCCGCCTTTCGTCAAGGTTCCAGAAAATTTGTCGCATACCATCTAATTATTAAAGGAAAATTAATTGTTTGTAAAGCTTTTACGCAAAAATTTACACAGAATTTACAATTAGGTGTTTATACTAATATGTACTACCCTTATTCCGTTAGCCACATTCCAGGTTATTTATATTTTTGACATAAAAAAAGATAATATTTCCGATAGGTCTGCTGTCCCCTTGGAAAAATTATCTATTCTATTTTATTTTTTTACTTTTTCAACCAGAATTTTTGTACCATCCACCTGCACAACCTTTATCTCGGTGCCTTTTTCAATCCATTGCCCGTTGGAAATTGCGCTATAATCTTTATTGTTAATTCGAATGGTCCCTACCGGACGCAAATCATTCAGGGTAATTCCTTCCTGGCTGACCAGTTGTTCATAGGTTTCATTAATCGAGTTATAGCCCGCTTCCTTTGTAAGTTGATCTCTCAACGTTAGTTTATCCCACAAATTACGCCGTTTAAATACTTTCAAAAACAGAAATGAAGCAGCTCCTCCAACGAGTACACCCAATACAGCATACAGTCCGCTTGTCAAATCGGGTGCAGCAAGAGCAACGGATATGAGCATGCTTGCCAGCCCCAATGTAGCCAGCGTTCCATCATTTAATAATTTTCCGTCTATAACAATGAGTAATAATCCTGCAAAATACATAATAAGCATGAGAATAAACGAGCCTGTTTCAACATAGGCAGTAAAATATACTGTAATAAACCCAATACCTAACAATGCAAAGAATCCGCGCGCATTGACAAGTACTTCCCCTATTAAAAACAACGTTCCTAATCCGGTAATAACAACAGCAATCCACTGCAAATCAAAGATGTCCATAAAAACTCCCCCTTTTTTCCTCTCCTTTTTTATACGGATTACCTTGATCTTTTGTTTCATCAAAGGAGTGTCAGCATGAAAAAAGTATTGATATATACGCTTATTTTTTTATTTTTATTTAGCGTATACAAAGATTTAAATGTTGGTTCATTAGAAAACAATATAAATTCTCCATCAAATTCTGTTTCTATTTCAGATTATAATGCTGTTTATGCAAAAGTACAACATGGAGACACTATTTTATCCATAGTCGAAAATATTAATGGGGAAAATCTTAACGTTATGGATATGGATCGGGTTTTAGAGGACTTTAAATTACTGAATCCAAATGTTAATCCTTATGAATTGAAAGCCGGACATTATTATTATTTTCCATTATATTAAATAACAACTGATTTTTGGCTGAAATGCATAATAATTACCAAAGTACATATATTTTGAAAGCATCTTCTATTTATTTGCAGTACATTACAAAAATAAAAGGGACTGTCCACTAGTCTGTGCTAAGACATTTCGGACAGTCCTTTCATTTATACGAATGGCAGAATGAAGAGTGTAATGACGATGGCAATCGCCCCTGCAGCTATGGCGATGTTACCTAACGTATCTGCACCACGGCTTCTGGAAACAAAGCCAAGGATGATTCCTGCTCCGCCCATAATAATTGGCCACATAAAGAATGCAATAATGGATAGTGCAATTCCAATCCATCCATACGTTGTATTTGTTTCTGCGTCATTTCTTATATCATCTTCATCTAATGCCTTGTTGTAATCATCTGCAGTGAATTCAGCTGCATATTCCTCATTTCTTGTGCTCTCCAGATCCCTGCTTCTTCCTTGTCCGTGATTTGGTGCTTTTTGCACATTTCTGCCAAACTCATTGTTTTGCTCATCCATGATGAAGACCTCCTTTTCTCATGTTGAGGTGCACCTATAGTTTATGGAATAGCCGACTTTATATTATGTTATCTTTTGGCAGAGAAGAAACTTAAAATATACAGGGTTTTGTCAAAGCTGTGAAACGAGCTATTCAAGATTTGGCCAAGTTTATTTTTTAAATTTAAGCGCATATAGTATAGCAATAGGTTATTAAAAAGGAGTAGTTATATGTCCATTTTTATAAAGGAATTTGTTGCAAAAAAATTAAAGCAGGTTAGTGTAGATGAGCTGCTCTATCATGGTAAGCAATATGGTTTTTCCTTGAGTAAAACCGATGCAGAGCAAATTGCCGATTACCTTAAAAAAAATGCCGTTGACCCCTTTCATCCCGCCGGCAGGCGAAAGATGCTTAAAGAGCTTGCTCGTATAACGGATGAAAAAACTGCAAAAAAAGCCCAAAAATTATTTCATCAGCTTATCAAGTCATACGGACTGGAACATTTGCTTGAATGAAGAAAAGCTGCCAGAGATTCGGCAGCTTTCTTCATTATATTATATATTGATTATTTTTTCTTTTAAGTCTGGGTCGAATTTGCCCGCTTTAATCATTTCAATTTCATGTTTATAAGGTGCCTTTTTATTCTTTTTATCTTCTCCGACATAAGGTGTTTCCAATATTTTGGGCAGATTTTCCAGCTGCGGGTGATTAATAACATAATGCAGTGGTTCAAATCCGATATGACCAAAACCGATATTCTCATGACGGTCTTTGCGGGCGCCTTTTTCATTTTTACTGTCGTTAACATGAACAACTTTTATTCGATCGATGCCAACTGTTTTATCAAATTCATTTAATACACCGTCAAAATCATCAACAACGTCATAACCGGCATCATGAATGTGGCAGGTATCCAGGCAAACGGATAAATTCTCGTTATGGGTAACCCCGTCAATGATCGCAGCTAACTCATCAAAAGTCCTGCCTATTTCGGAGCCTTTACCTGCCATTGTTTCCAATGCTATTTGCACATCATTTTTCTTTTCAAGCACTTCATTTAAACCTTCAATAATTTTCTTTATGCCAACTTCGGCTCCTTCTCCGACATGTGCACCGGGGTGAAGCACAATTTGCCCGGCTCCAATCGCTTCTGTCCGATCAATTTCATTACGGAGAAAATTAACACCCAATTCAAATGTCTCGGGCTTCTTAGCATTGCCAATATTTATAATGTATGGGGCATGTACGACAATATCTTCTATACCATTTTCCCCCATATGCTCCCTGCCTGCCATTATATTCAGTTCTTCAATCGGTTTTCTTCTTGTATTTTGCGGGGCGCCAGTATAAATCATAAAAGTATTGGCACCATAAGAAACCGCCTCCTCGCTGGATGCCAATAGCATCTTCTTTCCACTCATAGATACATGTGATCCAAGTTTCACCAATTCTCGCACCTCTCCGTTATATTCTTTACTTTCTGAATTTGTTTTTCTTTGATAGTTTCCTTTTTATGTCTGATTGCTGTTGTTTCATTTTTTTCTTATATCCGGGCTTCACTTTTTTTTGCTTTCTGACCCGCTTCCATGCTTCTTTATCCAGGTCTGTTTTTACATTGGTTCTATGCGCCCGTTTGTTCCATGGTTTTGTTTCATGCCATTCACCATTCCGGACATCCATGTACGTAAATTTCAGACCTTTTAGCTCAAGCTTTTCAATCAGATGGAGATCTTCTTCATTATAAAGGCTGATGGCGGTGCCTTCCAGTCCCGCACGAGCAGTCCTGCCGACACGGTGAATATAAAAATGCGCTTCTTTCGGGAGCTGGGCATTAATGACATGGCTAACTCCTTTTATGTCTATACCCCTTGCAGCTAAATCTGTAGCTACAATGTACTGGTAGCGCAAATTTTGTATGTCTTTTAATACCCGTTTCCGTTCTCTTGGAGCCAGTCCGCCATGAATGAGCCCGGCATTCAGACCCTTTGCCTGTAAAGCTGCAGATAACACATTGGCCTGTTCTTTTCCATTGGTAAATATAATTGCCAGATACGGATTGATCGCTTTTGAAATTTCATTGATAATATCGGCTTCCTCCCGATGTTTTAAGGCAATTAAGCGATGTTCCATTTTTTCCGGTGAAAAATGCTCCTCTATTTTAACATAAGTGGGGTTCCTCAGGTATTTTTTTAAAAAGTGTTCCAATTTTTCAGGTATCGTTGCCGAAAAAACAAGTAACTGAATATCCTGATTGGATCGTACCAACAGCTGATCGACTTCCTGAATAAATCCCAGGTCAAGCATTAAATCAGCTTCATCTATTACAAAGGAAGATGCTTTGAAAATAGACAGCGCTTCTTCTTTCACAAGATCAAGGATTCTTCCCGGTGTACCAACAATAATATGCGGCTGACTCTTTAGCTTTTCCATCATTCTTTGTTTATCGGTTCCGCCTGTTAATAATTTCATTTTCCATTGGTGTGCTGTTTCAGCATATTGTATGATTTTTTTTAATTCGTCATATAACTGCGTAGCCAGCTCCCTCGTTGGAGCGGTAATTACAAATTGAACATGGTCCTTTTCCGGATTAAGCTGATTCACCAATGGCAGGAGAAAGGCATGCGTTTTCCCGGATCCCGTTCTGGATTTTCCGATAACGCTTTCCCTGTTTAATATGGCAGGAATAACCTTTGCTTGTATTTCAGTCGGTTCCTGAAAATTTAACTTCCTGATTGCTTTATGCATAAAAGGATGGAAAGAAAATGCTTCAAATGTTTGCTTCTTCATTATGGTAAACTCCTTTTTATTATGGAGTAAAATTATCTGGTTAAATTGTTAGAAAAGGATCGGTATCTGAGACGGATTCGATCACTTTTACGTCTGTATTTTTTAGTTCTTTGTCCAAATATCTTTTTACAGCTTGTTTCATGACATATTCCGAATAATGTCCGGGATCAATAACTACCAGCCCTCGCTGCCATGCCTCTTGTGCCGCATGAAATGTCATATCCCCTGTTATATAAACATCGGCTCCTTTTTGCAATGCGTCGGACCAATATTTTTCACCGCTTCCCCCCAGTACCGCAATCCGTTTAACTTCTTTGTCAAGGCTCCCCGTTACCCGTAATGATTCCAGTTTAAGCACATCTTTCATATGATTGCATAAAACTTGTACACTCATTGACTTTTGAAGTTTGCCCACCCTGCCCAGGCCGTATGCCTGTCCATCATTTTCCAGTGGGTAAATGTCATAAGCGGCTTCCTCATATGGATGGGCATGAACCATGCTGTCAATAACTTTATTCAATATAATTTTATCCGCAATCGATTCAATTTTTACCTCATTGACAAATTCCAGTTCACCTTTCTTGCCAATAAACGGGTTTGTACCTTCCAAAGGTTTAAATGTACCCTGCCCTTTTGTCTGAAAGGTACAATGGCTGTAATTGCCAATATGGCCTGCACCAGCTTCGCTCATGGCTTCCATCACATCTGTTAAATGGGTTTCAGGTACAAAGATAACCACTTTATAAAGACGGTCCTTTTCGGTTTGAATCAGATTTGTTGTGTTTTTAATCCCAATTTTTTCACACAGTATGTCATTTACACCGCCGGGTGCTACGTCTAAGTTAGTATGTGAGGAATAAACCGAAATATGATGTTGAATTAATTTTTGTAAAGTGCGGCCTTTAGGTGTATCGATATCAATCTTTTTCACAGGCTGAAACAGAAGTGGATGATGAGAAATAATAAGGTCAATTTGCTGTTCAATTGCTTCATCGACAACATTTTCGAGCACATCCAGCGTTACCATCACACGCTTTACTTGTTTTTTGGAAGAACCTATTTGCAAACCCGGATTATCCCAGTCATAAGCAAAGTTACGCGGCGCCATTTTTTCCATTATGCTAAAAATATCTTTATTTCTCAAGCCGGATTACCTCCCGTATCCAATCTGATTCTTTTTTTAATTCCACTATTTTATTATTATTCGGGACTTTTGCTTTTTTCATTTCTTCTATCACATGCTTGTATTTTTTATGCTCGAAGTTCCATTTTTTTATAAATATATCTGATTGTTTCTTCATTAATACTGGTCCAAATAGTAACGCTTTTTCTGTTAAATTTTGCCGATTTCCTATTCGGGCAGCTACAATTATTTCATAAATATGACCATTTTCTTCCATAATTTCCTCATCAATAATTGTAAAGCTATGTGCTGTCAGCCATCTTCTTAAAGTTCTGGATTCATTGTTAGGCTGGGCAATTATTTTGTTAACCTTCATTAGTTTATCCGTACCTGTTTCCAGAATACTCCGAATCAATGCACCGCCCATTCCAGTGATGACAAGATGATTTATTTCACCTTTCCGAAGTATTTCCAATCCATTCCCAAGCCGGACGTCTATTCTTTGTTCCAAATTATACTTTTTTACTGTTTGAACTGCGTTGGAGTATGGTCCCTCATTAATTTCGCCGGCAATTGCTTTTGCAGATTTATCGCCTAAACAGACATAACAAGGTAAATAAGCGTGATCAGATCCTATATCAGCAAATATACTTCCTTCAGGCAGAAAGGACGCAGCAATTTTAAGCCGGTTGGATAAGTTTATAGTTGTTTGCATACAATCTCTACTTTCTTTCAAACATGGCTTTTCATGTGATTTTAGATAAATAAAAGCTTTCTGTTTATCGCAGAAAGCTTTTTTATTATTGCCTATTGTTCCTCCAAAAGCCAAGTTGATATTGCTTGTGCTTCTTCTTCACTTACCAGACCGCCCGGCATAGAGCCTTGACCTTGCATAATAATATTATAAATTTCATCCTCGCTTAACCGGCTGCCTACTTCGACAAGTTCTGGCCCGGCTCCTCCGGATAAATCAGCACCGTGACATGATGCACAATTCGTTTCAAATACTTCAGAAGGATCATCTGTAGTTTCGCCTTCCTGGGAATCTTCCTGCTGTCCTTCTTCAGTTTGGGCGTCTCCCCCTTCTTCTTGCTGTGCAATATCATCCCGCTGGTTTGCTCCCTGAAAAGAGATGATAATTACTAAAAGGATACCAACAGCTGCTATAATTGCAAATGGTATGACCGGGTTTCTTTTCATGATATTTCCTCCTTATGTAATCCCCTTATTCTATGTTAGATAAAAGACTATATATATTTTACTTGAAAACGCAAATAGTTTAAAGTATTTATAAGTGAATACTTTTTAACATTGCTCGTGAAAGGGTATAAAATATGTTCATCTAACGGTTACATGGGATAAAACATTCAACGTATGCCTATATGTAGTTGATAGCCATTGTCACCCAGGTGATCAATGACTACCATACTAATCCAAAAAATCTTTTAATCGTTTGCTCCTGCTAGGATGTCTCAGTTTACGGAGCGCTTTAGCTTCAATCTGCCTGATCCTCTCACGGGTTACTCCAAACACTTTGCCGACCTCTTCCAATGTCCTCGTCCGGCCATCATCTAAGCCGAAACGGAGACGGAGTACATTTTCCTCCCTGTCAGTCAGTGTGTCCAACACATCTTCCAGCTGCTCTTTTAATAACTCATAGGATGCATGATCCGAAGGTGAAACAGCTTCCTGATCTTCAATAAAATCGCCTAAATGGGAATCGTCCTCTTCCCCGATTGGTGTTTCCAGGGACACGGGTTCCTGGGCAATTTTTAAAATGTCCCGGACTTTATCCGGAGAGAGTTCCATCTCTTCACCGATTTCCTCCGGTGTGGGTTCTCTTCCGAAATCCTGCAGCAGCTGGCGCTGTACGCGAATCAGCTTATTTATCGTTTCCACCATATGAACCGGAATACGAATTGTCCTCGCCTGATCTGCGATTGCCCTTGTGATTGCCTGACGAATCCACCAGGTAGCATACGTACTGAATTTAAATCCTTTACGGTAATCAAACTTTTCCACAGCTTTAATTAAACCCATATTCCCTTCCTGAATAAGGTCAAGGAAAAGCATTCCGCGGCCAACGTACCTTTTTGCAATACTGACTACCAGCCGGAGATTGGCTTCGGCCAGCCGGCGTTTTGCTTCTTCGTCCCCATTTTCTATTTTTGTGGCAAGATCAATTTCCTCCGCTGCAGACAGCAAATCTACACGGCCAATTTCCTTCAGATACATGCGCACAGGATCGTTGATTTTTATTCCAAGCGGAACACTTAAATCATTTAAATTAAATTCTTCTTCCTTGGCAATCTGCTGCATGCTTGGATCATCTTCAGACTCGCCTATCACTTCAACACCTTGTTCTCCCAGGTACTCATAAAACTCATCCATTTGATCGGATTCAATCACAAAACTGGATAACCGGTCCGCTATCTCTTCATAAGCCAAAACACCGCGCTTTTTTCCAATTTCCACTAATTGTTCTTTCGCTTGCTCCAATGTTTGCTCCGGCTCATTTTCTTTTGTTTGTGAAGGTTTATTTTCTGCCATGAGTCCCCCTCCTTCCAGACTGCTAAAACTACAAAAAAATTATTTTAATTGCTTTTTCATTTCCATGATTTGTACAGCTATTTCCGCTGCTTTTATCGGATCGTCCTGTTTTTCGGCAAGACGCTGTTTTTCCTTCAGTGATTGGATACTTGGCCTATCACTGCTTTCATTTTGTATTAACCTGATATAATCGTTAATCTCCCTGTCACTTATTTCTTTATCGTCCATATTCATAGCTATTTCAATGACAAGCTGTTTAATACCATCATTATTTAAATGATCTATAAACATGCTTACATCAGGCAGATGCCCTTCTTCATAAAAAGCATATAAATGGGTTGCTATTATTTTATGTTCATCGATTGTGAAATTTGCACCAATTTCTTCCCGTGCTTTATCAGCGATCATCGTATTCTGCAGCATGCACTGAAGCAGTTTCCTTTCTGCATTATGAAATGCCGGGAGCAGCTTTTCGTTTTTGTAATAACTCACAGCATTGTTGTGAAGAACCTGCTTGTTGCGGCTTTTTTTTTGATAACCTGTCTTTTTGCGAATTACCTCCAGCTCTTCCATTAGTGATTCCACGGATACATCAAATTCATTGCTGAGATCTTTTACATAATACTCTCTTTCAACAGAACTGCTGATTGCAGCAAGCTGCTGAAGTATTTTTTCTATATAATGAATGCGATCTGCTTCAAGACTCAAATTATAATCTTTTTTGACATATCGCATATAGAAAGCCATAAATGTATCACTGGCTTTTATTACTTCTTTTTCAAATACATCCTTGCCGTATGTTTTGATAAAGTCATCCGGATCCATGTTGTCCTTAAGTTTGGCTATTTTTACACTGCATCCGGTCTTTCTTAATAAAACAGCAGCTTTATAAGCAGCTTCCATTCCCGCCGCATCGTCATCATAGCAAAGTATTACAGTATCTACATACCGGTTCAGCAGTTTTGCCTGAATCTCCGTAAGTGATGTACCAAGCGTCGCAATGACATTCTTAATTCCTGCCTGGTATGCTGTAATTACATCCATATAGCCTTCAAATAGTATAGCTTCACTTTCTTTGCGGATATATCGCTTTGCAAGGTCAAAATTATAGAATAGCTTGCCTTTTTGAAACAATTCGGTTTCGGGGCTGTTTAAATATTTTGGCTCTTGTTTTCCCAGAGACCGCCCGCCAAATGCGACAGTTTTACCTAAATGGTTTCGTATTGGAAAAATCACACGTCCGCCAAAACGGTCAATAGTTGTTTGATCATCCAGCATACTGACCAGACCATTTTTCAACAGTCCCTGCAGGTGAAACCCTTTTTTTTCCAAAAACTCAGCTGTAAAGCCTTTTATATGAGGAGCAAATCCAAGCTGAAACGTATCAATTGCTTCATCACCAATGCCTCTGTCTGCAAAATAACGATAGCCTTCTTTCCCGTCTTTTGTATAACGCAGCAAATGATGGTACAATTTTGTTAACCATTCGTGAGCTTCAAGCATTTGCTGGTTTTCATGCGACAGATTGGAAGCTTCCTTTTTTATTGTATTTTCCGGCAGCTGCTTGCCGGCTCTGTTTGCAAGCTGCTCTATTGCTTCATAAAATGAATAGCTTTCCATTTCCATCAGGAAAGTGACGGCATTACCGCCTTTGCCACACCCAAAACAGTGAAATATCTGTTTTTCCTGTGTAACTGAAAAGGATGGTGTTTTTTCTCCATGAAACGGACATAGCCCAAAATAATTCTTGCCCTGTTTCTTTAATTGAATATATTCCCCAATCACATCCACAATATCATTGGCTGCCCGAACTTCCTCGATTATATGCTCAGGAATCATGTGTTTGGCCATTTAAAATCACCATACTATACATATTCAAGATTTTTGAAAAAAATCCTTTAAAATTCGACATTTTTTTCTGTTATGGCGAAAAAAATACCTTCTTTCATCGATTTAATATGGAAGGAATTCATTTATACCAGTAAAGTTATTATTTTATTACTTTTGCCGAACTGAAGCTTAACAAATTGTTATTGTTATTATGTTACCTTAGGAGTTAAAGGATAAACCCCCTTTTCACTGTTTTGCTTTAAAGTAAACCGGAAGCTTTTCACACCCCCATAATCAGTGAACATACAAATTAGATTTACTTCATGTACTTATTTCTACACACCCCTTTTAGAATCCTTCATGAATATGAATGTTTTATTTTTCAGAATATGCCCAAGGGGTATAAATAGAACTATTGTTTCTAATATCTAATCTTTACACAAAAATTAATTATAATACATGATGCGTAAAAATGCTATTAAAAAGTTTTGATTTTACAATTGGAAAAAGTGATAAAGTAAAAAGACTAACCCTTACAGGATAGCCTCTTACACAGTATGTTCATATTTATTCCGGATCATTCACCATAAATTTTTTCCTGGATTATCTGAAGTATCGTGTTTGCTGTTTCTTCTACCGCTTTATTGGAAACATCAATTACCTCGCACCCAATTTTTTCTACTGTGTTATCAAAATAGGACAATTCGGTGTGAATCCTTTCCATAGTTGCATATGTGGCCTGGTCGCCAAGCCCCAATGCTTTTAACCGTTCCTTTCTGATTTCATACAGTTTATCCGGATTGATGCGGAGACCGACACATTTAGCCGGGTCCACTTCCAGCAGTTCCTCTGGTGGATCAACCTCGGGAACGATGGGAACATTGGCCACTTTTAAACGTTTATGGGCCAAAAATTGGGATAATGGGGTTTTTGATGTACGTGAAACCCCTATGAGGATAATATCCGCTCTGGCAATTCCCCTGGTATCCCGCCCATCATCATATTTTACAGCGAATTCAATAGCTTCAATCCGTTTGAAATAATCTTCATCAAGCCTATGTACCAAGCCGGCTTCCAGTTTTGGCGGTGATTGAAACACTCTTTCCATAGCAGAAAGTGTCGGTCCCATAATATCAATCACTTCAATATTCCATTTTTTGGCCTGCGTATTTACATAGTTTCTCAGTTCGGGATCAACCAGTGTAAAACCAATTAATCCTTCTTTTTCTTTTGCCAGTTGTATGGTTTCATCAATTGTTTCCTTATCTTCCACGTAAGGAATACGCTGAATTTGGTATTCGCCATCATTAAATTGGCTCAGTCCAGCTTTAATAACGAGTTCAGCCGTTTCTCCAACAGAATCTGACAGTACATAGACATTTGGCATCTTATCCACAAGCATACACCTCTTTTACTTATAAATGTTCGTCGGAAATCAGCTCCACAAATGCTTTTGTAATAGTCGTTTTCGTAATCCTGCCTATTACTTCCAAACCGTGCTCGGTATCTTTTACAACCGGCACTCCGTCTATCTGCTTATTCATAAGTTTTTTTGCCACTTCCAATAATAAATCATCTTTTCTGCAGACCGTTATATTAGGCATTCTTGTCATAATAATATGAACCGGTACTGTATTTAAATCCTGCTGGCCGATGCTTGCCCGGAGCAAATCCTTCCTCGAAAGGACACCGGTTAAGGTTGCAGTGTCATCAACAACAAAAAGTGTGCCCACATCTTCTAAAAACATCGTGGATATAGCATCATAAACAGATACATTTTCCTTAACAACAATTGGAACATGCTGATATTCATGAACTTTGAATTTCTTGATTTGCTCCGTTAATAATTCTGTACCTGTTTTGCCCGTATAAAAATATCCGACACGCGGTCTTGCTTCCAGGAAACCGGCCATCGTTAAAATAGCTAAATCCGGCCTGAGGGTGGCTCTAGTTAAACTTAATCGGTCAGCGATTTTCTCCCCCGTAATCGGCCCGTTTTCCTTTACAATCTCTATAATTTGTTCCTGCCGGTTTGATAATTCCATATTTTCACCACCAATTGTGACATACTGCTTATATAAATATTATATACTAAATAAGAAAAAAAGGGAATTACGGGTGTTTTTTTAAAAAGTTTGTTTCCACTCTATTTTAGATAAATCAGCATAGCTTTTGATAAGGATGGCAATGCTGTTCATCAGGGCCAGCCTGTTATTTTTCAGTTCTTCCTCATCAGCCATTACCATATTATGCTCAAAGAAATCATGTATTTCCTCTGTAAGCTCACCTATAGCTTCAAGCGCTCTCTCTGCTTCCATTTTATCGTTGAAATTTGCATATTGATCCTTTACAGTCAGATATTTTTCATATAATACTTTTTCGGAATCCGTATTAAATAGCATCGGATCAATTTGAGCAAGTTCAGTTTTGTTTGCTATATTTATTACGCGTACAAGGGCTTCCTGTACAGGCTTAAATTTTGGACACGCACGTTTTTCCGACAGAACTTTTGCTTTCTTGGCAGAATATTGAAAGACACCGATCTCCGCATGAAGCACAGCCTGAATAACATCCTGCTCCAAACCAGCGTCTTTTAGAATGACCTGGGCACGATGGCGGAAGAAAGAAAGCACATCTTCTCTCCATGCAGCTGACCGATCTTCTTCCTTAAATAGGGCTATGGCAATCTCCAGTAATTGTTCAAGTGATATATTCCAATTATTGTCATCGAGTATTTTTAAAATGCCGGCTGCCTGGCGCCTTAATGCATAGGGATCCTGTGAACCTGAAGGAACCAGTCCGACGGAGATGCACCCGGCTATGGTGTCTAGTTTATCTGCTACACTGACAATAGAGCCTGCCAGTGTCCGAGGCAACTGACCATTTGCGTGAAGGGGCATGTAATGCTCCCTGATCGCCCTTGCAGTCTGTTCACTTTCACCATATAAAAGTGCATATTTTTCACCTATGACACCTTGAAGTTCCGTAAATTCATTTACCATATTTGTCACCAAATCAAATTTGCAAATCTCTGCAGCACGTATTGCTGATTCAGATGCCTTTTTATCCAATCCCAGAAGTTTGGTTAATGCTTTGGTTATATGAACAATTCTTTCTACCTTATCCTCATAAGTTCCCAGTTTTTCCTGAAATACGACCCGCTCCAGTTTATTTACGTAAAAGTCAATTGTTTGCTTTTGATCTTCTTCGTAGAAAAATCTGGCGTCCTGCAATCTGGCATGCAGCACCTTTTCATTTCCTCTCACTACTGTATCCAGCTCGTAACTGTCCCCGTTTCTGACACCGACAAATCTGGGCAGCAATTTACCTGACGATGATTTTACCGGGAAATAACGCTGATGTTCTTTCATTGATGTAATTAAAACTTCCGGCGGTAATGACAAAAATGATGGATCAAAAGCGCCAATAAATACGGTAGGATACTCTACCAGATTCTTTACTTCGGCCAGTAAATCCTCATCTATCGGCACTTGAATATTTTGTTTTTCTTCCTGTTTCTTTATCTGTTTCACTATCCGTTCTTCCCGTTTTTGAGCATCTGCAATAACATAGTTTTCCAATAACGCTTCCTCATAAACTTTCGGACTCGTTAATGTTATTTTATCCCCTAAAAAACGATGGCCGTATGTAATATTTCCTGCGCGGACACCTGCAATTTCCATCGGGATTACCTTTTCTCCGTGCAGGGCTGCAACCCACCGGATGGGGCGCGCATAGCGTATCGATTCCTTTCCCCATCGCATATTTTTCCCAAAGGTAAGTGACAGAATAATATCTTTAAAGCCAGGCAAAATTTCCGCTGTCTGTTTCCCTTCAATATGCTTTTCCACAAAAATATAAGGCGTTCCTTTTATCTCTTTAATATAAATATCTTCTACTGTTTTTCCCTGTCCGCGTGTAAAGCCTTCTGCTGCTTTGGACCAATTCCCTTCTTTGTCTTTGGCAATCTTCTCCGCCGGTCCTTTTACTTCTTCCTTAACAGAAATTTGCGAATCACTCACTCCACTGATAAAGAGGCTGAGCCTTCTTGGGGTGGAATAAGAAATAATGGAATCATATTTAATTCTTGAATCATCCAGCCAGTCTGCTGTATTTTTTTTAAGTTCCTTTTCAGCCTGGTCAATAAACCTTGCAGGCAATTCTTCCAGTCCGATCTCAAACAAAACATCCTTAGCCATTATTTTACCTCCTGATCCTTTAACATCGGGAATCCAAGCCTTTCTCGTTCTGTCACATATGCTTTTGCAATTTCTCTAGCAAGTGTTCTGACTCTTTTTATATAACCGGTTCTCTCTGTTACGGAAATAACCCCTTTTGCGTCAAGCAAGTTAAAAACATGGGAACATTTCAGCACATAATCATAAGATGGAAACACAAGTCCCTTTTCCATTGTTGCTTTGGCTTCTTTTTCATAGGTGGAAAACAGTTCAAACAGCATAGCCGTATTTGATGCTTCAAAGGTATACTTTGAATGTTCATATTCCGGCTGATAGAATATATCCCGCACAGTTACTCCGTCTGTCCATTCAAGATCAAACACATTTTCTTTATCCTGAATGTATGAAGCGAGCCGTTCTATTCCATATGTTAATTCAACGGAGACAGGACTTGCCTCCAATCCGCCAATTTGCTGAAAATAAGTAAATTGTGTAATTTCCATTCCGTCAAGCCAGACTTCCCAGCCTAAGCCAGAAGCCCCTAAAGTCGGATTTTCCCAGTTATCCTCAACAAAACGAATATCATGTTTCTTGGGATCAATGCCAAGATTTATTAAAGAATTCAAATATAATTCCTGTATGTTGTCCGGAGATGGCTTCATAATTACTTGAAATTGATGATGCTGATATAAACGATTTGGATTATCTCCGTATCTGCCATCCGCCGGCCTTCTTGACGGTTCCACATAAGCTACATTCCACGGCTCAGGGCCCAGACTTCTCAATAAAGTCATCGGCGACATGGTGCCAGCCCCCTTTTCCACGTCATAGGCCTGCATAATAATACAATTTTGACCGGCCCAATGTTTCTGCAGGTTTAAAATCATTTCCTGTATATTCATAATCAAATCAACCTCCAGTTTTTATAAAAGTTTTTTATGGGATTCTTTTTGTAAAAAAGTCACTGCAAGCAAATCGGGAATGCCGTGCAGCGGTTCCCCGCCCCATCAAAAAGATTTTTTTTAAATCATAAAATCTATAAACTGTGTCGCAACATTAGCCTGACTTTCTCACCCTCTTTAGAAGATGAGCGCAAATCAAGCGCTCCGGAAATACCCTGCGCTTTCACCATACTTTCGTCAGTCCTGAGAAGCGTAGGGTGGTGATAGCACGAGTCCAAGGACCCCGCAGCGGTGGTTTTCCGCGGGGACGCTGTTGCCCTTGTGCCTATTGTGAAGCAACCCCCGGACGGTAGGCAATGTTAAACTGGAAAGAACATAAGTTAGTCGCAGTTTTCTTCAGACGGGAAGTCAGAACGCGCTCAAAATATTAAAAATCCCGTCCCTATGCCTGAAATAAGACATAGGGACGGGATATGAGCCCGCGGTTCCACCCTACTTGCTTCAATGCACTGAAGCCGCTTTAATTTAAATGCTCCGGAGTGCCCTTTCTTTCTGCTTTAATGTCCAGCTTTCACCATCCTGAACTCGCTTTAAACAGGGAACAAAAAGTAATATCTCCATCAAAGCTTATCGATATTAATCAGTATGTAAAGATAATACGCTAATGAGAGCCCTCCTGTCAATAAAAACTATTTATTTTAATAAATGGAGCTGGTTGATCACCTTTCGTGATTTTAAAAAATAGCCGCCATATTGTTCATAATAGGCATCAATAATTTTACGCAGCAATTTAATATTTTCCTGTTTGACGGAAATGGTTCCAACCCGCTTCAGTTCCACGGTACTGAAAATGTACAATAATTTTGCAATTACAGGTGATATGGCAAATGCATGCGGGTCTATACCGCTGCAATTGCTGCATAGCAATCCTGCTTCCCGTATGGAGAAAGAAATAAACCTTTCTATCCCGCCGCAATTGCTGCAAGAATGGACTGTCGGGGCAAAACCGCCTTTTTTGAATAGCTTTAGCTCATACATCATGATCGGTATAGCTGCATCATCATTTTCCTCTATCCACCTCATTGTACCAAGCAGCTCTTCAAATATATACCCATCCGGACTCTTAGATTCCATAAGTTTATCCGTTAACTCCACGATATAAGCACTAAATGCTGTTTTGATAATATCTTCCCGGACAGCGCGAAAGGAATCAATCACTTCCCCTTGTTGAATCGTGCTTAGACCGCTGTTTATATAAATATAAAATTGGCCGAAGATAAATGGCTGTGTCACTGCAGCCATTCTGCTTTTCGGTTTTTTGGCTCCTCTTGCCAATGCTGAAATTTTGCCAAGTTTATTGCTGAAAATCGTTACTATTTTATGCGTTTCACCATAATCATTGGACCTTATAATAAATCCATCTACTTTTTCCAGCACGAAGCTTCCCCTTTCAATTTCCTTAGCAGATAAAAGAATAAAAATCTGCCTGCATACGTGTAAATTGGGCTTTCGCCAACTATAATTGGCAAAAGCCGGGTTATTCTAATACTTATTATACCAAACTTTGCTGGTAGGGTGCTGTTTGTATTATAACGGCCGCTGCAAACATTAAATTTTGCTGTCTATAGAATGAACTTCTTTTCCTTTTGTCTCTGTTACTTTCCATGCCTCTTCATTTTCACTTTCAATTTGTTTCATTAGTAAATAAGTTTCAATGTTTCCCGTTTGACTAAATACTTTCCACGTAAAATCAATCACAAGAAACCTCACCTTTCTTCCTGTTAAGTGTTTCCCTCTTATCGTTTCCACTCGATATGGAGACCATGTGTATTAAAATTTTCCATGTTTAGTACTCATCGTCGCGAAAGCCGTATTCCTGGAGGTTCTGCTGCCTGTTCCGCCAATCTTTTTTTACCTTTACCCATAGTTCAAGGAACACTTTTGTACCTAGTAAGTTTTCTATATCCTGACGAGCTTTTTTTCCGATACTTTTTAACATGCTTCCTTGCTTACCAATTAATATGCCTTTTTGTGTTTTTCTTTCTGTAATAATAGTGGCTTGAATGAATATGGTGTCCGCCGTATTTCTTTTTTCTATATTCTCTATGACTACTGCAATGGAATGAGGTACTTCTTCCCGGGTCAGCTCCAATACTTTTTCACGGATCAGTTCCCCCATTAAAAACCTTTCCGGGTGGTCTGTAACTTGGTCCCCTGGATAATATTGCGGCCCGTCAGGCAGGTAACTTTTTAAAACTTCCAGCAATCTGCTTATATTATTTCCCTGCAATGCCGATATTGGAATAATTTCTTTAAAATCATATTTTTCTTTATACTGATCAATTAATGGAAATAAATCATCAGGGTGTATCAGATCAATTTTATTTATAATCAAGAACACCGGACTATTTACTTTTTGAAGTCTGTCCAATATATATTGATCGCCTTTTCCATATCCTTCGTCCGCATTGATCATAAACAAAATGGCATCCACTTCATTCAATGCATTCTCTGCAAGATTAACCATAAAATCACCAAGTTTATGTTTTGGCTTATGAATGCCGGGAGTATCAATAAAGACCATTTGCGCATTTTCTTCAGTTAAAACCCCTTGGATTTTATGTCGTGTAGTTTGCGCCTTATCACTCATTATAGCAATTTTTTGTCCTATTACTTTATTCATAAATGTTGATTTACCCACGTTCGGCCTGCCAATAATAGCAATAAATCCTGATTTAAATGTAGTATCCATGTTTTTCCTCCAAGACAGCAATTTAACTTTATATAGTTCCTATACCCTTTTTCCGATAGAATTATAAACACTTTTTTCAAATTTGTGAAAGGGGTACCATTTCAATGCTGAACCTTTCCATTCAGCCAGCTTTTCTAATCATTATCATACTATAATTACAAAGCACTTTCATGTATTCGACAAAACAAGAAAAAACTTTATTTTATTCGCGTGGAAAAATGAATATTTCTCATTATTTTTTACTGATCCTTCAAAAATATGGGATATCGCCAATAAAAAAATCCTTTGCAACGAGCGCAAAGGTTTTTGGTGGGACGAGCATTTACGCGCAGTCCCGCAGTCCCAAAGGGTTTTTAAAATAGCGTATACAATTTAGGCACGAAAATAATAAGACCAATTAAAACAGCTGTAATTGCTGCTGCGAGAACAGCACCTGCTGCATAATCTTTAATCAGTTTGGCAGTTGGATGGATATCGGGCTTGATATAATCAATCACTTTTTCAATCACGGTATTTATTAATTCGGTTACTAGCACAAAACCAATTACAAAAATAATAATTGCCCATTCCGACGGTGCTAACTTAAACAGGAAACCGCTAATTATGACCAAAACGGCAAATAACAGATGAATACGGAAATTTCGCTCCAGTTTAGCTGCCTCCCGTAATCCATTCCATGCATAAGAAAAACCGATGGATTTCTTTTTATCTTTCAATGCCGAACCCGCCTAAAATCTCATCCTGCCGTGTAAACATAATTTCTTCATCTTCTTTATTTATATGGTCATAGCCCAGCAAATGCAAAAAGCCGTGAACAGCCAAAAAGCAAAGCTCTCTTTCCAGCGAATGATTGTACTCTGCAGCCTGTTCTTTTGCTTTATCAACGGAAATTACGATATCGCCAAGTGTTAACGGAATATCTTCTCCGACAATTTCCGGTTCACCTTCTACCGTTTCCTGCATCGCGAATGAAATGACATCTGTTGGTTCATCCTTTTGCCGGTAGTTGCGGTTTAATTCCTTTATCTCATTATTATCCACAAAATTAATTGAGATTTCCGCTTCACTGGAAATACCCTCCTGCTTTGCAGTAAAAATAATTACCTGCTGCAATAAATCAATATAATCACTTTGGACAGACCTTGTTTGATCAAGAAAGTCAATATGCATTATTTTGCCTCCTTTATAGGATATTGTATACGTGAATGGAAAATCCCTTTTAACGCATCACAAACCGTTCGGTGAACCACATCCAATTCATGCAATGTAAGCGGAGTCTCATTTAATTGTCCGTCTGTCATACGGTCTTTCACAATGGAAGAAACAATCTCCTCTATTTTTTCCTCTGTCGGCTCTTTTAAGGAGCGAACTGCTGCCTCCACTGAATCACAAATACAAACAATGGCAGCCTCTTTTGTTTGGGGCTTTGGCCCAGGATAGCGATAGTTTTCTTCTTTTACATGTTTATTTGATTCTTTTTCCTTATAATAAAAATATTTTAGCAGGGTTGTACCATGATGCTGTTTTGCTATATCTATAATCTCTTCCGGCAAACGATGCTTCTTAAGCATTTCCGCCCCATCATAGGGATGGCTGATAATGATTTCCGCACTTTGTTTTGGAGATATTACATCGTGCGGGTTATTAATCGATAATTGATTTTCAATAAAATAATGCGGCCGTACGGTTTTCCCAAGATCATGATAATATGCCCCCACCCTTGCCAGCAAACCATTTGCCCCAATTGCTTCACAGGCGGTCTCACTTAGGTTGGCCACCATGATGGAATGATGATATGTGCCGGGTGCTTCGGTCAGCAGTTTTTTTAGCAAAGGCTGATTCGGACTGGCTAACTGCAGCAATTTTATATCGGATAATATACCAAGACCGGTTTCAAAAAAAGGAAGCAGCCCTATCATCAGTACAGCCGAAAGGAAGGCTGAAGCCAACCCAAAAGATGCTTGAATTAATATATCCAGCATGGCATATTTTTCAATGGAAAGAAATAAAAATAATAGTACAGTCAGCACATTAATGATTGTCATGCCAATCCCGGATCTTAAAATAGACAACCTGTCCTTGACATTCATGAGAAAAATAATGCCTGCCAGCTGCGCCAGCAAGAAGTAGATTCCAGCTTCCACATTTAATGATCCGGGAATTTGGCCATTAAAAATGATACTTCCCAGAATGGCATAAAGCACACTGAAAACAATGGCTGTTCGTTCATGGATTAATTGTTTGATTAATAACACTCCAGTTGCAACAGGAACAGCAAAAAACAAATTGTTTCCCTCTGTCGTATACAGGCTTGCAATTTTCATGAGGGATGCAACCAAAATACTGATAATAAGAATAGCAATAACTTTTCGGCGATCAATTTTTTGCTTTTTTGACAGCCAATACATTTCATGGGCAGCAATAAAGGAAATAATAAGCAGCAATATACCAAGTCCAATCAGCGGATACAAATTCCGGTCATTATCCAAGGCTCCTACTAAGGTCAGATCCTCATATATTTCGTTTGTAATAGTTTGACCCTCGCGAACAATTACCTCTCCTGCCCTGATAACGACAGGATCTACGCTGGACGCCGCATTTCTGCGGGCTTCCATTGTTTTTTCCATATCAAAAAACGAATTTTCAACAACTGCGAAGTCAGTAAGCCTGGCTAATTCATTTTTCATTTCCGGCGACAGTTCAGAATAATTAATGCTTTGTTTCATCGTTGATATAGCACTTTGAATGTTTTCTGTACGTACACCGGCCTCCATTGTTTCTTCCAATAAGCTTATGAAAAGCTCCTGCCCTTCCTCTCTTTCATCTTCCGGGATTTCAACCAGCTGTATAAACAGACTGTCATTTACAGCGTCTGTAATTTCAGTGGACAGTATTTCTTTCAGCTGACGAACCTTTTCCCGGTTGGAAACGGGAACCGGTCTTTGATTTTCCCCATCTCCCTCCGGTCTTAAACTCTCTTCTTCCAGCATGGAAATGGCATCGAAAATTTCCATTACATATTCCACACGTTCTCCCGTGATTTCTTCCGATATATTATAACGGTCTTCCACAGCCTGTACCGTTTCCCGTGTTTGCCTCTCTGTTGCCTGCTCATTTTCTATCGTGACCGGGGAACGGATTGTATCTCTGGCATTTGTGAATCTTTCAATATTATATGTTTCCATGTGAACATTGGGCAATGTAATAAAAAAGAAAAATACAGCCAAGAAAAGCACACTGAATAGTATAAATACCCGACTATTGGAATGTTTTAAAAATGATTTTGCTTTTTTTGCTATTTTCTTTTTCATTTATTTCACCCCGGGAAATAGAGAAATAAGACCCGTACAATGGGTCTTACCACTATTATCTAATTATTTGTTTCATAAGCTTCGATGATCCGCTGAACTAATGGATGTCTCACCACATCTGTTGCATCCAGATAAACAAAGGTGATTCCTTTTACCCCGTTTAGCAGCCGATTTGCTATTTGAAGTCCCGATTTGACTCCCTTTGGAAGATCAATTTGTGTGATATCACCGGTGACAACCATCTTTGAACCAAATCCAAGGCGGGTCAGAAACATTTTCATTTGTTCCGGTGTCGTATTTTGTGCTTCATCCAGAATAACAAATGCATCATCAAGGGTTCTTCCTCTCATATATGCAAGCGGAGCAATTTCGATCGTTTCCCTTTCAATCAGCCTCAGTGTATGTTCTGCACCGAGTACATCATGCAGCGCGTCATACAGCGGCCGTAAATATGGGTCTACTTTCTCTTTTAGATCACCCGGCAAAAAACCAAGACTTTCTCCTGCTTCAACAGCAGGGCGAGTGAGTATAATTCGTTTGACCAGGCCGTTTTTCAGGGCATGAACCGCCATGACAACAGCCAAATATGTTTTTCCGGTACCGGCAGGTCCAATCCCGAAAACGAGGTCATTTGCCCGGATGGAAGCAATATAGCGTTTTTGCCCCAGCGTTTTCACCCTGATTGGTTTTCCTTGTACATTTTTGGTTATCTCATCCTCAAACAGCGTTTCAAATTGGGACAGTTTTCCCTTTTTTGCAAGATCCACAGCATAAACTACATCCCGTTCCGATATGGTCAGGCCTTTCCTGATCACAGCCAATAAAGCAGGAAGTATTCCTTCAAGCAGCACAATATTTTCTTTTTCTCCCGACACGCTGATTTGTTCTCCACGTGTAACAATAGAAACATTTAATAATTCCTCAAGCTGCAATAGGTATTTGTCGTTAATGCCAAATAAAGCCATTGCTTCATTTGGATCTGCCAAATGCAAATCAATTTCCGTGAAGTTCTCTGACATACTCAATCTCCTTGATTTAAAGGTTGTATTTGCGCAATATCTTCTTCTGCATTTATATACAAGTTTACTTTAACTTTACCACTGTCTGTAGTTTCATGCAAAACTTTTTCGGATATAATTTCAGCATCAGGACCAAGTTGTAAAGACAATTCGTTCTTTGCCTGTTCAACTCCAATATTCACTGCTTCTTCTTTTGTTCTCTCTTTCTCCTCATGCAGCAATTCACTTAACGTCATTTCAACAAAGGCAACAGGCAATTCCCATTTAAAGAAATTGATCGGCCTTTCATCTGCTTCCCTATGAATAGCATTATAGTCTGGTTCAGAGAAACCCCATACAGGCAGCTGCATATTTCCAATACGGATATAATATTTTTTTTCATGATTTCCTGTAATCCGCTCCGTATTGAATTGCAAAGGAATAGTTACTTCTGCTTCATACCATGTCGTTGCAGTTATTTCGCCCTCAGCTGCCACATATTCCAGCTCTTTATTATTTTCACCATCCTCATCCTCACCAGTCTCTTCCTCCCCGTTAATAATTCCGGACACCAGTATATCTCCGGGTTCTACGTAATCATTAACGCTGACTTGCGGAATACCTTCAGTAACGTACATGTTTTTTATTACTCCTTTTTTTGTGGCAACCAAATGCCGGGGTCCTTCCGCCTCTTCTTCTTCAACAATTACTTTTTCCACCCCTTCAAGAAAATAGGTTGTCCCTTTTTGGTCCACACCTACCCACAATAACTCAGGAATATCTTCCACCAGCATTTTTTGAATTTCTTTGGGAGAATCAATCGAAAATTTCCATGCTCCTGAATGAATTCCGTAACTGTCCAATTGTTTTGTAATTTTTTCCTCAATATCCTTTGGCACACCGGTTACTTTAACTTCCCATATAATATTCGATAAAAATAAAACCAACATAATACTGAGTATGGCGGCAGTCAGTAATTCTTTCCTTTGCAAAAACCTGCTTAGGTGGAAAGGAAACCCTTTTTTGTTCATAAACCGGATTTTATAACCGGTATTTTTTCTTATATATTTTATTTCGTTTACATCATTAAGTTTCACATTTCCTTGACATTGATTATCAGCTGTTTTCTTTACATCCCATACTGAAATGCCTTTTTGCGCGCATAACTGAAAAAAAAGCTCCGGCTGATTCCCCTTAACTGCGATAGTTACATAACCAGTAAAAAAGGATCCTTGTATTTGTTTCATGTCCCCCTCCTTAATCCGGAATAAATTTAACGTCTTTGATTATTCCTTCTAATAATATTTCCTCCGGGAGCATCATCTTTAACACAAATGATGAACCCATGACGCGGATGTATCCTTTATTTGATTTTAATTTAAGCTCTGTTTCCGAATAAGTAATCAGTCCCTTATGGTTTTCAATGTATACATGTAAGTCGCCGACAATTGTTATTCTCGGTAATTCAAGAACTACATCTGATGGAAGGGCCAGGTATTTTATTAACCATGGTTTCAGTCCCTGTTGCCAATTTTTCATTCACACAGCCCCCTCTCATCATCATATTTATGAAAATAATCTTGTAATAAGAACTTGGAATTGCGTAAATGTAAATGACGAAGCTAATTAGACTAATTCGAGGCTTATACAAAAATAAATATAATAAATAGAAATTTAAAAAGTATAGTATATAAGAAGAAAAGTTTAAACCTCTTAATGTCCTATATTTAGGGGCATAAACTTCTGTATTTTCGCGGAATAACTAGTTATGGGAATTTTCAATGGATACAGAGGTAAGCAATTTGCCAGGAATAGAATTATATATTTTTGCGACTCATTATAATACCGAATTTTTTCTGCTCATACTGGTTGCGGGAAAACAGGAATCGATTTACATAAAATTGGATGACCCCACCAAAACCTGCATGAGAAAGGAAGTAAACCAAAATCCCGTGTACTGATAGCATATCCCTAAATTTTAAATGTTTGTTAAAAAGAAAACCCGATGAGAAAATGCTTTCCCATCAGGTTTTTTGCTGTTGGCAATTTTAATCAGCCATTCTTTCGCTCCGTTATTACACTCCGGTACGGTCTTCTTGCCCTGGGCGAACCCAACACTTCGGACATAATAATTCCATTTATTAGCCCTTTTCCTTTCAAGCTTTGGGATACACCTCTTTTTATTTGTTCCTGCTCTTTTGACAGGTCCTTCGCGGTTTCCCGCAGCACACTTCCGGAACCAGCAATTCCTTCCTGTAATTCATCCACTGCTTCATTGGTCCGCGTGTTAAACCGGTTAGCCAGCTTTTCCATTTGTTCCTTTTGCTGTGTTTCTATAGATGAAGAGGAAATAGTTTCCCTGACTGTTTCAAGTGTACCTTTCCCGCTGGTCCGATTATTACCACTTGAGGATACTGGACCACGGGCGGTTTGCGGAGCACGTCTTGTCGGCCTGGTCCGTCTTTTTCTATCTTCTTCCTTTTGCTTTGCAGCATTGTCTCTCAAAAACCCCAAAATCCCTGCAATGATCAGGATAACGATAAAGAAATTGCCAAATATTAATTCTAAAAGAGCTTCCATTGTTCATTCTCCTTTATAGCAATTTTCTTAGCTCTGAGGTTCATTGTTATCATCATTATCTTCGCTTAATTTACCGATGGTATCTCTCATATCTGTATCGGCATCAATGTTTTTATAGTTCATATAATCCATGACACCCAGATTTCCTGAACGCAATGCTTCTGCCAGCGCAAGCGGTACATCCGCTTCTGCTTCCACCACTTTTGCACGCATTTCTTGTACTCTGGCAACCATTTCCTGCTCTTGTGCAACAGCCATAGCACGACGCTCTTCCGCTTTAGCCTGTGCAATATTTTTGTCTGCTTCGGCTTGATCGGTTTGCAGAATTGCACCGATGTTTTTACCGATATCCACATCTGCAATATCAATGGAAAGAATTTCAAATGCTGTACCTGCATCCAGTCCTTTAGCCAATACGGTCTGGGAAATTGAATCAGGGTTTTCCAGTACCTGGGCATGTGTTTCCGAGCTACCGATTGTACTTACGACACCTTCACCAACACGCGCGATGATTGTTTCTTCACCGGCACCCCCGACAAGGCGGTCAATATTGGCACGTACAGTAATTCTTGCCTTGGCCTTCACTTCAATACCGTCAATCGCAATACCAGCAATAAATGGTGTTTCAATGACTTCCGGGTTTACACTCATTTGAACGGCTTCAAGTACGTCACGTCCTGCCAGATCAATGGCAGCACCGCGTTCAAATGGCAAATCAATATTTGCGCGATGAGCAGCGATAAGCGCATTTACTACCCTGTCCACATTACCTCCGGCAAGGTAGTGACTTTCGAGCTGGTTTGTTTTTAATCCCAGCCCTGCTTTATGCGCTTTAATTAGAGGATTAATAACTCTATTTGGTACAACTCGGCGCAATCGCATACCAATCAGCGTAAAAATTCCTACTTTTACACCGGCTGCCAGCGCGCTGATCCATAGCATAACCGGTATGAACGTAAACAATATTGCCAAAGCAATAATGATGACCGCAATAATAATCAGCGGCATAAGTTCGGTTAACGTCATGAAAATTCCTCCTACTGAATTATTTATCTTATATTAGATTTCTCTAACAACAATACGTGCTCCTTCAACTTTAACAATTTTCACTCTAGAATTCGCATCAATAAATGCTCCTTCAGACACAACATCGATCCGTTCCTCATTAAACAACGCTGCACCAGCCGGACGCAACGGTGTGGCAGTTTCACCTTCCAGTCCAATTAATTCCAGTCGGTTGGCAGTGGATACATATCCCAGTTCTGTCGTATTTTCATCCCTAAGTATAATGTGCCGGAAAACGCCTTTATCCATCCCTATTCGCCTGAATAGTACAACAGCAGTACCTATGGCAACTAAAAAGGCAATAGAGATACTCATTGACATATGCCCTACATCATAACCGGACATAAAGAGTGAACCAATGACCGCAGCAACTCCGAGCAGACCTAAAATCCCGCCTGCCACAAAAATCTCCGCAATAATTAAACCAATTCCTATAACGAGTAGGATGATAGCCTCTGAACCCGCAAGTCCGGCAACAATATGTCCATAAAAGAACAAAACAAGTGAAAGGATTCCAATTGTGCCCGGCACCCCAAATCCGGGAGAATATAATTCAACAATCAGTCCAAGACTCCCTAAGGACAAAAGAATCGGTATAACTACCGGATTGGTTATAAAACGTGCAACCTCTTCAGCAAATGAGGTTTCCATTTCTATTACTGTCGCATCAGACAAACCCAGTTCATGCAGTAGTTCAACGCGGTCGCCTACGGTACCCTCTGAATACCCCACTTCCAGGGCAGTGGTAGGATCCAATGTAAGGTAATCACCTTCCGGAGACCCTATTTCCGGCAGGTCAATGGATGGATCAGCCATAGCTGCAGCGTATAAAGGATCTCTGCCTTTTGATTCTGCAGCACTTCTCATTGCTGCCAGCCAGGCAGATTGAGCTTTTTCATCAGCAGCATTGCCATCTCCGGTAATAACACCGCTTGAACCCATTGTTGCCTGCGGTCTCATATAAATATTATCTGTATTCAAAGCAATATAGGAACCTGCTGATAATGCCTGATTAATAACAAAGGATGTAGTTGGAATATCCAGTGATTGAAGTTCACTTGCAATATTCCCGGCTGCATCTACACGGCCGCCCGGTGTATTAATTTCAAAAATAATATGGTCTGCCCCTTCTTCAACTGCTTCCTCTGTAGTCCGGGATAAAAATGCCTCAAGGCCGCGTTCCACTTCTTTCTCAATGGGGATTACATAGACCGACTGCCCACCGCCTTGTTCGTCATCTTCCGCATGTATCATTCCGTTATTGCCTGCTGCCGACATTACAGCTATCATGATCAGCAGTACTATGTATATGAAAATCTTTTTTCCCGGCACAAGGATCACCCCCTTACAAGTCTATATTTTTGCATACGGATTACTGATGGGTTTGGTTTCATTTTTTCCCATTCTTATGTTAATAGTACCATAAAGTATTCAAGTTCGTATATCAATTGCATGGAATAGGAAGCAGCTAAATTGAGTCAGTGGGAGTTTAAGCTTCAGGATATAAAAAGAGCCTTGTCAGAAATAAACGACAAGGTTCTTTACTGGATATTAATTTAACTGTTTTTGTACAATTTTGTTGATTTGTGAGCCATCTGCCTTTCCTTTTACTTTCGGCATGACAGCACTCATTACCTTTCCGATGTCTTTTTTGGAAGCAGCATTTACTTCCTTAATTGTTGATTGAATAATTTCTTCCAGCTCCTCGTTGGAAAGCTGCTCAGGCATATATTCCTGTAAAATATTTAGTTCAGATTCTGTTTTTTCTACAAGATCATCGCGTCCAGCTGATTTAAATTCTTGGAGGGAATCTTTTCTTTGTTTTACCTCTCTGGACAAAACAGTCAGTTCTTCATCTTCGGAAAGTGTTTCTTTCCCCAATTTTATTGATTCATTTTGTATGGAAGCTTTCACCATTCGAATTACGCTAAGGGTTTGTTTATCTTTATTTTTCATTGCCTGCTTCATATCCTGATTGAGCTTTTCAAGTAATGTCATGATTACTGCACCCTCTTTTAGTATCTGCGTTTTCTGGCAGCTTCTGATTTCTTTTTGCGTCTAACACTAGGTTTTTCATAGTGTTCACGCTTGCGATATTCTTGTAATGTACCACTTTTTGACACATTACGCTTAAAGCGACGAAGAGCATCTTCAAGAGACTCGTTTTTACGAACGCGAGTTGTATTTGACATGCTTTTTTCCCTCCCTCCGAAGCACAAAACAAGTTAAGGAGCATATGTATAATTAATCATATGCTTTTTAAAGTATAATATAATACTACGTATTGGTCAACAAATTAATTATGAAGCTTTAATAAGAATCTCCACCTGTTTTGCTGTCATTTAAAATAGCTACACCGGCACTGGCGCCGATACGGGTCGCACCTGCTTCAATCATGTTGTTGACTGTATTTGAATCGCGCACCCCTCCGGAGGCTTTTATTCCCATATCTTCCCCGACAGTCCTGCGCATCAGCTCTATATCAGAGCGGGTTGCCCCGCCTCCGGAGAATCCTGTCGAAGTTTTTACATAATCTGCTCCAGCCTCTTTTGCCAATTTACACGCACGTATCTTTTCATCATCTGTTAATAATGATGTTTCAATAATTATTTTGGTCAGTACCTCTTTGCCGGCTGCCTGGACAACTGCTTCGATATCTTCTTTAACCTGCATATCATTTCCGGTTTTTAATTCACCTATATTGATTACCATATCAACTTCTGCTGCGCCATCTTTAATCGCTTGTCTTGTCTCAAAAACCTTTGTATTCGTAGAAGTTGCCCCTAAAGGAAAACCAATTACTGTACATACCTTTACATTTGTATCTTTTAATTTATCGTAACATAAAGGGACCCAGTATGGATTTACACAAACAGATGCAAATTCATGCTCTTTTGCTTCGCCTATCAATTTTTCTATATTTTCCTGTTTTGTATCAGGTTTTAATAGTGTATGATCAATATATTTTGCCAGTTCCTTATTTCGCATAACCTTACCCCTTTTCTTTCTATGAACTAACTGCATATTAGTATGCTTCAGGAAAGACCAAATGTTATGGGAAAAGCCCCGGGGAGGGTGCTGAACCCTCTTCCTCTTCCCTCCGTAATGCTTTGCCCCTCTTCCTGTACACATTTTCTTTACATCGCATTTACATGTTCATTTGCAGTTTCATCCATAATTCTAACAAAAGTACCTTCATTTATTGGGTAACCAGCTTTTGAAATTTTTACACGTATAATTTTCCCGATCATATCAGGTGTTCCTTCAAATTGTACCTTTAAATAATTATCCGTGTAGCCGACTAGTTTTTCCGGATGTGCTTTATCTTGTACGCGTTCTTCCGGAATGACTTCCAGCACTTCGTTTTCGTAATGGGAAGCATATTCTTTAGCCATTTGATCGGACAGCGCTATTAAACGGTGAACGCGGTCATTTTTCACCTCATCCTCTACCTGCTCTTTCATACGTGCAGCAGGTGTGCCGGTACGGCGTGAGAACGGGAAGACGTGGAGTTCGGAGAAACCTATTTCTTTAACGAAATTATAGGTCTCCGTAAATTCTTCTTCTGTCTCACCTGGAAAGCCTACGATTACATCAGAAGTAATGGCAAGTCCAGGCAGTGCTTTTTTAATTTTCTCCACTTTTTCCTTATAGAAGCCGGTGGAATATTTCCTTCTCATTCTTTCCAGCACAGTATCAGAACCAGACTGTAATGGAATATGCAGGTGCCGCACGATTTTTTTCGAATTATCCAGCACTTCAATAACCTCATCAGTAATCTGGCTTGCTTCAATGGAAGAGATCCGTATACGCTTCAACCCATCCACTTTCGTTTCCAGATCCCGAAGCAGGCTTGCAAAATTATAGTCTGTCATATCTTCTCCATAGCCGGCAGTGTGAATTCCTGTAAGAACGATTTCCTTATAGCCGGCTTGTACTAATTTACGTGCTTGTATCAGCACATTTTCCGGATCCCTGGAACGGAGAAGTCCCCTTGACCACGGTATAATACAAAAAGTACAGAAGTTATTGCAGCCTTCCTGGATTTTTAGAGAAGCACGGGTGCGGTCCGTAAACTCCGGGACGTCCATTTCCTCAAATACACGATTCTTCATAATGCTTTTCACACCGTTGACCGGCTCTCTCGTTTTTTGGTGTTCATCAATGTATTTCAGCATATTTTTACGATCCTGTGTACCGACAACGACATCCACCCCCGGTATTTCGATAATTTCTCCCGGTGAGGTTTGGGCATAGCAGCCGGTTACACAAATAATAGCTTCCGGATTCTTCCTGACTGCACGGCGGATGACCTGCCTGCTTTTTTTATCCCCTGTATTTGTTACTGTACATGTATTAATGACATATACATCGGAATTATGATCGAAATCGACCCGTTCATATCCGTTACTTTTAAACATATTCCATATTCCTTCTGTTTCATAATGGTTCACCTTACAGCCTAATGTATGAAATGCAACTGTTGGCATTATTTACACCCCAATTCTTCAAAATGGTAAGAAATACTTGCTAATGCATAGAGAGATGCAGTTTCAGTTCTCAGTATTCTTGGTCCCAGCCGTACAGCATGAAAACCGTGTTTTTTCAGCATATTGGCTTCATTCAGGGAAAACCCTCCCTCCGGGCCGATACAAATGATTAACCGTCTTATACGGTCCGGTTTAATTTGATCTAGTATCGGAGCCAATGATTGGAAATTCCCTGTTTTGGCTTCTTCTTCATATGCAAATAACTTGATATCATCCTCATTCATGTCTTTAATCATTTCCGCATAAGACATGACCGGATATATATATGGAATCTTATTGCGGTGGCTTTGCTCGCTTGCTTCTTTAGCAATCTTATTTAATCTGTTTATTTTTTTCTTTTTCTTTTTTTCATCCCAAACAACAATGGATCTTTCTGCCTCAAACGGCAAAAAAGCGGCAGCACCAAGCTCTGTCCCTTTTTGTACAATATAATCGATTTTATCTCCTTTTGGCAAGCCTTGGGCAATGATTACATTGATTGGAAGCTCTGCATTTCTCTTCACTGGTTCCACTATAGTTGTATGGATTTCATTTGGACTGCTGAAAATGATTTCACAGACAGCAGCATAGCCATCCGGGTGTCCGCAAATGACTTGATCCCCTTCTTTTAAACGCATCACTTTATTGATGTGATGAACATCATCGCCTGCAATGATGACTTGTTTTTCCTTCCATCCCGACTCCGGGACAAAGTATCGCTGCACATCGATCACCTGCTTATCCAGAAGAAATTTAAATTAGCTTGAGTCTTTTTTCGGTGTTTTTTTACATGAACAGTAATCGCAGCCCGGCTTACTCGACTTTTTTACCCTGGCTTTTTGGCAATGATGGCCAGCCAGTCATCCATTTCGTTTATTTCCAAAATGTGAAAGCCATCATGCTGCAGCTTGTCTACTACTAATTGCTTTTTGCTTTGGATGATCCCTGAAGTGATAAACAAACCACCTTCGATTAAATTGTTCCATGCATCTTGTGTAAATTTAACGATAATTTCAGCTAATATGTTGGAAACAATCAAATTCACATGTTCATGTACACCTTCCAACAGGTTATTTGGCTCTGCTGTTATTTTCTCCTCCAGCCTATTGAGCCTTGCATTCGATAATGTACTTTTTACCGCTACATCATCAAGATCAAATGCACGTACGCTTTCTGCTCCAAGATGAGCAGAAGCAATGCTCAGCACCCCGGAGCCTGAGCCTACATCAATAACAAAATCACCTTTTTTTATATATTTCTCCAAAGCTTGAATGCTTAACATCGTTGTTGGATGTGTTCCTGTCCCAAAAGCCATTCCGGGATCAAGCTCAATTATTATTTGCTCATTTGAATCAGGCTCATATTCTTCCCAGGTTGGTATAATCGTAATTCGGTCAGACACCTGAACAGGTTTATAGTACTTTTTCCACGCCGTGGCCCAATCTTCTTCATCCAGTTTGTTTATTTTAATGTCGTTCGTCCCAATATTTATTCCGTATTTTGTCAGGTCGTCAACTGCTTCTTTTATTTGCTGCACCGTCTTTTCCAGAAAGCTGTCAACCGGAATATATGCTTTGATATAGACCCCTTCTTGAGGATAGTCAGCAGGGTTTAAATCATACATTTCCCCATATGTATCGCGATGTTCAAGATGCAAATCGAGTGGATCCTCAATGGCCAGCCCGCTTGCTCCTGCTTCATGTATCAGGTTTGAAACCGGTTCTACCGCTTCATTAGTTGTATGAATACGTATTTCTGCCCATTGCATATAGGATCCACTCTTTTCTAATTATTTGTTTACTGGAATTATTCACTTTTAAATGCTTTCTTAAACCGCTGGAACAAAGAGTCGTCTTGTTCATCGGTTGCGTCATGGCCGCCCAGCTTATTAAACTCGCGTATGAGTTCTTTTTGTCTATCGTTCAGTTTTGTCGGTGTAATGATCTTCACTTTGATATGCTGATCACCATGTCCGTATCCGCGTACGTTTGGGGCACCTTTTCCTTTTAAGCGGAATGTTTTCCCTGTCTGCGTTCCTGCAGGTATTTTCAGCATGACTTTTCCATGCACTGTAGGTACTTCAATTTCATCGCCAAGTGCTGCCTGGGCAAATGTTAATGGAAGCTCGCAAAATATATGATCCCCTTCCCGGGTAAAAAATTCATGCGGCCTGATTTGAACGACGACATACAAATCTCCCGGGGGGCCTCCATTGATGCCTGCTTCCCCTTTTCCCGCAACACGAATCTGCTGTCCCTCATCAATACCGGCAGGAATATTAATATTAATTTTACGATGTTTTTTCACTCTTCCTGAACCGCCGCAAGTGGAACATTTCTCAGGAATAATTTTCCCGGAACCTTGACAGTGATGACAGACTCTTTTATTCACTACACGGCCAAATGGGGTGTTTTGCTCCGTGTTTAACTGTCCGGAGCCATTACAATGGGAGCAGGATTTAGTTTTCGTTCCCGGCTTGGCTCCTGACCCATGGCAGGTTTCACAATTTTCTTCTTTGGGAATTCGAATGTCTGTTTCTTTTCCAAAAATCGCCTCTTCAAAATCCAGAACTATGGTATATTGGAGGTCTGCTCCCTGTTGAGGTGCGTTAGGATCACGTCTTGCGCCGCCGCCAAAGAACATGTCAAAAATGTCGCCAAAACCGCCAAAGTCCTGGCCGCCCCCTCCAAAGCCTCCGAAGCCCTGGCTTTGTGGTCCTGAATGTCCAAACTGATCATACTGCGCCCTTTTTTGCTCATCGCTAAGCACTTCGTAGGCTTCTTTCGCTTCTTTAAATTTATCTGCGGCATCTGGTTCTTTATTTACGTCCGGATGGTATTTTCTGGCTAACTTTCTATATGACTTTTTAATTTCTTCTTTTGAAGCATCTTTACTTACTCCAAGCACATCATAATAATCACGCTTACTCACCGTTTATTCACACTCCCGACACTATTGCATAACTTTAATCTTACCATTTCTTCCTGATAAGTGACAACCGGCAAACAGTAAAAAGTCAAAGCCAAGAGGTTCCTGACTTTGACTTCCAATTGGAGAGAACAAACCATATATCGGTTTGTTTATTTCTTATCTTTTTCGTCATCCATTTCTTCATAATCTGCATCTACTACATCGTCATCACTTTTCCCGCTTCCTTCTGCTCCCGCTTGCGCCTGCTGTTCCTGCTGCATTTGCTCATACATTTTCACAGAAAGCTGCTGTACCTGTTCCTCCAGTGCCTCTTTCTTTGATTTAATTTGATCGAGATCATCAGATTCCAATGCGGTTTTCAGTTCGTCTTTAGCTGTTTCCGCTTTTTGTTTTTCTTCATCGGAAACTTTATCTGCCAAATCTTTTATTGTCTTATCCGTGGTGAAGATTAACTGGTCCGCTTCATTGCGCAATTCCACTTCTTCACGGCGCTTTTTATCCTCTTCTGCATTTTCTTCCGCTTCTTTAACCATGCGTTCCACTTCATCATCAGAAAGACCTGAAGATGATTTAATCGTAATGGATTGCTCTTTATTTGTTCCCATATCCTTTGCACGTACATTAACAATACCATTGGCATCAATGTCAAAAGAAACCTCAATTTGCGGCATGCCTCTTGGTGCCGGCGGGATATCCGTCAATTGGAAACGGCCCAATGTTTTATTATCGGCTGCCATCTCGCGCTCCCCTTGCAGGACATGAATATCCACTGCCGTCTGGTTATCGGCTGCAGTTGAAAATATTTGTGAATGACTGGTCGGGATGGTTGTATTCCGTTCAATCAATTTGGTAAATACAGAGCCCATTGTTTCGATTCCAAGTGATAAAGGTGTAACATCCAGCAGTACAACGTCTTTCACATCTCCCTGAAGCACGCCTCCCTGAATTGCAGCACCTAAAGCAACTACTTCGTCCGGATTAACTCCTTTGGACGGATCCTGTCCTGTTTCACGTTTAATCGCTTCCTGTACAGCAGGAATACGCGTTGAACCACCCACAAGGATTACTTTGTGAATCTCATTTGCGGATAATCCCGCATCTGACAGAGCTTTGCGGGTTGGTACCATAGTGCGCTCCACTAAATCTGAAGACAGCTCTTCAAATTTTGCCCTGGTCAGATTCATTTCCAAATGTAGTGGTCCGGCTTCTCCCGCTGTAATAAACGGCAGGGAAATTTGCGTTTGAGATACACCGGAAAGATCTTTTTTCGCTTTTTCAGCCGCATCCTTTAAACGTTGTGTTGCCATTTTATCCTGGGACAAGTCAATTCCATTTTCTTTTTTGAATTCAGCAACCATATGATCAATGATTACTTCGTCAAAATCATCACCGCCAAGACGATTGTCACCAGCTGTTGCAATCACTTCAAATGTACCGTCGCCAATATCCAGTATAGATACATCAAACGTACCGCCGCCAAGGTCATAAACGAGGATGGTCTGATCCTGGTCTTCTTTATCTATACCGTAAGCCAGCGCTGCGGCAGTAGGCTCGTTAATTATCCGCTCTACTTCCAGGCCGGCAATTTTACCGGCATCTTTAGTGGCCTGGCGCTCTGCATCATTGAAATATGCCGGTACGGTAATTACCGCTTTTTCCACTGTTTCCCCAATATAATCCTCTGCATAGGATTTAATATGCTGCAGGATAATTGCTGATACTTCCTGTGGTGTATATTCTTTACCTTCAATTTCCACTTTGTAATCTGTTCCCATATGTCGCTTTACGGATTGAATCGTATTAGGGTTTGTAATTGCCTGGCGTTTTGCCACTTCCCCTACCTGTCTTTCCCCATTTTTAAAAGCAACTACGGAAGGCGTCGTACGATTTCCTTCAGGGTTTGGTATAACTACCGATTCTCCCCCTTCCATTACAGATACGCATGAATTTGTTGTTCCTAAATCAATTCCGATTATTTTGCTCATCTTCCATTTCCTCCTTAACTGACTGACAATTATTTATTGACTTTTACCATCGCCGGACGAATTACCCGGTCTTTAAGCATATATCCTTTTTGCAGTTCTTCCACAATAATATTGGAACCTGTATTTTCATCTTCTGTTTGCATCACTGCATGGTGAAGATTTGGGTCAAATTCCTTTCCTTCTGTTTCAATTTCTTCCACACCCGCAGAATAAAGTGCTTCTATAAATTGATTGTAAACCATAGTAATACCATCAATAATTCCTTTGGTCTGTTCATTTTTTTCTACCTGCAATGCTCTTTCAAAATTATCAACTACCGGCAATAATTCGTTTACGAGATCCTGCGATTTATATTTAAGACTCGCTTCTTTTTCTTTTTGTGTCCGCTTCTTAAAATTGTCATACTCAGCTTGTAAACGAAGCATCCGCTGATATGTCTCGTTTTTTTCCTTCTCCAGTTCCTCCAGCTTAAGCTGCAATGCTTCCTGATCATCTTTGCCCTGTTCTTCATCTTCATTTGCTGCATCAATTACTTCAATTTCTTCCTGATCCGGTTTGTCCTGTTCTTCCTCAGCTGTGACTTTTTCTTCTTTTTCCATTACTGGTACACCTCCTGAAATACATATGCAGGAAAAAACATTACTGAAAAGTTCTGCTGGCGCTCCCCTGCATTATACAATGCTTCCACGGGGATTTTAAACTGATGCCCTTTACACTGGCACAGCGGTAAAACCTTGGTTTCATACATGACAAATTAGCGGCAGGTGCAACTCCTGCCACCTGTAAACAGATATTCTCAGCCATTGTTTTTATACCACATATACAATGCCTCTGTCATCTCATTTGATAGAACCTTTAATAACGAAATGACCCTTTTATATTCCATTCTCGTTGGACCGAGCAGTGCTATCGTTCCATGCTGGCCTTCATCCAGGCGATAGGTGGATGTGATCAGGCTGAAGTCCTTAATTGCTTCCACTTCATTTTCCTGACCAATGGTTACATTGATCCCATCGTCTGTCTGTTTTAGCAAAGTAGCTATTTCATCCTCTTTTTCCATCATGGTTAAGAAAGTACGAATTTTCTCCACATCGTTAAATTCCGGCTGCATTAAAATGTTTGATACACCGCCGATATATAGTTTAACCGGCTGTTCAGCCAGGAAAGCCGTTTTTAAATATTGATAGGTTTGATCAAAATCATCCATGTATTTTTTCATCATCGAAATGATTTCGGAATTAAACAGTTCCGGCAGACTGATTACCGGACTGCCTGCTAGATGATGATTTATAATATTAACCATCTTTTCCAGATCGGAAGGATTTATTTCAGACGGTATCGTAAAAGTGCGGTGCTCTACATGACCGGTATTGGTCACAAGTATGACTACTGCTGTATGCGGAGTTAAAGTAATCATCTGTATTTGTTTTAATTTTGTTTCCATCATTTCCGGACCCAAAATAATAGATGTATAATTCGTTAGTTCTGATAGCACTTCCGCAGACAATTGCACAATCTGTTCAAATTCATAAAAACCGTCCTGGATAAGGTCCTTAATAATGTACTCATCGGATTGACCGGATATGGATGCAGCAATGTGATCCACATAATAGCGGTACCCTTTTTCCGAGGGAATCCGTCCGGAAGACGAATGTGTTTTTTCCAAAAATCCCTTCTCTTCCAGATCTGCCATATCATTTCTTATAGTAGCAGCACTATACGGTATAGTGCCTTTTTTAGAAATGGCTCTTGAACCTATCGGATGTGCCGTCTCTATGAATTCATCGATAATGACTTGTAGAATCAACATCTGCCTTTCTGTTAACATGATGTTCACCTCTGTTAGCACTCTTGGATAGCGAGTGCTAATTCTAATAATAAATTATCAAATCATCATTTTTTTGTCAATGAACTTGAATTATTGGCCAGGTACTGATTTTTGAAGGGAATTATGCAAAAACCTCGTCCAATAAAAACTTCTCAAACACTTCGTTTGCCAAAAGTTTTCCTTCATCTGTCAGATAGATATCTGTTTTGCTTTCAACCAGCCATTGTTTATCAGTTAATTCATCAATGGCGCTGCGATAATATTTATCCAATGGGAATCCGAATTTATCCTGAAACACCGCTTTATTGACTCCCTGCATTCTGCGCAAACCTAAAAACAGTTCTTCCTCAATCTTTTCCCGCATCCCAATTTCATCTATATGCAATATCGGTTTACCATCCGCCATTGCCTGCTTAGTATAGGCTGGAAGCGGACGCAGATTTCCGATTCGCTTGCCGGGCAGATAACCATAAGCACCTGCGCCAAAGCCATAGTAGTATTCATTACTCCAATAAGTCAAATTATGCTTGCTCTCAAAACCGGGTTTGGCAAAATTGCTTATTTCATATTGCTGGAGTCCGTGACGCTTGGTTGTCTCAAGTAGAATGTAGTACATTTCCACTTCTTCTTCAGGCTTGGGACGATGCAGCTTTCCTTTTTTATGCCGCTGATAGAAGACAGTTTTCGGTTCAATCTGCAGGGAATAAGTGGATAGATGCGGCAGGTTTAATGACAATGCTTCATCAAGTGATTTTCTGAAATGATTCACTGTCTGCTTTGGAAGCGAATAAATCAGATCTGTGCTTATGTTTGAAAAACGGTATTGCTGCAGCAGATCTACTGTTTTATACACATCACTGATTTTGTGCACTCTTCCAAGTTCCTCAAGCATATGATCATCAAAAACCTGTACACCAAGGGACACCCTGTTTACACCGTAGGCCTGAAGCAACTTCACCTTTTCTTCATCAAAGTCGCCGGGATTTGCTTCGATAGTATATTCTTCACAACCTGCTACATCAAATTTTTCACTGATGAACGCAAGAAGTGTCCTTAGTTGTACCTCGTTTAGTGCAGTTGGTGTACCTCCTCCTATAAAGATTGTTCTGATTTTGTTTTTCGTGCCCGGAACATTTACATTAATTTCATTTATTAAAGCTTCTATATATTCATCCGCCAATTTTTCATTGTAAAAAAACTTGGTAAAATCACAGTAATGGCATATTTGCCGGCAAAATGGTATATGAATATATACAGACTGAATTTCGTTCATAGCTCTCTACTCCTTACTCAAAGTTGCTCTTATGACAGTTTTTAAAAAAGTTGATCGTTAATGCAGAAGAGTATGGGATTATACTTAAAAAGGGGAAAACTTATAAGCCTGTTTGGCTGTAAGTTCTCCCTTTCGTCACTTTACCCTTAGTCATCATTCATTTCCAGAACTGCCATAAATGCTTCCTGCGGGACTTCTACGGAACCAACCATTTTCATGCGCTTTTTCCCTTCTTTTTGTTTCTCCAGAAGTTTTCGTTTACGGGATATATCCCCGCCGTAACATTTGGAAAGCACATTTTTTCGCATTGCTTTAATCGTTGAGCGGGCCACTATTTTATTTCCGATTGCCGCCTGGACAGGAACTTCGAATTGCTGTCTTGGAATTAGTTCTTTCAGCTTATCCACAATTTGTTTACCCCGCTCATAGGCAAAATCCCTATGCACGATAAAGGACAGGGCATCAATCGTTTCCCCGTTTAATAATATATCCATCTTCACCAGCTTTGAAGACTGGTATCCTATCAGTTCATAATCAAAGGAAGCGTAGCCCTTTGTTTGGGATTTCAGCTGATCAAAGAAATCATAGACTATCTCAGATAATGGAATATGGTAAACGATATTAACCCGGATTTCATCCAGATACTCCATGTCAACAAACTGCCCGCGTTTCTTTTGTGCTATTTCCATGACAGCACCTACAAAGTCATTGGGAACCATTATTGTAGCCTCTACAAATGGTTCGCGGATTTCTTCGATTTGCTGTGCGTCAGGCATCATGGACGGGTTGTCAATCTCCAGCAATTCTTCATTCGTCTGTTCAACCTCATAAATCACACTGGGGGCTGTCGTAATTAAATCAATGTTAAACTCGCGTTCAATCCGTTCCTGAATAATTTCCATATGCAGCAGTCCCAGAAAACCACAGCGGAAACCGAAGCCAAGCGCCTGGGACGTTTCCGGTTCATACTGCAGCGAGGAGTCGTTTAATTCCAGTCTTTCCAGAGCTTCCCTCAGATCATTATAATTATTGGAATCAACCGGGTACAATCCGCAAAAAACCATCGGGTTTAATTTTCTGTAGCCAGGCAGCGGTTCAGCTGCAGGCCGGTCCACATGGGTTATCGTATCCCCTACCCGGGAATCGCTTACGTTTTTAATGGAAGCAGTCAAAAATCCGACATCTCCCACCGTTAACTCCTTTTTATTGATGGGCTTTGGCCCAAAAACTCCCATTTCATTTACTTCAAATTCCTTCCCCGTGGCCATCATCTTGATTTTATCTCCGACCCGCAGCGTACCTTCCTTAATACAAACATAAGCAATGACACCGCGGTAGGAATCATATAAAGAATCGAAAATAAGTGCTTTTAAAGGCGCATCATTTTTGCCTGCCGGTTCCGGAACCACTTCGGTAATTCGTTCCAGAATTTCTTCAATGCCAATGTTGGATTTTGCTGATGCGAGTATTACTTCATCTCTATCTATGCCTATGACATCTTCAAGTTCTTTAGTTACACGTTCCGGATCTGCGCTCGGTAAATCTATCTTATTAATTACCGGAATAATCTCCAGATCATTATCCATAGCAAGGTATACATTGGCCAGCGTTTGTGCCTCAATGCCCTGGGCAGCATCCACAACAAGAATGGCTCCTTCACAGGCAGCCAGACTGCGGGATACCTCATATGTAAAATCGACATGGCCTGGTGTATCAATTAAATGAAAAATAAATTCTTCTCCGTTTTTACTCGTGTATTGCAGCTGCACCGCATTTAATTTTATCGTGATGCCGCGCTCCCGCTCCAAATCCATGGCATCCAGCAATTGTTCCTTCATTTCCCGTTCTTCGATTGCTTTTGTATTTTCAAGAATCCGATCAGCCAATGTGGATTTTCCATGATCTATATGAGCTATAATGGAAAAATTCCTTACTTTTCGCTGTTTATTTGTCATTAGTGATGTTCACTCCTACACGTCTTCTTCAAAGAAAACTTGACTTTCATAAAGTTAAGTGCTGCAGGGGTATGATCTATAATACCATGCATTTTTCCGGACGAATATATTTGAATAATGCTTTCCTGCTAAGTTCAAAATCTTAATCGGTGATTACTAGGTTGATTATAGCAGTAGAGCAATCTATATTCAATCATAACGTTGGACCGGGGATTTATTTTAAAACACTTATTTACTGCCCGGATTGTTGTCAAAATTTGCAGGAGGATACTTACTTCTGAACCAACGACAAAGTTTACAGTTTGCTGAATTAACCCGCATTTGCCGTTCGGAATGCCAATGTGAATAAACATCATGTATCCGGAGGAAGTGATGCACACGAGAGATGGTCTTATTCGTGTAATTCAGTGAACGATAGTTCTCAGAAAAATAATTGGGCAAACTGATATAGTATGTGAACAATTACATCATATAGCCCCTTAACACCCGCTTCAAGAAAAGAAGCAGTCTGTTGCGTAAAATTTTGCTGTTCAGTTTTCGATAATTCTGCGGTCAGCTCAGCTGTATTACTATCATGATCATATAAACCAGGTTCATCTTCCACGGTTTCCACAACATTGTTTTCCTTCTCAGCAGAAGGCGTATCCGAATTCCCGCGATCCACTCCGTAAAGCATGCCTGATAAGAAAAAGACTGCGAGTAATAATAGAACTATAAATGAGCGTATCATGCTCTTTTCCTCCTAACCATCAACAGCTTCAGCATCCCAGTAATATTCGCTGAATACTTCCGCCAGAATATCCGCCGAGCGATAAAGCTCCTCCAGCGTATTTTCCACACCGCCAAACTCAAATAAAAGTGCATTCTCATTCAGATCCTGATTAAATATTCCATTCGTTCTTGCACCCTCCAGCGGCAAATAGCCGCGGCTGATTCCCGGATATTTATCTTCCAGCAAATTATGCAATTCTTTGGCCAGTTCGAGGTTTTTTTCATATTCTTCATGTTCTGCTCCTACTACAAATAAAATCCTGCCGTAGGATTCACCATCTATTTCTGTTGTTGTCTTATCCCTGGAGATAGAATCTCTATGGATATCAAAAACGTAGTTTAAATCGTTGCTTCCCGCCATCGCTTCTTCTACTATTTCCCTTGACGCCTGATAGGATTGTCCATAACCCCAGTCGCGCTCATTTAATATGTTCATAAAATCATGATCATCCACCAGGGAGCCAATCCCCTTTTCTTCTAATGCCTGGGCAAAACGTTCGCTTACTTTCGTTATGTTTACTTCATCATGATGGGCATGGTCCGGATTTGTCACATCCGGAAGATGCGGAAGAAAGGATTCACGGTTATGTGTATTATAGATAAACACAACATTACGTCCTTCGGTGGTTGGCGTCGTTTCCTCCTTTGGTTGTTCTTTTACCTCTGTTTCTTTTTCCTCCTCATCAAACACTGCTTCTCTCTCCCTTAAAACTTCTTCCAGTGGAGGAGAAGACTCTACTGGCATATTTGCATAATTCGTTCCTTCACCGGCAATTAAAATCCGGTCATATACTGAAAACCCCGGTATTTCATTTCCCAAAAGGCTTCTGGGGTCATTTGGCTTTATACTTGTTGCTATTTGCAGCAGTTCAGTAGAGAGATTTGGCATGGCCTGGTCATTTGGATATGCCTGCTGAAATGCACGATTCTCTATACCAAATAAGTATAAAAAGGTAGAACTGTCTATATCGCTTGTCCACTCCGTAATCGTTTGAATAGAAAGACGGTAAGCCGGTTGTACTGTCGTCAAAAATCCGATGGACACAAATAATATGATAATGCTCATTAAATAAATTCCGCTCTTCTTAAAAAAAAGATTAAAACGCTGATGCGTGCGAGTATTTTGCTTGTTTGACATACTGGTTCCGCCCTTCCTGAAGTCCTTATAGTCAAAATCTATGAAGTAACTTCAGGAAATAGAACCAAACTTCCATTTAAGATAGAATGGAAGCTATCTCGTATAGGAAGCAAAATTATTAACATCTACTTGCTCATGTAACGCAGCATTGACGCCGTTTGCTATAACACTGGCCATGTCTATCATGAATCCGTCTACTTCTTTTGGCGTTACCATTAAATTATGGCCAAGGGGAGTCAAAACCTCATTAATCAGTTTTCGCTTTTCTTCATCTGATAATGTGCCAACGATTCCCATGAATGTTTCACGTTTTTCTTCATCCGGCAGATCTTCCTCCGTATATACTTTATTTCCAAATGTTAAACCTGCCGGCGCAAGTGACCTGGACGGTTTATCTTTTTCATTCCATTCCCTACCAAAATGCTTCAGCATAAAATCAATCGTATCACTCGCAATGGTGACAGCATCCACTACCGTTGGAACCCCTATTGCCAGTACCGGAACACCGAGTGTTTCTTTACTTAGTTCCTTCCGCTTATTCCCTACCCCTGAACCGGGATGTATGCCTGTATCTGAGAGCTGAATCGTCTCATTGACTCTTTCAATTGATCTCGAAGCAAGCGCATCAATGGCAATGACAAAATCAGGCTTAAACTTCTCTACGATCCCAAAAATAATATTGCTCGTTTCAATGCCGGTTACCCCCATGACACCGGGAGTTACGGCAGCAACCGGCCGATACCCTTCAGAAACAGATTCATGCTCCAGTTCAAATAAATGACTGGTTACCATCACTTTTTCGGCCGTCATTGGACCAAGTGCATCCGGGGTTACATTCCAGTTGCCAAGTCCCACAATCAAACCTTTACTATCTGCGGGGATATTATTTTTGGCAATTAATTGTTCCAGTTCCTTTGCGAGAATTTGTGCAGCTTTTTCCTGTCTTGCCGTATCCTGCCTTTTAACGCCATCTGCATATATTGTTACATAGGAACCCTGCTTTTTTCCGATTAATTCTTCCCCAGTCTCATCAATCTCCACATAGGTAATTTTTATATTATCCTGTTTTCTTTCTTTAACGGTTACCCCTTTCAGTCCGCTTTCTTTTTCCGTCTTTTCTTCCTGTTCCACAAACATATCCCGGGCTTCCACTGCAAGATCTGTTCTGACCTGGAAGTTTGTTTTCTCTTCATTCATAGGTTTCATCCTTTCACATTTCTTCAGTAATAGCGTTCACAAATTAATAAAACTCATACATACCGGTGAAAGCTCTTGAAAACAAGGAGAACCTCTGATAAAATGACTCTTGTCCACTTATCACTGGACTTCGTTAGCCCATTGCTTTTAATCAGGACTGGATTAGCAATTATGATCAATAGTATGCTTGTAATTGGGAGGTGAAACAATGGCCAATATTAAATCTGCAATTAAACGTGTTGAAGTCAACAATAAAAAACGCTCACAAAACGGCGCACAAAAAGCAGCGATGCGTTCCGTAATTAAGCGAGTTGAAAAATTAGTGGAAGAAAATGATGCAGAAAACGCAAAAATTACTCTGCAGACTGCAAACAGTCAAATTGACAAAGCAGTGCAAAAAGGACTTATCCACAAGAACAACGGAAACCGTCAAAAATCCCGTTTAGCTGAAAAAGTAAATAATCTTGGCGCATAAAAAAATGATCCCATTAAATTTAAATGGGATCATTTTTTTGGAGGCTAAGTAAAGCGAAAAATCATTTATTGATTCTGAATAAGATCATAAAGCAAAAACTCAAAAGAAAGGCTTTTTTCCATCGTTCCCTGCTTCATTTGAGCATCCGTTTCTGCAAGCTTATCCATTATTCTGTGCAGTCCTTCCAATGTAAAACGCCGTTCTCTTTTTAATGCTATTTTAATGACGTAAGGATGGGCGCGAAGCTGTTTTTGCATGTCAAATTGGCTTATTCCTTTTCGTTTCAGCAATTTCACCTGGAGGATCATCCGGAATTGAAAAGCAAGCAGCGCAATAAGTGCGATTGGTTCCTCCTTCATTTTTTCCAGGTCTTTATAAATAGATATCGCCTTATGTAAATCACGGTCTATAACAGCATCAACCAATCTTAATGAAGAGTTTTCCGGGGTATGTGACAACAGGATTTCCGCAGCTTCTTTCGTTACCACCCCATCTTTCCCGGCAAAAGTGGCCAGCTTTTCAACTTCTTTCTCCAGTAAATGCAGATTTGCTGACACTTCTGTTTCCATGATTTCTTTCGCATCTTGGTCTAATTGTACACTATACCGGACGGCCATTTCGTCCAGATATTTTCCCGTATCTTGTTCTTTTATCGTATTACAGGGTACCACGGAAGCTTTTTTTTTCATCTGTTTACTTATTTTTTTTCTTTCATCTATTTTATCGTATGGAGCGATGAAGACAATTATGGAATAATCTGCCGGTTGATCCAAATATGCTTCCAGAACGGCAAGATCATGCTCGAAATCCAGTGATCCGGGCTTCGCTTTTAAAAAGATTGGGTTTGTAGCGAAAATTAGTTTTCTTTCTTCAAAAAAAGGAAAGGTTTCTGCATCTCTGACCACTTCCTGAACAGGTGTCTCCTCCAAATCATAAACAGCCAATTCATCTTTATTTTCTCCTAATACCGCATTTGTGATCACTGATTTGAATTGCTGTATAAAATAACTTTCCGACCCATAAACTAAATATACCGGTGAAATTTGCTGTTTTTTTATCTGTTTTACTATTTCTGAATAAGTCATCTCGTCCACTCCGCCAATTACAGTATTTATACATTTTATTGCAACTTTATATTTATGGTAAATCGTTCAATGGCGAATAGCAAGGAAAATCGGGGGAATTTGCAGCTTAAATTCCCCCGGAATCTATATAAACGTTCAGAACACAGACCTAGGAACTGTACTCTAAACGATGTTTTCTGTTTACTTATAGATTTTCCCGTACAAACAAAACTATAGATGTAAAGTCTTTCTAAAAATGGATAAACAAATTATTATGTGACATTTTAGAGGCTAAAGTAGATTTTTTAAAGATTTTATTTTATACTAATGGTGATATAGGAGGGGTTAGTGTGAACGAGTTTGAAAAAGACGCACAATCAAAAAATAATGATGTTGTTGATTCAATCAAAGGCTTTGGTTTCTCATTCCTTTTCTGGATCGTGCTATTTACTATCGGTGTCGTAATCAGTGTAGTAATGATGTAACAGCTGATTAATACTTACCGGCACATATTAGAAAAACTCGCATTCACTCGTTTTAAAGTGAATGCGTTAGTTTTTACTTGGGCCTTAAAAATTTCAGCTCTGCAAAATCCGCTTCTGAGCCAAAAATTTTGTCTTGCCTTAATTTACAATTGATGCTGAGACAGAAATCAGAGTAAGCATCAATAAGACTAATAACAGCTCCGTAAATACGCATACCCCCGGGGCTGCGCGGAATGCCCGCCTCGCCAAAGGCGGGAGAAAAGGCATTAGTGAGACATCAATGAAAAGGGAGAATCTTACTTGCGGAGATTGCTGCACCATTGAAAAACCCGCAAGGCAACGAGCATAAAGAGGCATACAAGCCGCCTGCGTCGAAGAGATACCGGGATAACTCCCTTGTTTTTTTGCGGATGCCGCACTTGTGCCGATGGTAAAAGTAAAGTATATTTAAGTGCAGATTTAAGAACATTTGGGTATCTGCTTACTAAAATTTGTGTCCAGCCTCTTTATTTATGTGTCCAAAACGGTAAAGTGAATAACTGGAGGACCCAATAACTTTTGTAATGCTTCATCATATCTTATGGCAGGAATTTATAAAACGTTCCTTCATTTTGTCTATAGCGAAACTGAACAGCTCCATTTTTGTCTGTTCTTAAAATGACTGTCTCCTGCAAACGATCAATCACTTTGCTGGAAGGGTGTCCATAAACGTTATTTACACCTGCAGAGATTAAAGTATATTGAGGATTCAGCACATCAATAAATGATTGATCCGAGGAGGAATCACTTCCATGGTGGGCTGCTTTCAAAACATCCGCCCGTAAATCAGGGTAAAGTTCTATTATTTCCTTTTCTTCCTCTTTTCCAATATCTCCGGTAAACAGCCAGCGTTTCCCCCCTGCTTCTGTATACAATACAAGAGAATTTTCGTTTGCTCCATGTTTATCTCTGACTGGTGCCAGTACATAAAAAGGATGGCCGCCAATTTCCACTTCATGATTATGTGAAACCCTTTTTATGTCCACATTATTTTCCAGCCAATGCGAAACTGTAGTTTCTTCAAACTGATAATAATCACTCACCAGTATTTGATCAATATTCAACTCCTCAACCATAAATGATATACTGCCCGTATGGTCTACATCTTCATGGGTTAAAAAAACAGCATCAATCTCCCTGATACCCCGTGAATATAAATAAGGTTTAATAATTTGTTTATACACATTTTTATTTCCTTCCATATCTTCAAAAGAAAGGCGCGCCCCGGCATCAATCATAATTACCCCTCTGCGATATGGCAGCTCTATAACAAAGGCATCTCCCTGACCGATATCCAGCATGGTTATCCTTCCCTCTGGAGATAAATAGGGAAGTATCAGCATGCTGATTACAAGCAGACAGATACATAAACCATGCATAAAAGCTTTCCTGCGGTTATTTTTCTCCAAGTGAAACATTAAGGAAAAAAAGAATACATAATAGCCGATAATGATAATGGATGGCAAGGAGCCTGTAACCCAGGGAAAATTCAGATGTGAGTCAATCCATATAATAAAATCAAGGAAATATTCATGTACCATAATAAAGAAATGATCAAATATGTTTGTAAGAGTTGAAAAAGGAGAGGTTATAAAAATAATAAACATGAATGGTATAACAAAAAGAGAAAAGTAAGGTACAACGATGACGTTCAGCAGGATAGACAGCGGTTGAAAATAGGAAAAATAGGCAATCAGCAGGGGAAAAATCATCATTTGTGCCACAAAGCTTATTTGCAGGCTCTGATACAGCGTACGAGATGAGTCAGTAATCCATTTCCTTGAAATCAGCAAAGCAAATGTTACCGCAAATGAAAGCTGAAAACCAACATGAAAGATGATATTGGGTTCCATCAAAATCAATAATAAAAACACAATGCTCAGGACGTCAGTTACACTTAAATGGAGCTTTAACTTATTCAAAATGATAAAAATGAGCACCATAGTGCTTGCACGCCATACCGAAGGCTCGCCGCCGGCCAGGATAGCATAAACCGGCAAAAATAATAACATGATCCACGCTGCTTTCTCTTTCGTTGCCAAGTTTAATTTTATAAGCATGAAATAGACAAAAGAAACGATGATGCCAATATGCAATCCCGAAATAGCAAGAATATGGGATAAACTCCAGCGCTGGAACAATTCAATGATCTCATCTCCGATTTTTGTGTCGTCGCCCAGAACCAGGGCATGCAGCCAGGCTGCTGTGTAAGAGCCTATTTTTTCTTCAGCATAACGGGATAATTTTAAACGGAGGGAATATAATCGATGTAAAAATGAAGAGCCTTCACAGGATATGTCTTCCAAAGAAGAGACAATAATTTGTTTTGTAATGCTTTTTGTCAGTAAATATTCCCGGTAATTAAATTCACCCGGGTTTCTGCTTTCATCCGGTATCTCTTCATCTCCATAAATGATGCATGATGCACCATGTTTCAGCTGGATAAAATCATCATTTGCCAGAAGATCCTTACTATCCGGGGGAAAATATAAAATGAGGGTATTTTGACCGCTTTCTTTCCGGAGGGTGAATTCCACTTTCTTATTTGTAATTTCATCCACACTGCTGATTTCACCCTGAACTGTTTCTTTTGCTGCAGCTTCTTCGTTTAAGGCATTGGAATCATAGGAAGGTATATGGTTATAAAAGAAAATGTAACAGATTAGGGACAAAATTACAGGTATTTTCCCTAACCGGTTACGATAGAATAAATAGCTTAGCCAAATGAAGAAAAGGATCATAAACCAATTATATTGAAAATGGATGGTGAAAATACTGACAAGCACTGCGGCTGCCGGAATATGCCAATATCCTTTCATTGACTTTAGACCTTTCTGTTTTCCGGAAACAGTTGTTCCGCCTGCTGCTTTAGTTTATTTACTTCAGCTTTGTTATCCATCATCGGCTCCAGCCTTGCTAAAAGTTCATCCACATATTTCTTCTTTTGCTGATAATTTGTATCCACAGCCAAGTAATCCAGTTCCACTTTTTTCATTTCCACGCCAGCTTCCCTGAATAACTGGATAGCAAATTCATTATTGCGATAATCGGTTTGATAATAAACTGTTTTTATTCCTGCCTGAATAAGCTGTTTGCTGCATTGCAGACAAGGGAAATGGGTTATATAAATATCCGCATTCTCAGTTGGAACACCAAATTTGGCACATTGCAATAGAGCATTGGCTTCCGCGTGAACTGTCCGTACACAGTGGCCGTCCACTACATAACAGCCTTCGTCAATACAATGAACACTCCCGGAAACACTTCCGTTATATCCGCCGGCAATAATCCGTTTTTCACGGACAATCGTTGCACCTACCATCAATCTTGTACAAGTACTGCGCAATGCCAGCAAATGGCTTTGAGCCATGAAATATTGGTCCCATGATATTCTTTCCATCTGCAAAACTCCCCCTGTATATTTTTCCATTCAATAATTTTATATCAAAAAACTACTTTTTATTTAGTTTACGTTTCCCGGCAAATTACGTCAATTATCTAAGGTATGATAATTTCGTCCAGTATATTTTCCAATGTTTTCTGGCCAATGCCGGAAATATCAAGCAGATCCTCGGCCGTTTGAAACTGTCCATGCTCTTCCCTGTATTGAATAATCGCCTCTGCCTTGGCAGGGCCAATGCCGCTAAGCGTTTCAATTTCCGGCTGATCAGCAACATTAATTCGGATTTTTCCTTCATGATCAGTTCCACTGCTGATGCCGACTGATTCCCCTTCTTTTCCAATTTTCGATATAATAATAACCATTTCATCTTGAACCCGTTGAGCTAAATTCACCTGGGTCTCATCAGCTTCATCCGTAAACCCGCCTGCCTTTTGGATAACATCATTTACCCGGGAGCCCGCATGTATTTCATATACACCTGGGTTTCTGACTTCTCCTTTCACATCCACCATGACTTCGATATCTGAAGATAATTCATCTGATTCCGGATCATTGCCTGCCCGGGGTATTTCCTCTACCATCCTGACACCTTCATTAACTTCAGCTCCCCCGCCATCATCTTTAGTAATAAATAAAAATAATCCTATGCCAATAATGACACCAACAGCAAATAAGGTTTTTTTCATAAACTCATTCAATCAGGACACACCCTTATATATAAATAATGAAAAAGTTTGGATTGTATTAATTCAGGTGAGGAGGAATGAACATTCAGAAGAAAAAAGGGGAAAGCCCATTTATATATTAAATTCGACACACATCAGCAAAATCCTTTAAAAAAATACCGGCAGGTGAATTATTTTTCCCTGCCGGTATTTTCCGCTATAAAGAAAATCCTTTCCGCATCCTCTTTTACTATATCATTTTGGAAGGTAAAATCACTATACCATTTTATATTTTTAAAGCCTGCATCACTCAAAAGTTTTTTATAAGCTTCCACAGAAAAAGTCCGCTGATGGTGCAGTTCATCAAATCGTATATAATGGCCGCCCTCCAAAGAAAAAAAGGTTAACTCATGAAAAACTTCTCCAGGGTGATCCCCTTCAACACAAAACCAGATATAAGACGCATCTTCCCCTGCATCTGCAAACGTCTGATTTTTCAAATGATGCTCCATATGAAAGAAAGAATGCACATCAAACACAAACAGACCGTCTTCTTTTAAGGATGCTGCCACTCGATAAAAGACATCGCTTAATTCCTTTTCAGATGTAATGTAATTGATGGAATCGCAATAGCTGACTATCAAATCCATATTAACAAACCCTTCAAGTTCCCGCATATCTTGAAGCACCCATTGGACAGAAAGGTTTTTCTTAATTGCTTTATCAGCTGCCAGTGTAAGCATATCTGGAGAAAAATCGACTCCAGTAACTTGAAAGCCTTCTTCAGCCAGGCGCAAAGCAATCTCGCCTGTGCCACAGCCCAGATCGGCAATTTTATCAATTGACCGGCCGGATTTTTGAATGACTTGCTTTGTAAATTCCAGCCACTTGTCATAAGGTGCGTCCGTCATTAAGGTATCATAGACAGCGGCCATATGTGTATAAGCCATTCTTATTCCCCATTCAGCTTTAAAGGTACTTGGGCCGCATCTCCCCAGAGCCGTTCCAAATTATAGTAATGACGTTCATCTTTATGAAAAATATGACAGACGATATCGCCAATATCTACAAGTATCCACCTGGCCTGTTCAAAACCTTCCATTCGATTCAGCTTAATATCATTTTCATCCATTGTTTCTTTTATACCTCTGGCAATCGCCTGGACCTGTCGTTCTGTATTTCCGTGGCAAATAAGAAAATAATCTGCAACAAGCGATACTTCATTCATATTCAGTGCAAGCAGATTCTCAGCTTTTTTCCCATCACAGGCTTCTGCTGCAAGCTGTAAAATTTCTTCCTTTTCCATCTATAAATTACCTCCATCTATACGATTCGTTAAATCATTATAAGCATAAAAAGTATCCGGGTAAACGGTGACCTTTTTTTCCAAAAGGAAGATGCACGTATTCCTAAGTGCCATCCAGCAAGCCCGCATCAAATCGGCATCAGCCATTTCCCGCACTTCTTCCACACCCGGAAAGCTTCTGTTAGGTTCTATATAATCCGCTAAAAATATAATCATGTCAAGTTTGCTCATCATAGCTTTTCCGGTTGTATGATAATGGATTGCAGACAGGATATCTTTATCAGTTATTCCACATTCCCGCTCCACCAAAACTGCGCCTACCGGGCCATGCCAAATTTCATGATGATAATTCAACAAATCCTTTGAAAGTGTTTTTGTTGATTTAATCCACCTTGCCATTTCTTCCGTTGAACGGTATTTTGCATAATCATGAAATATAGCTGCAAGTTCTGTTTTTTTCTCGGAGATACCGTAAATCTTTGCTAAATAAATTCCTGTTTCCGCAACTCTTAAAGTATGATCAAAACGTTCTTGTGTTAATTGCTGTCTGACAACTTCAATAGCCTTATCCTTTTTCATACAATCGTTTCTCCTTCATATAGCCGTAGACCTTTTCCGTTGTTAAATGGGCTACCGATTTCTTTTTTTGCAGCCTTTTTCTTAATAAAGTCGAAGAAATTTCAATGACTGGTATGTCAACTTCAATGATCGGATAAGCGGAAGCAAGGTGATATCCGGCCCTTTTTACACCAACGAAATGGACAAGCTCCCTAAGCGCGTCTATCTTATGCCAATGCGGCAAATATTCCACCATATCGGCTCCTATAATAAAATAGAAATCCCTGGAAGGGTGAGATTTTTTTAACATTGCCAACGTATCATAGGTATAGGAGTTTCCCGCTCGTTCGAGTTCTATTGTATTTACCTTAAAATAAGGATTGGAAGCAGTGGCCAATTCCACCATTTTCACTCTGTTTTCCGGACGCGCTTTGGCATCATCTTTATGTGGGGGTGTGTAGGAGGGGATAAACCATACCTCCTCCAATCCCAATTTCTGCCGCACTTCCTCAGCTATTATTAAATGCCCCAGATGGGGCGGATCAAATGTTCCGCCTAAGATTCCTGTACGTTTCATCACACCCACCCTTTTACGGCAACTGTATCTGCTTGTGTTCTTCCGATTCTTTGTACAGGACAATATTATTGCCAATTACCTGTACGAGCTCCGCATCTGCTCCACCAGCTATATCAATTGCCACTTCATCTTTATCATCCATATTATTTTGTAAAATGCTTACCTTAATCAATTCTCTTTTTTCGAGAGCTTCACTGATTTGTTTCAGCATTTGATCATTTACACCCTCTTTGCCAACTTGAAAGATAGGCTTTAAATGGTGTGCTTTTTTTCTTAAAAATCTTTTTTGTTTGCCGGTTAACATATTATCTTCCTTTCAACTCCAGCAATAATTTCTGGTCAAGTCCATCAATCGGTACCTTTTCTCCTGTCCAAAGCTCAAAGGCATATTGTGCCTGGTATAAAAGCATCGTATGTCCGTAATGAATAGACGCACCAGCATTTTTCGCCTGCTGCAAAAAAACAGTATTTATTGGCTGGTAAATTATATCACTTGCAATAGCAGTTTCTTTTATATGCTCCAATGAAATAATGGATCTGTCTTTAGCGGGTTTCATTCCGACCGAGGTTGTTTGTACAATAATATCATAATTGCCAGCAGCCAGTTCCGCTTCTTTAAGTGTTAAAATTGTCGTTTTGGTTTTTTTATTTCCTATTTCCGAAATTTGAACTGCACTATTTTCGGTGCGATTAGCAATATCAATGTGATTGAATCCTTCATCACTTAAAGCAGCATAAATACCCCGTGCTGCCCCGCCTGCTCCGATAACTAATATAGAATTTGATTTGTCACGGAACAACTCGGGAAATTTGCTTTCCAGGGAACGCAGATATCCGATCCCATCTGTATTATAGCCTGTCCAAATTCCATTTTCGTTAACTACTGTGTTCACTGCACCCATTTTCCGTGCAGTATCATCCACTTTATCCAAAAGGGGCAGAATCTTTTGTTTATATGGAACTGTCACATTAAAGCCATGAAGCTGTTTAGATTTTAACTTTTCCATTTCAAGGCCTAACGAAGTTTTCTGGTCAATTTCATAAATAGTATACTCCCCTTCCAACCCGGCCTTTTTTAAAAAATGCTTATGGATCCAAGGTGATAAGGAATGATTGATTGGATAGCCAATTAAAGAAAATCGGTAATGCATACTGCTCCCCCTTATATTAAAGCATTTCTTTTTGTTACTGTTACCCCTTTTGGACTATGAGCTGCTATGGCGATGTTTTGACTATCAGTACTCACCCAGCCCAAACCGGGAAATACAATATCCGTTTTGCCTTCTCCTACATGAAATTTGCTTTCCTGAAGCGGAGGCAATTGATCCATTGATTGCTGATCAGGCGGACTTAATAAATCGCCTGCATGATTGTCATATAATTTATCTGCATTTTCCAGCTTTGTACGGTGAATCTGCAGCTCATTGGAAAAATAGCATACAAACGATTGTTTTTCCCCTTTAAGAAAGTCCAGTCTGGCCAGCCCCCCAAAAAATAAGGTTTGACCACTGTTTAATTGATAAACCCGAGGTTTTATTTCCTTCCGGGGAGTGATTATCTTTAAATCCTCAGCGGATACATAATGCGACATTTGGTTTTTATTTATAATACCCGGCGTATCAATGAATGATGATTGGTCATCCAAAGGTATTTCAATAAATCCAAGTGTCGTTCCGGGAAAATAGGAAGTAGTAATTACGTTGCTGTACCCGGTTGACTGCTTAATCAATCTGTTGATAAAAGTGGATTTCCCCACATTAGTTGCTCCAACAATATATACATCCCGCTTTTTTCTAAGAGCATCAATTTTTTCCCCGAGAACTTGAAAACCATGCCCTTTTTCGGATGATATTAAAAGTACATCAACTACACTAAGTCCTGCCTCTTTTGCAGAGGCTTTCAGCCATTGGATCAGCTTCCGTTCATTTGTTGATTTTGGCAGTAAATCCATCTTATTTCCCACTAAAATTATTGGGTTATCTCCCACAATTCCGGGCAGACTTTGAATCATCGTGCCATGGACATCAAAAATATCAATTAGATGAACGACCAGGCTTTTCGTATTTCTTATTGAACTGATCATCCTGAGAAAGTCATCATCCCTAATTTCCACGTCCTGTATTTCGTTATAATGTTTTAATCGAAAACAGCGTTTGCATAATGGGCTGTCCTTTTCCAGGGAAGATGATGGAATATAACCTAAATCTTTTGGGTTTTTCGATTGGAGAAGTACTCCACATCCCTGGCAAACCATGTCATTCATTTATTATTCCTCCCAGCTGATTTTGCCTTTTCGCCGCATATAGTTTAATATTCTTCTTTCGAATTTCCGGTTAATCCTGGTGATTTTGCCATCGGTTTCTACAATGGGAACCACCAGGATTGTATAGAATCCAGCATAATTTCCGCCGAGTACATCCGTTAATACTTGATCCCCGATTACGACTACCTCTTCCTTTTTCAGTCCCATTTCCTTTGCGGCTGTTTTAAAAGCCCGGCCTAAAGGTTTTCGGGCACTAAACACAAAAGGAGTTCCCAGTGGTTCTGAAAAAATCTTTACCCTGTCCTGTTTATTATTTGAAATAATGGTGATTTTTATATCATGGTTCTTCATCAACTCAAACCATTGAATTACTTCCTCTGTTGCATCCTTTACATCCCATGCAACGAGGGTATTATCCAGGTCTGTAATAATTCCTTTTATCCCTTTTTTCTTTAACACCTCAGGCTGTATATCAAAAATACTTTTAACATGTTCATTCGGCAAAAAAGATTTTAACAATATGGACACCTCAATTGATCGCACTTTCCGTCTATATCGATTTTTAATTATAACCCTATCGTATACCAACTTTCTAGTAATATAAAGTGAAACAGGAAAAAATTACACCTGTTCAAACATAGAGGAAAGTGAATTAGCTTGTCTTTTGCTTTCCTCTATCATTTTTAATACAGGATATTGCATATTCAGCAAAAAAAGAATAGTACTTTAAGGAAACGTGCAAATTAGTGCCAAAATGACTAAAATCGTTCGACAAATACTTTCATTTTTTGCATTGTGGATAACTTTATTCACATAACAAATAAGATTGGAGCAATCAAAATGAGCACAAAAATTACTTTGCTCACAAGTTATCTACAGGCAGCTGTAGATAACCCGAGTCTTGTCCATCCCTAAATTACGTGTTAAATTATTACTAATCTATTCCGTGGCGGGAGGGCTGTATGATGGAACATTTGTCGGATGAGTTACTTCTCGAATCTTACTTTACAGCAAATGAATTAAATTTAAGCCCTGATTTCCTATTATTAATTGAAGAAGAAATTCATAGAAGGCGTTTATCACATAAAATAAAAAATTCCACTAAAACATAATATGGTACAGAATGAATGTACCTCTGCAATTAACATTTGCAGGGGTACATTTTTTGTACGGAAGATGGGAAGTATATCAATACTGCAAGTAAGCCGCCAATTTAATAAAATTTATAAAATTAATAGCCGACTGATACGTAAATTATAAAAAATTTTTCATTCTTTTTCCCTGTTTCTTCTTATTTAAAGGGTAATTTAATCCAAAAAACTTCCCGATGTTTATCCATGCAAGCTGAATAAAAATACGTTATACTATTCAATAAGTTTTTACATAGAATAGGTTAATTCATTGAATGAAACATGAAGTAAACAGCAAGGAGGTAGTTTTTTTGACTGCTTTACACTGGGTGACCGTCTCACCCTTTTTATTGGCAATCTTAATCCCCATCATATATAAGTATACAAAACGGATACATACCGGCTGGTTTGTTTTACCCCTGCCACTCATTTTATTTATTTTTTTAATTTCCAATTTACCGGATATATCAAATGGCGATGTTATGCATTATTCGATGCCGTGGGTTCCTTCTCTGGGCATTAACTTTGATGTTTACCTGGACGGTTTAAGTATGTTGTTTGCCCTTCTGATTACGGGAATTGGCACTTTGGTTATTTTGTATTCCATTTATTACTTATCAAAAAATAGTGAGAAGTTAAATCAATTCTATGTATATATTTTAATGTTTATGGGAGCAATGCTCGGTGTTGTCATGTCTGATAACCTGATTGTTTTGTATGTGTTCTGGGAAGTTACCAGTGTCTCCTCCTCCCTGCTGATCAGCTATTGGTATCAGCGGGAGAAGTCGATACAGGGTGCTCTTAAATCCATGTATATCACAGTCTTCGGAGGACTTTCCATGCTGGGCGGGTTTTCTCTGATTTATGTAATGGCAGGTTCTTTCAGCATACGTGAAATCATAGCCAATGTGGACCTTGTCACAACAAGTTCTCTGTTTGTGCCTGCCATGCTGTTAATTCTGCTTGGGGCGTTTACCAAATCGGCACAATTTCCATTTCATATTTGGCTTCCTGATGCTATGGAAGCACCCACTCCTGTTAGTGCATATTTGCATTCAGCGACAATGGTTAAAGCCGGTATATACTTGATAGCCCGATTGACACCGGTATTTGGCGGATCGCCAGAATGGTTCTGGATTGTTTCTGTTGCTGGGCTTGTTACACTGCTTTGGGGTTCTGTATCTGCAGTCAGGCAGAAGGACTTGAAATCCATTTTGGCTTTTTCCACGATCAGTCAGCTTGGTTTAATTGTTACGCTGCTTGGAATCGGGTCGGCTGCCATCTATTTTGATGGCGTGCCGGATGAATTATATTACACAGCAATTATGGCTGCTGTCTTTCATTTAATTAACCATGCAACATTCAAAGGAAGCTTGTTTATGACAGCAGGTATTATAGATCATGAGACAGGAACCCGTGATATCAGGAAACTGGGCGGATTGATGACGATCATGCCAATTACGTTTACCATATCGCTGGTAGGTCTTTTATCCATGGCCGGCATACCGCCTTTTAACGGGTTCTTAAGCAAGGAACTGTTTTTTACCGGTACTTTGAATGTAATGAATTATGAGATGATTGATTTAAGTACTTGGGGAATTATATTCCCTGTGGTGGCTGTGATTGCAAGTATCTTTACTTTTCTTTACTGTGCCATCTTATTTTTCAAAACGTTTACAGGGAAATTTAAACCTGAAAACTATGATGTAAAAGTACATGAGGCACCGGTTGGAATGCTTATCAGTCCAGCAATTCTTGGTGCTTTGGTAATTATTTTTGGTCTGTTTCCTAATATCCTTTCCTATACAATCATTCATCCGGTAATGACATCGATCTTGCCGAATATAACGGAACAGATTGAGGTTAACTTTTCTTTATGGCATGGTTTTAATACAGAATTGTTCATGACCTTCATTGTAATCGCCGTTGGAGCGCTGCTTTATGTATTAATGAAAAAATGGTCGCAGACGCAATTCTACTTAAATGAAAGAGACCCATTTAATAATTTGTATGACCATGGTTATAATGGACTGATTAAGGGTTCTCAAGCAATAACCAGGGTACAGATGACAGGACTGCTGAGAGACTATTTTGTTTACATGTATACCTTTATTATTTTACTGGCGGGATATACGATGTTCCGAAGCGATGCATTTGCTGTTGATACAGTAAATGTATCTGAAATAAGCCCTTATATGTGGGCACTTTCTGTGGTCTTTATTCTGGCCACGCTGGCAGTTCCTTTTATTAATAACAGAATAACTGTCATTGTCGTAGTTGGCGTGATCGGATTTATGATGGCACTGTTCTTTGTTCAGTTCAGGGCTACAGACCTAGCCCTGACCCAATTACTCATAGAGAGTGTGCAAGTGGTCCTGTTCATGCTGGTATTTATGCATCTGCCAAAACTAAAAAAAGAAGTCTTCAAACCAGGATTCAGCCTTGTTAACATGGGTATTTCGATTGCAGTTGGAGCCTTCGTTACTATTATGGCATTAAGCGCTTTTGCCATGGGTAGTGAAGCTGGATTTGATACCATTGCAGAATATTTTATTGCCAACTCAAAAGAATTGGCTGGCGGATACAACATCGTTAATGTTGTGCTTGTAGATTTCCGTGGTCTGGATACGCTTCTGGAAATTCTCGTGCTTGCTATTGCGGCACTTGGTGTAGTTTCATTAATTAAACTTCGCTTTACAGGGAGGGAAGATGTATGAAACAGCTGAAAACAAATAACGTCATGCTGCATACGCTGGTTCGCATCGTTTCCTTTGTAGTACTTGCCTTTTCCATTTATTTATTTTTTGCGGGGCATAATAATCCGGGGGGAGGCTTCATTGGCGGCCTAATGACTGCAGCTGCCTTTGTTTTACTGTATCTTTCATTTAATATGAAAACATTGAAAAAAGCCCTGCCTTTTAACTTTGACTTATTAATCGGCGGGGGGCTGCTGATTGCCTTTCTTACAGGTGTAACATCAATGCTGTTTGGGTTTCCGTTTTTAACCCAATTCTTTGAATATGTTCAGATTCCCTTCATGGGAGAGGTGGAATTAACTACTGCCCTACCATTTGATTTGGGTGTCTATCTTGTCGTTTTAGGGGCAGCCTTAACAATAATATTAACGATTGCGGAGGATGATAAATAATGGAAATACTCATATCCATCATCATCGGTGTCCTCTTTACTGTCGGTACTTATATGCTGCTTATGAGAAGTCTGCTGCGGGTCGTTATAGGTACAATGTTTCTGTCGCATGGCGCTCACCTGCTGCTCTTGACGATGGCTGGTTTGCAGCGGGGAGGGCCGCCTCTCCTGGGGTTTGATGCAGAGGCTTATGCTGACCCGCTTCCTCAGGCGATGGTACTTACAGCCATCGTTATCAGTTTTGGAGTAACTTCTTTAATACTTGTGTTAGCTTACCGTACATATAAAGTACATAAGACAGATGATTTGAACCAATTAAGGGGATCTAAAGATGAATAATTTAGTTATACTTCCAGTATTAATTCCATTTTTCACTGGAGCATTGCTCATTTTATTTTCAAAGAAACAAAGAATACAGAAGATCATCAGCAGTATCAGTTCATTTGTTATTTTGGCAGTGGCAATTTACCTGGCTGTTTATGTCTATCAAAACGGAATTACTGTTTTAGAAGTTGGTGACTGGCCGGCGCCGTTTGGCATTGTTTTGGTTGCTGATATGTTCGCAAATATCATGGTTATTCTGTCAGCGATTGTAGGGGTAGTTTGTCTGTTCTTCACTTTTCAGACGATCTCACCAAAAAGGGAAAAATATTATTTTTATCCTTTTTATTTTTTCCTTTTAACTGGAGTTAATGGAGCCTTCCTGACAGGAGATTTGTTTAACCTGTTTGTGTTTTTCGAAGTAATGCTCATTGCTTCTTACGTATTGATCGTGCACGGCGGCACTAAATACCAGCTGCGGGAATCATTCAAATATGTGATCATTAATGTGTTCTCATCCATGCTGTTTTTGGTCGCGGTTGCTTATATCTATTCTATAACAGGCACATTAAACATGGCACATCTTTCTGAACGAGTTGCAGAGCTCGAACAAGCTGGAGCATTAAACGTTGTTGCCGTATTGTTTTTTATCGTTTTTGCCATTAAAGGTGCGCTGTTTCCGCTGTACTTCTGGCTCCCGCGTTCCTATTATGGCCCGCCTGCTGCTATTGCAGCGTTGTTTGGCGGCTTACTGACCAAAGTTGGTGTTTATGCCATTATCCGAACTTTTACATTGATTTTTTATCATGATGCAGGCTTCACGCATAAAGGCATCATAACTGCGATTGCCGGTTTCACTATGCTGCTGGGTGTACTTGGTGCAGTCTCTCAATTTAACTTTAAGCGAATTCTTTCCTATCATATTATCAGTCAGGTTGGTTATATGGTAATGGGACTTGGTGTTTATACTACCTTGGCTGTAGCCGGTGCAATTTATTATATTGTCCACCATATTATTGTTAAATCGGCATTATTCCTGTTTGCGGGGGCAACAGAGAAAATCACGGGAACCAATGATTTAAAACAAATGGGCGGATTACTGAAAACTCATCCGTATCTTGCCTGGATGTTTTTTATTACCGCATTATCTTTGGCGGGAATCCCTCCATTAAGCGGTTTCTTCAGTAAATTTCCGATTATATTATCCAGTTTTCAGGAAGAGCAATATGTCATTGGCGGAGTTGCCCTGTTGGTTGGGTTATTGACTTTGCTTTCCATGATGAAAATTTTCAGCTATGTGTTTTGGGGAAAGCAAAAGCATACTGAAGAACAGGCTAAGTACCCTGCAGGAAAATTATTATTGCCGATAGTACCTTTAGTTGCTTTAACGATTATTCTCGGTTTAGCAGCTGAGCCTATTTTCTCTTATTCTTTAATGGCCGCAGAACAGATAATGGATCCAACCCACTATATTGATTCTGTGTTAAAGGAGTAGTTGTTTATGGCTTTTCAAATTTTAATCAATATTTTAATGGCTGTTATTTGGATGCTTCTGCAAAATAGTTATAGCATCGTCGACTTTCTCTTTGGTTATATTATCGGGATCCTCATCCTGTTCGCATTACGCCGTTTTCTGGTTTTTGATTTTTACTTCCGGCGTGTCTGGGCTTTTATTAAACTGACCATCATCTTCTTTAAGGAGCTGGTCTTGGCCAACATCGACATGATCAAAATTATACTTAAGCCAAAAATGGATATAAAACCGGGTATTGTTGCCATTCCTACACAACTGGAAACAGACTTGGAAATTACGCTTTTGGCTGCATTAATTACCCTGACACCCGGTACGTTATCCATGGACTTTTCCGATGACAGCAGTCTGATATTTGTACATGCTATAGATATAGACTCCAAGGAAGATACAATCCGTAATATCCTTGACTCTTTTGAAAAAGCAATTCTGGAGGTGACAGAATAATGTTTGGCATCATCCTGAATATAGTGTTAATCATGTTGTCCCTTAACATTGTGATCTGTTTTATCCGTACGCTTATTGGGCCATCCCTTCCTGATCGCATTTTGGCTCTTGACGCACTGGGAATGCAATTAATCGGGGTTATAGGGGTGATCATGATTGCACAGGATACTGTGGCATATGCAGAAGTAGCATTGGTGCTCAGTATTCTTGCCTTTATTGGAACAGTAGCCATGTCCAAATTCATCGAAAGGGGTGTTATTTTTGACCCTGATTGAAATTATTATTAGTATATTGCTTTTGGCCGGGGGGGCATTATCCATTATCAGCGGGATTGGCATATTGCGCCTGCCTGATGTTTACAGCCGGATACATGCAGCCTCTAAAGTATCTACGCTGGGAGCTATTCTTATTATGACGGCTGTATTTCTTTATTTCCTGCTGGAGAGAATTTTTGTGCCAAAACTTTTGTTAACCATCTTTTTTATTTTCCTGACAGCACCGGTGGCAGGACTTATGATGGGAAGATCTGCTTATCGATATGGCATTAAGCTATGGGGGAAAAGTACAGAAGACGATTTAAAAAAATACATGGAAATAAAAACTAAAGAAAACAGCAAATAAAAAACGAATTTTATTTTTTAAATTCGTTTTTTATTTTGGCTCTTTTTTGCACAGATTGAAACTGTACTAAAATGCTGGCAACGCAAAAAGGCCTAATAAATCAATAAACCTGAGCCATAACCGATACGGATGAGCGGGACTCAGGTAGAAAAAGACAATAAGGGATACCGGGGAAAGCGTCTCAGGTACATTATTGTATCCTAAAAATTTAAGGCTGCCTTCACTCCCCGGGTAATTTTACGTTTAAAGTAAGCAAATACAGGTTATATGATAATGATTATATTTCGTGCATTATTGGATAAATTAGAAGTAACATCATACAAAACGAGGGATTCCAACCAATGAATACAGATGAACTGCTCTCCAGTTTAAAAATGAAAAATACTTACGGTATACTGCCCGAAAAGATAAATGCTATACACCAAGACTCTCGTGAAGTTGGCCCGGGTACTTTATTCATATGTATTCAAGGCCACACGGTGGATGGACATAATTATTGCAATGAAGCTATCAGCAGAGGAGCATCTATTGTAGTAGCAGAAAGAAAGCTGCCAATAGATTATAACAATACATCTCTTGTCGTTGTCCCCGATTCAAAAAAAGCATTGTCCGTCCTCGCAGGTAAATTTTACGGCTTCCCTTCTTTAGATATGACTTTATTTGGGGTGACAGGCACAAATGGCAAAACTACAGTAACCAGTATCATCAAGCAGATGCTTCAAAAATCCGGACATACCGCAGCTTTATCCGGTACAAATGGACTCGAGGTGGGCAATGATTTTTTTACAAGTAAAAATACGACATCCGATGCACTGACAAACCATCTTATGCTGCATTATGTCAAGGAAAAGAATATAGACCATGTAGTGATGGAGGTTTCCTCTCAAGGCTTGTTGGAAGGCAGACTATGGGGGATTGATTTTGATATCGTTACATTTACAAACCTGACACATGACCATCTTGATTACCATGAAACGATGGAACAATATGGATATGTAAAGTCGCTTTTATTTTCCCAGCTTGGCAATAATACCAACAAACCAAAATTTGCTGTGTTAAACCAGGATGATAGCTGGTCAGATCTATATCGGAAAGTAACTGCCGCTGAAGTAATTACTTACGCTATTCATGAAGAAGCCAGCTTTCAAGCTGCAAATATACGCTATTATAAAGACAGGACCTCCTTTACACTTCATTCTCCTGAGGGAAAATTTCAGGCAGAGATGAGACTGCTTGGTGAATTTAATGTATACAACGCCCTTGCTGCCATTGCTTCCATGTATGTGAAGGGCGTCGATGTAATATCATTGGTCGAATTGCTTAAAGAAATTGAACCGATCCAGGGAAGAATGGAAAAAATAACGATACAAGCACCTATAACGATGTATGTGGATTATGCCCATACTCCGGATGCCATTGAAAAATCCATTTCCACGGTCCTTCCGTTTAAACAGAACAGACTAATCTACGTGGCAGGCACAGGCGGGGACAGGGACGCATATAAGCGTCCATTTATCGCTGAAAAAGCATCTTCAGCAGATGTGGTAGTCCTGACAATAAATGATCCCAGATATGAAGATACAGAACTGATTCTAAAAGAAATGGAAGCGGGGATGCAGCATAATAACTATGTACTGATTCCGGACCGGAAAGAGGCAATCAGTCATGCCATTGAAATAAGTGAACCCGGGGATATTATTGTATTCGCAGGAAAGGGACGGGAGGATTATCAAATCATTCATAATGAGAAGCACCCGCACAGTGATTTAACGATTGCCATGGAGCAATGTCAGCATAAATATCGTGATAATGCACCAAGTTTTTAAGCAAAAAATCAGCAAAGAAGGTTCGGACAGACACAAAACCTCCTCCAGCCACATACATTGATGTATAGGCTAAAGCCCAGCTCTTATTAGGAGGTGTACTGTTTGTCCGGAATTTTAAGTGTTCTTGCTCTTCTGGTTAAAGAAACACTATTTTTTGTTTCCTATGTAAAAAACCATGCATTTCCCCAGCCGCTCCCCCCCGAAGAAGAAATGAAGTATATAAAAGAAATGCAAAACGGGAGCGAGACAGCCAGGAATAAGCTAATAGAACATAATTTAAGACTCGTTGCACACATTGTGAAAAAATTTGAGAATACCGGTGAGGACGTAGAGGATTTAATTTCCATAGGGACAATCGGACTGATTAAAGGCGTGGAAAGCTTTTCTCTGGATAAAGGAACAAAGCTTGCAACTTATGCAGCCAGGTGTATAGAAAATGAGATACTTATGCATCTTAGGGCATTAAAAAAAGTAAAAAAAGATGTTTCACTTCATGATCCCATTGGTCAGGATAAAGAAGGAAATGAAATTAGTCTAATTGATATATTGGAAGCTGAAAATGAAAATATTATCGAATACATTCAATTAAACATGGAAATTAAAAAAATGCAGGATTACTTTACCGTACTAGATAAGCGGGAACGGGAAGTAGTTATGCATCGGTATGGATTAAATGATTCCAAAGAAATGACGCAAAGGGAAATTGCCAAAATGCTGAACATCTCCAGAAGTTATGTCTCCCGGATAGAAAAAAGAGCTTTAATGAAAGTATTTCATGAATATTACCGGAAAGAAAGACAATAAAGTGTATATAAATTTTTTTGCTATCTTAATTGGAAAATGAGCACATTCAATTGTGCTCATTTTCCAATTGTATTTTTATTTTCAATGACGTACAGCCATATCCTATCCCTGAAAGAATCGTCAGCAGGGAAAGGAAAAATAGAAGATTTCCTCCACTTGCCGGCTGAATATATGTTGTCGTAACCGCACCGAAGTATAAATAGCTTCCTATTACCAGTAAAACAGCCATAAATCTTCTGCAGTCCTTTTGCTTCAGCTTAAGCTGTTTTTTGTTTTTATTCATTTTCCCCCTCCTCTATAGGCAAGAATAACATATAAGTTTTACCGCAAGGAGTGGTAATTGCTGGGGTTGTTACATTTCCCTGATCATCGTAATAATTAAATCAGCCGCATTCTTTGCTGCCTTTTCCAGGAAAGCTTCAAAAGATACAGAAGAACTTTTACCTGCTATATCGGAAAGCGCGCGGATAATAACAAATGGAATATTGTACTGGTAACAAACTTGGGCTATAGCAGCTGCTTCCATTTCAGCAGCCAGCAATCCTTTGAACTTATGTCTTACAAATCCGACCCTTTCCTGATCTTCCATAAATGAATCTCCTGTTGCAATAAGCCCCTTTTTATAAGGAAGCTCCAGTTGTTCCAGTGCCTTCATTACCTGCTGTATAAGCTCCTTGTCCGCTTTATATGCTGATGGCATCCCGGGCAGCTGTCCGTAATCATAATCGAAAGCAGTGGCATCCACGTCATGGTGTACGACTTCTGTAGAAATTACAATATCGCCAATCGTCAGATCTTCGTGAAAACCGCCTGCAGATCCGGTATTAATTACACGGGAAGGCTGATAACGCTCATGCATAATTGTTGCAGCCATTGCGGCATTAACCTTGCCGATGCCTGATTTAAGCAGAACAACTTTTTTTCCATCGATATACCCTTCTGCAAATAGGCAATTTGCGATTATTTGTTGCTTTTTATCAGTCATGTTCTCCAGTAAAATCGCAACTTCCTCGTCCATTGCCCCTATAATGCCTATTGTCACTTAGATTGCCTCCATTTCTGCTTCATTTTACTTTTTCTTTACACATCCACTTCTTCTAATTCTTCTACTTTGGTCGGCTGCCAGCCTTCCCCGTCTATCCATGATAAAAACACACGATAGATTTCGGTGTGATCACCGTCGGATACGGTAGCAACAACCCTTTGATCTCCATCGTTTCCTACCCAGTGTGTAGTAATATCATTTTCGTTCAAACCGGTAGCGTATATAACTGCCTCCTCAATTTCAATTCGATCCTGAGAACCGTCACTGTAATCCGTTGTGTGCGGTCCTTCCTGTTCTGTCCCAACAGGCTGCCAGTTTCCGGTATATGCCGCAATTACATTCCCGTCATTAGAATCGACTTCTTCAATTTCAACGTCCCCATTCAGCTCGCTATTATCCTCTTCATCTTCATCCGCGTCTTCACTATTTTCATCATTCTCATTTACGTCTGTATCTTCTGTTTCCTCATCGCTTTTATCTTCTATTATTATTTCATCATTATTGGCTGTGTTTTCATCAGAGGGCGAATCATCAGAATCAGCCATATCATTATCCCCGCCGCCAAAAATCCATATACCAAACAGGACAACAAGCAATACACTGCCTGTAATCAATAATGTGGAAATATACTTTGTATTCTTTCTGCGCTTTTCAAACTTGTCCACTCTAGAATGTCTGTCAAAATCACTCATGCATATATCCCCCTCCTCTTCCTTATTCTACTATAATAGCATATTTACCTGAATGATTAATATGCAGAAACCGAGGTTAACTTTAAAGACCCTGAATCATAAGAAAGCGTAAAATTAATAATTTTCCATGGAAACTAAAAAAGCAGGTATCCCTGCTTTTTCTAGAAATATAACTATTTTACATATCCTGCAATTCGAGTTTGGCATAAAAAAATTTTATTAAACAGAAACCTGACCGTTTGCGCTTAAAACCTGCTCCGGAAATATACTTTCACCATTTGCACAAGTTCGACATGCAATTAAACTCCCTTTGGCCGTTTTCCCGGTGTCTGCTTTGCCGCGTACAGCTTGTTAAGCCTTCTCATACTCGTCGAGCTGCAAGTTTCTCAATGGTGCAGTACTCCTCGCAAGTAAAGATTGCTGACTCCTGGGTTCTGCCTCAGCCGCTTCCAAAAGACTATTGAGGAATGTGCTGCCGGCCCTCTTCTTGAATAGTTGAGCCGGATATTAATTTAATTAACCTTTACAATTTTTACTTGTATATCTCCACCTGGGGTTGCTACAGCTACTTCTGCACCTACTTCCTGGCCGATCAGACTTTTAGCCATAGGAGAATCATTGGATATTTTGCCTTCAAAAGGGTCTGCCTCAGCACTTCCCACGATCGTATAGGTTTCTTCCTCCCCATCAGGAAGCTCCTGGAATGTAACCGTTTTACCCAAGGCAACCACATTCGGATCATCATTGTTATTCTCAATAATTACGGCGTTGCGAATCATTTTTTCAACTTGAGCGATTCTTGATTCCACAAAAGCCTGCTCATCTTTTGCAGCATCATATTCCGAGTTCTCGGACAGATCCCCAAAATCCCTTGCAACCTTTATTCTTTCAACGACTTCCTGGCGTCTGTCCGTTTTTAAATAATGCAATTCTTTCTCTAATTTTTCTTTTCCCTCTTGTGTCATATAATATTCTTTCTCTATTGCCATTCAGAACACTCCTTTTTCTTTCTTTCCCATATATTATGAATAAGTATTGTTTACATGCTTTTCAGGCTGTTAAAATATACTAATCAATACTATGGCAGAATTCCTTTATTTTTTCAATACTTTTCTTTTATTTGTTGTGATTTCCTACTCATGTTCACCTTTATTCCACTGTTTTTTGGCCAGGATATTCTCTATTTTTGTTGCCATAATATCGATGGCCACATGGTTATGACCGCCTTCGGGAATAATAATATCTGCATAGCGCTTGGTAGGTTCTATGAACTGCAGATGAGAAGGGCGGACATTATTAATATACTGTTCAATAACCGAATCCAGCGTTCTCCCCCGCTCTTTAATGTCCCGCAATAACCTCCTGATAATCCTGAGGTCGGCATCCGTATCCACAAAAACTTTTATATCCATTAAATCAACAAGTCTTGGGTCTTCTAAAATGAGTATACCTTCAATGATGATAACTTCCTTTGGTTCTACCGTAATCACTTTTTCGGAGCGGGTATGCGTTTTATAGTCATATACCGGTTTTTCAATCGTTTCGTTATTCAGCAGTTTATTTATATGATTAATCAGCAAATCATGATCAAAAGCGAGGGGATGGTCGTAATTTGTGTTTAATCTCTCTTCAAAAGGCAAATGACTTTGGTCTTTATAATAATAGTCCTGTTCAATTACAAGGATTGTTTTTTCTGCAAAGCGTCTGCATATGGACTGGGTTACTGAAGTTTTACCACTTCCGCTGCCGCCTGCCACACCGATGACTACTGGTTTGTCTTTCATACAATCAGCTTCTCCCTTTACATTTTTATACTGATGGCAACTCCATCACCAATAGGTATGATTGAAGTGCTGTAATTTGGGTGTCCTGATATAAATTGATTATACTCCTGAAGCTTCTTCACCATCTTATTATATCTTGAATGGTTTATGTTTTCAGGATTCATGACATACCCTCTAAATAATACATTATCTGACAGGATGATGCCATTATTTTTCAGCAATGAATGAGAGAGTTCAAAGAAATGTTTATATTGTCCCTTTGCTGCATCAATAAATATCATCTCATATGATTCATGCGGCAAGGAAGGCAAAATGTCCAATGCATCACCATAAATAATTTCAATCTGCCGCTCCTTGTTAAGTCTCTTCACATTTTCCTTCGCCTGGTAATAGCGGTCAACATCTCTTTCAATTGTGGTTACTTTCGTATGCCGGTATGATTCAGCCATTCGGAGTGCTGAGTAACCGATTGCTGTTCCAATTTCCAAAATCGCTTCCGGTTTTTGCAGCTGAATTAATTGTGTTACAAATTGCATGCTCACGGGATCCATAATAGGAATATGGTCCTTTCGGGCACTTTGCTCTATTTCTTTTACCCATTTTTTTGTTTGCGGTAAAAGTGTACGTAAATACTCTTCCAGGTCTTCATTCATTATATAACCTCATTCTTAGGCAATTATTTTAATATTACCCCATAAATATAGCTGGTAATTCTTCTATATTTGTATTTGCTTTTTAAAAAAAATGCCGCTTTAAATGTACCTCAGCAACTTAGTGTTATGGCTATTAAGCGGCAAAAGTGTGCTAAAAAAGGAAATGTGAAAATTATTCACACTCCCAATTTTTATTCCGGCTGATCTATATACTGTTCCCTGTTTTGACCATGCTCTTCAAGTGTCTCTGCGTAATAAATTTCTCCTTCTCCGTCATGAAGGAAATATAGATAATCCGATTCTTCCGGATACAATACGGCCTGAAGGGAATTCTCTGCGAAATTACTGATGGGGCCGACTGGCAGTGCATCAATATAATAAGTATTATAAGGTGATTCCACTTCAAGATCTTCATATAATACCCGGTCCTTATGCTCACCCAAAGCGTAAAGAACTGTCGGATCCGTCTGCAGCTGCATGTCTTCCTCCAGCCTGTTATAAAAAACACCTGCGATCTTTACACGCTGTTCCTCGGTTCTTGCTTCATTTTCCACTAATGAAGCAAAAGTCAATGTTTCATGTAATGTAAAATCGCTGTTATCTATTTCTTCTGAGTAGTTCTCCATTACTGAAACGGTTTTATTTAACATTTCTTCAACAATTGATGCTATGCTCGGTTCCTGCTCATAAAAACTGTACGTGGAAGCAAATAAATACCCTTCCAGCGGGGTGCGTATTTCTTCTGATAAAATATCTTCAGAAAGAATAGTTGGATATGATTCAATTAATTGCTCAATATATTCAGGATCATTCACCACTTCAAGAAATTCCTCTTTAGAAAAATACAGCTGCTCCGAAAATATTTCAGCAATTTCATCGACTGTCAAGCCTTCAGGTACCGTTACCGTATGAACCGGATCAGCAATTACCCTGCCTGTCTGAAGGGAGGCAGTCAGCTCTTCCAGCGTCATGGCGGGGGTAAATGTATATTCCCCGGCCTGAAAGTCTGTAGTATTATTAAATGTAGCGTAGAAACGAAATATGCGGCTATCTTTAATAAGTCCATTTTCCTGTAAAATTTCCCCAATAGTTGATGATGAAGAACCAATCGGAATGTCGACTGTAATTTCTTCATCACTGTCCGGGTCCACGGGCTCAAGTGCTGATGATATATACATATACCCGGAAATACCGCCAATTACCAAAATAGCCAATAAAGATGTAATGATAATAGCGACAATTTTGCGTACAGTTCTTGCTTCCTCGCTCCTGGCAATAAGGTTGTCCTTAAAGCTTCCCTTGTTTTTCTTTTTGGACATGCAAGAGCCCCCTTTCATCAGGGTAATTATACTAGAATTCGACCGGATATTCCATTATTAAAATACAGGTTCGTTTTTTGTAATATTGTGCGCGTCTGCTGCCCATATCCTTAATAGCAGGTAAGAGAAAAAATTAAAAAATAGAAGAGAAAGCTAATGCCTCTAACAGCATTAGCTTTCTCTTGCAAAGGTACTATGCAGCAGGCTCAGTGTTTAAACGTCCTTCTCTTCCTCTGCAAGTGTATGGAGCATCTCCTCCACCATTTCCCATTCATCATCCGATTCAATTGGGAATAAGGATAAATCGTTATTTTCATCTTCTTTTTCCTCATACCGGAATGCATATACTTCCACTTCTTCTTCTTCAGACTGTTCAACCGGAACAACAGCAATATAGGACTGATTTGTTTGATCCACATCAAATGTGAACAGCACTTCAAACAGATGTTCTTCTCCGTTTTCATCCGGGATGATAATACGCTCTTTCTCTTCCAATGCCATGATATCCCTCCTTTAATTTTGGTCCAGATAACCCTGCAGTATCATAACTGCAGCCATCTTATCTATGACTTTCTTCCGCTTGCTCCTGCTGAGATCAGCTTCCAGGAGCACTCTTTCAGCAGCGACTGTAGTCAGACGCTCATCCCATAATACAACCGGGATATCATATTTCTCTTCAATATATTTAGCATACTTCTGTGAAATTACTCCACGTTCACCGATAGTTCCATTCATATTTTTCGGCAGACCGATAATAGCCTTCCCGATTTCATGCGATGTTATTATTTCTCCAAGTTTGGTGTCAGCAGAAGTGAAGTCATCTTCATCCCATTTAATTGTCGTCAGCCCCTGTGCAGTCCATCCCAATGCATCACTTACGGCAACACCAATTGTTTTTGAGCCAACATCAAGTCCTATAATTTTCATCATGAATCCTTTTGGTTATTTTCAAGATAAAATTTTACAAGTTCTTCGATGACCTCATCCCGTTCCATCTTGCGGATTAGATTTCTTGCATCCCGATACCTGGGTATATAAGCGGGGTCACCGGACAACAGGTATCCAACAATTTGATTGATCGGATTGTAGCCCTTTTCTTTTAATGCCTCATGGACTGTATAAAGCACTTCCTTTATATCCTGGTCAAATGGTTCTTCTGAAAAATTGAATTTCATCGTTTTATCAATATTGCTCATCGTGACACCTCGCCCTTAATATAACTGAGTACATCGTAGAAAATGACTTTATTTTATCATTTTAACACGATTCCAACCCCATTATAACGTTTTGATGCATTATTATTCAAATTATTGTTGAGATTGATTCTTTATATACGTTTTTGCTGCCTTCAGGGCATCCTGAATTTTTTCCGGGTTCTTCCCTCCAGCCTGAGCCATGTCCGGGCGGCCGCCCCCACCGCCGCCGCATTCTTTTGCTGCAGCTTTAATTAAATTTCCCGCATGATAGCCTTTTTCGATAAGATCTTTGGAAACACTTGCGGCAAGTTGAACTTTTTGGTTATTTACTGTTGCAAGCAGTATGATACCGGACTCCAGCTTTTGTTTTAAATCATCCACCATTGTTCTCAAGTGGTTCATATCCTTCACGGTAACCTGTTCTGCAATTATTTTTACATCACCTGCTATTTCAGCACGTTCTATAATGGAAGATGCCTCTGCATTTAACAGTTTTTGAAGTAATGATTCATTTTCCTTCTGCAGCACCTTCATATCTTTAAAAAGTCCTTCGATCCTTTCAGGCAGTTTTTCTGCCTCCGTCACTTTGATTAGCCCGCTGACTTTATCTAAAATAGTGAGCTTCTTATTTAGAAATTCATAGGCAGCTTTACTTGTTACTGCTTCGATTCTTCTTGTGCCTGCCCCAATTCCTGATTCCGAAACGATCTTAAACAAGCCGATTTCCGCTGTATTTTTTACATGACAGCCGCCGCATAATTCAATGCTGTAATCCGCTATTTGAACAACCCGGACAATATCCCCGTATTTTTCTCCGAATAATGCCATTGCACCCATTTCCTTAGCTTCTTCAAGCCTCTGATAATTTATTTCAAGAGCCAATGATTCCCATATCTTTTCATTAACAATATGTTCAATCCGCTCTAATTCCTCCTGTGTTACTGCCTGGAAATGGGAAAAGTCAAAACGCAGTCTGTCCGGTGCTACTAAAGAGCCCGCCTGATTAACATGGCGGCCTAAAATATCCTTTAAGGACTGATGCAGTAAATGGGTAGCCGTATGGTTTTTTATGATCCCTTTGCGGAATTCCGAATCAGCCATGGCCTTTACTTGCTTGCCTTGTTCCAATACACCTTCTTTTATTTCCGCCTGGTGTACATGCTGGCCATTTGGAGCCTTCTGAACATCTTTAACATAAGCAGACATTTCATCTGTAAATATCCATCCGGAATCAGCTATTTGCCCCCCGCTTTCAGCATAAAATGGTGTTTCTTCCAGAAATAAAAATACTTCCTCTCCGGCCATTGCAGCACTCACCCGCTGATTTTCATGGATAATGGCAGCAACATTTGTATTTGTCTTCAATTGATCATACCCAATAAACTTACTCTCTACTTCCAGCTCTGCAAGTATGTTGTCCTGCACTTGCATGGAATCCACCTTCTGACGGGCACTCCTCGCACGTTCCCGCTGTTTTTCCATTTCCCTGTCAAAACCTGCTTCATCAATCGTAAAGCCTTCTTCTTCCACATATTCCACTGTTAATTCTTTAGGAAACCCATACGTATCATACAGTTTGAATACTTCTTCTCCCGGTATAACTGTACTGTTTTTTCCGGTTTCCTTTTCCATAATTTCCGTCAGCATATCCAGGCCATCCTGCAATGTTTCATGGAATCGCTCTTCTTCGGTTTTCACCATATTTTTAATAAATTCGCTGTTTTTTAACACTTCCGGATAGAAGTCCTTCATTATTTCTCCTACTGTTTCCACCAGCTCGTACATGAATGGCTTTTCGATGCCAATATCTTTTGCAAAACGGACAGCTCTTCTTAAAAGCCTGCGCAATACATAGCCCCGGCCCTCATTTGATGGTACGGCGCCGTCTCCTATAGAAAAACTGACTGTGCGTATATGATCGGCAATTACTTTATATGCCGTGTCTCCGTCCTGTTCCTTCCCATAGGCTTTATTTGCAAACAGCTCTGTTTTCTTTATGATGGGAACAAATAAATCTGTATCAAAATTTGTTCTTGCATCCTGAATCACGGAAACAATCCGTTCCAGCCCCATACCTGTATCAATATTTTTTTTCGGAAGCGGTGTGTACGTATCATCCGGATTATGATTAAACTGGGAAAAAACGAGATTCCATATTTCCAGATAACGTTCATTCTCCCCGCCGGGGTAAAGTTCAGGATCATTTGGATCATTTCCGTATTTCTCTCCCCGGTCATAAAATATCTCCGTGTTTGGACCACTCGGACCTTCGCCAATATCCCAGAAGTTCTCCTCCAGCCGGATTATTCTTTCTTCCGGAATTTTAATATGGTGGAGCCACAGGTCATATGCCTCGTCATCTTCCGGGTGTACGGTGACGGATAAGCGTTCAGCATCAAACCCGATCCATTCATCACTCGTTAAAAACTCCCAGGCCCACTCTATTGCTTCTTTTTTAAAATAATCACCAATGGAGAAATTGCCAAGCATCTCAAAAAAAGTATGGTGCCTTGCTGTATAGCCTACATTTTCTATATCGTTGGTTCTTATTGATTTTTGAGCATTGACAATTCTTGGGTTTTCAGGGATCACCCTGCCGTCAAAGTATTTTTTTAAGGTTGCAACACCACTGTTGATCCACAGAAGGGTCGGATCATCTTTAGGTACAAGAGATGCACTTGGCTCGACCCGGTGTCCTTTTTCCTTAAAAAAATCAAGAAACATTTGCCTTACCTCTGCAGACGTTAACTGTTTCACTTCAATTACCTCCAATTTATTTTTTTAAAATCACCAGCAGTTTTTGAAACAAGACTGCCTTATTCATTTGCTGCTGTCCCGCCCTGGTAAAAGTGCCGCTAAGATTACCACTACGTGCGGCTCCCTTCTGCTTGTCTTTACAGAAAGACACTAAAAGACTAACCGGGAGTTTAAAGAATGAATTACAGAGCGGACGTATTCCCCGGACACCTGTTTGCAGATAAAAAATAGCGCAGAAATGCTAAACAAAACAGTGTATAAAAATAAAAAAATCTCCTCTCTGCACATTGCAGGGACGAGATTGATCGCGGTACCACCCTAATTACGTCTGGTTAAACTGCCAGACATCACTTTCCCATGGTAACGGTATGAAACCGGCGGGGATTAACCGCACTCCAGTTTAGCTTTCCATGACCTGCATATGGGATTTCTCTCAGCCTGTCCGAAAATCCCTCTCTTTAAACCGGTATCATGTACTCAGAACCTTCGATGTATTCGTGTATACCTCATGAACCATGCTTTAAGCGATATTATAGAAAACTTTACCGCCATTGTCAATGTATATTTCGAAATACAAAGACATGTGTGAAAATCACTTTTAAAATCGTTAAAAAGGGAACAGCGAGAATCATTCCCATTACACCGGAAATTTTACCGCCGAGCAGCAATGCGAAAATAATTGCTACCGGGTGAATGGCAATGCTTTTACCGACTATGTAAGGTGCCAGTAAATTGCTTTCCAGCAGCTGAATTACAAAGATGGCGATGAGGACAAAAATAACGGTTTGAATCGACATCGTAAATGCAATTGCCACCGCCGGCACCGCACCAATAATAGGACCAAAATAAGGAATAAGGTTGGTGACGCCCATGATGATAGCCAGCAGCAAAGCATAATCCATATTTAATAATTCAAAAAGAATAAAAGCAGTGATGGCAACGAATAGACTTACAATCAGCTGGCCGCGTATATAACCGCCGAGACTTTCATCTATACCATGAAATATATTTCTCGTTTTGGTCCGGTGTTTTTCCGGAATATATTTCTTGACTAATTCTTTCCATTTACCGTGATCCTTCAGAAAATAAAACACGAGTACAGGGATGACAGTAATAATGATAATCATATCAATAATCCTTGTAAACCCGGAAATCATTTTTAGTAATATATCATCGATTGTTGCTTCCAAGCGCAAAATCAGTTCATCCATCTTATCGTGAACAGTTTCCGGCAAAAAAGAAGTAGACTCATACATTTGATTAATAAAAGTCTGATACATAGAAATAAATTGAGGCAATTGTTCGCTTAAATCACGCAACTGAATAATTGTTGCAGGATAGACACGATAAATGAGATAACCAATCCCGCCGAAGAATAACACATAAATTAGAAGAATTGATATGCTGCGCGGAATATTCCAGTTTTCTATTTTTGCAATAATCGGGTGAAGCAGATAGGCAATTAAACCGGCAATTAAAAAAGGCAGGGAAAGCTGCCATATAAATGAAAATAAACTTCCATAAAATGGAAATAGCCGGACAAGCAGGTAAAAGAATAGAAATAACAGGATCCCAAGCAATAGCCAGTATAAAACAGCTGCTTTTTTTTTCTCTTTTATCATAAGTTTTCCTCCCCAGCTTAAAATGATAGATGTTTTAAGCCAAGGAATTACCCATTCACTTGTCTTTCTTCTTCGGAAAACAGATCATTTAACGAACTTAATGAACCGTCTGCTTCTACTTGATGGACAGTGAGTTTATTGCCATCCACCGCTATTTCTATGAAACATGTCCAGCAATAGTATTGGGCTGTTCCTATTTTTCCTATATTTTTCTCGTGACAATTCGGGCAACGCATACGCCAAAAATCTCCTTTTAAAAGATTATTATGTTATGCTAACCCGATTTTGTTAAAAATATACATCACTCCATAAAATCATAGGGTGATATTTCATATTCTTCCTTATCAGGAACAGGTGATGGCAAGTCTTCCATTCTACTCATAATTTGCTTCTTTAATGAAGTAAAACGCTTATTTGTATCTATTGTCTTTAAACCATTTAAAAGGGAATAGGCATCTCCGCAAATAATCAAAGATTGCTGACTTCTCGTAATAGCTGTATAGAGCAAGTTTTTCCTCAGCATACGTCGATACACCGGTGTAACCGGAAGAATTACGATCGGAAATTCACTTCCCTGTGATTTATGGATAGAAATGCAATAAGCATGCATGAGATTCGTATAATCTTTCCTACCATAAGCTACTTCCTTGTTTTCAAAGCGAATAACAAGCTGTTCCTGATTTTCCTCGTTTTCATCTTCTTCAAAAATGGCTGCTACTTCACCAATATCCCCATTATAAACTCCGTCTTCCGGTTGATTAACTAGCTGAAGTACTTTATCACCAACCCGAAATGTTCTGTCGTTTGATCTCACTTCCCGCTTTGCAGAAGTTTTTGGATTTAATAGTTGCTGTAATTCGTGATTAATTACTGTAATGCCTGCCTGCGAACGGTACATTGGAGCTAGCACTTGTATATCCTTTACATCCAGCCCTTTCGCCATCGCTTTTTTATAGATTCTAATAATAACATCGATGATTTGATCTTCCCTGCACGGAAAAAAACTGAAATCCTTGTCGTTTTGCAGACCTATCTGCTGATCGTTTTTAATTTCATGGGCAAGGGATATGATTTTTGATCCTTCTTTCTGACGATATACTTCCGTAAGGCGGACGACAGGAATTGCCTCTATTTCCAGTAAATCGCTCAGTACCTGACCAGGCCCGACGGATGGGAGTTGATCCTCATCACCAACAAGTAAAACCTGCATGTCATTTGGTATAGCTTTAAATAGTTGATTTGCCAGCCAAATGTCCACCATGGAAAATTCATCGACAATAAGTATTTTCCCTGGCAATGGCTCGTTTTCTCCTTTACTGAAGCCTTCTTTTCCATCCCATCCCAGCAAACGATGTATTGTGGCAGCTTCCTGGGATGTGGATTGTGCGAGACGCTTTGCAGCACGTCCTGTAGGTGCAGTCAGCACAAATGGATAATCCTGATTATCTTCATAATCACGCTTATCAAGCGATAAATCATGAATGGCAGCATATGCCTGAAGGATTCCTTTTATGACTGTAGTTTTACCGGTGCCGGGACCACCGGTGAGAATCATCACCTTGGAATGAATCGCCTTATTTATAGCTTCATATTGTTCTTTTCCATAACTGATGGAATCAGTTTCTTCTATGTCGCCGGTGATCTTCATCAGCTCGGCAGGGGTTGTAACATGTTCAACTGGTTTTTCCATAACACGTTTTAAATGGGAAGCAAAACCGTCTTCAGCATAATACAGAGACGGCAGATACACATTTCTCTCTGAAATAATAACTGATTTATCTGCATTAAGCTCTTTTAAGCGCTCATGGACTATGGTTTCCGTCAGCCCGCTGGCTGGCAGCAATTGTAAAACATGTGCTATACAATTTTCCATTGGAAGAAAGACATGCCCATGCTGAATACTTTTTTGCAGAACATAAATGCACCCGGCACCAATTCTGTTCGGGTGTGTTGCTGACAAGCCATTTTTTCGAGCTATTTCGTCCGCAGTCTGGAATCCAAAACCATCAATATCAAAGACGAATTGATATGGATCCTCTTCCAGAACGGTAATTGCTTCTTCTTTGTATTCCTGATAAATTTTCTGGGCCATTTTTAATCCAATATTATATTTTGCCAGGTAAAGCGCAATATGTTCAAATCCCTGATTTTCCTGCAAACTTTTCACTAAGGTTTCCCTGGTTTCCTTATTCAGACCCTTCACCTGGTTTAATACGGCGGGATCATTCAATATCCTGCTGATGGCTCCCTCACCTAAATAATCGACAATTTTTTCTGCCGTCTTTTTTCCGACGCCATAAAATAAATCGCTGGAAAGGTAACTTACGAGACCTGTTTTTGTATCAGGGATGTAGGTTTCATAGGAATGCACCCGATATTGCAGCCCAAATTTGGCATGCTTTTCAAATTCACCATAAAAGTAATATGCCATCTGTTCCTGAAGCTGGGGAAAATATCCTTTTAACGTAATATCCCTTTCCCTGTAGTCTTCATTGGTATCCAGCACTTTTACTTTTGCAATGACAAAGTTCTCGCTTTCATTGCGAAAAATGGTGTGTAACAGCTCACCCTTAATATATTTGCGGTTCTCCGCTGATTGTTGATCCATTCCCATTGAAAACAACCCCATATTTCACCTATTCATTCAATAACGATTCTGCATTTTTCTTCCCATTTGCTGCCAGTACATGATCCGGCTGAATTCGAAGAGCTGCTTCAAAATGATTTAGCGCTTCATTTACCTTATCGTGGTATAAATCTATGACACCCAGATTATAATGAGCATCACTATGCCCGGATTCCATTTCCAGCACTTTGGAAAATGCAGCTTGTGCCTCATCGATATGCTCACTTTTCGCAAGTGACAGGCCATATTGAAATAAAAATTCCGCATCATCCGGATTTAGTTCAGTGGCACGCTGTAAAAAAGGAATGGATAATTTTATCTCTTCCAAATGGATATAGGTCATTCCCATCATATAATATACATCCGCATCTTTTATCTTTAAATCAATAGCTTTTTGAAAGTTTTCCTGAGCTTTTTTATATTCGGCTTGCTCATAATATAAATTGCCCAATCCGTAATATGCAGTACCTACGTACTCATTCAGCTCCAGCGCTTTATTGAAAAAGCGTTCTGCACGGGTATAATCATTTAAATGAAGCAGTAAATTTCCGAAATTAATATAACCAACCGGATCTTCCGGTGACTCCTCGATCAATTCGTTAAACAGGGCAGCAGCCTCTTCATATTTGTTTTCTTTCATCAGCTCAATGGCTTGTCTGTTTTTATTCATGATAAATCTCCTTATTTTAAATATAATTCTAAAAGGGAAATAGGTCTGCTGAATAAAACAGGACCCAATCCCCCTCTGCCTCACCAAAAATTGTAGTGGATTAGGCGGAAGATTTGAAAAAACCTTCCGCCTGTAAAGTTTGGATCCGCATCAGCCAACATAATCAAGGGTTTTTTCATCCTTGATTATTTCATCGATGGTAGCTCCTCCCAGACAAATGTCCCCGTCATAGAACACGACAGCTTGTCCGGGGGTAATCGCGCGTTCTTTTTCGGCAAATTCCACGTAAACTTTACCATCATTCATTTGCTCTACGCTTACCTCACTGTCATCCTGACGGTAACGGAACTTCGCTGTGCACGTAAATGTTTCAGGCATTTGGTCAGCATTGATCCAATTTACATCCGTTCCAATCAATGCATTTGAATACAGTGCATCATTTGTGTAACTTTGCCCGACATATAATACATTTTCCTCCAGATTCTTGCCAACGACAAACCAGGGATCCCCTGCACCGCCAATTCCAAGACCCTGACGCTGTCCAATCGTATAATACATTAACCCGTCATGCTGACCTTTTATTTCTCCGGTCAATGTTTTCATTTCCCCCGGCTGAGCAGGCAAATACTCACTCAAAAACTCTTTGAAATTCCGCTCGCCGATAAAACATATTCCTGTACTGTCTTTCTTATTTGCAGTATATAAATCATGATCTCTTGCTATTTCACGTACTTTCTCTTTTTTCAAATGACCGAGAGGAAACATGACTTTCTCAAGAATATCGTCTGTTAATTGATTGAGAAAATAAGTTTGATCCTTATTCCTGTCAGCACCGCGCAGCATTTCATACTTTCCGTTATTTTTCCTAACTTGTGCATAATGTCCCGTTGCCAAATAATCTGCACCAAGGGACAGGGCATGATCCAAAAAGGCCTTAAATTTAATTTCTTTATTGCACATAACATCCGGGTTAGGCGTTCTGCCGGCTTTATATTCATCAAGGAAATAAGTGAAAACCTTATCCCAATACTGCTTTTCAAAATTAACCGAATAGTACGGAATATCCAGCTGATTGCAAACACGGACTACATCCTCAAAATCTTCGGTCGCTGTGCAGACGCCGAATTCATCCGTATCATCCCAGTTTTTCATGAAGATGCCTACTACATCATAACCTTCTTCCTTCAGTAACAGAGCGGCAACCGATGAGTCTACACCCCCGCTCATGCCCACAACTACCCGTGTATCTTTTTTATCTTTCATTTTTGATCATTCCTTCTATCATTAAGCATTTTTAAGCAGTTAATCGCTTTACAACTTTTGCTACTTTGGCGGCCGCCTCCTTCACATTTTCACTCGTGTTGGCGAGCCCAAAACTAAAACGTATTGAATTTGTTGTACATTCGTGATTTTTTCCAAACATGGCAGACAGCACGTGGGAAGGCTCTACAGAACCAGCTGTGCAGGCACTGCCGCTGGATGCGGCTATACCATCCAGGTCAAAGTTTGACAGCAATGCCTCCACATTCGCTCCCGGGAAGCTGATATTTACGATGGACGGAATTGCGTTATTGTAATCACCATTCACCTTAAAGGCAATATTATGCACTTCCAATTCCTTTAAAAACAGCTCTTTGTATGACTGATAAAGCTCTCTGCGTTCTACTTTATTTTCCATTGCCAGTTCAACAGCTTTTTGAAAACCTGCTGCTGCGGGCACATTTTCCGTGCCTGGTCTTCTCTTTCTCTCCTGCTCTCCGCCAAATTGTATAGCATTTAGTTTGACTTCCTCTGAAGCATACAGAAAACCAATTCCTTTTGGTCCATTTATTTTATGAGAAGATACACTCATCATGTCTATTCCCATTTCTTTTACATTTATATCAATTAAACCATAAGCCTGTACAGCATCTGTATGAAAATAGGCCTGGTGCCCCTTAAGCATTTGTCCTATCTCTTCTACAGGCTGTATAACGCCTGTCTCGTTATTTACATACATGATGGAAACCAGTACCGTATCCTCTGTAATGGATTTGGCCAGATCATTGAGTGAGATTTTACCATCACGGTACACAGGCAGATAGGTCACATCAAACCCCTGTTTTCCAAGACTTTGTATCGTGTGCAGTGCAGCATGATGTTCCTGAGCCGTCGTAATAATATGGTTTCCTTTACTCCGGTTTTTTATTGCAGTTCCTATTAATGCCAAATTATCCGCTTCCGTACCGCCGCTTGTAAAAATAATCTCTTTTTCATCTGCATGAATACTTTTTGCCATGCACCTTCTTGCTTCATCCAAGTATTTTCTCGCCTTTCTGCCGAAAGAATGGACACTTGACGGATTGCCGAATACTTCACTGTACACTGGCTGCATTGCAGTAATAACTTCTTTATGAAGCGGAGTAGTTGCAGCATGGTCCAAATAAATCTGTTCCATTATCACATACTTCCTTCCTGAACCGGGTAATGGTAAATACGGTGCTTGCATTTTTTGGGAATTTAAATGTAAAACATATACGCTTCCCGCGGCCCATCGTGATGGTGGGTCAGATCCTCCAGTGTGGTAGTATCCAATACATCTTTTACCGCATCACGAATTCGCATCCATAATGCTTGTTTTGCGGGCTCCTCATCCTCTATTCCTTCTACCGGTGTAATCGGGCCTTCCAGTACTCTTATCACGTCACCGGCTGTTATCTTTTTCGGTTCCCTTGAGAGTTTATATCCGCCGTAAGCGCCACGAGTGCTTTTTATTAATCCGGCGTTTCTTAATGGCGTTGCAAGCTGCTCCAGATAGTGTTCTGAAAGGTCATTTTCCTTGGCAATCAGTTTTAAGGAAACAGGTCCCTCTCCATATTTTTTTGCCAAATGTATCATAATCGTTAGTCCATATCTTCCTTTAGTCGAAATTTTCATCTATTCTACACCTCAATTTTGCGTTCCTCAGGCAATTACTCTCATGATATTATAGCATGAATGATTCTCATCTTGCATTTTATTGAAATCAGAATTAAGCTTGATAATGGATGTTTATTGATCTTGGATCAGCAAATAAAATACTTTCTATATACTAACGAAAATACCCTGTAATGTAAATAACAGATAAAGAGTGAAAAGGATGATAACTATGAGACAAGAGCCGCTTGCCTTTCGAATGAGACCTGAACACATAGATGAAATTATCGGCCAAAAACATCTGGTTGCACCGGGAAAAATCATTAGCCGTATGGTCCAGGCAGAGAGACTGGCTTCCATGATTTTATACGGTCCTCCAGGTACAGGGAAAACATCCATGGCTTTTGCACTGGCCAAGAGTTTAAACCTTCCCGTTAAAATACTAAATGCTGTAACGGATAAAAAAAAGGACATGGAAATCGTTGTAGCTGAAGCAAAAATGAACGGACAAACAGTATTAATACTCGATGAGGTACACCGGCTGGACAAAGCGAAACAGGATTTTCTTCTGCCCCATCTTGAAAGCAACTTGCTTACATTGATCGGCTGCACCACGAGTAATCCATACCACTCCATTAACCCGGCCATCAGGAGCAGGTGCCATTTATTCGAGCTTTATCCTTTAACTGGCGACGATGTAAAGAAAGCCATTAAACGGGCAATAGAGGATAAAGATAAGGGACTTGGAAAATATGATGTTGACATGTCACCGCAGGCACTGGAACATTTTGCGGGCAGTGCCAACGGGGACATGCGAGCTGCATTAAACGGCGTGGAACTGGCCATATTTTCAACTCCTGAAAATGATCAAGGACAAATTGTAATCGGGAGGGAGACGGCTGAAGAATGCATGCAGAAAAAGAGCTTTTCCCACGATAAAGACGGTGATGCCCATTATGATGTGCTGTCCGCTTTTCAGAAATCCATCAGGGGAAGTGATGTGAATGCAGCCCTGCACTATTTGGGAAGATTGATTGAAGCAGGAGATTTGGACAGTATTGCAAGAAGAATGATTGTTACAGCCTATGAAGATATCGGTCTTGCAAATCCGCAGGCAGGTCCCAGAGCCGTGGCTGCTGTTCAGGCCGCCGAAAGGCTCGGTTTTCCGGAAGCAAGGATTCCTTTATCTGTAGCAATTGTGGAACTTGCCTTATCCCCTAAATCCAATACGGCATATGCTGCGCTGGACGCTGCACTCTCTGATATACGCAAGGGTAAAACCGGCAGCATTCCTGCTCATATTAAAGATGCCCATTATGCAGGGGCAAAATCATTGGGGAGAGGCCTGAATTATAAATACCCGCACCATCATGACAGCGGTTGGGTAAAGCAGCAATATTTACCTGACTCTATTAAAAACAAACACTATTATCAGCCAAAGGAAACAGGAAAATTTGAACAGGCATTAAAACAGGTGTATGAAAACATTCAAAAGCATTAACTATGAATCTGAACGGGAAATGTGACCAGGCCACAAAAATTATTTTTATAAACGTATAATTCCGATAGTCCGGGGCAACAATAGGTTATAAAAATATGAAATCTATTTTTCATCTTTATTTATCGGAATAGGAGTTGAACGTTAATGGTAAAAGTAAGACAGGATGCATGGTCACATGAGGATGATCTATTACTGGCGGAAACCGTATTGCGGCATATCCGGGAAGGCAGCACACAACTAAATGCATTTGAAGAAGTCGGTGATAAACTGAATCGCACCTCTGCTGCCTGCGGATTTCGCTGGAATGCAGAAGTAAGAAATAAATATGATAGTGCTATTGATCTTGCGAAAAGACAGAGAAAAGAAAAGAAGCGGGCAATGGCAAAAAATATGAAGAAAGCGAGAAAACCTGTAATTTCCCTGCAGCAAAACTATACAAACCAACTGGAAGCAGTGGGTCATACTGCAGCAGAAAAAGGGGCAAATGAAAATATCACCTTGGAGACGGTTATCCATTTCCTTCAAGGTTTGCAAAAAGACTACTATGCTTCAAATCAATCAAAAGCTGCCCTGGAACAATCAGAAAACGAAAAGGAAAAATTAGAAGAACAGGTAACCATGCTGGAGAAAAAGCTGAATGAAACGAAAAAACAGTTGGACACGATCAGGGAAGACTATGAGGCGTTTATTCAAATCATGGACAGGGCGAGAAAAATGGCTGTTTTGGAAGATAATGGCGCAACCTCAGCACCAGCTTTTAGAATGGATAAAAACGGTAATTTACAACAAATAGCACAAGGGTCAAATTAAACCCGCCAAAAGTAAATAGGAAAATCAGTTTATAAGAAATACCATATGAAGCTCTCTACCAGAGATTCATATGGTATTTTAAGTGAAAGGAAAAAAACTTTCATCATACAGTATCCAGAAGCTGATCAGGCTCATGAATAAAAAAATAAGTATGTCACAGTAGATTCATAAAACAACATAAAAATAATCAAAAACAATATGAAAAACGGCTTCCCGAAGAAGCCGTTTTTCTATGTACATGATCAAATCCCAATCGTGCCGTCTAAATTCAAGTTTTGATCCCGCTCATGGCAGGTGGGTGCTTTGTTCTATATTTATTATGCTTCCCCAAATGTAATAAATGGGGCATGCACGCAACATAGAAACAGTTCAAGCTCCCGATTATAAAGGTGTTCGGTCAAAACACTTTTATTAGACGCACACATCAGGATTTGATCTTCATTTTCTGTAAATTTATTTTAACATATGGCTTCTTACTTTTCAATAAGCGCTATTATAAAGAGTCGATTACATTTTTTACGCTTTTATAACAAATGCGTGTAATCAGTCATTTTTTTCTATTAATTGTATAGTCAGCTCTTTTAACTGTTCCTCGCTTACACTGCTTGGTGCATCTGTGAGTAAATCGGAGGCCGAGGCAGTTTTTGGAAAGAGAATTGTATCACGCAAATTACTTCTTCCGGCCAGCAGCATGACAATCCTGTCCAGACCAAGTGCTACTCCCCCATGAGGCGGTGCTCCGTATTCCAGTGCTTCCAGTAAGAATCCGAATTGTTCTTCACTTTGTTCTTTGGTAAACCCGAGTATTTTAAACATTTCCTCTTGCTGTTCCCTCTTATGAATACGAATTGAACCGCCGCCCAATTCATATCCATTTAACACAAGATCGTATGCGTTTGCCCTTACTTTTTGCGGATTCGTTAATAGTTCTGATGCGTCTTTTTCCGCTGCTGGTGCAGTAAATGGATGATGGGCTGCAAAGTATCTTCCTTCGTCTTCATCATACTCAAGCAATGGCCAGTCAGTTATCCAGAGGAAATTGAATTTTGATTCGTCAATCAGACTTAATTCTTTTCCAAGCTTAAGACGCAGCTGACCAAGGCTGTCATATACAACTGACTTTTTGTCTGCACCAAATAAAAGTAAATCTCCATCTTCTGCACCGGCTTTTTCCTTTAAGGAAGTCTTTTCCTCTTCTGTCAAAAATTTAGAAATCGGCCCCTTCAATTCTTCCCCTTCCGCTTTTAGCCAGGCTAGTCCTTTTGCACCATAAACTTTTACGAATTCCGTTAATTTATCTATATCTTTTCTTGAGTAATTTGCTGCCTGTCCTTTAACATTTAACAAACTGACAATACCGCCGGATTCAATTGCTGATTGAAATACTTTAAATGATGAATCTTCTAGAATATCGGAAACATGTATAAGTTCCATGCCAAAGCGTGTATCCGGTTTATCTGAACCAAAACGTTCCATTGCCTTATCATAGGATAGTCGGGGAAATGGCAAATGAACGTCTACTCCCTTTACTTCTTTCATCAGCTGCTGCATCATCTCCTCTGTCATCTCCATGATCTCATCACTGGTCATAAAAGAGGTTTCGATATCAATTTGTGTAAATTCCGGCTGTCTGTCCGCCCTTAAATCTTCATCGCGAAAACAACGGGCAATCTGATAATATTTTTCAAATCCCCCCATCATAATTAATTGCTTGAAAAGCTGCGGCGATTGGGGAAGGGCATAAAATTCTCCTCCATGCACCCTGCTCGGAACTAAATAATCCCTTGCCCCTTCCGGTGTACTTTTCGTTAAGATTGGGGTCTCCATCTCCAAAAAACCCTGTTCATTTAAAAAATTTCTTACAGACTGTGTTGTCTGATGTCTCAGCTTAAAAGTTTCCTGTAATGTACTTCTCCGCAAGTCGATGTAACGGTACTTCAGTCTTAAATCCTCCGCAGTTTCTGGATCTTCCTTGATAGCAAAAGGAGGCGTTTTTGATTTATTTAACACATGTAAGCCAGAGGCAATGACTTCAATTTTACCCGTTTTCATTTGAGGATTGATCGTTTCCTCATCCCTTTTTACAACGGTCCCCATTATTTCAACTACATATTCACTGCGGATGGCTTCAGCTATTTCAAGTGCTTCTTTTGAATAATCCGGGTTAAAGACGACCTGAATTAAACCGGATTTATCACGCAGATCAATAAATATTAACCCGCCCAGGTCACGTCGTTTCTGCACCCAGCCTTTCAGCAATATTTGCTGCCCAACGTTTGATTCTGTCAGTGTTCCTGCATAAATTCTTTCACTCATGTCATTTTCCTCCTATTGAACCCTTCAGTCTTTCTGCCAGTTGCGATAAAGGTATTTCCTCTTCTTTTCCCGTTTCCAATTCTTTTACTTGAATCACTTTCTTCTGCAATTCATCCTCACCAAGAACTAAGGCATATTTTGCTCCCAGCCTATCCGCAGCTTTGAACTGGGCTTTCAATTTCCGGTTTTGATAGTCCTTATCCGTTCGAATACCATGCTGTCTCAATTCGTGAACAATCCTCACAGCTTCACTGTTAACCTCATCGCCGAGTGCAATCATGTAGCAGTCCAGAGCGCCTTTAACAGGAATGCTGATATTTTCGGCTTCAAGGGCCATCAATAATCGTTCCAGTCCCATTCCGAATCCTATTCCCGGTACATCGGGACCGCCAAGCTCTTCCGAAAGACCATTATATCTTCCGCCTCCGGTCAATGTGGTGATCGCGCCAAATCCATCTGCCTCGCTCATAATTTCAAAAGCAGTATGATTATAATAATCAAGCCCTCTTACAAGGTTTTTGTCTACTTCATATTCAATCCCCATTTGGGTTAAATATGTTTTCACCTGTTCAAAATACTTTATTGATTCCTCATTTAAATAATCCAAAATAGAAGGAGCGCTTTTTATTGCCGGGTGATCCTTATCTTTCTTGCAATCCAGAATTCTTAGTGGGTTTTGAGTCAATCTTGTCCGGCAATCTCCGCAAAGTTCTTCTTTATGCGGGGTGAAGTGTTCAATCAAAGCCTGGCGATGATTCATTCTGCTTTCCTGATCGCCCAGTGAATTAATAACCAGTTTGAGTGATTTCAGGCCAAGTTCCCGATAACATGTCATTGCCAGATCAATGACCTCGGCATCAATGGCGGGATCAGCACTGCCAAGAGCCTCTACCCCAAATTGATTTAACTGGCGCATCCTTCCTTTTTGCGGCCGCTCATAGCGGAACATTTGTGCGAAATAATACAGTTTTACCGGTTGATTAGGATTTCCATACATTTTATTTTCTACAAAAGCACGAACTACAGGAGCTGTTCCTTCAGGCCGTAATGTAAGGCTCCTGCCGCCTCTATCATCAAAAGTATACATTTCCTTTTGTACAATATCAGTGGAATCCCCAACCCCCCGCTGAAATACTTCCGTATGTTCGAAAAGCGGTGTCCTGATTTCCTTATAATGATACCTGTCACACACATTTTTAATTTTTGACTCTGCAAATTGCCATTTTGCCGCTTCATCCGGCAAAATATCCACTGTACCGCGTGGAGCTTTAAAGTTCATTAAATATAACCCCCTTATGATTAAACATGCATTATTGCTAAAGGATTCCTTGAGAACGCATTTTATTGGGACGCGTTATGATTGAAATCCAAATTCACAGCTCAACGAAAAATTCATTTTATATGAGATATTTCGGTCTGGACAGTAATCCTTGTACACTTATGCTAATCTTTACGATGGGGCGAGTAAGCACAGCCCCGGATTAAAGTGAAATTAATTAGTCTGTAAAAATAAAAAAACCCTCAATCCCCTGTGAAAAGGGACGAGAGTTACCCGCGTTGCCACCCTGATTGGTGCTGATACAGCACCCGCTTAAACAGTTAACGCCTGTCATACGTTCATACCTACATAAACTTCGGTATCAATCCTCAGGAGTGTCTTTCATTAAGCCATCATGTGAAAATATTTTCAGCCTCTGATATTTTCTCTCTGTGCATGTGGTGTTTAACTACTTATTCCGTCATCGGTCCTTTTATAAAATGAATAATGTATCCTCGAATGACTATTATATTAAGCAATAGCGAAAGGAATGTCAAGTTCGGTTTATCTTTTTTTTCAGCCTATTCACTTCCCCGATCGATAAACCGAATTCCTGAGCAATTTCCATACTGTTCGCGTGCTCCTCCATTTCCATAAACCTATGCAGATTAATTCCAAATACTTCTTTATTATTAACGGATGACCATTGTTTTTCGTGGGTTCGCATAACTATTTCTCCCTTTTAATTAAATGTAATAACAAATAGTTTTGCCTAAAACTCAGGAATTTATTATAATTACCATACGGATCACATTCAATTTATATGGGGGAAACCATGTCTAGATTATATAAAAAGATTTTAATTTTGATGCCCGCTCTGCTTTTCCTTCAGTTGAGCATGCAGCCTGCATATGCGGATAATGTCAGGATAGATGCAGATAATTTGAATATCCGAAGCGGACCAGGGACAGTTTATGAGGTTATTGGAGAAGCAAATACCGGGGAGTCCTATCCACTGGTTTCGCAGAAAGAAGAGTGGGCCGAGATTGAATTTGGGGGACAAACAGGCTGGGTTGCCACTGACTTTATTACAATAGAAACGGAAAATAATGAAACTGCGGCAGATTCCAAAGAAACCTCGATTACCATACCGCAAAATAATACACAAATTCGCAGCGGTCCTTCTACGGAAAGCGACATTATTTATTTTGCTGACGAGGGCAGTCAATATGAAATCACAGGGGAAAAGGATGGCTGGTACGAAATATCAGTTGAGGATAGGGAAGGCTATATTTATAAACAGCTGGTAAAAGAGTCGAATTCCTCATCACCAGGTTTCAAGGATAAAACCATTGTTATTGATCCGGGGCATGGCGGCAGAGATGTTGGTGCCATTGGAGCAACCGGGTCTTTTGAAAAAGATTTTGCATTTTTAACCGCCTATGAATTAAAACAGGAATTGGAGATCCTTGGTGCAGATGTAATGCTGGCCAGACCGGATGATGAATTTGTGTCGTTGGGCAGCCGTGTCAGCTTTTCCAACACCATGGACACCGATGCTTTTATCAGCATTCATTATAATAGTGTCCCAGAACTGCCTGAAGTCACAGGAATTGAAACCTATTATTTTCAGGAGCAAAATGAAGAGCTGGCTAACTACATTCAATCTGAAGTGGTAAAAGCAACTGATGCGAATGACCGGGGCACAACACAGGAAAATTATCTCGTCATCATGCAAAACGTAAAACCTGCCGTACTGGTTGAATTAGGCTTTATATCAAATGAAGAAAGAGAAGACCTTCTCGGCACCATCGGCCATCAGAAGAAAATTGTGAGTGGTATTATTAACGGATTGGGAAAGTACTTCGCCTATGAATGAAAAGATGAAAATGCGCTCATGAGTCAAAAAACTGACTTTTGAGCGCAGTTCCTGTTATTTATCTTTACTGTCAATAATCAATGTCACGGGGCCGCTGTTTGTCAACTGCACATCCATCATTTCCCCGAATTTTCCCGTTTCCACGTGTATGCCCTGTTCTTCTATGAGCTGGTTAAAAAGGTTATAATAGCTTAGAGCACTGTCCGGTTTTGCTGCCTTTGTAAAGCTGGGACGTCTTCCTTTTTTAGTATCTCCATACAAGGTGAACTGGGAAATGGACAATATGCTTCCGTTAACATCCAACAGTGAATGATTCATTTTATTATTTTCATCCTCAAAAATACGTAAATGAATAATTTTATTTACAAGATATTTTGCATCCTCCAGTGTGTCCTCATGGGTTACGCCGAGAAGAACAACCAAACCGTGATCGATCTCCCCTACTTTTTCATGCTGAACGGTAACACTTGCATTTTTTGCTCGTTGAATTACTGCTTTCATCCCTTCGAACTCCTTTTATTTATATCCGTTCTGATTTACACCCTTTTTTGTGTGAAGGTTTGCCCGCCTTAATGAAGTGTGCGGGTTACTGTATAAACATCTTTAATCTGTTTAATCCTGTCTACTATTCTCTGTAAATGATTTGTGTTTTGAATCATAATCGTCAGCTGAATGACAGCCATTCTGTTTCTGTCGGACCGGCCGTTTACATACGTAATATTCGTTTTGGTTTCATTTACTGCCTGCAATACTTCATTGACTAAACCGCGCCGGTCATAGCCGGAAATTTCCAAGTCAACATGATACTGTTTTTGATGACCCTGGCTTCTCTCCCATTCCACATGGATATGGCGCTGTTTTGCCTCTTCTGTTTGCACATTCGGGCAATCTGACCGGTGGACGGAAACACCTCTGCCTTTTGTGATATAGCCTGTAATTTTATCGCCCGGCACCGGATTGCAGCATTTGGATAAGCGCACAAGCAGATTATCCACACCGGCAACTTTAACACCGGAATCTTTTTTCTGTAACTTTCTTTCATTTACATCAGCGGTTTTAACATCTTCTATCGCTTTGGCGAGGTCCTGCTCCTGTTGTCTTTCACTCCGTATTTTATCTGTCAGACGGGTTGCAACCAGTGCGGCGGTTATCCCCTGATAACCAACAGCAGCATACATGTCGTCCTCATTGCTGAAATTAAACTTTTCAAAAACCCGCTGCAAGTTTTCCTGGGTCAATGCATCTTTCGGATCGATGGAAAGAGCACGAATTTCTTTATCTACCGCTTCTTTGCCTTTAGATATATTTTCTTCGCGCTTTTGCTTTTTAAAAAACTGTTTTATCTTATTTTTTGCCTGTGACGTTTGCGTAATTTTTAACCAGTCCGTTGATGGACCATAGGAGTGTTTGGAAGTCATTACCTCTACAATATCTCCATTTTGTAGATTATAATCAAGCGGCTCCATCTTACCGTTTATCTTCGCACCTACTGTCTTATTGCCAATCTCCGTATGGATTTTATAAGCAAAATCAAGAGGTACAGAGCCTTTCGGAAGTTCAATGACATCCCCTTTAGGTGTGAAAACATAAACCATATCGGAGAATAAATCAATCTTCAGCGTTTCCATAAATTCCTCGGCATCATGCGTCTCATTTTGCCATTCCAGTATTTCCCTGAACCAGCTTAGTTTCTTTTCAAATGATTCTTTGTTATTTACTGATTTCCCTTCCTTATACGCCCAATGTGCTGCAATCCCGTATTCAGCTATCTGATGCATTTCTTTTGTGCGTATTTGTACCTCCAGAGGATCCCCTTTAGGACCAATCACTGTTGTATGCAATGATTGATACAGATTTGGCTTTGGCATCGCAATATAATCTTTAAACCTGCCGGGCATTGGTTTCCAGCATGTATGGATGATGCCGAGCACTGCATAGCAGTCTTTAATGCTGTTGACCAGAATTCTTACGGCAAGTAGGTCATAAATCTCATTGAACTGCTTATTTTGCTTGGTCATTTTTCGGTAAATACTATACAGATGCTTTGGCCGCCCTGATAATTCAGCTTCAATATTCACTTCATCCAGCTGTTTGGACACTTCTTCCATAACATCTTCAATATAGGATTCCCTTTCTTCCCTCTTTTGTTTCATTAATTGGACAATACGATAATATTGCTGAGGGTTTAAATAGCGTAAAGCGGTATCCTCCAGCTCCCACTTTATCGTGGAAATACCTAGGCGATGTGCAAGCGGCGCAAATATTTCCAGTGTTTCATTGGAAATACGAAACTGTTTTTCAGGCGGCAAATGCTTCAGTGTACGCATATTATGCAGACGGTCTGCCAGTTTAATTAATATTACCCGGATATCCTTTGCCATTGCTACAAACATTTTACGGTGATTTTCCGCTTGGATCGCTTCCTGGGATTTATATTTAATTTTACCAAGCTTGGTAACGCCATCTACAAGCATGGCAACCTCATGATTGAATATATCCTCAATTTTTTCCAATGTAATCTCTGTGTCCTCGACGACATCATGCAAAAATCCGCCTGCAATTGTTTCAGCATCCATTTCCAAACCCACTAGTATTCCGGCTACCTGGACCGGATGAACAATATAAGGTTCTCCTGATTTTCGAAATTGATCTTTATGCGCCTCTTTTGCAAATTCATAGGCTTTGCGGAGAAATGAAATATCATCTGCGGACAGATATTTTTCTGCTTTTTTTATAATTTCTTCTATTGTTAAAATGTCGCCTTTTGCCATATAAAATCACCTTGTCTGTATTCCGATTTACTGTCTGTGTATGAAAGAAGGAGAGGTTTTCTCTCCCTTAAAAAATATTTCTATAATTAGGCTTGTAAAAATAAGAAAAATTAAAAGTATTTTTGTCTAAATATCATTATATTAATAATTATATGCTTTTCTGTTTTATATGTACAATCATACATTTTATATATTAAGAGGGGTCTGACATTGGAATACTTCATTTCCGCCAGACCACATCAATTAACTGCAATCCATTATTCAAATCGCATTAAAGTTAAAACATCATATCCTTCCAGCTTCCTCATTCCTTCCAGATAACCCAGTTCAATAAAGAATGCGCATCCTGCGACGATGCCGCCTAGCTGTTCCACCAGGTTTATCGTAGCTTCAATTGTTCCGCCGGTCGCAAGTAAATCATCTGTTATTAATACACGCTGTCCGGGTTTAATGGCATCTTTATGGATGGTTAAGACATTCTTCCCGTATTCAAGCCCATAGTCTACTTTAATTACATCCCGGGGCAGTTTTCCTTCTTTTCTCACAGGCGCAAATCCTACTTCGAGTGCATAGGATACCGGACATCCGATGATAAATCCCCGGGCCTCGGGTCCGACAACTATGTCAATCTGTTTTTCTTTTGCATAATCTACAATTTCATCAACTGCTGACTTAAACGCCTCTCCATTTTCCATTAATGGGGTGATATCCTTAAATTTAATTCCTTCCTTTGGCCAGTCTTCCACAATTTTAATATGTTGTTTATAATCCATAAAATATTCCCTCCCTGGGACGTTCTGTATAATCCATCCAATTTGAGAACCATTTTTTTAGTTCTGCATAGCTTGAGTAATACAAAGTTTTTTCTATTTCAATGTCATCCAACCTTTGTTTATATGCCAGTGATTCATCCAAATCTTTTTTAATCGGCTGATGACTTACATTGACTATCCCGTTTTCAATGTGCACAAAGGCCAGTTCGTGAAAAACCTGAAACATAAAAATTACCTGGTCTTTATTCCAGCCGCGGGCCTTCATGATTGTTCCTATCGCTTTTTTTACTTCGAGCTGCTTTTGTTTCCGCAATACAATGTAAAGCCATTTGAAGTCCTCTCGTGAAGGCAGTGCCTGTAAATAACTGCTTTTTTCAATATAGTAACAGACATATATATTTTCAGGGTTTGTATATTTTACTAGTTCTTTTAATTTTTCCAGCGTTGGCGGCAGGTTTAAAATATACAGATTCTTTGCTTGGGGAACGGATTCCATCTCTGTTTGATATGTAATTTGCCTCAAATTTCTCAATTGGCTGTATTCCTTGCTGGATACAATAAGGGCTGCAGGATCATCATTTATCATATTTTGAAAGTTCAAACCTCTTTTACCTCTATAATCGAATAACTGCCATTCATCTATTTTCATATCCCTAAATTGAATTTGAAGCTTTCTGTTTCCATTCCATTCGTTCACGCCAAGTTCTCCAACAATGGAAACCGCTGTATCGGCTGTAAGTTTAGTATAATGATTTCCCATTCCGAAACCAATTGCATCCAATTGTGCATTATCTTCCCTAAACTGCAGCTTCAGATGATTTTTATCCGCACCAATCTGTCTTGCTTCCTGAGGAACTGCTTTTACTTCAATGATAGGTTTTGGATTTTTCATTCCAAATGGAGCCAGCATATTTATATCCTTTATTAGTGCTTCGTCAATCTCCGCTATGGTTAATGTTTGACTGATTTCAATCTGCTGTTTAAAATCATCTTCGGACAGCTGGGAAAGAATACGCTTCTTCAATTCCTTCTCCAAGTGAGGTACATTTTCATTAGGAAGCGTCATACCGGCAGCCTGTGCATGCCCTCCGAAATGGGTAAATAACTCTCTTACTTCCATACAATTTGCAAAAAGATCAAATGCAGGAATGCTTCTTGCTGAGCCTTTTACACTTCCTGATTCCGGTTTATACGCCAGGACAATGGCTGGCCTGTCATATTTTTGTACCAGTCTTGAAGCGACAATACCAAGCACCCCTTCATTCCAACCTTCTTTACATGCAATGATCACCGGCTGTTCATATTTATCCGTTGTCACCATTTTTTCTGCTTCACGAACAATTTCTGCTACTATTTTCTGTCTTTCCTGATTAATCTCCTGAATCTCCCCGGCAATTTGCCGGGCTTCTTCCATGTCCTCTGTCATGAAGAGCTCTACCGCCAATCCTGCATCCTGAAGCCGGCCGACAGCATTAATTCTTGGACCAAGCGAAAAGCCTACGTCTTCTTCTGTTACCTTGCCTTCTATATTACAAAGCCGTTTTAAAGCTTTTATTCCTTTATTTGATGTTTCCGTCAGTGCTTTCAGTCCGTAATAGGACAGTATTCGGTTTTCACTAATTAACGGAACCAAATCGGCAATAGTTCCCAAGGCTGCAAACTCCAATAAATGCTTTGGAAAGTAGCCAAGCAGTTTTTCGGCAAACTTAAATGCTACACCAACACCAGCTAACTCCTGAAACGGATAGTCCGGGGAATGTTTCGGATGCACAATCGCAAAAGCATCCGGCAATTCTTCCTGTATTTCATGATGATCAGTAATAATTAAATCAATTCCAAGTTCTTTTGCTACATTGGCTTCATGAATGGAAGCAATTCCCGTATCTACAGTTATAATCAATTTAAATCCCTTATCATGGGCCAGTCTAAAAGCATGCTCATTTGGCCCGTATCCTTCTTTAAAACGATTTGGTATGTAAAAATCACAATACGCACCAAGTTCTTTTAATGCCTTTAAAAGCACTGCTGTAGAACTAACTCCATCTGCATCGTAATCTCCATAGATCAGTATTTTCTCCTGGCGATTGACAGCTTGATGAACCCGCTCACCGGCTTTATCCATCATGGCGAGCTGTTCCGGCTTATATAAATCTTCCAGGGACGGGGAAAGAAACTTAGCTGCAGCTGTTTTTGTTGTTATTCCCCGCTGTAATAAAAGTTCCTGAATTACAGGGGAGTATCCAATGGAGTCATCCATCCACTGATCGAATTCTTCTCTATTCAAGTATTTCCAATTTGCTTTACTCTGTAACATAAATTCACCCCTGACTCACCTATTATACAAAAAGTGAGGCAAGGGGGGCAATGACTTAGTCTTTTTTATCAGATTCAGCCATATTATTTCCTCTTTTTCCCTTTTTATGTTTTACATTTTCCTTCGAAATTTTATGCTTCTTTTTATCCCATAAGCCTTTATCCACCAGTGTTTTGCGCATATAGTCATTTTCCTGCCTCATGACACGGTTTTCTTTTTGAAGCTGAAACACCTTTACTGCCCCGGCTGTACCGGTAATTATGCCTCCCATTAATACCGAAAACAGGATGATCAGAATTAATGGTGATTCTCCGCTCCAAAACAAATAATTTACCTCTACAGCCTCTACATTGGTGATAGCAAATACCGCAACAATAATCACTAAAATAATAGATAATATTACGTATGCTTGCCCCTTCATCCAGGTTCCTCCTTTTTTTCCATTCCAGCCATTAAGGTTTCTTTTTATATTTTATTATTTAAATTACCCATATTCTGCGATGATTAAGCAAAAAAGGATATTCCATTAACATTCAGTCAATAGAATACCCTTTTTTCCCTTTTATACCTGTGGACCTTCTACACGTTTTTTCTTCCTGAAATCAATTGGTTTATCCTTAATGGTTCTCCCTCGCCATGTGAGCCACAGCTGTGAAGCGAGGAAAAGAGAAGAATATGTTCCGGCTAACAAGCCAACTGCCAAAGCAACTGCAAAACCGAAAATAGACTCTGCTCCCAGTACTAAAAATGCCAGAACTGCGATTAGCGTACTGAATGAAGTATTAATCGTACGGGTTAATGTTTGGATCAGACTCTTATTCACAATACCAGCAAGCTGTTTGTATGTTTTCACCTGTTTTTCTTTTCGCACATTTTCCCTGATCCTGTCAAACGTCACGATAGTGGCATTAATCGAATAACCTATAATTGTCAGAATTGCCGCTACTATGGTTACTTCAAATTCCATCCTGGTTATACTGAAAATAACCAGTACGAAAAAAGCATCGTGTAATAAAGCAATGACTGCCGTGATCCCAAAGAACAATTCAAAGCGGAATGCCACATAGATAATCATAAACACAGAAGCAATGGCTACTGCATAGATAGCGTTTTTAACCAGTTCTTCTCCAACAATGGGGGAAACGACACCCACGCTTGGTTCATTCCCGTATTCCTCTATGAAATATTCAGTAACCTCAGCTATCTTACTTTCAGAAAGCACTGTATCAAATCTTGCAGCAGCCCCCTCATTATTTTCCCCGGAAAGTACAATGGATTCTGCTTCTAGCTCAAGCTCTGCCAATGCATTCTCTACTTCTGCAGCATCCAGGCTTTCCTCTGCAAGAATCTCAATACGGGATCCGCTAGTAAAGTCAATGCCCGGGTTAAGCTGAAACATAACGAGTGATGCCGTTCCAATTACAACTAAAATTAACGTGGCGTAAATGAACTTTTTGCGGTGCTTGACAATATTTGGCTGTCTATTAAACACCTTTGCCTCCGGCTCTTTCTTTTCCGATATATCCTGTATATCTTCTTTCTTTACAGCAAACCAGCTTTTTCGCTTGTTCAAGAACCGGCTTTTTACCCATAGGCCCAATAACAGCCTGGTGCCAAATACAGCTGTCAGGAAGCTGACTAAAATACTTACGATCAGCATCGTGGCAAATCCCTGGACTGAGCTAGTTCCGAAGATAAACAATACCACTGCAGCAATCATTGTCGTAATATTAGCATCCACTATAGCGGACAGAGAATTTTTTGTTCCCGCTTTAAAAGCAGCCATGATTGATTTTCCTGCTCTCAATTCCTCTTTTATCCGTTCAAATGTAATAACGTTGGCATCTACTGCCATACCCATTCCGAGAATTAATGCAGCAAGACCGGGCAAGGTCAAAACGCCATTCATTAATTCGAACACAAGTAAAACAATGTAAATATATATAATTAAGTTAATCCCTGCTACTATACCCGGAAAACGATATACTATTATGATAAACAGCAGGATTAAGCCTATACCTATAAATGCGCTGAAAACGGTTTGATTTAAAGCCTGTTCTCCGAATTGTGCCCCAACAGAAGTGGAGAAGATTTCATTCATATGTACCGGCAGCGACCCCGAATTAATTATATTTGCCAACTGCTGAGCAGATTCCACGGTGAAATTACCGCTAATCATGACATTTGCTGTATTCAGGGGTTCCGAAACACTGGGTGCAGAAACATATTTGGGATCCTCTTTCGTCATTTCCTCCCTGAAAGAGTCTCCTTCCTGGTAATCCATCCAGATAACCAATAAATTATCGGGCACGCCTTTATTCATAATTTCCGTCGTTACTTCGGCGAATTCCGAGGCATCTTTCAATTGAAGTGTTACAATCGGTGCATTCGTATTTGGATCAAAATCCTGTTTTGCACTTCCCTCTTTAACATCGGAACCGTCCAGCATTTCATTATCATCAACATCCCGAAATGAAAGTCTGGCGGAGGTTGACAGTAAATCACGCGCTTCTGTCTGATCATCCACACCGGCAAGCTGAACCCTTATCCGGTCTTCTCCTTCAATATCTATACTGGCTTCACTTATACCTAAACGATTAACACGGTCATTTAAAGTCTGAACCGTGGATTCCATTAATGTTCTATCTATTTCCTGCCCTTCATCCACTGGTTCCACTTCATATAATACTTCAAATCCTCCCTGTAAATCCAAACCCAAATTAATGTCTTTTGCAATTCCTGTAACCGTTGTCCCAACCGTTATAAATAATGTAATAACGATGAGGAAAAAGGCAACAATTCTGCCTCTCTTTTTCATTTAACCCAATTCCTCCCTTTTGTCTCCTCCATAGCTTTATGTAAGTCAATCATTTATATTTTCCGTTCCCCCCTGCATTACTGCACTAATGGAATCCATTAAATCGGAATCCTGATAGACTTTTAATGTAAGAAAATTCATGTAAATTGTTGCACTCAGGTGAAAGATATCCTCTATTACTTCATGGATTCTTTTTTCAGGATCTCCTTTCCAGACCTTTTGTTCTAAACAATTCCAAATTTCCTCTTTGGTAGCTTTTGGATAGCCCATTAAATGCAATTCGCTTACTTTGGATTCCAATGCAGGCTGAACGGTTTCCTTCCATCCTGACACCCTTTGTTTAACTTCCATCTATGTAACCCCGCCTATCATGAGAATATATTATTATTATGTTTTCTCTTGTCATGCTTGGCCCACTGCTTTGCATATATATCATTGTATATGAAATTTTATAATTTGAGAAGGCAGGTCGACAATAATGACCAAACAAACATTTTTGCAAGGTACATTGATACTCATAGCCGCCGGAATGATTACACGATTTCTCGGTTTTATTAACCGCATTGTAGTTGCCCGGCTGATGGGGGAAGAAGGCGTCGGCCTTTATATGATGGCCCTGCCCACCCTATTTCTGGTTATGACCTTAACCCAATTGGGACTTCCTGTTGCGATATCAAAAAGAGTTGCCGAAGCGGAAGCATTGAATGACCAGCAAAAAATCAAAAAGATACTAGTCGTTTCATTGGTTATCACCGGCACTTCCAGCATGATTTTTATGATTGGCATGATAATTTCGGCACCATTAATTGCCACTACTTTATTAACAGATGAACGTACATTGTACCCATTGCTTGCCATCAGCCCGATTGTTCCGATCATTGCAGTCAGCTCCGTGCTCAGGGGCTATTTTCAAGGGAAGCAAAACATGAAGCCGCAAAGTTATTCCCAAGTAATAGAGCAGATTGTCCGCATTTCTTTTGTCGCAATATTTGTAAATCTCCTGCTGCCATATGGTGTTGAATTTGCGGCTGCAGGTGCAATGATCAGTATTATTATTGGTGAATTTGTTTCTCTCTTGTACATGCTGTTTCAGTTTAAAAGAAAAAAAGTTATCAAATTGCGGCACCGATTTTTTTCCTATTTAAAAACAAGCAAATCCACCCTTAAAGAGTTGTTTTCAATAGCACTTCCAAGTACAGGCAGCCGGGTAATCAGTTCCATATCCAATTTTCTGGAACCGATATTGGTTGCCCAGAGTTTGGCACTTGCTGGAGTTTCCAGCACACTTGCCACGAAACAATATGGAGAACTGACCGGATATATTTTCCCACTTTTATTTTTGCCGACTTTTATTACGCACTCTTTATCAGTAGCTTTGGTTCCTTCCATATCGGAAGCAGAAGCCAACTTGAATAAACAGCTTGTCCATTACCGGATTCATCAATCGGTAAGAATATCCTTCGCTTCCGGGGCGTTGGCCACTATTGTACTGTCACTTTTTTCGGTACCCATTCTATCATATATGTACGGGACAGCAAATGCCAGTCATTTTTTAGTTTTAATGGCTCCTTTTTTCATTTTACTTTATATTCAGGCACCATTACAAGCTGCTTTGCAAGCGCTTGATCTTGCAAGACCTGCAATGTGGAACAGTTTAATAGGCGCCGGATGTAAATTAGCTGTTTTATTTTTTCTTGCTTCCAATCCCAAATTTGGAATTACGGGAGTTGCGATCGCTATGTCAGTAAGTGTAGTATTGGTCACTTTATTACACATGGCATCATTATATAAAACGATCCATTTCCGCCTGCCGCTTAAGGATATTATTAAAATGGTTCTGTTATTATTGCTGACATGGCAGGCAGGCACCATGGTCAAGCGGTTATATGACACGCTAGAACCAAATTTAATTCTATTCCTGCTTGCTTTATGCATTCTCAGTCTGATTTACGGAATATTACTCTTCCTTTTAAAATTCATTACGAAGGATGAGTTACGACAAATCCCTATTATTCAAAAATGGGTATAAGTTAACCACATTAGTGCTCATTTTAATTAAATATCCAGATACTGATTTGGAAATAGATTGTAACATTCGCTGATATATGGGCCAAACGTGCTTTGTTCCGGATACTGTACATGTTACGGAAAAACTTCTTTCTTGAACAGTAATCAACTGCGTGGTTATCATATATAAGGTAAATTTTAAAAACCAAATTTTTTATCCTCAAAACAATATCACAAGCGGTCATTTAACGATATACGCCCCGCATCCGGCCAATACGGCGGATCAGTAGTGAAACTCCTCTGCATGCTTAACCTGTCATTATCATCCGCAAGCCGGGGGACTGTGATGAAAGAAATTATTCTTATCTTTAGTCATCAAAAAAACCTGACATTAAAATGTCAGGTTTTTTTGACCATGATAAGGTGAAACACATTTCTACTGTCCCATATAAGGCAATAAATACCGGAAATAAACATAAATACTTGAAATTATTAGTGACAAAATTACAATTGGGATACCATAAATCATAAAACGGAAAAAGGAAATTTTCTGGTTTGCCCCTTCAGCAAGTCCTGCTACAACCACATTAGCAGATGCTCCGATCAACGTGGAGTTTCCTCCCAGACAGGCACCTAAAGCAAGCGACCACCAAATCGGATCCAAATATACCATTCCATAGCTTTCCAATTCCTGTACAACCGGGATCATGGCAGCAACAAATGGAATATTATCCACCACTCCCGAAAATAAACCGGACACCCATAATACAAGTAATGCCGTCTTCGTATAATCTCCATCTGTAGACATTACGATAAACCTTGTTATTTCATCGATAATACCTGTTTCCTGCAAACCGCCAACGAGCATAAAAAGCCCCATAAAGAAAAATAAAGTCACCCATTCCACTTTTTCAAAAATATGTTCTGCTGCCAGCTCTTTTTCTGTAAGCAATAACAGCAATATTGCACCCGACAATGCAATAATAGTCAGATCTGCATGCACAAAAGCGTGCATTAAAAACCCGGTTATTGTTACTGTCAAAACGGAAACGGACTGATAGAGCATGGGTGTTTTCTTTAACTGGGAATGCGCATCCAAATTCAACAGTTCTTCCTTTTCGGCTTCTGTCTTAGTCAGCGATTTTCGGAAAATGACATACAGCCCTGCACATAGAAGTATAAACAACATAATAGCAATTGGAGACATATGTACAAGAAATGACAGAAAAGTTAAGTGTTCTACTGCCTGTCCAATCATAATGTTTGGAGGATCACCGATTAATGTTGCAGCCCCGCCAATGTTGGAGCTGAAAATAATAGCAAGCAAGTACGGGAATGCCGGCAGTTTTAACAGCTTGGTTATTTTAAGAATAACCGGTACAAAAATAAGTACCGTTGTTACATTATCCAGCAATGCAGAACCGAATGCAGTCAGTGTGGCTGCACCCATCAATAATGGCAGGGGCTTACCTTTGACCAATTGGGCAAACCTGATTGCTATATAGGCAAATAACCCGGTTTTTTCTGTTATTGCAATTAAGATCATCATGGAAAATAACAGTGCAATAGTGTTCCAGTCAATATACCTTATAAAAGCGTCCTCCGGTGTGTAAATGCCTGTCAGCAATAATAAAACACTCCCGGCAAGCGCAACTACAGCGCGGTTAATTCGGTCCGTCATAATAAAAATATAGCTGATAACAAATATAATACTTGCAAGAATAATATCCATCTTTCACCTGCTTTCACAGAATGCCGGAAAATTTTCTATCAGCTTAGGGAGCAGAATGAGATACAAGTAAACTTCTCAACATGTCCACTCTTATAAATCTATATGAAGCAAGAAGTGAAATTATTTATTCTATTTTTAAAAGAAATGAATAGGATAAATATAAATGGACAATCTTAGGGGGGGATTTTGTTGCGAAAACATCAATTTATTGGGCTATTGTACGGCTGGATTATCGTACTAGGTTTAATTCTACTGGCAAGTATTGTGTTAGGCTTTCTTCTCCGGTTTACAACTTTCCATGAACCGGCACTAACGTGGGTTGCATTGGTTATAGGATTAATATCGCTGTTCATAGGAGGATTGGTTGCCGGGATTAAAGGAAAAGAAAAAGGGTGGTTTTCCGGCATATTTACCGGAATTGGTTTCACTTTATTTACTTTCCTAGTTCAATATATGGGATTCGATCAGGGATTTTCCCTGGAGCAATCCATTCATCATGCAGCCTATATACTGGCAGCATTATTCGGGGGCGTAGCCGGAGTAAACATTTTAAACTCCAATTAGAAAAAAGGTTTCACTTGTCTTTTAGTAAATGTGTTAGGTTCTTATACTTAAGACTTAAAAATTTTTGCTTTCTCAAAACTGCTTATCGGCACAGCTGTTCCTCGTCCCACCATAAACATTTGGGACTGCGGTACAGCTGTTCCTCGTCCCACCATAAACATTTGCTGAATATCATATTTTTTTAACGTGAGGGTAAAAACAGGCTGTCCCAAAATAGGTTTGGGACAGCCTGTTTTATATGAAGATAAGGAATCAGCAGGTTACTGCTTCACTTCACGTACTGCTGAACGGTCATATGTAAGTTTTGTACCGTCACTCGATTGAATCACGATTGTATCCTCATCTATGGCATGAATAGACCCATGCAGCCCGCCAATTGTAACTACACCATCACCTTTTTGCAGATCTGCCTGCATTTGCCTTACTTGCTTCTGACGTTTTTGCTGTGGACGGATTAACAAGAAGTAAAAAATCACAAACATTAAAATAATCGGTGATAACGAAATTAACAGTTCCATGTATTTCCCCCCTTTCCGTTTTGAGCTAGAAATTCTTAGCGTCTGGCTTATTAAAGCCATACTGCTCAAAGAATATTTGTTTAAAGTCACCAAGTCGATCATCGCTTATCGCTTCTCGTACTTGCTCCATTAATTTTAACAGAAAATGCAGGTTATGATAAGTAGTAAGTCTGAAACCGAAAGTTTCATTGCATTTTATTAAATGCCGGATATATGCACGGCTGTAATTTTTGCATACATGACAGCTGCAATGCTCATCAATCGGCCTAAAATCACGGCTGTAAGCTGCGTTTCTTACTACAAGTCTCCCATTTGAAGTCATGCATGTCCCATTCCGGGCAATTCTCGTTGGAAGGACACAATCAAACATATCGATGCCGCGAATTGCACCGTCGATTAAGGAATCCGGCGATCCCACACCCATTAAATACCGGGGTTTATTTGTCGGCAATAACGGGGTTGTATACTCCAGCACCTTATTCATTACATCTTTTGGCTCACCAACCGACAGTCCGCCAACAGCATAGCCGGGAAAATCCAAGGATACTAAGTCCGCCGCACTTTGTTTTCTTAAATCCTCGTATTCTCCTCCTTGAATAATGCCGAATAAGCCTTGTGTATGCTCATTCTGATGTGCGCTTAAACATCGTTCTGCCCAACGGGACGTTCGTTCCACCGATTTTCTCATATACTCATGGGAAGCCGGATATGGCGGGCATTCATCAAAAGCCATCATGATATCGGAGCCAAGCGCATTTTGAATTTCCATCGCTTTCTCCGGTGAAAGAAACATCTTCTCCCCGCTTAAATGGTTTCTGAAATGGACACCCTCTTCCTTTATCTCTCTCATATCACTTAAGCTGAAAACCTGAAAACCGCCGGAATCAGTTAAGATGGCGCCATTCCAGTTCATAAACTGGTGCAGTCCGCCAGCTTCCCGAATAATATCTTCTCCAGGGCGCAGCCATAAATGATATGTGTTGGATAGAATAATTCTTGCATCCATCTCCCGCAATTCTTCCGGACTCATCGTTTTTACCGTTGCCAGTGTTCCTACCGGCATAAAAGCCGGAGTATCAAATGAACCATGCGGTGTGTGAACCCTTCCCAGTCTTGCACCGGTTTGTTTACAGGTTTTAATGTATTCATATGTTATAGGTGTCATATATTATTCGTTCCTTTTTATAAAATTAACATAGCATCACCGAAACTAAAGAAACGGTAACGTTCCTTCACGGCTTCCTCATATGCATGGAGGACGGTTTTCCTGTCAGCAAGTGCACTAACAAGCATAATCAATGTAGATTTAGGCAAATGAAAATTTGTTATCAGGGCATCCACCGCTTTAAACTCATAAGGAGGATAAATAAAAATATCCGTCCATCCGGTTGATTCCGTGAAAATCCCCTCGTTATCCCGCATGATTGTTTCCAAAGTTCTTGTAGAAGTAGTCCCTACGGAAAAAATTTTTCCGCCGTTTTCTTTCACTTTATTCAGTATGTCAGCTGCACCCTTTGACATATGAAAAAATTCAGCATGCATATTATGTTCTTCAATGGTTTCCGCACTAACCGGACGAAAAGTCCCAAGCCCTACATGCAAAGTAATAAACACAATCCTTACACCCATGTCTTTTATTTCATCCAGCAATGCCTTCGTAAAATGCAGTCCCGCAGTCGGTGCAGCAGCGGAACCTTCTTCCTTTGCAAATACAGTCTGGTATCTTTCCTTTTCCGGCAGCTGCTCTTTGATATATGGAGGCAGTGGCATTTCCCCGAGCTCATCGAGCACTTCATAAAAAATGCCTTCATAAGAAAATTCAAGAACCCGTCCGCCGTGCTTTTTCTCTTCGGTGCAAATTGCCTTAAGCCTTCCATCGCCAAAGATAAGTCCGGTACCTTGTTTCACTTTTTTGGCAGGTTTTACAAGCACTTCCCACCTGTCTTTTTCCTGTTGGTGAAGAAGCAGGATTTCTACATTTGCTTTAGTATCCTTCTTCGTGCCATACAGCCTGGCCGGAAGAACCCGGGTATCATTGAGAACCAGACAATCCCCCGGGGAAAGGTGCGATTTTATGGAAGGAAAATATTTATGCTGTATTTCGCCGGTTTTTCTGTTTAATACTAGCAGCCTTGATGCTGATCTGTCTTTTAAAGGTGTTTGTGCAATTAATTCATCCGGTAATTCAAAATCAAAATCATCAATTTTCATGATGCATCTCCTTTAGCGAAACCTGCCTATGATAAAAAATATTAACGTCAGTATAAGACTGACTACAATGGAAGTCATGATTGGAAAATGGAATGAAAAATTTCCTTTCCTGAAACTTATATCACCGGGCAGGCGTCCAATAAACGTCCATAGTAACCCTATAATCAGAAAAATAATACCGAGGATTATAAAGAGTTTGCCAAAATTCATCTTTCATCATTCACTTTCAAGTCAAAGTGATGGTAGGCCTTCTCTGTAACTATCCTTCCCCTTGGTGTACGCTGGATAAACCCAAGCTGCAATAAATACGGTTCATACACCTCTTCAATCGTCTGGGATTCCTCCCCAATCGTAGCCGCAATAGAATCAAGGCCAACAGGCCCGCCTTTGTAATGCTCTATTATCCCTTTTAGCAATTTGTGATCAATATGATCCAGTCCCTCTTTATCCACCTGCAGCATCTTAAGTGCTTCACCGGTTGTTTCCAGACTGATTTCCTTCTCGCCTTTTACTTGGGAAATATCCCGCACGCGCTTTAACAGCCGGTTGGCAATCCTCGGTGTGCCTCTTGACCTTTTGGCTATTTCCTCCGCAGCTTCCTTGGTAATTGCCGTTTCAAAAATATCGGCAGTTCGTTCAATAATCGCACATAAATCCCCTGTTTCGTAGAATTCCAATCTGCTTAAAACACCGAATCGATCGCGCAGCGGGGCAGACAAGAGACCTGCCCTTGTTGTGGCACCGACTAGTGTAAAAGGCGGCAAATCAATGCGGACAGATCGGGCGCTTGGACCGCTTCCGATGACAATATCCAAAAAGAAATCTTCCATAGCAGGATATAATACTTCTTCCACCGATTTTGGCAAACGGTGTATTTCATCAATGAACAAAACATCCCCTGGCTCCAGCGAGGAAAGAATAGCTGCCAGATCACCAGAACGTTCAATAGCAGGGCCGGAGGTAGACCGGAACTGGACACCCATTTCATTAGCTATAATCAATGCTAAAGTTGTTTTCCCCAGACCGGGCGGTCCGTAAAGCAGAACATGATCAAGCGGTTCCTCCCGCATTTTTGCAGCCTGGATAAAAATCCCCAGATTTTCCCTTACTTTTTGCTGGCCGATATACTGTTTTAACGTATCCGGGCGGAGGCTTAATTCTACTGGTTCATCCTCTTTTTGCATTTCACCGGTAATGATTCGATCTTCCATCATGGGCCCCCCTTCCTAGTTCTTCATTAATAACGATAATGCCGTGCGGATAATTTCATCTGTTTTTGCATTTTCCAGTTTACGGAGTTCAGGCAGAACAGCTTTTATTTCTCTATCCGTATAGCCAAGCGAAAGGAGTGCCTCCTGTGCTTCCTGGAGACCGGAATTCATTTTTTCGCTTATTTCTTTTTTTCCGCTGCCTTCACCGGAAATGGAGATTTCCGATGTAAGCTTTCCTTTTAGATCCAAAATAATCTGTCTTGCTGTTTTTTTTCCGACACCCGGAAATCCCGTCAAATACTTTTCGTCTTCCTGTTCCACAGCAGCCGCGAAATCCTGAATATCAACAGATCCCAAAATAGCCAGTGCTCCTTTTGGCCCAATGCCGGAAACAGAAATCAGTTTCGTAAATAAGTATTTTTCATCCCTGTTCTTAAATCCGTAAAGCAGCTGCTGATCCTCCCGAACATAATGATATGTATAAATTAATAATTCCTGGTTTAAATGGGATTGAAAAACAAAGGGATTGGGACAGATAACTTCATACCCAACACCCTGGACATCCACGATAACCGCATCATCCTGAATCGTGGAAAGATTTCCTTTTATATATGCAATCATTTCCTCTTCTCCTTTATTTTCTCTCCCCATTTTAACATAAGCAAGGAAAAAGGCTAACTTAGCTTCCGGAGGGGCAACTGTAGCCAAAATTATGGGGGCATCGCTTTAAGAGGGATTATTCATTTTCCTGTGAAGATGAAAAGTATTGAAGGCAAGAATAGGCAGGGCTTTCCTGCCTTGTATTTCCTACCTCTTAGAAGCTGCGTCTTCCGTGGATTAATTATCAGACACCTGTAAATTGTGGTGAATATCCTGTACGTCCTCGTTTTCCTCCAGGGCCTCTATCATACTTTCCAATTTACTTTCATCTTCTTCTGAAACTGTATTATAATTCTGCGGAATTAATGTAACTTCTGAATCAGCAACTGTATAATCATGATCCGTTAAATAAGCAACTACTTCACGAAAGCTTTCCGGCGCAGTATATATTTCATAAGCTCCGTCTTCCACAACAATGTCTTCAGCTCCTGCTTCCAGCACATCCATCGTAATAGTATCCTCATCAATATTTCCCTCTTCATTTTCTATGAGAATATAACCCTTTCGGTCAAACATGAAAGAAACACTGCCGTTTTCCCCAAGATTGCCGTCATTTTTCTTGAATGCATGCCGTACTTCTGCTGCAGTTCTGTTCTTGTTATCCGTCAGTGTATTAACAATAACTGCCACACCGCCGGGTCCATAGCCTTCGTAGGTAATTTCTTCAAAGATGGCACCATCAAGAGTGCCTGTTGCCTTTTTAATCGCACGATCAATATTGTCATTTGGCATATTATCCGCTTTGGCTTTATCTACCGCTGCCCTTAAGGATGCATTCATGGACACATCCCCGCCTCCTTCTTTGGCTGCCTGGTATATTTCTTTTGCATGACGCATAAATATTTTGCCCTTCTTTGCATCCTGGGCATTTTTTCTTCTTTTTATGTTATTCCACTTAGAATGACCTGCCATCGGACATTCTCCTCTCTCATAGTGAATCTTACTTCTTCTCTACTTTGCAATAAATTCCCTTTTTACTATAACAAAATATAATGCTTTCATAAAGGCATAATTTTGTATGAATCTTTTTAGTAAAAATACTCACTCACTTGTCCTTTCGTAAAGCACTTAAATTACTGTATGTGATTTCTTTTTGTTCGCTGCATGCAGCTTTATGGGGAGCAGGGATTTTGGAACTGCGGTACGCGGTTCCTCGTCCCACCAAAAACACTTGGGACTGCGGTACGCAGTTCCTCGTCCCACCAAAAACACCTGGGACTGCAGTACGCGGTTCCTCGTCCCACCAAAAACACCTGGGACTGCGGTACGCGGTTCCTCGTCCCACCAAAAACACCTGGGACTGCGGTACGTGGTTCCTCGTCCCACCAAAAACACTTGGGACTGCGGTACGCGGTTCCTCGTCCCACCAAAAACACTTGCTAGAAATTTAGGCTTTTAATGTTCAAATTAAAAAGCCTTTGCATCAACAAAGGCTTTACTCATTCTCCATATTAAAAAAGTTCTGAAGCATTTCACCAAGCTCTTCTCCTGTTTCCCTTGCCTTCCATCGGCCATCAAGGTTTTTCATCCGATCCCAGTATACATCATCCGTGTACACAACAATCTGCTTATTTGTTCCTGGAAGTATATTTCTGACTTCTTCTTCAATTGACGCGCTTACATCTGCGTCACGATTCGTTCTCTCCGGAAGTATAACAGCTATTACAATCCGGTCGTCTGTCTCTGCAACCTGTGCCTGAATAATCTCCTGTTTCCCCTGTAAATATTCAGCAATTTCCTCAGTGCGGTCATTAGTATAAATATCTGAATACCCGCCTTCATAGTCCTGCTCATTAACATTTTCCTGTTGGGTCTGCGGGTAGCCGCCACGTTCTCCAATTGTTTGTTCCCGAACATTCAGGCGGTCTTTTTGTTCCTGTTCTGTTTCAAAATGAATCGGCTGGGTAACATTGTCATTTTCCATGCCAGTTTCTTCTTCACCATTATTTCCACATGCAGTCAGGAAAAGAAATAGTAAACTGCATGGTACAATGATCCGTTTCATCATACATAAAACCTCCCTACATTCATTAGTTTGCATAAGGGAGGTTTTTTTACACTGTTAATTACAGGGAATTAACTTCTTTTATAACGTGGAAGCGCATCACGTTTATGGGCAGTTTTTGCGTGCATTGATTCAATGATATTTTTGTCTTTTTCAGGAATTTCTTTCCCTTTTAAATAGTCATCAATTTTGTCATAGGTTGTGCCCATTTCATCTTCATCTGTTTGGCCTTCCCATAAATCGGCACTCGGTTTTTTCCGCACAATATCGGAAGGAACTCCTAAATAATCTGCCATCTCCCTGATTTCCTTCTTGGTAAATTCCACGATCGGCAGAATATCCACTCCCCCGTCACCATATTTCGTGAAGTATCCCGTATAATATTCTGAAGCATTATCTGTTCCAACCACTAAATAATTATAATTTGCTGCCAAAGCATATAATGCGCTCATCCGCAGTCTGGCCCGCAAATTGGCTGAAGATAATTGGTCATTAGCATCAATAAAAGAATTGCTTTCTTCCAACTGATTTTTTATTTCCGAGTACATCGTTTTATGCGTATCGGTCAAGTCAATAGTAATATCGTTAATCCCGCAGCTTTCTATCACATCATGAGCATGACCCATATTTTCCTCTGATGTGTAAATCGGGAGTAAAACACCAAGGGAGTTTTCCGGCACTGCTCTTTTGATTAAATGTGCCACAACGGCCGAATCCAGCCCGCCGCTCACACCTACAACCAGTCCTTTTGTCCCTGACGCTTTAACCTGATTTTGCAGCCATTGAACAATACCGTCCACATGCTCCTTCATAACTATCACTCCTGCTTTCCATCTTATTGTATTTAGTTTAGCACTTTTCTTATACTTTTAAAAAAATATTGCCGATAGGTCCACTCTTGGTCGAGTGAAGTTAAATATTTAGAAACATCTGCCGGCTTCTTATTCAGAAAATGGAGCCACTCCCTTATTATATCGCTTGGTACAGCCACTGCATAAGCCCACATTTTTTGTTGATTTTCCGGGATCATATTATACTTTGTCAATTCTTCTATTTCCCATTTTTCATATGGAAGAAACCTTTGCCCAAGCTGAATAAAATCATATATCTGTGCTGTACAATGCAATAGGTCGAAGTCAATAATGAAGGTTTGTTTTGCGGTTTGAATTAAATTATGAGATGCTACATCCCCATGGACCCAGGTGCCATTACGTTGTGCTCTGTTTTCAAGCAGCTTCCATGGAAATTGACTCAGAAGCTGTAATTGAAAAGCTGTTGTTTGAACAATATCTTTAAATAAAAAATCAAAACCATGTTTATAAAATAGGTCTTCAGTTTGCTTAAATGCCAGCAGCCGGTCATGCCATTTGACAAGAAAATGTTTTCTCGTCACCGGTCTTTTAAGGTAAATATTTCTTGCTTCCCGGTGAAAGTTTTTAATTGTATATACTGCCGCTTTTCGATCTTCGGCACTTTTATAATTTAATTTCTCCCCTTCTGTGTAGGGTGCTATTGTAAAGTAATTGTTTCTATAAGATAAAAACTCACGGCCATTAGGAAAAGGATGGAAAGGAATAACAAACTCATTATGGATGGATTTAAAAAAATCCCATTGTTGCAAAAGCACTTCTCTGTTTTTATGTCTTTTTAAAATATATTTTTGATTATTTTGTGTCTCCATAAGTAAAACATGCGCCTTTATACCGGATACTTTCTTTATATTCAATTTTCCTTCTTTCCACAAAAAAGAAGAGAGACGATTTGTTAATTCGTCTCTTCTTATATCTTTACTCTTCATGTTCAGTTTGTTCCTTATCTTTTCTATAATAGTTTTGCGGATACCCCGGAGGATTTGGATAAGCTTGGTTCATGTCCGTGGAAAATGGCGGCGGATACAAATTTGATTGCTGCTGAGGCGACGGTCCAAAGTTGGGTTGTTGCTGCGGTTCCGTGGTATAGTCGGTATGTTGCTGCTGATGTGGTGACATGAAACCGGATTGCGGCATATTTTCATTATTGACATCCTGATACATTGGGTACGGCATCATATTTTGATATGGCATTGGCGTACCCTGACAGCCGCAATCATTTTTTCCGTGCTGCTCCGTTGGTAAAGCAGCGTGATGATGGTGGTTAAATGCCGGTGCCATCATTGGGTATGGTGCTGCCGGAAAACATGGATGAACCATATAACAGCAAGGCGCCATAGGCACTGGCATTGGTTGAGAAGCAGGCATCATCTCTTTCTTCTCTTCTTTGATTGGTTTTGGTGTCGGTAATGGTTTGGGCTGCATTTTTGGCTTTTCTTTTTTCATTTCAGGCTGCTTTGGCATCTCCGGAAATTTTATCGTTGTATGATAATCGTAATCCTGTTCGAGTATTGGCATTTGTATTATTGGCTGCAGCGGCATCTGCGGCATTTTCGGCAATTCCGGCTGGACTTTTTTAGGGGGCTTTTTATCATCCTCTTTGATCACAGGCATAGGCTTTGGCGATACATCTTTATAAGGCTGTTTCACCTGCTCCTTCTTCGATTCTTTTGCTGTTTTACCATCATGCTTTACTGCTTTTGTGGATGAGGGCACTTTAATTTTCATACCCGGCATTATCATATCCGGGCTGGAAAGATGGCTATTCAGCTGTTTTACTTCCTCAAAATCCACCCCATATTTTTGCGAAATTTCCCACAATGTATCTCCCTTTTGAACAACATGTATTTTCAAAACAATCTAAACTCCTTTCATATCGCTGGGCTAATTACTCTATATCAACATATGCATAAATTGGGTAAAAGTTGAACCAAATTTATATTTTTTAACATACCATCATAGAAACAGGAATAAAAAACATCAATTAGGCATTTTTCATGCAACATAAAGAATTTCATTAGCTCTGCCTTTTCAGAAGTCTTTTATTTAGTAAATCGTATGAAAGTTTATTGTTTACTACCTGGAAATGAAAAAAATCGCCCTTTTGTTTGGGCGATTTTTTCTTTTCATTCATACGGTTTAAATTTTCATTTGATATACCGGATAGCTGCCAAGAAAAGTAACCTGGCAGCCTAAAGCCTCCAGTTCCCCTTTTACGCCGGGGAATAAAACGTCATCATAGGGCTGGTTCACATCAATAATAAAAAAATAATTTCCCAATCCTGTTTTCATTGGACGGGATTCTATTTTGGATAAATTCATTTTTCTCCATGCAAAGGCTGATAATACCTGATGAAGTGATCCCGGCTGGTCACTTGGCAGCGTAACAAGCAGCGTTGTTTTTTCCAGCTTGATATCATGCTCTATATGAAGCGGCTGTTTGCTGTTTTTACTCACTGCAAGAAAACGTGTATGGTTGTTTGGAAAATCATGAATATTTTCCTCATAAAGCCGCAATCCATATTCTTCTGCTGCCAAATAGTTGCCAATTGCAGCAATGGTACTGTTGCTTTCCCCGACTATTTGTGCTGCTTTCCCTGTAGAAGAAGTAAATGCAAGTTTTGCATTTGGCAGATTTTTATGTAGGTATTGATGGCACTGGGCAATGGCGTGACTATGGGAATGAACCTCTGAAATATCTTTTAAATCTCCTTTGAACTCCCGATGCACAAGTAAGTGCTGCTGAATAGGCACAACAATTTCTGCCATAATAGGCAGCCGCACCTGATGAACCAGATAATCAACCGTTAATTGAACGGTCCCCTCAATCGCATTTTCAAGCGGCACCACACCTATATCGATCCGTCCCTCCCCCACTGCATCTATACATTCCGGTATCGTTTCAAAGCTTTCCTTAATTTCACCATTAAAAGCTGTATCAACAGCCAGTTTCGTAAATGTTCCTTTTGGACCTAAATAACCGATCTTCGTTGCCAACACGTCTCCTCCTCAAATTATCCCATTATCCCTGTACATTTACACCTTACTCAATAAATTCAAATTCATAATTCAATAGCCGAATCGTATCCCCGTCTTCAGCACCACGTTCCCTCAGTGCATCATCGACCCCCATTTTCCGCAATTGCCTGGCAAATCTTTGTACAGCTTCATCATGGTTAAAGTCAGTCATTTTAAACAGCTTTTCTATTCTGTCACCGGATAAAACGTATGCACCATCATCATCACGGCTAATTGTGAATGGAGCTTCCTGTTTCTGGTGGCGATATACTACCTTCTCCTCCACCTCTTCTGTGATTGGCGCAGTTTTTGGAATGGTATCCAGTATATCAGCAATGGCAAACAGAATATCTCTCAATCCTTCTTTAGTCAAAGCCGATATTTCATAAACAGGGAATCTTTCATCCAGCTTGTCCTTAAATTTTCTCAAATTCTTTTCCGCATCCGGCATATCCATTTTATTTGCAGCAATAATCTGCGGCCGCTCCAGGAGTTTCGCATCATATTCCTGTAATTCTTCGTTAATTTTAAGAAAATCTTCATACGGTTCCCGGCCCTCTGTTCCAGCCATATCAATGACATGCACAAGTAATCTAGTCCGTTCTACATGGCGAAGAAATTGATGTCCCAGCCCGATTCCTTCATGGGCACCTTCGATTAAACCCGGCAGGTCCGCCATGACAAAGCTGCGCTGATCACTTGTATCCACCACACCCAGATTAGGGGACAATGTCGTAAAATGATAATCGGCAATCTTTGGTTTGGCTGCACTGACGACAGAAAGAAATGTAGATTTGCCGACACTCGGGAAACCTACGAGCCCGACATCGGCAATCAGTTTCAATTCCACTTTGATTTGTCTTTCCACACCGGGTTCCCCATTTTCCGCCATATCCGGCGCTGGATTCCTCGGAGTGGCAAAGCGAGTATTCCCTCTGCCCCCTCTGCCTCCTTTAGCAATAATTGCTTCCTGTCCATGTTCTGTTAAATCAGCAATGGTTTCTTGCGTTTCTTCATCAATAACAGTTGTCCCGGGCGGAACTGAAATAATATAGGGATCTGCGTTTTTTCCATGCTTATTTTTACTCATCCCATTTTCTCCGCGTTTTCCTTTAAAGTGGCGGTTATACCGAAAATCCATTAACGTATTGAGACCTTCATCAACTTTAAATACAATGTCTGCGCCATTTCCGCCATCTCCGCCAGCAGGGCCTCCTTTTGGAACATATTTTTCCCGGCGGTAGGCAACAAGGCCATTTCCTCCATCTCCTGCTTTTACAAAAACACTAACCTGATCTACAAACAATATAATTCACCTCAAGTATTTAAATCAATTTGAAAACTGCATAACATTCCGGAAGGTGTTTGTCTTACTCGTACATGATCATGAGTTAAACTGCTCAATTCCATTCTCTGCCTATTTTCCCCTTTAATCAAAAAACTTATTTCCACGATCGGGGAATTTGGCACATCTTTTATTTCCATGCTTATTTCATATAATCTATTAGTTCCATATGTTTTATTTACGGCAGATAAAATGTTTGTGCATTGGGATTTTAAATCATTATCCAAATGGGACAGTTTTTTTTCCGTTGAAATGTAATATTCGAATTTAATATGATCAAACCTGATATTCATCTGCAGGACCCAAAGTGTAAACACAGGAATATTCAAATGCATTAATTTTCGTTCTTCATTATAATGCACGATCGTCTCTTTTAACTTTTGTTCTGCTTTGTCACTTTTGTTCATACTAATGTAGCCCTGTACAATCTGCAAATGATTCATTAAATCATGACGATAATGCTGCAGGAGTTTTACTACCTCGGCATCTTCCATTATACCGCCTCCTTATGTAACAAGAAGTATAGCAGAAAATCCGGTAAAGGTCATGCCTGAAAATGGATTTATTTGGCTTTATGGAAACAAGCAAATGCTTTAAAAACCTATAAAAAAAGAGAGGCTGTTAATGAGCTGCAGCCTCTCTCTTATATCTTCATGAATCCATTTTTATGCTTCCTGTGCAACAGGATAAACACTTACTTTTTTGCGGTTGCGGCCAAAACGTTCAAATTTCACAACGCCGTCAATTTTGGCAAAAAGTGTATCATCTCCGCCCCGGCCTACATTTTCTCCCGGGTAAATTTTAGTGCCTCGCTGACGATAAAGGATTGCTCCACCTGTTACAAACTGGCCATCCGCACGTTTCGCTCCAAGGCGTTTGGACTCTGAATCACGACCGTTCTTTGTGCTACCCGCACCTTTCTTCTGAGCAAAAAATTGCAAATCCATACGTAGCATATTCATGCACCTCCTTATCCACTGTATACTTTTATAAACTTACTATATTCTTCTTCAATAGATTTTAATGAAATAACCATGCCTTCAAACAAAAGTTGCAATTTTCCCATATGCTCTTCCGAAACAGAATCCGGAATGCGTACATAAAGGTAACCGCCTTCATCCCCTTGCTTTACCTCAAGATCTGTTTCAGTCAGTACGGAAGCAGCATTTACGGTACCAATCGACACTGCCGAGACAGCGGCACATACTAAATCAAATCCATAAGGGCCGCTTTCAGCATGTCCGGTTAATTCAAAGGCTGTTATTTCATTGCCTGAGCGGAATACAGTTGCTTTTATCATAATAAATCCCTTTAAGCCTGGATTTTATCAATAACCAGTTTTGTAAATGGCTGTCTGTGGCCCTGTTTACGCTTATAGTTCTTTTTTGGCTTATATTTGAATACAGTAACTTTCTTTTGACGCCCCTGCTTTTCCACTTTGGCAGTGACAGTTGCACCTTCCACATATGGTGCTCCCACTTTCACATCATCTCCGCCAAGGAAAAGCACTTTGTCGAATGTAACAGTTTCTTCTGCATCTGTATCCAATTTTTCCACAAAAATTTCCTGGCCTTCTTCCACTTTCAATTGTTTACCGCCTGTTTCAATAATTGCGTACATTTCTGCACCTCCTTAATAAACTAAGACTCGCCATACAGGCACCCGTATTCCCGAGTTTAGAACCTGTTCTGTGCGGTTGTAGCAACGGTGCTACGATGAATAACGTATTGATATTATCATATTTAAACCGGGTTTGTCAACGACAGCACCAGCTTTTTCTATTCCGGAATGCTATAGCTGATCAGCAAATCAGCCGGTATTTTCTGCAATTTCTCCCATTGTTTTATTATAATGCTTCAAGTAAAAATAGTTGCGCAAACAATCACTTTCATCCATCATGATTCTTTTATGATCAGGAAATGTAATATATACCGCATGCTTTTTTTGCCGTTTAAAGAGGGAAAACACATCCATCAAGGAACTGTTATGCGGCAAAACAATAGATTTAATTCCATTAACCGAACTTTCCCCTTCATAGCGTTTTATTAAAAACCGCATGAATACAAAATAGCGATGTTTCCATTCCGCCCTGTTTTCCATAAACAAAAAAAGCATAATTAATAAAGCACTTAAAGTAAATGGAAACACTAATAGCTGCAATAGAAGCAGAAAAATACTCATGCACATGGAAAAAAGAATAATAAAATGATAAGCTTTTTTAAAAGAAAACTGACTTGACAAAAATAAAAACAGCAGCTTTCCACCGTCCAGCGGCCAAACCGGCAATAAATTAAAAAGCAGTATAACGGTGTTATAATAAAAAATAAGTTCTATAACCGAGGCTGGCAAAAACTGCATACCGGACATAATTAATATGACAAAATAAATGACCACATGCTGAAAAGGACCTGCTATTATTACAAGAGCCTCTTCCCATATTGGCCGATTCCCGTGCTCTTCCGTTTCCATCACACCGCCAAATACCCACAGCATAATCCTTCTTATCCGCCATTTAAAGAAGGCAGCCGTTACAAAATGACCCAATTCATGAATGAATACAATGGATAGAATGATGCCCAATTCAAAGAAAGTACCTGTAAGAAATGAGATAAGTATAAAGACGATCAGGATGGGATGGATATGAATTTTTTTAATGTTATTCCTGATCATCAACTTGGATCACCTGTACCGGGTCAATATAATCATTATCTTTTTCGATAGCAAAATAGACAGTGTCACTTTCTGACGGTGAAAATTGGCCGACCCGTTGATTGCTTCCCACATACTGGTATAAATGAACATCAATGGAGCTTAAAAAGCCATACGTAGAGTTAGTGCCATCCGGATGCTGAATAATAATGGTTTTATTCGTTTCCTTGTCATTCCCGGCAAAAATTACGATCCCTTCACGAAGTGCAGCCACATCCGTTGTTTCACCAGGTTCAATCATTATTCCCTTTCCATTTGACTGGAATGTTTCCGTAACATTTCCGTTTACCGGCAGTGCAAGCAGATCATCCTGTACGGCAGCGCTTTCGGATCGAGGTGTGAATGCCAAGGGACTCCCGAATGTTTCCTGGTACCACGCATTAACTTTTGCAAACGGAAAATGCTGGGTTAAAGCAATGCTTGACCATCTTTTAGGGGATTCCAGCACTTCTGAATCTGTTTGCCACAGCAAGGCCGCACCAAAAAAAAGCATGATGGAAAGCGTGCCTTTCAGGAAAAAGCCTGAAACGGCTCTATCCTTCTTACTGCTGACCGAGGCATCAGAGAAAACCGGAAGATACCCATGCTTTTCCTCTTCTTGAGGCAGAGGTGACATAATCTGTTTTTTACTTTCTTCCCTAAAAGGATACCCGCGTGTTTTTTTTCTTTGCTCAATTGATTTGCGAACCTTCTTTACTCCTCTTTTCATTTATCCTTCATTCCTTCACATGCTTTTGTTCCATTGTATGTGAAGGGTGTACAAGTTATGATGAAAGAAAATATAGCAATGGAAAAAGATGAAATACGATAACAGTGCTTTTTTTCCAGCGTTTCCCGTTTCGTAGATTATCGCACTTGTCCCATCGCAGTTCTTATAATGGAAATCTCCCTCTTCAGTACAGCAGATAAAAGTGTACGCCTGCACATTGATCAAGCGTCTTCTTTATTTCAGTGAAGGCAATAGAAGTCTGGGCCTGCAGTAAATACAACCCCGCCAAAATCCCCGGGACCACGCTGAAAGGTTCGCCCCAACAAAACTTATTCCGGATACCGGATGCGGGAGACAGTCATGGATGTAGATTTAAAAATTTGTCCACAGCTTAAAGCTATTGATAAGCAATGAAAAAAGCAGAAGAAAATTCTGCTACTTTCTTCTGCTTTTTCATTATTATAGGGTTAATTGGCTACCCTAACAACTGATGTTAACTGCGCATTCCAAAAAGCCTCTTCACGCGCTGCATCATTCCTTTATTATCCTCAAGGGATTGTAAAGGCACACTTTCTCCTAATATTCTCCGAGCAATGTTCCGATAAGCAATGGAGGCTTTTGACTTTGGCTCCATTGCCACTGGCTCCCCGTTATTGGAAGCTTTGATTACATCTTCGTCATCAGCGACAATGCCAATTAAATCGATGGAAAGAATTTGAATAATCTCGTCTATATCCATCATTTCCCCATTTTTCATCATATGATTCCGTATGCGGTTAATAATTAAACGGGGGGATTCCACCTCTTTATTCTCCAGTAATCCTATAATTCTATCAGCATCTCTGACACTGGACTTTTCCGGCGTTGTAACGACAATTGCTTTATCCGCACCTGCTACAGCATTTTGGAATCCTTGCTCAATGCCCGCAGGACAATCTATTATTATATAGTCAAATTCCGGCTTTAAAGCATGGATAATCTTCTTCATTCCCTCTTCTGTCACTGCTGTCTTGTCACTTGTTTGAGCTGCAGGAAGCAGGGAAAGGGATTCAAAACGCTTATCTTTAATCAGTGCCTGATTTAGTCTGCATCTTTCCTGAATAACATCAACTATATCAAATATGATGCGGTTTTCTAACCCCATAATGACATCCAGGTTTCTCAGCCCAATATCTGTATCAATTAAACATACCTTTTTCTCCATAAGCGCCAAAGCAGTACCGATATTGGCCGATGTAGTGGTCTTCCCGACTCCTCCTTTACCGGAAGTAATGACAATCGCTTCACCCATATTGCATTCTCCTTTCGAACCCGCTGATTTCTTCTCTTTTATGTGACAGAACCTGCAGTCGATCAATAACTATTTTATCCTGTTCTTCATCAATGAGACCACATTCCATATACACACCATCAGATTCATAATCCGGAGCACGGCTGATATAATCAGCAACCCTGAGTTGGCTTGGCTTCATATACGATGCGGCAATGAACGCTTTTCGGTCGCCATCTGTGCCTGCATGCGCAATACCGTATAAACTTCCCATTATGTAGACATTTCCTGTAGCGGCTACTTTCCCTCCCGGATTAACGTCTCCAATTAATAACAGATCACCTGTAATTTCCAAAACCTGGCCCGATCGGACAATTTGGTTTATGGCTTTTATTTCACTTTCTTCTTTCCATTGGATTGCATCTTTTTTACGAATCACATCGGTTTCAATTTTATCGACCTTAAACCGGTTTTCCTCCGTAAACAATTCCATTAGCCGCCCTTCCGTTTCTTTTGTTAAATAACGGTTGCCCAGTTTCACTTTCACAGATATAACCGGCTCGTCCTCTTTCGGACGGCTGTTTTTTATTTTATCATGAAGCTCATGCACAGCATGATCAAAGGAACAGGAGTCATCAATAAAAAAAGTAAGACCATCCCTGGTGCCTTTAATTGTAACTAGCTGTTGATTATCAAGCACTTCTTTCTCACCCCAAATCACCATGGCATAATAATATATTTGAAATTATAATGAATCACTTCCTGCTAAAAGCCCTTCACTCCACTTACTGAGCCTTTTTGCAAATAAGGGATAGAGAATGAGTATAAATACAATATTCGAAAGTACAGTTGGCAGCAATCGATATATTGCATAGTCATTCCAAACCATTTGAATCACACCGGCTGCTGAATAAATAACATGAATTGCTACGTCAGCAAGCATTACACTTATTATACCTAATAATAAACTTACGTAAATATTTCCATGGAAAACTTTTCTTAAGCCGAGGACCAGATAGATGACAAGTGCATAGGAAAACATATACACACCAAGGACTCCCGTATAAACGACATCTATCAGCAAACCAAAAATAAGAGCATAAATGATAGAAAAATACGTTGTGTCTTTTTCATAAAACATGGCAGTCAACACTAAAAATATTAAAACCCAGTGAGGGACGATCAATAATTCACTTGTAAGTAAAGCAACCGGCAAAAGCTCCAGTGCCACCCCTTCCAGGATAAGGAAAAAAAAGAGGAAAAGCGGTATATACAAGTGTTTCATCAATCGGTCTCCTCCTCTTCTTCATCTTCCGCATCAGACAATGCCCGGTCCACGACAACTACATGATTAATATCATACATATCAGCTGCAGGTTCAATCAGGGCAGTTCGTGTTAAGCCGTATTGATCAGCTACAACTTCTACTACATTGCCAATAGGCAAACCGGCAGGAAAAACACCGCCCATCCCTGAAGAGACAACCAATTCCCCCTCTTCCAAATCCTGATCCGACTCTTCAATAATCCGGAATAGAAGCGATTCCGATTCCTCATCATAGCCTTCGATCATCCCGAATATATCATCGCTATCTTCACGGGAAATGGTAGCGGATATCCGGTTGAATTGATCAAAGCCTGTCAGCAGCTGGACTGTTGAGGTAAATTGGGACGTGGTTTGCACTTTACCAATCATTCCTTCGGCAGTAATGACTGCCATATTTGTCGCAACGCCGTCCTGCAGCCCTTTATTTATGGTAACTTGTTCCACCCAGCGCTCCGGTGAACGGGAGATTACTGTTGCCTGAATTGGATTGAAGTCTCTGATTGATTCATTATCCATCCATTCCATCAAATTTCTGAGTTCCTCATTTTCCTCACTTAATTCCTGATTTTCATAAATAAGCCCTGTGTATTCTGCCAGCTTTTCTTTTAACAGTTGATTCTCATTATACGTATTTCGAATATCTTCAATATTTGTAAACACATCGGTGACAAAATTCACCGGGGCATGTATAATACGCTGACCCCAGCCGACTGTATCATTGATAAACTGTTCGGCCGTCGTTATATTTTCCCTGCCACTTATGGAATAACCAATTAATACGACCAGAACAATAAATGCAATCAAAAAAATAAAGAGTCTTTTCTTTCGGAATAAATTCATGTAAACACCTGCTTATTTGACTGTAGGACGAGAGGATACATTTGGGATAGAACGGAAATGTTCAATGTATTCCAGTGACTTGCCTGTCCCGACTGCTACACTTTCCAAAGGATCTTCCGTAACAAATACAGGCATTTTTGTTTCATCACTAATGACCTGGTCGATATTCTGCAGTAAAGCTCCGCCCCCGGATAAAACAATGCCGCGGTCCATAATATCTGCGGCCAGTTCCGGCGGTGTTTTTTCCAGCGTATCCTTTACAGCATCAATAATAGATTGTATCGTATCTTCCAGCGATCCGGCTATTTCCTCCGCAGTAATGGCAATTGTCTTTGGCAGGCCGGTTAACAGATCTCGTCCCCTGATTTCCATTTCTTCGTTATTTTTAACTGTACCGGCAGCTCCGATTTCAAACTTGATGGCTTCTGCTGATCTTTCCCCTATCATTAAACTATACGTTTTCCGTATGTGATTTGTTATCGCCTCATCCATATCATCTCCGGCAGTCCTTATGGAAGCACTGGTTACTATTCCGCCTAAAGAAATGACTGCCACCTCTGTCGTGCCGCCGCCAATATCAACAATCATGCTTCCGGTTGGTTCCCAGACGGGCAAACCGGCTCCTATGGCTGCAGCAAAGGGTTCGGCTATTGGAAAGGCATCTTTCGCACCAGCTTGTTTTGTCGCATCAATGACCGCTCTTTCTTCTACCATTGTAATCCCGGATGGGACACAAACCATAATACTCGGTTTTTTAGCTAAAAAAGCGCGTTTTCGCATCGCTTTTTTTATATAATATTTCATCATGGCTGCTGTTGTATCATAATCGGCAATTACCCCATCCTTCATCGGACGAATGACTGAGATATTGCCGGGAGTTCTCCCGATCATATTATAAGCATCCCTTCCAACCGCTTCAATTTCCCCGATTTCCTTATTTCTGGCGACAACGGAAGGCTCGCTTAATACGACTCCTTTACCTTTTAAAAATACAAGCGTATTTGCCGTACCTAAATCAATTCCAATATCCTGTGAAAAATTAAATATACCCAAGAAAAATCTTCCCTTCCATACTGCATTCGATTTCCTGTTTTTAGCTTTACTATATCTGTACATTTTATGTGCAGCAATAGCATCATTATAATATGTAATGCTCTATATCAAAAGCCTTTTTTACATCATCAAGAAGAATAAACGCCACTTTCAACAACTTGAAAAATGGCGTTATCCTTTCATTCTTCTATTCAATTATACGAAAAAAATAGTAAAATAGATAGTATTTATAAGTATCCTTTTTCTTTCAGGGAAACAAACTTCCTGTCACCGATGATCAGGTGGTCCAATACATCGATGCCGATTAGTTTTCCGGATTCCAAAAGTCGTCTTGTTACATGAAAATCCTCCTGGGATGGACTGGGATCCCCGGAAGGATGGTTGTGCACAACTATAATTGAGGCTGCTGATCGCTTTACTGCTTCACGGAAAATTTCTCTTGGGTGAACAATCGAGGCATTGAGACTTCCGATAAAAATCGTCTGCCTCTGTATAATTTGATTTTTGGTATTCAGAAAAAGTACAACAAAATGCTCTTGATTCAGATTTCGCATTTCCTCCATGACATAATCCGCCCCATCTTTTGGGGAACGAATGACGTATTTTTCATTGGGTTTATACTGATTCATCCTTTTCCCAAGCTCTATAGCAGATAGAATTACTACCCCCTTTGCTGTTCCTATCCCTTTAATCGCTGTTAATTCTTCAATGGCTGCATCCTGCATAAGCGTCAGACCTTCAAAATGCATAAGAACGCGATTTGATAAGGACATAACAGATTCATCCTTTGTTCCGCTCCCGAGTAATATAGCCAAGAGCTCCTGGTTGGATAAATGGCCTGCACCGAATTTCAGCAATCGTTCCCTGGGCCGGTCATCCTTTGGCACATCTTTTATCATAATGGTTTGAGCAGTCATTTGCTTTACCTCCTTTCCTAATGTAAATATAGTTTAGAGGCAAAGCATAGATTTAACAAACCGGCAAAAAGTGATTTCTAAACAGAAATAATGTTGGGATATTCATAATCTGTCCCGGAAAAATACAATATTTAAGGTGAAAACAGGTGTAGAAATTGAAAAAAGCAGTATTTTCTATTACCTGCTTTCTTCCCCCAATGCTTCGTATAAATGCCATAATTCCAATAGATTTTTATCGCTTATTTTATTTCCTTTATTTATGCCGCCCAGTTTTTCATATAAAGGAACAAGCTGATTGGAATTATTTGGAAATTTTTCTGTCAATTGCTTCAGCTGTTCCTCAGTCTCTTGAGAGGACGGGGACGTTAACGCCTGATTCCACCATGTTAAAAAGGAATTTAACCATTCTGCTTCACTTTGGCTTAATGATAATTCAAACTGAGGTGTACTCCACTCCTTACTGTATAGCTCCAGTTCCTCTGTTTCCAATTCGCTGGCAACACTTGCCGCTTGTTCAGCCGAACCGGCCACACCGGCAAATACAAAATACTGACCATCCCTCTCCCAGATCATTGCAGGTATATTCGCTTTTTCATAATTTTCAGCCGCGGCTGCTGCATTTTCTTCTTCGGAATAAATCCCTGCCTGCAGCACATGTGCAGTAACAGACTCGAACTCTGCTGTTTGCGTGTTTTGATCCGATGTATTATCCGTACGTTCCTCTGCATCATCCGTAATAGCTGCCGCAGGATTTGGATTGCTTCCCAAATCAGGAGAAGCGTCCATGGTAACAAACATACGAAGCATAATGAAACCGAAAATGGAGCCGATGACTAATGCAGAAATAACAGCAAGTATTACAGGCTTAAGCAGGTTCCTGTTTTGACTGTTTTTCCAAACTCCGGAGTGATTGGAAATTCTCCTGATTGCGGTTAATGGTTTATTGGCACTCTCAAGGGTTGCAGCCTGTTCATCTTTTTTTCTGTTTGCGTGCAGCTTGTTAATATGGAGTTTTGGTCTATATTTTTTCTTTTTGCCGGCCACTTTCTTACACCCCCATGAACAATTGTAAATCAACTCTAGCACAGGAGGTATAAAAAGTAAGACGAACATTGTCAAATAGAAAAAGTTTCGTTCTGCAATTTGCGAAATATTGTTTTAAAATTCCGTTTTAATTGACAATCGGAAAAACTATTTGTCATTGGTAAAGTACTTTCTCACCCTTGAAATAAATTCAAGCGAGCCTGTTACGAAATATACGGAATGATCGTCAGTCAGCTTCCTCATTGCTTCCTGCCAATTCTCTGCCAGGAAAAGGTTTTTCTTTTCTGCTAAATATCTCAAATCTTCCAGGGAAGCAGACCGGGGATGATTGAATACAGTTAATGTAACTGAAGCAAAATGCGGGACTGCATACTCCAGCATTTCTTTCATTTCCTTGTCTTTAAACACGGCAAAGATCAGGTGTCTTTTCCTGTCCTCATAGGCAGTAAGCACTGTTTCGATAAATGCCTCCATGCCTTTTGCATTGTGTGCACCATCCAGGATTACCTCAGGATTTTTTCGAATGATTTCAAATCTGCCGGGCAACCGTGTCTGTGAAAAAGCTTTTGCTGTCAGGCCAATATTAATTTGGTGTCCAAGCTCTTTCAAAAGTGTGACCGCCCTGAATGCAACTGCCGCATTTTTAATTTGATGCTCCCCAAGCATGGAAATTTCCAGCGGCAATTTGCCGTTCCATATAAATTGCTGGCAGCCATTGCCAGCATCCGTTTTATGATAGGTAAAATCCCGCCCGGCCTGATATAGGGGAGCACACAAAAAAGCTGCTTCCTTTTCTATCTCTGTGAATGCATCCCTCGACATTTCCCCAGTGATGACAGGACTATTTCTTTTGATTATTCCTGCTTTATGGTAGGCTATTTCTGATGCGGTCGTACCGAGAAACTGCTTATGGTCAATAGAAACATTTGTAATGATCGATAGAAGGGGATCAAAACAATTTGTTGTATCCAGTCTCCCTCCCATACCAGCTTCAATAAGTGCAATATCTACATTTTTTGAAAAATATATAAAAGCAAGTACTGTAATAATTTCAAATTCAGTAGGAGAGTCGCCATACCGGTCCAATTGCTTAATAGCAGGATAAAGCTGATTGCATAATTCAACCAGGATATCTTCCCTTACAGCGGAATTATTATGGCGGATATATCCGGGTAAACCTTCCGGACTGGGTGAGGTAAATACACCGGTCTGATAGCCATTGGCCAGAAGTGCATCATTCATAAATTGTACCGTGGACCCTTTTCCATTGGTTCCCGCGATATGAACGGCCCGGATGTTTTTTTCGGGATTTCCGGCTTTTTCAAGCAATGCACGCATCCGCTCCAATCCGGGTTTAATTCCCAATGATTTTCTGGCGGACAGAAACACTTCCGCCTGCTGCAGATTTTGAAACATTTAACCAGCCTCCTCCTACTTTAGATTATGACTATTACAGTATAGCAGAAAGGACTTTTGCAATGCATGTACATGGATGGATTATTTATAACGGCAGTCTGCCGGGAAATAAATTTGTCGATTTTGCCGAATGGCTGCAGGAAGCAGCGTTAAACAGAAAAACTTCGGCAGCGATTTATAAAAACAGTGAGCTTTCAATTATGACCGGTCAGACAGACCTCGAGCTTATAAATAAGCAAAATTTTCCGGACTATGTCTTATTTACAGATAAGGATATTTATTTGGCCAGGCAGCTGGAAATGATGGGAATACCGGTTTTTAATTCTTCCAGCGCAATAGAAACCAGTGATGATAAAATTGCCACCTATCTGGCTTTAATAAAAAAGAAGCTTCCTATTCCAAAAACTATTATTCACCCTAAAATTTTTGAAAATGGCTTAACTGACCACTCTATTATTTCCACAGCCATTCAACAACTCGGCTTCCCCATGGTCGTAAAGGAGGCATTTGGCTCGTTTGGCGAACAGGTCTATCTTATTCATAACGAGGAAGAGCTCATCCGTAAAGTAAAGAAATTAAAAGATAAGCCATTTGTTTTTCAGGAGTTTATTTCTTCAAGCTGCGGCAGGGACATCCGGCTGCATGTTGTCGGTTCTAAAGTTGCAGCAGGAATGAAAAGAACCTCTTCCACTGATTTTCGGGCCAATGTTACTTCAGGAGGCAACATGGAAGCATATGAAGCAAGTAATGAGGAAAAAGCACTGGCCATTCAGGCAGCGGAAGCAATTGGCGCCGATTTTGCCGGGGTGGATTTATTATTTGGACCGGATGAATCCCCTATCATCTGTGAAGTGAATTCCAATGCACATATTCGGAACATGTACGACTGCACTAATATTAATGTTGCTGATCATATTATAGATTATATTCTGCACAAAATCGGGTAGCCGGCAGTTCCGGTTCCATGAAGAGGTGATGAACATATGTATTCAGGGTGGCTCATTTATGAAAAAAAAGATGCAGTAAATAATCAATCATTTATTGAATGGTTTATAGAGGAAGCACATCTGCAAAATATGGCGCTTACATTAATTTTGCGGGAAGAAATAATGATTGGTATCAAACAAAACAGTCCGGTCATTTTTATAAACAGAAAAGAAGCGGGACTGCCGGATGCTGCCATTGTCAGAACGATGGATCCTTTTTTGAGCAGTCATTTGGAAGCTTGCGGGGTTTCTGTTTTTAATTCTTCCCATGTTTCCCGGATTTGCAATAATAAGGCACTCACCCATCAATATATATCGGAGCTTTCCATCCCTATGGTGGATATGGTTTTTTCCAATCGTGAGCAAATACAGGAAAAGCAGCCGTTTGATTACCCGTTCATCATAAAGGAAATGTCCGGCAAAGGCGGCACGGGAGTGTACTATATTGAAAACAGAAAAGATTTGCAGGCATGTATGGTAAAAATATCCCATCCGGAAATTATAATTCAAAGATGCAATGTGCAGCTTGGCAAAGACGTTCGGGTTTTTGTTGTCGGAAAGGAAATTGTCGGCGCGGTTTTAAGGGGAAACAAACATGATTTCAGGGCCAATTTTAAACTTGGAGGCAATGCTTCCCTTTACCATCTGAATGACCGGGAACGGGACATGGTGAAACAAATCATGAATATTTTTGATTTCGGTCTGGCTGGGATAGACTTCTTAATTGGCTATAACGGGGAGCTCATCTTTAATGAAATTGAGGATGTGGTTGGTTCAAGAACGCTTTCGGCTGTCAGTAATATTAATATATTGAATAAATACATGCATTATATTACGGCAAATTTAAAAAGTCGGGATTTCAAAAACTGAAATCCCGCTTTTTTTCTATCCTTTTAATTCTATTATACGTGCTTTTACTTTTTCTTGTTTATTCAAATAATCCTTTTCCTTTTTTCGTTCTTCCTCCACTACTTTTTCCGGTGCTTTATTGACAAATCCTTCATTAGACAGCTTTTTCTGAACCCGATTCACTTCTTTTGTCCATTTGTCCAATTCTTTTTCAAGCCGGTTTAATTCCTTGTCAACATCAATCAATCCCTCCAGCGGCAAAAATAATTCTGCGCCAGTGACTACTTGTGACATGGATTTCTCGGGGACATCAATATTGCTGGAAATAATCAATTCACTCGGATTACAGAAACGAACCAGGTATTCACGATGGCGTTCCAACTCCGAAACAATCGTTTCATTTTCAGCCTTTATAAACAATTTTACTTCCTTGGACATCGGTGTATCCACTTCTGACCGAATATTGCGGACAGATTTAATAATGGATACGAGCCGCTTCATTTCTCCGGAAGCTTTTTCATCATGAAATTCCTTTCTAGGTTTCGGCCACTGACTGACAGTAATGGAAGATCCTTTATGCGGCAGCTGCTGCCAGATTTCTTCTGTAATAAATGGCATGAATGGATGTAAAAGACGCATTGTCTGATCGAATACATAAGCTAAGACAGAGCGGGTTGTCTGTTTTTTCTCTTCATCTTCCCCGTACAGTGGAAGCTTTGCCATTTCGATATACCAATCACATAGTTCATCCCAAATAAAATTATACAGATGGCGGCCAGCTTCTCCGAATTCATATTTGTTTGTGTTTTTTGTTACATGCTCAATCGTTTCATTCAATCGAGTTAGGATCCATTTATCGGCAAGTGACAAGTCACCGGTCAGATCAATGTCCTCATACGTAAAGTTTTCCATATTCATTAATGAAAAACGGGCAGCATTCCAAACTTTATTGGCAAAGTTCCAGGTGGACTCCACTTTCTCCCAATGGAATCGCAAGTCCTGTCCCGGGGTGGAACCCGTCAGAAGAAAGTATCTTAGTGAATCTGCACCATACTTTTCGATCACATCCATCGGGTCTACTCCGTTGCCCAGCGATTTGCTCATTTTTCGGCCTTCTGCATCCCGGATTAATCCGTGGATGAGTACATCTTTAAAAGGTCTTTCTTCGGTAAACTGCTTTGATTGAAAAATCATCCTGGCTACCCAGAAGAAAATGATGTCATAACCGGTTACAAGTACATCTGTCGGGAAGTACCGTTTAAAATCCGCTGACTCTTTATCAGGCCAGCCCATCGTGGAAAACGGCCATAGCGCCGAAGAAAACCACGTATCAAGCACATCTTCATCCTGTTCCCAGTTTTCAATATCCTGCGGGGCTTTTTTTCCAACATAAATTTCCTTTGTTTCTTTATGGTACCATGCAGGAATCCGGTGACCCCACCAAAGCTGTCTGGAAATACACCAGTCACGAATATTTTCCATCCAGTTTAAATAGGTTCGTTCAAACCTTGACGGTACGAAGTTTACCTTATCTTCCCGCTTCTGCAGTTGAATGGCAGCATCAGCAAGGGGCTGCATATTTACGAACCATTGGGTGGATAGATATGGTTCAACTACGGCGCCGCTTCTCTCAGAATGGCCAACCTGGTGTGTATGATCTTCTATTTTAAACAATACTCCCTGGTCCTGAAGATCCCTAACTATCTGTTTTCGGCACTCGAACCGGTCAAGTCCTTCATATTTACCCGCATTCTCATTCATGGATCCATCCTCATGCATTACAAGAACGCGCTCAAGCTGGTGACGGTTTCCGATTTCAAAATCATTCGGGTCATGGGCCGGAGTTATTTTAACGGCGCCTGAACCAAATTCCATATCAACATAATCATCAGCAACAATGTCAATTTCACGTCCAACGATCGGAAGAATTACTTTTTTTCCGATTAGATGCTTATAACGGTCGTCTTCGGGATGAACGGCAACCCCTGTATCTCCGAGCATCGTTTCAGGTCTTGTTGTGGCTATTTCTATCATTTCATCACTGTCTTTAATCGGATAGTGCATATGATAAAATTTACCCTGCACTTCTTCATAAATTACTTCTATATCGGATAATGCTGTTTTCGTTTTCGGATCCCAGTTGATAATATACTCTCCCCGATAAATAAGACCCTGTTCGTAGAGTTTGACGAATACTTCCCGAACCGCATCGGACAGCCCCTCATCCAAGGTAAATCGTTCCCGGGAATAGTCGAGTCCAAGACCCAGTTTTTCCCATTGAGACCGAATAAAATCGGCATATTCTTCTTTCCATTCCCAGGCCGTTTCAAGAAATTTGTCCCTGCCCAGTTCATATCTGTTTGTTCCCTGCTCCTTCAGTTTTGCCTCGACCTTCGCCTGTGTGGCAATGCCAGCATGGTCCATGCCCGGCAGCCACAGCACGTCATATCCCTGCATCCGCTTCATTCGGGAAATTGTATCCTGCATCGTCGTATCCCATGCATGACCCAAGTGAAGCCTCCCGGTTACATTCGGAGGTGGTATAACGATCGTAAATGGCTCTTTTTCCTTATCCCCGGTAGCTTCAAAATATTTGCCTTTCAGCCAAAATTGATAACGGCCTTTTTCCACTTCCGCGGGCCTGTATTTTGGTGATAGTGATGTTTTTTCTTCCTTTTCCATAAAAATTTCCTCCTTTTCAATCGTGATTTAGTAATCCTGTATTTTAAAATTAAAAAAAACCCTTCTCATCCTCATAAAAGGACGAAAAGGGCATTTTCCGCGGTACCACCTTTGTTTACAGATCCGCAAATTCAAATCTGTACACTTCCTTGTTCTAACGGTAATTTTACCGGCATTCTTCTACTGATACAGTAGTATGTTTACTGTAAGTTTCAAAGAAGCTGCATCAAGGGCGACATTCCAGTCATACCATCCGGGAAATTCTCAGCATGCTTTCCCTCTCTGTAGGCGTTATTCCTGTACTCTTCCCTGTCATAACATTTCTTTTATCCATTATTATTACATATTTTATCGATAACTTCTTAAAGCGTCAAGCCTTTATTAAAGTTGTTGCACAAAGTACTGCTTCTCATACATAGTATATTATAAAGTTTTTTACAAAGTGAAATAAGCGAAACGAGGTGAAGACATGGCTCGATACTATCGCTACCGGCTTCCGCCATGGGCGTTAAAATGTATTCTTATAGCAGAGAAAGTCACATTGCCGATTCTCCTATTCCAATTGGTGCGTACATTATTTTTTCCGACAACATTGGATGTCTTTCTGCTCGGTATATTTGTATTTATTTATATTGCGTTTTCTTTAGGCTGGATTTAGCTTTCCAAATCATCTAACTCAAGTAATTCATATTCTTTCTCCACATAATTGGACCATTTTAACCCGAATCGTAATTGCCGATAAGTTTGCTGCAGCATTTTGGTCTGATTTACCATCGATTCAGCGGATCTGCGTTCTGTATAATTTTGCAGCTTTTTGATATAAGGAACAGGGTCGAGCAAGTAAATAGCCAACAAATTAAGTTCTATTTTTGTCAGTTCATTTTCATTCATGTAAACTTTAAATAAATCAATCATATCTTCTGATGGAGCATCAAAATGTTTCATTTCATTTCTAAAAAATGCCGCCAGGTCCATCGCTGCATTATCATAACGGACTTTTTCCCAATTTATTATATGCAGCTGGCGTGTTTTAAGCATATGATTAAATTGTAAATCAGCGTGACATAGATTCAAGGTCCATGGTACTGTTTCCTCTCCGATATCCATGAATTGCTGAATGCGCCTATTTATTTCTTTCAGCGAATAATCAATATCCCGGTAATGGGTGCAAACGGAGAGTTCAAATGGAGACATATACCTGTTTTTCTCAAATCTCTCCACAAAACCGAGCAGGGATTCCTGTACATGATGACAGTAAGAAGCATATTCCTGAAAACCGGGGAGAAAGTCTGTTGTTGCAATGGTTTGTACTTGCCTTGTTTTTGCGTGTATATTTCCAAGAACACGATAGAACTGTTCTATCGTCGATTTATCCTTTTGTACACCCGCTCCTTCCAGCCACGGAGTCAGGTAGTAAACATGTTGGTTATGAATCGCATATAATTCCCCGTCTTTTGTCAAATAAACCGGTAAAATTGTTAAAAGATTTTGGTTGTATGCCTGTTCATATGTGTGTCTCCATAACTGTATTTCCCGTTCATTGTTCAGACCGCTCCTTTTCAAGGCATAGTCTCTGTTGCCATCGCTGACTTTATATACATTATCGGTAATTTTCTCAATATGAAGCGGATAAATATGATAGGCAGCAAGTACTTTTTGAGCAACTTCCATGTTCATTCAGCCCCTAAATAATAGTATACCCGTGTCTTTCTAAACCTAAGTTATCCTGCTGAAAGGATAGTTTTTTCCCCCGCCATCAAGTATGAAAATGATACACCTCTCCAAGAAAATTATAAGAATTTCCTGCCTGCATAGTAAAAACATTGCCCCACTGTTTTTAAGCAAGGGGCAATGTTCTGCAATTATTGGTAGTGCGTAGGACAATGACTTATACTCAGCCCCGAGCAGGGCAGCGGCCTCCATTTATGAGTTTACTGCCATTTCTGCGGGATCAGTATTATATATTTTGCTGCCTTCCGCGTATGATGGCAGATAGCTATTAAGGAATATATAATAATTGGCCGGTTCTAATTTCAAATTCCTCGTCAAGGCCGTTCTGCTTGATCAGCTGCAATGCAGTTATTTCATATCGTTCTGCAATGGATTCAATGGTATCCTTATCCTGCACGATGCAAACTCTTAATTTTGCATAGGCTTCCTCTTCCTTTCCGCGAAACATTGCGGATAAATAATTTACATCTTCCTGCAATGGCTCTTCTCTGTCTTCACTGCTAATTTCAAAAGAGGTTGATGAAGATTCACTTTCATAGCTTTCAATCCATTCATCTGTTGAATTACTGTTTTCTGAGCTGGAGGAGGAGCTGCTCTCTGATTCCCCAGAAGGCATTTGTGCAAAGAATTCTTTTAATGTTTTAGTTTCTTTATATTTCCATCTGTCTTTTTCTGAAGGTTCTTCCACAGATTCCTGATCATCCTGCCTATCATTTTGTCTTTCCTCCAAAACGGGCAAATGATCGGTATGAGAGGATTCCTGCTCAGGAGAAGGTTCAGCCTGCTCCTTCCATTCAAATTGAAAACTATCCTCTTCAGGTGATTCAAAATCAACCGTTTCCTCTTCCGTGTCTTCTTCCACAATCTCTGCATCCCGTTCTTTTACCGTCTCATGAATCCCATGAATTTCAATTGTGGAATACAGCTTCAAATGGTTATCTTCCGGCAATTCATAATCAAAGGATTCAATATAAACTGTCACATCATTTAAATCTGTAATTCTATATGTCGGTACGGAAATTTCCACGGGAAAACGATGTAAGAAAGTCGCATCTCCATCCTCAGTATCAAGAACTCGCTCTACATAATGTTTTGACTCGAAATTATCAAGGTCAAAGACATTTTCTTCATCCTCTTCTTCATATTCTTTCTTTTCATATTCACCTTGCAGTTCAATGACCCCTCTGATGGAAATGTAATCATTATACGGTTCTATTGTTATATCCGGGTCAAGTGAAATTCCCTTCATTTCAGATACTTCCTGTCCCTTTTCAAAATAAATGGATTCATTCAGTTCAAAACGGAATTTCTGATTTCCTTGTGACAAAGTACTTCCTCCCTTCCAAAAATACTCCAAATATTCCTGTTCTAAGTTAACTATATGAACCGGCAAGTGATAATATGCAATTTGCTTTACGGTTAATTTAAGGGGAAAGGTAAAATGTTTTCGTATCTTAAGGGTTTCTCAGCTTCAATTAACGGAGGGAATTTCTTTCTTATCAGAATCCTGTGGCGGATTCTCGGAAAATTCGTCACTGAAAAATGTGATACCAGATCGAGTAGGAGGAGGTGACTAACCTCCGACCTCTCACACCACCAGTACGTACGGTTCCGTATACGGCGGTTTCATTTAAGTCCAACGCTTTGTTTGATATCTAAGATGTAGACTCTTAAGCCCTTGCGCAGTCCAGTATTGGTTACCGAGGGCTCTTTGTAGGATTGGGCTTTTGGCTATTCGCCAGTAAGCCTTCCTGGTATTTGCCCATTCCCACGCCTTTTCTTTCTGAATTCCAAGTTTCATGAGATTCTTATGTTTGGTTTTCACTTTCTTCCATTCTTTCCACCGTATCCTCCGAAGCCTTCTTCGTATCCAGCCATCCAATTTCCCAAATACAGAAGGTGTTTCAGCTAACTGATAATATCCCAGCCAGCCTACCAGGTATTGATTTAATTTCTCAATCCTGTCACTCATGTTCATGGATTTCTTTCTGGAAGTTAGTTGTCGAATACGCTGTTTGAAGCGTTTGATACTTTCTGGAGAGATCCGTATTTTCAGTTCTCCTTTGTGGAATATGAAAGAGAAACCAAGGAATTTGCGTTTCCATGGGCGATCTACAGCACTTTTCTCTTCATTGACTTTCAGTTTAAGTTTCTTCTCTATAAACTCTGTGATACTATGCTTCACACGTTGACCAGCTCTTTTCGAACGAACATA